>NZ_JABXOU010000001.1:0-1282942 GCF_014103035.1 Enterobacter sp. RHBSTW-01064 | reverse complement strand
ATACAGCACGAAAGTGGGGGTGATCGACCTGAAGAAAAAGTCGATCACCATGGGTAAAGGATGTTAAAAAGTGTTCACCATGTCCCCGAACACCTGTCTACCATGTCCCCGGACCGTACACCCACAGGGAGAGGGAGAAAATCATAGCGAATTTTCACTCCATGCGGATGTAGGCCGGGTAAGGCGGAGCCGCCACCCGGCGATTGACTACCGCTCCCTCAGCGCCTCTTTCGCCCGGTTAAACGGCTTGATCATATAATCCAGCACCGTTTTCTCTCCGGTCTTAATGTCCACCGTCGCAATCATCCCCGGCACAATCGAGAAGTGCCTGCCCGCCTTATTCACCAGGTAATCCTGGCTGGTGCGGATAAATACCCGGTAATAGAACACTTCCGGCTTCGCTTCGTCCTGGATGGTATCCGGTGAAATGGTCTCCACCACGCCATGCAGCCCGCCATAAATCGCGTAATCGTAGGCGGTGATTTTGACCAGCGCTTCCTGATTAGGGTGGATAAAGGCGATATCGCGCGGCGACAGGCGGGTTTCAATTAGCAGGTGATCGTCCACCGGTACGATCTCCATCAGCTCGCCGTTGGGCGGGATCACGCCGCCGATGGTGGTCACTTTGATGTTTTTCACAATGCCGCGCACCGGGGATTTCACCGTCAGACGCGTCACCGAATCTTCACGCCCTTTGAGAATGGCGGAAACCATATCCACCTCCGCGTTGGCTTTGGAGAGCGCCTCGCGCGCCTGAACGTAATACTGCGAGCGCACGTCGGTCAGCTTGAGTTCCAGATCGCTTTTCTGCCGCTGCAGACGCAGCACTTCCACGTGGCTGGCGGCACCGGTTTTGACCAGCCGCTGGGTGATCGCCAGCTCTTTATTGGCGAGATCTAACGCCGAGCGCAGCTCGCGCTGGGTATCTTCAAGCTGTGCGCGACGTGAGTTATACAGGCGCGTTTCAGCCCCGATCAGATCCGTCCATTTCGCCAGCGAAGGCGGGAATTTCAGCGGCAGATCGTTCACTTCGGCATACAACCGGACGCTGGAGGCGAGTGATGCCCGGTAGCGTGCCGCGCTTTCGCCGACGTTCGATTCCGAACGCGTCGGATCGAGCCGCGCCAGTACCTGTCCAGCCTGAACCTGATCCCCTTCGTGCACGTTCAGTTCCGTCAGGATCCCGCCGTCGAGCGACTGTAAAACCTGCTCGCGCGAGCTGGGGATCACTTTGCCGGTTCCGGTGGAAACTTCATCCAGAATGCCGTACCACGCCCAGACGCCAAGCACCACAAACAGCAGCAGAGAGAAGATGACAATCCGCCGCGCGCCGGTGTAGCCGCTTTCGGAGTCGAGGGCGTTATCCAGATCGTCCATTGCGGCAACGTCACGCTGACTGATTTTCATTTTTCCACTCCCGTCCGGTTGCTGCCTGCTGTTGCTGCATGCGGCTGTTGCTCAGGGCCTGCGCTTTTGGCGCATCCATCACCAGCATCCCTTCTTTCAACACCACCACGCGCTCCACCAGCTCCAGCACCGGGACGCGGTGGGTGGCGACAACCAGCGTACGGTTGCCAAGCCAGGCGGTGAGGCGCTGGATAAATTCCCGCTCGGTATGCTCGTCAAGCGACGCCGTGGGTTCGTCCATCAGCACGATATTCGGATCGCGCAGAAGCATGCGCGCCAGCAGAATGGACTGCCGCTGCCCGCCGGACAGCCCCACGCCATTCTCCATAATCGGGTAGTCCAGCCCCTTCGGCAGCTTCTGCACAAAGCTGGCCGCGCCGCACATCTCCAGCACTTCAAAAATCTCTTCATCGGTGGCGCGCGGCATACCCAGCGTGATGTTCTCGCGCAGGGTGCCGTAAAACAGCCGCGCGTTCTGGGTCATAAAGCCGACGTTACGCCGCACGTCCGCCACGTCGAGATGGGGCAGGCTGAAGTTGTCGAGCCGCAGCTCGCCGCCCGCCAGATCCATCCCGCCTGCCATCGCCTGCAGCAGGGTGGACTTGCCCGCGCCGTTGCGCCCGAGGATCGCCACTTTCTCGCCAGGTTTGATCTCCAGACGGTTAATGCGCAGCGCCATGCGAGGATCTTCCGGGTGATAGCGGAACTGCGCCTGCTCGAAGAGGTAATGGCCGCGCAGCACGTCCTGGCGGATCGGCGTCTCTTCGCGCTGGTTTTCGGTGGGCAGCTGCATAATGCTGTCCAGCCCCTCTTTGGCTGCCTTCACCTGTTGCCAGCGGGCCAGCACGCCGCACAGCGTCGCCATCGGAGCGATCATGCGGGAGGCCAGCATAGAGGCGGCGACCACCGAGCCGGTGGTTAACGTTCCGTCGATTACCATCGGTGCGCCGACCACGATGACACCTGCGTAGACCAGACTTTGAATGGTCATCCCCCAGTTGATCAGGTTCTGCGTCAGCTCGCGGGTGCGCAGGCCAGATTCCGCGGTGATCTGGATATAGCTGTTCCACTGCTGCAAAAAGCGGTTTTCCGCCTGCATCAATTTGATGTCCTCCAGCCCCTGCACGCTCTCGACCAGCACCGCGTTGCGCAGGGTGGATTCGTGTGCCGACTGCTTCGCCAGCTCCGCCAGCCGCTTTTGCAGCAGCAGGCCGGGCAGCACCATAATCACCGCCGCAACCGGGGCGATCCACGCCAGCTGCGGCGCGATGATCGCCAGCACCACCACAAAAAGGAGGAAGAAAGGCAGGTCAACAATCGTGGAAATGGTAGAGGAGGTGACCATTTCGCGGATCTGCTCCAGCTCGCGCAGCTGGGAAATGAAGCTGCCGGTGGAGCGAGGGATGGCGCTGTTGCGCAGTCGTAGCGCATGACCAAATACGCGATCCGACACGCGCAGATCCGAGCGCTTGCCCAGCAGATCCATAATGTGTCCGCGCGCCACGCGCAGCACAAAACCAAACAGCGTGGCGATCAGCACCCCGATAGTCAGAACGTACAGCGTCGGGTAGGACTGAGCCGGGATCACCCGGTCGTAAACCTGCATGGAAAACACGATCCCCGAAAGCGACAGCACGTTGATAAACAGCGCGGCGAGCATGACCCAGCTGTAGGGGCGCAGATCGCGCATCACCAGCCGGTAGAGCCAGTCCGGGCGATATTTAGAGATATAGGCATCCACCCGGCTGTCCTTCAGGGCGGCCAAGGGACGCAGGGCGATCACATGGCGGATGGCCGGGAGCATGGCCGCCATCGACAGGCGGTTGGTGTGCGTGTTGTCGTCGAAAAAGCTGACCTCAAGCGTGTCCTCGCCGTCGAAATGTTCAATGACGCCGATTTTCCCCTCGCTCAGCTCCACCACGACGGGCAAACGCCAGCTATTAATAGACTGCCGATCTGCCGTCAGCAGATCAAATGACAGTCCGGCCTCGCGCGCTAGCTGGGTGAGGGCTGGCACCATCGGTTTACCTTTCAGCCACGGCGCACCCGCCATCAGCGCGCCGGGTGAACAGGCTACGCGATAACGCGTTGCCACGTAGCCAAACGCCTGTGCCCACTGTTCCAGCGCATCATCCGTCATGTTTTCACCCTGCGGGATATCACGTTGCTTCATGGCTGGATCTCCACAGTCTGGATGGTGCGGTTATCAAGTTCGAACGCGTGACGTAAGCGCCCGGTGTTGTACAGGCAGTTGAGCTGAAGCTGATGCAGCTGTCCGGCGGTTTGCTGCTGGGTGAAACGCGCCTGATAAACCTCCTGTTCGGCGTTTAACACGTCGAGCAGCGGACGCGAGCCGAGGTCGAGATACTGCTGTTGATACAGCTCGCGGGTGCGGGCGCTGAGCGCTTCCTGACGCCCCTGAATTTGCAGCGTGGCCATCAGGCTCATTACCTGGCTGCGGGCTTCGAGCAGTTTTTGCCGCACGTCGAGGCGGGTGCGCTGAATGGTGGACTGCGCCGACTCGACCGCATGTCCGGCCGCATTGCGTCGGGCGGTCAGGCCGCCCCCCTGATAGATCGGCATCTGCACTTTTACCCAGGCGGAATACTGGGTGCGATCCCGCGTTTCGTTGCCCGCATAGCGGTCGTTAAGGTAGTGGCGTACTTCGGGCTCAAGCGAAATGGTTGGCGTCATCTGCGCGTTGGCATTGTCAAGGTTGGCCTGGGCGACGTTGGCCTGCGCCCAGGCCGCTAACACGGCGGGCACCAGACGATCGTCCGGCTCGGCGATGTCGCAGCTGCGGGCCAGGCTCTGCGGAAAGTCGTTGCTGACGACGTTCAGGCTGTCCCAGCCCAGAAAACTCATCAGCGTGGCGCGGGCGCTGTCGAGGCTGGCCTGGTACTGCATCAGCTGGGCGCGCGCGCCTTCGATACGGGCATCGGTCTGCACCACGTCAGAGAGTGAGGTGGCCCCTTCGTCATTGCGCAGCTTCGTCAGCTTTCCGATAGAGGAGAGGGCATCAAGCTGCTCTTTGGCGGTGTCTACCATCTGCTGCAAGGTCTGAACCTGCACCATGGCGATGGCGGTATCGTGGGCAATGGTGTCAATGCTGACCAGCACGTTAGCCTGCTGCTGGGCGACGCCCGCGCTTTCGGCGCGCACCTGGCTCGCCACTTTGCCGAAGTCGTAGAGCATTTGCGAGAGGGAGAGCACCAGCGACGGCGTGAAGCCGTTGTCGTCACCGTCGTGGGTATAGCCGTTCTCCATTCCGGCATTGATTTGCGGATAGTATTTCGATTTGGCGACGTCCACGTTTTCGCTCTGCTGGTAGAGTTTACCTACCGCTTCGCTGATGGCCGGGTGCCAGGTGACGGCACGGTTTACGGCTTCGCCCAGCTGCAGCGTGCCGGGCGCGGCTTTCGTGGCCACCGGGGCCACGCGGCCGTTCAAAGAGGGGAGTTCCTGCGTTTCGCTGAGTTGTTCGGCATTGATCGTTCCCGCCGGGTTGGCAGCTAGAGCGGGCACAGATATCAGGCAGCACGAGAGCCACCAGTAAGGCATCTTCTTTCCCATGTCTTGTCCCTAATAAAATGGTACAGCTTTATTGTTGTGCCCGGGCGCTGTGCGCCCGGGTCAGGTGGTTCTGTTGCTATCAGGTAATGATGTGCTGCTGGTTTACAAGCTCGTCGTAGGTGGTCTGAACGTTATCCAACGTAACGAGTGCAGATTTAGTGTAGGCGGCCCCCGTACCGTCACGGTCGATGGAGATCACAGTATTGCCACCGCTTTGTGAAACAGTGAGATAGTTACCCAACGTCGACGCGCTGCCGTTCCAGCCCACCAGCAGATCGCCAATGTCGATCTTGTCTCCCTGCGCCAGCGAGAAGTTGGTCCAGTGGTCGCCCGCGCTGTTCCCCGCCGTTGCGTTACCTGCCGTGCTGTTCAGCACCTGGTAAATCAGCGTATCGCCGTAAGCCGTACCGGTAATGACGTCGTTGTGTTCAGAGCTGATGAACTGCGGCGCCATATTGATGGTCAGCGAGGCGGTATCCGTTTTACCGGTCGCGTCGGTCAGGGTGTAGTTAAAGACCTCCTTCGAGGTGATGGTTGAGAGCGATACCCCGGCGTTGAGGCTGTAGGTGTAATGACCGTCTGCCGCAATCGCCAGCGTGCCGTAATGGCCAACAATGTTCACCGCAGTGCTGCCGGTGTAAGGATCCAGGGTGGTGGTCACGCCGTTGTAGCCCGTGATGCTCAGGCGAGTATCCACCGAGTGCAGCTGATCCATTGCCCCGGCTGAGTCGGTGCCGTCAAAGATGTTGCCATTGACGGTATGACCGCTGGTGGAGTCGAACTGGGTCAGGGAGTAGGCGGTGCCGCTGACGCTTGGGGTAATGGTGATATTCCCCGCAGCCAGTGGGCCCATTTTGCCGGTATAGCTGAGCGTATAGGTACCTGCATCCAGATCCAGTCCCGTCAGGTTGATGGTGGCTGTGCCGCCCAGCAGCAGCCCGCCGTTGAATGAACCACTTCTTACGGTGGTCGCGCCATTGGTTATCGTCCAGTCCACCGTCAACCCGCCCAGAGAAAGGAGCGATGCGACGTTAAAGGTCAAGACCACGTTGTGCAGGGCCGTATTCGGATCCACCACGAAGGTACCGTTTCCGCTACCCTGGGTTGATGCCAACAGCGCGGCGTTCCAGCTCGCCGTCCCTACGGTTGTATCCGAGTAGGCCGTCGTATGGTGTACCGAGGTCACGTCCATCGCGGTGCTGACATCGTTCACCGCATCCATCGCTCGCGCGGTTGGGGTGATGTTGAGCGAGGCCGTATCTTTGGCACCGTTCGGCGCGGTAATGGTGTAGACGAAGGTATCCGGCGTGCTGATGTGGTCAGCGCCAACGCCGCTCTTCAGGGTGTAGGTGTACTGACCGGACGCGTTAATGGAGAGCGTGCCGTATTCCCCCACGATGGTGGTGAGGCCGCTGCTGTTTACCGCCACGCCGTTTACTTCCGTCACCAGCGTGCCGGATGGCGCGACGTCATCCGCCAGCACATCCCCGGTGGTGCTGGTACCGACGCTTGCCACGCTATAGACGTGGTCTTCCAGCACGTTCAGCGTATAGGCCGTCAGCGCGGTGATCCCCGCCGCCGTGTTCAGGAGGAAGAGGTACTCCCCAGACGGCAGATTCAGCGTCAGCGTGGACGAGGTACCGCCCAGCAGCGGCGCGCGAAGCCAGCCCGGCTGAACGCGCATCTGCTCGAAGGTTTGGGTCGCATCGTTGAACTTATAGATGTACAGGTCAAACACCGAGGCCAGCGCTACGCCCCCCACGGAGGCCTGAATGGTCATGGTGCGGGTGGTGCCTTCCTCCACGCTGTAGATGATCGGATTGCTCAAATCATCCAGCAGATTCAGGCCCAGGGTATTACCGAGGTTAATCCCGACCACGGTAAAGCCGCCCTGCGACGAGGTGCCGTTGTTAATGGCGCTCACGGTGGTGTCAAAGGTCAGCGATGCGGTGTCATCTACGGCCACGATGCCGCTGGTGGCCGTGCCTGTTCCCAGCGACAGCACCAGGTTCGCCGAGGCGCTGGTTCCGTTGTGGGAGATGGTGTAGGTGAAGTTCTCCGTACGGCCAATCACCGAGGCGCTGGTATTCGTCAGGGTATAGGTGTAGCTGCCGTCGCGGTTGATGGTCAGCGTACCGTACTGCCCCTGAATTGCCGTGCCGTCGGCGGTGACGCTGGTGGTTACCCCCAGCGCGTTAGTGACGGCGGTAACCGTGGTGCCCGCCGGGGCGTTATCGCTACCGGTAGTCGGGTCAACGTCGAGGATGACGTTGCCGCCCAGGCTGGTTTCGCCGGTGACGGTGCCTGCGCTGGTCTCTTTCACGCCCACATCAATGCTGGTGTAAGAGCCTGTCGCCAGCAGGTTGGTGTTGTAGCTCAGGACGCGATACTGACCGTTGGCCAGGCCGTTCAGGTTCAGCGAAACGCCGGTCGCCCCGAGCGTGAGCAGATCGGCAAACTGCGGCTGGCCGGTATCCACTACCGTTGTCCAGGTGTTGTTGACGCTGTCGAACCGCTGCACCACCAGTTCAAGGGTATTGAGCAGCGACAGCACTGCACCCGTGGCGTTGGCGTTGACGGTGATGTCTGCGCTGCCGCCGCTGCCCACCGTAAAGCCGACCTGCGCGGTGTCATTGCCGAGCAGCGTCAGCGCGTTACCCAGCGCGCCCACCAGCAGGAAGCCGTAATCGCTGTACTGCGAGTTGGTGACCGTTGCGGTTGTGGTGAGGTCCAACTCTTCAACGTTGCTGCTGGCCGACAGCGGCACGACCGGGGCGAGGGCCGATCCTGGCTGCGAAACGTTACCTGCGGCATCGGTCGCGGTGACCTGCAGCGTCTGACCTTCGGTCTGTTTATTGAGGAAGGTATAGCTGTAGGTACCGTTGCTGCCTGCCGTTGTGGTCACCGTGCTGCCATCTGCCAGACGGATGGTGACAGTGCTGCCCGCTTCGGCGTTACCCGTCAGGACGCTACCGTCGGCGTTAAAGCTGCCGGTTGGCGTGTTTGGCGCGGTGAGGTCGACAATCACCGTCGTGGCGGAAGAGAACGGACCGGTTCCCGAGCCGTTACTCGCGGTGGCAGTAAACGCATGGGAGCCTTCGCTCATCGCCGGAGTGGTGAAGGTCCAGTTGCCCGATCCGTCGGCGACAACGCTGCCCATTGCGACGCCGTTATTGTAGAGCGTGACGGTGGCGTTAGGCTGCGCCGTTCCGCTGAGGGTTGGCGTGGTGTCATCGGTCGTTTTGCCGTTGGTCAGATTACCGGTGACCGTACCGACGTTGTCGGTAATGGTGGCGATTACCGGCGCGTTCGGCAGCGTCGTGAACGGCGCGGTAACCGATGCGCTCACACCGGCGTTTCCGGCTTTGTCGGTGGCGTAGACCACCAGCGACTCTCCTCCCGTCTGCGCGGGGGAGATCGTGGCGTTAAAGTTGCCGCTACCGTCCGCTACCGCCGTACCGAGGACCGTACCGGTGCTGGTGGTGATGGTAACCGTGCTGCCCGCTTCGGCGGTACCGGTGACGTGCGTCCCGTTGGTGATCACCGCCAGGCCGGTAGGAACCGCTGGCGGCGTCAGGTCAACGGTGATGGTGGTGACCGACGATGGTGCGCTGGTGTTGCCTGCCGCATCGGTCGCCGTGGCGGTGAAGTTATGTTGCCCCTCCGCCAGCGTGGTGCTGGTTTGCGGTAGCGTCCAGTTCCCGTTGGCATCGGCCGTCACGGTACCCACGAGCGTCGTACCGTCATAGATGCGAACGGTGGCGTTGGCTTCCGCGGTGCCGTTGAGCGTAGGGCGCGTGTCGTTGGTCGGGTTGCTGCCCGTCACCGGACCGGTGACGGTGCCCACGTCATCGACAACAGAGCTGATAACCGGCGCGGTTGGCGCGGTTGCGTCAACGTTAATCACATATCCAGGGGTTTGCGCACTGGCATTACCTACCGGATCGGTCGCCGAGAAGGTCAGGCTGTGCGAGCCGTCGCCCAGCGCCGGAGAAGGGGTAAAGCTCCAGTTTCCGCCGGTCGCAACGAAGCTGCCTATCTGCACGCCGTTATCGAAGATTTTCACCGTAGAGCCCGCTTCTGCCGTGCCCGTGAGCGTCGGCTGTGCATCGTTGGTTAAGCCACCGTTGGCGATTGGCGTGGCGGCGTTACCGACGTCATCCGTGATGCTTGTCAGCACCGGCAGCGCTGGCGGCGTGGTGTCGATGGTCAGCGTGAAGGTGGCTGATGACGCGCTGGTATTGCCCGCCGCATCGGTGGCTTGTGCCGTAAAGCTGTGCGGGCCAGTCGCCAGCGTCGTGTTGAGCAAGATACTCCAGTTGCCGCTGGCGTCTGCAGTGCCCGTGCCGACAAGCGTTGTGCCTTCATAGATGTTCACCGTAGCAAACGGCTCGCTGGTGCCCACAAGACGCGGTACGGTGTCGTCGGTGCTTTGCCCTGAGCCAAGCGCGCCCGTCACCGTGCCGACATCATCGATAGCCTGCGAGATAACCGGCGCGTTCGGTGGAGTGGTATCGACAATCAGCGTAAAGGCCGGTGAAGCCGGGCTGACGTTGCCTGCCGCGTCGGTTGCCGTGGCGGTCCAGGTATGGCTACCGCTGCTGAGCGGGTTAGCAGGCGTGAAGCTCCATACGCCACTGCCGTTGGCCTGAACGGTTCCGACCTGCTGACCATTTTCATAAAGGGTGATAGTAGCGTTGGCCGCTGCGGTTCCGTTCAGCGTTGGCGTAGTGTCGTCGGTACTTTGCCCCGAGGTCAGTGGGTTGAGAACGGTACCCTGGTTATCCGTTGCTGGCGTAAAGACCGGTGCCAGCGGTGCGACGGTATCCACCGTCAGATTAAACGCTGGCGAGGTGGCGCCGGTGTTACCCGCCGTATCGGTGGCGTTGAAGGTGATGGCGTGCAGCCCTTCACCGAGCGCCGTGCCCGGGGTAAAGGTCCAGTTCCCCTGAGCGTTCACCACGGCGGTGCCAATTTCAGTGCCATCCACAATCACATGAACCGTCGCACCGACTTCGCCCGTGCCGTTGAAGGTTGGGCGCGCATCGTTGGTGCTGTTGCCGGTGAGGAGCGTCCCGGTGACCGGCCCGACATCGTCAATGACAGTCGTTACAACCGGCGCGTCAGGGCCTGCGGTATCCACGGTGAAGGCGAATACCGGAGAGTTAGCCGAGACGTTGCCTACGGCATCCGTGGCGTTGACGCGAATGTTATAGTTGCCATCGCCAAGCGCAGTGCCAGGCGTAAAGGTCCAGTTGCCGTTGCTGTCTACCGTGGTGGTACCAATCTCCACCCCATTATTCAGAATGTGGATTGTACTGCCCAGCGCACCTGTCCCGCTCAGCGTCGGTGTATTGTCGTTGGTGACCTGGCCGGCGGTAAGATTACCGGTCACGCCGCCCGCCACGTTGTCGTTAACCGTATCGAGCGTCGGCACCGTTGGCGCCGTCAGGTCGATGTCAACGCTCCAGGCGTTGGAGGTCTGGCTCACGTTGCCCTGCGGATCGGTGGCTTTGACGGTGAAGGAGTGAGAGCCTTCCACGAGGGCGGTTTCAGGCGTAAAGGTCCATGCGCCGGTGACGCTGTCTGCTGCCACGACACCGATCTGCGTTGTGCCATCATAAATAACGACGACACTGCCCGCTTCCGCCGTCCCGGTCAGGGTTGGCGTGGCGTCGTTGGTTGGCGCACCGTTAGGTACTACGGTCGCGGCATTCCCCGCGTCGTCGGTCACGCTGGTGATCACCGGCGTCGTGGAGACGGTGTCAACGGTGATGGTGATGCCCGTAGAGAGTCCGCTCGCGTTGCCCGCCGGATCGGTGGCCCGGACCGTCAGGGTATGATCGCCATCAGCCAGCGCTGGCGGGGTGTAAGTCCATGTACCCGTTGCGCCGACGACCACGCTGCCTAACGGAGTACCGTTATTGTAAATGGTAATCGTATCACCCACGTTCCCCACGCCGTTCAGCGTTGGGCGGTTGTCGTTGGTGGTCTGGCCGTCGCTCAATGGCCCAATGCCCGGACCGACGTCATCAATGATGGAGCCGATAGCCGGTGTGTCGGGTGCGGTCAGGTCAATGGTGACGGTTGCGGCAGGAGAGCGTCCGCTGGTTTCGCCGCTAACAATATCCGTCGCGGTGACTTCAAAGGTATGTGGACCTGCTGTCAACGGGAAGAGCGGGGTGTAACTCCAGTTGCCGCTTCCATCCGCAACCACGGTTGGCGGCACTGCCAGTACGCCATCCTGATAAATCGTGATGACGGCGTTAGGTTCTGCTGTCCCGGTCAGCGTAGGCGAGGTGTCATCAGAGGTTTTGTCTTTCACATTGCCCGTGACCGGTCCAACGTTATCGTTAATAGCCGTAATGATCGGTACGTCCGGAAGGTCCAGCGGCGAGTCGGTGACGACAAAGCTTGCACCTGGGCTGGTGTTCCCCGCGGCATCCGTGGCGGTCACCTTCAGCGTGGTGGCATCCAGCTGTGCCGGGCTGAGCGCAATGGAGAAATTGCCACCGGTGGCTACGCCGGTGCCGAGGACCGTCGTACCGTCTGCGGCATACACGGTGATGGTGGCTCCCGCTTCAGCGGTCCCGGTAAGCGGGGTGCCTTGCTGAGTAATGGCGAGGTTGGCTGGGTCTGCCGGAATACCCGTATCGACGGTGACCGCCAGGTTCGGAGAGCTACCCGAAATATTGCCTGCGGGATCGCGGGATGAGACCGAGAAGGTGTGCGGGCCATCAGGTAAGGTACTGTCGGCGGTCCACGTCCAGATACCGTTTTGAGGAACCGTTACGGTAATGGTTGATGGCGTCCCATCCACTGAAACGATGATTGTTGAGCCCGGCTCGCCGGTACCGCTGAGAGCCGGGGTGCCGTCGCGCGTATAGAGGGTACCGTTTGTCAGCTGGCTATCAGAAACCGCGTCGATAGCTGGCGTCGCGGGAGCCTGCGTATCGATCGTCACGGTAAAGACCGGGCCTGGCGCACTGACGTTACCTGCGCTATCCACTGCCGCAACGGTAATATTCAGCGGGCCGTCCGTTTGGGCCGTCGGAAGCGTGTATGTCCATTGGCCATTGACGATATCCACGCGCGCCAGTTCAACACCGTTGTTGTAAATGATCGCCGTTTCACCGTCAGGACCGGTTCCGCCGATCGTTGGGGTGTTATCCGTCGTAGAACCACCGTTTTGTGCACCACCGATGGCCGCGATAACCGGTGTATCGGGCGCGATCGTGTCTACCGTAATGGTGATGCCGGTTGACGGATCTGATTCGTTGCCCGCCTCATCGGTGGCCGTGGCGGTATATTCATGCGTGCCTTCCCCAATGTTGCTCTCAGGGCGCCAGCTCCAGTTGCCGTTTCCGTCTACCGTCACCGTGCCTACGGCTGTCGTCGTTGTGCCGCCATCGCGGCTGTCATAGATGGTGATCACGTCGTTTGGCGTACCTGTTCCGCTCAATACCGGACGCGGATCGTTAGTGGTTTCGCCGTCGGCTACGGGGCCAGTGATCTGGCTCACGCTGTCGGTCACGACCGGCACCGTTGGGGCCAGAGGGGCTTCAGTATCAATGGTGATCGTCACCGGTGTGGACGGGGCGCTTTCGTTGCCTGCGCCATCCTGATTGGTGACCGTCAGGGAGAGATCGTAGGTCCCGTTACCCAGCGGTGGGTTCGGCGTCCAGGTCCAGTTGCCGTCACTGTCCACCAGAGATTCACCGATTTTGGTCGTGCCATCATAAATATTCACCACGTCACCCGGGTTGCCCGTTCCGCTCAGGGTTGGCGTGGTATCGCGGGTCGTTTCACCCGGGTTCAGTGCGGTACCTGGCGTGCTGCCGTCCGGGTTTACGGTGATATCCGGTATCGCCGGTGTATCAGGCGCGATGGTATCAATGGTGAGCACGAACGGAGGCGAAATCGTCGTATTACCGGCATCATCCGTGGCGTGCACCGTCAGGGAGTGTGGGCCGTTGGTTAGCGGGGTGGTTGGCGTGAATGTCCATGTTCCCCCCGTTACAGTCGCTGTGCCGAGCAGGGTATTACCGTCATAAAGCGTGATGATGGTGTCCGCCGGTGCCGTCCCCTGCAGCTGAGGCTGGGTGTCGTCCGTCGTATCACCGTCCTGAAGCGGGTTCTGCACCGGACCCACGTTATCCAGCGCTGTCTCAATAGTGGCCGCCACCGGTGGCGTAACGTCGACCGTCAGCGTAAAGCCGCCGGATGACGGGCTGGTGTTACCCGCCGCGTCGGTGGTGACGGCGGTCAGGGTATGCGGCCCCTCGCTCAACGGCGTTGTGGGCGTGAAGGTCCACGCACCGTTGCTGTCGACCAGCGCGGTACCAATGGCGTTGCCATCAAGACGAATGGTGACCGTTGAACCCGGCTCGGCGGTACCGTTGAGCGTCGGGGTGGCGTCGTTTGTCGTTTCACCGGTATCGAGCGGGCCGGTGCGTCCAGGGGCATCATCCACGACCTGCGTAATGACCGGTGCGACCGGCGCAGTGCCATCAACGGTGATGCTCCAGGGATTTGAGGATCCGCTCGGGTTACCTGCTCCATCGACCGCCGTTGCCGTCAGGACGTGACCGCCATCAGGCAGCGGTGCCGTTGGGGTAATGCTCCATTCACCGGACGCCGGAACGGTCACGGTACCGATGACGGTGCTGCCGCTGGTAACGGTAATGGTTGTACCGGGTTCACCCGTCCCGTTGATGGTGGGCGTCCGGTCGTTAGTGAGGCCATTCTGGGCGACAGGACCCGTGGTGGCCTGCATATCATCCACCACGGAAATAATCACCGGCGTTTGCGCAGGCGTGATGTCCGGCGCAACGGTAGGAGTTGTTGGCCCCGTGTTGCCTGCGGCGTCGGTGGCATCTGCGGTCAAACTTTCGCCGTTGGCTTTTGGCGGCGTGAGCGTGACGCTGAAGCTACCGTCATCATTGGCTTTGCCTTGACCCACCGTGACGTTACCTTCACGAATAGTCACCGTACTGCCCGGTTCAGCGGTGCCCGTGACCGTTGTGCCGTCGCCGGACACGACGACGTTATCCGGCGCGAGAGGTGGCGTCGAATCAGGTGCAGTGGCCGTAGCCGGCAGGCTAACGTTACCGCTGTCATCGGTTGCGATAACCGTCAGCACTTCGCCGTTTGTCTGGGCCGGGCTAATTGGCGTGCTAAAGGTCCCGTCGCCATTGGCTGTCGTTTCGCCGATGACTGTGCCATCCGGGGCTTTAATGGTGACGGTACTGCCCGGTTCTGCCGTCCCGCTGACGCTTTGACCATCGTCGGACACCACGAGGTTGCCGGGCAGGGCTGGCGGGGTGGTATCGGCCGCAGTAGCGGTCGCTGGCGTGCTCTGGTTACCTGCAGCGTCAGACGCCACCACGGAGATCAGCTGGCCGTTGGTTTGCGCAGGGGTAAGCGGGGCAACAAAGTTACCGTTGCCGTCCGTGGTCGTACGGCCAATGACGTCTCCGTCGCTGTTGGTGATCACAATGCTGCTGTTGGGCTCGGCGGTGCCGGTAATCTGCGTGCCAGCCGGATTCAGAGAAATGACGGGTTGATCCGGCGGCGTGGTGTCAACGATGAAATTAATCGGCTGGGACAGGCCGCTCTGGTTGCCTGCCGCATCGGTTTCACGCACCGTAATCGAGTGCGCGCCTTCTGCAAGAGGTGATGTCGGGGTCAGGCTCCAGGTGCCGTTAGGCTGCACCGTGGCAGTCCCTACGAGCGCGCCATTATCGTAAACGGTAATGGTGCTGCCAGGTTCACCTCTGCCCGTCAGACGCGGCTGTGAGGCATCCGTAAACTGTCCTGCGCTGATGGCACCTTTGAGGCTTCCGGTATCATCATTAACCACGAATGCAGACGGCGTAGACGGCGCGGTGAGATCCACGGTAAGGGTAAACGCCGGGGAGGCTGGGCCGGTGTTGCCTGCGACGTCGGTGGCACGCACGGTCAGCTGATGGCTGCCTTCGCTGAGGTTCACGGAGGGCGTAAACGTCCAGCTTCCGTTAGCGGCTACCACGGCGGTACCGATAGCGATACCGTTGTCATAAATGGTGACGGTTGAGCCTGCTTCTGCGGTACCGGTGAGCTGTGGCCGCGGATCGTTGGTACTGCTGCCATTGCCCAGCGTACCGGTAATGGGGGCGACATCATCAACAACGCTGATGACGACCGGCGCCGTCGGGGCGACGGTATCGACGATAAAGGTCACGGCGGTCGATGGCGCGCTGGTGTTGCCCGCCGCATCGGTTGCCGTGGTCGTGATGGTGTGGCTTCCGTTGGCGAGATTGCCTGCTGGGGTAAAGCTCCAGTTGCCGTTAGCATCCACTTTGGTGGTGCCGATCTGGGTGCCGTTATCGTAAATGGTGAGGGTGGTTCCGGCTTCGCCAATGCCGCTGAGGGTAGGGCGGGCGTCGTCAGTGCGCTGGCCATTGTCCAGCGGGCCCGTTTCCGTGCCGACGTTATCGTTTACGATGAGAAGGTTTGGCGCATCCGGCGCGGTGGAGTCTGGAGCGGTGACCTGACCAGGCTGGCTGGTGTTGCCCGCGGTGTCCGTCGCGGTGGCGGTAAGCTGCTCGCCGTTGGTCAGCGGTTTACCCAGTTCAATTGTGAATGTGCCATCGCTGCCTGCTTTCCCGGTGCCGACCACGTTACCGTCGGCATCTTTTAACGTGACGGTGCTGCCCGGTTCAGCGCGACCCGTGACGGTGGTGCCGTCATCCGATACCTGCAGATTGGTGGGTGCATCCGGTGCGGTGGTATCGGGCGCGGTGACGTGCCCGGCCTGGCTGGTATTACCGGATGAATCCGTCGCGGTAGCGGTGATCACCTCGCCGTTGGTCAGGGGCTTATCCAGCACGATGGTAAATTTGCCGTCATTGCCCGTTTTTCCGGTGCCGACCACGTTACCGTCGGCATCTTTTAGCGTGACGGTGCTGCCCGGCTCCGCGGTACCCGTGACGGTTTTGCCATCGTCGGAGAACTGTAAGTTGGTTGGCGCGGTTGGCGCCGTGGTATCGGGATCCGTCGGCGTGCCCGGATTGCCGGGGTTGCTGTTGTCATCATCGTCACCGCCACCTCCTCCGCCGGTGCCCGCCGCGATGGCAATCCCACCCGCTACCGCAAGACCACCCAGCACCCATGGCCAGACGGCGGCACCGCCTGCATCACTCCCTGACGCGGCAAGTAATACGTCCGTGGAGGCGATTGATTCGTATGTGGCGGCCCCGGTAGGGTCTTCAATCCACCACAGCGCGCCGTCACTCTCCTCCAGCACCAGCTGGCTCACGCCCTGGGCATCCGTGACGTAGAAGTTTTTCAGGGTGATCACCTCGCCGGAGTGCAGCGTCACCACCAGATCGTTACCGCTACGGGCAAAATGAGAAATATCGGTTCGCTCTACGTGTAGCTCCACGATAGAGGAATGGCTCAGCGTAACCTGGGTGCCCTCGGTGGTGGTTTCCACGCCAGTAAGTTTCGATATAACAGAGATTTGGCTCATTTAGTCATTACTCCAGACGAGTTGTCGTGAACGGCGTGCAAGATGAGCCATCTGTTTATGAAGGGAAAAGCGCGCCCCCGGCGGAGTCACTGCAATTAAGCAGTACTCACCGTATTTTTTTTAGAGCGAACGATGCCCGCCAGGATATAGAGTGGCAACATCAGAGCGAATCTATTTATTTGATGGAAAATTATTGCGTATTCTTTTTTTTGTGCTCTAGATAACCCTGTAATTAATAGAGGAATTAATCCGAAACGGTATGAAAATGATATAGTCAGAAAAGTCTCGATATGCAAATTAAGCTGCTGTAAATACAGGTGGATATTGTGAAGTTGGCATTAATATATTGATGTTAATTATCGATGCAAATAATCAACCCTCTGTTTTTAAAGATTTTTTATTAAGGGTTGGTGTGTTTTTAAACGTTTCTTGAGAAGTAAATTAATGCGGAAGAAAGAAAGTTACCCGTTATTTTAAATTATATTGTTTATGGTTACTTAATGCACATTTAAGTTAGGGTAACATTTTTGATGTAAGATATATTATGTTTTTTAAATAATGAAATATATTCTGGTGCGCAGACAAATTCCTGCTAATTAGAGCGCGCTAAACGTCGTTGAGAGAAGGGTAAATACATTCGGTTGATAGCAACACCGATCTTTTTCTGCACGCCACGCGGGTATCTTGCGTCTTTATTCGGAGAGACAAAAAAAAGGCCGCTAACGCGGCCGCTTTGGGGATTACTCAGTGACTTTCTTTTCTAACTCACTGGCACCCTGTTTGGTTTTATTCCAGCCTTTCTCAGCACCTTCTTTGGTGGCATCCCACCCCTTTTCGGTGCCTTCTTTGGTTTTATGCCAGGCTTTCTGGGAGTCTTCGCTGACCTTGCTGCCAAAGCTTTCGCTTTTACCTTCTGCGGCATGCTCGTTTTTCAGCTTCAGTTCTTCACCTTTGTTCTGCTCTTCGTGCAGTTTTTGCTTCGCGTCGTTGGCGTTTGCTTTCGCCGCGGCGACAGTGTCGTCAGTTGCATGTGTGGTCGCAGCAAAAACGGGGGAAGCCAGCAGAACGGCAGATAATGCGATAATTGTTTTTTTCATAATATCCTCATTTAACGTTATCGGTTATGAGCGTGATTCAGCATGTCACAGACGAAGCGGAGCGGCTTTAGGAAAAAACTGTAAAAAAGGAGATGCCATGACGGGGCTATTATTTCCGGGGCAGCAAAAATAATCATGGATGCCGCTCACTCGTCGTGAGACGGCATTTTATTAGTCACGGTGATTAAATGTTTTCCAGGTCGATACCGCGCGTGTTGGGGCCAAAAATACCAATGGTCAGCATCACAATCAGCATACTTATTACAATGAAGGCAATGACTGCCGTCGAGCCGCTATATTGCAAGATAAGACCGATAATTATACTGCTGAATACGGTGGATAAACGGCTAAAGGAATAACAAAAGCCGACCGCACGCGCCCGAATACGGGTGGGGAAAATCTCAGACTGATAGGAGTGGTAGCTGTAGGTCAGCCAGGCATTGGACCAGGTAATAAAGAAGCCGCAGGCAATCAACAGCAGCGGGTTGCTTTGAAGCGCGAACAGCGAACCAAAGATGACCGTGGTCAGACAGGACAAGACGATTTGCCATTTATTTTCCATCCGATCGGCATAGCGGCTACAGATGAGCGCGCCGAGAGGATAGGCCAGCGTGATGAAAAAGGCATACAGCAGGCTGTGCGTGACCGATGTCCCGTTGCCGGACAGCAGGGCAGGGAGCCAGTTTCCGAAGCCAAAAAAGCCGATCGCCTGAAAGATATTCATCACCACCAGCATGACAACCCGGCCACGGTAGCGCGGGGACCAGATGTCTTTAAATCTGCCCTTAATGGAAGCCTGGTCGCTGTGCTGCCCGGCACGGAGAGGGAAATCAACCTGCTCGTCGGCACCGCAGCGTTTTTCCATCTCATGCATGACGTTTCTCACCTCCAGATAGCGCTTTTGCTGCAGCAGCCAGCGTGCCGATTCCGGCAGCCCCTTACGTACAAGCCAGATGACGATGGACGCCAGCGCGCCGGCAATCACCACGAACCGCCATCCGCTCAGGCCAAACCACGTCTGCGGGACCAGCCACCACGACATCAGCGCCACGGCAGGAACGGAGAGAAACTGAATGAAAAAGGCGAAAGCAAATGCGCGGGTGCGAAGGTGAGCGGGTACCCACTCTGTCAGATAGGTATCAATGGTCACCAGTTCAACGCCGAGCCCGATCCCCACCATAAAACGGAAAAAGATCACCCATTCCGCCTGATGCTGAAACGCCATGACGAGGGAAAACAGCCCGTACCAGAGCAGGGCATACATAAAGGTCGCGCGTCGGCCAATGCGGTCAGCATAGGGGCTCAGCAGGCTGGCACCGATAAAGAGCCCCAGAAAGGTCGCGGAAGCAAATGCGGCCTGGTCGGCCATACCGAACACACCCTGCTGCCCGGTATGAAAGATCCCATCAGCAATGAGCCCGGCGCTGATATAGCCAGTTTGAAACAGATCGTAAAGCTCAAAAAAACCGCCAAGAGACAGCAAGGCGATGAATCGCCAAAGCCCGGCGGAAGCCGGTAAGGCATCGATCCTTGCCGCAAGATCGTCCTCGCGGATGGGGTTTTGTGCCCCCCACTGTGTTCCTGAAACTATGCATTCACTCACTGTTAACCCTCTAGTAACATTCACCCTGAGTCGTTATGCTAGTGGGAAATTAGCGGATTTAAATATTTAATTCGTATTCAGAAGCAATAAATAAAGCATAAAAAACCAGATATTTTTCTTTTAGTGCGTGGATATTCACCTGCCGGCTTCTCTCATTTTTCGACGAAAATATATCCTTATGTCGATGAGAAAAAATATCAACACGCCCTCTTTGCGTTAATAAAAAACGCACAAAAGGCGGCACGCTGGAAATTTTTCACTTGACGCTAGTAAGGACTTTTGCGACTAATTGTCGGGTGACGTTTGCTGATCGGGTGCAGATTGTAGAATGGAAAAAATCGAGAATTTAATTCCGATGGTGGTTTTCGCGCGTGTCGTCGAAACCCTGAGCTTCACCGAGGCCGCACTCTCTTTGGGAATGTCGAAGTCGTCAGTTAGCCGGGATATTTCAACGCTGGAAAAACGTATTGGTGCAATGCTGCTTAAGCGTACCACCCGGAAAATAGAGATTACGGAGCTGGGGTTGAGCTACTATCAGCACTGCTTCAAAATATTGAATGAGCTGCGTTCTGCAGAACGGTTTATACGGGATTATTATGAGGAGCCGGCGGGGACAATAAAAATACTGGCCCCGGTGACGTTCGGAAAAGAGTATGTTGTGCCAGCTTTAAATGCTTACTTAGAACGAAATATTATGGCCAACGTCGATCTCGATTTATCCGATAAAGCGGTGGATATCAAAGAGAGCCCGTACGATCTGTCCATCATCGTGGCTCAGGACACGCCAACGCATGAGCATACCAAATTTTTATGCTCTATCCAGTGGGGGCTGTATGCCACCCCTGACTTTATCGCCCGGATGCGTCCTGTCCAGACCCCGAGCGATCTCCCCGCCCATAACTACATCCTGTTCCGTGGTGTGGCACGTACGGTTTCGCTGCCGTTCAGAAAAGAGAAACAGAAGGTCAATATTGACGTCCATAGCCGCTTCAGAAGTAATAACAGCGTGGCGCTGATCAGCATGGCACTTTCCGGTCTGGGCATTGCCTACTTGCCCAATTACATTGCGCGAGAAAGTCTCGCCACCGGAAAACTGGTCCGGCTTTTACCCGGCTGGCAGATGGATGAATATAAAGTCTGGCTGCTGTCAAAAAATAAAAATACGATGACGTCGGGCATTAAGCGTTTTAGCGACGAACTTCAGCAGCTTATCACCGGAGCTGAGGTCAAAGCAGGCTACTGATATCCAGCTCGCCATGACGAAGGATCGAGACGTTGTCATCCAGCAAAGAGATATGCGTGGTGGCGGTACGGCTGGGATTTTTGCAGTTGGACGGGACGACCAGATCGACGCGGTCTCCCATGTCTTCCCGGGCGAGCGTAAAACTCACAAGATCGCCCTCAGCCTGCGGATATCCTGCCGGGATGACCGCCAAAGGCCTGCCTAACCGGCTGATGATGGTTCGCATCTGACTGTTTTTCACGCAGACGACCGGAAGAATATCGCCTGCGCCGGGAAGAAAACCGGCTCGCTGTTTCTTTCGCAGGCTGATTTTCAGGGTGCCGGGCCAGCAGGCCCGGCTGAGCATTTCAATTTTGCTTCTTTGCCACGGGCTGACATCCACCCATTCCCATATATCAGCCAGTTCGCAGAAGCAAAACGTCATCTCTCTCGTACCGGGCGATCTTTTTAACAGCGTCAATTTTTCCATGGCGTCCGGGCTGTAAGGATCGGCCGCCAGTGCAAAATGGGTATCGGTAGGGATCAGTATGATCCCGCTATTACGCAATACGGTAATGGCCTTGTCTATAAATGACATAATTATCGACATCCCTATGACGTGGTTAAACCCGAAATATTAATAATAATCCCCGTGGCGATAGTCCCAGGTATTAAACTGGGCTGACATGAAGTTAATAATTTTATTGACGTCGAGACCTTTGCGAATTAATACCGGGCAAGGGGTCACTTTTCGGGCGCTACCCTGTTCAGGAACCAGTTTCCCTTCACTGTCTACCATTGACACCATGACGCCTTGTTCATAGCGACTCTCCTGCGTTTCATCAGGCTGAATAGACTTAACGTACTCGTTGGCACAAATAATTACGTCTGCACGCGCTTCGATGCGTTCCCCAATGAACTCCACCATGCCGCGGTTGCCTTTGCCTGACGGATTCGCCGAGCTGGCAAAAGAGAATTTTTGATGTTTTTCCCACAGCTCTTTGGCAATCATTTCACCGGGTTTGCCAAATTTAATCACGAAGCAGCTGGTTTTTCTGCCGTCCATCATCAGATCTTTCAGGCCGTTATCAGGCAATCTGGCGATGGCATCTTCTCGCCACGGCAAAATACAGCCCAGTAATACGTCTGCATCCCAGTGTGCCTGATAAAATGCCTCAATTTCCGGGTTCATTTCCGCCAGCGATTTCAGCTGTTCCATACTGCCGCACAATACCACGCCGGGTTTATTACGGTTTCGCTGTTTCGCTTCGAATTTTCTCTCAAGCCCCTCTTTATCCGAGGTCATAATGATATAACCCACTTTCGTAGGGCAAACAATCATTCCGCCTTCCGCCGATAATACGTTAATCGCTTCCGGCTGAACCTGACCATTCCACGCGACTTTCTTATTCATCATTCATTCTCCCTGCACCACACTGGTGTCATAAATTTAGGGCAAGGATGTCGTGTAATAAGAGGCTTCGCAATCGGCAGAGAAATTTTCACCGCATTGTTTCAGTGTTGGAACAATATCGCGTTATTCCTGGGCAATTCGCCGGGTTGGCGAATTCTGTTACCGGTTTTGCTTTCAATCGGTTACCAATAGAACAACCCACCGGTAAATGCCAACAATCAAGCAGAGGTTAACGCTATGAAATTATCTATTGCAGGTTTATGCGACTACGGTTTTCTGACTAAAGCGAACGAATATCATAATTTTGGCGGAAATGGCGATAATGTCTCTCCCGCCTTGTCCTGGGAACATGTCCCGCAGGGGACCAAAAGTTTTGCCGTCACCGCTTACGATCCTGATGCGCCAACGGGCAGTGGTTTCTGGCACTGGGTGGCCTATAACATTCCTGCCAGCCTGACCGCGCTTGCGGCGGGAGCGGGAAACCCGGCGAACACACCCGACATCAAACACGCACAATCAGATTTTGGCGCGCCTGGCTACGGCGGTTGCTGCCCGCCAGAAGGCGATATTCCGCACCGCTACATCTTCACCCTGCACGCCCTGAGCTGTGATGATCTGGGCGTGACGCCGGATCTGCCCAACGCGGTGATACGTTTCCTCATCAACATGCATACCCTTGAGAAAGCCAGCGTCGTCACGCTGTATAAGCGTTAATGAGGCGTGTGTGATTAACCGAATCAGAGCGGTTTTCGCCCGGCATAGCCTCCTCAAATGGGGCGTGGCGGGTGGCGTGCTGGCGGCCATTGTTCTGCTGTTTTTCGCGGGAATGGGGGTCTCCAGCAAGGAGGCGTTTATCAATGGCCGAATATCCACGGTGCTCTCCCCGCTGCCGGGACAGCTCGTGCTGGCGAAGAACATCGCGCCGGGCCAGGCGGTCCAGGCCCGACAGTCCCTGGGCAATGTGGTGACCACACAGGCAAACGATCAGATCCCTGGCCTGGTGGCCCAGCGCAGCGCGCTGGAGATCCAGCTTGCTGAGCTCGACAAGCACATTTCGGGGATCGATCAGCGACTGCAGGTTTATCAGCAGCAGCGACAGCAATACCTCGCCGAGAGCAGGATGCAGCAGCAGTTAGGTGAGAAACAATCGGCTGCCACGTTTGTGCAGCTGAAGGAGGAGCTGAGCGCGATTACGGCGCAAACCGCATTCTCCCGACAGCAGCTTCAGCGCTATAAAAACCTCTACCAGCAGCGTTTTATCAGCAGCATGGAGTATGAAGAGCGTAAGAACAACACGCGGGTCCTACAGGCCAGCCAGGAGGCGAAAGCGGCCGAGCTGCGTCAGCGTTTACTGGACGTGAATGCCGCGAAATCCGGCCTTCAGCTGACAGGGCCAAGAACGCTGGATGCGCCACAGCAAAATCAGCGCGATATGTCGCTCACGATCGAGAATATGCAGCAGGAGAGGCTGCAGCTGATTGCCCGCAGGCAGGCGACGACGCAAAGCATTCAGGAAGTTGCCGCGCTCCTTCACTCTCGTCAGCAGGCGGCGCTCAGCAGCAGCACGGACGGCGTGATCTGGGACGTCACCGAGGAGAATGGCGCAAGCGTTCAGAACGGCTCGCCGATTGTGCGCATTCTGGATTGCCGCACCCGCTGGGTTGAGGCGTTTTTTGATGAGTCTGATGCCGATCGTCTGCGTCCGGGGATGGCCGTCACGGTTCACCTGAGCACCTCGTCAGCCATGCGCTGGAAAGGAACAATAAGAACCCTCCGCGCGGGGAGTGGACGTGTGGCGGTAGGCGAAAGGGACGTTCAGCCCCCACCTGAAATCGCGCGGCGCCAGTTGCCCGTGAAAGTCCTGACTGCACATATCGATATCGACTGGAAAGACGTGCCGGATCCCGCCAGTTTTTGTCTCGCGGGCCGTAGCGTAACCGTTAACATTTAAACAGGAAAAGAGATGCAGCATATACACAATACGGTCGCCGCCCTCAAGCGCGGTGAGGTGGTTCTGGTTCCCACGGACACCAATTACGCCCTGGCGGCAGACCCGTGGAATATTGACGCCTGCCAGAAAATTTACGATCTCAAAAAACGCGAACGACAGAAACCGCTGACGCTTTTTGTCGCGGAACCGGCACAGGCGTGGGAGTACATCGCTGTTGATAAGCTTCAGCACCGCGCTGCGCTCGACAAGCTGATTGGTGCCATGCCCGGCGCGCTGAATGTGGTGGTTCCGGCATCGGATAAAGTACCGCAGAACCCGTATCTGAAGCCTGAATCTGTTTCTCTGGTGTGCAACCATCAGAGCGTGTTGCGAGAGGTCATTGCGCTGTTTGGCCGCCCGCTGGGGATGAGTTCTGCCAATCTCTCCGGCGTGGAGTCTGACTGCCTGATCGACATTGATGCCGCCCGCCAGACGTTTGGCGACCGTGTGGGTTATATTCTGCCCGCAGCCCAGCGCCCTGTGACAACGGTCTCGAGCACCATCGTCTCGCTGCTGGAGGAGGAGATTAACATCCTTCGTGCGGGAGATATGGACATTATGGCGATGCTGTCGTCATGACGACGCGCCGGTCACATCCCGGATCTGGCAACCATGGCCTGTTCCTGGCCTACCGTATTATTTCCCGTTGCTATTTCCATCTTCCCGTCTTGTTACTCTATTTCTGGACGATAGATATGGGGATGTACCGGATTATTTTCCTGCTGGCGCTGTATGGATTAACCAGTACTTTCAGCAGCGGCATACCTGGCTGGCTGCTGCGCTTCTCGTCTCCCAGACAGACGGTGATTGCAGGCGAACTGTTGAAGGCGCTGGGAATGGCGCTGATGCTGTGGAGTACCCGGCAAAGTGAGGTCAATCTTACTCTGCTGGTGGCGTCGCAGCTGCTTGGCGGCGCGGGGTTTACCATCGCGCTAACCACGGATGCGGCCCTGCTGCGCCAGCTCACCGCAGGCGATCAGCACCGGTTTATGCAGATCCAGACCACGTCGCAAAGCGGGATGTTTATTGCCACGCTGGTGGCAGGATCGCTGGGGAGCATTCTGTTTGACTATAATCCCCAGTGGCCGTTTATCGCCGCCATTCTGGTGAGCGTTATCTCCTCCGGATGCGTATTGCTGATTCGCGTGCAGGGGTCAGAGCATGAACCTGCGCGGCCTGTTGAGCGGGTCTCTTTTTCACCCAGAGGGGATCAGCTCTTCTGGATGCTGTTCTATTCCATCTCAAGAGCGTTTACGCTGGCACCTTTCATCGGCTTTATTCCGTTCTACTTTATTATGGTGAACGTCGACCCTCTGCTTTTCGGTGCCGTGCTGAGCTGCTTCACGCTCTCGTCCTGGGGGGCAATCAAAATAGCCGGACCTTTCATCGCCCGGTTTGGGGTAACGGCGTTGCTGGCGACGACCAGCCTTTTCATGACGGCGGCGCTGGGCCTTTTTGCCAGCAATGAATGGCTTGCAGCGAAAGGCATGGACTATTTTATCTCCGGGCTGCTGGCGCTGGTGCTGCTGGGGTTTGGCTCAGGGACGATTCGGCCCGTCACGCTTGCTAACCTCGATCTCTCTGCCAATACCCCGGATGAACGCATGCGCGTGTTTGCACGCATGGAGCGTGATTTCGGGCTGGCCAATGCATTTTTACTGGCCGTCGGGGCGTGGCTGCTGGTGAGTCGGGACTTTACCACGCTGATGCTGATCTTCTGTCTGATCTATATTTCGGTGGTATGCATATCTGCTCTTCTTTACTTAAAGAATCTGCGCAGCGGGGACCACAGTTCCACCTGAGGAACAATTCACACGCAAAATGAAACTAACCTGACTAATAACGGATTCCCGTTGAAAGACCCTCCTCTGTACGGTGTAATTTCCTCATCAGATAATGAGGAGAAAAAAATGAATATTCACGAGACTGATGATTATGCGTCGGTAAATATCAATCAGGGGATGACGTTAACCGAAAAAATTATCGCCAAAGCCAGTAACAGAACGCATGTTTCACCGGGTGAAGTTATTTTCGTGAATGTTGATGTATTGATGTCCCACGACCCCTGCACGCCTGGCGTCGCCAGCGTATTTAAAAAAGAGTTTGGTGAGGAAGCAAAAGTCTGGGACCCGGATCGTTTTATTATGATCCCTGACCACTTTGTTTATTCCGCAGACCCACAGGCGAATCAAAATATTCGGGTGATGCGGGAATTCGCAAACGCGCAAAATATTACGCATTTTTATGATGTGGGTACCCCAGACTATAAAGGTGTGTGCCATATCGGTCTGGCGGAAGGGGGACATACCCGGCCGGGAGAGGTGCTGTTGGGGACCGATTCTCACACCGTGACCGCTGGCGCCTTTGGCACTTTCGCCATTGGCGTGGGGATCACTGACGGGGCGTATGCCCTGGGCACGGGGGAGATTCCGCTGATGGTTCCCGCCACCATAAAAGTGAATTACTACGGAAAGAAAGCGAAAAGCGTCCAGGCGAAAGATTTAATTCTGGTGTTGATGAAAGAACTGGGCGTGGAAGGGGCGACCTATAATGCCATCGAATTTACCGGAAACGTCATCGACGAATTATCGGTCGAAGAGCGGATGACGATGTGCAATATGGTCGTGGAGTGCGGGGCTAAAAACGGCATTATGGTGCCAAATCAGGCCACGCTGGATTATCTGGCGACCCGAACCCGCATCCCGTATACCGTGATGACGCCTGATGAAGATGCTCAATACGTTCGCACGATTGATATTGACGTCTCGGGATTAACCAGCGTTATTGCACGGCCACACTCGCCGGATAATGTGGTGGCGGTAGCGCAGCTGGAAAACATTGCTATTTCACAAGCCTATATTGGCTCCTGCACGGGCGGTAAAACGGATGATTTTATTGCTGCTGCAGAAATACTCTGGCAGCGCAAGGTGACCATTCCAACCTATGCCGTCCCTGCGACCAAAGAGGTATTTCATAATCTGATCACTACGCAGGTGAAGGGCCGTTCCGTTTACGAAATTCTGACCCGTGCTGGCGTCAAATTATCGTCTGAACCCGGCTGCGCGGCCTGCTGCGGCGGACCCGCGGATACCTTTGGTAGAGTCAGGGATCCGATAAGCGTGATTTCAACCACCAACCGTAATTTTGTGGGACGAATGGGAAATAAGGGCGCGATGATTTATCTGGCCTCACCGTATGCCGTGGCTGCCGCAGCAGTGTCCGGTTTTATTACTAATCCAGAACGGTACTTAACTAATGACTATTAATAACGTAATGCGCGGTACGGTTTATGTGTTAGGCGACAATATCGATACCGACCAGATATTAACGGCGGAATATTTGAAAATTAACCCGGCCTCTGCCGAGGGGCGTGAGGAGCTGGCAACGCTTGCCATGTGCGGACTGCCGGAAGGGGCGCTGCCGTTTATCAATCCGCAGACGCAGCGTGCCGGTTATGACTTTATTGTGGCCGGGAAAAATTTTGGCTGTGGCTCTTCGCGCGAGCATGCGGTAGTGGCACTGGGAGCATCCGGCGTGAAGGCCGTTGTCGCGCAGTCGTTCGCCCGTATTTTTTTCCGCAACTGTGTATCCACGGGGCAAATCATGCCCGTCACGCTGAATGAAGGCTGCGATATCCGTGCGCTGAAAACGGGGGATACCATTGAAATCGATTTAGACGCTCATCAGATCGCTACTGCTGATGGGATTCTGAAAACCGCTCCGGTAGGGGAACTTGCGAACATTGTCGCCGCGGGTGGCTTGTTCGCTTACGCAAGGCAAACAGGAAAGATTTAATCCATTACAACCATAAGACTCAAAACAAGACGCCTTACTTTCTCAGGGTGCAGCGTCTGTTTTGAGCGTACATAAGGCAATCAAACTATGATCACCCAGCTAGAGTTTAACGATCTTCAAAAAGATGAGCTATCAAAACTTATCAGCCGCGTCACCATCAGCCCTTATACGGACTACAAACTTTTCAAGCAGTCCATCACCGAACTCATTGAAAATGGTTTGGTTCCCACTTTTTTTGTACAGGCCTGCGAGCGCGTCAGGCAAGAACGCAAGGATCAGGGGATTAACGCGCATTTATTAAAAAACGTTCCACTCGACACCATCATTCCTGAATTTGATCAGACCAATCCCGTTAACGATAAGTACGCCAAAAAGCTGACCTTTGTTGGAGAGGCGCTGCTGGAGCTGTTCGCTCAGCTCACCGACTCCCCGTTACTGGCCTACCGCACGCGCAACAACGGTGATTTTTTCCATGATGTTTATGCCGACAAAAAATACAGCAACACACAAACGCAAAAAACGGACGGCGAACTTTACTACCACAACGATCGTACGGCTCACCCCGTGCGCGCTGATTTTCTCAGCTTATTAGGCATGCGTTGCAGCGAAGAAAACCTGATTTTTACCGGCTACCTGGACGGTAAAGCGATTCTGGATAACCTGAAAGCTGAATCCCAGGAGTGGTTACGAAAGCCGCTTTTTATTACCCCTTTTGATGAATACTCTCGCGATTCGAACGCCAGCCAGATTGATTCTGAACTGCATCCTATCCTGGAAAATATTCATACTTTTCGCTACTACGACACACGAACGACTTATTCTCCGGACGCGCCAGCAGAGGCGATCAAAGCATTGATTGACCTTAAGGTGTCGATCACCAAAGCGGCAAAAGGCCGCGTCGCGATTAACAAAGGCGACCTGTTCTCCTTCGCCAATCAGGACTCTTTGCATAACCGGGAAATCATCCAGGTGCGAGATCCTTATTCCGCGGAAAAACGCTGGCTGCTAAAAACCTACAGCTTCCGCAACCCTGAGGTGATGAATATGTATCACAACTATTTCGATGCCGAGCTGCCGGGGTTTGTGGTCGCCGAGTAAGGTTGACCTGACGGGTATATAAAAACCGCATGCCTGAGGTATGCGGTTTTTTGTCTGTGCGAGAAGACCTGTGCTATTAACATCCTTTAGTTATCATCTCGCTTTCTAACTTATTACACCTTTATCCAGCTCAGCGGATAGCCCGTTAAGTTCCTTGCTGATGTGTTTACGCCGTTGTTTTAACAGTAGCCGGGCAGGAATGATGCATTCGATAATTGTCGGCTTACTTTTCAAATACGCTGTGACAAGCCGTTTGATGTCTTCCTCTGACCAACCGTCCATCACCGGCGTTGGGTTGTAAAGCAGATTAGCCTGTAAGCAGGGGCGACTTCCTCATCCACAATTCTGAAGATCTCTTCCCGGTTAAATCTGGATTTCATCAGTACTTTGCCATGCTGAAAGCCTGAACCCGACCCTAAAGGTTTTGGTCTGGTTCGCCCCCAAGTTCAGACGACGTTTGCTAAAAAAATGGTCGTCTGAATTTCGGTTGTGACGTTTTAGCCGACTGCTTAGATTCATTTTCAATCTATCGAGAGGATTTGAATATGAACTTTGCAGAACTCCACAACCAGTATGAGCCACTTCTTATCGCTAATGTCTGGGATGCCGCCAGTGCTGTCGCAGCACAAGAAGCAGGTTATCAGGCATTGGGAACGTCCAGCGCAGCAATCGCGTCCACACTAGGATATGAAGACGGGCAGGGAATACCGTTTGATGCGTTATTTTATATGGTCACCCGTATCCAGGCTGTCAGCAAACTGCCATTGAGCGTTGACATGGAAGCAGGGTATGGTGATTCAGCCGAAGAGATAACAGCCAATCTCAGGCGCCTTGCTCAGACAGGCGTAGCAGGCGTTAACCTCGAAGACAGCAGAGTCATAAACGGGGTGCGTCAGATTGACGATCCCTCTGTGTTTTCCCGCAATCTGAAAGCAGTAAGCGATGCGCTAAGAAGTGAAAATTTCAGCCTGTTTCTGAACATCCGGACTGACACTTACCTGCTCGGACAGGTTGACGCGTTGCAGGAGACGATATTACGGGGTCAGAGCTATAAAGCTGCAGGTGCTGACGGCCTTTTTGTTCCCTGTCTGACGTCCGAGAAAGACATCAACCTCATTGCAGAGGCAACGGGTCTGCCTCTTAATGTCATGTGTATGCCCGACCTTCCGTCGTTCGACAGGCTAAAGCTGGCCGGGGTAAGCCGCATTTCAATGGGCAATTTTGTGCATTCAGCCATGCAGTCAACGCTGACTGATATCATGCTTACGATCCGATCTCGTCAGACGTTTGAAGGACTTTTTGGTGATGAAAATAACCGATAAGAATTTATGTGATATCTGGTATCAGGCATTACTGGAACGTGCTTCAGAATATACTGGCGTGTTTTTTGTCGGCGTCAAAACCACTGGCGTGTTCTGCATTTCGGTATGTCGGGCGCGAAAGCCCAAACGTGAAAATGTCGAATTTTATAAAGATGCCAAATCTGCCCTTGCGGCCGGTTTTCGACCCTGTAAGGTCTGCAGACCTGCTGAGAATGCGCACAGCGCGCCATTATTTGTTGAACAGGCGCTTGAGCTTGTCAGGCGCGATATTAAATCCCGTGTTGCAGACGCGGAGCTTCGCCAGCATGGAATCAGTCCGGAGCGGGTAAGACGCTGGTTCCTGCAACATCACGGCATTACTTTTCAGGCTTTCCAACGAATGCAGCGGGTGAACGTTGCCCTGCAGGAGCTGAAAAGCGGACGAACGGCGACTGACGTTGCGCTGGACAACGGCTATGAATCCCTGAGCGGGTTTGGTTATACCTACAAGCGACTTACTGGTGCAGCGCCAACTCAGGCAACCCAGGTGATTGTTATTCACCGTTTTACCACGACGCTTGGTCCTATGTTTGTCTGTGCGACAGAGCGGGGAGTTTGTCTACTGGAGTTTACCGATCGCCGGATGTTAGAAACAGAATTTCGTGATATTCAGCGTTTATTTAACGCCAGAATCGTCACCGGAGAAAACAGCCATACCCGGCAGACGGTAAAAGAAATCAGCGAGTATTTTGCCGGAACGCGCCGACAGTTTGATCTCTCAGTAGATGCCCCGGGGAGTGATTTTCAACAATCCGTCTGGCGCGAGCTGCGGGCAGTTCCCTATGGACAGACCTCACACTATCAGGCCATTTCACAACGGATGAATAAGCCAAATGCTGTGCGCGCCGTCGCTGCTGCTAATGGTGCAAACCGGATTGCGATTGTGATCCCCTGTCACAGGATAATTCGAAAAGATGGCGCGATGACGGGTTACGGAGGGGGGATTTCTCGAAAAGAATGGCTTATTGAGCATGAGAGGAAGAATGTTTAATGGCGTGATGCTCCAGTATGGTCGGGAAAATTTACGGACTTCGCGGGACAAATTGAGGGCACAAAAAAGCCCGCAGGGCTTGCGCCATGCGGGCTTTCAGGACTTCATCAGTCGACTCTGGTGATCGCCGATGGAGAATTTTGGTGGAGCTGGCGGGAGTTGAACCCGCGTCCGAAATTTCTACATCCTCGGTACTACATGCTTAGTTTGTCTTTACATTCGCACGCCAGCTGCGGACAGACACGCCACTAACGAACTAGCCTGATTAGTTTTAACGCTTCAACCCCAGGCAGGGCTTCCACGCGATCTCTTTTGGGTTTGACCTCTCTTTGATCCCCGTCTTAAGAGCGGAAGCTAGGGAGAGAGGGCTCTTAGCAGGTTATTAAGCTGCTAAAGCGTAGTTTTCGTCGTTTGCGACTATTTTTTTGCGGCTTTTTACGAGGCAAACCGCCCCTCGGCATGCACCTTGGGTTTCGCAAATCCCGTCGAATCCAGAATCAGCCCCAATAGTGTTGAACTGAGTATACCAGATTTCACTTCCTGGATACCAGCCCGAAACGCTAACTTATTGAATAGTACAATAAGTGTGCAGAATCAACGTCCTGCGTTTTTCATGATACGCGCTTTATCCAACTGCCATTCGCGCTCTTTCAGGTCAGTACGTTTGTCGTGCTGTTTTTTACCTTTCGCGACGCCGATTTTCACTTTGCACCAGGCATTTTTCCAGTACATAGAGAGCGCAACAACGGTAAAGCCTTCACGGTTGATGCGCCCGTAAAGAGATTCAAGCTCACGCTTGTTCAGCAGAAGTTTACGCGTGCGTGTTGGGTCGCATACGTAGTGTGAAGAGGCGACGGTCAGCGGTGTAAAGTTCGCACCGAACAGGAAAGCTTCGCCGTCTTTCAGGATCACGTAGCTGTCGCCAATGTTCGCTTTACCCGCGCGCAGCGATTTTACTTCCCAGCCCTGCAGCGCAAGGCCTGCTTCGAATTCTTCTTCAATGAAATACTCGTGGCGAGCACGCTTGTTTTGCGCAATGGTCGCCGATCCTGGTTTATGTGCTTTTTTCTTCGTCATAAGTGTCGTAAAGCCGTCGGTAATCTGATTTCAAAAAGTCACCTCATTGCGTCCCGTGAGGTCTAACGCGCTATATTAGCACGAGATGAGGCTTAGCGTTTTTTTAACAGGTGATAAATGTTATTATTTGTCCGTTGTGTGACCATGGAAAATGCTATGCCTCAGATTAGCCGTACTGCGCTCGTGCCTTACAGCGCGGAACAAATGTATCAGTTAGTGAACGACGTTCAGTCTTATCCTGAATTCATCCCCGGGTGCACCGGGAGTCGTGTTCTGGAGTCCGGCCCAACGCAGATGACGGCGGCGGTGGATGTCTCCAAAGCGGGGATCAGCAAGACGTTCACCACCCGCAATACGCTGACCGATAATCAGAGTATTTTGATGCATCTGGTGGATGGTCCGTTTAAGACCCTGATGGGCGGCTGGAAATTTACGCCGCTGAGCGCAGATGCTTGTCGTATCGAATTCCAGCTGGATTTCGAGTTTACCAACAAGCTTATTGAGCTGGCGTTTGGCCGCATCTTCAAAGAGCTGGCGTCTAATATGGTTCAGGCGTTCACGACCCGCGCCAAAGAGGTTTACAGTGTCGCATAAGATCGCGGTGGAAGTGGTGTACGCGCTGCCGGAGAAGCAGTATCTGCAGCGCGTGACGCTGGAAGAGGGGGCCACCGTCGAGGCGGCTATTCGCGCTTCCGGCATCCTTGAGCTTCGCAGCGACATCGACCTGGCCAAGAATAAGGTCGGGATTTACAGCCGTCCGGTGAAACTTGGCGACGTATTGAAAGAGGGCGACCGGGTTGAGATTTATCGCCCGCTGATTGCTGACCCGAAAGAGTTGCGTCGTCAGCGCGCGGAGAAGGCCAGTAAGTAGCGCTTTCTTCCCCGGTGGCGCTGCGCTTACCGGGGCTACGATACTTCGTAAGAACTCAGATACAAAAAAGGTGCTCATTGAGCACCTTTTTGCATTTCTGACACCTGATTACTTGGTCAGGGCAGGCTTGTTGTCGATGTTGGTTAAGACACCGGCGCTGCTGAAGGTCAACGTCAGGGTTTGCTGGGTCACGTCTTCGTGGCCTGGCTGCTGACGGAATACATAGAACCATGTATTTGTACCGAACGGATCGGACATCATCGGGGTTCCCAGTGCATAAGCGACCTGCTGTTGTGTCATCCCCACGCGGATTTTGGACACATCGTTAGGGGTAAGGTAGTTCCCCTGGTTGATGTCAGGACGGTAAACCACTTTCTCCAGAGTGGAACAGCCTGCGGTCAACATCAGAAGAACCGCTGCGGCAGCGGTCAGCATTTTACAACGCATAGTGATTTGATTCCTTTTCGGGCCCGAGCAGAACGCGGCTCATATGTAATATGCCGATGATAATAGACCTTGCCCCACTTTGAAACCGGTCTGGCGGCGTTTTTGTTGTTCTCTATGACTCTGAGATCCCGAAAAAGTTTATGCCGCCAGCAGTTCTTTCGCATTCGCAAGCGTATTGCGGGTGACTTCGCTACCACCGAGCAGGCGAGCCAGCTCCTGCAGACGCGCGCGTTTATCCAGCGGTTTCATGTGCGTTTCGGTCATTTCACCATCCGTCTCTTTGCTGACGATAAAGTGATGATGACCACAGCCAGCCACCTGTGGAAGGTGGGTGACACACATCACCTGAGTCGATTCGCCCAACTGGCGCAACAGTTTGCCTACAATGGCCGCTGTCGGACCACTGATCCCTACATCCACTTCATCGAAAATCAGCGCCGGGGTTTCCATTTTACGCGCGGTAATCACCTGAATCGCCAGTGCAATACGCGACAGTTCGCCGCCGGAGGCGACCTTAGAGATGGCCTGCAAAGGCTGACCTGGGTTCGTGGTGACGCGGAATTCGATGCGATCCGCGCCTTCCGCAGTCAGGTGGCTCTCTTCGAAGCGAACATCAATACTGAACACGCCGTGCGGCATCGCCAGGGTGTGCATGCTGTCGGTGATGTGCTGGCTTAACTCCTGCGCATAGTGCTGACGGATATCGTGCAGCTGTTTCGCCGTTGCCAGCGCCTGCTGATGGTGCAGGTTTACCGCCAGAGACAGCGTTTCCAGTGAATCAGCCTGATCGTCGAGCTGGTGTTGTTCATCAAGGAGAGACTCATAAAAGGCTGGCAACTCCTCCGGCGTGACGTGGTGCTTACGCGCCAGTGAGATCTGACGGGATATACGCTGCTCAAGCTCAAACAAACGGTTCGGGTCGAGATCCAGACGTTCACAGTAGTGGCGCAGTTCGTCACCCGCTTCGGAGATCTGAATGGCCGCTTCTTCCAGCATATCCAGGACGCCAGAGAGTTTACTGTCCATCCCGACCAGTTCGGTAACCAGTTGACGGACGTTATACAACTGGCTCTGTAGATTTACGTCTTCGCCATCTGCCAGCATGTTGAGCGCATTTTGGCTGGTTGAAAGTAAATGACCGCTGTTAGCCAGACGTTTGTACTCTTCGTCGATTTGCTCAAACTCTCCCGCCTGCGGGTTGAATTCGTTCAGCTCTTTAAGCTGATATGCCAGCAGTTCCGCACGGGCTGCTCGCTCCTGACTTTGCTGCTGATGTTGAGCGAGTTCACGGCAGCTCTGATGCCACTGGCGATAGTGTTCCGCCATAAGCTGAGTAAGCGCGTACTCACCTGCGTAGCCATCAAGAAGGGCCTTCTGCTGCTCGGGTTTAATCAACTGTTGATGCGCGTGCTGACCGTGGATCTGGATAAGCAACTGGCCAAGCTCGCGAAGCTGGGAAAGGGGGACCGCTGTACCGTTGATAAAACCGCGGGAACGACCGTCGCTGCTGATGACGCGGCGGAGTAAACACTCACGTCCGTCTTCGAGCTGGTTCGCTTCCAGCCAGCGCAGGGCTGCAGGGGTGTCTTTCAGGGAAAAACGGGCGCACAGGTCGGCACGGGTTGCGCCCCGGCGCACCATATCGCCCTCTGCGCGGCCGCCAAGGCACAAGCCGAGGGCATCAATGGCAATAGATTTACCCGCACCGGTTTCACCGGTGATTGCCGTCATGCCGCTGTGGAAGTCGATCTCAAGCTCACGAACAATGGCAAAGTTGCTGATGGTCAGTTGTGCCAGCATAATTGTTTTCCTGTATGAAAAACCATGACTGTGTTTTCATACAGTATAAACTGGTTTTTTATACAGTAAAGTGCTGGGTGCAAAATCAGAACAATTTTTTTGACCAGCCAAGCTTCGAGCTTAATGTGTTGAAATAGCTGTAATCTTTCGGATGAATTAGATTCAGGTGGTAATCACATCGACGAATGAGGACATCTTCACCTTCCTGGATCGGCAGCGCTATCTGGCTGTCGCAGCTGATCTCCAGGTCATTACGGCGGTGTGAGAAGCGCAGACGAATCGTGCTGTCGCCGTTGATAACCAGCGGGCGGGCGGAGAGCGTGTGCGGGAACATCGGCACCAGGGTAATGGCATCCAGTGATGGCGTCAGGATTGGGCCACCAGCGGAAAGCGAGTAGGCGGTAGAGCCCGTCGGCGTTGAGATAATCAGCCCGTCAGAGCGCTGCGAAAAAGCAAAGATTTCGTCGATATACACTTCGAACTCAATCATGTGCGCCACTTTACCGGGGTGGAGAACCACCTCGTTGATCGCGGTGCTGATGCGCTTCTGGCAGTCCTGCTGGCACACCTGCGCTTCCAGCAAAAAACGTTTTTCGCTGATGTAGTGCCCTTCCAGCACGTCAGCCAGCTGTTGCTGGGCGTTATCCGGGTCGAGATCGGTTAAAAAACCGAGATTGCCACGGTTGATGCCGATGACCTTGATGTCATAACGCGCCAGCGTGCGGGCTGCGCCAAGCATGTTGCCGTCGCCGCCCACCACCACGGCGAGATCCGCCTGCTGACCAATTTCTGCCAGCGTGCCGGTTTTAACGCCCTTCAGCTGCAGCTCCTGAGCAATCTGCTGTTCGACCATCACTTCATAGCCTTTGCCACACAGCCAGCGATACAACATTTCATGTGTCGTCAATGCGGTAGGGTGACGCGGATGCCCGACGATCCCAATACACCTGAAATGATTATTCATTTTCTGGAGGTCCTTGTGCCTGATGAATGATGACAATCTGTCTTGTTCCCTTGAATCCCGGAAACTGATCCCCATAATAAGCGAAGTTAGCGAGATGAATGCAGAAAAACGCGGAGAAATTCATGAGTAGTAAAGAACAGAAAACGCCTGAGGGGCAAGCCCCTGAAGAAATTATCACGGAACAGCACGATGAAGTTGAGGCTGTAGAGCCAGAAGCGTCTGCTGAGCAGGTGGACCCGCGCGATGAAAAAATTGCCAACCTGGAAGCCCAGCTGGTAGAAGCGCAAAATCGCGAACGCGATGGCGTGCTGCGTATCAAAGCGGAAATGGAAAACCTGCGTCGTCGTACCGAGCTGGACGTTGAGAAAGCGCACAAATTTGCGCTGGAAAAATTCGTCAATGAACTGCTGCCGGTCATCGATAGCCTGGATCGTGCGCTGGAAGTGGCAGACAAAGCGAATCCGGATAACGCGGCAATGATCGAAGGTATCGAGCTGACGTTGAAGTCGATGCTGGACGTGGTGCGTAAGTTTGGCGTGGAAGTGATTGCCGATACCAATGTACCGCTGGATCCGAACGTACACCAGGCGATCGCCATGGTGGAATCTGAAGAGATTGAAGCCGGTAAGGTGTTGGGTGTGATGCAGAAAGGTTATACCCTGAACGGCCGTACCATTCGCGCGGCAATGGTGACCGTGGCGAAAGCGAAAGCGTAATGTGCTGCCTGTAGTGCCGGGTGGCGGCGTTCGCCTACCCGGCCTACATTTTATTCGGCAATACTTTCGCGTAGAGGCTTAACGGGCAGGACTTTCACCTGCTTAATCATATTGTCCTGCACGTCCAGGATATCAATATCATACTGTTCAATACGCACACGCGTTCCTGCTGCCGGGATCTCTTCCAGCGCTTCCAGAATCATTCCATTTACGGTGCGCGCTTCATCTTCCGGTAAATGCCAGTTGAAAGCTTTATTGAGTTCACGGATGTTCGCACTGCCGTCGATCAGCACCGAGCCGTCATTTTGCGGGGTGACTTCTTCGGCAAGGGAAGGCGACATGGATGTGGTAAAGTCGCCGACAATCTCTTCCAGAATATCTTCGACCGTCACTAATCCCTGAATATCGCCGTACTCATCAACTACCAGACCGACTTTCTTCTTGTTACGCTGGAACTTCACCAGCTGTATGCTGAGCGGTGTCCCTTCTGGCACGTAGTAAATTTCATCTGCGGCGCGCAGCATCACCTCTTTAGTGAACTCTTTTTTCTCGGTCATCAGACGATACGCCTCACGCACGCGCAGCATGCTGATGGCATCATCCAGAGAATCGCGATACAGCACGATGCGCCCGTGTGGGGAGTGCGTCAGCTGTCGGACGATGGCTTTCCAGTCGTCGTTGATATCAATCCCAACGATCTCGTTACGCGGCACCATGATGTCGTCCACGCTGACTTTTTCCAGATCCAGTACCGACAACAGCATGTCCTGATTGCGCCGGGAGATCTGTGAGCGGGATTCGTTCACGATGGTGCGCAACTCGTCTTTGCTGAGCGCGCTGCTGATGGTGACGTCTGCTTTGATGCCGACCATGCGCATCAGCAGGCGAGTCACCATATTCAGCAGCCAGACCAGCGGCATCATCAGGATCAACAGCGGTGCCAGCAGGAAGCTGCTCGGGTAAGCGACCTTCTCCGGGTAAAGCGCGGCAATGGTTTTGGGCAGTACTTCAGCAAACACCAGCACGACAAACGTCAGTACCCCGGTGGCAATCGCGACGCCAGCGTTGCCATACAGGCGCATCCCGACGATGGTGCCCAGTGCCGAGGCGAGAATGTTCACGAGGTTATTACCGATAAGCACAAGGCTAATCAGGCGATCCGGTTTACGCAGCAGCTTTTCGACACGGCGGGCGGCACGGTTACCCTGTTTGGCGCGATGGCGTAACCGGTAGCGGTTGAGCGTCATCATGCCGGTTTCCGAGCCTGAGAAATAGGCGGAGATGACCACCATGATGATCAGGGTGACGATCAGCGTGGTGGTGGAGATGTGTTCCAGGGGGAACTCCTTTGTTACTTAGCCAGCAAATTGCTGTATGAAGCGACTTCCAAAATAGGCAAGGGTAAGAATGCCCGCGCCCGCGACGTTGAACCAGACTACGCGACGACCGCGCCAGCCTTCGTGATAATGGCCCCACAACAGGACAATATAGACAAACCACGCGATGATGGAGAGCACCGCTTTATCGATATTCTCCACGCTGAACAGGTTCTTCATGTAAAACAGACCGGTGCAGAGCGTGAGCGTCAGCAGCACCACGCCGACCTGGGTGATGTGGAACATCTTACGCTCAATGACCATCAGCGGCGGCATTTCGTGATTGAAGGCCAGCTTTTTGTTCTTCAACTGGTAATCAATCCAGGCGAGCTGCATGGCGTAAAGCGCCGCAATAATCAGCGTCGCGTAGGCAAACAGCGACAGGCCGATATGCACCAGCATCCCCGGCGTCGCTTCCAGATGGGTAATGAACTCATTGGGCATAAACGTGGCTAACGCCAGATTGATCAGCGCGAAGGCATAAACAATCGGCAGCAGAAGCCAGCCGCGGTTTTTGGACGCAACAATGGTCATCACCGTACAAATCATCAGGCTGACCAGTGAGCCGACATTCAATACGCTCAGGTTTTGCACGCTGCCGTCGCCAGGAATAATGCGAGATTCCAGTGCAAAAGCATGGCTTATCAGTGCTATCACCGCCGAAAGAACAGCCATGCGCCGCCAGCCGCTGTTTTTTTGCAGCAGGCCGGGAATGATCAGCGCGAGGCTGACAGAGTAGGCAACAAGGGCGATCAGTGCGAAAACAGGCATATAGGCGTCGACAGTTGTCTTAATAAGAAAGATAAGCAGTATAACGTTACGTGACGCGTGCTCCAACCGTTGCATAACAACAAAGCTGCCTTCATGTTATACTCCGGCAAAATTCTGTGTATGTGTCGCTTACGCGACCCAACGTTTCTACCCCAGGCGAGAGACAATGTTTGATAATTTAACCGATCGTTTGTCGCGCACGCTGCGCAACATCAGCGGCCGCGGACGCCTCACCGAAGAGAATATCAAGGAAACGCTGCGCGAAGTGCGCATGGCGCTGCTCGAAGCAGACGTTGCGTTACCGGTCGTGCGTGATTTTATCAACCGCGTAAAAGAAAAAGCGGTTGGACATGAAGTTAACAAGAGCCTGACTCCGGGTCAGGAATTCGTCAAAATCGTACGTAACGAACTGGTTTCGGCGATGGGCGAAGAGAACCAGGTGCTTAACCTGGCCGCTCAGCCTCCGGCCGTGGTGCTGATGGCGGGCCTGCAGGGTGCGGGTAAAACGACCAGCGTTGGTAAGCTGGGAAAATTCCTGCGCGAAAAGCACAAGAAAAAAGTGCTGGTGGTGTCTGCGGACGTCTATCGCCCGGCGGCGATCAAACAGCTGGAAACGCTGGCAGAGCAGGTTGGCGTGGATTTCTTCCCGTCGGACGTGGCGCAGAAGCCTGTCGACATCGTTAACGCGGCGCTGAAAGAAGCGAAGCTGAAATTCTACGACGTGCTGCTTGTGGATACCGCCGGTCGTCTGCACGTCGACGAAGCGATGATGGACGAGATCAAGCAGGTGCATGCCTCTATCAACCCGGTAGAGACCCTGTTTGTTGTTGACGCCATGACCGGTCAGGATGCGGCGAATACCGCGAAAGCGTTTAACGAAGCGCTGCCGTTAACCGGCGTGGTGCTGACCAAAGTGGACGGCGACGCCCGCGGCGGTGCGGCGCTCTCCATTCGTCATATCACCGGTAAGCCAATCAAGTTCCTCGGCGTCGGTGAGAAAACCGAAGCGCTGGAGCCGTTCCATCCGGACCGCATTGCTTCTCGAATTCTCGGCATGGGCGACGTGCTGTCGCTGATCGAAGATATCGAGAGCAAGGTTGACCGCGCGCAGGCCGAGAAGCTGGCCAGCAAGCTGAAAAAAGGTGACGGTTTCGATCTCACCGACTTCCTTGAGCAACTGCGTCAGATGAAAAACATGGGCGGCATGGCCAGCCTGATGGGCAAACTGCCGGGCATGGGCCAGATCCCTGACAACGTAAAATCCCAGATGGATGACAAAGTGCTGGTGCGTATGGAGGCGATCATCAACTCGATGACTCTGAAAGAGCGTGCGAAGCCAGAAATCATCAAAGGTTCCCGTAAACGCCGTATCGCGGCCGGTTGCGGCATGCAGGTGCAGGACGTAAACCGCCTTCTGAAACAGTTCGACGACATGCAGCGCATGATGAAGAAAATGAAGAAAGGCGGCATGGCGAAGATGATGCGCGGCATGAAAGGCATGATGCCACCCGGTTTTCCAGGGCGTTAATCGCTTTTGAGATTGCTTTTTGCCCGAAAATGAGTAAAATTTTCGGGCTTTTAATATGACACCCGGGCTCCGTTCCTCGATGGGGCCCGGTTGTTTTATTCACACAAGAGGATGTTATGGTTACTATTCGTTTAGCTCGTCACGGCGCTAAAAAGCGTCCGTTCTACCAGGTTGTTGTGACTGACAGCCGTAATGCACGCAACGGTCGCTTCATCGAGCGCGTTGGTTTCTTCAACCCACTGGCCGCTGGCGCAGAAGAAGAAACTCGTCTGGATCTGGATCGTATCGCTCACTGGGTTGGCCAGGGCGCTACTGTTTCCGATCGCGTTGCTACGCTGATCAAAGCAGCAAACAAAGCAGCTTAATCTGTCACGGTGGTCATGATGAGCAATAAAGCACCTGTTGAACCGATCGTATTGGGAAAAATGGGTTCTTGCTACGGTATCCGTGGTTGGCTCAGAGTGTTTTCCTCCACTGAAGACGCTGATAGCATTTTTAATTACCAGCCCTGGTTTATCCAGAAAGGCGGTAAGTGGGAAGAGGTCGAGCTGGAAAGCTGGCGTCACCACAATCAGGACATCATCATCAAGCTGAAAGGCGTTGACGATCGTGATGCCGCGAATGCCCTGACTAATTGTGAAATTGTCGTGGATTCGTCGCAGTTGCCACAGCTGGAAGAGGGCGACTACTACTGGAAAGACCTTATGGGTTGCCAGGTAGTCACTACCGAAGGCTACAGCCTGGGGAAAGTCATCGATATGATGGAAACCGGGTCAAATGACGTTCTCGTCATTAAGGCAAACCTGAAAGATGCATTTGGCATCAAGGAGCGGTTGGTTCCGTTCCTCGATGGACAGGTTATCAAGAAAGTCGATCTCACTACTCAAACCATTGAAGTAGATTGGGATCCTGGTTTTTAAATTCTCCGGATAAACGGTAAAAGACGGCGCTATGTGGATTGGCATAATTAGCCTGTTTCCTGAAATGTTCCGCGCGATTACCGATTACGGGGTAACTGGCCGGGCAGTAAAGAATGGCCTGCTGAGCATCCAGAGCTGGAGTCCTCGTGACTTCACTCATGACCGGCACCGTACCGTGGACGATCGTCCTTACGGCGGCGGACCGGGGATGCTAATGATGGTGCAACCCTTACGGGACGCCATTCACACAGCAAAAGCCGCGGCAGGTGAAGGCGCAAAGGTGATTTATCTGTCACCTCAGGGACGCAAGCTTGATCAAGCGGGCGTGAGCGAACTGGCGACGAATCAAAAGCTGATTCTGGTCTGTGGTCGTTACGAAGGGATAGATGAGCGCGTAATTCAAACCGAGATTGACGAAGAATGGTCTATCGGCGATTACGTTCTCAGCGGTGGTGAGTTACCCGCAATGACGCTGATTGACTCCGTCGCCCGGTTTATTCCGGGGGTTCTGGGCCATGAAGCTTCGGCAACGGAAGATTCCTTTGCCGATGGATTGCTGGACTGTCCACACTATACTCGTCCTGAAGTGTTAGAAGGGATGGACGTCCCGGCAGTGTTACTGTCTGGAAACCATGCCGAGATACGTCGCTGGCGTTTGAAGCAGTCGCTGGGCCGAACCTGGCTTAGAAGACCTGAACTTCTGGAAAACCTGGCTCTGACTGAAGAGCAAGCAAAGCTGCTGGCTGAGTTCAAAACTGAACACGCGCACCAGCAGCATGAACATGATGGGAATGCGTAATACGCTCCCGAATATCAGTTTACCCAGGATAAGAGATTAAATTATGAGCAACATTATTAAGCAACTTGAACAAGAGCAGATGAAGCAGGACGTACCTTCCTTCCGTCCAGGTGACACCGTGGAAGTGAAAGTATGGGTTGTTGAAGGTTCCAAAAAACGTCTGCAGGCATTCGAGGGCGTGGTTATCGCTATTCGTAACCGCGGTCTGCACTCTGCATTCACTGTTCGTAAAATTTCCAACGGCGAAGGCGTTGAGCGTGTCTTCCAGACTCACTCTCCGGTAGTTGACAGCATTGCTGTTAAACGTCGTGGTGCTGTACGTAAAGCTAAACTGTACTACCTGCGTGAGCGTACTGGTAAGTCTGCTCGTATTAAAGAGCGTCTGAACTAAGATTCGCTTAAGCGACATCCTGTTAGAAAGGGCTGGCCGAAAGGCTGGCCCTTTTTTTTGTAATCGCATCTCACGCATTAACTCTTTCGACATAAATCATTTACAATGCTTGCCTCTTCACCGGAGGGTAAGTGGATAACGTACTGCATCAGCATAATGGGAAACGCGCAGCGGCATTGACCGCGCTGTTTGCGATCCTGCTGATCGTGGTCGCGCCGCTTATCTCTGTCTCGCTGCAAAAAGATCCCATGAGCTCCATGCCGGGCATGCACCATGATATGAGCATGATGTCGATGGATGACCATCACGGTGATATGCAGCATTCCATGCCTGTTGACCATGCGGAGGCCTGCGGCTACTGCGTGCTGTTAGCGCATGTTCCTGGCGTGATGCTGGCGCTGATTGTTCTGCTCAGCGTGGTGCTGCAGAGGCTTCGCGTTAAGCCGCCGCGCCAGGTGGTCAGCCACTGGCACTTTTTCCCCTGGCTTTACCCTGATACCCGCGCGCCGCCGCGGCAGTCTGCTTTTTCCCTTTAAAAATAAATCGATAACTTACTGCCTTAAAAAGGAAAAGTATGACTACCTGCACGCCGCGCGCGGCATGGGGAAACCTGCTGCGTCGCCTCCATTTCTACGTTGGGCTGTTTGTCGGCCCGTTTATCTTCTTCGCCGCGCTGACCGGTACGCTGTATGTGGCAACCCCGCAGCTGGAGAATGCGCTCTACCGGCACGCGCTCCACACGAATTCCGTGGGCGAGTTGCAGCCGCTGGCGGAACAAATTGCCGTGGCGGAAAAAACCGTTGGATCAGATCTGCGTTTGCACGCCGTTCGTCCGGGGCTGGCTGAAGGTGAAACCACCCGCGTGATGTTTGCTGACCCGTCGCTTGGTCCGTCGGAACATCGGGCTATCTTTGTCGATCCGATAAGCCTGGCGGTGCTGGGGGATATGACGGTATACGGCACCAGCGGAATTTTACCGCTGCGTCAGACCATTGATTATCTGCATACGTCGCTGATGCTGGGCGATGTTGGGCGGCTCTACAGCGAGCTGGCGGCCTCGTGGATGTGGGTCGCTGCGCTCGGCGGCATTGCGCTGTGGTTTTATACCCGACCCAAACGGCGCATTAACAACCCCTTTCAGAACCGACGTCGAGTGCATGTGGCGTTAGGCTGGACGCTGCTGGGTGGAATGTTGTTATTCTCAGCAACCGGCCTGACCTGGTCCCAGTGGGCGGGAGGGAACGTTGATAAGCTGCGTGCTGAGATGAACTGGCTGACGCCGCAGGTCAATACAATGCTCTCCGGTACGCCCATGGTCATGGACGAACACGCCGAACATCGCGGCCATCACGGGGGAATGATCGTGCCGGAGATGGCGATGGATCTGACGCAGTTTGATGGCGTGCTGAGTGCTGCGCGAAAGGCAGGAATTGATGCTGACAAGCTTGAGATCCGCCCCGCCAGTACGTCCGATCGAGCCTGGACGGTAACGGAAATCGATCGCAGCTGGCCAACGCAGGTTGATGCCGTTGCGGTTGATCCCAATACGATGCAGGTCATCGACAGAACCCGCTTTGAAGATTTCCCGTTAATGGCAAAACTGACCCGCTGGGGCGTGGATTTCCATATGGGGATCTTATTCGGGCTGGTGAATCAGCTGCTGCTCGTTGCGTTCGGACTTGCCCTTTGCGTGCTCATTATCTGGGGATACCGAATGTGGTGGATGCGTCGTCCGGCGAGGTCAGCTGCGAACCCGGTGCAGACGCTTTGTCAGAGCTGGCTTGCGCTGTCATTCTGGGGGAGGGTGGTCACGATAGTGGTTAGTGCTCTGCTGGGACTGGCGTTGCCGGTGATGGGCGTTAGTCTGGCCTTGTTTATATTTGTCGACTGGCTACGCTGGCGAGCGGCGTCAGGCGTGTCGCTCGCCGAATCCTCCGTTAAATAACCTTATGGCGTGCTGATGACTACCGCGACCCGGCGGTTTTCAGCGCGCCCTTGCGAGGTGCTGTTGCTGGCAACGGGATATTTTTTGCCTAATCCCCGCGTGGTGAGGTTACTGCGTGGGATATTCGCACCCTTTGCCCAGGTGTCTGCAACGGCATTGGCGCGTTTTAACGAGAGCGCTTCGTTATAGCTGTCCTCACCATAATTATCCGTGTGACCGTCCATCCGGGCGTGGTTCAGACCGGTTGCCGCCAGACGCGAGGCCATGGTCTGGATCTGTGTTTCACTCTCCGGGCGCAGTCTTGCATCATTTTTATCAAATAAGATTTTATCCGACAGCCCCAGGGACCAGTCGCCATTCAGTTCGTTAAAGCCGTAAGACTTCATCGCCGCAACTTGTTCTGGTGTAAATTTACCTGGCGGTGTCTGGCAGCCTGCCAGGGCCAGCGATCCGAGTAACAAGGGCGCGATATATCGCTTTAACATAGTACATTCCTTTCTAAGTTATTGTTTTTGTACGCTGATTCTTGACCAGGTACATATTGCGGTCGGCTTGCTCCAGTAATGCTTCCACGGAGGCATTTTCCCACGCCAGAGCGAAGCCAATGCTGAGTGATAATGATGCAGTTTGCCCGTTATGCAGATCAAACGGACGGATAAACTGCTGCGAAAGCGCAGCGCAAATATGTTGAACTTCACGCTCAGAATGGACGCCGTACAGCACCATGGCGAACTCGTCCCCGCCCAGGCGGTATGATTGATGACGTTTATCACCAAATTCAACCATCCTGCTGGCGACTTCAATCAGCACGCCGTCACCTGCCGCATGTCCCCAGGTATCGTTGATAAACTTGAAGTTATCCCCATCGAGGAAAAGCAGGGCCGAGTTTGCCTTTGCCGATGAATCGTTCATCAGTGCTGCAATGCTATTACGAAACGAGGCGCGGTTAGCCAGCCCGGTTAAGGGATCGTGCATGGCGGTACGCAGTAACTGGGCATTCTTGGCCTGAAGCTTTAGCTGCCACTCTTCCATCTCATCCAGCAGGCTGTTGAAGTCTTCGCCAAACTGGTGGAATTCTTCAATACGGCCTTCCGTCACCCGACGGGAGAAATTACGGTTGGCTCGCACGTCATGGACGACGTCGGTAATATTCTGCATCTCCGTCACCATGCCGTGATGCAGGGAACGTGTAATGGTGAGCGCAACGGCAGATGCAAACAGAATGCAGCCGGTCAGGACAGCAAACGACAGCCAGATAAAGTGGCTGATAAGGCTGTCTCGTGCGGTAAGGCGAATTTCGCCAATCACCGTGCCGTTATGCACGATCGGTTGTGCAACAGGGACAGGAAACAGCCAGCGGCTGACCAGCGCACCCAGGGTGTCGGTGTTATCTTCCGGATCCCATGACCAGTAAGCGAAACGTTTTTGGTGGGCATTGAGAACTTCCGCCACGGCAAATTGCCCCTGTTTTCCAAGGGCTGCAAGTGTTTCATTGGCCGCGAGTGAATCATTGAAAACCAACGAGGCTTCAAGGCTGTGACTCATGGTTGAGCCGGTGAGTTCGAGATTCTTTTGCGCGTATTGCTTTAATGTCACCACGGAAGCGAAACACAGCAACAACCATATAAATGTCATTGTAATGATGACGCTTATCATGCTGATCCGGCGCAACGTTCTTTTAAACGTCGGACGCGGTGTAGAGGCGAAATCCTTATTCATGCTTTTTATTCCGTGCAAGCATTAATACATCTGGATTGACGCGCACGCCACTGCGCGTCAATGCATCCAGATTGACGGAAAATCTGACCTGGTTCTGTTCTGTTATCAGGCAAAATGCACTGCCAATAACACATTCAGGATTTTGCTCTGAGATTAATAGCAACGCTCGGCCCTGATATTGACTAATTAATTCAAGTTGTTTTGCAGGCGATTCAGCCCCGAAATAAATAGCATCGCACGTCGCGGAGAGTGCTTCCCGATCGTTACGTACAATGACAGGAGTATAAGGTAACTGGCTTTGCGCATCTTCACTGCTGAGTACTTGCGTATAGTGAGATGAAGCATAAATACAGAGCTTAGGCTGCCCTGAGAGTGAAGGCCATCGGGTATAGCTCACAATACCGGAAACAATCGAACGTACCGATTTATCGGTATCTGTGAACGGAGCTGCCGTCGCTGAACCTGCCGTAAAGAACAGCATTATCACCAGAGTGAATCGGAACAAAGAGATCAAGAATAAATTTCTCACCAGATTCCGCCACACTGCTCTGGAAATAGTTGTCCTTAAGAGTTGTTGGCAGAATACCATTGTTTATCAACGCCGTCATTATGTCAGAAAAATCGCAGGCCAGACTTAAGCTAAATCCTACAATTGCTTATATTTGGACATTAAAAGCCAGACTCAATTAAGTCTGCTGGTACTCATACTTTCATCCATCCCTTTTTGCCATGACTCATGCAGCTTTGCTGCATTTTCGGCAGTATCACAACTGGCAGGAAAAGATTTACCTGCTAATCCCCATGCGTGAATAAAACCCTCTTCACACACTTTCTTCTGACCGTCAGTATAACCCCGGAGATATTCACTCCGATCGACATGGGGGTCGTTAAAACTATCGGCCAGGGTTTGATTATCTTTAACCGGCAGGCCATTCATGGCGTCTTCTTTACCTGCATCAAACCAACTCGGGCTGGTCCAGTCAGGCTGGAAGGTGTAAGGATTGATCTGGCAACCTGATAAGAACAGTGACAACAGCGTAAGAGCAATTGAACGCATAGCCATTCTCCTTTTTCTTCAGCATAGCCTGGCTAATGAAAATCTGTATGTAATTTAAAGTTTACGTTTTTATCGGCTGATTTTTGCAATAAATTGGCTTGTGTAAACTAATGTGTACGTATTTTGGATTGAAATGTTTACTTTTTATGGTATGGTGGTTTCACCTCTTAGAGGAAAACCAACTATCGCAAACGAGCTTGACAGGATCGCCATCATGCAAAAAGACGCGCTGAATAACGTACATATCACTGACGAACAGGTATTAATCACTCCGGATCAGCTTAAAGCGGAATTTCCGCTGAGCATTGCGCAGGAGGCTCAAATCGAGCACTCGCGCCAGACCATTTCTGACATCATCGCTGGCCGCGATCCGCGCCTGCTGGTGGTTTGCGGTCCTTGCTCCATTCACGATCCTGAAACCGCCATTGAGTACGCTCGTCGATTTAAAGCATTAGCGGAGGAGGTCAGCGATAGCCTCTATCTCGTGATGCGCGTCTATTTTGAGAAGCCACGTACTACCGTGGGCTGGAAAGGGTTGATTAACGATCCGCACATGGATGGCTCGTTTGATGTGGAAGCAGGACTGAAAATTGCGCGTCGCCTGCTGGTGGAACTGGTGAGCATGGGGCTGCCGCTGGCTACCGAAGCGCTGGATCCGAACAGCCCGCAGTACCTGGGCGATCTGTTCAGCTGGTCTGCGATTGGTGCGCGTACCACGGAATCACAAACCCACCGCGAGATGGCGTCTGGCCTGTCGATGCCGGTCGGTTTTAAAAACGGTACCGATGGCAGTCTGGCGACGGCGATTAACGCGATGCGTGCTGCCGCAATGCCGCACCGTTTTGTCGGTATCAACCAGGCGGGCCAGGTGTGCCTGCTGCAAACGCAGGGCAACCCCGATGGCCATGTGATCCTGCGCGGCGGTAAAGCGCCAAACTACAGCCCGGCTGATGTCGCGCAGTGTGAAAAAGAGATGGAACAGGCAGGACTGCGCCCGGCGCTGATGGTAGATTGCAGTCATGGTAATTCGAATAAAGATTACCGTCGCCAGCCTGCGGTTGCGGAATCGGTGATCGCACAGATTAAAGATGGCAACCGTTCCATTATCGGTCTGATGATTGAGAGCAACATTCATGAAGGCAATCAGTCATCGGAACAACCGCGTAGCGCAATGAAGCATGGCGTCTCCGTTACGGATGCCTGCATCAGCTGGGAAACCACCGATGCGCTGCTGCGTGAGATCCACAAAGATTTGAACGGCCAGCTGGCGACGCGTCTGGCTTAAGAGGGTAGTTATGGTTGCTGAATTGACCGCATTACGCGATCAAATTGATGAAGTGGATAAGGCGCTGCTGGACCTGCTGGCGCGCCGCATGGCGCTGGTTGCTGAAGTCGGTGAGGTCAAAAGCAAATACGGCCTGCCGATTTACGTCCCGGAACGCGAAGCCTCTATGCTCGCCTCCCGCCGTAAAGAGGCTCAGGCGCTGGGCGTTTCTCCGGATTTAATTGAAGATGTCCTGCGCCGCGTGATGCGCGAATCTTACTCCAGTGAAAATGACAAAGGTTTCAAAACCCTTTGCCCTTCGCTGCGCCCGGTAGTGATTGTCGGCGGCGGCGGTCAGATGGGCCGTCTGTTTGAAAAAATGCTGACGCTTTCTGGCTACCAGGTACGCATTCTGGAAAAAGAGGACTGGGAGCATGCCCCGGAACTCATGAAAGATGCCGGAATGGTTATTGTCAGCGTCCCGATCCACGTGACGGAGCAGATCATCGGGAAGCTTCCTCCTTTACCGGATGATTGCATTCTGGTGGATCTGGCTTCCGTCAAAAATGGTCCGCTGCAGGCAATGCTGGCTGCGCATACGGGCCCGGTACTGGGTCTGCACCCGATGTTTGGCCCGGACAGTGGCAGCCTGGCGAAGCAGGTAGTCGTCTACTGTGATGGGCGTCAGCCGGAAGCATACCAGTGGTTCCTGGAACAAATTCAGGTGTGGGGCGCGCGACTGCACCGCATTAGCGCGGTTGAGCACGACCAGAACATGGCCTTCATTCAGGCGCTGCGCCACTTTGCAACCTTTGCCTATGGTCTGCATCTGGCGGAAGAGAACGTGCAGCTTGAACAACTACTGGCGCTCTCTTCACCTATCTATCGTCTGGAACTGGCGATGGTCGGGCGCCTGTTTGCTCAGGATCCACAGCTTTACGCGGACATTATTATGTCCTCCGAAAACAACCTGGCGCTGATCAAGCGCTACTATCAGCGCTTTGGCGAAGCTATTACGCTGCTGGAGCACGGAGACAAGCAGGCGTTTATCGACAGCTTCCGTAAGGTAGAGCACTGGTTCGGCGATTACGCCACGCGTTTCCAGAGTGAAAGCCGCACGCTGTTGCGTCAGGCAAATGACAGTCGCCAGTAATGCGATGATGTATATACTGAAAGCCAGCATTGCTGGCTTTTTTCATTTTGGGGACCTGTCATGGCTGAACCGCAGCTGCTGTTGAATTACACCGGACATTTGCCAGAGTGCCCGACGTGGAGTGCGGAAGAGAATGCACTCTACTGGGCGGATATTCTGGAAGGGGAGATCCATCGTTATCATCTGCCCACGGCAGAACACTCCGTGCTCTCTTTTCACGAAGAGGTGGGCTGTTTCGCGCTGCGCGAGCGTGGCGGGTTTATTGTGGCGATGCGTACGGGGATCTGGCTGACCGATAAACACGGTCTGCTCCGGCGCAAGGTGTGCGATAACCCGTCCAACCCGCAGCTTGCTCGTTTTAACGACGGGGGTACCGACCATCTGGGACGGTTCTATGCAGGCACCTTCTGGGGCCCGGGAGATTATAACGGTGCCATGCTGATGCGTATCGATAACGACCTGACGCCGAAAGTGATCCAGTGTGATATTCACGGGCATAACGGCTTAGCGTTTAGTCCGGACAAGCAGTGGATGTTTACCTCAGACACGCCAAACGGCGTGATCTACCGTACGCCGCTTGATGAGCAGGGCGAACCCGGCAAGCGCGAGGCGTTTCGCCGGTTTAACGAGGGGGAAGGCATACCCGACGGTGCGGCTATGGATGAAGAAGGCTGCTACTGGAGCGCGCTGTTTGACGGCTGGCGTATTGCCCGTTTTTCACCGCAAGGGGAGCAACTTGAAGAATACCGCATGCCGGTACGTTGCCCGACGATGGTCTGTTTTGGCGGTGATGACATGAAAACGCTGTTTATTACCACCACGCGGGAAAATATGGATGCGGACGAGGTGGCGAAGTACCCCCTCTCCGGTGCCATCTTCACCCTGCCCGTCAGCGTGGCAGGGATGAAGAAAAGCCGCTTTATCGAACATTAAGCCGGGTCAACCGGGACCACGTTCTCGCTCGGATAGCAGCCCAGCACTTTCATGGAGCGCGTGATCTCGCCGAGTTCGCGCAGGGCTTTCTGCATGGATGCAGATTCCAGGTTGGCCTGGATATCGAGGTAGAACATCTCTTCCCACGGATTACCGTGGATCGGACGTGATTCCAGCTTTGTCATGATCAGATTGTGATTACGCAGTACCAACAGCGCTTCAACCAGTGCGCCTGCCTGCTGGCCGGTGGCCATAAGCAGGGTCGTTTTTGCCGGAACCTGATCCGAGACATCAATAGCTTTACGCGCCAGCACCACGAAACGGGTGATGTTTTGCGTCTGGTTTGCCAGATTGCGTTCAAGCACCTGCAGGGCATACAGCGCGCCACCCGCTTCGCTACCGAGCGCGGCGACGGTTGGAGAGTTAGCCTGCGCCACTTTTTCCATCGCCGCCGAGGTGCTTTCGGTGTACTCAATTTTCCAGTTCGGATAGCGGTTCAGGAACTGGCTGCACTGTTGGAACGGTTGAGGATGGCTGTAAACCGTTTCGATCTTACTCAGGTCGGTTGAGCCGGAGACCAGCACGCAGTGATCGATAGGGATCGTCAGCTCGCCAACCAGCGACAGGCTGGTGTGCTGGAGCAGATCGTAGACATCATTAATGGCGCCGGAACTGGTGTTCTCAATAGGCACCACGGCGTAATCCGCCTGGCCGGTTTCTACCTGATTGAAAATATCAGCAAACTTCGCACAGCCGCTCTCAATGAACTCTTCGAAATGGCGGGCTGCGTACTGGCGCGCAGCCAGGTGGGAGTAGGAGCCTTTTGGACCGAGGAACGCGACGCGTGCAGAGTGCGGGTTGGTTTTGTTCAGATGCTGCTGGAGCAACGCTTGCTGGGTCAGAACGGAATCTTCAATGATGAGCTGGAACAGACGAGTGATGTAGTGGGCATCAAGATGATGCGCTTTGCCGAGCTGAATCAACCGTTCCAGTAAATCGCGCTCGCGGTCGATATCGCGCACGGGGCGGTGAGAGTCCAGCTTGGCTTTACCCACCTCGACGGCGAGGGCGCGGCGTTCGGCCAACAGCGCCAGTAATTTCTCGTCCAGCGCGCTGATTTTTACGCGCAGATCCAGTAACGGGTTTTCCGGTGTCATAGTGTTGCCTGTCTCGTTTTATCGTTATCAATAAAAAAGGCCTCCCGCTGTGGGAGGCCTTGTTGTTCGTCTTCGCATTCTTTATCACACGACGAAACGCCTCCCAGTCAGGGGAAGGTAAAAAAGAATGCGAAGAAGAACGGCGTAAGTTTCATAAAGTCATCCTGAAATTGATACCGTTAAAGTACCCGTACTGTTTTCACCCTGTCAATAAAAAACAAAAAACGCGCCCGAAGGCGCGTTGGCGGTACACTCAATTTAAAGGATTACTCTTCTTCAACTTCTTCCGCGAAGCTGGCGTCTTTCACCGATGTTGCGGCGCGACGGGCTTCACCTTTGTGTTGCACTTTATTGAGCTGCCGTTCCAGCTTGTTGATCAAATCGTTAATAGCGGTGTACATATCCTCGTGTTTTGCGCTGGCGACCAGATGGCCGTTTGGAGTATTGATAGTTGCGTCAGCGATGAAACCCTGCGGCTCCTTGGACAGGATGATATGTGGATTAATCAAATGAGTTTGCCATTTATCCAGTTTGGCGAGACGGTCTGCGACGTGCTGGCGGATTGCCGGAGTAATTTCCATTTGTTTACTGGTAATGTTCATTGTCATAAATTTTACCTCTTGTCTTTCCGTCTTGGTGATTCCAGCATACCCGACCTAATGTCAAAATGTGTGATTTATATCACGTTATTTTGTCGCTTTTTGTCAGGGAATCTTTTTTGTGAGGCAGGGCAGGAAGAGGTGAGATTTACCTTGTCGAAGACAAAAATTGAGGCCATAGTTGACGGGATGTGTTGACGCTAAAGCGCTTCAGCGGGTGACAGAAATGAATAAAAAATCGGCAGCCCTGAGGCTGCCGATTTGCATTAACGCTTCTGTCAGGTGTTGCTGCTGTTCGCGGCGATGATTTTCGCGACCTTCTCAGCCTGCGAAGTCATCTGCATCTGACGATAGGCATTTTCCATCAGCTTCAGGCCATCGCGCGTTGCCTGAGTGTCCGGGTAGTCACGCAGCATACCTTCAACACGGTTAACCACGGCAACCCAGGCGCCACGGCGGGTGTAGTACTCAGCTACGGAGTATTCATATTTCGCCAGACGATCTTTCAGGAACACCAGACGCTTGGTGGCATCGGTAATGTACTGACTGTTCGGGTAGCCGCGCACCAGCTTGGAGAAGTCATTGAAGGCATCACGTGCGTGCTGCGGGTCACGGTCAGAACGATCCACGCCGAAGAAGCCCTGCAGCGCACTGTCATCCAACGCCATGTTGGTCAGTCCGCGCATATACATGACATAATCGATGTTAGGATGAGTTGGGTTCAGACGCATGAAGCGATCGATGGTGGCCTGAGCCAGCGGAAGATCGGCATTTTTATAGTACGCGTAGATAAGATCTAACTGTACCTGCTGTGAATAGGGACCAAATGGATAGCGATTATCCAACGCTTCCAGTTGCGTTATCGCCTGTTTCCAGTTACCGTCCTGCAACTTTTGTTGTGCAGTCGCATAGATTTCATTCGGCGGATTGTCAGGGACCTGTTCATTTGAACCGGAGCAGCCCACCAAAGCCAGGCTCAACGTGGCCGCTGCCACCAGATATTTCATGCGCGTCATGACGTTTTGACTTTCCTCAAATGTTTGTCCGGGAGAAACTCTGTTCCTGCTCCCGATTAAGACCAGCTACAATAGCACACTATATTAAACGGCAAAGCCGTAAAACCCAACGTTAAACGAAGAAGCAGTTTATGGCACAACGAGTAGAACTCACCGCAACAGTCTCCGAAAATCAGCTCGGTCAACGCTTAGATCAGGCTTTGGCCGAATTGTTCCCTGATTATTCGCGTTCACGCATAAAAGAATGGATCCTTGACCAGCGCGTGATGGTAAACGGCAAGATCTGGGACAAACCAAAAGAGAAAGTGTTAGGTGGGGAAGCTGTCGCCATCAATGCTGAAATCGAAGAGGAAATCCGCTTCGAGCCGCAGGATATCCCACTGGACATCGTCTATGAAGATGATGACATTCTGGTGATCAACAAGCCGCGCGACCTGGTTGTTCATCCGGGTGCGGGGAATCCTGACGGTACGGTACTTAACGCACTTCTCCATTATTACCCGCCAATCGTTGATGTACCGCGCGCCGGTATTGTGCACCGTCTGGATAAAGACACCACGGGTCTGATGGTAGTGGCAAAGACCGTTCCTGCTCAGACCCGTCTGGTGGAATCCCTGCAGTTGCGCGAAATCACCCGTGAGTATGAAGCTGTAGCCATTGGTCATATGACCTCTGGCGGCACGGTTGAAGAGCCTATCAGTCGTCACCCGACCAAACGTACCCATATGTCGGTGCACCCGATGGGTAAACCGGCGGTGACGCACTACCGCATCATGGAACATTTCCGCATACATACGCGCCTGCGTCTGCGTCTGGAAACCGGCCGTACTCACCAGATCCGCGTGCATATGGCGCACATTACCCATCCGCTGGTGGGCGATCAGGTTTACGGTGGTCGTCCTCGTCCCCCAAAAGGCGCGTCTGATGAGTTCATTTCTGTGCTGCGTAAGTTTGACCGTCAGGCACTGCACGCAACCATGCTGCGTCTTTACCACCCGATTACGGGGATTCAGATGGAATGGCATGCGCCGATCCCACAGGATATGGTGGAACTTATCGACGCCATGCGCGCTGACTTTGAAGAACATAAGGATCACGTGGACTGGTTATGACCAAACTGATTGTTCCAGAGTGGCCGCTGCCCGAAGGCGTGGCTGCCTGCAGTTCGACCCGAATCGGCGGTGTGAGCCAGGGTGCGTGGGAGTCGTTGAACCTCGGCGCGCACTGTGGTGACAACCTGGAACACGTTGAAGAAAACCGTAAACGTCTGTTTGCTGCGGGCAAGTTACCGTCTAAACCGGTCTGGCTTGAGCAGGTTCACGGCAAGGATGTGTTGACGCTGTCGGGGGAACCCTATGCGTCTAAACGTGCCGATGCCTCCTACAGCAACACGCCAGGAACGGTGTGCGCCGTGATGACCGCTGACTGCCTGCCGGTTCTGTTCTGTAACCGTGCGGGCACTGAAGTCGCGGCAGCTCATGCGGGCTGGCGTGGTCTGTGTGAAGGTGTGCTGGAAGAAACAGTCGCCTGCTTTAACGATGATCCAGACAATATCATCGCCTGGCTCGGCCCGGCCATTGGTCCTCGCGCATTTGAAGTGGGCCCAGAGGTCCGCGAAGCCTTTATGGAAAAAGATCCGCAAGCAGTGGAAGCCTTCCTGCCTTCAGGGGGTAAATATCTGGCCGATATCTACACGCTCGCTCGTCAGCGCCTGAATAACGTGGGCGTAACGCAGATCTTCGGCGGCGATCGCTGTACCTTCACCGAAAAGGGTGATTTTTTCTCTTATCGCCGCGACAACACGACGGGTCGTATGGCAAGTTTCATTTGGCTGATATAACCTAAAGAATCAAGACGATCCGGCACGTGCCGTTTTCTTTTCACATAATTCAGGTCATTAACCTTGAATAATTGAGGGATGACCTCATTTAATCTCCAGTAGCAAATTTGACCTGTAATGGGAGGAGTTATGCGTCTGGATCGTCTTACTAATAAATTCCAGCTTGCTCTCGCCGATGCCCAGTCTCTCGCACTGGGGCACGACAACCAATTTATCGAACCTCTTCATTTAATGAGCGCCTTGCTGAATCAGGAAGGGGGATCGGTACGTCCTTTATTAACGTCCGCTGGCATTAATGCTGGCCAGTTACGCACCGCTATCGATCAGGCGCTGAGCCGTTTACCGCAGGTAGAAGGTACCGGTGGTGACGTTCAACCGTCTCAGGATCTGGTGCGCGTGCTGAACCTTTGCGACAAGCTGGCGCAAAAACGTGGTGACAACTTTATATCGTCAGAGCTTTTTGTTCTGGCGGCGCTTGAATCACGCGGTACCTTAACCGACCTGCTGAAATCTGCTGGTGCAACCACCGCCAATGTGACTCAGGCGATTGAGAAAATGCGCGGAGGTGAAAGCGTGAACGATCAGGGAGCCGAAGACCAACGTCAGGCTTTGAAGAAATTTACGGTCGATCTGACCGAGCGTGCTGAACAGGGCAAACTTGACCCGGTGATCGGCCGTGACGAAGAAATTCGCCGTACTATCCAGGTACTGCAACGTCGTACCAAGAACAACCCGGTGCTGATTGGTGAACCGGGTGTTGGTAAAACCGCCATTGTTGAAGGGCTGGCGCAGCGTATCGTCAACGGCGAAGTGCCGGAGGGCCTGAAAGGCCGCCGCGTGCTGGCGCTGGATATGGGCGCGCTGGTGGCCGGTGCGAAATACCGTGGCGAGTTCGAAGAGCGTCTCAAAGGCGTGCTTAACGACCTGGCGAAACAGGAAGGCAACGTCATTCTGTTTATCGACGAGTTGCACACCATGGTCGGTGCCGGTAAAGCGGACGGCGCGATGGATGCCGGGAACATGCTGAAACCTGCGCTGGCGCGTGGTGAACTTCACTGCGTTGGTGCAACTACTCTGGATGAGTACCGTCAGTACATTGAGAAAGATGCTGCGCTGGAACGTCGTTTCCAGAAAGTGTTTGTTGCTGAGCCAAGCGTTGAAGATACCATCGCGATCCTGCGTGGCCTGAAAGAGCGCTATGAGCTGCACCACCATGTGCAGATTACTGATCCGGCCATCGTTGCGGCGGCGACGCTTTCACATCGTTATATCGCTGACCGTCAGTTGCCGGATAAAGCGATCGACCTGATCGACGAAGCGGCATCGAGCATTCGTATGCAGATTGACTCGAAACCGGAAGAGCTGGACCGTCTTGACCGCCGTATTATTCAGCTCAAGCTGGAACAGCAGGCGTTGAAGAAAGAGTCTGATGAAGCCAGTAAGAAACGCCTGGATATGCTGAACGAAGAGCTGGACGATAAAGAACGTCAGTACTCTGAGTTAGAAGAAGAGTGGAAAGCGGAGAAAGCGTCCCTTTCTGGCACCCAGACGATCAAAGCAGAGCTGGAACAGGCAAAAATCGCCATTGAGCAGGCGCGTCGCGTCGGTGACCTGGCGCGTATGTCTGAACTACAGTACGGCAAAATCCCTGAGCTGGAGAAACAGCTTGAGATTGCGACGCAGTCCGAAGGCAAAACGATGCGCTTGTTACGTAATAAAGTGACGGATGCAGAAATTGCTGAAGTGCTGGCGCGCTGGACCGGTATTCCAGTGGCACGCATGCTGGAAGGCGAGCGTGAGAAACTGCTGCGCATGGAGCAGGATCTCCACAATCGCGTGATTGGGCAAAACGAGGCGGTTGAGGCTGTTTCCAACGCTATTCGTCGTAGCCGTGCAGGGCTTTCCGATCCTAATCGTCCAATCGGTTCGTTCCTGTTCCTGGGGCCAACCGGTGTCGGTAAAACCGAGCTGTGTAAAGCGCTGGCTAACTTTATGTTCGACAGCGACGACGCGATGGTGCGTATCGATATGTCCGAGTTTATGGAGAAACACTCCGTCTCGCGTCTGGTCGGTGCGCCTCCGGGATATGTCGGTTATGAAGAAGGGGGCTACCTGACAGAAGCGGTTCGCCGCCGTCCTTACTCCGTCATCCTGCTGGATGAAGTGGAAAAAGCACACCCGGATGTGTTCAACATTCTGCTGCAGGTGCTGGATGATGGTCGTCTGACCGATGGGCAGGGGAGAACGGTCGATTTCCGTAATACGGTAGTGATTATGACGTCGAACCTGGGTTCCGATTTGATTCAGGAACGCTTCGGTGAGCTGGATTACGGCCATATGAAGGATCTGGTACTAGGTGTGGTCAGCCATAGCTTCCGTCCGGAGTTCATCAACCGTATTGATGAAGTCGTGGTCTTCCATCCTCTGGGTGAGAAACACATCGCGTCGATTGCGCAGATTCAGCTGCAGCGTCTTTATAAACGTCTGGAAGAGCGTGGATATGAAATCCACATCTCGGACGAGGCGCTGAAGCTGCTGAGCGAGAATGGTTACGACCCGGTGTACGGGGCTCGTCCATTGAAACGAGCTATCCAGCAGCAGATCGAAAACCCGCTGGCGCAGCAAATCCTTTCCGGGGAGCTGATTCCTGGCAAAGTTATCCGTCTCGAAGCCAACGACGATCGCATTGTGGCAGTGCAGTAAATCACAAAACTCAAAAACGAGCCGCTTGCGGCTCGTTTTTGTTTAAAAACCAGGCAAAAATTGAGGTGTGGGAGGTGCTTTGCCTGGAAAGTGAGCAGTCAGTAAATAATTTTCACTTTATCCTTGCAGCTTCGGAATTACTCCCTATAATGCGCCTCCACTGACACGGAACAACGGCACACACGCCGCCGGGTCAGCAGAGAAAAGCGAAAATAAACGCTTGACTCTGAAGCGGGAAGGCGTAATATGCACACCCCGCGCCGCTGCGAAAAGCGAAGCGGCACTGCTCTTTAACAATTTATCAGACAATCTGTGTGGGCACTCAAAGTGACATGGATTCTTAATGTCTCCGGACAATAAATGAATACCAAGTCTCTGAGTGAACATACGTAATTCATTACGAAGTTTAATTCACGAGCATCAAACTTAAATTGAAGAGTTTGATCATGGCTCAGATTGAACGCTGGCGGCAGGCCTAACACATGCAAGTCGAGCGGTAGCACAGAGAGCTTGCTCTCGGGTGACGAGCGGCGGACGGGTGAGTAATGTCTGGGAAACTGCCTGATGGAGGGGGATAACTACTGGAAACGGTAGCTAATACCGCATAACGTCGCAAGACCAAAGAGGGGGACCTTCGGGCCTCTTGCCATCAGATGTGCCCAGATGGGATTAGCTAGTAGGTGGGGTAACGGCTCACCTAGGCGACGATCCCTAGCTGGTCTGAGAGGATGACCAGCCACACTGGAACTGAGACACGGTCCAGACTCCTACGGGAGGCAGCAGTGGGGAATATTGCACAATGGGCGCAAGCCTGATGCAGCCATGCCGCGTGTATGAAGAAGGCCTTCGGGTTGTAAAGTACTTTCAGCGGGGAGGAAGGTGTTGAGGTTAATAACCTCAGCAATTGACGTTACCCGCAGAAGAAGCACCGGCTAACTCCGTGCCAGCAGCCGCGGTAATACGGAGGGTGCAAGCGTTAATCGGAATTACTGGGCGTAAAGCGCACGCAGGCGGTCTGTCAAGTCGGATGTGAAATCCCCGGGCTCAACCTGGGAACTGCATTCGAAACTGGCAGGCTAGAGTCTTGTAGAGGGGGGTAGAATTCCAGGTGTAGCGGTGAAATGCGTAGAGATCTGGAGGAATACCGGTGGCGAAGGCGGCCCCCTGGACAAAGACTGACGCTCAGGTGCGAAAGCGTGGGGAGCAAACAGGATTAGATACCCTGGTAGTCCACGCCGTAAACGATGTCGACTTGGAGGTTGTGCCCTTGAGGCGTGGCTTCCGGAGCTAACGCGTTAAGTCGACCGCCTGGGGAGTACGGCCGCAAGGTTAAAACTCAAATGAATTGACGGGGGCCCGCACAAGCGGTGGAGCATGTGGTTTAATTCGATGCAACGCGAAGAACCTTACCTACTCTTGACATCCAGAGAACTTAGCAGAGATGCTTTGGTGCCTTCGGGAACTCTGAGACAGGTGCTGCATGGCTGTCGTCAGCTCGTGTTGTGAAATGTTGGGTTAAGTCCCGCAACGAGCGCAACCCTTATCCTTTGTTGCCAGCGGTTCGGCCGGGAACTCAAAGGAGACTGCCAGTGATAAACTGGAGGAAGGTGGGGATGACGTCAAGTCATCATGGCCCTTACGAGTAGGGCTACACACGTGCTACAATGGCGCATACAAAGAGAAGCGACCTCGCGAGAGCAAGCGGACCTCATAAAGTGCGTCGTAGTCCGGATTGGAGTCTGCAACTCGACTCCATGAAGTCGGAATCGCTAGTAATCGTAGATCAGAATGCTACGGTGAATACGTTCCCGGGCCTTGTACACACCGCCCGTCACACCATGGGAGTGGGTTGCAAAAGAAGTAGGTAGCTTAACCTTCGGGAGGGCGCTTACCACTTTGTGATTCATGACTGGGGTGAAGTCGTAACAAGGTAACCGTAGGGGAACCTGCGGTTGGATCACCTCCTTACCTTAAAGAACCTGCCTTTGTAGTGCTCACACAGATTGTCTGATGAAAAGTAAATAGCAAGGCGTCTTGCGATTGAGACTTCACGTCCCCTTCGTCTAGAGGCCCAGGACACCGCCCTTTCACGGCGGTAACAGGGGTTCGAATCCCCTAGGGGACGCCACTTGCTGGTTCGTGAGTGAAAGTCACCTGCCTCAGTATCTCAAAACTCATCTTCGGGTGACGTTTGAGATATTTGCTCTTTAAAAATCTGGATCAAGCTGAAAATTGAAACGACACACATGTTATGTGTGTTCGAGTCTCTCAAATTTTCGCAATTTGATGATGAATCGAAAGAAACATCTTCGGGTTGTGAGGTTAAGCGACTAAGCGTACACGGTGGATGCCCTGGCAGTCAGAGGCGATGAAGGACGTGCTAATCTGCGAAAAGCGCCGGCGAGGTGATATGAACCTTTGACCCGGCGATGTCCGAATGGGGAAACCCAGTGTGTTCCGACACACTATCGTTAACTGAATACATAGGTTAACGAGGCGAACCGGGGGAACTGAAACATCTAAGTACCCCGAGGAAAAGAAATCAACCGAGATTCCCCCAGTAGCGGCGAGCGAACGGGGAGCAGCCCAGAGTCTGAATCAGCTTGTGTGTTAGTGGAAGCGTCTGGAAAGTCGCACGGTACAGGGTGATAGTCCCGTACACGAAAGCACACTTGCTGTGAACTCGAAGAGTAGGGCGGGACACGTGGTATCCTGTCTGAATATGGGGGGACCATCCTCCAAGGCTAAATACTCCTGACTGACCGATAGTGAACCAGTACCGTGAGGGAAAGGCGAAAAGAACCCCGGCGAGGGGAGTGAAAAAGAACCTGAAACCGTGTACGTACAAGCAGTGGGAGCCTACTTGTTAGGTGACTGCGTACCTTTTGTATAATGGGTCAGCGACTTATATTCTGTAGCAAGGTTAACCGTATAGGGGAGCCGAAGGGAAACCGAGTCTTAACTGGGCGTTAAGTTGCAGGGTATAGACCCGAAACCCGGTGATCTAGCCATGGGCAGGTTGAAGGTTGGGTAACACTAACTGGAGGACCGAACCGACTAATGTTGAAAAATTAGCGGATGACTTGTGGCTGGGGGTGAAAGGCCAATCAAACCGGGAGATAGCTGGTTCTCCCCGAAAGCTATTTAGGTAGCGCCTCGTGAACTCATCTTCGGGGGTAGAGCACTGTTTCGGCTAGGGGGCCATCCCGGCTTACCAACCCGATGCAAACTACGAATACCGAAGAATGTTATCACGGGAGACACACGGCGGGTGCTAACGTCCGTCGTGAAGAGGGAAACAACCCAGACCGCCAGCTAAGGTCCCAAAGTCATGGTTAAGTGGGAAACGATGTGGGAAGGCACAGACAGCCAGGATGTTGGCTTAGAAGCAGCCATCATTTAAAGAAAGCGTAATAGCTCACTGGTCGAGTCGGCCTGCGCGGAAGATGTAACGGGGCTAAACCATGCACCGAAGCTGCGGCAGCGACGCTTATGCGTTGTTGGGTAGGGGAGCGTTCTGTAAGCCGTTGAAGGTGGCCTGTGAGGGTTGCTGGAGGTATCAGAAGTGCGAATGCTGACATAAGTAACGATAATGCGGGTGAAAAGCCCGCACGCCGGAAGACCAAGGGTTCCTGTCCAACGTTAATCGGGGCAGGGTGAGTCGACCCCTAAGGCGAGGCCGAAAGGCGTAGTCGATGGGAAACAGGTTAATATTCCTGTACTTGGTGTTACTGCGAAGGGGGGACGGAGAAGGCTATGTTAGCCGGGCGACGGTTGTCCCGGTTTAAGCATGTAGGCGGGAAGTTTAGGTAAATCCGGACTTCTTTTAACGCTGAGGTGTGATGACGAGGCACTACGGTGCTGAAGTAACAAATGCCCTGCTTCCAGGAAAAGCCTCTAAGCATCAGGTAACATCAAATCGTACCCCAAACCGACACAGGTGGTCAGGTAGAGAATACCAAGGCGCTTGAGAGAACTCGGGTGAAGGAACTAGGCAAAATGGTGCCGTAACTTCGGGAGAAGGCACGCTGATGTGTAGGTGAAGCCCCTGCGGGTGGAGCTGAAATCAGTCGAAGATACCAGCTGGCTGCAACTGTTTATTAAAAACACAGCACTGTGCAAACACGAAAGTGGACGTATACGGTGTGACGCCTGCCCGGTGCCGGAAGGTTAATTGATGGGGTTAGCGGCAACGCGAAGCTCTTGATCGAAGCCCCGGTAAACGGCGGCCGTAACTATAACGGTCCTAAGGTAGCGAAATTCCTTGTCGGGTAAGTTCCGACCTGCACGAATGGCGTAATGATGGCCAGGCTGTCTCCACCCGAGACTCAGTGAAATTGAACTCGCTGTGAAGATGCAGTGTACCCGCGGCAAGACGGAAAGACCCCGTGAACCTTTACTATAGCTTGACACTGAACACTGGTCCTTGATGTGTAGGATAGGTGGGAGGCTTTGAAGCGTGGACGCCAGTCTGCGTGGAGCCGCCCTTGAAATACCACCCTTTAATGGCTGGTGTTCTAACGTAGACCCGTAATCCGGGTTGCGGACAGTGTCTGGTGGGTAGTTTGACTGGGGCGGTCTCCTCCCAAAGAGTAACGGAGGAGCACGAAGGTTAGCTAATCCTGGTCGGACATCAGGAGGTTAGTGCAATGGCATAAGCTAGCTTGACTGCGAGAGTGACGGCTCGAGCAGGTGCGAAAGCAGGTCATAGTGATCCGGTGGTTCTGAATGGAAGGGCCATCGCTCAACGGATAAAAGGTACTCCGGGGATAACAGGCTGATACCGCCCAAGAGTTCATATCGACGGCGGTGTTTGGCACCTCGATGTCGGCTCATCACATCCTGGGGCTGAAGTAGGTCCCAAGGGTATGGCTGTTCGCCATTTAAAGTGGTACGCGAGCTGGGTTTAGAACGTCGTGAGACAGTTCGGTCCCTATCTGCCGTGGGCGCTGGAGAATTGAGGGGGGCTGCTCCTAGTACGAGAGGACCGGAGTGGACGCATCACTGGTGTTCGGGTTGTCATGCCAATGGCATTGCCCGGTAGCTAAATGCGGAAAAGATAAGTGCTGAAAGCATCTAAGCACGAAACTTGCCCCGAGATGAGTTCTCCCTGACCCTTTAAGGGTCCTGAAGGAACGTTGAAGACTACGACGTTGATAGGTCGGGTGTGTAAGCGCAGCGATGCGTTGAGCTAACCGATACTAATGAACCGTGAGGCTTAACCTTACAACGCCGAAGGTGTTTCGGCGAAGAGACAGACACGATATTTTCAGCCTGATACAGATTTAACAGAATTTGCCTGGCGGCTTTAGCGCGGTGGTCCCACCTGACCCCATGCCGAACTCAGAAGTGAAACGCCGTAGCGCCGATGGTAGTGTGGGGTCTCCCCATGTGAGAGTAGGGAACTGCCAGGCATCAATCAGAAGAACCCCGTACCGAAAGGTGCGGGGTTTTTTGCTTTTGGATTTTCTCTTAATTAGCCTTTCTCCTAATCGCTTATCCTGCTAATGGAATGTGTGATCTCTGTCTCAATGTTGTTTATAACAAAATTATAACATTTCATTTACGAGGTAATTGAGTCTCCTGGCTCAATACGCCGCTGTTTATGGCTGGAGCATAATCACAATGACAGAAAGCATTGCATCAAACGGGACGCTGGCTAACAGTGATACCCGCAGAAGGGTATGGGCAATCGTCAGTGCCTCTTCAGGGAACCTTGTTGAATGGTTCGACTTTTACGTCTACTCATTCTGTTCACTCTATTTCGCACATATCTTCTTTCCTTCGGGAAACACCACGACGCAGTTGCTACAAACGGCAGGGGTATTCGCTGCAGGATTCTTAATGCGACCAATCGGTGGCTGGCTGTTCGGTCGCATTGCGGATCGTCGTGGTCGTAAGGCCTCCATGTTGATCTCGGTTTGTATGATGTGCTTTGGCTCGCTGGTGATCGCCTGTCTACCGGGATATGAATCGATTGGGACCTGGGCACCGGCGCTACTTTTACTGGCCCGCTTATTCCAGGGGCTATCTGTCGGCGGTGAATACGGTACCAGTGCGACCTACATGAGTGAGATTGCACTGGAAGGCCGTAAAGGTTTTTACGCCTCATTCCAGTACGTCACGCTAATTGGTGGTCAACTGTTGGCCATCCTTGTCGTGGTGATCCTGCAGCAGATTTTGACGGATGAGCAGCTTCACACCTGGGGATGGCGGATTCCTTTCGCCATGGGGGCAGTACTGGCTATCGTCGCACTTTGGCTGCGTCGTCAGTTAGATGAGACCTCTCAGAAGGAAGTCAGAACGCTGAAGGAGGCGGGAACATTCAAAGGGTTATGGCGTAACCGCAAGGCTTTCCTGATGGTGCTGGGCTTTACTGCGGGCGGCTCTCTCAGTTTTTACACTTTCACCACTTATATGCAGAAGTATCTGGTGAACACTACAGGTATGCATGCGAATGTCGCCAGCGTTGTCATGACGGTGGCTTTATTTGTTTTTATGCTCATACAACCGCTCATCGGAGCGCTCTCGGATAAGATGGGTCGACGTACGTCGATGCTCATTTTTGGCGGATTATCTGCATTATGTACCGTCCCCATTTTGACTGCGCTTCAGCATGTTTCCTCACCGTATGCGGCATTTGCGCTGGTGATGGTGGCGATGGTGATCGTTAGTTTCTATACCTCGATCAGCGGCATACTCAAGGCGGAAATGTTCCCGGCTCAGGTTCGTGCGCTGGGGGTTGGGCTTTCGTATGCAGTGGCGAATGCGATTTTTGGCGGGTCTGCGGAATACGTTGCCCTGTCGCTAAAATCATGGGGCAGTGAAACAACGTTTTTCTGGTATGTCACGGTGATGGGGGCTCTGGCTTTCATTGTGTCCCTGATGCTGCACCGCAAGGGTAAAGGTATTCGACTTTAATAATGCGCCAACTGCCACACGGCATAGCCGGTCGTTGCGCCGGCGACATCCCAGGCAAAATCTTTCCAGCTCCAGCCGCTTCCTGCGGGGCGGCTGTCCCAAAGCTCTTTTGATGCTCCAAGGCTTACTGAGAACATCAGGCCGATTGCCGCACTCCGATCCCTGCTGTATCCCTGATGTTGCGCATACTCATTACCGGCAGCGGACAACATGGCTGAAGCGATAAAGTGTTGGGCTTTATCCTGACCGGACCAGCTATCGTTAGCCATGTGGCTACATCCTGTCAGGCACAAGAGGGCGAATAAGAGAGGGATGCGCATTAACGAACTCCATAAAAAAGCCCTGCTAATGACAGGGCCTGAACATTACAGAATACGGCTGATGAGGCGGTCTATCCGGATCCGACGTAAACGACGAATAAGTTTACGGACCTTCACAGGATAATCGGCAATGCTCTGCAGATCGCGGTAATGGCGAACGACGGTGGTATGAGTACGAATCAATTCCAGCTCGCGCTCGCGTTTCGCGGCTAATTCATGCTGCGGATCGTGGATCAAAATGGCATTTTCCAGATCCAGGCGCCAGGCGCGTGGATTCAGGTTATTGCCTGTCAGCAGCATCCATTCATCGTCGACCCACATACCCTTAAGGTGATAGCTGTTGTCTTCATCTTTCCAGAGACGCACAACCAGTTGGTCGGTATTCACATAATACTGCAAACGGCTCAGGAATCGACGCAGGTTGATCTCATAGAGATAAGGTAACGCGCCGATAATCTTGAACGGCTGATCTTCCGGGATAAAGAAGTCGTTTGCCGTTTTATCCCCGACAATGATTTCCACTTTTTTACCATCACGCAGCAGCTGGATGATATTGCGAACCAGCACCGCGGGAAGGTTAAAGTACGGCGTGCAGATGGTCAGTTTCTGTCCCGCACACGGCATTAAATGGAAAATGGTCTTGTTCAGCAGGCTCGATTTGCCTAAACCAACGAGTGGCGTAACGGAAAGCTCTTCGTTATTGGCATCGCCCTGAAAATGATACACCGCATCGCGCAGCTCCTGACGGAAAGTGCGAACATCGTTTTTGATTTCGGGGCTTTTAGGTCGATGGGGATCGTCGAGACGGTTCACGCCACGGCCATGGACCAGGTGTCTGTCAACCCAGTTAAACATGATATCCGCCATCTGCGCATTGCGAATCAGATGGTAGCGGTCATATCGATATTTATCGAGCTGATGGAGGTAAACGTCATTCAGACTCGCGCCGCTGTAGAGGACGCTATCATCAATAATGAAGCCTTTGAAATGCAGAACGCCGAGTGCTTCACGGGTATTGACCGGTACGCCATAAACCGGCACATCGACGCCAGGGTTCTCCTGCGCCGTGCGGCAATACCAGTCAGCATTCGTGTTAGACGCCGCCGCACCAATGCGGCCGCGCTGTGCACGGTGCCAGTCAACCAGAACGCGAACATCCAGCTCCGGACGTTGACGCTTAGCTTCATAGAGCGCGTTCAGGATCGCGCGCCCGCCTTCATCTTGTTCAAGATACAGCGCCACAATACAAATACGTCGCGTAGCGCTGGCGATCTTTTCCAGGATCGTCTCCCGAAAATGAGCGGGAGCGTAAAAGAACTCTACATCATCAACTGACTGAGAAATCTTCGGTAGTTGAGCAAGGTGTTGTTGATGTTTATTACGCTTGAATTTTGACAACATCACAGTGCGTTTCTTCTCTGTTCATTGAAGGGTTGTCTGTAGCATGCAAACAACATAAGCGGACAATGATACCCCAGTGCTATCAAAAGTGGGTAACATTTCCAGTAGGTTACTCTTGTTTATCTGCTGATGTCAGGGGGAGGGACAAGGCCACAATCCCTTCGTCCAGCTGAACATCCACGTCAAAACCCAGTTTGCGCGCCAGAGTGACCATACCGCGATTGTTGGGCATAGTAATGCCATTCAGGCGGAGCAATCCGTGATCTCGCGTATAACTGATGAGTTTTTCCAGCAGCCGTCTCCCCAGGCCCAGGCCTTTCAAATCAGAGCGTACCAGCACGGCAAACTCCGCATCGATATTATCCGGATCCGAAATAGCACGCGTCACGCCAAGGATCTCATCACTCTGCCCGGAACGCCGTACGGCCACAACCGCCATTTCTCGATCGTAGTCGATCTGCGTCATATTGGCTAAATCATCATGAGTGAATTCATTGATCTCGCTAAAGTAGCGGTAGTAAAGATCTTCTTTGGTCACCTGAGAGATGAACGTGCGTAGCTGCGGCTCATCTTCCGGCAGAATAGGGCGGAAGAGCGCGCGTTCGCCGTTTTTCATCTCCACCCATTCTTCGAGGTGTAAAGGATAAGGGCGGATCGCCAGACGGCTCTCTCTGTCTCCTGTGAATGGCGCAATATCCAGCGTGACATCCAGCGCGATAAACTCATTGCCGGACGCGAGCAGCGGGTGAATATCCAACCGCTGAATCTCGGCACAATCCACAATCAGGTTAGAGACCTGCACCAGGAACTGGCTTAATCCGGCAATATCAAGCGGGCGCAGGGCGCTCCGGCCACGGATTTTTTTGCTCTTTATCGCCTGTATTATCAGATAGCGTGCCAGATTCATATTCAATGGCGGTAATGCCACCACCGCCTGCTCTTCAGGTCGCCAGTCAACGCCGCCTTCACCCAGCATAATCAGCGGCCCAAAGACCGGATCGTGCTCAACCACCACGCGTAGCTCCTGGGCGCCTGCTCGGTTAGCCATGCTTTGCACGAGAAGGCCGTGGATCCTGGCCTGCGGCCAGGCCATTTTGACGCGATCGAAAATGGCATCTGCAGCTTGCTGCACTTCCGCAGCCGTGCGTAAGTACAACATTACGCCCTGAATATCCGACTTATGTGGGATATCCGGAGAGCGAAGCTTCAGGGCAACCGGGTAGCCAATTTGCTCAGCAATATGGACGGCTTCCGCGCTGTCGCTGGCGATCCATGTCGGCAGCGTTTGCATGCCGTAACTGCCGAGAACGGGCTGTACCTCATGCGTGTCGAGCGAGGTCGCCCCCTCTTCGATAGCCTGCTGCAGCAGTCGGTGGACGTCGACGGCATTCGCAGTCAGGTTACCTGGTAAAGCCGGGGTTTCACGCAGTTGCTTTTGGTTACGACGGTATTCCACCATATGCATAAATGCGGTGATAGTGCCTTCTGGTGTGCGATACGTCGGCAACCCGGCTTCACTGAACAGCCGGCGTGCCTCCTGAGAGGAAAATTCACCGCACCAGTTGGTGAGTACGGTAACGTATTTGCCGCGCGGATGATTACGCACAGCGTCAATGAGCGTCCGCGCGCTTTCAGTACCAGGCGCAACCGCACTGGGCGAGTGGATGATCATGAGCGCGTCGAAATCCTGGCTGTCCAGCAAAATTGAAATGGCCTTTATATAGCGCTCGCTGCTGGCATCATCGCGTAAATCCAGCGGGTTTCCGGGTGCGACGCTGACGGGTAATGCCTCACGCAGGTGTTGAAGCGTCTCTTCGCCGAGCGTAGCCAGCTTGCCGTTGCGTAGCCAGAGCTCATCCAGTGCCAGCGCTGCAGGTGCCGCCCCATTGCTGACAATCATTAGCTTTTCGCCGCGTAACGGACGCATATGGCTCAGCGTCTCAACGGCGGAAAAAAGCTCGTGCGTATCCTGCACCCGAAGTAAACCGGCACGCTGGATCGCGGCATCCCACGCGGGATCCATACCTGAATGCGAATTCAGCAGACGCTGCGCCGCCGGGCTACGCCCACTTTTGATGACCAGGATCGGTTTATTGCGCGATGCGCTACGCGAAGCTGACACAAAACGACGGGCATCGCTTAAGTGCTCGAGGTAGAGAAGAATCGCGCTGGTTTTACTGTCTCTGGCCAGAAAATCCAGCAGTTCATCTACGTCGATATCGAGGCTATCACCCAGAGCGATGAAGTAGGAGAATCCCATCTCACGTTGCTGCGCCCAGTCGAGAATGGTGTTCGATACGGCTGCCGACTGCGAGATAAAGGCCAGTTTGCCTTTGCGGATAGGCACCGGGGAGAAGCTGGCGTTCAGTCCTTGCCATGGTGCGAGCAGTCCCAGACTGTTTGGCCCCAGAATACGCATCTGAAAGCGACCGGCACAAGCAAGGAGTTCTGGCTGCTGTTCAGGAGGTGAGGAGAGGATAATGCAGGTTTTGCACCCTTTTTGGCCAAGTGACTCCAGTAAGTCCAGATTCCGTTTCGCATGCGTACAGATGATGGCGAGGTCGGGAACGAAGGGCAGGCTCTGAATATCTGGCCACGCAAGCACGCCCTGAACGGCTTTATAAGCAGGGGTGACGGGCATAACAGGGCCATTAAATCCGCCAGCCAGCAGGTTACGCATCATCAGGTAACCCGCACGGTCCGGTTTCATGGAGGCACCAATAACGGCAATGGATTTAGGTCGTAGTAGCGCTTCTAACCCTCGCTGGCTCATGCAACTCTCCTGTGAATGCAAGCGGCCTGATGATTTTAAACGCTTTCTGCCTCGGCTGCTGTGACGCTGCCCTTATGAACGGTTTTTCCTGCCAGGTAACGCTCGCGGAAACAGGAAAAATGGCTGCCTAACGCGCTGGCGGCCAGGGTATCTCCGGCCAGATCCAGAAGCGCAATTGCCACTTCCGCCGTACAATATTGCCCGTCAGCATGGGCTTCACGCAGGCGATAGGCCGAGACGCGAGACAAATCGACCGAAATCACCGGTAATGCATCCAGATAGGGGCTTTTGCGGAACATTTTTCGCGCTTCGGTCCAGGTGCCGTCCAGCATAATAAACAGCGGCGGTTTACCGGATGGCGGCGCAGAAAGAACCTGACGCTGTTCTCCCGCGTAGGACGCCGGGAAAACCACCATTGGCTGATAGTCGGGGTTTGTGACTAAATCGAGCAGTGCCTGAGGGGGTTCTGTACGAGACCATTGAAACGCGGCGGTATTCGGCAAAATATCGGCGATAAGACGCCCCGTATTGCTGGGCTTCATCGGCTCGGTATCGAACATGACGAGACAAAAACGGCTTTCCGCCGTACTCGGGGTAAGCGTCTCGCAGAGGCAAACCTTCAGCGGCAGCAGGCAGCGCTGACAGCGGCGGATACGGTTGCCGCGGGCAAGAAACGGGCGCGTGGCGCGCGCAAGGCGTTCGGCGCGTAATTGGAGAACAGCGTTATCAGTCATGGGCGAAATGCAGGAAAAACCCTATTTTCGCAGAGGCGAGAACGGGGCACAAGATGTGCCCCGAGATTGTTACAGCGACTCGTTTAACCAGCTTTCAAATGGTGCCTTCGGAACTGCGCCGTTGAGCATGTCGATCACTTCACCATTTTTGAAAATCATAATGGTCGGGATGCTGCGAATACGAAAACGTGCGCTCAGTTCGCGCTCGGCTTCGGTGTTCACCTTAACGAAACGCATTTTTCCACTACGCTCTTCGGCCACGTCTTCGAAGATCGGCGCAAAGCTGCGGCAGGGGCCGCACCACGGTGCCCAGAAATCGACCACCACAGGAAGATCGTCCTTGAGGAGTTTGTCCAGCGTAGCACCCGTCGCGTTAATGACATCGCCATCAAACAATTCATGGCCACAACGTCCGCATTTCGCACCATCTTCCATCCGATCGTCCGGAATGCGATTAAGAGCCTGACAGTTGGCACATACGGTATTCATAACTAACCTCTGATAGAGCCGTGGGACAGCGGCAGAACGCCGATAATGTTTCTAATATGTTACATATTATCAATGAGCCTGTTTGAAACAACAATGCGTTTTATTCAATGAGAACAATAGTCACAGGCTTTTGTACGAAATTATGGCTATGCGCTGGCACATCGGGTAATCTGCGCGCTTCGCGCAGCGCTGGTGGAGAAAAGCATGAACGACGAAATGAAAAACAAAAGCGGCAAGGTCAAAGTGATGTATGTCCGCAGTGATGATGACTCTGATAAACGCACCCAAAATCCGCGTACCGGAAAAGGGGGCGGGCGTCCGGCGTCTTCTCGTGCAGACGGTGGCCGTCGCCCCGCCCGCGATGACAAAAATACCCGCGGTGATGACCGCAAACGTGACGATCGCAAACGCGATGACCGTCCGCGTTCCGACCGCCCACGCAATGACCGTCCACGCGACGATCGTCCGCGTGATGACTTCTCACGCGATAACGCCTCACCGTGGCGCACCGTTTCTCGCGCTCCTGGCGATGAGACGCCAGAAAAAGCCGATCACGGCGGTATCAGCGGTAAGAGCTTTATCGACCCGGAAGTGCTGCGCCGTCAGCGTGCGGAAGAGACCCGCGTGTATGGCGAGAATGCCTGTCAGGCCCTGTTCCAGAGCCGTCCTGAGTGTATCGTCCGCGCCTGGTTTATCCAGAGCGTGACTCCGCGCTTCAAAGAAGCGCTGCGCTGGATGGCCGCGAACCGCAAAGCCTACCACGTTGTGGATGATGCCGAGCTGACCAAAGCGTCCGGTACCGAACACCACGGCGGCGTTTGCTTCCTGATCAAAAAACGTAACGGCACCACCGTGCAGCAGTGGGTCAGCCAGGCGGATGCCGATGACTGCGTGCTGGCGCTGGAAGATGTGGGCAACCCGCACAACCTGGGTGCGATGATGCGTAGCTGCGCGCACTTTGGCGTGAAAGGCGTACTGTTGCAGGATGCCGCGCTGCTGGAATCCGGTGCCGCGATCCGTACTGCGGAAGGCGGAGCAGAGCACGTACAGCCGATCACCGGCGACAGCGTTCTGGATGCCCTTGAGCAGTTCCGTAAAGCGGGCTATTCCATCGTGACCACCTCGAGCCATGCCGGTACGCCGCTGTTTAAAGCGACGTTGCCACGTAAGATGGTGTTGGTGTTAGGTCAGGAACGCGATGGTCTGTCTGATGCAGCGCTCTCCAGTGCGGATCTGAGCGTCTCTATTGACGGGACAGGCAATGTGGAAAGTCTGAACGTTTCCGTTGCAACCGGCGTGCTGCTGGCTGAATGGTGGCGTCAGAATAAGGCATAAGCCTCTTATGTGCCGGGCCTGACCCGGCACATTCAAATCCTACTCGCTCTCTGCCGGTAACACAGGCATCCAGTCAATTGGCGTTTCGCCACGTTTTTCCAGCCATTCATTCGCCAGAACAAAATGATTACTGCCAAAGAAACCGCGATGAGCAGACAGCGGTGATGGGTGCGGTGCTTTCAACACGTGATGACGCTGACGGTCAATAATCGCCCCTTTCTTCTGCGCGTGAGAACCCCAGAGTAAAAACACCACCCCTTCGCGATGCTCGTTGATCAGGCTGATGACTTTATCGGTAAAGGTCTCCCATCCAAGGCTGGCGTGCGAGTGCGCCTGGCCCGCGCGCACGGTCAGGACGGTGTTCAGTAGCAGCACACCTTGATGCGCCCAGCTTTCCAGGTAGCCGTGGTTTGGCCGGGTAAACCCGGGCACGGTTCCCTCAAGCTCTTTATACATGTTGAGCAGAGAAGGGGGGATAGCCACGCCCGGACGTACGGAAAACGCCAGCCCATGGGCTTGCCCTGGGCCGTGATAGGGATCCTGACCCAAAATAACCACTTTTACATCGCTCAGTTCGGTATAGCGAAAGGCGTTGAACACATCTTTCTGCGGCGGGTAAATCGTCTGTCCGGACTGGCGCTCAGCAGCAACGCTGCTGAGCGTATTGATAAAATAAGGCTGCTGCTTTTCTTCTGCCAGCACGTCATGCCAGGTTAAAGGTGTCGTCATCTCGCTCTCCTGCGAATCTCAATCTGTGACTAGCTTACCTGTTTAACCCCGGTGAGCAAAATTACACGCTGAAATGTGCGCTAAGTGGCTAAATTTATTTTGAAAAGATGCAGGGAAAGTTGAATTGGTAAGGCTGTGAAATTGATCTAAAACAATAAATTCAAACCACACTCTTTATGTGGTTGGTGTTTTTGTTGATTTAAATCAATAAATCACCGAGGTGTGAATGATATATATACACACAAGAAACAATGGTTTTACCAATTGGCCGCGAGAGGCCGACATCAGTTAATGTAGCCTAGGGAGGCAACACATGATTACAGGTATCCAGATTACTAAAGCTGCAAATGACGATCTGCTCAACTCTTTCTGGCTGTTGGACAGCGAGAAAAACGAAGCGCGCTGTGTCGTAGCGAAAGCGGGTTTTGCAGAAGACGAAATCGTGCCAGTGAGCAAACTGGGCGAAATCGAATACCGTGAAATCCCAATGGAAGTGAAACCAGAAGTGCGCGTTGAAGGTGGTCAGCACCTGAACGTTAACGTGCTGCGTCGCGAAACGCTGATGGATGCCGTTGAGCACCCTGAAAAATACCCACAGCTGACCATTCGTGTGTCTGGCTATGCGGTACGCTTCAACTCACTGACTCCAGAACAGCAGCGCGACGTTATTGCCCGTACCTTTACTGAAAGCCTGTAAGGGTTTCAGCCACGGGGGTGGAATAAAAAAGCCGGGAAATTTCCCGGCTTTTTTTTACTCTTCAGTTTTCGTTTCTGGCGCGGCCGCGCTTGGCTTGCGACGTTTACCAATATTTTTGGTGTCGCGGTGGCGTTGCTTAACGCGCGGCTTCTCTTTTTCTTTCTCTTTTCTCTCAGCACGTTTCGCGAGCGCTTTTTTGGACGGCTTGCCCGTCATTTTTTCGCTCGGTGCACGGGTGGTCGGGCGAAGCTCATCAATGACGCGCGCTTTCAGCGGCTCATCAACATAGCGGCCAATCTTCTGCAGCAGCAGGTAGTCATGCGCTTCAACCAGTGAAATCGCAATCCCTTTGCGGCCCGCGCGGCCGGTACGGCCAATACGGTGCAGATAGGTATCTCCGCTGCGCGGCATATCGAAGTTAATGACGTGGCTCACGTCAGGGATGTCGATCCCGCGTGCGGCAACGTCAGTCGCAACCAGAACGTTCACGCGACCGTCGGTCAGACGCTTAATGCCTTCAGTTCGCTTGATCTGCGCCATCTCGCCTTCAAGATAGCAGTTGTTGATCCCGGCGTTACGCAGCATTTCCGCCAGCTCATGCACGCGCTCGCGCTTGCGCACAAACACGATTGTGCGCAGAGCATCTTCCTGCTTCAGCAGGTGTTTCAGCAATTCGACCTTGTGCTCAAGGTTATCCGCGCGGTAGTACCACTGGTGGATCTTCTTACGCTCACGGGTTGACGGTGTCGCCGAGACTTCCGCCGGATCTTCCAGCAGACGCTCCGCGAAGTCTTTGATCGCTTCCCCTTCGAGAGTGGCAGAGAACAGCATTGTCTGGTTACGCCAGCGCGTTTCACCCGCAATGTGTTCAATATCCTGCGCGAAGCCCATGTCCAGCATGCGGTCGGCTTCATCCAGGATCAGCGTTTCAACCGCGCGGCAGTCGAAGTTCTCTTCTTTGATGTACTGCAGCAGGCGGCCGGTTGTCGCAACGACGATGTCCTGGTTTTCGCTGAACACTTCGGCGTGGTTCATGTACGCAACGCCGCCGGTGATGGTGGCGATATCAAGATGAGTATTTGCCGCGAGTTCACGCGCGTGATCGGCAACCTGCATTGCCAGTTCGCGCGTAGGCGTCAGAATTAAAATACGCGGTGGGCCTGATTTTTTACGTGGGAAATCGAGCAGGTGCTGCAAGACAGGCAGCAAGTAGGCTGCTGTTTTCCCCGTGCCGGTTGGCGCAGAACCGAGCACATCGCGGCCCTCAAGCGCAGGCGGAATGGCCGCGGCCTGAATGGCGGTCGGGCGTGTAAAGCCTTTGCTCTCAAGTGCATTGAGCAGGCTTTCATCGAGTTCAAGTTCGGAAAAAGTCGTTACAGTCATGTTCTACCTCTGTGTGGGGCGCTGATTATAGACGTTACGGCTGTAATCTTCATCTGTTTGTATGGATATCGCTTTTCGACCACTTCGCTTTCCCCTATGCTACTCCAGTTTCACTTAGAAGGTTGCCCTGACATGTCTCAACTCAAAGCGCAGCTGCGCCGCGATGGTTTTACGTTTAAGCAGTTTTTTGTGGCGCACGATCGCTGTGCGATGAAAGTCGGTACAGACGGTATTTTACTGGGTGCCTGGGCACCTGTCGCAGGTGTTAAGCGTATTCTTGATATCGGTACGGGCAGCGGGCTGGTGGCGTTGATGCTGGCGCAGCGCACGGAAGACCATGTCACCATTGATGCCGTCGAACTGGATGCGCAGGCCGCAGGGCAGGCGAGTGAAAATGCTGCGGAATCCCCTTGGGCACCACGCCTTTCCGTTGAGTGTGCGGATATTCTTGCCTGGGCGCCTGAGCAAACTTCACGTTACGATCTCATTGTCAGTAACCCTCCTTACTACGAACCCGGCGTAGAGTGCGGTACGCCCGAGCGCGAACGGGCTCGTTATACCGGTTCACTCGATCATAAGGCGCTGTTAACCAGTGCGGCTGAGCTGATCTCTGAAGAAGGTTTTTTCTGCGTGGTACTGCCAGAAAGTACCGGCAATAACTTTATTGAGATTGCCCGGGAGATTGGCTGGAATCTGCGTTTACGCACCGACATTTCGGACACTGAAGGGCGGTTGCCGCATCGTGTGTTGCTGGCACTCTCACCGAAAGAAGGGGAGTGTTTCAATGACAGAATGGTCATCCGTGGGCCAGACCAGCGTTACTCCGAAGATTACACTGCTCTGACCCAGGCGTTCTATCTGTTTATGTGAGCGTGAGGAGACAAGACCGACGGGCCGGACGCTTCCAGCTGATCGGGATAGTCCAGGGTGTAATGCAGCCCGCGACTCTCTTTACGCATCATTGCGCAGCGTACGATAAGCTCCGCAACCTGTACCAGGTTGCGCAGTTCCAGCAGGTTATTGGAGACGCGGAAATTGGCGTAATACTCATCAATCTCCTGCTGTAGCATCGTGATGCGGCGCAGGGCGCGTTCAAGACGTTTTGTCGTCCGTACAATCCCAACGTAGTCCCACATAAACAGCCGCAGTTCGCGCCAGTTATGCTGGATAACAACCAGTTCGTCCGGATTTTCTACACGACTTTCATCCCAGGCTGGCAAATGCTCTGTTTCACGTGCATACGGCATACGGCTGGTAATATCCTCTGCTGCAGACCATCCGTATACCAGACACTCCAGCAGCGAGTTTGAGGCCATGCGGTTCGCGCCGTGCAGGCCGGTATAACTCACTTCTCCAATGGCATACAGGCCGTCCACGTCGGTGCGGCCGTGATCGTCAACCATCACGCCACCACAGGTATAGTGGGCTGCAGGCACAATGGGCACCGGATCGCGGGTCAAATCGATCCCCAGGCCCAGCAGTTTTTCATAAATCATCGGGAAGTGCTGACGAATGAACTCAGCTGGCTTATGGCTGATATCCAGATACATACAATCCACGCCAAGACGTTTCATTTCATGGTCGATTGCGCGAGCGACAATATCGCGCGGAGCCAGTTCGCCCCTGGCATCAAAGTCAGGCATAAAGCGGGAGCCGTCGGGACGCTTCAGGTAAGCGCCTTCTCCGCGCAGGGCTTCCGTCAGCAGGAAATTACGCGCCTGAGGATGGAACAGGGCTGTTGGATGGAACTGATTGAACTCAAGGTTCGCCACGCGACAACCGGCACGCCAGGCCATGGCTATACCGTCCCCGGAGGCAATGTCCGGGTTAGTTGTGTACTGATACACCTTAGAAGCACCGCCTGTCGCCAGGACGACCGCTTTTGCCCGGCAGGTTTCCACCTTCTCTTTATTACGATTCCACACCCAGGCGCCGACGACGCGTCGCGTGCCCGGTAGACCAATTTTATCGGAGATAATCAGGTCAACCGCATTGCTACGCTCAAGGACGCGAATATTAGGATGGCTAAGCGCTTTACTGACCAGTGTGGTTTCAACCGCTTTTCCGGTCGCGTCTGCCGCATGAAGGATCCGACGATGGCTATGTCCGCCTTCACGGGTCAGGTGGTAGCTCTCTTCACCGTTAGGCTGGACGTGGGTATCAAACAGCACCCCCTGATCGATAAGCCACTGTACGCAATGTCGGGCGTTGCTGGCGACAAACTCTGCGGCATGTTCATCCACAATCCCCGCCCCGGCAATGAGGGTGTCTTCAACGTGCGAGGCAATGCTGTCCGTTTCGTCAAACACGGCCGCAATCCCGCCTTGCGCATAGAAAGTTGAACCCTCGCTCATCGGGCCTTTACTCAAGACGATCACGTTCTGGTGCTCAGCAAGGCGCAGCGCAAGGGAGAGACCAGCAGCACCGCTGCCGATGATCAGTACATCACAATGAAGTTCTGGCGTTGTGTTCATGATGTTTGTTTAATTTACTAAACAGTGTTTGGCCAGAATAGCACCTGGCTGAGAGGTTTCGCACGTTTTTTTTGTATGTTGTTATGGTGACTAAACGTAAAGTCAGAGCTAAACAAGAGGTAAATGAACGAAAAGATTTTGCGAAGCAGATCGTTAGCTTCAGATTTTGTGGTGAAATAAAGCCGGTGTTGCGTTACTCTTCTGACGATAAAGTTGATGATTCTTGTCAGAAAGTGGGTGCGTATCGTGATCAGACTTATAATGAGAGAAAATGATCGGTCTGCGGCGCGATGAACAAAAACAAAAGCGTGACGGAACTTATTGAAGAATAGACGCTCTAAGCCAGTGCTTGCTCAAAGTACAATGCTGTTAGAGTGGCGTTTCGATAGCGCGTGGAATTTAGGTTTGGGGAGACATTACCTCGGATGAGCGAGCAGTTAACGGACCAGGTCCTGGTTGAACGGGTCCAAAAGGGAGATCAGAAAGCCTTTAACCTACTGGTGGTTCGCTACCAGCATAAGGTGGCGAGTCTGGTTTCTCGCTATGTCCCCTCGGGAGATGTTCCTGATGTGGTACAAGAGTCTTTTATTAAGGCCTATCGTGCGCTGGATTCATTCCGGGGAGATAGTGCTTTTTATACCTGGCTGTATCGCATTGCCGTGAATACAGCAAAAAATTATCTGGTCGCTCAGGGCCGTCGTCCGCCTTCTAGTGATGTGGACGCAATCGACGCCGAAAACTTCGAAAGTGGCGGCGCGTTGAAAGAAATTTCGAACCCTGAGAACTTAATGTTGTCAGAAGAACTGAGACAAATCGTTTTTCGCACGATCGAGTCGCTCCCGGAAGATTTACGCATGGCAATTACGTTACGGGAGTTGGATGGCCTAAGCTATGAAGAGATAGCGGTCATCATGGATTGTCCGGTCGGCACGGTTCGTTCACGAATTTTCCGTGCGCGAGAAGCAATTGATAATAAAGTTCAACCGCTTATCAGGCGTTGACGATAGCGGGATACTGGAAAAGGTATTAGGCATGCAGAAAGAACAACTTTCCGCTTTAATGGATGGTGAAACGCTGGATAGTGAGCTGCTCAATGAGCTGTCTCATTCTCCCGAAATGCAAGAGACCTGGGAGAGCTATCATCTCATCCGTGACACCTTACGTGGTGATACCGGCGAGGTTCTCCATTTCGATATCTCGGCTCGCGTCATGGCGGCCATCGAGAACGAGCCAGTACATCAGACCACTCCGCTGATTCCTGAAGCTCAGCCCGCGCCTCACCAGTGGCAGAAAATGCCGTTCTGGCAAAAGGTGCGTCCGTGGGCCAGCCAGCTTACCCAAATGGGTGTGGCTGCTTGCGTATCGTTTGCAGTTATCGTTGGCGTCCAGCACTATAACACTCAGTCTGAAGCCAATCAGCAGCCTGAAGCGCCAGTGTTTAATACACTGCCGATGATGGGCAAAGCCAGCCCGGTTAGCCTGGGCGTACCGGCAGATGCTTCCGCAAGCGGCGGTCAGCAACAGCAGGTACAAGAGCAGCGCCGTCGCATCAATGCGATGTTGCAGGATTATGAGTTGCAGCGTCGTCTGCACTCCGAACAGCTTCAGTTTGAGCAGGCACAAACCCAGCAGGCTGCTGTGCAAGTGCCCGGAAACCAAACTTTAGGAACGCAATCGCAGTAATGAAGCAACTTTGGTTCGCCATGTCTCTGATGACAGGTAGCCTGTTCTTCTCTGCCAACGCCTCGGCTGATGTTTCATCCGGGGCGTTGTTGCAGCAAATGAATCTGGCCAGCCAGTCACTCAATTACGAGTTGGCATTTATCAGCATTAATAAGCAGGGCGTCGAATCGTTACGCTATCGCCATGCCCGTCTTGATAACCAGCCGCTCGCCCAGCTTTTACAGATGGATGGTCCACGTCGGGAAGTGGTTCAGCGTGGCAATGAAATCAGCTACTTTGAACCTGGCCTGGAACCTTTCACTCTGAATGGCGACTATATCGTTGATTCCTTGCCATCGCTTATCTATACCGATTTCAAGCGTCTTGCGCCTTTCTACGATTTTATCGCGGTCGGCAAAACCCGCATCGCCGACAGACTCTGCGAGGTTATCCGCGTTGTGGCCAGAGACGGTACGCGTTACAGCTACATCGTCTGGATTGATGCAGAAACCAAGCTGCCAATGCGCGTTGACCTGCTCGACCGTGACGGTGAAACGCTGGAACAGTTCCGCGTCATCTCCTTCAGCGTGAATAATCAGGTGGGCAATAGCATGCAGAATCTGGCCAAAGCCAGCCTGCCGCCGCTGCTTTCTGTTCCTGCCGGTGATTCTGTGAACTTCAACTGGGTTCCTTCCTGGATCCCGCAAGGATTTAGTGAAGTCTCCAGTAGCCGTCGCCAGTTACCGACCATTGAAACGCCGGTCGAATCGCGTCTTTATTCAGATGGGTTGTTCAGCTTCTCGGTGAACATCAACCGTGCAACGGCAAACAGTTCAGAACAAATGCTTCGTACCGGGCGCCGTACGGTGAGTACCACGGTACGTGATAACGCCGAGATCACCATCGTCGGGGAATTGCCGCCGCAAACGGCGAAGCGCATTTCCGACAGCATTAAATTTAGGGCTGCGCAATGATTAAAGAGTGGGCTACGGTCGTATCGTGGCAGGATGGCGTTGCGCTGGTGAGCTGTGACGTAAAAGCATCCTGCAACAGCTGTGCGTCCAGAGCGGGTTGCGGCAGTCGCGTGCTCAACAAGCTGGGGCCGCAAACGTCGCATACGATCGCCGTCCCGAGCGAACAGCCGCTGGTGGCAGGGCAGAAGGTGGAACTGGGCATCGCAGAAGGCAGTCTGTTGACCTCCGCGATGCTGGTTTATCTCTCCCCACTGGTTGGTTTGTTTGTTATGGGCGGTATTTTCCAGACGTTGTTTGGCACCGATGTGGCTGCCATGTGTGGTGCTGCACTGGGTGGCGTAGGTGGATTTTGGCTTGCCAAAGGCCTGTCGCCAAAGCTCGCAGCACGTGAAGAGTGGCAACCCGTTATCCTCAATGTTGCACTCGCGCCTGACCAGCTTCGTGTCGAGACGCTCTCTTCTGAAGCCCGGTGATCCACCGGGCTTTATCATTATTTACATCTCAAAAAAGAAAACGCCGTTTCTTCGCGCTATGCTTGGCTCTAAGTGCATTTCCAGGTTGCGGGGATGTAGTGTAGAATGCTGCGTTTTCGCACTGAAAAACGTCAGGCTAAGAACAGCGGCCTCCAGGAATTCGTAAGGCATAATTATTTAACTATATGAAGAACATACGTAACTTTTCGATCATTGCTCACATTGACCACGGTAAGTCGACGCTGTCTGACCGTATTATCCAGATTTGCGGTGGCCTGTCTGATCGTGAAATGGCAGCCCAGGTACTGGACTCCATGGACCTGGAACGCGAACGCGGTATCACCATTAAAGCGCAGAGCGTGACGCTCGACTATAAAGCGACCGACGGTGAAACCTACCAACTGAACTTTATCGACACCCCTGGCCACGTTGACTTCTCCTATGAAGTTTCACGCTCGCTGGCGGCCTGTGAAGGCGCGCTGCTTGTGGTCGATGCCGGGCAGGGCGTAGAAGCCCAGACCCTGGCGAACTGCTACACCGCGATGGAAATGGATCTCGAGGTCGTGCCGGTTCTGAACAAAATTGACTTGCCTGCCGCCGATCCTGAGCGCGTAGCGGAAGAGATTGAAGACATCGTCGGCATTGATGCGACCGACGCGGTACGCTGCTCGGCGAAAACCGGCGTCGGTGTTCCCGATGTGCTGGAACGTCTGGTGCGTGATATTCCGCCACCGGAAGGTGACCCGGAAGCGCCGCTGCAGGCGCTGATCATCGACTCCTGGTTCGATAACTACCTTGGCGTTGTTTCGCTGGTGCGTATCAAAAACGGGACCATGCGTAAAGGCGACAAAATTAAGGTCATGAGTACCGGCCAGGTCTACAACGCTGACCGTCTGGGTATCTTCACGCCAAAACAGGTTGACCGTACCGAGCTGAAATGCGGCGAGGTAGGCTGGCTGGTCTGCGCGATTAAAGACATCCTCGGTGCTCCGGTGGGCGATACGCTGACGCTGGCACGTAACCCGGCGGACAAAGCGCTGCCAGGCTTTAAAAAGGTGAAGCCGCAGGTTTACGCGGGCCTGTTCCCGGTCAGCTCTGACGACTACGAAAACTTCCGTGATGCGCTCGGTAAGCTGAGCCTGAACGATGCTTCCCTGTTCTACGAACCAGAAAGTTCAACGGCGCTGGGCTTCGGTTTCCGCTGTGGCTTCCTTGGCCTGCTGCATATGGAGATCATTCAGGAACGTCTGGAGCGTGAATACGATCTGGATCTGATCACCACCGCACCGACCGTAGTGTATGAAGTGGAAACCACCTCGAAAGAAGTGATCTACGTCGACAGCCCGTCCAAGCTGCCGCCGCTGAACAATATTCACGAGCTGCGTGAGCCTATTGCTGAGTGTCACATGCTGCTGCCGCAGGAGTTCCTGGGCAACGTCATCACGCTCTGTATTGAGAAGCGTGGCGTGCAGACCAACATGGTTTACCATGGTAACCAGGTGGCGCTGACCTACGAAATCCCGATGGCGGAAGTGGTCCTCGACTTCTTCGACCGTCTGAAGTCGACCTCCCGTGGCTATGCGTCACTGGATTACAACTTCAAGCGTTTCCAGGCCTCTAACATGGTGCGTGTGGACGTGCTGATCAACAGCGAGCGCGTCGATGCACTGGCGCTGATCACCCACAACGACAACGCGCCATACCGTGGTCGTGAGCTGGTTGAGAAGATGAAAGAGCTGATCCCGCGTCAGCAATTTGATATCGCGATTCAGGCGGCCATTGGTAACCACATCATCGCCCGTTCTACCGTGAAACAGCTGCGTAAAAACGTCCTGGCGAAATGCTACGGCGGTGACGTCAGCCGTAAGAAAAAGCTGCTGCAGAAGCAGAAAGATGGTAAGAAGCGTATGAAGCAGGTCGGTAACGTTGAGCTGCCGCAGGAAGCATTCCTTGCCATTCTTCATGTTGGTAAAGACGGCAAATAACCCTTAAGGAGTTGGCATGGCGAACATGTTTGCCCTGATCCTGGTCATCGCTACCCTGGTGACAGGTCTGCTGTGGTGTCTGGATAAGTTTATCTTCGCCCCAAAACGCCGTGAACGTCAGGCTGCCGCACAGGCAGCCACTGGCGATGGGCTTGATGCGAAAACCCTGAAGAAAGTTGGCCCGAAACCGGGCTGGCTGGAAACGGGAGCCTCGGTATTTCCGGTGCTGGCCATTGTGCTGGTGGTGCGTTCGTTCATTTACGAGCCGTTCCAGATCCCATCAGGTTCCATGATGCCAACACTGCTAATTGGCGATTTTATTCTGGTTGAGAAGTTTGCCTACGGCATTAAAGATCCGATCTACCAGAAAACGCTGATCGAAACCGGTCATCCGAAACGTGGCGATATCGTGGTATTTAAATACCCGGAAGATCCGCGACTGGACTACATCAAGCGCGCGGTGGGTCTGCCGGGTGATAAAGTCACCTACGATCCGGCCACGAAGGAAGTCACCGTTCAGCCGGGCTGCAGTTCCGGTACCGCATGTGAAAACGCGCTGGCCATCACCTACTCAAACGTTGAGCCAAGTGATTTTGTGCAGACCTTTGCCCGTCGTAACGGCGGCGAAGCGACCAGCGGCTTCTTCCAGGTACCGAAAGGCGAGACCAAAGAGAACGGCATCCGCCTGGTTGAGCGTAAAGAGACGCTGGGTGATGTCACCCATCGTATCCTGACGGTTCCAATCGCGCAGGATCAAGTGGGTATGTACTACCAGCAGCCGGGTCAGCAGCTTGCCAGCTGGATCGTACCGCCAGGTCATTACTTCATGATGGGCGATAACCGCGATAACTCTGCCGATAGCCGCTACTGGGGCTTTGTGCCGGAAGCGAATCTGGTGGGTAAAGCGACGGCGATCTGGATGAGTTTTGAGAAGCAGGAAGGCGAATGGCCGACCGGGGTACGCCTGAATCGTATTGGCGGGATCCATTAATTCTCACGAAAAGAGCACGTAGCCGCATTATTTCGCGGCTACGTGAATTATTTCCACGATAAATCTCTTCGAACTAACGACATCCCTTGTCGTTGTGTATAGAATATTCCCCCGAAGTTTAAGGTTGGCCCTGCATGGGAGCCACGGCACACGAAACCGCGTTGGTTTTCTCAGGTCGGTTTCGTGTGCTGCATTTTTGACGCATTCATTTATTGGTATCGCATGAACCCCATCGTAATTAATCGGCTTCAACGGAAGCTGGGCTACACTTTTCATCATCAGGAGTTGTTGCAACAGGCATTAACCCACCGCAGTGCCAGCAGCAAACACAATGAGCGCCTCGAGTTTTTAGGTGACTCTATTTTAAGTTTCGTGATTGCGAATGCGCTTTATCATCGTTTCCCGCGTGTGGACGAGGGTGATATGAGCCGCATGCGTGCCACGCTGGTTCGGGGTAATACCCTTGCGGAAATCGCGCGTGAATTTGAACTGGGCGAATGTCTGCGTCTTGGACCGGGTGAACTGAAAAGCGGCGGCTTTCGTCGTGAATCTATTCTTGCCGATACGGTCGAAGCATTAATTGGTGGTGTGTTCCTGGACAGCGATATCCAGACCGTAGAAAAGCTGATCCTGAACTGGTATCAGAGCCGTCTGGACGAAATCAGTCCGGGCGATAAACAAAAAGATCCGAAAACGCGTCTGCAGGAATATTTGCAGGGTCGTCATCTGCCGCTGCCATCCTATCTGGTGGTGCAGGTACGTGGCGAAGCGCACGATCAGGAATTTACCATCCATTGCCAGGTCAGTGGCCTGAGTGAACCGGTGGTGGGCACAGGTTCAAGCCGTCGTAAGGCTGAACAGGCTGCCGCCGAACAGGCGTTAAAAATGCTGGAGCTGGAATGAGCGAAGAAAAAACCTATTGCGGATTTATTGCCATCGTCGGACGTCCGAACGTTGGTAAATCCACCCTGCTGAATAATCTGCTTGGGCAGAAGATTTCCATCACCTCGCGTAAGGCGCAGACCACGCGTCACCGCATCGTCGGCATCCATACTGAAGGCGCGTATCAGGCGATCTACGTCGATACCCCAGGCCTGCACATGGAAGAGAAGCGTGCCATCAACCGTCTGATGAACAAGGCGGCGAGCAGCTCGATTGGCGACGTAGAGCTGGTGATTTTCGTTGTTGAAGGCACCCGCTGGACGCCGGACGACGAGATGGTGCTGAACAAGCTGCGTGACGGCAAAACGCCGGTCATTCTCGCGGTCAACAAAGTTGATAACGTGCAGGAAAAGGCCGACCTGCTGCCGCATCTGCAGTGGCTCGGAAGCCAGATGAACTTCCTCGACATCGTTCCGCTGTCTGCTGAGACCGGCCTGAACGTTGATACCATCGCGGGCATCGTGCGTAAGCATCTGCCGGAAGCGATTCATCACTTCCCAGAAGACTACATCACCGATCGCTCTCAGCGCTTTATGGCGTCTGAAATCATCCGTGAAAAGCTGATGCGTTTCCTGGGCGCTGAACTGCCGTACTCTGTGACGGTGGAGATCGAGCGTTTCCAGACCAACGAGCGCGGTGGCTACGACATCAACGGCCTGATCCTCGTTGAGCGCGAAGGGCAGAAGAAGATGGTGATCGGCAACAAAGGCGCCAAGATAAAAACCATCGGTATCGAAGCCCGTAAGGACATGATGGAGATGTTCGAAGCGCCGGTTCACCTCGAACTGTGGGTGAAAGTGAAATCTGGCTGGGCCGATGATGAGCGTGCTCTGCGCAGCCTCGGTTACGGCGAAGACCAGTAACGCAAGACGACGAGTATAATGGAAGGTTGGCAGCGTGCCTTCGTTCTCCATAGTCGTCCCTGGAGCGAAACCAGCCTTATGCTGGACGTCTTCACGGAAGAGTCGGGCCGCGTGCGCCTTGTTGCGAAAGGCGCACGTTCCAAACGTTCTAACCTGAAAGGTGCCTTACAGCCTTTCACCCCGCTGCTGGTACGCTTTGGCGGGCGAGGGGAAGTCAAAACCCTGCGCAGCGCTGAAGCCGTCTCTCTGGCGCTTCCCCTTTCTGGCATCACGCTCTACAGCGGTCTGTATGTTAACGAACTCATTTCTCGCGTCCTTGAACATGAGACTCGCTTCTCGGAACTTTTCTTCGATTATCTGCACTGTATCCAGGCACTTGCTGGCGCAACCGGCACACCCGAGCCTGCGCTGCGCCGCTTCGAACTGGCACTGCTGGGCCATCTCGGGTACGGCGTAGATTTTCTGCACTGTGCGGGTAGCGGGGACGAGGTAGAAGACACTATGACCTACCGCTACCGCGAAGAAAAAGGCTTTATCGCCAGTATCGTAATAGACAACAGCACTTTTACCGGGCGCCAGCTCCGGGCGCTGTATGAGCGCGAGTTTCCCGATCAGGACACCCTGCGCGCAGCAAAACGCTTTACCCGGATTGCCCTCAAGCCGTATCTTGGCGGCAAGCCCTTAAAGAGCCGCGAATTATTCAGGCAGTTTGTGCCGAAACGTTAGACCACAGAATCGAAAAGAAAACCGAGGATTGTCATGGCTGAATTACTGTTAGGCGTCAACATCGATCATATCGCCACGCTGCGTAATGCGCGCGGCACGGCGTATCCCGATCCGGTTCAGGCGGCGTTTATCGCTGAACAGGCTGGCGCTGACGGCATTACCGTTCACCTGCGTGAAGACCGTCGCCACATTACTGATCGCGACGTGCGCATTCTGCGTCAGACGCTGGACACCCGTATGAATCTGGAGATGGCGGTCACCGAAGAGATGCTGACCATTGCCTGCGAGACCCAACCGCATTTCTGCTGTCTGGTGCCGGAAAAACGCCAGGAAGTGACCACCGAAGGCGGTCTGGATGTGGCCGGGCAGCTCGACAAAATGCGCGATGCCTGCAAACGTCTGGCGGATGCCGGTATCCTGGTTTCTCTGTTTATCGACGCTGATTTCACCCAGATTAAAGCGGCGGCCGACGTGGGCGCACCGTATATCGAAATTCACACCGGCTGCTATGCCGATGCCAAAAACGACGCCGAGCAGGCGAAAGAGCTGGAGCGTATCGCTAAAGCGGCCACGTACGCTTCAAGCCTGGGTTTGAAGGTTAACGCCGGTCACGGCCTGACCTACCACAATGTGAAAGCCATTGCCGCGCTGCCGGAAATGCACGAGCTGAACATCGGCCACGCCATTATTGGCCGTGCGGTGATGAGCGGTCTGAAAGAGGCGGTTTCAGAAATGAAACGCCTGATGCAGGAAGCGCGTCAGTAATGGCCATTCTGGGCTTAGGCACCGATATCGTTGAAATAGCCCGCATTGAAGCGGTGATCGCCCGTAGCGGCGATCGCCTCGCAAGACGCGTGCTGAGCGATAACGAATGGGCCATCTGGGAGGCGCATCAGCAGCCGGTGCGTTTTCTGGCGAAGCGCTTTGCGGTTAAAGAGGCGGCAGCTAAAGCCTTCGGAACCGGCATTCGCAACGGCCTGGCGTTTAACCAGTTCGAAGTGTTTAACGATGAGCTGGGCAAACCGAGCCTGCGTCTGTGGGGGGAAGCGCAAAAGCTGGCGGAAAAGCTGGGGGTGAATCACATGCACGTGACGCTCGCCGATGAACGCCACTACGCCTGCGCAACGGTGATCATTGAAAGCTAGAGTTTGTCTGCATGATGCATCAGGACAAACTTATCCCATAACTGCTCTTCGTTCTCGACGTGGGCCGGATCCTTCAGGATAGTATTCGGGATCGGGCACACTTTCTGACAGGTCGGCGTTTCATAGTGGCCGATGCATTCCGTGCAGCGGTCGCTGTTAATCTCATAAATGCTGTCGCCCATCGAAATCGCCTGGTTCGGGCATTCGGGCTCGCACATATCGCAATTAATGCATTTTTTGGTAATTAACAGCGCCATCAGGAAATTCTCAGAAACAACACAAACTGGGCGGGCATTATACGCGTCAAACCAGTTTCTTTACCAGTTCTTCGCTGTGACGAATGCGTTCGGGCGCGCGCTCAAGATCCTGCTGCACCAGCGCCATAAACAGCAGATCCGTCAGCATCATTTGAGCACTGGTGGACGAAATAGCCGCGCTGCGCGTGGCCTGCTCCTCGGCAATGGTATATAAACAGCGCGTTGCCCGCTGCTGGAGCGCGTTTGGCGTAAAACCCGTGATCGCCAGAATTTTACCGCCGACGCGCAGCGCTTCATCGGTCGCCATATTGATCTCTCGACGTACACCGGAATAAGAGATCGCCAGCAGTAAATCGTCAGGATCCATCGCCTGAACGGTGGCGAGCAGGGCGTGCATGTCCTGCTCCACTATCGCGTTGTAACCGATCTTCGTCAGCTTCCAGCCAAAGTTACGCGCCACTAGCCCGGATGCACCTATCCCGGTAAGAATAATGCGCCGTGCCGCGCGCAGCATCGCCACGCTTTCCAGCAGCTTCTCTTCGGTATTCACATCCAGTGTCGCATGCATGGCCGCCACGTTCTCTTTGATCAGCTTTTCGCCCACCAGACGCATCGGGTCATCGCCCCGGATCTGATTATGCACCGGCATCGACTGCGGATTGGGGTTACTCACCAGCGCTTCGCTGATCGCCAGCTTGAGGGCCGGAAAGCCCTTAAACCCGATTTTCTGGGCAAACTTCACCACGCTGGACTGGCTCACACCCGCCTCACTCGCCAGCTGCTGCGAGCTAAGATGGCGCGCGTGATCGGGTTGAGAAAGTAGAAAATCCGCCAGCTTCTTGTCGCTTTGGGCAAAGCCTGCATAACGCTGGCGAATGCGAATTAAACAGTTCATACGGTCTCCTGGCGAAAATGTGATTATCTGCTCAAATACGAATTTTGCTCGCCTGAATGAATTTTATATTCCACTATAGTGTGATTATTATGAATTAAAAATTCTTGAGGTACAAAAAATGAATCTTGGCTCACTGGTTTCTGAAACGCGTAACCCGCAAACCATGGATCTTGACGCACTCTCCACGCTGGAGCTGGTTAACCGCTTTAATCAACAGGATACGCTGGTCGCGCAGGCAGTGAAAGAGACATTACCAGAGGTGGCGAAGGCGGTTGATGCGGCCGCAGCTGCGCTAAAGGCCGATGGACGCATTATTTACATGGGCGCGGGCACCAGCGGACGTTTGGGGGTTCTGGATGCCTCCGAATGTCCGCCAACCTTTGGCGTTCCGCACGGCCTGGTGATCGGGCTGATTGCCGGTGGCCCAGGCGCGCTGCTGAAAGCCGTTGAAGGGGCGGAAGACAACAAACAGCTCGGTGAAGATGATCTCAAAGCGCTGAACCTGACCGCGCAGGATCTGGTGGTTGGGCTGGCGGCATCCGGGCGCACGCCGTACGTCATTGGCGGCCTGGAATACGCCAACCAGACAGGCTGCACGACGGTTGCCATCTCCTGTAACCCGGGCTCGCCGATTGCCCAGGTGGCCGCTATCGCCATCTCTCCGGTTGTCGGGCCGGAAGCGCTGACCGGCTCCACGCGCCTGAAATCCGGGACCGCGCAAAAGCTGGTGCTCAATATGATCTCCACCGGCGCGATGGTGAAGTTCGGCAAGGTTTATCAGAACCTGATGGTCGATATGCAGGCCACCAACGTCAAGCTGGTGGACAGAGCCTGCCGCATGGTGATGGAGGCGACAGGCGCAGGCCGTGAAGAGGCGGAAGCGGTCCTGAAACAAACCGATCACGATGTTAAACCGGCCATTCTGATGATCTTAAGCGGGCTGGACGCCGCGGCGGCGAGAGCCAAACTCGATGCGCATAACGGGTTCTTACGGGCTGCATTAGAAAACTAACAGAGGCGTGTATGGAAAAGACAGCAGCGCTCGCCAGCGGCATCCTGCAGGGGATCGGCGGAGAAAAGAATATCCAGCGTCTGGAAAACTGCATGACGCGCGTGCGCGTCGAGGTGCATAACGACGACGATCTTGATCTACCGCGCCTGAAGCAACTCCCCGGCGTAAGTGGATACGTCAAACAGGGGCAGCAGCACCAGCTTATTGTCGGGCCGGGAAAAGCGGCGCAGGTTGTTGATGCCATGCGCGCGCTGATGGTTGGTGGTGAGGCGACGGCCTCATTTGACGATGCCGAAAGCACCAAAGCGCAGGCAAAAGCCAAATACAAGGCGCCAATGAGCGATGCGCTGCGACAGCTGGCAAACGTCTTTATCCCGCTGATCCCGGCGTTTATTGCTTCGGGCCTGATCACCGGCATTATCAATATCCTCAAGCGGCCGGATATCGTCGGGGATTTTGCCACGCAGTATCCAAACCTGCTGGGGATCCTTGGGATCTTCGGCAGCGCAGTTTTCGCCATCATGAACATTCTGGTCGGGGTGAATACCGCGAAGGTGTTTGGCGGATCGCTGGCCATGGGTGGGGTAATGGCGGGCATCTTGTCCAGCCCGCAGCTGGCGCAGATCACGCTGTTTGGTGAGGCGCTCCAGCCCGGGCGCGGTGGGGTGATTGCCGTGCTGCTGGTGGTCATCCTGATGTGCTGGATCGAGAAAAGGCTGCGCGCGATCCTGCCTGGCTCGATTGAGCTTATCCTCAACCCGCTGCTGACCACGCTCATTACCGGTAGCGTCGCGGTGGTGGCACTCCAGCCGTTAGGCGGCTGGATCTCAGAAGCCATCGCCCACGGTGCGTCTCTGGCTATCGACCGTGGTGGCCTGCTGGTGGGGGCGGTGCTCTCTGGTACCTTCCTGCCGCTGGTGCTGACCGGCCTGCATCAGGGGCTGGTGCCGATCCACGTCGAGCTGGTGCAGGCGCACGGCTATAACGCGCTGCTGCCTATCCTGTCGATGGCGGGCGTGGGGCAGGTCGGCGCGGCGATTGCCGTACTGATGAAAACCCGCAACGCGCGACTGAAAAAAGTGATTAAAGGCGCGCTCCCGGTCGGGTTGCTCGGCATCGGCGAGCCGCTGATTTTCGGCGTTACGCTGCCGCTGGGGAAACCTTTCCTCGCAGCCTGTCTGGGCGGCGCGGTGGGCGGGGCGCTCATTAGCTACTGGAAAGTGGCGACGGTGATCACCTTTGGACTTTCCGGTTTACCGCTGGCATTAACCATCGTGACCGGAAAAGTGATGCTCTATCTGTTAGGCTATTTAGTAGCGGTAATCGCCGGGTTCCTGTTTACCTGGCTGTTAGGATTCAACGACCCAGAGGAGTAAGGTTTGGCAAATCACGCGCGTCGCGTTGTCTTTTTCGACCTGGATGGAACGCTGCATCAGCAGGATATGTTTGGCACCTTTATACGCTATCTGCTGCGGCGTCAGCCTCTGAATGCGCTGCTCGTCTTACCGCTCTTACCCGTGATTGGCATCGCGCTGCTGGTTAAAGGCCGTGCAGCGCGCTGGCCGATGAGCCTGCTGCTCTGGGGATGCACCTTTGGTCACAGCGAAGCACGGCTTAAACAGCTCGAAGAGGATTTTGCGCACTGGTTTCGCGGCCATGTCGCCGCGTTTCCCGTGGTGCAGGCGCGTCTCACCAGCTACCTCGACGCGAACGATGCCGATATCTGGCTGATTACCGGCTCCCCGCAGACGCTGGTGGAGCAGGTCTATTTTGATACGCCCTGGCTGCCGCGCGTAAATCTTATCGCCACGCAAATTTCCCGCGCTTACGGCGGTTGGGTGCTGACTATGCGCTGCCTGGGGCACGAGAAAGTGGTTCAGCTGGAGAAGCGCATCGGCACGCCGCTGCGCCTGTACAGCGGCTACAGCGACAGCAAGCAGGACAACCCGCTGCTCTATTTTTGCCAGCACCGCTGGCGCGTCACGCCATCAGGTGAACTTCAGCAACTCGAATAGACAAATTCATACACTAAATCATTCAAGTTGGATCAAGGCGGCTTGAAGGATGACGTGTATATAGTGGGTGTGTATAATGCCGCCCGCTTTTCGACTGGAGTACAACCGTTGTCCAACCCTGAACACAATCATGAATACTGGATGCGCCACGCGCTAACGCTGGCTCAACGTGCCTGGGATGAGGGCGAAGTGCCCGTGGGCGCGGTGCTGGTTCATCATAATCAGGTGATTGGCGAAGGGTGGAACCGCCCCATTGGCCGCCACGATCCTACCGCGCACGCCGAAATTATGGCGCTTCGTCAGGGCGGGCTGGTACTGCAAAACTATCGTCTGCTCGATACGACTCTGTACGTCACCCTTGAACCCTGCGTCATGTGTTCCGGCGCGATGGTGCACAGTCGTATCGGTACGCTGGTGTTTGGTGCGCGGGATGAAAAAACAGGCGCGGCCGGTTCGCTAATGGACGTGCTAGGCCATCCGGGGATGAACCACCAGGTGCAGACTATCGGTGGGGTACTTGCACCAGAGTGTTCGGGTCTGCTGAGTGACTTCTTTCGAATGCGCCGGCAGCAGAAAAAGCAACAAAAGGCAGAATTGAAGCAGGTGGACGATTAAGTTCGTCCGGTGCGACCACCGGGTAGCTCTGAGCCAGCTGTTTAGCTTCTGCCGCTTCTTTCTCTTTCTCCAGCAGATACCCCACCAGGCTTATCTGATACTTACGAATATTTTCCACGTAAACGTAGGCTTCATGCCCGCGCGCATACCCGTAGGTCAGCTTGTTGTACCACGGTTTCTGGCTCAGCAGCGGCAGACGCTGTTTTACATCAGACCAGCTGTCCGGGTTACCTTTGGTTTTTGCCGTCAGCGCGCGCGCGTCAAGCATGTGCGCATAACCCATGTTGTAGGCGGCCAGTGCAAACCAAATCCGCTCTTCTTCCGGCACGGTCTCCGGTACTTTAGCCATCATATCCTGTAAATACTGCGCGCCGCCGCTGATGCTTTGCTCCGCATCGGTACGGTCATTAACACCCAGACTCAGCGCGGTATTTTTCGTCAGCATCATGAGACCACGCACACCGGTCGGAGAGGTAGCCTGAGTATCCCAGTGGGATTCCTGATACGAAATCGCCGCCAGCAGCTTCCAGTCAATCTCCTGGGCGTATTTTTCGAACAACGGCTGCAGGTCCGGCAGGACGCTATCAACTGCGCGCAAGAAGCTGCGGGTGTCGACGTAATCGAAGTCATCACCATGGCCGAGGTATTTTTCTTCCAGGCGCGCCAGCGTGCCGTCTTCATTGATGGCGTTATAGAAATCGAGCATGGCCGCAGAGAGGGTCTGATCGTTATCCAGTTGGGTAAACCAGGTCACCGGCTGTTCGTCAGTCACATCCAGCGCCACTGCGATTTCCGGGTGCACGCGCTGGAAAAGACTGATCGCCACCGAATCCGCAATGGTATAGGCCAGCTTTTTGTCTTTAACCTGATCGAGCAGTTCTGTGGTGCCCAGTTTTGGGTCAACCGTCCAGCTCAGGTCAGGATACTTTTTCTCTTTGAGGGCGCGCAGGTCCTCAATCACGACATGGCCGGGGGCAATCGTCAGCTGTTGCTCGTTAATGGTGGCGAGTGAGCGCGGGCGCACGCTTCCCACGCGGTAAACCAGCTGCTGGGAGACAGAGTAGTAGGTTGGGCCTGGCTGGTAGTTCTTGCTGCGCTCGCTGTTGTACACCAGCCCGGCTGCAAGGATATCGGCGTCGTCGTTATCCAGGTCATCGAACAATTGGCTGATGTTCTGACGCACGGTAATTTTGAGCTTAACACCCAGATAGTCGGCAAACTGCTGGGCCAGTTCATAATCCAGACCGATGGTTTTGCCGTTGATGTCGCCGTAAATCAGCGGAGAGGAGAGGGTACTGACGCGCAATTCCCCCCGCTCCTGAATGGCGGCGATACGGTTTTCGGCTTTACCGAACCAGGGGATAGAAGGCCAGAGGGCCACTGCCAGCAGCAACGTAACAATGCCGATGAGCAGATAATTAATCTTTAATTTTTTCAATTAGTTAATTCTCTGCGACGCCGGTTGCCTCAGTATGCTGTAGCCATGTTAAGAATAAGGTTTGCCATTGAATGAGCGGCATTTTGCGCAAAGTTACGCCACTTGGCAACAAATTAGAGAGACAGGTCACACCTATTGTTAAACCGCTGTGCAAATTTTATTTCGACGCAAACGGTTTCGTCGGCGCTCAGGATTCTCTATAATGACGCCCGTTTTCCCCCCTTGCGCACACTGTAAGCGCCCCGGCGCTTCGAAGACGAGAGACTTATGATGGAAATTCTGCGTGGTTCGCCTGCACTGTCTGCCTTCCGTATTACCAAACTGCTGGCACGTTTTCAGGCGGCCGACCTTCCGGTAAGCAATATTTACGCTGAGTATGTCCATTTTGCTGACCTGAATGCCCCCCTGAATGCAGAGGAGCGCGTACAGCTGGAACGCCTGCTCAAGTATGGTCCAAGCCTGAGCAGCCATACGCCAACCGGCAAACTGATCCTTGCGACGCCGCGTCCGGGCACCATCTCCCCCTGGTCTTCCAAAGCCACCGACATCGCCCACAACTGTGGTCTGAGCCAGATTAACCGTCTGGAACGCGGCGTGGCGTACTATGTTGAAGCCTCCACCCTGAACGACGCGCAGTGGCAGGCGGTTGCGGCTGAGCTGCACGACCGCATGATGGAGAGCGTATTTGCCTCTCTCGACGACGCGCAGAAGCTGTTCTCACACCATCAGCCTGCGCCGGTACAGAGCGTTGACCTGCTGGGGCAGGGCCGTCAGGCGCTGATTGACGCCAACCTGCGTCTCGGCCTGGCGCTGGCAGAAGACGAAATTGATTACCTGCAGGACGCGTTCGTTAAGCTCAACCGCAACCCGAACGACATCGAACTCTACATGTTCGCGCAGGCCAACTCTGAGCACTGCCGCCATAAGATTTTCAACGCCGACTGGATTATTGACGGCGAACAGCAGCCGAAGTCGCTGTTCAAAATGATCAAAAACACCATGGAGCAAACCCCTGACCACGTGCTGTCTGCCTATAAAGACAACGCCGCGGTAATGGAAGGTTCCGAGGTGGGCCGCTTCTTCGCCGATCGCGAAGCAGGGCGCTATGACTTCCATCAGGAGCCCGCGCATATCCTGATGAAAGTGGAAACCCACAACCACCCGACGGCGATCTCCCCGTGGCCGGGTGCGGCGACCGGCTCCGGCGGTGAAATCCGTGACGAAGGTGCGACCGGTCGTGGCGCTAAACCTAAAGCGGGTCTGGTCGGTTTCTCCGTCTCTAACCTGCGTATCCCGGGCTTTGAACAGCCATGGGAAGAAGATTTCGGCAAGCCAGAGCGCATTGTAACCGCGCTGGATATCATGACCGACGGCCCGCTGGGCGGCGCGGCGTTTAACAACGAGTTTGGTCGTCCGGCGCTGAACGGTTACTTCCGTACCTATGAAGAGAAAGTGGACAGCCACAACGGCGAAGAGCTGCGCGGTTACCACAAACCGATCATGCTGGCGGGCGGGATCGGCAACATCCGTGCCGATCACGTGCAGAAAGGCGAGATCGTCGTCGGCGCGAAGCTGATCGTGCTCGGTGGCCCGGCGATGAACATCGGTCTGGGCGGCGGGGCAGCGTCTTCTATGGCGTCCGGCCAGTCTGATGCGGACCTCGATTTTGCTTCCGTGCAGCGTGACAACCCGGAAATGGAGCGTCGCTGCCAGGAAGTGATCGACCGCTGCTGGCAGCTGGGCGACGCCAACCCGATTCTGTTCATCCACGACGTGGGTGCGGGCGGTCTGTCCAACGCCATGCCGGAGCTGGTGAGCGACGGTGGCCGCGGTGGCCGTTTCAACCTGCGCGATATCCTGAGCGATGAGCCGGGCATGAGCCCGCTGGAAATCTGGTGTAACGAATCCCAGGAGCGCTACGTGCTGGCGGTTGCCGCGGATCAGCTGCCGCTGTTTGACGAGCTGTGCCGCCGCGAGCGTGCGCCGTATGCGGTGATCGGTGAAGCGACCGAAGAGCAGCACCTTTCCTTAAGCGACACCCACTTTGACAACCAGCCGATCGATCTGCCGCTGGACGTCCTGCTCGGTAAAACGCCGAAGATGACCCGCGACGTGACAACCCGCAAAGCGGCGGGCAAAGCGCTGGATCGCCAGGGCATCACCGTGGCAGAAGCGGTTAACCGCGTGCTGCACCTGCCTGCCGTGGCGGAGAAAACGTTCCTGGTGACCATCGGCGACCGTACCGTGACCGGTATGGTATCGCGCGACCAGATGGTTGGCCCGTGGCAGATCCCGGTGGCGAACTGCGCGGTGACGACCGCGAGCCTCGACAGCTACTACGGCGAAGCGATGGCCCTGGGCGAACGCACCCCGGTGGCGCTGCTGGACTTTGCCGCCTCCGCACGTCTGGCGGTCGGTGAAGCGCTGACCAACATCGCCGCGACGCAGATTGGCGACATCAAACGTATCAAACTCTCTGCAAACTGGATGGCCGCAGCCGGTCACCCTGGCGAAGATGCTGGCCTGTATGAAGCCGTAAAAGCGGTGGGTGAGGAGCTGTGTCCTGCCCTCGGCCTGACCATTCCGGTGGGTAAAGACTCCATGTCGATGAAAACCCGCTGGCAGGAAGGCAGCGAGCAGCGCGAGATGACCTCTCCGCTGTCGCTGGTGATCACCGCGTTTGCCCGCGTGGAAGACGTGCGCCACACCGTTACGCCGCAGCTTGCGACCGAAGACAACGCCCTGCTGCTGATTGACCTGGGTAAAGGCCACAACGCGCTGGGTGCCACCGCGCTGGCACAGGTTTACCGCCAGCTCGGCGACAAGCCAGCCGATGTGCGCGACGTCGCGCAGTTGAAAGGCTTCTACGACGCCATCCAGGCGCTGGTGGCGGAGCGTAAGCTGCTGGCCTACCACGACCGTTCTGACGGCGGCCTGCTGGTGACGCTGGCAGAGATGGCCTTCACCGGCCACTGCGGCGTTGAAGCGAACATTGCCACGCTTGGCGAAGACCGTCTGGCGGCGCTGTTCAATGAAGAGTTGGGTGCGGTAATTCAGGTACGTGCCGCAGATCGCGACGCGGTTGAAGCGATTCTGGCGAAGCACGGTCTGGCAGACTGCGTCCACTATCTGGGCAAAGCCGTTCAGGGTGACCGCTTCGTCATTGAAGCAGACGGCCACGCGGTGTTCAGCGAAAGCCGCACCACGCTGCGCATGTGGTGGGCAGAAACCACCTGGCAGATGCAGCGCCTGCGTGATAACCCGGAATGTGCCGATCAGGAGCATAACGCGAAAGCGAATGACCAGGATCCTGGCCTGAACGTGAAGCTCTCCTTTGATATCAACGAAGATATCGCTGCACCGTACATTGCGACAGGCGCGCGTCCGAAGGTAGCCGTGCTGCGCGAGCAGGGCGTTAACTCCCACGTTGAGATGGCGGCTGCCTTCCACCGCGCGGGCTTTGACGCCATCGACGTCCACATGAGCGACCTGCTGGCCGGACGTACCGGTCTGGAAGATTTCCAGGCGCTGGTGGCGTGCGGCGGTTTCTCCTACGGCGACGTGCTGGGCGCGGGCGAAGGTTGGGCGAAGTCCATCCTGTTCAACAGCCGCGTGCGTGACGAGTTCGAAACCTTCTTCCATCGTCCGCAGACCCTGGCGCTGGGCGTGTGTAACGGCTGCCAGATGATGTCTAACCTGCGCGAACTGATCCCGGGCAGCGAAGCCTGGCCGCGCTTTGTGCGCAACCAGTCTGACCGCTTCGAAGCGCGCTTCAGCCTGGTGGAAGTGACCCAAAGCCCTTCTCTGCTGCTGCAGGGAATGGTGGGTTCACAGATGCCAATCGCCGTTTCCCACGGTGAAGGTCAGGTAGAAGTGCGTGATGCTGCGCATCTGGCTCAGCTGGAGAGCAAAGGTCTGGTGGCGCTGCGCTTTGTCGATAACTTCGGCAAGGTGACAGAAACCTACCCGGCTAACCCGAACGGCTCCGCCAACGGTATTACGGCAGTCACCAGTGAAAGCGGTCGTGCGACCATCATGATGCCGCACCCGGAGCGCGTGTTCCGCACCGTGAGCAACTCCTGGCACCCGGAAAACTGGGGCGAGGATAGCCCGTGGATGCGTATCTTCCGCAACGCGCGTAAGCAGCTGGGTTAAGTTTTAGCACCCTAACCCTTGTAGGCCCGGTAGGCGTGAGTGCCACCGGGCTTTTTTATGCGTGTCGCAAAATCGCGACAATCCTGCCCCGCCGATGTCTCCAAAAGGTGACACTTAACTTGTTGATTTATATAAGTAGAAAAATCATGGTCTAAAGGTGTTGTTAAATAGCGACACTTAGCCTGGAAATCATTCTGCCAACAAGTAATAGGTTGAGTGTATAAAACCCTTTTAATTCATCATGTTAATTTATTGTTTTGCAAACTGGCACGGCTGTTGCATAATATTAATCAGTGGCTCATTCACCTTCTTATGTCAGCCCCTTCGGGACGCGCTACATAAACTTAGAATGACGCACAAAAAGGTGCCTGCCGTCCAACTACTGATCATAGCGATGCTTTATCAGGACAGGGCGAAACGTCGAGTTAGGCACCGCCTCATTCCACAACAAAGCCGGGTTTTTACCCGGCTTTGTTGTATCTGAAGGGCAGACTCAGTTACGCTCTGCGTAAACCCCCATTAAGAGAGTAATGCGTTGAAACGCTGGTCTGTTTTCCCTCGCTCCCTGCGACAGCTCGTCATGATGGCATTCCTGCTGATCCTGCTCCCTTTACTGATACTGGCGTGGCAGGCCTGGCAAAGTCTCAATGCGCTAAGCGCGCAGGCGGCATTGACGAATCGCACGACGCTAATTGATGCAAGGCGAAGCGAAGCAATGACGAACGCCGCGCTGGAGATGGAGCGAAGCTATCGCCAGTATTGCGTGCTGGACGATCGCACCCTGGAGCGGGTTTACCAGAATCAACGTAAACGCTACAGCGAAATGCTGGATGCCCACGCGGGCGTGCTGCCGGACGACAAACTCTACCAGGCATTACGTCAGGACCTGAACGATCTGGCTCAGCTACAGTGTAAAAATAGCGGCCCGGATGCCGCCGCCGCCGCGCGGCTGGAAGCTTTTGCTAATGCCAATACGGAAATGGTCCAGTCTACACGCACGGTGATCTTCTCTCGCGGGCAGCAGCTGCAGCAGGAAATCGCCGAGCGCGGTCAATTCTTCGGCTGGCAGGCGCTGGTCCTGTTCCTGGTCAGTCTTGCTCTGGTTCTGCTGTTCACCCGCATGATTATCGGTCCGGTGAAGGGCATACAGCGGATGATTAACCGTCTGGGTGAGGGGAAGTCTCTCGGGGATACGGTTGTTTTCACCGGGCCGCGCGAGCTGCGTTCAGTGGGTCAGCGGATCATCTGGCTTTCCGAACGTCTGGCGTGGCTGGAAACGCAGCGTCATCAGTTCCTCCGTCACATTTCCCACGAACTCAAAACGCCTCTCGCCAGCATGCGAGAAGGCACCGAGCTGCTGGCGGACGAAGTGGCTGGCCCGCTGACCTCTGAGCAAAAAGAGATTGTCGAGATCCTCGATGACAGCAGCCGGAATCTGCAAAAGCTGATTGAGCAACTGCTGGACTACAACCGTAAGCTGGCGGACGGGGCAGTGGTACTGGAAAATGTGGAGATTGCACCGATAGTGGATATGGTGATCTCCGCCCATAGCCTGCCAGCAAGAGCTAAAATGATGCATACCCAGGTCGATCTTAGCGAGCCCGCTTGTCTTGCAGAGCCCATGCTGTTTATGAGCGTTCTGGATAATCTTTATTCCAATGCGGTGCACTATGGTACTGAATCCGGTAACATTTATATCCGAAGCTACAGGGCGGGTTCCCGGGTGTTTATCGATGTAGCGAATACGGGCACCCCGATTCCGGATGAAGAAAAAACGATGATTTTTGAACCCTTTTTCCAGGGCAGTCATCAGCGAAAAGGTGCGGTAAAAGGAAGTGGTCTGGGGCTCAGTATTGCCCGCGACGGCATACGACGCATGCACGGCGAACTGAATATCGTCAGTGATGAACGGTCGGATGTGTGCTTTCGTATCGAACTGCCTCTTAAGCCGGAAAATCAATAAAATGAATCTAAGTCTGGTGAGTATGTCACACGTTTTTTTCCGCGCCGCACGCGCGATGTTTTCCCGCAATACCGTACGTCTAAGTCTGCCGTGTTTACTGCTGGCAGGGTGTGTGACCCATGCCCCGAAGAGCGCAATCAGTGAAAAGCCGGAAGAAAAATGGCCTGAAAATCAGCTGGCGGATTTCCTGACCACCCCCTGCGAGGGCATCTGGCACTTATCAGGACATGAAGTTGATACCAACCCGCTGTTTTGGCTACGTGGCATCGATTGTGCGCAGCGTCTGGAACCCGTAGAGGCACGGGCGCAAGCCACGATGTGGGGCGACAACGCATGGCAGGCGACCTTTAAACGTGCCATTCTGCTTGGCGATGCCAAAATCACGCCCGTGGAGCGCCGCACGAATATCACGCGTCTGGACGCGTTCAGCGCCAACATTCCTGCGCAGGTGCGGCCGATATATCAACTCTGGCGGGACGGCCAGGCATTACAGCTTCAGCTGTCTGAAGAGCGTTCCCGCTACAGCAAATTACAGCAGTCAACGGACGGCGAGCTTGATACGCTTCGCCAGCAGCAGAATTATCTGCGCACCCAGCTTGAGACCACCACGCGCAAGCTTGAAAATCTGACCGATATTGAAAGGCAACTGTCGACGCGTAAACCCGCAGGCAGCTATTTGCCAGATTCGTCGAAAGGAAATTCTGCCGCGTCGCCGGACGGTGACGCGCAGAAGGAAGAGGATGTGAAGCCATGACAAGCCGTAAACCTGCCCATCTCTTACTGGTCGATGACGATCCTGGACTGTTAAAGCTGCTGGGGATGCGCCTGGTCAGTGAAGGCTACAGCGTTGTGACGGCGGAAAGCGGGCAGGAGGGGCTGAAAGTGCTCAGCCGCGAGAAAATTGATCTGGTGATCAGCGATCTGCGGATGGACGAAATGGATGGCCTGCAGCTTTTTGCAGAGATTCAAAAGCAGCAGCCCGGCATGCCGGTTATCATCTTGACCGCCCACGGCTCGATCCCGGATGCGGTCGCGGCAACCCAGCAAGGGGTGTTCAGCTTCCTCACTAAACCGGTGGACAAAGACGCGCTTTATAAAGCCATCGACAGCGCGCTGGAGCATGCCGCGCCTTCTGGTGATGATGCCTGGCGCGAGTCCATCGTGACGCGAAGCCCTGTCATGCTGCGTCTGCTTGAGCAGGCGCGAATGGTGGCGCAATCTGACGTCAGCGTTTTGATCAACGGCCAGAGCGGTACCGGGAAAGAGATCCTGGCGCAGGCGATCCACAACGCCAGCCCGCGCGCTAAAAATGCCTTTATCGCCATTAACTGCGGTGCGCTTCCGGAGCAACTGCTCGAGTCTGAACTCTTTGGTCACGCGCGCGGCGCCTTCACCGGCGCGGTGAGCAGCCGGGAAGGGTTGTTCCAGGCGGCGGAAGGCGGCACGCTGTTCCTCGACGAGATTGGCGATATGCCTGCGCCGTTGCAGGTGAAACTGCTGCGCGTGTTGCAGGAGAGAAAGGTGCGTCCGCTCGGCAGCAACCGCGATATCGACATCAACGTGCGTATTATTTCCGCCACCCACCGGGATCTGCCAAAAGTGATGGCGCGCAATGAGTTTCGTGAAGATCTCTACTACCGCCTGAACGTGGTGAACCTGAAAATTCCTGCGCTGGCCGAGCGTGCGGAAGATATCCCACTGCTGGCAAACCATCTGCTGCGCCAGTCCGCGGATCGCCATAAACCCTTCGTGCGCGCGTTTTCCACGGATGCAATGAAAAGGCTAATGACCGCCGGGTGGCCTGGCAACGTGCGCCAGTTGGTCAACGTGATTGAGCAGTGCGTGGCGCTGACGTCGTCGCCCGTTATCAGCGACGCGCTGGTGGAGCAGGCGCTGGAAGGAGAAAACACGGCGTTGCCGACCTTTGCCGAAGCGCGTAACCAGTTCGAACTGAACTACCTGCGCAAACTGCTGCAGATTACGAAGGGTAACGTGACCCACGCGGCGCGCATGGCCGGGCGCAACCGCACCGAGTTCTACAAGCTGCTGTCGCGTCACGAGCTGGAAGCAAACGATTTTAAAGAGTAATGCCGTATGGTACTGTGAGCAATCGATTACGAGGCAGCTTACAGGCAAGAGTTTAAGGACCCACCATGAAAAAGATTGATGCGATTATTAAACCTTTCAAACTGGATGATGTACGTGAAGCGCTGGCGGAAGTTGGCATCACCGGGATGACAGTAACGGAAGTGAAAGGTTTTGGTCGTCAGAAGGGCCACACCGAGCTTTACCGTGGCGCGGAGTACATGGTCGACTTTCTGCCGAAAGTGAAAATTGAAATCGTGGTCAGCGACGATATCGTGGATACCTGCGTGGATACCATCATCCGTACCGCGCAGACGGGCAAAATTGGCGACGGTAAAATCTTCGTCTTTGACGTGGCGCGCGTGATCCGTATCCGTACCGGCGAAGAAGACGACGCCGCGATTTAACAGCGCCAACGGTTTTGTAGGTCGGGTAAGGCGCAGCCGCCACCCGGCGAAAAAAAAGCCCCTCGAACGAGGGGCTTTTTCATTACAGCACCTTATGCGGCCCGAAACATTCGTAATGAATGTTGTCCTTGTCCACACCCAGGTCTACCAGCTGCTTCGCGGCATACTGCATAAACGCCACCGGTCCACAGACGTAGAACTGCATGTCCGGCGCGCTAAACGCCCCTTCATGCTGGCTTAAATTCATCAGACCTTCGCTGTCGAAGCGTGCGGCCTGGCGGTCTGCGTCCGTTGGCAGGCGATACCAGGTATGCGCGGTGAAGCGCGGCAGGGACGTCCCGAGCGTTTTCACTTCATCCGCAAAGGCGTGCACGTCGCCGTTCTCTGCGGCGTGGAACCAGTTTACCTGCGCGTCGTGGTTTGTTTTTGCCAGCGTATCGAGCATCGCCAGCATTGGCGTTTGACCAACACCCGCAGAGATCAGCGTCACTGGCGTATTGCCGTCAACGGCCATAAAGAAATCACCCGCCGGCGCGGCCAGATGAACCACGTCGCCCACGCTGGCTTCGTTGTGCAGCCAGGTTGAGACCTGACCGCCATCTTCGCGTTTCACCGCAATACGGTAGCCTTTGCCGTTTGGCTTGCGGGTGAGGGAATACTGGCGAATTTCCTGATGCGGGAAACCTTCAGGCTTCAGCCACACGCCCAGATACTGGCCCGGTTGATATTCGGCCACCGGTTTACCGTCCACCGGCTCAAATTCAAAGCTGGTAATCAATGCGCTGCGTGGGGTTTTCTCGACGATGCGGAACGCGCGCGTGCCTTCCCAGCCGCCGTTCTTGCTGGCGTTTTCGCTGTAGATTTGCGCTTCACGGTTGATAAACACGTTTGCCAGCACGCCGTAGGCTTTACCCCACGCGTCCAGCACTTCCTGGCCCGGGCTGAACATTTCGTCCAGCGTGGCCAGCAGGTGGCCGCCAACGATGTTGTACTGCTCAGGCTGGATCTGGAAGCTGGTATGTTTCTGCGCAATCTTTTCTACCGCAGGCAGCAATGCCGCCAGGTTTTCGATATTGCTGGCGTAGGCTGCGATGGCGTTAAACAACGCTTCACGCTGGTCGCCATTGCGCTGGTTGCTCATGTTGAAAATTTCTTTGAGCTCCGGGTTGTGCGAGAACATGCGATCGTAGAAATGCGCGGTGAGTTTAGGGCCGGTTTCCACCAGCAGGGGAATGGTGGACTTAACGGTAGCGATGGTTTGAGCGTCGAGCATGAGCGCGTCCTTCTGATGTTATATTTAATGATGTATTTTAAATGCATCTTATAAAAAATAACCCTGCGTTGTAAATGGTTCTTTGCAAGATGAAAAATATGCATCACAAACCTGAAAAGAAATCCGTTGAAAATGATGAGAGCTTTATTCCTCAAACCCTTGCGCGGCGTGGAGGTAAACGTTTGCGTAAAATCGTTTGTCAAGACCTGTTATCGCAGAACTATTCAGTTATACTGTTGCCCGTCGTCCAACGGGACTGCCTTTTCAGGCCAAAATTTACTTGTTAGCTGAGTCAGGAGATGCGGATGTTAAAGCGTGAAATGAACATTGCCGATTATGATGCCGAACTGTGGCAGGCTATGGAGCAGGAAAAAGTACGTCAGGAAGAGCACATCGAACTGATCGCCTCCGAAAACTACACCAGCCCGCGCGTGATGCAGGCGCAGGGTTCTCAGCTGACCAACAAATACGCTGAAGGTTATCCGGGCAAGCGCTACTACGGCGGTTGCGAGTACGTTGATATCGTTGAGCAACTGGCGATTGACCGTGCGAAAGAACTCTTTGGCGCAGACTACGCGAACGTGCAGCCGCACTCAGGCTCTCAGGCTAACTTCGCGGTCTACACCGCGCTGCTCCAGCCGGGCGATACCGTTCTGGGTATGAACCTGGCGCAGGGCGGCCACCTGACTCACGGCTCCCCGGTTAACTTCTCCGGCAAACTGTACAACATCATTCCTTACGGTATTGATGAGTCCGGTAAAATTGACTACGAAGACATGGCTAAGCAGGCCAAAGAGCACAAACCGAAGATGATCATCGGTGGCTTCTCTGCTTACTCCGGTATCGTTGACTGGGCAAAAATGCGTGAAATCGCAGACAGCATCGGTGCTTACCTGTTCGTTGATATGGCGCACGTTGCGGGTCTGATCGCGGCAGGCGTTTACCCGAACCCGGTTCCACACGCTCACGTTGTGACCACCACCACCCACAAAACCCTGGCGGGTCCACGCGGTGGCCTGATCCTGGCGAAAGGCGGTGACGAAGAGCTGTATAAGAAACTGAACTCCGCCGTGTTCCCAAGCGCGCAGGGCGGCCCGCTGATGCACGTTATCGCCGCAAAAGCGGTAGCGCTGAAAGAAGCGATGGAGCCAGAGTTCAAGGTTTATCAGCAGCAGGTTGCCAAAAACGCCAAAGCGATGGTGGAAGTGTTCCTGAGCCGTGGCTACAAAGTGGTGTCTGGCGGTACTGAAAACCACCTGTTCCTGCTGGATCTGGTTGATAAGAACCTGACCGGTAAAGAAGCTGACGCCGCCCTGGGCCGCGCCAACATCACCGTGAACAAAAACAGCGTGCCAAACGATCCGAAGAGCCCGTTCGTGACCTCCGGTATCCGTATCGGTTCTCCGGCAGTGACTCGCCGCGGCTTCAAAGAAGCGGAAGTGAAAGAGCTGGCGGGCTGGATGTGTGACGTTCTGGACAACATCAATGACGAAGCGGTTATCGAGCGCGTTAAAGGTAAAGTTCTGGATATCTGCGCACGCTTCCCGGTATACGCATAATCCCTCTGCTTTGCCGAAATAAAAAAGGCCGCGCTTGCGGCCTTTTTTTATGGGCTAACGTCGGTCGAGAGATATGGCCCCCGGTCCCACAATCGCCAGCAAAATAAACGCGCCAGCAATACTCACATTCTTATAGAAGTTAATCATGTTCGGCACAACCGCATCACCGGTCATATCCCAGTAATGGTGGCCTATCACCGCCGTTCCCAGCGTATAAAAGACAAAGAGCACCGCGATGGGGCGGGTGAAAAAGCCCAGCACGATCAGAATTGCCGCGGGGACCTCCATCACCACCGCAATAATCGCGGCAAGCATAGGCATGGGGGCGCCGAGGGACGTCATATACTGAACGGTGCCGCTAAACCCCGTGAGTTTGGGATAGCCAAAAATAATAAACAGGACAACGATAGCAATACGGGCAATCAAAAGCAGGAAAGAACGTGAGGAGCCGAAATCGAAATAACGTAAGCTGTTCATGGCAAACGACCTCTTCAGGCGATGTTCTTTAAACGTAATACAATTTTGCCGCTCTCGCCATACGCCGACCGGCTGTCCATGATGTTAATTTATCGTTAATTTATAGCGCGCTAACGACTTGCTAAAGTGCAGGATAAACGCCAGACTATCGCCTCCATTTCGGGAGGGATTCATGGTCTTGCATTCCACGCGCTGGCTGGCGCTCAGCTACTTCACCTACTTCTTTAGCTACGGTATTTTTCTGCCTTTCTGGAGCGTCTGGCTCAAGGGAATCGGCCTCACCCCTGAGTCCATCGGCGTTCTGCTTGGCGCAGGACTGGTGGCGCGTTTCCTGGGCAGTCTGCTGATTGCGCCGCGCGTCAGCGATCCCTCCTTACTGATCAAGGCCGTGCGCATACTTGCGCTGCTCACGCTGGTCTTTGTCGCCTGCTTCTGGGTGAGTCAGCAGTTTGCCTGGCTGATGGTGGTGATGGTTGGCTTCAACCTGTTCTTCTCACCGCTGGTGCCGCTGACGGATGCCCTGGCGAACACCTGGCAAAAGCAGATCACCATGGACTATGGCCGCGTGCGTCTCTGGGGATCGATTGCGTTCGTGATCGGCTCGGCGCTGGTGGGTAAGCTGGTCAGCCTGTACGACTATCACGCCATCCTTGCGTTACTGAGCGTGGGTATTGCCTCCATGCTGCTGGGGATGCTGTTGCGTCCGTCGGTAATGCCGCAGGGCGAAAGCCGTCACCAGGAGAGCGCAGGCTGGCCGGCCTGGCGGAGCCTGGTGGCACAAAGCTGGCGTTTTCTGGCGTGCGTTTGCCTGCTTCAGGGGGCGCATGCGGCGTACTATGGGTTCAGCGCCATCTACTGGCAGGGTGCGGGCTACTCTGCTTCTGCGGTAGGCTACCTGTGGTCGCTCGGCGTCGTGGCGGAAGTGATCATCTTTGCGCTCAGTAAAAAACTGTTCCGTCGCTTCGGCGCGCGCGATTTGCTGCTGCTTTCTGCCGTGTGCGGCGTGGCACGCTGGGGGATTATGGGCTGGACGACCGAACTGCCGTGGCTGATTCTGGCGCAAATTCTGCACTGCGGTACCTTTACCGTGTGCCACCTGGCGGCGATGCGCTACATCTCTGCGCGAGAGGGTGGGGATGTGATTCGACTGCAGGCGGTCTACTCTGCGGTGGCAATGGGCGGCAGCATAGCCGTGATGACGGTCTTTGCTGGCTTCCTCTATCAGCACCTTGGGCACGGCGTATTCTGGGTGATGGCACTCGTTGCACTACCTGCAATGCTCGTTCGCCCCAAAGTGACGGCACGCGCGTAACTAGGATTCCAGCATCGCGCGAATATGTTCTTGCTGCTGCGCGTTCAATGTCTCAACGGCATGGATCAGCGGCGGCGAGAACAACGGCAGGGCGGTTGGGTAAGGGGTGATCACCAGCGCAGCTTCACGGGGCGCTCCTCCCTTCTGAAACGCGTGCAGGGTCAGATAACGAATATTGAGCGGCAACAGCGTCAGCTCGCGCAGCTGCTGCTCAATCAACGCTTCACATGCTTTATCTTCCCCGGTCAGTAACACCACCTGTTTTTCATGCAGATCGGTCTCCTGCATCAGCCAGGCACCAAAAATCACCGCCACTAGGCTCATCTCTTCATCGGAGAAACGCAGCCCGAACTCCGCTTCCAGCTCAAATAGCGCCTCTTTGGTGGTGCGTAACAGCCGCGGATAAAGCCGATGAATCTCTTCCGGCAGGCTGTTATCGATGCCGATTTCAAACAGTGAGCGATCTAACGCCTGAGCAAGATGGATATAAAGCTGATCGGTCAGCCCCTGTTCATCGCTAAAATTCATCCCGGTTTGGGCCCGAAAGCGCGCGATCATCCGCACTATGGTGCGGCGCAGGCGTTGATCCTGCTGATGTCTGTCAAGCACCGGATCGGGGGTGCGCAGCATCATAAACAGCAGCGCGAGGAACAGCTGTTCATCGCTGTGCGTTCCCTGCGGAACGCGCCGTTTCCAGTGACGCACGATTTCCTGCGCGGTGAAATATTCCCCTCTCGATTGCGTCCAGTTGCGCTGAACGTGGGAAAACTGCGGCGTATTGCCCAGATGATGCTGGATCAGACAGTATTGCAAAAACAGCTGTAAAAACTGTACGTCGCGGCAGTCAAACGGACGCTGAAGCTTTCGCGAACAGAAGTTGATCAATGCTCGCAGGTTGGTGTCATCATAGAGTGGACGAGCGATGCCCTGCTGTTTAAGTGCGGTTTTAAGCGCGGGAGTAAACTGGTGAGAGACGAACTGCGGGCAAAGCCGAAGTGCCCTGCGCAGCCAGTGCAGCAGGCATAAACGCTGATTCAGGACCGAACCTTCAATTCGGTAGCTGCCGTCGAGGTGCGTGACGATATCAAGCCGATGATAGCGCTGGATTTCATCGCGCGTCTCGGCTATATCTTGCCGTGCCATTGCGTCGTCCACGCCATTGGCAGCGATTATGTTCTGTGCGGTGACGGCAGCATCGGGCAGGTAAAGCATCAAAAGCACCTGGCAGCGGCGCTGCGAACTGGAAAGCACAGATGGAATTTCAAGCGTCGTCATCATCTGTCGGGTATCCAGTGTGAATGTTTGATAAGAATAGCTAAAGGATGGGCGCTGAAAAGCGCGCCGGCAGGCCTTTCATTCAGGATTGCTGGGGAACATCACAGAATTTTTGACGTGAGGAATTGATGCAAATAGTTAAACAAAGCGCGATGGCGTTATTTTTGGCGGTTATCACCTTTGCCGTCAGCGCACATCCTCACAGTTTTATCAGCCTGAAAACCGAGCTTGTGACGGACGGCACGCAGCTCAGCGGCCTGAAAATGCGCTGGACGATGGATGAAATCACCTCGGCGGATCTGCTCTATGATGCGGGAAACGCAAAGCCTGGCGATGAGATCTGGAAAAAGCTGGCGGCAGAAGTGATGGCCAACGTGCTCGGTCAGCACTATTTCACCGAGTTCTGGCATAACGGACAAAAGGTCAAATTTCTTAACCGGCCCACGGAATACGGTATGACGCGAGACGGGCATCAGGCGGTGCTGACATTTATTCTCCCGCTGGCGCACCCTCAGCCGCTGGCAGGGCAAAAGTATCGTTTCTCCACCTTTGACCCCACCTACTATGTCGATATGAGCTACGCCGAGGACAGCGACGTGCAGCTTACGGCATCGCTACAAAAGAAATGCAAGCTTACCGTCCACACGCCAAAGCCCAGCGAAGAGACGCTGAACTTTGCGGTCTCTCTCGACAAAGAAGATGCGCCGCCGGAGGACATGGAGCTGGGTAAACAGTTTGCGCAGGAGGTGACGTTACAATGTCAGTGATCTCCTCTTCGCACCAAAAACCGCGCCGCTGGCTTCATCTCTGGCCGCTGGCGCTTTTTCTCCTGCTCGCCGTTTGCGGTTCGCTCTGGCTGTGGCAGGCCTGGCCGCAGGTGATGATGAAAAGCATCATCTGGCAGCGTGAAGTCAATCAACAGATGAGCGGGCTGCTGAAGGCGGTGGCGGAGAACCCGACAAAAGCGGGCGGTTCCCTGCTGGCGTTTAGCTTTATCTATGGTGTTCTGCACGCGCTGGGGCCGGGGCACGGCAAAATCGTCATCACCACCTGGCTTGCTACCCATCCCTCGAAGTTGAGATCGAGCATTGGCCTGACGCTGGCCTCCTCGCTGCTGCAGGGCGGCGTGGCGATTGCGCTTGTCGTGATAGTCCTTTCACTCTTACAGCTGCCTGCCCGTCAGCTACACATGAGCAGCTTCTGGCTTGAAAAAGGGAGCTATGCGCTGGTGGGCGTGCTGGGGCTGATCCTCTGCTGGCGGGCGCTCAAAAAGCTGCGCGTGCTGCTGCAAAAGCCGAAATTCAAGACCTTTACGCCGCACCACGTTCATGATGAAAACTGCGGATGCGGGCATCAGCATCTGCCCACGCAGGAACAATTACAGAACGGCGACGACTGGCGCGCGCGGCTGATGATTATTCTCTCGATGGGTATGCGCCCGTGCTCGGGGGCGATCATGGTGCTGCTGTTCAGTAAGGTAATCGGCGTGTTTGGCTGGGGAATGTTGTCCGCGCTGGCGATGGCGGCAGGAACGTCTCTCACCATTTCGTCTTTAGCGCTGCTGGTACACAGCTTCCGTCAGCTGGCGGTTAAACTCAGCGGCAATAAAACGCCGGTGCTGTGGCGACAGGTAGGGTGGACGACGCTTGCGCTGGCGGGCGGGGTGGTTCTGCTGGTGGCGGCGGTGACGATGTGGATGAGTGCGGTGCCGGCGGGGAGGGGATTGCGGCCGTTTTAGTTGGGATCCCCTCTCCCACAGGGAGAGGGAATTTTCGGCATTAGCGCTTCAGCGCATCGCTCAGTTCTTCACGCATGTTTGCCAGCATGGCTTTAACAACGCGTGGGTTACCTGCAACGATGTTGCCGGTGGTCATGTAGTTGTGGCCGCCGGTGAAATCGCAAACAATCGCGCCTGCTTCACGTGCGATCAGCTCGCCCGCCGCAAAGTCCCACGGCTTCAGTGACAGCTCGAAATAACCGTCAACGCGGCCGGTCGCAACGTAGGCCAGATCCAGCGCTGCAGAACCGGTACGACGGAAATCTGCGCATTCGGTGAACAGTTTGCCCAGGATATTCATATAGGTCGTCGCGTGCTGTTTCGCCTTGAACGGGAAACCGGTCGCCAGAATGGTGCCGTCCAGATCGCGTGCATTGCTGCAGCGCAGGCGGTAGCCGTTCAGCTGAGCGCCCTGACCGCGGGTAGCGGTGAACAGTTCGTTACGCATTGGATCGTAAACAACGGCGACTTCAGTACGACCTTTAATGCGTACTGCGATAGACACAGAGAAGTGTGGCAGGCGTTTGACGAAGTTGGTGGTGCCATCCAGTGGATCGATAACCCATTGAACATCCTGATCGGTACCTTCATGTTCACCGCTTTCTTCGGTGATGATGGTGTGCTGTGGGTAAGATTTGCGGATCGTTTCGATAATAATCGCTTCTGCGGCTTTATCGACGTTAGTCACGAAATCATTGCTGCCTTTCTGGCTGGTTTCTACGGAGTCTGGGGTTTCGTAGTGTTTGGCAATTACATTACCCGCCTTGCGCGCTGCGCGCACGGCGATGGTCAGCATCGGATGCATCGGTCTCTCTCACTGGATGTTAAAGAACAGGAAAATCGGCGCAGAGTATAGCAGCGGGATCGGATTATGTCTCCCGTTTATGATAATATGCCCGAATATTCTTCAGACACAGAATCCAGACATCTAAAATTATGCTGCAAAACATTCGAATCGTGCTGGTCGAAACATCGCACACCGGCAACATGGGCTCCGTTGCCCGCGCTATGAAAACCATGGGCTTAACGAACCTGTGGCTGGTTAACCCGCTGGTAAAACCAGACTCGCAGGCCATCGCCCTGGCGGCCGGTGCCAGCGACGTGATCGGCAACGCCCAGATCGTCGATACCCTTGATGAAGCCCTTGCCGGTTGCAGTCTCGTTGTCGGTACCAGCGCGCGCTCCCGCACGCTGCCGTGGCCGATGCTGGACCCGCGCGAATGCGGCCTGAAAAGTGTTTCAGAAGCGGAACAGGCCCCGGTTGCGCTGGTGTTTGGCCGTGAGCGCGTTGGCCTGACCAACGACGAGCTGCAGAAGTGCCACTATCACGTTGCCATCGCGGCGAACCCGGAATACAGCTCGCTGAACCTGGCGATGGCGGTGCAGGTTATCGCCTATGAAGTGCGTATGGCGTGGCTGGCGACGCAGGAGAAACCGGTCGAACCTAAAGAAGAGAGCGCCTACCCGCTGGTGGACGACCTTGAACGCTTCTACGGTCACCTGGAGCAGACGCTGCTCTCAACCGGCTTTATCCGTGAAGGCCACCCGGGCCAGGTGATGAACAAGCTGCGCCGTATGTTCACCCGCGCGCGTCCGGAAAGCCAGGAGCTGAACATCCTGCGCGGTATTCTGGCGTCGATTGAGCAGAAGAATAAAGAGTAGTGTCGTCTGTTCGCCGGGTGGCGCTGCGCTTACCCAGCCTACAAACCGTAGGTCGGGTAAGCGCAGCGCCACCCGACAAAAAACGGCACAGAAGGTTAAATACCTGACTAAAACAGTCAAGTAAATAGTTGACCATTTTAGTCAGGAATGTCAGACTTGGCCCAGCTATGCAATACCCCCATTTTACAATAAAAAACCCCGGGCAGGGGCGAGTTTGAGGTTAAGTAAGACATGAGACTGACATCTAAAGGGCGTTATGCCGTGACCGCGATGCTGGACGTTGCGCTCAACTCCGAAGCGGGCCCGGTTCCGTTGGCTGATATTTCTGAACGACAGGGGATCTCCCTCTCTTATCTGGAACAGCTGTTCTCCAGACTGCGTAAAAATGGACTGGTTTCCAGCGTTCGTGGCCCAGGCGGCGGCTATCTGCTGGGTAAAGACGCGGGCAGTATTGCAGTTGGCGAAGTGATCAGTGCCGTTGACGAATCCGTTGACGCGACCCGTTGCCAGGGTAAAGGCGGCTGCCAGGGCGGCGATAAGTGCCTGACCCACGCGCTGTGGCGCGATCTGAGCGACCGTCTGACCGGCTTCCTGAACAACATCACCCTGGGTGAACTGGTGAATAACCAGGAAGTTCTGGACGTATCGGGTCGTCAGCAAAGCCATGAATCACAACGCAGCACCCGCGCGCAAGACGCTATCGACGTCAAACTGCGCGCGTAATAAAAAGATAAGTATTTCAGAATCAGGCCGGGGCGGTCACGCCCCGTGTACTCGGTCGTACATCCAGCCGGTTGCCTGATTCCTTGCATTGAAGCGATGTACGGAGTTTAAAGAGCAATGAAATTACCGATTTATCTCGACTACTCCGCAACCACGCCGGTGGACCCGCGTGTTGCCGAGAAAATGATGCAGTGTCTGACCCTGGACGGAAACTTTGGTAACCCAGCTTCCCGTTCACACCGTTTTGGCTGGCATGCTGAAGAGGCGGTTGATATCGCCCGTAATCAGATTGCTGACCTGGTCGGTGCCGACCCGCGTGAAATTGTTTTCACCTCCGGTGCGACCGAATCCGACAACCTGGCGATCAAAGGTGCAGCCAACTTTTATCAGAAAAAAGGCAAGCACATCATCACCAGCAAAACCGAACACAAAGCCGTGCTGGACACCTGCCGTCAGCTGGAGCGTGAAGGGTTCGACGTGACTTACCTGGCGCCGCAGAGCAACGGGATCATCGACCTGAAAGAGCTCGAAGCGGCCATGCGTGATGACACCATTCTGGTATCCATCATGCACGTTAACAACGAAATCGGCGTCGTTCAGGACATCGCGACCATCGGTGAAATGTGCCGCGCGCGCGGTATCATCTACCACGTGGACGCGACCCAGAGCGTGGGCAAACTGCCTATCGACCTGAGCCAGCTGAAAGTGGACCTGATGTCCTTCTCCGGCCACAAAATCTATGGCCCGAAAGGGATCGGCGCGCTGTACGTTCGTCGTAAGCCACGTATCCGCATCGAAGCACAGATGCACGGCGGCGGTCATGAGCGCGGCATGCGTTCCGGTACGCTGCCTGTTCACCAGATCGTGGGCATGGGCGAAGCGTACCGCATCGCGAAAGAAGAGATGGAAACCGAGATGGCGCGCCTGCGCACGCTGCGTAACCGTCTGTGGGACGGCGTGAAGGATATGGAAGAAGTGTATCTGAACGGCGATCTCGAGCAGGGCGCACCGAACATCCTCAACGTCAGCTTCAACTATGTTGAAGGCGAATCGCTGATCATGGCGCTGAAAGACCTGGCCGTTTCTTCCGGTTCTGCCTGTACGTCTGCAAGCCTCGAGCCATCCTACGTGCTGCGCGCGCTGGGCATGACTGACGAGCTGGCACACAGCTCTATCCGTTTCTCTTTAGGTCGTTTCACTACCGAAGAAGAGATTGACTACACCATCAAGCTGGTTCGCAACTCCATCGGCCGTCTGCGCGACCTTTCTCCACTGTGGGAAATGTTCAAGCAGGGCGTGGATCTGAACAGCATTGAATGGTCACATCACTAATCGGTACATAAGGAGAATTCAACATGGCATACAGCGAAAAAGTCATCGATCATTACGAGAACCCGCGCAACGTTGGCTCATTTGACAACAGCGACGAATCTGTCGGTAGCGGCATGGTTGGCGCACCGGCGTGTGGCGACGTGATGAAGTTGCAGATTAAAGTCAACAATGAAGGTATCATTGAAGACGCGCGCTTCAAGACCTACGGCTGCGGTTCTGCTATCGCGTCCAGCTCCCTGGTGACCGAATGGGTGAAGGGCAAGTCTCTGGACGAAGCACAGGCAATCAAGAACACCGATATTGCTGAAGAACTCGAACTGCCACCGGTGAAAATTCACTGTTCAATTCTGGCAGAAGACGCGATCAAAGCCGCCATTGCGGACTATAAAAGCAAACGTGAAGCAAAATAATTGAGGTTTGAGTATGTCGATTACCCTTAGCGACAGCGCTGCCGCGCGAGTAAGCTCTTTTCTGGCGAACCGTGGTAAAGGCTTTGGCCTGCGACTGGGCGTACGTACCTCCGGCTGTTCTGGTATGGCTTACGTACTGGAGTTTGTTGATGAACCGGCGTCCGACGACACCGTGTTTGAAGACAAGGGCGTGAAGGTGGTGGTCGATGGCAAAAGCCTGCAATTCCTCAACGGCACTCAGCTGGACTTCGTCAAAGAAGGTCTGAACGAAGGGTTCAAATTTACGAACCCGAACGTTAAAGACGAGTGTGGTTGCGGCGAAAGCTTCCACGTTTAACCGCGCGTCATCCGAAACCCCACCGTGGCTTACCTGCTACGTGTGGGGTTTGTTCTAACAGGCTACCCCTGAGATTGTTATGGATTACTTCACTCTCTTCGGACTACCCGCTCAATACCCGATTGATCTGCAGGCGCTGACGATCCGTTTTCAGGATCTGCAGCGTCAGTACCACCCGGATAAATTCGCGAGCGGTACTCAGTCAGAGCAATTGGCTGCGGTCTCCCACTCTGCGACCATCAACCAGGCCTGGCAGACGCTGCGCCATCCGCTGAGCCGTGCCGAGTACCTGCTTTCACTGCACGGTTTCGACCTGGCGAGCGAACAGCATACCGTGCGCGACACCGCGTTTCTGATGGAGCAGCTGGAGCTTCGCGAAGAACTGGATGAGATTGAACAGGCCAAAGACGAAGCGCGTCTGGAAAGCTTCATCAAGCGCGTGAAGGGCATGTTCGATACCCGCCATCAGCAGATGGTGGAGCAACTGAACAACGAGACCTGGGACGTGGCGGCAGACACTGTGCGCAAACTCCGTTTTCTCGATAAACTGCGAAGCAGTGCTGAACAACTCGAAGAAAAGCTGCTCGATTTTTAATTTCGGAAGCAATTATGGCCTTATTACAAATTAGTGAGCCTGGCTTAAGTGCCGCACCGCACCAGCGTCGTCTGGCGGTGGGTATTGATCTGGGCACCACCAATTCCCTCGTGGCGACCGTGCGCAGCGGCCAGGCGGAAACGCTGGCTGACGAGCAGGGCCGCCATCTGCTGCCTTCCGTGGTCCACTACCAGCAGCAGGGTCACGCGGTTGGCTATGACGCCCGCGCCAACGCCGCGCGCGATCCGGCCAACACCATCAGCTCCGTAAAGCGCATGATGGGCCGCTCGCTGGCCGATATTCAGACCCGCTATCCGCATCTGCCGTACCAGCTGCAGGCCAGTGAAAACGGCCTGCCGATGATCGCGACGGCGGCCGGTCTGCTGAACCCGATCCGCGTGTCCGCTGACATCCTCAAAGCGCTGGCAGAGCGCGCGACCGCAACGCTCGGCGGCGATCTGGACGGCGTGGTTATTACCGTACCAGCCTACTTTGACGACGCACAGCGTCAGGGCACCAAAGACGCCGCGCGTCTGGCGGGCCTGCACGTGCTGCGACTGCTGAACGAACCGACGGCGGCGGCGATTGCCTACGGTCTCGACTCCGGTCAGGAAGGGGTGATTGCGGTTTACGATCTCGGCGGCGGCACCTTTGATATCTCCATCCTGCGCCTGAGCCGCGGGGTGTTTGAAGTGCTGGCGACCGGCGGGGATTCCGCGCTGGGCGGCGATGACTTCGACCATCTGCTGGCGGATTACATCCGCGAGCAGGCAGGCATCAGCGATCGCAGCGATGCGCGCGTACAGCGTGAACTGCTGGATGCGGCCATCGATGCCAAAATCGCCCTGAGCGATGCGCACACGGTTACCGTAAACGTTGCGGGCTGGCAGGGTGACATCACCCGCGACCAGTTCAGCGATCTGATTGCCCCGCTGGTGAAACGCACCCTGCTGGCCTGCCGTCGCGCATTGAAAGATGCGGGCGTTGAGGCGAACGAGGTGCTGGAAGTGGTCATGGTGGGCGGTTCGACCCGCGTGCCGCTGGTGCGCGAGCGCGTGGGCGAATTCTTTGGCCGCACGCCGCTGACCTCCATCGATCCGGATAAAGTGGTTGCCGTGGGCGCTGCAATCCAGGCCGATATCCTGGTCGGCAACAAGCCGGACAGTGAAATGCTGCTGCTGGACGTCATCCCGCTGTCGCTGGGGTTAGAAACCATGGGTGGCCTGGTGGAGAAAGTGATCCCGCGTAACACCACCATTCCGGTGGCGCGCGCGCAGGAGTTCACCACTTTCAAAGACGGCCAGACCGCGATGTCCATCCACGTGATGCAGGGCGAACGCGAGCTGGTGCAGGACTGCCGTTCACTGGCGCGCTTTGCGCTGCGCGGCATCCCGGCGCTGCCTGCGGGCGGGGCGCATATTCGCGTCACCTTCCAGGTGGATGCGGACGGTCTGCTGAGCGTGACGGCGATGGAAAAATCCACCGGCGTGGAATCGTCCATTCAGGTGAAGCCGTCCTACGGCCTTACCGATGGCGAAATCGCCTCCATGATTCAGGACTCAATGAGCTACGCCGAGCAGGATGTGAAGGCGCGTATGCTGGCTGAACAAAAAGTTGAAGCCGCACGCGTGCTGGAAAGCCTTAACGGCGCGCTCGCTGCCGATGCCGCGCTGTTAAGCGCCGCTGAGCGTCAGGTGATTGACGATGCTGCCGCGCGCTTGAGCGCAGTGGCCGAAGGCAATGACGCTGACGCAATAGAAGAAGCCATTAAAAACGTTGATAAACAAACCCAGGACTTTGCTGCTCGCCGCATGGACAAATCTGTCCGCGTCGCGCTGAAAGGCCAGTCCGTGGACGAGGTTTAATATGCCAAAGATTGTAATTTTGCCTCATGCGGACCTCTGTCCGGATGGCGCTGTTCTGGAAGCGAAGACCGGTGAAACCATTCTCGATGTTGCCCTGCGTGCAGGTATCGAAGTGGAACACGCCTGTGAAAAATCCTGTGCCTGCACCACCTGCCACTGCATCGTGCGTGAAGGTTTCGACTCTCTCGCTGAGAGCACCGAAGACGAAGACGACATGCTGGATAAAGCATGGGGTCTGGAGCCTGACAGCCGCCTGAGCTGCCAGGCCGCGGTGACCGATGAAGATCTGGTCGTGGAATTCCCACGCTACACCATCAACCACGCACGCGAGCATTGATATGGGACTGAAGTGGACAGACAGCCGTGAAATCGGCGAAGCGCTCTACGACGCGAACCCGGATCTCGATCCGAAGACCGTACGATTCACCGACATGCACCAGTGGATCTGCGATTTAGAGGATTTCGACGATGATCCAAACGCATCCAATGAAAAAATTCTGGAGGCGATTCTGTTAGTCTGGTTAGATGAAGCAGAATAAAAAACATAACGGGCTGCCTTCAGGCGGCCCGTTTGCTAGTTGCTAATAAGGAAAAATAAAATGACCGAAGCGATGAAGATTACGCTCTCTACGCAGCCAGCCGATGCGCGCTGGGGCGAGAAAGCCACCTACAGCATTAACAACGACGGCATTACCCTGCACCTGACGGGCAACGATGATTTGGGCCTGATCCAGCGCGCCGCGCGTAAAATTGACGGCCTGGGGATTAAACACGTCTCTCTGGAAGGCGAAGGCTGGGACACCGACCGCAGTTGGGCATTCTGGGCAGGCTACAAAGGCCCGAAAGGCACCCGTAAAATCGAGTGGGCTAACCTTGATGAAGCCGGTCAGAAAGAGCTGGAAAGCCGCCTGCAAATCATCGACTGGGTGCGCGACACCATCAACGCCCCGGCGGAAGAGTTAGGCCCTGAGCAGCTGGCGCAGCGCGCGGTTGACCTGCTGTGCGGCGTGGCGGGCGAGAAAATGTCCTACCGCATCACCAAAGGTGAAGACCTTCGCGAACAGAACTACATGGGCATCCACACCGTGGGCCGTGGTTCTGAGCGTCCTCCGGTCCTGCTGGCGCTGGATTACAACCCAACCGGCGATAAAGAAGCGCCGGTCTTTGCCTGTCTGGTCGGGAAAGGCATTACCTTCGACACCGGCGGCTACAGCCTGAAGCAGAGCGCGTTCATGGACTCCATGAAGTCCGACATGGGCGGCGCGGCAACCATCACCGGCGCGCTGGCGTTTGCGATTACCCGCGGTCTGAACAAGCGCGTGAAGCTCTACCTGTGCTGCGCGGACAACATGGTGAGCGGTAACGCCTTCAAGCTGGGCGACATCATTCGCTATCGCAACGGCAAAAACGTCGAAGTGATGAACACCGACGCCGAAGGCCGCCTGGTGTTGGCTGATGGCCTGATCGACGCATCTGCCCAGAAGCCAGAGTTGATTATCGACATGGCGACCCTGACCGGGGCGGCGAAAACGGCGCTGGGTAACGACTACCACGCGCTGTTCAGCTTCGACGACAAGCTCGCTGCCCGCCTGCTGGCAAGCGCTGCTGCGGAAAACGAGCCGTTCTGGCGTCTGCCGCTGGCCGAGTTCCACCGCAGCCAGCTGCCGTCCAACTTTGCCGAGCTGAACAACACCGCGAGCGCGGCGTACCCGGCGGGTGCAAGCACCGCAGCAGGCTTCCTGTCCCACTTCGTTGAGAACTACCACGAGGGCTGGCTGCACATTGACTGCTCCGCGACGTACCGTAAAGCGGCGGTTGAGCAGTGGTCCGCGGGCGCGACCGGTCTGGGCGTGCGTACCGTGGCGAACCTGCTGACGGCTGAGTAATCTTTTTGCCGGGTGGCGCTACGCTTACGCGCGCCTTCGGAGTCATCATATTGCCCGGCGGCGCTGCGCTTGCACGGGCCTACGGTTTTGTAGGCCGGGTAAGCGAAGCGCCACCCGGCGTTTTTTGAAGTAGCCAAACTATGTCAGAAACCAAAAACGAATTAGAAACCCTGCTGGAGCAGGCGGCGACCGAGCCCGCCCACCGTCCGGCATTTTTCCGCACGCTGCTGGAATCCACCGTCTGGGTGCCGGGCGCCGCGGCGGAAGGTGAGCAGGTCGTAGAAGACAGCGCGCTGGATCTGCTGCACTGGGAAAAAGACGACGGCACCTCGGTGATCCCGTTCTTTACCTCACTGGAAGCCCTGCAGGAAGCGGTAGAAGAAGAACAGGCGTTCGTGGTGATGCCGGTACGTACCCTGTTTGAAATGACGCTGGGGCAGACGCTGTTCCTCAACGCTAAATTGCCGACCGGGAAAGAGTTCACGCCGCGTGAAATCAGCCACCTGATGGGCGAAGAAGGTAACCCGCTCAGCACTCAGGAAGTGCTGGAAGGGGGCGAAACGCTGCTGCTGTCTGAAGTGGCTGAACCACCCGCGCAGATGATCGATTCGCTGACCACGCTGTTCAAAACGCTCAAGCCCGTCAGGCGCGCGTTCCTCTGCTCTATTAAAGAGCGCGCGGACGAGCATCCGGTATTGCTGATTGGTATTGAGGCGGACGGCGATATCGAGGATATCATTCAGGCGGCGGGAAGCGTGGCGACCGACACGCTGCCGGGCGATGAGCCGATCGATATCTGCCAGGTGAAGAACGGTGAGAAGGGCATCAGCCATTTTATTACCGAGCACATCACGCCGTTCTACGAGCGTCGCTGGGGCGGTTTCCTGCGCGATCTCAAAACTAACCGCATCATCTGATTACGGCGGGGTGGATATCACCCCGTTGCTTCCAGCAGCAGTAAATCCATCAGCAGCACCAGATTCGACTCAAACGACGTCACCCCCGCGGCTTCGGCGGCGAAGTGTACCGCTTCGTCATAGAGGGCAAAGTGCACGTCCGACATCCCCGCCAGCGTATTGGCCGAGGCGCGGGTAAAGGCAACGATTGTCATGCCGACGTTTTTGGCAATCCGCGCTTTATCCAGCACCTGCTCCGTTTCGCCGCTGCGCGAGACGGCAATAAAAACCTGATAGCGTGCGGCGTTGCTGAGGAAAATATTCCGGCTGTCTCCCGGCCCGGAGATAAACGCCGTTTTGCCCAGTACCTGCAGCTTCTTGGTCAGGTACTCCGCAAACAGATAAGAAAAACCGGCGCCGTAGAGAAAGAAGCTCTCTTTCTGGCGCAGCAGGTTGGCAAACTGCTGGCGCTTCTCCTGCGTGGCCCACCGGAAGGTGTGCTGATAGTTGGCAATAAACTGATTAAAAAGCGCCGGCAGCTCAGGACGCGACTGCCCCTGAACGGCAATGTGCGGCGTGTCGGAGAGCAGCTGTTTGCAATGCCAGATAAACTCGCTAAAGCCGCTGAACCCCAGCTTCTGACACAGCCGCATGATGGTGGCGGTCGAAACAAACGTCGCCTGCGCCAGTTCGCGTACCGTGATGTTGCCCACCAGCAGCGGATGCTCCGTGAGGTGGGCGAGGACGCGATACTCCGCGCGGGTCAGCGATGCCCCGCGCGTTAACAGCGTGGCCAGGCGGTTATCCATTATTTCGCGGGTTCGACAGGCAGATCGTCCCGCGCACCCCATTCGCTCCAGGCGCCGTCGTAAAGCGTGACGTCGTTCGCGCCGAGCGTGGCGAGTGCCAGGATCACTACGCAGGCCGTTACGCCGGAGCCACAGCTGGCAATAATCGGACGATGTAAATCCACGCCTGCACGGTCAAAAATGGCGCGCAGCTCGTCGGTGGTTTTCAGCTCGCCCTCAAACACCAGATCGCCCCACGGCACGTTCAGCGCGCCCGGAATATGTCCGCGCTTCAGCCCCGGACGCGGTTCATCCGCTTCGGCATTAAAGCGTGGAGCAGGACGGGCATCGACGATTTGCGCCGTTTTTTCATGGCTCACGACCAGCACGTCGGTCAGGCGTTTCACCACGTGCGCGTCGAACGTGGCATCGAATTCGCCTTCCGGCAGCGTCATGTCGCCCTGCTGAAGCGGCAGGTCGTCGCGCTTCCAGCCCGCAAGCCCGCCCGCCAGAATCGACACTTTTTCCACGCCGAAGTTTTTCAGCATCCACCACGCCCGCGGGGCGGAGAAGAGGTTACCCTCATCGTAAACAACGAGGTGTTTGTCTTTGCTGACGCCCAGCTCGCGCATCGCCACGGAAAATGCTTCCGGGCGCGGCAGCATGTGCGGCAGGGGAGAGGTGTGGTCGGAGAGGGCTTCGATATCAAAAAATACCGCGCCAGGAATATGTCCGGCACGGTATTCACCGGGCACGTCGCGATGTTCTTGCCCTGGCGGGGCCATACGCGCGTCAATAATTTGAACTTCCGGATCGTCGCCGTGCTCAATCAGCCAGTCGGCGGCGACGAAATATGAGGTGGACATGGGTTGCCTCCATTCTTTTCCGTAAAAAAGGATTGTCGGTGTTTTTTCTGACACCGACAAGCAAACCACGTTCAACTCGCGAGCAAGCCCCTATTTTTTCACCGTTTCGCCGTCCTGCCAGGCTTTTTGCAGCGCAGGCCAGTAGTCGCGGTTGGCTTCAATCATCTCATCCAGAATCGCTTTCGCGTGCTCCATGGTCGGCACGGTGCGGTTGAGGGTGAACGCCTGCAGCGCTTTCTCATAGCTGCCCTCGATGGTCGCCTCCACCAGCAGCTGTTCCGAGGCGAGCTGCTGTTGCAAAAGGGTCTGATGGAACAGCGGCACCTGACCGACGCGAATCGGTTCCGGGCCTTCGGAGGTGATATAAGCGGGCACTTCCACCACGGCATCGTAAGGCAGGTTGGTAATCGCGCCGCGGTTTTCCACCATCACCAGATGACGGCTACGCAGGTTAAAGGCCAGCGAGCAGGCGACATCGACGATAAACTCGCCGTGGACGCCCACGTGGAAGGCATCCGGCAGGATCCCGGTGCGCTTATACTCTTCGGCGGCGGCGAACAGTTTTTTCTCGCGCCCGTCCATCACTTCATTGGCGCGGGTATAGTCCGGGTTCTGATGCTCCACAATCTGGTTTGGCATCAGGTAGTACTGTAGATACGGGTTCGGCAGGTACTCCGGGAAGTTATCCATAATCGGCTTGATGTTGCGCCAGGTTTTTACCCATGACGGATCCGAATGCTGCGGGTCGGTTTTGGCCGCGTCTTCCGTCAGCAGGCCAAACTTCGCGATATGTTTACGCAGCTCTGGAAGCTTATCTTCGCCGTCCACCAGCACGCGGGTAAACCAGCCGAAGTGGTTCAGGCCGAAGTAGTCGACTTCGAGCTTGCGGCGATCGACGCCCAGAATGGCGCCCATATTGCGCATGGCAGCCACCGGCATATCGCAGATGTTCAGCACCCGCGCATTTGGGCGCAGACGCCGCACGCCCTCCGCGACGATCGCCGCCGGGTTGGAGTAGTTCACGATCCAGGCTTTCTCGTGCGCGTAGCGATCGACAAGATCGATAAGCTCGACCATCGGCAGGATCGTGCGCAGCCCGTACGCCAGCCCGCCGGGTCCGCAGGTCTCCTGCCCGACCACGCCGTGACGCAGCGGGATCTTTTCATCCTGCTCGCGCATCTTGTACTGGCCGACGCGCATCTGGGCGAAGACAAAATGTGCGCCGCTGAAGGCCACTTCCGGGTCACTGGTGACGGTAAATTTGATGCTCTGACTGTGGTCGCGAATAACCTTCTCGACAACGGGCGCAATGGTGTTCTGACGCGCCTCGTCGATATCGTAAAGGCGAATTTCAGCCAGCGGGAAATCCTGCAGGCGCACCATCAGGCTTTTCACAATACCCGGCGTGTAGGTGCTACCGCCGCCGGCAATCGACAGGATAAATGGGGGTGTAAACATCTTTAGCTCCTTTCAGAGAAACGTCTCAACGGCTTCTCGCATTTTTTTGACGTGCAGCCCGTAGACCACCTGAACGTTGTTACCTTGTTTGATAATCCCTTTCGCGCCGGTCGCCTTCAGGCGCGGCTCGTCGATGATGGCGACATCCTTCACCGTGACGCGTAAGCGGGTGTAGCAGTTATCCACCACTTCAATGTTTTCCCGGCCGCCCAGCCCCACCACGATGGACTCGCCCAGCCCGTCGTTATTGCCTTTGGCCTGGTACTCCTGCTTGGTGTACAGACGCGTCTCCTTATCGTCATCCTCACGGCCCGGCGTCTTCATGTTGAAGCGCAGGATCAGGAAGCGGAACACCACAAAGTAGAGGGCGAACATGATCAGCCCGACCAGGAGGTACATCGGCCAGTTGGACTTCTCCGTGCCGAGCGGCAGGTTGTAAAGGATGAAGTCGATAATCCCGTTGGCGCCGATGGCGTGAACGCCCAGCAGCGAGAACAGCATCATGCCGATGCCGGTCAGCACCGCGTGCACCACGAAGAGCAGTGGGGCGACAAACAGGAAGGAGAACTCAATCGGCTCGGTCACGCCGACCAGCAGCGAGGTCAGCGCCGCCGGGATCAAAATGGCTTTCGCAATGGCTTTACGCTCCGGCTTCGCGGTCATGTACATCGCCAGCGCGGCGGCAGGCAGGCCGAACATCTTGCTGATGCCGCGCGCATCCCACACCACGGTGCTGCTGAGCTGCTTCACGTCCGGGCAGGCCATCTCGGCAAAGTAGATATTGCGCGCGCCCTGATAGGTTGCGCCGCAAACCTCCTGCGTGCCGCCCAGCTCGGTATAGAGGAACGGCGTATAAACCAGATGGTGCAGGCCGGTGGGGACCAGAATGCGTTCCAGGAAACCGTAGATTGCTACGCCAAACGGCCCGGAGCCTTTAATGGCCAGCGCCAGGGCGCTAATGCCGTGCTGGGCAAACGGCCACAATTCGCTCATCACCACGCCGAGCAGCATGGAGACGGGGAGCATGACGATAGCGACAAAACAGTGGCCGGAGTAAATCGCCATCGCGCCGTTAAACTGCACGCCGGAGTATTTGTTGTAGAGATACCCGGAGAGCGCGCCGGTCAGGATCCCGGCGAACACGCCCATCTCCAGCACCTGCACGCCCAGCACCATGGTCTGTCCAGCCGCTTTCATCTGCTCGGCAGGCGCAAGCGCGCCCTGTAGCTGCAGCGTGACGTTCATGGCGTTGATGAACACCACAAAGGTCACCAGCCCAATCAGCGCGGCATAGCCTTTATCGCGCGTCGCCAGACCAATCGGGATACCGACGGCAAATACCAGTGCCAGGTTAACCAGTACCGATACGGCAGATTTCGCGATGAGCTGGCCGATATTCTGAATCAGAGGATGGCCAAGAAACGGCAGGTACTCGGCAAGATTGCCGTTACCCAGCACGTTACCAAAGGCGATAAAAAGACCGACAATCGGTAAGATAAGTACCGGTCCGTACAATGATTTTCCGAAATTTTGTAGGGCGTTCACGGCTCGTTTCATGGCTTTCTCTCTTATTGAACCGCGCACTCGGGGTGCGTCATGGTCATAAAACTAGCAGTCTTCAGCCGTGCTTATCCAGCTATCTTCTTGTTTTAAAAACAAATGACGTGAAAGGTAACATGTGACGTTATGTGCTGTGATCGCGGATCCATCACGGCGTAGCGGCGTGATGCCATTCTGCGAGGCGCTTTCAAGATTCTAAAATTGGACTTTTTGAATTAATGAAACTTGCGGATAATACTTATCCGGACGACGACCAACAGGCTCCATGGGCCAGGGACAAAGGATGAAACCGTTTCGCTTAGCCGCGCTCTCTCTTGCGCTGCTTACCACGTTTACGCTTGTCGGCTGTGATAACAGCGACGATAAATCTCAGGCTGCGGCTCCCGCGGCATCCACCGCATCAACACCGAAAGCCGCGGAAAAGCCCAATGCTGAAACGCTGGCTAAACTGGCCGCCCAGAGTCAGGGAAAAGCGCTGACGTTGCTGGATACCTCTGAAGTTCAGCTCGACGGTGCCGCCACACTGGTGCTGACCTTTTCTGTTCCGCTGAATCCCGATCAGGATTTCGCGAAAACCGTGCATGTCGTGGATAAGAAAAGCGGCAAGGTTGACGGGGCGTGGGAACTTGCGCCTAACCTGAAAGAGCTTCGACTGCGCCATCTGGAGCCTAACCGCAGCCTGGTCGTCACCGTTGAACGCGGCCTGCAGGCGCTGAATAAAGCGACCTTTGGCATCGATTATGAAAAAGCCTTAACCACCCGGGATGTCGAACCGACGGTCGGTTTTGCCAGCCGCGGCTCACTGCTGCCGGGTAAAGTGGTGGAAGGCCTGCCGGTGATGGCGCTCAACGTTAACAACGTGGACGTGAACTTCTACCGCGTGAAGCCGGAGTCGTTAGCTTCCTTTGTCAGCCAGTGGGAATACCGCAATTCTCTAACCAACTGGGAATCCGATAACCTGCTGAAGATGGCGGAACTGGTTTACACCGGTCGATTCGACCTTAATCCGGCGCGCAATACGCGCGAAAAATTGCTGTTGCCCCTGAAGGATATTAAACCACTCCAGCAGTCTGGCGTTTATATCGCGGTCATGAACCAGGCAGGGCACTACAACTACAGCAACGCCGCAACGCTCTTTACCCTGAGCGATATCGGCTTGTCCGCTCACCGCTATCACAACCGCCTGGACATCTTCACTCAGAGCCTGGAAAACGGTGCGGCGCAGTCCGGCGTGTCCGTTACGCTGCTGAATGACAAAGGCCAGACGCTTGCCGAGGCGAACAGCGATTCCGACGGTCATGCGAAACTTGAAACCGACAAAGAAGCCGCGCTGATCCTGGCCAGCAAAGACGGCCAGACCACGCTGCTTGACCTCAAGCTGCCTGCGCTCGACCTGGCGGAGTTCGACATCGCAGGGAGCCCTGGCTACAGCAAGCAATTCTTTATGTTTGGCCCACGCGATCTTTATCGCCCGGGCGAAACGGTGATCCTCAACGGTCTGCTGCGCGACAGCGACGGAAAACCGCTTCCCGATCAGCCTGTGAAGCTTGACGTGCTGCGTCCGGATGGACAGGTCGCGCGTACGATTGTCGTCAAGCCAGAAAACGGACTCTATCGTTTTAACTATCCGCTGGACAGCGGGGCACAGACCGGTATGTGGCATATTCGCGCTAACACCGGCGACAACCTGCAGCGGCTGTGGGACTTCAACGTTGAAGACTTCATGCCGGAGCGTATGGCGCTCAACCTGACCGGGCAAAAAGCCCCAGTATCACAGCAAGATAATGTCGACTTTAACGTGGTGGGGTACTACCTGTACGGCGCGCCAGCTAATGGCAATTCGCTGCAGGGCCAGCTGTACCTGCGTCCGCTGCGTGAGGCGGTGGCTACGCTGCCGGGCTTCCAGTTTGGCGATATCGCCGAGGAAAACCTGAGCCGCAGCCTGGATGAAGTACAGCTTACGCTCGACGAGCAGGGGCGTGGACAGGTCAGCACCGAAAGCCAGTGGAAAGAGGTACACTCTCCGCTGCAGCTGATCCTGCAGGCCAGCCTGCTGGAGTCCGGCGGCCGTCCGGTAACGCGTCGCGCTGAGCAGGCCATCTGGCCTGCGGCTGAGCTGCCGGGTATTCGCCCTCAGTTCGCCAGTAAAGCCGTTTACGACTACCGCACCGATACCACCGTCAACCAGCCGATTGTGGATGAAAACGGCAACGCCAGCTTCGATATCGTTTACGCTGATGCCAGCGGCGCGAAAAAAGCGGTTTCCGGGTTACAGGTTCGCCTGATCCGCGAACGCCGGGACTATTACTGGAACTGGTCGGAGAGCGATGGCTGGCAGTCTCAGTTCGATCAGAAAGACCTGGTTGAAGGTGAGCAGGAGCTGACGCTCAAGGCCGATGAGACGGGTAAAGTCACCTTCCCGGTGGAGTGGGGCTCATACCGTCTGGAAGTTAAAGCGCCTGATGAGATGGTCAGCAGCGTACGTTTCTGGGCAGGGTATAGCTGGCAGGATAACAGCGACGGCACCGGGGCTGCGCGCCCTGACCGCGTGACGCTGAAACTGGATAAGCCAGCCTATCAGCCTGGCGACACCATCAACCTGCACATTGCCGCGCCGGCCGCAGGTAAGGGTTATGCGATGATCGAGTCCAGCGAAGGACCGCTGTGGTGGAAAGAGATCGACGTACCGGCAAACGGGCTGGATCTCTCCATTCCGGTAGATAAAGCCTGGAAACGTCACGATCTCTACCTCAGCACGCTGGTGGTTCGTCCTGGCGATAAATCCAAATCCGCCACGCCGAAACGCGCGGTAGGTCTGCTGCATCTGCCGATGGGTGACGAAAATCGCCGTCTGAATATTGCGCTGGATACTCCGCAGAAAATGCGTCCGAACCAGACGCTCTCTGTGAAAGTGAAAGCCAGCGTGAAAGAGGGGGCTGTGCCGCAGAAAGTGAACGTCCTGGTCTCGGCGGTGGATAGCGGCGTGTTGAACATCACCGATTACGTTACGCCCGATCCGTGGCAGGCTTTCTTCGGCCAGAAGCGCTACGGCGCGGATATCTACGATATCTACGGCCAGGTTATTGAAGGGCAGGGACGTATGGCCGCGCTGCGCTTCGGTGGTGATGGAGATGAACTCAAGCGCGGCGGCAAACCGCCGGTGAACCACGTCACCATTATTGCCCAGCAGGCACTGCCGGTCACGCTGGATGCCAACGGGGAGGGCACTGTTACGCTGCCGATTGGGGACTTCAACGGTGAGCTGCGCCTGATGGCGCAAGCCTGGACGGAAGACGATTTCGGCAGCAGTGAAAGTAAGGTGGTTGTCGCCGCGCCGATCATTACCGAGCTGAACACGCCACGCTTCCTGGCAAGCGGCGATACCTCGCGGCTGACGCTGGATCTGACTAACCTGACCGACCAACCGCAAACGCTGAACGTGGCCTTAACCACAACGGGTAAAGTGTCGCTGGAAGGCTCGCAGCCGCAGCCGGTTCAACTGCCTCCGGGGGCGCGCAGTACGATGTTTATTCCGGTGCGTGCGCTGGAGGGCTATGGTGACGGAGAGGTGACGGCTCAGGTGACCGGTCTGCAGCTTCCGGAGGAAACTTTCGCACCGCAGCAGAAGAGCTGGAAAATCGGCGTGCGTCCTGCATTCCCGGCGCAGACGGTAAACACTGGCGCGATGTTGAACCCAGGTGAGTCCTGGATTGCACCGGCGCAACATAGCAACGGTTTCTCGCCTGCAACGCTGCAGGGACAACTGCTGCTGAGCGGCAAACCGCCATTGAACCTGGCGCGCTACATTCGCGAACTTCAGGCCTACCCGTACGGATGCCTGGAACAAACCACCAGTGGCCTGTTCCCGTCGCTCTATACCAACGCGGCGCAGCTGTCGGCGCTTGGCATTAAGGGTGATACGGACGATAAACGCCGTGCAGCGATCGATATTGGTATTTCCCGTCTGCTGCAAATGCAGCGTGACGACGGTGGTTTCGCCCTGTGGGATAAAAATGGTCCGGAAGAGTACTGGCTGACGGCCTACGTGACCGACTTCCTGGTGCGTGCGGGCGAGCAGGGTTACAGCGTACCCGCCGATGCAGTGAATAACGCCAATAGCCGCCTGCTGCGCTATCTGCAGGATCCGGGCATGATGTCCATTCGCTATAGCGATGATACTCAGGCCAGCAAGTTCGCCGTGCAGGCCTATGCCGCGCTGGTGCTGGCACGTCAGCAAAAAGCGCCGCTGGGCGCGCTGCGTGAAATCTGGGATCGCCACGGTCAGGCGGCTTCCGGGCTGCCGTTGATGCAGCTGGGCATGGCGCTCAAACTGATGGGCGACGCCCCACGCAGCCAGCAAGCGCTGGATCTGGCGCTTAAAACACCGCGCAACGACAGCAAAAACTGGATGGCCGATTACGGCAGCCAGCTTCGCGATAACGCGCTGATGCTCTCCCTGCTGGAAGAGTACAAATTGCTGCCGGAAGCACAAAACGCTCTGCTCAATACTTTATCTGAAGAAGCGTTCAGCCAACGCTGGCTGTCAACCCAGGAGAGCAATGCGCTGTTCCTGGCAGGACGTTCGCTGCAAACCTTGTCTGGTGCGTGGCAGGCAACGACCAGTCTTTCAGAACAAGCGCTGAGCGGCGATAAATCGCAGGTGCAAAACGTCAACGGTGACCAGCTTGGCGCGCTGGAGGTGACTAACACCGGTACAGCGCCGATGTGGGTGCGCCTCGACAGCACCGGTTACCCGGAATATGCGCCTCAGCCAACGTCTAACGTGCTGCAGGTTGAACGCCATATCCTGGCAACCGACGGCAGCAGCAAGTCACTCTCTTCACTGAAGAGCGGTGAGCTGGTGCTGGTGTGGCTGGAAGTGAAGGCCAGCCAGAACGTGCCGGATGCGCTGGTGGTCGATCTGCTCCCGGCAGGTCTGGAGCTGGAAAACCAAAACCTGGCGAACAGCAGTGCCAGCCTGCAGGACAGCGGCAGTGAGGTCCAGAACCTGCTCAGCCAGATGCAGCAGGCGGATATTCAGCATATGGAATTCCGCGATGACCGCTTTGTGGCTGCCGTGCCGGTAAATGAAGGTCAGCCGGTCACGCTGGTCTATCTGGCGCGTGCCGTGACGCCGGGTACCTACCAGGTGCCGGTGCCGATGGTGGAGTCTATGTACGTTCCGCAGTGGCGGGCAACGGGTGCAGCCAGCGGCCCGCTGATTGTTGTTCCGTAATATGCAGATAGCTCGTCTGACACGCTCCCGCTGGCTTTGGCTGGCGGGAGCGCTTCTCGTTTTATGGGGGCTGATTATCGTCGCCGACCGCCTGTGGCCGTTGCCTCTGAAAGAGGTTAACCCCGCCCGGGTGGTGGTGGATGAGAAGGGCACCCCGCTGTGGCGCTTTGCGGACAGCGACGGGATCTGGCGCTACCCGGTTACGATTGAAGAGGTCTCTCCCCGTTATCTTGAGGCGCTGATCCAGTACGAAGATCGCTGGTTCTGGGATCATCCTGGCGTAAACCCGCTCTCTGTCCTGCGTGCCGCCTGGCAGGATCTCAGTTCTGGCAAAGTCGTCTCTGGCGGCAGTACGCTCACCATGCAGGTAGCACGCCTGCTGGATCCGCATCCGCGCACCTTTGGCGGTAAAATTCGTCAGCTCTGGCGGGCGATGCAGCTGGAGTGGCATCTTTCCAAGCGCGACATTCTCACGCTCTATCTCAACCGCGCCCCCTTTGGCGGTACGCTGCAGGGCGTAGGGGCTGCAAGCTGGACCTATCTGGGAAAACCACCATCGCAGCTCAGCTATTCCGAAGCGGCGCTGCTGGCGGTGCTGCCGCAGGCACCGAGTCGATTACGTCCGGACCGCTGGCCTGAACGGGCTGAAGCGGCGCGAAATAAAGTGCTCGACCGTATGGTCACGCAGGGCGTCTGGTCTGTGAAGCAGGTCAAGGAATCGCGGGAAGAATCGGTATGGCTGGCGCCCCGACAGATGCCGCAGCTGGCACCGCTCTTTGCACGCATGATGCTTGGCAAAAGCCGCGACACTAAAATGGTCACCACGCTGGATGCCGGACTACAGCGGCAGCTGGAAGAGCTGGCGATGAACTGGAAGTCCCGACTTCCTGCGCGCAGTTCGCTGGCGATGATCGTCGTGGATCATACGGATATGAAGGTGCGGGGCTGGGTCGGATCGGTGGATATTAACGATGACAGTCGTTTCAGCCATGTGGATATGGTCAATGCGATCCGATCCCCGGGATCGGTGTTAAAGCCCTTTATCTACGGTATGGCGCTGGACGATGGCCTGATCCATCCCGCCTCTCTGCTCCAGGACGTTCCCAGAAAAACCGGTGATTATCGGCCAGGGAATTTTGACAGTGGGTTTCACGGACCGGTCAGCATGAGTGAAGCGCTGGTGCGCTCCCTCAACCTGCCCGCAGTACAGGTGCTGGAAGCCTACGGGCCAAAACGTTTTGCCGGGATGCTCAGTAACGCGGGGTTGCCGCTGATCTTGCCCGCGGGGGCTCAGCCGAATCTCTCCCTGATCCTCGGCGGTGCAGGCGCGCGACTGGCCGATATCGCCGCAGCCTACAGCGCCTTTGCCCGACACGGTAAAGCGGGAAGGCTGCGGTTACAGCCGGGCGATCCGCTGACTGAACGTCCGCTATTGTCACAAGGTTCGGCGTGGATCATTCGCCGTATTCTGGCGAACGAGGCGCAGCCGCTGCCGGATAATGCGTTACCGCAAATCGCGCCGCTGGCGTGGAAAACCGGCACCAGCTACGGCTACCGTGATGCCTGGGCTATCGGCCTGAATGCCCGTTACGTGATTGGCATCTGGACCGGACGGCCGGACGGTACGCCGGTGGCGGGGCAGTTTGGTTTTGCCAGCGCGGTTCCGCTATTAAACCAGGTAAATAACCTGCTTCAGTCACGCTCAACGGTAGACGAAGCCCGTCTGCCGCGTGACCCTCGCCCGACAAGCGTGGGGCGCGGGGTCACCTGCTGGCCGGGCGGTCAGTCGCTGCCAGAAGGCAGTGAAAACTGCCGACGTCGTCTTTCGACCTGGCTGCTGGAAGGGAGTGAACCGCCCACGCTGCTCCTGCCCGAACAGGAAGGCATACGCGGCATTCGCTTCCCGGTCTGGCTGGATAAAACGGGTAAACGTGTAGCAGCAGATTGCCCTGATGCAACTGAAAAAGTCCTGGATGTCTGGCCGCTGCCGCTGGAGCCCTGGCTGCCTGCTGCCGAAAAACGGGCTGCTCGTCTCCCCGCCCGTTCAGCGGTTTGCCCTCCGCTGGATAACCATAATGCGGCGCCGCTGATGTTGTCAGGCGTCAGAGAAGGGGCGGTAATTAAACGTCTTCCAGGTGAGAAAAATATGACCCTCAACGTTTCAACCAGCGGCGGGGAGGGACAACGATGGTGGTTTTTGAATGGCGAACCGCTGGACGGGCATCAGAAAAATTATTCAGTGCAATTATATTTGCCAGGTAAATATCAATTAATTGTATTAGATGAAACAGGACAAATGGCGACGGTGAATTTTGAATTAGATCGCTAAGTATTACCCCTCAAGAGTTAGCTTGATAATTATCAATATTCGTTCCTGAAAAAAAACGAGAATGCGTTTTTATTTGAAGGAACGAGCAATGAAAAAAAATAAACATCAGGGAGTGGGGCTTATTCCCGCCATATCCCGGCGTCAGTTTATTCAGGCAGGCTCGGCGCTCGCCGCCCTGCCGTTTGTCTTCAAAACTGACAAAGTACAGGCACAGGGCACGGTGGTATCAGACTCTACGCCTGAAGAAAAAGTGGTGCAAACCTGTAGTACGTTTGACTGCGGCGGCAAGTGTGATATTCGTGCTCACGTCAGTGATGGCGTTGTGACCCGAATTTCAACGCGTCCGGATAACGCGCTGGATCCTCAGATGCCAGTGATGCGCGCCTGCGTTCGTGGTCGGGCTTATCGGAAATTTGTTTATCACCCCGATCGACTGAAATATCCAATGAAACGTGTAGGTAAACGTGGCGAAGGAAAATTTGAGCGTATTACCTGGGATGAAGCCACTACCCTTATTGCGAATCAATTAAAAACTATTACGCAAAAATACGGTGCTGCGTCACGCTATGTTCATGTGGGCACCGCGGTGTCCGGCGGGACCTTTTCCGGTGATAAAATGGTTCGTCGTCTGCTCAACTTAACCGGCGGCTATCTCGAAAGCTATCACTCGGTCAGTATGGGTAACACGGCGGCGGCAACGCCGTATACCTATGGCACCGCCGCCAGCGGCAGCTCTCTGGACACGCTGCTGGATACCAAACTGGTCATTCTCTGGGGGCATAACCCGACGGAAACCATCTTCGGGCACAGCAACCACTTCTACCAGAAGATGAAGCAAAACGGCACGCGCTTCATTGTTGTCGACCCACGCTATTCCGATACGGTTTCCTCCCTTGCCGATCAGTGGATCCCATTGCTTCCTGCCACGGACAACGCCCTGATGGACGCGATGATGTATGTGATCGTCATGGAGAATCTGCACGATCGCGACTTTATTCAGCGCTACACCCTGGGCTTTGACGAAGACGCTATGCCAGAGGGCGTTCCGGCCAATGAATCCCTGATGGCTTACCTGAGCGGTGCAAAGGATGGCGTGGCGAAAACGCCCGAGTGGGCAGAGAAAATCACCCACGTGCCTGCACAAACTATTCGTCAGCTGGCGCGCGACTACGCAACCACAAAACCCGCCGCGCTGATCCAGGGCTGGGGACCGCAGCGTCATAACTGCGGCGAGCGCACCGCGCGCGGCTCGACGATACTGGCCACGCTAACGGGTAACGTCGGGGTGAAAGGCGGCTGGGCGGCAGGCTATGGCGGTTGCGCAAACCGCAAATTTGCGGCCGGGCCAGAGATGCCGGACAACCCGGTCAAAGCCAAAATTTCGGTCATGAACTGGGTCCAGGCCGCGGATGATGCTTCTATGGTGACCGCGGAAGATGGCCTGAAAGATGCTGAGAAGCTGGACAGCAATATCCGCATCCTGTTTTCGCTGGCGGGCAATTATCTGGCTAACCAGAACCCGGATCTTCATCAGGCAACCCGTGTCCTGGAAGACGAGTCGAAAATCGAGTTTATCGTCGCAAGCGATCTGTTTATGACGCCGAGCGCCAGATACGCCGACCTGCTTTTGCCGGAAACCAGCTTCATGGAACGCTGGAATATCGGCGAAACCTGGGGCACGGCAAGCTATCTGATCCTGTCAGAAAAGCTGATTGAGCCTGAATTTGAATGCCGTTCAGACTACGACTGGCTGCGGGAGGTCGCTGCTAAGCTTGGCGTCGAGCCAGCGTTCAGCGAGGGCCGTGACGAAAAAGCGTGGATTGAGCACATCTGGGAGCAGACGCGGCTGTCCATGCCGGATGAAAACCTGCCGGACTTTGCGACGCTACAGAAGACGCGTCAGCATCTTTTCAAAAGCGCGCCGTACGTTGCCTTTGAAGACAACATTCGCGATCCGCAGAATCATCCGTTCCCGACGCCGTCCGGAAAAATTGAGATCTTCTCAAAGCGTCTGTACGACATGCATCACCCGGAAATTCCGGCGCTGTCGCACTACGTGCCTGCCCATGAAGGGCCGGAAGACGAGCTGGTCAAAACCTTCCCGCTCCAGCTGATCACCTGGAAAGGGAAAAACCGCGCTAACTCCACCCAGTACGCCAACCCGTGGTTAATTGAGGCGCAGCAGCAAAAGCTGTGGATCAACCCGCAGGATGCGCAAAAGCGCGGCATTGCGCAGGGGGATACCGTGCGTATTCATAACGCACGCGGCATTTGCGAGATCCCGGCGGAGGTCACGCCGCGCATCATTCCAGGCGTGGTGGCCATGCAGGCAGGCGCCTGGTGGCAGCCGGACGAGCAGGGTATCGATAAAGGCGGCTGCGCGAACGTGCTCAGTTCCGCCCGTATTACCGCGCTTGCGAAAGGGAATTCCCATCAAACCATGCTGGTGGAGGTAGCTAAAGCATGAGTCAGTTTAAACATTACGCGTCGGTGAGCGACAAACAGCTGGGTTTTTATATCGACTCTTCCCGCTGCTCGGGCTGCAAGGCATGCCAGGTGGCGTGCAAAGATAAAAACAACCTTGAGGTCGGACGTCGTTTCCGTCGCGTTTATGAAGTCAACGGCGGGAGTTTTATCCCGACCGGGCAGGGCAGCGTCAGCAACAACGTTTTTGCCTACACGCTCTCTATTTCCTGTAACCACTGCGCAGACCCTATCTGCACCAAAAACTGTCCAACCACCGCGATGCATAAGCGTCCGGGGGACGGCATTGTGCGCGTTGATACTGATAAGTGCGTCGGCTGCGGCTACTGCGCATGGTCTTGCCCTTACGGCGCGCCACAGCTCAACGAGCAGACCGGGCAGATGTCCAAATGTGATTTCTGCGTGGATCTCCAGGCGAAGGGAGAGCAGCCCGTCTGTGTGGCAACCTGTCCACTCGAAGCGATTAAATTCGGGCCGATTGATGAACTGCGGGCGAAGTATGGTGCGGTCTGTGATGTGAAAGGCCTGCCTGATTCCTCCATCACCAAACCAAACCTGGTGATCAAAGCGCATCAGGGCGCAGAGAAAGAGGGGAACCGTCATGCATGAGTTACCGCTGCTGATTTTTACGCTGTTCCTGCAAGGATCGGTTGGCGTTACGCTGTGGCTGGCGTTCGGAAGCACGCAATGCAGCGCGCTGCTGCCAGCAGCCGGAGCGTTTGTGCTGGCGAGCCTGGGGCTGCTTGCCTCCGCGCTGCACATGGGCTATCCGCTTAATGCTCTTAATGCGCTGCGCCACGTATCCAGCTCCTGGCTGAGCCGTGAGATTATTTTTGCCAGTCTTTATCTTGCGGCACTTGGTCTCGCAACGCTGTTGATGTTTGTCAAAAAGCCAGGCTGGAAGCCGCTGTTGGTTGTGGCAGGTCTGGTTGGTTTAGTCGATGTGTTCTGCATGGCGCAGATCTACATGCATGCATCCGTGGTGACATGGCAGCACGTTAACACTCTGGTGCTGTTTATCGGTTCGGTGGGGATTATCGGTTCAGCCTGCATGGCCGTTGGGACGCGTTCCCAGACTACCGTGCGTGCGGCGGTTGTCATTATCACGCTGCTGGTGCTTGTGCGTCTGGTGATGCAGCCCGTCTGGCTGGCAGATATTACGGCTTTGGACAACACCGTAGTGACGTTCCCTCACGCACCGCTACAGATGCTGGAGCAACTTCGAACCGTGCATCTGCTGAGCTGGTGCGTATCCGTTGCGGGTATGCTGTGCTTTGCTGCGGGCGGTCTGAAAGCGACGCGATCTCCCATGCTGCTGGGAAGCGCATTGCTGATTGTCGGTGAGCTGATGCTGCGCTTCGTTTTCTTCAGTATTGGCTGATGGGCGGATTGACCTTTGCCCCGGCGATGGACGTGACGCATGCGTGCGTCCGTCGCCGTTTTCGCCACTCTTCCTGCCTCGCCTGCGCGGACGTCTGTCCTGTGCAGGCTTTTTCTTTTACCGACTCAGGCGTCTCGGTTGATGACAGCCGCTGTATTGAATGCGGTGACTGCCTGTTCGTCTGCCCCGCTGAGGCCATCACCGGCATCACGCCGCGAAAACGCTTTCTGTGTGGCGATACGCTTGTTGGGACGTTTACTGACCGTGCGCCAGGGATGAATGAGCTTCTGCTGTTGCACGCGCAGCACCGCGTTCGTTTTATCAGTATCGACGCGGAGCAGAATCCTGACTGGTTGCTGGCGATTGCCCGGCTGAATCTGGCGCTTCGTCGACGCGGTGAAGCTGCGTGGGCGTTTAAACATATACCCGTCAACGAGATTAATACCGCCCGGCGTGCGCTGATGCACGTTCCCCGTGAGGATGTCCGGGCCTGTAGCGTCGTGCCCGGTCAGCATGAACTGCGCAGGGCGTTTTCTGCGTTTAGCGAGGCAGAGATAACTCTCGATGCCGAAACCTGCGTACTGTGCGGCGCGTGCTGGCGAAGCTGTACGGAAAACGCGATTCGGTTTGAGAACGCTGAACTGGTCGTGGAAACCGGGCGCTGTACCGGCTGTGAAGGGTGCGAAGCGGTATGCCAACATGACGCGATAAACGTGACGCATATGGAGGGGATAGCGAAAAGCATCGCCACTCCAGCATTTGAGGCAGTTTGCCAGACGTGTCACCGTCATTTCTGGTCATTTACGTCTGATGAAAAGCATTGCCCGCTCTGTTTACACCATCATTACGGTATGCGAAATTCGACCTGTTGCTAATCTTCGTCTCATTTTAAAAAAATGTTATGCAGAACCATAGGCAATGGCGCTATTGCTCTTTATAATCCGCGCCACACCATACTCAGGTATGCAAAACAACAGAACATTGACAGAGGTTATCATGGCTATTGAACGTACTTTTTCCATCATCAAGCCAAACGCGGTGGCAAAAAACGTTATTGGCAGCATCTTCGCTCGCTTTGAATCAGCAGGGTTTAAGATCGTTGGCACCAAAATGCTGCACCTGACCGTTGAACAGGCTCGCGGTTTCTACGCTGAGCACGAAGGTCGCCCATTCTTTGACGGCCTGGTAGAGTTCATGACCTCCGGCCCAATCGTGGTATCCGTACTGGAAGGCGAAAACGCAGTTCAGCGTCACCGCGATCTGCTGGGTGCAACCAACCCGGACAACGCGCTGGCGGGTACGCTGCGCGCTGATTACGCAGACAGCTTCACCGAGAACGGCACCCACGGTTCTGATTCCGTTGAATCTGCCGCGCGTGAAATCGCATTCTTCTTCGCAGAAGGCGAAGTGTGCGCTCGCACTCGTTAATATTTTCGTAAATGCCGCGTGCAAACGTGGCATCCCTGCGTCAGACTTTGTACAATGCAACGCCCCGGACGAGCAGACCGCTTTCCGGGGCGTTTCTTTTCAACCCTCCACGGGCCATAACGTGTAACAACGAGGCCGGATAAAATTATGTCTGAATTAGTGAATACCTCCGAAGTCGCCATTCCTGCGGTTCCAAATAAAAATGGAAAAATCAACCTGCTGGATCTGAACCGTCAGCAGATGCGCGAGTTCTTCAAAGATATGGGTGAGAAACCGTTTCGTGCCGACCAGGTGATGAAATGGATGTACCACTATTGCAGCGACAACTTTGATGACATGACAGACATCAACAAGGTCCTGCGCAACAAGCTCAAAGAAGTGGCTGAAATCCGCGCACCGGAAGTGGTGGAAGAGCAGCGCTCGTCTGACGGCACCATCAAATGGGCCATTGCTGTCGGCGATCAGCGCGTTGAGACTGTCTATATTCCTGAAGATGACCGCGCCACGCTGTGCGTCTCTTCTCAGGTAGGATGTGCGCTGGAGTGCAAATTCTGTTCTACCGCGCAGCAAGGCTTTAACCGTAACCTGCGCGTGTCTGAAATTATCGGCCAGGTGTGGCGTGCGGCAAAAATCGTGGGTGCAGCGAAAGTGACCGGTACCCGCCCAATCACCAACGTAGTGATGATGGGGATGGGTGAGCCACTGCTGAACCTGACCAACGTGGTTCCGGCGATGGAAATCATGCTCGACGACTTCGGTTTTGGTCTGTCTAAACGCCGCGTCACGCTGTCTACTTCAGGCGTAGTGCCTGCGCTGGACAAGCTGGGCGATATGATTGACGTTGCGCTGGCGATCTCCCTGCACGCGCCAAACGATGCGATCCGTGACGAAATTGTGCCGATCAACAAAAAGTACAATATCGAAACCTTCCTGGCTGGCGTGCGCCGCTATCTGGAGAAATCCAATGCCAACCAGGGCCGCGTCACCATCGAGTATGTGATGCTTGATCACGTCAACGACGGTACCGAGCATGCGCATGAGCTGGCAGAATTGCTGAAAGATACGCCGTGCAAGATTAACCTGATCCCATGGAACCCGTTCCCGGGCGCGCCTTATGGCCGTAGCTCGAACAGCCGTATCGATCGTTTCTCGAAAGTGCTGATGGAGTATGGATTCACCACTATCGTGCGTAAAACGCGTGGTGATGATATCGATGCCGCATGCGGACAGCTGGCGGGTGATGTGATTGACCGTACCAAACGTACGCTGCGTAAACGCATGCAGGGTGAGACAATCGCGGTCAAAGCTGTTTGATTATTATGCAGTCACGGCGCATGATCTGCGCCGTGAAGCATAATCTTACTGAATAATCAGTCAGATTCGTGATGTTTGATTAATAATTACGGTGCGTTTCATATGACTTTCGGGCAGTATGTAACGACGTAACAACAGTTTAGCCAGGCGGGCAGAGCTGCACTGTCATCTACCGGCTGACAGTCTTATACTGTCTGTTCAAGGTTAACTGACCAGAAGTTTCGCGGTGCGGGTGGCATTGTGACTCACCGGCACCTGAACCCTTATTTTTCACGTACCAGTAGTTGTAGCGAATGAATACTGAAGCCACTCACGACCAAAATGAAGCACTCTCCACTGGCGTTCGTCTTCGCAACGCCCGTGAACAACTCGGACTCAGCCAGCAAGCCGTTGCAGAACGCTTGTGCCTGAAGGTTTCCACGGTTCGCGATATTGAAGAAGATAAGGCACCTGCCGATCTGGCTTCAACATTTTTGCGCGGCTATATCCGCTCTTACGCAAAACTGGTGCATATCCCCGAAGAAGAATTACTGCCAATGATGGAGAAGCAGGCACCGGTCCGTGCAGCAAAAGTTGCGCCGATGCAGACCTTCTCCCTGGGGAAACGCCGTAAAAAACGTGACGGCTGGCTGATGAGCTTTACCTGGCTGGTGCTGTTTGTGGTGATTGGCCTGACGGGCGCATGGTGGTGGCAAAACCACAAGGCGCAGCAGGAAGAGATCACTACGATGGCCGATCAGTCTTCTGCCGAGCTTAATCAATCCGGTAATGACAACGCGCAGAGCGTGCCGTTGAACACGGACAGCGCGGCACCGTCCAGTGAACCGCAAACAGCTGCGACCGATACCGCTCAGGCTCCGGCCACCACGCCTGACGCCGCGCCAGCCACGCAGCCGCAGGATCAGAACGCGGTTGTTTCTCCTTCACAGGCTAATGTGGACACTGCCCCTGCGGCGACGGCTTCAGCGGATAATACGGCTGCGGCACCACTGCCTACCGACCCGGCAGCCACTGCGACACCAGCAGTCGATCCTAACGCGCTGGTGATGAACTTCACCGCAGATTGCTGGCTGGAAGTGACTGACGCAACAGGCAAAAAGCTGTTCAGCGGCCTGCAGCGTAAAGATGGCACGTTAAACCTAACGGGTCAGGCACCTTACAAACTTAAAATCGGCGCTCCGGCAGCGGTACAGATCCAGTATCAAGGAAAACCTGTCGACCTGAGCCGCTTTATCAGAACTAACCAGGTTGCGCGTCTTACCGTTAATGCCGAACAATCAGCAGCACAGTAACAGACGGGCAACGCGGGAGATTTTTCATGCATAACCAGGCTCCGATTCAACGTAGAAAATCGAAACGGATTTACGTTGGGAATGTGCCAATCGGGGACGGGGCACCCATCGCCGTCCAGTCGATGACCAATACGCGCACCACGGATGTGGAAGCAACGGTCAATCAGATCAAAGCATTAGAACGCGTAGGCGCGGACATTGTTCGCGTCTCCGTCCCAACGATGGATGCCGCCGAAGCGTTCAAACTCATCAAGCAGCAGGTCAGCGTTCCGCTGGTGGCTGATATTCACTTCGACTACCGCATTGCACTGAAAGTCGCTGAATATGGCGTCGACTGCCTGCGTATTAACCCGGGCAACATCGGTAACGAAGAGCGCATCCGCATGGTCGTGGACTGCGCCCGCGATAAAAATATTCCTATCCGTATCGGTGTGAATGCCGGTTCTCTGGAAAAAGACCTGCAGGAAAAATACGGTGAGCCAACGCCGCAGGCGCTGCTCGAATCCGCTATGCGTCACGTCGATCATCTGGATCGTCTTAACTTCGATCAGTTCAAAGTTAGCGTAAAAGCGTCCGACGTGTTCCTTGCGGTAGAGTCTTATCGCCTGCTGGCAAAGCAGATTGACCAGCCTCTGCACCTCGGGATCACCGAAGCGGGCGGCCTGCGCAGCGGTTCTGTGAAGTCTGCGATCGGTCTGGGCCTGCTGCTCTCTGAAGGGATCGGCGATACGCTGCGCGTCTCGCTGGCGGCCGATCCGGTGGAAGAGATCAAAGTCGGTTTCGATATCCTGAAGTCACTGCGCATCCGCGCCCGTGGGATCAACTTCATTGCCTGCCCAACCTGCTCACGTCAGGAGTTCGACGTGATTGGTACGGTGAATGCGCTGGAGCAGCGCCTGGAAGACATCATTACCCCGATGGACGTTTCCATCATCGGCTGCGTGGTGAACGGTCCGGGTGAAGCGCTGGTGTCAACACTGGGCGTGACCGGCGGTAACAAGAAAAGTGGTCTCTATGAAGATGGCGTTCGTAAAGATCGTCTGGATAATAGTGACATGATCGATCAGCTCGAAGCACGCATTCGTGCCAAAGCCGCAATGATGGACGAGACGCAGCGCATCAACGTTCAGCAGGTTGAAAAATAACGTGATGGGAAGCGTGCCGCTTCCCATGTATGATTGAACCCATTCTTTGGGTTTTTTTTGTATATAGAAAGAGAATAAACGTGGCAAAAAACATTCAAGCCATCCGCGGCATGAACGATTATCTGCCTGGCGAAACCGCCATCTGGCAGCGCATTGAAGGCACACTGAAACAGGTGCTCGGCAGCTACGGTTACAGCGAAATCCGTTTGCCGATTGTAGAGCAGACCCCGTTATTCAAACGCGCGATCGGCGAAGTCACCGACGTGGTTGAAAAAGAGATGTATACCTTTGAGGACCGCAACGGTGACAGTCTGACCCTGCGTCCGGAAGGTACGGCGGGCTGCGTACGCGCCGGCATCGAACATGGTCTTCTGTACAATCAGGAGCAGCGCCTGTGGTATATCGGCCCGATGTTCCGCCACGAACGTCCGCAGAAAGGTCGTTATCGCCAGTTTAATCAGTTGGGTGTGGAAGTCTTTGGTCTGCAGGGCCCGGACATTGACGCTGAACTGATTATGCTGACCGCCCGCTGGTGGCGCGCCCTCGGTATCGCCGATCACGTTTCCCTTGAGCTGAACTCTATCGGTTCTCTGGAAGCTCGCGCTAACTACCGCGATGCGCTGGTGGCGTTCCTGGAACAGCATAAAGAGAAGCTGGACGAAGACTGCAAACGTCGCATGTACAGCAACCCGCTGCGCGTTCTGGATTCCAAAAACGCGGATGTTCAGGCACTGCTGAACGATGCGCCTGCGCTGGGTGACTACCTGGATGAAGAATCTCGCGAACACTTCGCGGGCCTGTGCAAGCTGCTTGAAGCAGCAGGCATCGCCTATACCGTGAACCAGCGCCTGGTGCGCGGTCTGGACTACTACAACCGCACCGTGTTTGAGTGGGTAACGACCAGCCTTGGTTCGCAGGGCACCGTATGTGCGGGCGGCCGTTATGATGGCCTGGTTGAGCAACTGGGTGGTCGTGCGGCACCTGCTGTTGGCTTCGCAATGGGTCTTGAGCGACTTGTTTTGCTGGTTCAGGCAGTTAATCCGGAATTTAAAGCAGATTCCGTTGTCGATATATACCTGGTGGCCTCAGGTGCGGATACGCAGTCTGCGGCGATGCAGCTTGCCGAACGCGTGCGCGATGCGCTGCCGGGCGTTAAGCTGATGACCAACCATGGCGGCGGCAACTTCAAAAAACAGTTTGCTCGTGCCGATAAGTGGGGCGCAAGTATTGCACTGGTGCTGGGCGAGTCCGAAGTGGCTAACGGCGAAGTGGTAGTGAAAGACCTGCGCTCTGGTGAGCAAACAACGATAACGCAGGACGGCGTTGCGGCGCACTTGCGCACTCTATTGGGCTAAGGAGAAAGACTGCGTGGAAATGTACGAGAACGAACACGACCAGGTCGACGCGATTAAACGCTTCTTTGCTGAAAACGGCAAAGCATTGGTTGTTGGGGTTATTTTGGGTGTAGGTGCGCTGGTAGGCTGGCGCTACTGGAACAACCATCAGGCTGATGCCGCTCGCGGTTCGTCTTTAAGCTACGAAAACACCGTTAGCGCCATTCGTGCCGACCAGCCGCAAACGCTGACGGCAGCGGAGAAATTTGCGGCTGACAACAAAAACACTTACGGCGCGCTGGCCGCGCTGGAAGTGGCTCAGCAGTACGTTGATAAAAACGAACTGGATAAAGCCGCTGCACAACTGTCACAGGGTCTTGCTGCTGCAAGCGATGAAAACCTGAAAGCAGTGATCAACCTGCGTCTGGCACGTATCCAGGTTCAGCAGAAAAAAGTCGATGACGCGCTGAAAACGCTCGATACCATCAAAGGCGACGGTTTTGCTGCCATCGTTGCTGATTTGCGCGGTGAAGCACTGCTGAGCAAAGGTGACAAAGCGGGCGCGCGTAAAGCGTGGCAAGCTGGCGTAGATAGCAAAGCTTCACCTGCGCTGAGCGAAATGATGCAGATGAAAATAAATAATTTGTCCGTCTGAGAGGGACCCGATGCAATTGCGTAAATTACTTCTGCCAGGACTGCTTTCTGTTACGTTATTGAGTGGTTGTTCACTGTTCAGTGGCGAAGAAGATGTTGTAAAAATGTCCCCGCTGCCAACGGTTGAAAACCAGTTTACCCCATCCACCGCGTGGGACGTCTCCGTGGGCAGTGGGATTGGCGATTTCTACTCCAACCTGCATCCTGCGTATGCGGACAGCGTGGTCTATGCCGCTGACCGTAAAGGTACCGTGAAAGCGGTGAACGCCGATGACGGGAAAGAAGTCTGGTCCGTTAACCTGGCGGAAAAAGACGGTTGGTTCTCCCGTAAACCTGCGCTGCTTTCCGGCGGCCTGACCGTCGCTGGCGGTCACGTTTACGTGGGAAGCGAAAAAGCGCAGGTTTATGCGCTGAACACCAGTGACGGTTCTGTTGCATGGCAAACGACCGTTGCCGGTGAGTCTCTGTCTCGTCCTGTGGTGAGTGATGGTCTGGTGCTGATCCATACCAGCAACGGCCAGCTGCAGGCGCTGAACGAAGCGGACGGCCTGGTGAAATGGACCGTTAACCTGGATATGCCAGCGCTGTCTCTGCGTGGCGAATCCGCCCCGGCAACGGCTTTCGGTGCTGCGATTGTTGGCGGTGATAACGGTCGTGTGAGCGCGGTACTGATGCAACAGGGCCAGATGATTTGGCAGCAGCGTATCTCCCAGGCGACCGGTTCAACAGAAATTGACCGTCTGAGCGACGTGGACACCACCCCGGTCATTGTTGACGGTGTTGTTTATACGCTGGCGTATAACGGCAACCTGACCGCGCTGGATCTGCGCAGCGGCCAGATCATGTGGAAACGTGAACTGGGCTCCGTGAATGACTTCATCGTTGACGGTAACCGCATCTATATGGTTGACCAGAACGATCGCCTGCTGGCGCTGAGCACTGAAGGCGGCGTAACGCTGTGGACGCAGAGCGATCTGCTGCACCGCCTGCTGACCGCGCCAGCCCTGTACAACGGCAGCCTGGTGGTCGGTGACAGCGAAGGGTATATGCACTGGATCGATCCAGAAAACGGTCGCTTTGTTGCACAGCAAAAAGTTGACGGTTCTGGTTTCCTGACCGATCCGGTAGTCGCTGACGGTAAACTGCTGATTCAGGCAAAAGACGGCACGCTGTACGCGATCACGCGTTAATTACCCGGCGGTTGTAGTATACTAAACGGCTCCTGTTCACTCAGGAGCCGTTTTGACATTTTTAAAAACGCCGCAAAAGCGACGTTTATTTGAATTTTATGAGGCTTCAAACATGGTACCTGTGGTCGCGCTTGTCGGGCGCCCTAACGTTGGAAAATCCACTCTTTTTAACCGTTTAACACGCACCCGTGATGCGCTGGTTGCGGATTTCCCGGGGCTGACGCGTGACCGTAAGTACGGTCGTGCAGAGGTGGAAGGACGCGAGTTCATCTGTATCGATACCGGCGGTATCGACGGCACAGAAGACGGCGTTGAAACCCGCATGGCGGAACAGTCTCTGCTGGCGATTGAAGAAGCAGACGTGGTGCTGTTTATGGTGGATGCGCGCGCTGGCCTGATGCCTGCAGACTCCGCTATTGCCAAACACCTGCGTTCACGCGAAAAGCCGACTTTCCTGGTGGCGAACAAAACTGACGGTATTGATGCCGATCAGGCCGTCGCGGATTTCTGGTCTCTGGGCCTGGGTGAAATCTACCCGATTGCGGCATCGCATGGCCGTGGCGTCACCAGCCTGCTGGAAACCGTGCTGCTGCCGTGGGTTGACGAAGTAAACCCGCCGGAAGAAGTGGACGAAGACGCTGAATATTGGGCGCAGTTCGAAGAGAGTGAAGAGGGCGAAGAAGAGCCTGAAGACACCTTCAACCCGCAGGACCTGCCGATCAAGCTGGCCATCGTCGGTCGTCCAAACGTAGGTAAGTCTACGCTTACTAACCGTATTCTGGGTGAAGAGCGCGTCGTGGTTTACGACATGCCGGGCACCACCCGTGACAGTATCTACATCCCGATGCAGCGCGATGAACGTGAGTTTGTCCTCATCGACACCGCGGGCGTGCGTAAGCGTGGGAAAATCACCGACGTGGTGGAAAAATTCTCCGTTATCAAAACGCTGCAGGCGATTGAAGACGCCAACGTGGTGCTGCTGGTCATCGACGCGCGTGAAGGTATCTCCGACCAGGATCTCTCTCTGCTCGGCTTTATTCTGAATAGTGGGCGCTCACTGGTGATCGTGGTTAACAAGTGGGATGGCCTGAGCAACGAAGTGCGCGAGCAGGTGAAAGAGACCCTCGACTTCCGTCTGGGCTTTATCGACTTTGCGCGCGTGCACTTTATTTCTGCGCTGCACGGCAGCGGCGTGGGTAACCTGTTCGAATCCGTTCGTGAAGCCTACGACAGCTCCACCCGTCGTCAGAGCACCGCGATGCTGACGCGCATCATGAATATGGCAGCAGAAGACCATCAGCCGCCGCTGGTGCGCGGTCGTCGCGTGAAGCTGAAATATGCTCACGCCGGTGGTTATAACCCGCCAATCGTGGTGATCCACGGCAACCAGGTGAAAGACCTGCCGGATTCCTACAAACGCTATCTGATGAACTACTTCCGCAAATCGCTGGACGTGATGGGTACGCCGATCCGTATCCAGTTCAAGGAAGGGGAAAACCCGTTCGCGAACAAGCGTAACACCCTGACGCCAAACCAGATGCGTAAGCGTAAGCGTTTGATTAAGCACATTAAGAAAAGCAAATAAATATTGCCGATCTCATGAAAACCCGCCTCTGTCGCGGGTTTTTTTTCGCGCTTTCACAGCGATTGCTAACCCTGTGTGAAGTCAATCACTATTCACTCCCAACCATCTTTAAATCCAGAAAAGTAGACAATCATCGAATTTTCGTCTTAAAGTCCAGGGTTCAGTACTGGACAAAACTAGCGTCTGGTTATCAAATGGTTAACTAATTTTTCGCCACATGTAAAAAATCGGTCGGATACGTAACTGACCGGCGTACATGCTGGTGTTTACAAGCACGACACATACCTTTCGGGAGAATTATGCAATCCTCTGTTAATCCAAAAGAGAGCCGAACGTTCTTCGGCCATCCGTATCCACTCGGTTCACTGTTCTTCACCGAGATGTGGGAACGTTTCTCGTTTTACGGCATTCGCCCGCTACTGATCCTGTTTATGGCTGCGACCGTTTATGACGGCGGCATGGGGTTGGCGCGTGAAAACGCCTCGGCGATTGTCGGTATCTTTGCCGGCACCATGTACCTGGCCGCGCTGCCGGGCGGCTGGCTGGCCGATAACTGGCTCGGTCAGCAGAGAGCCGTCTGGTACGGTTCGATCCTGATTGCGCTCGGTCACCTGTCGATTGCGCTCTCTGCAATCATGGGTGACAACCTGTTCTTTATCGGCCTGATGTTCATTGTGCTCGGTTCTGGCCTGTTCAAGACCTGTATTTCGGTAATGGTCGGCACCCTGTATAAAAAAGGCGATGCGCGTCGTGACGGCGGTTTCTCGCTGTTTTATATGGGCATCAACATGGGCTCGTTTATCGCACCGCTGATTTCCGGCTGGCTGATTAAAACTCACGGCTGGCACTGGGGCTTTGGTATCGGCGGTATCGGGATGCTGGTGGCGCTGATTATCTTCCGCGTGTTTGCCGTTCCGGCAATGAAACGCTATGACAGCGAAGTCGGTCTCGACTCCACCTGGAACAGCCCGGTGGTGAAGCGCAACGGCGTGGGCGCATGGCTGCTGGCGCTGGCCGTCGGCGTGGCAGTTATCGTGACGCTGATTGCTCAGGGCGTGATTGTGATTAACCCGGTGGCTGTTGCCAGCGTGCTGGTCTACGTGATTGCCGCGTCCGTTGCGCTGTACTTTATCTACCTGTTCCTTTTCGCGGGTCTGAATCGCAAAGAGCGCGCCAGGCTGCTGGTCTGCTTTATCCTGCTGGTCTCCGCCGCGTTCTTCTGGTCTGCGTTTGAGCAAAAGCCAACGTCGTTCAACCTGTTTGCCAACGACTACACTAACCGCATGATCGGTGATTTTGAAATCCCGGCGGTGTGGTTCCAGTCGATCAACGCCCTGTTTATTATCCTGCTGGCCCCGGTGTTCAGCTGGGCATGGCCAAAGCTCGCGAGCAAAAACATTCGCCCGAGCAGCATCACCAAGTTTGTTATTGGTATTCTGTGCGCGGCGGCAGGCTTTGGCCTGATGATGCTGGCGGCACAGAACGTGCTGAGCAACGGTGGGGCGGGCGTGTCGCCGTTCTGGCTGGTGGGCAGCATTCTGATGCTCACCCTTGGCGAGCTGTGCCTGAGCCCGATTGGTCTGGCGACCATGACGCTGCTTGCGCCGGAAAGAATGCGTGGCCAGATGATGGGGCTGTGGTTCTGCGCCAGCGCGCTGGGTAACCTGGCTGCAGGCCTGATTGGCGGACACGTGAAGGCCGACCAGTTGGATATGCTGCCGGATCTCTTTGCGCGCTGTTCCGTCGCGCTGCTGATTTGTGCCGCGGTACTGATCGTCCTCATTGTTCCGGTCCGCCGCATGCTGGAAAATGCGCAGACTAAACCGGCAGCTAACGCCTCTTAAACCTCGATCTTGCCGGGGCGGCGTTATGCCCCGGCAATTCACTCAACGAGGTAAGAGCATGCTGTTAGGGTTTGTTGGTCTTGGCGCAGTCGTTGAAACAGCTTACCTGCCCGCAATACGAAAACTTTTTGATACTCCCCCTCACTGTTTAGGCTTTGATATCCAGACCGTAAAACAGCCGGCGGATCTAACGCGCTGCGCCACGCTGTCTGAACTTCTCTCCCAGCCGCTTGATACCCTGTTTATTACCACCTCGTCGCTGCACCATCTTGAGGTGCTTGAACAGGCTCTCGCCTCATCGGTTTCCCGCATCGTGGTTGAAAAACCGATTGTCGCCACGCTTCCCCAAACAGAAAAACTCAACGCGCTGCTGGCGAGCACCGACGCCGCCTCCCGCGTGCTGGCGCTCGATCACTGGATGGCGCGCATCGAAACGGTGAAGCGGTCGCTGGTTGGCAATGTCTCTGACATCATCAAAATCGACGGTTTTTTGCAGGAGCCGAGCGGATATAACGCCGCAGGGGAGCCCATCGCGCTTAACTTTGCCACGGGTGAGCCGGACGCGCGTACGCTTCGCCACCCTGATGGCGTGATTCTGGATATCGGTACGCACGTGCTGGCGATGCTGCGCGAAACGGTGCGCTATCTGGGCGGGAATGATGAGATGACGTTGCAGGTGGTCACGGCTAAAGACCGCCTGGGGCGCGATATCGCGAAAGGCGACCTGACCACGGCGGAAGGCGAAGCGCACCTTCAGGGGAAAATCAGCGGCGTGCCGGTGGATATCTGGCTTAACAAATACGCTGGACCCGCGGGCGGGCAAAAAGGCTTACGGATCTGGTTGCGCGACGGGCGGACCATCAGTTACGACCGGCACGGCGCAGAAGATGTGCTTGAGCTGATAAACGGCGACACGCTTCAACGCTGGAACATTCCCGGCACGATCTATGAGCACTGTCTTGCAGAGCATATTCTGGGCGCCAACAGCCTTTTTGAACGGGATCAGCACGAGGTGAGCCGCACGACGCGCCGCAGGATCGAGGAAGTGACGCTGCTGCTGGCGTTACAGCAGCAGCTGCGTGGCCCGCACTGAACGTAACGTGGTAAAATTATTGCAGACCTGAACGCTTTAAAGGAGCCATCATGACGATTACCTGCCCGGAATGCCAGACACCGCTGGAGCCACAGAACGGCGTGGCGCACTGCGAAAGCTGTAATAAGGATATTGCGCTTGAAGCCCGCTGCCCGGAGTGCCATCAGCCACTCCAGGTATTAAAAGCCTGCGGCGCGGTGGACTATTTCTGCCAGAACGGCCACGGTCTTATCTCTAAAAAACGTGTGGAGTTTGTTCGGGCTGAAGGTTAATCGCACACGCAGCCTTCGCCTTTCTGCCACAGTTCGACCAGCGACTCGGGCGCTTCCTGCTCGGGCACCAGCACGATGATATCGGCGTAATGTGCCTGATTTTGCCCGGTCCAGATAATCTGGATGCGGAAATAGCGCTGGTCGCCGCTGCCGGGTGAAGAGGCTTGCCCTGGCGGCTGGCCGCGTGGAAAAGCCTGCTCCAGGATGCTCACCAGGCGCTGGCGCTGGGCCTCATTGAGCGAGGAGAGCGCGATGGTGCGCTGCCCGCTCAGTTTGGGAATAAAAGCGACGCCGCCTTCCCGGGCCAGCTCAACCACGGCGTCATCCGTCAGTTCCGGAACCTGCATTTACAACACTCCCACCTGTTCCCAAGCTTGCTTAATGGCCGCACCAGTGTCGCCGCCGGAGCGTTTCTCTCCGTGCGCGATCGTCAGTTTTGCGAAGGCCTCAAAATCTGCATCCTGCGCCAGATTGCGATCGCAAACCGTGTCGTACCAGGCATAACCCGCTTTTTCCCAGGCGTAGCCGCCGATCGCCGTCGCAGCCAGATAAAATGCCCGGTTGGGGATGCCGGAGTTCAGGTGCACGCCGCCGTTATCCTCGCGTGTTTTAATGAAATCTTTCATGTGCGCAGGCTGCGGGTCTTTGCCGAGCAGAGGATCGTCATAGGCGGTGCCGGGTTCAGACATTGAGCGCAGCCCTTTGCCGTTGATCCCTTTCGCCAGCAGCCCTTCGCCAATCAGCCAGTCAGCGTTATCGGCGGTTTGCTTCAGATGGTACTGTTTGACCAGCGCGCCAAACACGTCTGACAGAGACTCGTTCAGCGCGCCCGACTGTTCAAAATAGATAAGCCCGGCTTCGGTCTCAGTCACACCGTGGCTCAGCTCGTGCGCCACCACGTCGATGGCGATGGTAAAGCGGTTAAATATTTCCCCGTCCCCGTCGCCGAATACCATCTGCTGACCGTTCCAGAAGGCGTTCTGATATTCCCGGCCGTAATGTACGGTGCCGGTCAAAATAAGCCCTTTATTATCGAGCGAATCACGCTGATATTCTTTCCAGAAGAAATCATGGGTAATACCCAAATAATCGTAGGCTTCATCCACCGCCACATCGCCGTTCGACGGCTGGCCTTCGTAACGCACCTGCGTACCCGGCAGCTCCTGGGTCTGCTTCGCGTCGTAAATATCGCGCTCCAGCTGTCCGGCTTTATTCACGTGCGGCGCGGCGGGTTTGCCGGGCATGTGGGCCATCAGCGTCTGGACGTGGGTTAAGGTCTGACGGGCACAGCGCTGCTGCGGCTCGGAACCGCTTTCGATAATACGACGAAGAATATAAGGGGGAATAACGCTATGAAGATGGGGCATGCTGCTCTCCTTATTAAAAAAGGGAATAGCAGCAGTATAGTAAGTAACCGGCGAAGAATTATCCGGTTTTACGCTGACGCGTCTTTTTCACCGGTTTAATTGATTTCACTTCGCTTTCTACCCAGCCGTCTGAAAGACGCGTCGTCAGCACATCGCCGGCTTTCACCTGTTTGGTTTGCTTCAGCACTTTGCCGTCCGTCGCCGTCGTCACGCTATAGCCGCGCGCCAGCGTGGAGAGGGGGCTGACCGCTTCAAGATGGGTTACGGCATTGCCAAAACGTTCGCGGGTGGTGCTCAATCGGGCGCGGACAGTCTCTGCCAGACGATACTCGAGCTGCTGAATCCGCGTTTGCGCGCGATAAATTTTCGGCTGCGGGTTCTGCTGGTTCAGGCGCTGCGTCACGCGCTGCTGGCGCGATACCGTGCGCTTAAGCTGCGCGTCCACCGCAACGCTCATGCGCTGACGCAGACGATCCAGCACGGTCTGCTGGCGCGCCAGACGCAGCTGAGGATGCTGCTGCTGAAGTCGATGATGAAGCTGGGTAAAGCGGCGGGTACGGTTGGCAAGGAAGTAGTCCATCGCCATCTCAAGACGCTGCTGGCCGTTCTGAATCTGACGCAGCAGCTCCAGCTGGTTGCGGCTGACCACTTCCGCTGCCGCGGACGGCGTAGGCGCGCGCAGATCCGCGACAAAATCCGCTATCGTTACGTCCGTTTCGTGGCCGACGGCGCTCACTACGGGGATAAGGCTTGCAAAGATTGCCCGCGCCACGCGCTCGTCGTTAAAGCTCCACAGATCTTCCAGCGAGCCGCCGCCTCGCCCGACAATTAACACGTCGCACTCCCGGCGCGCGTTCGCCAGTTCAATGGCGCGCACAATCTGGCCCGGAGCATCGTCACCCTGAACGGCGGTCGGATAGATGATGACGGGCAGGGAAGGGTCACGACGCTTCAGCACGTGCAAAATATCGTGCAGCGCTGCACCGGTTTTCGAGGTGATCACCCCAACGCAGTGGGCAGGAGAGGGCAGCGGTTTCTTGAACTGCTGATCGAACAGTCCCTCGGCAGAGAGTTTGGCTTTAAGCTGTTCGTATTTTTGCTGCAGCAAACCTTCACCCGCAGGCTGCATGCTTTCGACGATGATTTGATAATCGCCGCGCGGCTCGTACAGGGTGATATTGGCGCGAACCAGAACCTGCTGGCCGTGCTGAGGGCGGAACGTCACGCGGCGGTTGCTGTTGCGGAACATCGCGCAGCGTACCTGGGCGGTGTCGTCTTTTAAGGTAAAGTACCAGTGTCCGGAGGAGGGCTGCGTGAAGTTAGAGATCTCACCGCTGATCCAGACCTGCCCCATTTCCTGCTCAAGCAGCAAACGCACCGTCTGATTAAGGCGGCTGACAGTATAAATTGAGGGGGATTGAGAGGATAACATGTGAGCGGGATCAAATTCTAAATCAGCAAGTTATTCAGTCGATAGTAACCTGCTGAGGGGCGATCGCAAGCATTTTTTTCAAAAAAGTGTAGATGCAATCGGTTACGCTCTGTATAATGCCACGGCAATATTTAACCACCCAGGTCAGAGATATTGCCCATGCTACGTATCGCTAAAGAAGCACTGACGTTTGACGACGTCCTCCTCGTTCCCGCTCATTCCACCGTTCTGCCGAATACTGCCGATCTCAGCACGCAGTTGACGAAAACCATTCGCCTGAACATTCCTATGCTCTCTGCGGCAATGGACACCGTGACTGAAGCGCGCCTGGCTATCGCCCTGGCACAGGAAGGTGGCATTGGCTTTATTCACAAAAACATGTCAATCGAACGTCAGGCGGAAGAAGTTCGCCGCGTGAAGAAACATGAATCCGGCATCGTGTCTGACCCACAGACCGTTCTGCCAACCACCACGCTGCACGAAGTGAAGGCCCTGACCGAACGTAACGGCTTCGCCGGTTACCCGGTTGTGACCGAAGAAAACGAACTGGTTGGTATCATCACCGGCCGTGACGTGCGTTTCGTGACTGACCTTAATCAGCCTGTCAGCGTCTACATGACGCCGAAAGAGCGTCTGGTTACCGTTCGCGAAGGTGAAACTCGCGACGTGGTGCTGGCAAAAATGCACGAAAAACGCGTTGAAAAAGCGCTGGTCGTCGACAGCAGTTTCCACCTGCGCGGCATGATCACCGTTAAAGATTTCCAGAAAGCAGAACGTAAGCCTAACGCCTGTAAAGACGAGCATGGCCGTCTGCGCGTCGGCGCTGCGGTTGGCGCAGGTGCCGGTAACGAAGAGCGCGTTGACGCGCTGGTTGCTGCGGGCGTTGACGTCCTGCTGATTGACTCCTCTCACGGCCACTCTGAAGGCGTTCTGCAACGTATTCGTGATACCCGTGCCAAATACCCTGACCTGCAGATCATCGGCGGTAACGTGGCCACTGGCGCAGGCGCTCGCGCGCTGGCTGACGCTGGCTGCAGCGCGGTGAAAGTGGGTATCGGCCCTGGCTCCATCTGTACTACGCGTATCGTGACCGGCGTGGGTGTTCCGCAGATCACCGCCGTGTCTGACGCGGTTGAAGCGCTGGAAGGCACCGGTATTCCGGTTATCGCTGACGGCGGTATCCGCTTCTCTGGCGACATCGCCAAAGCGATCGCCGCGGGCGCCGCTGCCGTAATGGTTGGCTCCATGCTGGCCGGTACCGAAGAATCCCCGGGCGAAATCGAACTCTTCCAGGGCCGTTCTTACAAGTCTTACCGCGGCATGGGCTCTCTGGGCGCGATGTCCAAAGGTTCCTCTGACCGTTACTTCCAGACCGATAACGCCGCTGACAAACTGGTGCCGGAAGGTATCGAAGGTCGAGTTGCCTATAAAGGCCGTCTTAAAGAGATCATTCACCAGCAGATGGGCGGCCTGCGCTCCTGTATGGGTCTGACCGGCTGTGGTACCATTGACCTGCTGCGTACCAAAGCGGAATTCGTACGCATCAGCGGTGCGGGTATCCAGGAGAGCCACGTTCACGACGTGACGATCACCAAAGAGTCCCCGAACTACCGTCTGGGCTCCTGATAAGTTTCCGCGCCCGGCTTCTGCCGGGCGCTCTGTTTTTGTTTCACTTGCCTCGGAATTAGCGTCAATGACGGAAAACATTCATAAACATCGCATTCTCATCCTGGACTTCGGTTCTCAGTACACTCAGCTGGTGGCGCGTCGCGTACGTGAACTGGGAGTTTACTGTGAGCTGTGGGCATGGGATGTCACGGAAGCACAGATTCGCGAATTCAATCCAAGCGGCATCATCCTGTCCGGCGGCCCGGAAAGCACTACCGAAGAGAACAGCCCGCGCGCGCCGCAGTACGTGTTCGAAGCTGGCGTGCCGGTATTCGGCGTCTGCTACGGTATGCAGACCATGGCAATGCAGCTGGGCGGCCACGTAGAAGGCTCTAACGAGCGCGAGTTTGGCTACGCGCAGGTAGAAGTGGTCACCGACAGCGCGCTGGTGCGCGGTATCGAAGACTCCCTGACCGCAGACGGCAAACCGCTGCTGGACGTGTGGATGAGCCACGGCGACAAAGTCACCGCCATCCCGTCTGACTTCGTGACCGTTGCCAGCACCGAAAGCTGCCCGTTCGCCATCATGGCGAACGAAGAAAAACGCTTCTACGGCGTGCAGTTCCACCCGGAAGTGACCCACACCCGTCAAGGTATGCGCATGCTGGAGCGCTTCGTGCGTGACATCTGCCAGTGTGAAGCCCTGTGGACCCCGGCAAAAATCATCGACGACGCCGTTGAGCGTATCCGCCAGCAGGTTGGCAATGACAAAGTGATCCTCGGCCTCTCCGGCGGCGTGGACTCCTCCGTAACCGCGATGCTGCTGCACCGCGCCATCGGCAAAAACCTGACCTGCGTCTTCGTGGACAACGGTCTGCTGCGTCTGAATGAAGCCCAGCAGGTCATGGACATGTTCGGCGACCACTTCGGTCTGAACATCGTTCACGTGGAAGGCGAGCAGCGCTTCCTGGACGCGCTGAAAGGCGAGAACGATCCAGAAGCCAAGCGTAAAATCATCGGCCGCGTGTTCGTAGAAGTGTTCGACGAAGAAGCGCTGAAGCTGGAAGATGTGAAATGGCTGGCGCAGGGCACCATCTACCCTGACGTGATCGAGTCTGCGGCCTCCGCCACCGGTAAAGCACACGTCATCAAATCTCACCACAACGTGGGCGGCCTGCCGAAAGAGATGAAGATGGGCCTGGTTGAACCGCTGCGCGAGCTGTTCAAAGACGAAGTGCGTAAGATCGGTCTGGAACTGGGTCTGCCGTACGACATGCTCTACCGTCATCCGTTCCCGGGTCCGGGTCTGGGCGTGCGCGTGCTGGGCGAAGTGAAGAAAGAGTACTGCGACCTGCTGCGTCGCGCGGACGCTATCTTCATCGAAGAGCTGCACAAAGCTGACCTGTACAACAAAGTGAGCCAGGCGTTCACCGTGTTCCTGCCGGTTCGCTCCGTCGGCGTGATGGGCGATGGCCGTAAGTACGACTGGGTTGTTTCCCTGCGTGCGGTGGAAACCATCGACTTCATGACCGCGCACTGGGCGCACCTGCCGTATGACTTCTTAGGCCGCGTGTCTAACCGCATTATCAACGAAGTGAACGGTATTTCCCGCGTGGTGTATGACATCAGCGGCAAGCCACCGGCTACGATTGAGTGGGAATAAGCCGATAACCCTTCCTGAGCTTTCATGAACAGGTAAAACTTCAATCAACCCTCTGTTTTTACAGGGGGTTTTTATTTGTGTGCATTCATGAATTTTCTATGTAGCGCACAGTTCCTGACGGTAAATTTGACGTAATCGTCGAAAAAGTAGACAGTCCTCTTTAGTCAATACGTATAGTAATTAGTCAATTCTGACGGTATTTCCGGAGGGCGTATGCTTGCCGATATCCAGCTTAAAAGACTTAAACCGCAGGAAAAAATCTACAAATGGACGGGGCGGGGAAAGTCGGTGTTTTTAATCAGGCGGTAAACCGACGATTCGCTCATCGCCAGAAACTGGACCACCTGCCGCATACGCACGTTACCGCTTTCGGGAAAAGCATCGTTACTGTCAGCACGGGTTTTCATGATTGCACCTCACGGGAACAGAGTGTCGGAGCGGTTATAGCGCGGAACCGGGAGGGGAGGTATAGGTCCGGATGAAAAAGTGGAGTCCGGGTAGAAAGTAATGAGTCCGGGAATAAGTTTTTGCTACCAGAAATGATGATTTTTCAATAATTAATTGAAAATGAAAAATTTTATATTTCTCTTGCCCAATCAGAATTCTACAAGCTGAGGTTAACGAATGGCAACGCACGACTACAAACACTTCACAATAGCTATCGCTATCTCACTGTTAGCTCTGAGCGAAGCGGAGGTCACTGCCGTTATAGCAACTAATGAGGGTATTGATATTAGAAAAATCATGATGTATTAACTAATGTAGAAAATGCTCAAGGACATCAAGTCCATACACCGTTAATAAAGATTTGCTATAAAAGTTATTACGGATAAAGACGACAGTTATTGAGTGGGATGGCTATGCTAAACAATCTCTTTTTTATGATTGCGCAGAAAGTCATTGGAAAATTTAGCATCTGATAAAGGAAAAACTTTGGACTCAACACACTCATTACAATTGCCTAATGATGGCCAGATTTTCATTTTTACTGGCCCAAACGGTTCCGGTAAAACACGTGCGTTGGCACTAATGACAGATAATTATTTAGAGAATATTCGTTGTAGCTCTGATGAAATTAGCCGACTCATCTGCTTGTCCGGTACTGTTCTTGATAAATTCCCACGACACGATCATGCATCCTATGCGTACTTCGGTCGACGTACCAATTCGAATATGTTCTCAGAAGTTGCCCCATATAGACGCCTCGTTGAATATATTATGAGTGACTGTGCTGACTGGGAAAAACGAGCAACCTTAGCCAAAAGCCTCCTTGAATCGATATCACTTGGTCACGTAATCCATTTTAAATTTCGGCGAGGACGCAACACTAAGGACATTGTGTCTCAAGCAATTTCTCCGAATTTGGATATTACTATTGATCTAAGTCAACCGATCCATAAGCAACGAAGTTACAAAACAAGATTGAAGCAACTTAAAGAGAACAAGGTGCATGTTAGTGGCGTTTCGTTTACCAAAGGTGAACGAAAATACGATATTGCAGATCTAAGCTCTGGCGAACGTAGCTACGCGCTGTCCATTCTTGCGGTAGCATTCAGCGTAATAGATCATTCAGTCGTGATTTTTGATGAGCCAGAAAACTCACTTCATCCAAAATGGCAGCAGACTGTCATTAGGGACATGTGGATAGCAATGTCTAAGGTTTCAAGCGGCTCAAAATTGATTATTGCTACTCATTCTCCACTTATAGTGGCAGGTGCTAAGAACCGCTTAACGTATATTTTTGACCTTGGCTCAAACTCAATATGGTCTCAATCGGAATTGTTTGGCAATACAAGTGACACGATCTTGAAGGAACAATTTGGCCTGATCTCGCCACGCTCCATATCCTTCTTATCTCTCGTACGAAAATGCCTCAAGGCTATGATCGAAATGCAAACTAATCCACAGCCTTTTCGTGATGCAGCTGATGAACTTCTTGCTACTAACGTGCAGCTTGATCGGGACGATCCATTGTTCCTAACTATAGAAAGTATTAAGGAAGCAAGGGAGGCTCTTGTATGATGCTCGGACCTTCTCATCTCCCCATTAAAAATAACATCAACCGTATGATACTTCGTAGGAAAGAGTATTATCTCCAATTAAAAAAATTCTTTGATGGAGAAATTCAGTGGAATCATTCTTCACTATCAATCCTTAAAAAAAAGCTGCGCTTGAATTTGCGCGTTCAACAGGATGGGCGCTGTATTTACTGCCGGAGACTTATTTTGAACGAACGACGCAATGTCTACGAAGATATCGAGCACTTTTTAGATAAATCAAAGGATTATTATAGACGATGGGCTTTTACCTATATAAATCTCTCGCTCGCGTGCCATGCTTGTAACATTCAAAAAAGTAACAGAGATCTTGGAACTCAAGATCATCGGAACTCTGCGAGTTACCCCGCAGGAGTTGGCATTTATAGCTGGCTACATCCTTATTTCGATGACTACCATGCTAATTTGATAGTAGGTAAGGGATGGACCTATTCACTCCGACCGAACGCTCCAGCAGCAATGCAAGCTGATCGCATGATTAATGAGTGTAAGCTAGATGAGGTCCAGACTATTGAGGCGTATAGTGAGGACATCAAGAAAAGGATTCTACGACTAACCGTCTTAGCTCATAAAGCTAACAAAAGTCAGCGTTATGCACTTTCTAATCGATTACTTGAGGAATCGATACGGTATCAGGAGGAGCAATGGCACAACTACTGAACTAACTATAATAATTTTATTTAGAACCCATAAAACTAGTTACGTTTCAGATACCGAAGAGACCTGCTTTCATTAATTGAAATAAATGAAAGCAGGGTCCGCTTCTGGCACTGAGTGAACCAGACATGGTGTTCAAGAAGCTTGCTGTGAACGATGAGCGCACATGTTTTCTCGGGTGGGAGCTGGAATATATCCAAAAGGGGGCTTTTCTATCAAGATGTTTTTTGTTTTGGAGTGACATGTTTATATTGAAGCGCAACTGCTGGATGGGATATTTTATTATGATATCCCATCAATATTTAAATAGGTGAGAATAACTAATTCTGATTTTTAAACACATTAACTGAACTATCCCAGTTAACTCCTGAATAATTGTTTATAATATTTCCTTGACTAAATGAAAGGAATAGTTTAAACCCTTGAAATGTGTATTTTTTCATATTAAATAAAGAATATTTCCCTGAAAGATTGATAGCGCTGAATAAAGATTCTGAGAGGATTATATATTTTCTCAGCCACATTTTTAACTCTTCTTCTGTGCTTATGCAAATCTGAAAGTTGTTATCTTTACCTTTTATATAAAAATAAGGAACTTGACAGGTAGGGACTGATAATAAATCTAATGTTCTACATAATGCTCTGACTATTACAAACAAACGAGATAGTTCATCATCAATACCCATACCATCTTTTTTTTCAATGCATTCATAATGGAGTCTTAGATTTTCTTCTATAGTTGAAAACTCTACAAGAAAGCTACCATTGACGAAACCAGTTAACTCATATGTAATATCACCATTATTAGGGGTTGTATTGTATATCTTATGAAATAAAACATGTGGCGCAGAAATGCTAAACTTAAAAGTACTAACAGTATCTTTGAGTTTAATGTCGATATCTCCAACCTGCTTTTCAATATAGACACATTTATCGACAAAATTTTTCTCTCTTGAAAATAATTCATCTAAGGAGTTTTTCTTTTTTATTAATTCAATTTGAGTATTGGTAGATGATATTTGTGTAGCTGTTTGAATTGATCTATGTAAACTCGTTATAATGGCAACGAATGGTATTGATAATGACAGTAACCCCAAAGGAAGTTTGCTTATCATAATGAAAGTATTTAACCCTTCCGATGACATATCAACCGAATGACCTTTCCACGCAAAAAAGCCAAAATATAGAAATGATAAAAATGGAACGAAAATAGCTCCCCAAAACAACCCTTGAGATGTTAGAGAATTATAAGTTAATTTATACCAACCCATGAAATAATAAATTAGTGCAATTGAAAAAATTGATATCCCGTATACAATAAGCCAAATCATCCCCACATCACCTTATGAAATATTTATAAATCGATCCTTTGAGATTTTATTTAAGATAAAAATCTCATTGCTTAAATTACACTTAACTATAGGGAATAGTTATTCTTAAAATTTTAATCGATTATACAGTTTGATGCTGCGTGAAACCAAGTATTTTGGTAAAGATTACTTGATGTAGCGGAGTCTCCTAGACTCTCATGTTTACTTCTGGAATCAAGTCGACAATACACTTGGAAGCTTCAGAGCTCAATCGGTTCGCTACATAGGAACCAGGCAACAACTACTTACGCTCCCCTTTTCTTCCCATCTTCAGCACTTCATAAAAGGTTCCTCGCCCAAGCCCATCCAACGGCAACTCCTATTCCTGAGCCAGAGCCTTCAGCTTTCGAAGTATCTGGTCAGATGTCGGTTTATCAGACGTCCCATAACGCCCGTCAGTCTCCTCAACCAGAAGCTGAACCAGTAGCCAGCAGAGTCGGGCAGTATTCTCCCGAGCCTTGTCGCGTTTATGCATCCCACGCTGGGAAGGTTGTGTGGAAGCAGTGAGATCCGGCAGCGCGTCGTCACCGAGCGTCTTCAGCCACTTGCGGCCACGGCTGTTACGCGACAGTTTCATCACCGCCTTCAGGCTGCGGGCCTTAATTTCTGGCGGCGTGAGTTCGTCATCAATAAGCCGCCAGGCCAGCGCGAGCATCTCATCGGCATAGAACATACGTTTGTTTGCAGGGGCGCTGACCATGCCTGTGGCTTTGATAGTGCGGCTGATGGCATCGTGCTGGACACGTTAATTCTCCTGATGTTCTTCCGGTAGGGCGTTTGCAGGTTGGGAAGCATCGAGGCCGAGAAGCAGAAGGGCGAGATGCCGCGCTTCGAGCAGCGGCATATCACATTCCCGTTCAAACAGATTCTGACGAATGGGACTGGTCACATTATTCTCCTACCTCAATGGCTCTCTTCCCACTTTCACACCGGTTCTGGCGGATAGGGTTTTACTCTGCCATTGCTCATTAAATAAACAAAAGGCAGATTATCACCAGAGTGTTGGTAGTTTTGTTCTGACATGTAGGATCTGTGGAGTGCATAAAGGAAATCAGCTTCCGGCAGGAACAAATTGATCTCTGTACTTAATCTGGACCTATTTCTCAGAAGAGCAGGGGGGCATGAGACCTTGTTGGTGGTCTAAATATAGTCTATATTAAAACCGAGACATGACCATTAGGCGGACCAATCATGAAAGTAGAGACAATCAGCTACGTTAAAAAGAACGCAGCAACGCTTGATCTGTCAGAACCCATCCTGGTCACACAAAATGGTGTGCCTGCTTATGTTATAGAGTCCTATGACCAGCAGCAGGAACGAGAGAACGCCATTGCTTTACTGAAGCTGCTTACCCTGTCAGAGAAAGATAAAGTGGAAGGGCGCGTGTTCTCGAAAGACCAGTTGCTGGATGGCCTTGCGGATTAAACGCAGCGCGCTCAACATTAAGGGATTTCCATGGGACAGCAGGTGACCTTTGAGTACACGCTTACGGTAAAGCACTGTATCGACACAATAGCAGGTTTCCTGAAGCGTGTTGGTGTTGAGCCGCGCCCGGTTATCGCAGATATTCTCACCCAGTTTGAGAGTAAAGTGGGGCAGTTCCCGGTGGGATGCCAGATTTGCCCTGAACTGCTGAAAATTGGCTGCGCCAAGTATCGGGAGTTTAACCACGCTGAAGGCTATCGGGTTTTGTATTCCGTAGACGGAACCTTAGTGACCGCGCATGCGATCCTGGCACATCGGCAGGACGTGCAGCAGCTGCTGTTTAAGCATCTGATCATGGCCTGATAGCCCTAATGCGTGTTGTACGGCAATAATACGAATTTAAAGAGCGTGTTTGTAAACTATCATAACAACATGATTAATATCACAAATTTCATCATTTTGACGGTATTTATTACAGTATCGTCTGGAAATGGTTATCATAAAATTCCGTGATAACAAGATGTTGGATGGTTCCTAAACCATTGAGTGGGAATGATTTCCCAACCGGAAACGTCTACTACTAACAGGTTCTAAATTATCTCTAAGCCCGCGGATTGCGGGCTTGTTTTTGGGCCATGGCTGGCAACACCATGCGTGGTTTAAACGTGGTAGTTTGAGAGGGATGATTTATCGGTAAAACTATGGATTACACCGGATCCCATGCTGCGCCAATTCAAAACGAAAGATTAGCGTTATAAAGAAAATAACCATTTTGTTTATTGGTGTTATCATTACCGCTGACCTGTCACTTCTTGCTATGGCGTTGTCAGGTTAGTGCCAGGAGGGGAAGTTGTTGTGACGAAATATGCTAAATTATTTAGGGCTGATTACGATTAGGGAAAAGTTAAAAACCTTAGCCACTTATGTATCAGCTTGACTGGCAAAAATTAGGGAGACGTAAGGTTTGACGAAGACTGAATATAGAGAAATGTTGCAATGCACTTTAAAAAGCTACACACAAAGTGCAGTCAATATGATCTTTAAGATCAAGACTAACCTTCCAGAGAAAGCTAAGTCAGTCGAAGTCGGTATTCACCCTAATCAGGATGAGGACGGAATGTTTTCTGTCATGGTTCATCTTTGTGGCCCAGACCCGTATGTTCTCAACAAAGCTATAGCAGATTATCGATTACTTTTTGATGTAAAAGTAATCGAGGGCAAATTACATCCAAATGTACCCATATTAGATCCTGACGAAGCTTTATTTTCGATCAATGACTTGATTGTTGAAGTTAGTATTGATTGGGTCAAGATAATATGGAATTTGTCTGGAGGTCTGAAAATTCCAGGATATGTATTTGGAGACGAATGTTCTTCAACAGATCTTATACCATTGAGCAAATGAATTGTCCGCTCCTCGCTCAAAGCAGACCTACGATTCGGTTAGCTTCCGCTTTGTGTCAGAAGTGGACGTTACTAACAGCGTAGTGTGTTAATCTATAGGGCGCAGGTCAGCTTATCTCTCATCAACTGTTTGAATTCTTGAGGAGCAGTAATATGGCAGTAGTTCCTAGACAAAATGCACCAAGTAAAAAAATGATCTGGCAGTACTGGATTGACAATGGAATTCAAAGAGGTTTGGATGATACGCGCTATGATAATGCGTGTGATTTTAATGTATGTGTATGCTGTGGCCGCGAATCCTCAAAATTGGAGAGGGCGCATATTATCCCTCACTCACTAGGCGGAAGTAATGATGTCTCAAATTATATTCTGCTATGCAGTAAATGTCATAGAGAAAGCCCTGATATTGCTAATGAATCTGCGCTTATTGAATGGATGAATGAGCAACCTTCTGAAATGGAAAGCTTGTTAAGACTAATCCAGCAGGAAATGGATAAATATAATAAAGAAACTCAAATGACAGTTAATGAAATTTTTATCAAAGAAATTTTCAGTGAGTTGTTCAAAAAGGCAAGACCACATGGTGGTAGATATTCTGATGCAACCAAGGTGTATATTATTAGGGAAGCTTTGAAAAAAATATTTATTAAGACTATTTGATGAATTAAATTACTTACAGTTATCCAGGTTAACCAGTCCATTAAATGTTAAATTTTATTTTACATTAGATTTAAATTTTCTTTTAAGGATATGTCCGCTTCTCGCTCACACCAGACCTAACCCGCCCCACAAGCTCACTCTGTTTAGAGCATAGTCGTTCGGTCTCTAAAATCGCATGACTCACCTGGATAGGGCCCTTACAATTGCCTCCGAGCCGAACTTTCGACAACTGTTAGGTCACCAAAAAGCTAAACGGGGCGTTTCCTGCTGAAACTCAGAACCATCCAGGATATTACACCCCTTATGAATGGTTCCACCGCGCCCGGTGCATAGCTGGCACTCATTAACCAACGGAGATTATCATCTTGAACAAGTTAATACTCGCATGCTCTGTGGCCGCGCTGCTGGCCGCGTCCGCCACGTCCGCCCAGGCCAGGACTCCCGCCAGGCTCAAGTCGCCAGTATCGGGCGTGCTCTGCGACCGATATGTATGCGCCAATGACAAGGGATTATCCCGCGAGTTGACAGAGACGTATCTCGGTAAGAAGGCTGCTGCAAACGAGGTGTTCACGTCGAGCAATGTCGATCTGACCGAATTCACCTTTGCCAACGGCATTTTCTGCGATGTGAAGGAACGACTGTGCCGTGAAGATCGCTATTATGGCGCGAACGGACAGCGCTCCGGGGCTATATCTAAAAAGTACACAAAGCTGCTCTTTGGCGAATAATGGTGATGAAAAGAGACTACGTTATAGAAATATAAATTATATTTTGCAGTATATATTATAAATGATGATGTGGTTATCAAAAATTAAATTTCTCGTTAAAGGTTGTGTTGAGGAATATTACTCTATTACTACCCTTTAGCTGAGCGTAACAGTGAAGCGGTCTGGTTACGTGAATTCCCATTCACTACTATGAGCGAATAAAGGAATGAAAAACCGCATAATTATTGTCGGTGGCGGCACGGGAGGGACGATTGTCGCCAACCTGCTGGCCAGAAAATTACGGCGTGAAATTGCTGCCGGTCAGGTGGAGTTGATGCTGATCTCCGGCGGTGCATTACTACAAACCGGCGTTTATGTATGTCGCGTTTAACCTCTTCCACCACCATGAACTGGCACGGCCTGAACGGCAATTACTGAGTCCGGAAATTCGATTTATTACCGATAAGATTGAGTCGTTCGATTTTAAACAGCGTCGACTGTACGGTGCTAGTAAGCAATATTACGACTGGGACCTGCTGGTTATCGCAACCGGCTGCACGCCTTTTCCCCAAAAAATCCCTGGCCTTGCCGAAGCGGGCGACCATTTTTATCAATATGCGGCGGCAAGACAATTAGCGCATAAACTCTCCACCCTTAAAAAGGGGCGAATATTTATTACCGTCTCTTTCCCGGAAACACCGAATGTTCCCCATCAGTGCGGCATCGCCCCCATTGAAACCACGCTGATGGTTGACGACTATCTGCGCCAGCGCGGCGTACGTAATCAGGTTGAGATTGTTTATACCTATCCGACCGTCGCGCAGCTGCTGCGAAACTGTTTGTTCCTGCAGCGTCCGGTTGGAGAGGCGCTGGGCGATATTTTTGCTGCGAAAGGAATACAGCACCAGCGCGGCTTTACGTTAAGCCATGTCGATCCTGACAGCAAAATTGCCTATTCCGCCGAGGGCGATTCACAGAACTTCGACATCCTGATGGCAACGCCTCCCATCAGGGCAGTAGAAGCGGTGCGTAATACGGGCCTCAGTGAAGTTCATAACGGTGAAGGCTGGCTGCCGACGGATCACCAAACGCTGGGCGTCTACGGCCTGAAAGGGGTGTATGTGATCGGCGATACCGTTGATCTCCCGATCAGTAAAGCTGGGGGATCGTGCCACAACCAGGCGCCGATCGTTGCCGATAACATTGTGGCGGAGCTGTACGGCAGACCGCCCGGAAGCGGTAACCATTATGATGGACGGGTTCAGGCCATTGCGCAGATGGGGCTCTGGGCCGGTATGCCGTTGGTGTATGACTATCACAATGACGTGACGCCCATGCCTGCGACTAAACTTGGCGGCATGCTGCGAAACGGTTTTAACCGTGGTCTCTATTGGGGTGTCGTGAGGGGGATGTTCTGATGAGTGAACAGGAACAGTTACTTACAAGCCTTGCCCCGCTGATGGCAGGCAATCGCCTGAATAATCTGGTTGATCTGCTGGCCTTAGCAGCAGACATGCTGGAAATGACCGACAGCGCGATGGTCGAAAAACTGGCTGGCGTGTTTGAAGATGTGGTAACCGTCGGTTGGGAAGGGGGAACCGCGCTACGCATGGCGTGGGGAGAGCAAATTAACCGGGAAGGGGATATTTCGCTTCGGCAGGTGTTTGCCATGCTCAACGATCCTGATACCCGCCGCGGCATCATGCTTCTACTGCGGGTGTTACAGATTACGGGGCAACGTCTGAATTCCCTCTCTTCCGTCAGTTATTCTGATTGCCCCGAGATAAGGAGCCGTTAATGTCTGGCTGATGCTCTTCAGGCGGCCGGGTATCGGCTATACCTTACCCGGCCCACCAAGCGGCATTGGGGGCTATTTCTCCCCGCCACCCAACCGATACGCCAGCGCCACCACCAGCGACTGCACCAGGCACAGCGTTGCCGACTGAGACCGAAACGCATCCACCTGCGCCTCTTTCACCACAAAGCAGAGATCGCTGAACGTCGCCAGGGGGCTTATCTGGCTGTCCGTAATCACGATCTGCCGCGCGCCGACGCTGGCGGCGGTTTCGCTCACCATCACTGTCTCTTCCGCGTACGGCGAGAAGCTGATCGACACCACGATGTCGCGCGCCTTAATGCGGCTGATCTGCTCGCGCAGCATCCCGCCCATGCCGTCGAGCAGGATAGGGCGACACTCGAGGTGGCTCAGCGCGTAGGTCAGATACGCGGCAACGCTAAAGGAGCGGCGCAGCCCGGCGATGTAGATGGTGTCGGCGTCGGCCAGCAGCTGTACCGCGCGCTCCAGCATCTCCGGTTCGGCGCGGGCGGCCAGCTGCTGCAGCGCCTGCGCGTTTGAACGGGCGAATTCCTGCAGGATATCGAGCGGTGTCTCCGGCACGGCCTCGCTCTCCATTTCGCGGAACAGCCGGGCGCGGTCGCTGTAGCTGGCTGTCTCTTCTACCAGGTTCATGCGAAACAGCTGTTTCATTTCGTTGAAGCCGGTGAAGTCAAAGGCGTTGGCAAAGCGGATCAGCGTCGAGGGCGGCACGTCGGCACGCTCGGCAATGACGGCAACCGTATCAAAGGCCACGCTGTTGGTGTTATCCAGCACGTAGCGGGAGACCTGCTGCAGCCTCTTGCTCAGGCTATCGTAGCGATCGCGGATTTGCTGCTGCAGTTCGTTCAGGCTGGTTGCTGTCGTCATCTTATCCCCCAAATACAGTCTTATGATTCTAAACGCAAAACCGCGTCTTTTAAATGTCGGCCATCCATCTGGCAGCAAAAATGAAACAGAAACTTCAGTCATTTCCTCGCCCGAAATTCCTTAATAGCGCACGCTGCGTCAGTGTTGTTGGCTGTTAACATAAAAATCCATCCTTGATCACAATAATCATCATTTATTTTATTTCAACTTAAAATGGAATATTTGTTTCATATATAGTGTTCAGTACACGGTGTTCAGGTAACAGTCACGTATCAACAGCGAGAGGTTAAGGATGGAGACGGTAGCGAATTTTATTCACGGCGAATGTGTCACCGGTTCAGGCCAGCGCGTTCAGGCGATCTTCAACCCGGCTACCGGCGAGCAGATCCGCCAGGTGGTGATGAGTACGGCGCAGGAAACCGAACAGGCGATTGCCGCCGCGCAGCAGGCGTTTCCGGCGTGGGCGCGCCATGCTCCGCTTAAGCGCGCGCGTGTGATGTTCCGCTTCAAGGCGCTGCTGGAAGAGAATATGGATCGCCTGGCCCGCATCATCAGCGAAGAGCACGGCAAGGTCTTCTCCGACGCGGTGGGCGAACTGACGCGCGGCCTGGAAGTGGTGGAGTTTGCCTGCGGCATCCCGCACCTGCAAAAGGGCGAACACTCGGCGAACGTCGGTACCGGCGTCGACAGCCACTCGCTGATGCAGCCGCTCGGCGTTTGCGCCGGGATCACGCCGTTTAACTTCCCGGCGATGGTGCCGATGTGGATGTTCCCGATTGCGCTGGCGACCGGCAACACCTTCGTGCTGAAACCGTCGGAAAAAGACCCTTCGCTGGCACTGGCGCTCGCGCAGCTGCTGAAAGAGGCCGGCCTGCCGGACGGCGTGTTCAACGTGGTGCAGGGCGATAAGGAGTCCGTTGACGTGCTCCTGACCGACCCGCGCGTGCAGGCGGTGAGCTTTGTCGGCTCCACGCCAATTGCGGAATACATTTACCAGACCGCGTCCGCCCACGGTAAGCGCTGTCAGGCGCTGGGCGGTGCGAAAAACCACTGCATTCTCATGCCGGACGCCGATATGGAGATGGCGACCAACGCCATCATGGGCGCGGCCTACGGCGCGGCGGGGGAACGCTGCATGGCGCTCTCGGTGGTGCTGGCGGTAGGGGATAAAACCGCCGATGACCTCTGCGCCCGGCTGGAAAAACAGATTGCCGCGCTGCGCGTCGGGCCGGGCCTGGACCAGTCGCCGGAAAACGAAATGGGGCCGCTTATCTCCTCCGTGCACCGCAGCAAGGTGCTGGGCTACATCGACAGTGGGGAAGCGCAGGGGGCGAAACTGTGCGTGGACGGTCGCGGCTTCAGCGTGAAGGGCCACGAGCAGGGCTACTTCGTTGGGCCGACGCTGTTCGATAACGTCACCCCGGAGATGACCATCTATAAAGAAGAAATTTTCGGCCCGGTGCTTTCTGTGGTGCGCGTAGCAGATTACGCCAGCGCGGTGGATCTGATTAACCGCCATGAATATGGTAATGGCTCGGCGATCTTCACCCGCGACGGCGGCTGCGCGCGCCGCTTCTGCGAAGAGGTGCAGGCGGGCATGGTGGGGGTCAACGTGCCGATCCCGGTGCCGATGGCGTTCCACAGCTTCGGCGGCTGGAAGCGTTCCATCTTTGGCGCGCTCAACGTCCACGGCAGCGACGGCGTGCGCTTCTACACCCGAATGAAAACCATCACCGCGCGCTGGCCGGAAATGCAGCAGGAGACAGGCGCTGCGTTCTCCATGCCGACGCTGGGCTGACAGGAGGTTTTATGCAAACCGAACGTATGACCATGGCCCAGGCGCTGGTCCGGTTCCTGAATCAACAGTACGTCAGCGTGGACGGCAACGAAACGCCCTTCGTGGAGGGCGTCGCCACCATCTTTGGGCACGGTAACGTGCTGGGTATCGGCCAGGCGCTGGAGCAGGATCCGGGCCATCTGCAGGTGATGCAGGGCTGCAACGAGCAGGGTATCGCCCATATGGCGACGGGATTCGCCAAACAGCACCGCCGTCAGCGCATTTTTGCCGTCACCTCCTCCGTCGGGCCGGGTGCCGCCAATATGGTAACCGCCGCGGCCACCGCCACGGCGAACCGTATCCCGCTGCTGCTGCTGCCGGGCGATATCTATGCCAGCCGCCAGCCGGACCCGGTGCTGCAGCAGATCGAGCAGTATCACGATCTCAGCATCAGCACCAATGACTGCTTCCGCCCGGTCTCCCGCTACTGGGACCGCATCAACCGGCCGGAACAGCTGATGAGCGCGATGCTAAGCGCGATGCGAACGCTTACTGACCCCGCGAATACCGGCGCGGTGACCATTTGCCTGCCGCAGGACGTGCAGGGAGAAGCCTGGGATTACCCGCTGAGCTTCTTCGCGCGTCGCGTGCACCACATCGAGCGCCGTCCCCCCGATCCGCAGCGTCTGGCGCAGGCGCGGGCGCTGATCGCTCGCAAGCGTCGTCCGCTGGTGGTGTGCGGCGGCGGCGTGCGCTATTCCGGCGCGCATGAGGCATTTCGCGAATTTGTCGAGACGCTGCGGCTGCCGTTTGCCGAAACCCAGGCCGGAAAGGGGGCGCTGGTAAGTGACCACCCACTTAACCTGGGCGGCGTAGGAGTGACGGGGGGAATGGCCGCCAACCAGCTCGCGCCACAGGCGGATTTAGTGATTGGCATCGGCACGCGTCTTACCGATTTTACCACCGGCTCCAAGGCGCTCTTTTCCCACCCGGACGTCGAATTTCTGCTGCTGAACGTGGCCGAGTTTGACGCCCTGAAGCTGGACGCGACCGCGCTGATTGCCGATGCCCAAACCGGGCTTCAGGCATTAACCCACGCGCTCGGGGATTACCGCAGCGGCTGGGGAGAGGCGATCGCCGGGGCGAAGTCCGCCTGGCGCGACGAGTGCCGTCGCCTGTGGGATCGCCAGTGGCGTCCTGACGACGCGCCCGAGGTGGCGGGGCACCTGGATGCGCAGCTGGCGGAATACGGCGAGACGCTCAACACCCGCCTGACCCAGACGCGGGTACTGGGGCTGATCAACCAGCATATTGAAGATAACGCCATCGTGGTGGGCGCGGCCGGTTCGCTGCCGGGCGATTTACAGCGTCTATGGCAGGTCAAAACGCCGGACAGCTATCACCTGGAGTACGGCTACTCCTGCATGGGCTACGAGATTGCGGCGGCCATCGGCGCGAAGCTCGCCAGACCCGAACAGCCGGTGTACGCCATGGTGGGGGATGGCTCCTACATGATGCTGCACTCCGAGCTGCAAACCGCCGTTCAGGAGGGGATTAAGGTCACCGTTCTGCTGTTTGATAACGCAAGCTTCGGCTGCATTAACAACCTGCAGATGGGGCACGGCATGGGCAGCTTTGGTACGGAAAACCGTCGGCGCAACCCGGAAACCGGGCGGCTTGACGGGCCGCTGGTGAAGGTCGACTTTGCGCAAAACGCACAAAGCTACGGCTGCCGCGCGTGGCGGGTGAACGATGAGCAAAGCCTGCTGGCGGCGCTGGAGGCGTCACGCGCGCATCCGGGCCCGACGCTGCTGGACATCAAGGTGCTGCCGAAGACCATGACCCACGATTACGCCTCTTGGTGGCGAACCGGTGATGCGCAGGTGGCGGCGTCGTCTGCCGTGCGTGAGGCCGCTGAGCAAACCCAGGCGCAGGTGAAAAAAGCCCGCCAGTATTGAGTTTTCCTTCCGTAACGAAATTTTCATTTCATTTCCCCTCACCCTAACCCTCTCCCCAAAGGGGAGAGGGGATGGTTAGGTGCGGCCTTTTCTCCCTCGCCCCTTTGGGGAGAGGGCCGGGGTGAGGGGCGCTTCTGTACTTCCTCCCATGTTGTGAGATTGATAACAAAATTTATCTCATTCATCTCAAAAGTGTTAACCCGCACTCAAAAACATAATTTTCACTATTTATAAAAATGAAATAAATGTTTTATTTATAGGGTCGTTAGTTCACAGCATTCACCAACACCGGGAGCCGTTATGTTTAACATTGCTTTACTGGGCGCTGGCCGAATTGGCCAGGTACATGCAGCTAACATCGCCAGCCACGGTGCGACCACGCTCTGGTCCGTGGTTGACCCGAATCAGGAATTTGCCACCCGTCTCGCCGCGCAGTATCAGGCCCGTCAGCAGAGCCTGGATGAGGTGATGACTGACCCTAACGTTCACGCCGTGCTGATCGCCTCCGCGACCGACACCCACGCGGACCTCATTGAAATGGCCGCCCGCCACGGCAAGGCCATCTTCTGTGAAAAGCCGGTACACCTCGACCTCGCCCGCGTGCGCGACTGCCTGAAAGTGGTTAAAGAGTACGACGTGCCGCTGTTTATCGGCTTTAACCGCCGCTTTGACCCGCAGTTTCGCCGCGTGAAAACTGACGCGCAGGCCGGGCGCATCGGCAAACCGGAATCGCTGCTGATCATCTCCCGCGACCCGTCCCCGCCGCCTGCTGAGTACGTACGCGTTTCCGGCGGCATGTTCCGCGATATGACCATTCATGACTTTGACATGGCGCGCTTCATCATGGGCGAAGAGCCGGTGTCGGTGTATGCCCAGGGCAGCAACCTGGTGGATCCGGCGATTGGCGAGGCGGGGGATATCGATACCGCGTTTATCGTTCTGAAATACGCCTCCGGCGCGATGGCGACCATCGTCAACAGCCGCCGTTCATCTTACGGCTACGACCAGCGCCTGGAGCTGCATGGCTCCGAAGGGCTGCTGTGCGCGGGCAATATTCTTGAAAACCAGGTGCAGCACTACGGCAAACAGGGCTGCACCAGCGCGCTGCCGGAACACTTCTTCCTGCAGCGCTACAAATCCGCTTACGCCGCGGAATGGGAACACTTTGTTGCGGTCCTGCGCGGCGAAGCGGTACCTGACTGTAGCGGCGATGATGGTGAACGTGCGCTGTACCTTGCGGATAAAGCGCTGGAGTCGCTGCGCAGCCAGCGCGAGATCGTCCTCTAAACACAACAACCCTACACAGAGAGACATAATAATGAAAAAACTGATCGTAGCCGCCCTCATCGCCATGACGTCCGGGGCCGCCCTCGCCGAAAACGAGCAAATTGTTTTCAGTACGCCAAACCTGGCCATGCCGTTTGAAGTTCACATGCAGCGCACGGCGGTGAAAGCCGCAAAAGAGATGGGCGTGAAGCTTCAGGTGCTGGACGGGCAGGGCAGCTCGCCGAAGCAGGTGGCTGACCTGGAAAACGCTATCACCCGCGGGGCGCAGGGCTTTATCGTCTCCCCGAACGACGTGAACGCCGTCTCCAGCGCGGTGGATGAAATTCAGGATGCGAAACTGCCGATCGTCACCCTCGACCGCTCCGTCGATAGCCAGAAGAAAGTGCCGCACTTCGGCGCCAACAACTACAAGGGCGGCCAGGCGGTTGGCGACTTCGTTAAAACCAAATTCCCCAACGGCGCGGACATCATTCTCCTTACCGGTCAGCCGGGCTCCTCTTCCAATATTGAACGCACCAAAGGGATCCGCGACAGCCTGAAGGCGGGCGGGGATAAATACAAGATCGTCGCCGATCAGACCGGGAACTGGATGCGTTCGGAAGGGATGCGCATTGTTGAAAGCGTGCTGCCTTCGCTGCCGAAGCGCCCGCAGGTGATCCTCTCCGCCAACGACGATATGGCGCTGGGCGCGATTGAAGCGCTGCAGAGCCAGGGCGTGAAGCCGGGTGAAATCCTCGTGACCGGGTTTGATGCAGTGCCGGAAGCGCTGGCCCGCGTGCGCGACGGCTGGCTGGCGGTAACGGCGGACCAGCGTCCGGGCTTTGCGGTGCAGACGGCGATGAGCCAGCTGGTGGCCAACGTGCGCGAGAAGAAAGCCATCACCGGGGCCGACTACCCGCCGACGCTGATCACCAAAGAGAACCTGCAGCAGGCTGAGCGTATCGGTGAGGCCGGTAACTGATATGTCCCGAGCCGCCTTTGGCGGCTCATCATGAGGAGGAGCAGACCGATGTCGCAACCCTTACTGAAAGTGACCGACCTGGCAAAAAGCTTTTCCGGCGTCTGGGCGCTGAGCAGCGCTCAGCTGACCGTCGGCAGCGGCGAAATTCACGCCCTGCTGGGGGAAAACGGGGCGGGGAAATCCACGCTGCTGAAGGCGCTCGCGGGCGCGCAGCCGCAAACGCGCGGGGATATCTGGTTCAACGGCGAAACGCTGCCGGTGGACGACTCCCCGGTGGCGCGCCAGAACAAGGGCATTATCACCATCTATCAGGAATTCAACCTGCTGCCCAACATGACCGTTGCGGAAAACATGTTTCTCGGGCGCGAGCCGCGTAAACGTAACCTGATCGTCGACGAAAGGGCGGTAAACCAGGAGGCGCAGGTCATTCTCGATTACCTGCAGCTGAACGTTGCGCCGACCACGCCTGTCGCCCGCCTGAGCGTCGCCCAGCAGCAGATGGTGGAGATCGCCCGGGCGCTGACTCTCAACGCCCGGTTAATCATTATGGACGAACCGTCCGCCGCGCTGAGCGACAGCGAGGTGGAAAGCCTGCACCGCGTGGTGCGCGAGCTTAAAAACCGCGGCGTGAGCATTATTTACGTTACCCACCGTCTGCACGAAGTTTTCCAGCTCTGCGATCGGTTCACCGTTTTCCAGGACGGCCGTTTCACCGGCACCGGCGCGGTGGCGGAGACCAACGTCGAACAGCTGATCCGCCTGATGGTCGGACGCGACGTGGCCTTTAACCGTCGCCCCGCCAGCGAAACGCATCATGAAGACAAACCCGTCCGCCTGGCGGTGAAGGGGCTGAGCCGCGAAAAGCCGCCGCTGGATCCGCACGGCATCGCCCTGCACGACATCAGCTTCCACGTTCACGCCGGGGAAGTCTTAGGCATTGCCGGGCTGGTGGGCGCGGGACGTACCGAGGTGGCGCGCTGCCTGTTTGGCGCTGATGCGTTTACCTCGGGGAGTTTTGAGCTGGACGGCGTGCCGTACCAGCCGCGCGATCCGCTGTATGCCCTCGACCACGGTGTGGCGCTGGTGCCGGAAGATCGTAAAAAAGAGGGGGCGGTGCTGGGGCTGTCGATTCGCGACAACCTGTCGCTCTCCTGCCTCTCCTCGCTGCTGCAGTGGCGCTGGTTTGTGAACACCCGCAAAGAGGACGATCTGATTGAGTCCTACCGCCAGGCGCTGCAGATCAAAATGGTCAACAGCGCGCAGGAGGTGCGCAAGCTCTCCGGCGGCAACCAGCAAAAAGTGATCCTCGCGCGCTGCATGGCGCTCAACCCGCGGGTGCTGATCGTCGATGAACCGACGCGCGGCATCGACGTGGGGACCAAATCGGAAGTGCACCAGGTGCTGTTTGACATGGCGAAAAAGGGCGTAGCGGTGATCGTGATCTCCTCCGATCTGCCTGAAGTGATGGCGGTGTCTGACCGGATCATCACCCTCAGCGAAGGCCGGGTGACCGGCGTGATCCACGGTGACGACGCTAACGAAGAACGGCTGATGACGATGATGGCCATCAACCACAACGCCCTGAACGCGGCATAACGGAGTTTCTCATGACGCAGATGATTTCTAAAACGCAGGCCCCGGTCAAACGCGCCGGACGCATCGATCCCATCGCCTTCTTCGAGCGCTTCGGGGTGCTGATTTTCATGATCCTGCTGCTGATCTTCTTCCAGTCGCAGAACAGCAACTTTTTCTCTGAACGCAATATTTTCAACATCCTGACCGAAGTGTCCATCTACGGGATCATGGCCGTGGGGATGACCTTCGTCATTCTGACCGCCGGGATCGACCTCTCCGTAGGCTCCATTCTGGCGGTGTGCGCCATGACCGCGGCATACGTAATCAAGGGCGACAACTTCACCACCGTCGACCCGAACGCCTGGGGCGGCATGAGCTGGCTGATCGGGCTGGGGATTTGTCTGGCTATGGGCACGGCGATTGGCTTCCTGCACGGTCTGGGCGTCACCCGCCTGCGCCTGCCGCCGTTTATCGTCACCCTCGGTGGGATGACCATCTGGCGCGGCCTGACGCTGGTGATTAACGACGGTGCGCCGATCGCCGGTTTCGACCCTGGCTACCGCTGGTGGGGACGCGGGGAGCTGCTCGGCATCTCTATTCCGATCTGGATCTTCGCCATCGTCGCCGTTGGCGGTTATCTGGCGCTGCATAAAACCCGCTGGGGCCGCTTCGTCTACGCCATCGGCGGCAACCCGGAGGCGGCGCGCCTGGCGGGGGTGAACGTCAAGCGTGTGCTGGTCAGCGTCTACGTGCTGATTGGCTGTCTGGCGGGGCTGGCAGGCTTCATCCTGAGCGCGCGTCTGGGGAGCGCCGAGGCGGTCGCCGGGATCTCCTTTGAGCTGCGCGTCATCGCCTCGGTGGTGATTGGCGGCACCTCGCTGATGGGCGGCTACGGGCGCATCGGCGGCACCATTATCGGCTCCATCATCATGGGCATTCTGATTAACGGCCTGGTGCTGATGAACGTCTCGGCCTACTACCAGCAGATTATCACCGGATTAATTATCGTTCTGGCGGTGGCATTCGATACCTATGCCAAAAGCCGTCGCGGCGCACTGTGAGGATCACGATGAAAGAGGTTCGTATTGGATTGATTGGCACCGGGTATATCGGCAAGGCACATGCCATCGCCTATGCCCAGGCCCCGACGGTGTTCAACCTGCGCGGCAGGCTGGTGCGCGAGATGGTGGCGGAAGTCACGCCGGAGCTGGCGGCAGCGCGCGCGCAGGCGTTTGGCTTCAACCGTTCAACGGGCGACTGGCGGGCGCTGGTGGCCGACCCGGCCATTGACGTGGTGGATATTTGCTCACCCAACCACCTGCATAAGGAGATGGCGCTGGAGGCGATCCGCCACGGCAAGCACGTCTACTCGGAGAAGCCGCTGGCGCTGAACGCCCACGACGCGCGCGAAATGGTCGAGGCCGCGAAGCGGGCCGGAGTGAAAACGCTGGTGGGGTTCAACTACATGAAGAACCCGACGGCGCAGCTGGCGAAGGAGATTATCGCCCGCGGCGAGATTGGCGAGGTGATCCACTTCTACGGCACCCACAACGAAGACTACATGGCCGACCCGCTGTCGCCCATTCACTGGCACTGCTTCAAGGAGACCGCCGGGCTGGGCGCGCTGGGCGACCTCGCGGCGCACATCGTCAATATGGCCCAGTACCTGGTGGGGGATATCGAGCAGGTCTGCGGCGATCTGAAGATCGTGGTCCCGGTGCGCCCGGCGAAGGCCGGATCGTCAGTGATGATCGCCGTCGAAAACGAGGATCAGGCCCACGCGATGGTGCGCTTCGCGGGCGGGGCGCAGGGCGTGATTGAAACCTCCCGCGTTGCCTGCGGCCGCAAGATGGGGCTGTCGTACGTCATTACCGGAACGAAGGGCGCCATCAGTTTTACCCAGGAGCGCATGGCCGAGCTGAAGCTCTATCTGCATGACGATCCGGTGAACCGTCAGGGGTTCCGCACGCTGCTCGTTGGCCCATCACACCCGGACTACGCCGCGTTCTGCATGGGCGCGGGCCACGGGATTGGCTTTAACGATCAAAAAACGGTGGAGGTGCGCGACCTGGTGGACGGGATTGCCGCCGACGCGCCGATGTGGCCGGACTTCGAAGAGGGCTGGAAGGTGTCGCGCGTGCTGGACGCGATCGCGCTCTCGCACCGGGAAGGCCGCTGGCTGAACGTGAACGACATTGTCTGATGAGGTATCAACGTGGAAAAGCAGTTTGATGTGATATGCATGGGCCGCGTGGCGGTAGACCTCTACAGTCAGCAGATTGGTGCCCGTCTGGAGGACGCGTCGAGCTTCGCCAAATATCTCGGCGGGTCGTCGGGCAACGTGGCGTACGGCACCGCGCGTCAGGGTTTACGTTCGTCGATGCTGGCGCGCGTCGGCGATGAACATATGGGCCGCTTCCTGCGGGAAGAGCTCAACCAGGTGGGTTGCGATACCAGCCATCTGATTACCGATAAAGACCGCCTCACGGGGCTGGTGCTACTCGGCATTAAAGACCGGGACACCTTTCCACTGATTTTTTATCGCGATAACTGCGCGGATATGGCGATTACCGCCAGCGATGTGGACGAACGCTACATTGCCTCCGCACGTTGTCTTGCCATCACCGGGACGCATCTTTCTCATCCGCAGACCCGCGAGGCGGTGCTGACGGCGCTGGGCTATGCCCGCCGTCACGGCGTGCGCACGGTGCTGGACATCGACTACCGTCCGGTGCTGTGGGGGTTGACCGCCTTAGGCGACGGCGAAACGCGCTTTATCGCCGCCGATGAGGTCACCCGCGAGCTGCAGGAGGTACTGCACCTCTTCGACGTCATTGTCGGCACCGAAGAGGAGTTTCACATTGCGGGCGGCAGCACGGATACCCTGCAGGCGCTGGGGCAGGTGCGCGCCGTGAGTCAGGCCACGCTGGTCTGCAAACGCGGGGCGCTCGGCTGCTCGGTCTACACAGACGCCATTCCGCCCCGGCTGGACGACGGCCTGACGGTGACCGGCGTGCGCGTGGAGGTGCTGAACGTCCTCGGGGCGGGGGACGCGTTTATGTCCGGCCTGCTGCGCGGCTACCTGAACGACGAGGGCTGGGAGCAGGCGTGCCGCTACGCTAACGCCTGCGGCGCGCTGGTGGTCTCGCGCCACGGCTGCGCCCCGGCGATGCCGAGCAAAATCGAGCTGGATGACTATCTCTCCCGCGCTGCGGATGTGCCGCGCCCGGATCTCGACCCGCGCCTTAACCATCTCCACCGGGTGACCACCCGCCGCCGCGAATGGCCGGAGCTGTGCGTGATGGCCTTCGACCACCGCAGCCAGCTTGAGGATATGGCGATGCAGTGCGGCGCGTCGCTTAAGCGCATTCCGGCGCTGAAGCAGCTGATCCTGCAGGCCAGCCGCGAGGCGGCGAGCCGTGACGGGCTGGAGGGTAAAGCCGGTCTGCTGTGCGACGGCACCTTTGGTCAGGACGCGCTGAACACGATCACCGGGGAAGGGTGGTGGATTGGCCGCCCCATTGAGCTGCCGGGCTCCCGGCCTCTGGAGATGGAGCACGGTAACATCGGCACCCAGCTTATCAGCTGGCCGCAGGAGCACGTGGTGAAGTGCCTGGTCTTTTTCCATCCGGAAGACGCCCACGGCCTGCGCCTGGAGCAGGAGCAGAAAATCGCCGAGGTGTACCACGCCTGCTGCCGGTCCGGGCACGAGCTGCTGCTGGAGGTGATCCTGCCCGCCAGCATGCCGCGCAGCGACGAGCTCTACCTGCGCGCCATCTCCCGCTTCTACAACCTCGGCATTTACCCGGACTGGTGGAAGCTGCCGCCGCTCTCCGCCGACGGCTGGACGGCGCTGAGCGAGATTATCGAACGCCGGGATCCGCACTGCCGCGGGGTGGTGATCCTCGGCCTGGACGCTCCGGCGGAACAGCTGCGCGCCGACTTTAAAGCCGCAGCGGGGCAGACGGTAGTAAAAGGCTTCGCCGTGGGGCGCACGCTGTTTGGCGATGCCTCCCGCGCGTGGCTGAAACACGATATTGACGATGCGCAGCTGGTGGCGCGCATCCGGGACAACTACCTGCAGCTCATCGCCTGGTGGCGCGAGCGCGGACACGCATAATGGAGACGACAATGAGTGTGCAATTAGGCATTAACCCGCTGACGTGGACGAACGACGATCTGCCTTCTCTCGGCGCGGAGACGTCGCTGGAGACCTGTCTGAGCGAAGGGAAAGAGGCCGGTTTCGCCGGTTTCGAGCTGGGTAATAAGTTCCCGCGAGAAGCGCGCCTGCTTGGCCCGATTTTGCAGCGCCACGACCTGCAGCTGGTCTCCGGCTGGTACTCCGGCCGCCTGCTGGAGCGCAGCGTGGAGGAGGAGATCGCCGCCGTGCAGCCGCATCTGACGCTGCTGCGCGAACTGGGGGCGAAGGTGCTGGTCTTTGCGGAAGTGAGCGGCTGCATTCACGGCGAGCAGCAGACCCCGGTGCATCTGCGCCCGCGCTTCCCGCAGGCGCGCTGGAAGGAGTATGGCGAGAAGCTCACCGAGTTTGCCCGCTATACCCAGCAGCAGGGCGTGCAGATTGCCTACCATCACCATATGGGCACGGTGATTGAGTCCGCCGAGGACGTGGACAACCTGATGACTCACACCGGGGAGGCGGTTGGATTGCTGCTGGATACAGGTCATCTGACCTTTGCCGGGGCCGATCCGCTGGCGGTGGCGCAGCGCTGGGCGTCGCGCATCAACCACGTTCACTGCAAAGACGTGCGCGCCGACGTGCTGGCGGACGTGAAAAACCGCAAAACCAGCTTCCTCGATGCGGTGCTGAGCGGCGTGTTTACCGTGCCGGGCGACGGCTCTGTGGATTACCCGCCGATTATGCGGCTGTTGAAGGTGCAGGACTATCACGGCTGGCTGGTGGTGGAGGCCGAGCAGGATCCGGCGATTGCCCATCCGCTGACCTACGCCCGTCTGGGGTACAGCAACCTGAGCCGCCTGGCCCGCGATGCCGGACTGATTTGAGGAGGGAACATGTCACGTCTGTTATCACGCTGGCAACAGCCGAACGCGGAGGGGCGCACCCAGTCCGTCACGCCGGAACGCGCCGGCTGGGGATATGTTGGCTTTGAGGCGTATGAGCTGCAGGAGGGGCAGCAGCTGACGCTGCCCGCCGTCAGCGAAGAGCGCTGCCTGGTGCTGGTCGCCGGGCGCGCCTCCTTCAGCACGCCTTCCGCGCAGTTTAACGACATCGGCGAGCGTATGAGCCCGTTCGAGCGCATCAAGCCGTGGGCGGTTTACGTCACCCCGCAAGAGACGGTGCAGGTGAAGGCGCTGACGAAGCTGGAGCTGGCGGTCTGCGCCGCGCCGGGCAAAGGCACGTATCCGACGCGGCTGATTGCCCCGCAGGATATCGACGGCGAGGCGCGCGGCAAGGGGCACAACCAGCGCTACGTGCACAACATTCTGCCGGAAGACAGGCCCGCCGACAGCCTGCTGGTGGTGGAGGTGTGGACCAATGAGGGCTGCACCAGTTCGTACCCGAGCCATAAGCACGACACGGATAATCCGCCGCAGGAGACCTACCTGGAAGAGACCTACTACCATCGCCTCAACCCGGAGCAGGGGTTCTGCATGCAGCGCGTTTACACCGACGACAGAACGCTGGATGAGTGCATGGCGGTCTACAACCGCGATGTGGTGATGGTGCCGAAGGGCTACCACCCGGTGGCGACGATGGCCGGGTATGACAGCTACTACCTCAACGTGATGGCCGGGCCGGTGCGCAAATGGATGTTCACCTGGGAGGAGGACCACGCGTGGATTAATCGGGATTATCCCGCGGAGAGGGGCGGCTGAGGCGGCCTTTCTTGTCGGGTGGCGCTGCGCTTACCCGACCTACGAAATCGTAGGCCCGCGCAAGCGCAGCGCCGCCGGGCAAAATTGTGCTCACAGGATCCGCCTCGCCTGCTCAACTGACGGGTTATTAAAAATGGTGGACCGCCGCGTGGGGCGGGACGGTGAATTCAACGGTTTTGTGGTCGAGCGGCTTATGCGTCGGGTCGGCCAAAATAATCGTCACCTTGTGCTTACCGGCAGGCAGCCCCACCAGGATCACCGGCTCTCCGCTGGCGTCAGCCCAGTGCCACGACGCGCCGTCCACCACCACGTGAATGTGCCCGATGCGCGGGGTGACCTTGAGCGCTTCGGGGCCGAATACCGGCTCGATGCGCAGGTTTTCGGCGCGGTACTGAATAAACACCGCGCCTTTGCTTAGCGGCCCGGCAAGGGGCGGATCGACGATCAGTTTTGCGGGCGGTTGCGGCTGTGCAAGCGGGGCAACGGCGGCGGGGCCGTTAACGTCCGCGGCGCTCAGGTTGTCCAGCGGTGTGGCCCGGGCATGTGCTACAGATGCCAGGACAAGCAGGGGGATAAGTGCATAGCGACGAATCATCAGGTTCTCTCCTCATCGGTTCTGAATGGCGACAGGGAAAGAAAACCATTTTTATGTATCGGAGATATTTGCCGGAGGCGGCGTTTTGTACCCGTTTGTCAGCGCAGGGTTCTGGATACAGTGCGATACACTATGCCTGCGTGGACAGCGCACAATCGCTATCGCCAGCCCGGCAATCACCAGCGTCAGCCCCGTTGAAACCCACATTGCACCCGCGATCTCCAGCGTTTTATTCAGCCACGCATAGGCAAACGGTGAGGCTGCCGCCATCAGCTGGCCGGGGATAAGCAGCATGCCGGTACGGCGGGCATAGCTTTCGGTGCTAAACAGTTCCAGCGGCAGCGTGGCTTTCACGATGGTGACCAACCCGTTGATGGCACCGTAACCCAGCACAAACCCGGCTGCGCACCAGACAAACTGGGAACTGCTTAGCCCAACCAGAAAGCAGAGTGGCATGGCGAGCGCGGTGAAAAGCGTGAGTTTGAAGGGGGTTAAGCGGGCACCCGCCAGCACTTCCAGCGAGCGAGCAGCCGTCTGGCCTATCCCCCATAGCATGCCGATGGCGACCGGCAGGCCGAAGTGGGTGATAAACTCCGGCAGATGGGTAGAGGTGCCGTTAGAGACAAAGGTGATAAGGGCAATGAAGGCGGCATAAAGCCAGCCGTTGCGTCGTTCATTGCTCTGAAGCGGCGCGGTGGTTTTCGCGGTTACCGTCAACCGCTGGTGGGGAAGCGAGAGAATCAGCGTCGCGCTCAGCAGGCCGAAGAGAGCATAGACGTGTAGCGCTTCCTGCCAGCTCATCACCTGAAGAAGACCATCGCCCAGCGGCCAGAAGACGGCGGAGGCCAGCCCGCCCGCCAGCGTCACGCGTGAGATTGTTCTTCGCGCCTGCTGTCCGTAGAGATTCACCAGCGCGGCGAATAGCGCATCGTACAGCGACAGGCGCATCCCGACGCCGCACAGTAGCCAGGCGCAGTACCAGCCAGACAGCGTATGGGTATACGCCATACCCGCGCAGCTAGCGGCAATCAGCAGCGTGCCGCTCATGACCACCTTCTGACCGCCAAAGCGCGCCAGCAGGGGGGCTACAAACGGCGAAACCGCCGCCATCACCAGCATCGCCAGCGTCAGGCCAAGGTAAATCTGCGGTGACGACCAGCCCCGGTCGGCTGAAATCGCCAGCGCTAAAGTGCCGGGCATATAAAACGAGATCCCCCAGTTGATGAGTTGATTGCACCCGGCAGCGAGGGCAAGGTGGCGAGGCAGGGCAGGTGTTTCCATTGTCTTTCATTCCGTTATGCAGTTGTCCAGAGCATAGCGAGCGCGGTATTGTGCTGGCAGGTCAGCAACCTTATGCGCGGTATAAGAGAAACTTTGAATGACGACGCTTAATCTGGGCTATCTCGCCACGTTCCGTCTGGTGATCCAGCGCGGCAGCTTTTCAGCGGCGGCGGATGTGCTGGGCATTTCCCAGCCCGCCGTCAGTCTGCAAATACGCCAGCTGGAGCAGTTTCTGCAAACGCGTCTGGTGGAGCGTACGGGGCGGGGGATTAAAGCAACGGCTGCCGGGCAGGCATTGCTGGTACACGGTGAGCGCATTGAACAGGCAGTCGATGAAACCCTTCGTTCCGTTAGGGCGTTTAATCACGACGTCAGCGGCACCATTACGCTTGGCACGGGCGCGACCGCCTGTATTCATCTTCTGCCGCCATTGCTGCAGCAACTGCGCAGTGACTATCCGCTTTTACGCGTAGGCGTGACGACGGGCAATACGCTCGATATTGTTCGCGCTATTGAAGAAAATCGACTCGATATGGGACTGGTGACGCTGCCCGTCAGCGGGAGAGCGCTGGACGTGATGCCGGTGATGGACGAAGAATTCGTGTTTATCGCGTCGCAGGCGCAGCAGGCGATGTTTACAGACTTAAGGCCTGATGCACTCCATACGCTACCGCTGATTGCCTTTGAGTCGGGCAGCGGAACCCGGGCATTGATTGACGGCTGGTTTGAGGCAAGCGGCTTAACGATTGCACCGGCTATGCAGCTCGGCAGCATTGAGGCTATCAAACGGATGGTGCGTTCGGGGCTTGGCTACAGCATCGTGCCGAAAATGGCGGTGGAGCAGAAGGCAGACCGTGAAGGATTATGCGTCAGTTCTCTCTCGCCCGTACTGCAACGGCAGCTGGCTGTGGTGATGCGTCAGGATAAGATCCTAAGCAAAGGGATTTCAGGCATTATTCGGATCCTGCAACAGCATCCGGAACGCTAGCGTTCGGGCGTTTCGACGGTCAGGCTGGTTTGCTGCGACTGGATTTTGTCCTGGTGGTGATACCAGGCGCCGATGGAGGAGTAAACAAAGCGGCCAAAGAAAAACAGGAAGCTGATGAGCAGTATGATGCGGGTCATCCGGGTGTTAAATCGGTGTCGTTTGTGCATACGCGTGGCCTGACTCACTGTGTTTTTCCTGGGTATACCCTTCCGGGCGATGCGGATATTAAGGCACAGCGGGAAGAAAGGGTCAATTCTGCGATGTGTAAATAACCGTCAATGTTTACATTAATTCATGTTATTAAAAATAATATATCTATTTATCGTATTGATAAGTTCCGGAAAAAGAGCCTAAAAAATCATAAGAAAGGTTTATTTGAATAAATTAGTTTGATTTATGTCAACGGTTTCCCTGCGCCGATAATTAAAATCCCTCCTCCACTGCGTCCGTTCCGTACATTGCCGGACGACGAGTATGTCAGGTTGGATGCCTGTCTGTCTTCTTATACCCTCTGGAACGAAAGGGTTTTAAACGGGCATCTATGAACATTCTCTCTATCCTGAAAAAAAATAAAGATCGCTGGTGGGCTCTGCCGTTTATATTACCCATCGCGCTGTTGCCTGTTCTTAGTGTGGTAAATACCTTCGCGCAACTGGGCGACGGTATTGTGACGCTCTACTATTTACCTCTCTTTTTCCTGCTTTCACTGATGATGTTTTTTGGTCTGGAAGCCCTTCCCGGGATCGTGTTAGCGCTGTTTTTCCGTTACTACGCGTCTGTTGGGATGTTTGAAACGGTCGCCGGGATTTTCCATTTTATCATCCCTTTAGTGCTCAGCTGGGGCGGTTACCGCGTGTTTGCCCCACGACGCAATATGACGGCCTATGGGGATATACGGCTGATGGCGCAGCGCATTTTCTGGCAGGCTTTCTGCCCCGCAACACTGTTTTTGCTGCTGTTTCAGTTTGCGGTTTACCTTGGCATCTATGAGAGCCGTCAGAGTCTTGCGGGATTAAATCCCCTTAACATACGAACGCTCATTAACTATCAGGCGCTGCTGGTCAGCGGACTGACCGGCGTTCCGCTGAGCTATCTGCTCATTCGTCTGATACGCCATCCTCGCTACATTCACGGGCTGATGTCCCAAATCCGCGCCCAGATAGACAAAAAAGTGACGACCGTTGAGCTGGTGATTTGGGCTATAGCACTGGCTGGACTGCTTTCGCTGCTGCTGCAGCCGATGAATGAAAACAGCTCAATTTTCAGCACCAACTACACCTTATCGCTACTGATGCCGGTGATGCTCTGGGGAGCAATGCGTTTTGGCTATAAGCTGATGTCGATAATCTGGACGCCGGTGCTGCTGGTGTCGATTCACTTTTTCTACCGCTACATTCCGCTGCACCAGGCCTATGACATTCAGCTGGCCATCACCTCATCCAGCTATCTGGTCTTTTCGTTTGTGGTGATTTATATGTCGATGCTGGCGACACGCCAGCGTGCCGTGAATACACGATCCCGCAGGCTGGCGCTGCTCGACCCGGTGGTGCACATGCCCAACCTGCGCGCGTTGTCGCGCGAGCTTGCTAAAAACCCCTGGTCGGCGCTGTGCTTACTGCGCATCCCGGAACTGGAAGTGCTGGGGCGCAACTACGGTGTGCTGCTGCGCATTCAGTACAAGCAGCAGCTGGCGCACTGGATTAATGGCACGCTTCAGCACAATGAGCGGGTCTATCATCTGACCGGTTGCGACCTGGCGGTGAGGCTCAACGCCGAGTCGCATCAGCAGCGTATTGATACGCTGGATGAACATATCAAGCAGTTCCGCTTTCTCTGGGACGGCATGCCCTTGCAGCCTCAGGTGGGTGTCAGCTACTGCTATGTCCGCTCTCCGGTTAACCATCTTTATCTGGTTCTGGGGGAATTGGGCGTTGTTGCCGATCTGTCGCTCTCGACCAACCACCCTGAGAATCTCCAGCAGCGTGGTGCCGTACATTTACAGCGCAGCCTGAAAGATAAAGTCGCGATGATGAGCCGCCTGCAAAGTGCGCTCGATAAAAACGCGTTCACTCTGATGGTTCAGCCCGTTCGCGGCCTGCGTGGCGATTGCTATCATGAAGTGCTGCTCAGGATGCCAGACGAGAACGGGGAATTAATTTCTCCCGATCGGTTCCTGCCCGTCGCGCAGGAGTTTGGGCTGTCATCACGCGTCGACCTGTGGGTACTGGAACATACGCTACGCTTCCTGGCAGAGCATCGTGACAGGCTGCCCGGTCAACGCTTTGCCATTAATCTGGCCCCTCCAACCGTGTGCAGGGCGCAGTTTCCGCTCGAGGTGAGCCGCCTGCTGACACAATACGCCGTGGAGGCGTGGCAACTGATCGTTGAAGTGACAGAGTGCAGCACTTTCGGCAGCGCGCAGCAGGCGGAACAGACCCTCAGACAGCTGCAAAAAATGGGGGTGCGCATTGCAATTGATGATTTTGGTACCGGCTACGCGAGCTATGCGCGGCTGAAAAGCGTGGACGCCGATATTCTCAAAATCGACGGCAGCTTCATTCGCAACATCGTCAACAACAGTCTGGATTATCAGATAGTGGCGTCGATTTGCCATCTGGCGCGAATGAAGAACATGCTGGTGGTGGCGGAGTATGTGGAAACTGAAGAGATACGTAGCGCGGTGCACGCGCTAGGTATCGATTATGTACAGGGCTATCTGATCGGCAAGCCGGTTGCACTTGAATCCTTGTCTGAAGAAGAGGCGTCTCAGGCAGACGCCTGAGACATTACGCCGCGACGTCGGCGCTCTCTTCTTCAATTTTGAGCAGCCAGCCGGTGACCGCTTCCCAGTATTGCTGCTCTTTTTCCAGATCCAGCAGTACCAGCGCGTTCTGGCTAAACCAGTCGTGCGGGAAGCTCAGCGTCCAGTGGTGGTCGTCTGTTTTCAGTTTTAACGTTGGGGGCGTCGTCGTCGCCTGACGCTGGTTATTGAGCAGCACGCCCAGACGCAGCAGCTGAATAAGCGGCAGGAACTGCTTTTTCTTGAACAGCGTGAAGCGTGGCAGATCGTCGAGCTTGATGGCTTTACGGTGGTAACGCACCAGGGTGGCCATCATGGTCTGCTGCTCCTGGTTGAAGCCGGGCAGATCGCTGTTTTGCAGAATATAGGCCGAATGGCGATGCATCCCGCTGTGGTTGATGTTCAGCCCCACTTCGTGCAGCATCGCGGCCCATTTCAGCAGGGCGGCAAGCTGCGGATGTGCCAGCTTCGGATTCTGCTCCTGCCACTGATCGTAAATCTGCTCCGTGGTTTCCAGTACGCGCTTCGCCTGTTCGCGGTCGATGTTGTACTGGTTCGCCAGGCTCTGCGCGGTGCGGCTGCGAATGTCCTGATGGCGGAAGCGGCCCTCCATCTCGTACAGCACGCCTTCACGCAGCGCGCCGTCAGAAAGACGCAGCTCCTTAATCGCCAGCGCATCGAACACGCCGCACAGGATCGCAAGCCCCGGTACGAAGACCGATTTCCGCTCATCGGACAGGCCCGGCAGGCTCAGGGCATCGAAGCTTTTATGCTTCAGCACTTCTTCGGTGAGCAGAACCAGACGCTCAGGGGTAATAATTCCGTCTTTTTCACCCATCGCCAGCAGCACTTCATGGGCGGCTTTAATCGAGCCGGATGCGCCCAGCGCCACGTTCCAGCCCTGAATGCGATACTGCCACGCCAGGTTTTCCAGCTTCTGGATGGCGGCCATGCGCGCGCGCTGGAAGTTTTCGCGGGTAATAGTGCCGCCCGGGAAATACATCTGCGCGAAGCTGACGCAGCCCATGCGGCGGCTTTCCACCAGACGCGGCTCGAAGTCTTCACCAATCACCAGCTCCGTTGAGCCGCCGCCGATGTCGATCACCAGCTTGCGGCCTTTCTCCGGCTGCGTATGCTCCACGCCCATAAAAATCAGACGCGCTTCTTCGTTACCGGAAATAATCTCAATCGGGTAGGGGATAACCTTCTCCGCGCGCTTGAGAAACTCCGGCGCATTCAGCGCCTGACGCAGCGTATGCGTTCCCACGATGCAAACGCTGGAGGGTGAAAAACCCTGCAGGCGTTCCGCAAACAGCGACAGGCAGTTTAAGCCGCGCTCCATCGCCTCTTCGCTGAGCATGCTGCGCGCGTCCAGGCCATCGGCCAGATGCACGCGCTGCTTCAGACGACCGATGATCTGTAACGCACCATCTACCTCACGGGCGATGACCATGTGGAAACTGTTTGAACCAAGATCGACCGCGGCAAACTCCTGCGGTCGTGGCGTATTATCATTTATCGGCATAGGTTAATCGGGTTGCTCGAGTGATTTGATGTAATCGTAAATCGCCAGCTGCGACCGCACTTTTCGGCGATTGCCGCGCGGTACGTAGCGATTACTGAGTTCTTTGTCGATATAACGTGCTTTCACCGTATCGCTAAACAAAATCTCGATAATATCGAGGATCTGCTGTTTCAGGCGCGGGTCCAGCAGCGGAGCCGCGACTTCAATTCTGTAATCAATATTGCGCGTCATCCAGTCTGCAGAAGAAAGATAAACCCGCTTGTCGCCTGCATTATCGAAAATGTAGATCCGGTCATGTTCCAGATAGCGGTCAACGATGCTGATCACGCGAATATTGTCGCTGATGCCTTCCAGTTCCGGGATCAACGAACACATACCGCGAATCAACAGATTAACCGGAACGCCGGAGCTGGATGCCGCATACAGCCTGTCCACCAGTCCTTTATCAACGAGGTTGTTGAGCTTCAGCGTGATGCCCGACGACAAGCCGTTCTGCGCGTTGGCGATCTCTTTGTCGATCATATCGTACAGCAGGCGGCGCGAGTTCTGCGGTGACACCAGCAGATAGTCGAAGTTGACCGGGCGGTACGGGTTCTCGATAAAGTTGAATACCCGACGCACTTCGTTGGTGATGCGCGCGTCGGCGGTTAAGAGCGAGTAGTCGGTGTAAATACGCGCGGTTTTCTCGTTAAAGTTCCCGGTACCGATGTGGGCGTAACGCACCACGTCGTCACCTTCTTTACGGGAGATCAGGAACAGCTTGGCGTGAATTTTCAGCCCCGGCGCGGAGAAGATAACGTGCACGCCCGCTTCCGTCAGACGACGCGCCCAGTGGATGTTCGCCTCTTCGTCAAATCGTGCCTGCAGCTCGACCACGACCGTCACTTTCTTGCCGTTGTGCGCCGCGTGGATCATCGCGTCGATGATGCGGGAATCTTTTGCTACGCGGTAAATGTTGATTTTGATCGCCAGCACGTTCGGGTCGAACGACGCCTGACGCAGCAGTTCCAGCACGTGTTCAAAGGTGTGGTACGGATAGTAAAGCAGGACATCGCGCTCGCGGATGGCGTCGAATCCGTTACGGAATTTATCGAACCAAAGGTGGCGCAGGCGCGGCAGTGGTTTGTTCACCAGATTGGCTTTGCCGACGTTCGGGAAGCCAATAAAGTCTTTAAAGTTGTGGTAGCGCCCGCCGGGAATGATCGAGTCGTAGCGGGAGATGGTCAGCTTCTCGCGCAGCATTTCGACCATCGCGTCCGGCATGTCGCGCTGATAGACGAAGCGGACCGGCTCGGCCGTCAGACGTTGCTTGAGGCTCGAGGACATCAGCTCCATCAGGCTGGCTTCCATCTCGTGCACCAGGTCATATTCGGCGTCGCGGGTCATCTTCATGGAATAGGCATTTAACGCATCGTAATCGAAGAAACCTTTGAAGATGTCGTCCAGGCAGTAGCGCAGGATGTTATCCAGCAGGATCATCGGCTTGCGACGGCGCGGGGTTTCCGGCGGCAGGTTCACAAAGCGCGGGACCTTATCGGACGGGATCTCCAGCAGCGCGTAGCTGATATTCTCACCGCGAATAATTTCGACCGCCAGATAGGTGTAATCGTCCTTCAGGAACTGGACCAGATCGGTTTCGCGGTTAATCAGAATAGGGGTGATGTGCTGGCGCAGATAGTGTTTAAAGTAGTGGCGCAGCCAGGTCTGTTGGTTGGCGGAGAGCTGGCGTTCGTTAATCAGGAAGATTTGGTTGCGCGCCATTTCCAGCAGCAGCTCGTTGTAGAGGCCATCAAATTCCTGATCGGCTTTCATAACGCGAGACTGGATTTTTCCAAGCAGATGGCGCGAGTGGGAATTTAACCCCTGCTCTTCGCTGATGATGATCCGCCGCTTCAGTTCGGCAAAGCGAACCTTGTAGAACTCATCCAGGTTGTTGGAATAAATGCCCAAAAAACGCATACGCTCGATCAGCGGGTTACTTTTGTCTGCCGCTTCCTGGAGTACACGCTCGTTGAATGCTAACCAGCTTAGCTCTTTCTCGATATATAACTTTTCCTGACCCATTACAGCTCACACTCCAGTTCAATCACAGGACGTGGTAAATCCGTCTCGTCCTTATTATGGCGAGCATTTCCACGATATGTCCAACAGTGCCAGAAAAGTATGACAGTTATTTTTTTTGTTGGGGAATTTAGAGGGTTGGAGAAGGGAATATCGGGTAATGCAATGTACAGGTCGGGTAAGCACAGCAGCGCCACCCGACATAACAAACTACTCTTCGGCCGCATAACCCTGCGGGGGTAACTTCACGCCGTCCAGCCAGGCTGCGCCGTCGCGCATCTCCAGACGCCCCTCAACAAACCAGCTTACCACCAGCGGATAAATGGCATGTTCCTGGGTCTGTACGCGTTCGGTCACGTCGTCTTCGCTGTCGCCGTCAAAGACCGGCACTTTTGCCTGCAGGATCACCGGGCCGCCGTCCAGTTCGTCGGTCACGAAATGGACAGAGGTGCCGTGCTCCTCGTCACCGTTTTCCAGCACCTGACGATGGGTGTGCAGGCCGGGATATTTCGGCAGAAGAGAAGGGTGAATATTCAGCAGACGTCCGGCGAAGTGTTCGACAAATGCCGGGCTCAGGATACGCATGTAACCCGCCAGCACCACCACGTCCGGCGCGTAGGCATCGATCTCCTGCACCAGTTCGCGGTCAAAGGCCTCACGCCCGGCGAACTGGCTGGCTTCCAGCGCGTGCGCGGGAATGTTCGCTTCCCGCGCGCGCTCAAGGCCGAACGCGTCGGCCTTGTTGCTGAAGACTGCCCGAATGGTGCCATTGATTTTCTTCTGTTTGCAGGCGTCTATGATTGCCTGCAAATTGCTTCCGTTGCCGGAAATGAGCACCACGATGTTTTTCATTCAATGACCACACGCTGTTCGGAATCGGAAGCTTTAATCGTACCGATTTTCCACGCGTTTTCACCTTTTTCAGTCAGCAGCTTAACGGCTTTATCCGCTTCGCTTGCTGGCAGGGCGATAACCATACCCACGCCGCAGTTAAAGGTGCGGTACATTTCGTGAGAGCTCACGTTGCCTGCGGTCTGCAGCCAGTTGAAGACGGCTGGCCACTGCCATGAGGATTCGTCGATCACCGCCTGGGTGTTGTCCGGCAGAACGCGCGGGATGTTTTCCCAGAAGCCGCCGCCGGTCAGGTGAGCAATGGCGTGAACGTCGACGCTCTCGATCAGTTCCAGCACGTTTTTCACATAGATGCGGGTCGGTGCCAGCAGATGGTCAGCCAGCGGTTTACCGTCCAGCTCGGTGGTCAGCGGGTCGCAGCCGCTCACTTCGAGGATTTTACGTACCAGGGAATAACCGTTTGAGTGCGGACCGCTGGAGGCCAGCGCGATCAGCACATCGCCGTCGGCCACTTTGCTGCCGTCGATAATTTCTGATTTTTCTACTACGCCGACGCAGAAGCCTGCGACGTCATAATCTTCACCGTGGTACATGCCCGGCATTTCCGCGGTTTCGCCGCCGACCAGCGCACAGCCGGACTGCAGGCAGCCTTCGGCGATACCGCTAATCACGCTGGCTGCGGTGTCCACATCCAGTTTGCCGGTCGCGTAGTAATCGAGGAAGAACAGCGGCTCTGCGCCCTGTACCACCAGATCGTTCACGCACATCGCGACCAGATCGATACCGATCGTGTCGTGACGTTTTAAATCCATCGCCAGGCGCAGTTTGGTGCCTACGCCGTCAGTACCCGAGACCAGAACAGGTTCACGATATTTTTGCGGCAGTGCGCACAGCGCGCCGAAGCCACCCAGGCCACCCATCACTTCCGGGCGGCGGGTTTTCTTCACCACACCTTTGATTCGGTCAACCAGCGCATTACCTGCGTCAATATCAACACCGGCATCTTTGTAGCTGAGAGAAGTTTTGTTGGTCACGGCTTAAATCCCCACGCGATTGCATAGCTAGTAAGAAAAATCGGCGCAATTCTAACAGTCCAGGCAAACGTTTGCGAGCCTATTCTGGACGTGGGGATCTTTTTTTCTGTCTGTCCCGTGGATGCAGCCAAACTTGACTCTGTTCACGAAAATGAAACCGGTTTCTGAGAACTGCTTGCAACGGGTATTCCCTTTGCACATCATCGAACTGAAACCGGTTTCTGTAACTGTTTTTGCAGAAAATAACGCAGAATGAGGGAAAGCAAATGTCAGGATTTAAAGCAGGTTTTCTGTGGGGTGGGGCCGTAGCGGCGCACCAGCTCGAAGGCGGCTGGAAAGAGGGCGGCAAGGGCGTGAGCGTGGCCGATGTGATGACCGCAGGCGCGCACGGCGTGCCGCGTGAAATCACCAACGGCGTGCTGGACGGGAAAAATTACCCTAACCATGAAGCCATCGATTTCTACCATCGCTATAAAGAAGACATCAAACTCTTTGCCGAGATGGGGTTCAAGTGCTTCCGCACCTCTATCGCCTGGACGCGGATCTTCCCGAAAGGGGACGAGCTTGAGCCTAACGAGGCTGGCCTGAAATTCTATGACGATTTGTTCGACGAGTGCCTGAAGTACGGCATCGAACCGGTGATCACGCTTTCTCACTTCGAGATGCCTTTCCATCTGGTCACCGAATACGGCGGCTGGCGCAACCGTAAGCTGATCGATTTCTTCGTTCGTTTTGCAAAAGTGGTTTTCCAGCGCTACCAGCATAAAGTGAAGTACTGGATGACCTTTAACGAGATCAACAACCAGGCTAACTTCCACGAAGACTTTGCGCCGTTTACCAACTCCGGGCTGAAGTATGCGCCGGGCGAAGACCGCGAGCCGGTGATGTTCCAGGCCGCGCACTATGAGCTGGTGGCCAGCGCCCTGGCGGTGAAGGCGGGACGCGAGATTAACCCGTCGCTGCAGATCGGCTGCATGATTGCCATGTGTCCTATCTATCCGCTGACCTGCGCGCCGGACGACATGATGATGGCGATGAACGCCATGCACCGCCGCTACTGGTTCACCGACGTGCACGTGCGCGGCAGGTACCCGCAGCATCTGCTCAACTACTTCGAGCGTCGCGGCTTCGCGTTGGATATCACCGAAGAAGATAAAGCGGCGCTGACGCAGGGCTGCGTGGACTACATCGGGTTCAGCTACTACATGTCCTTCGCCACCAAGGCGACGGCGGACAACCCGCAGCTGGACTACGACGAGAGCAAAAGCCTGGTCTCTAACCCGTACGTGCAGAAATCCGACTGGGGCTGGCAGATTGACCCGGTGGGGCTGCGCTACTCCCTGAACTGGTTCTGGGATCACTATCAGCTGCCGCTGTTTATCGTTGAAAACGGTTTTGGCGCGATCGACGTGCAGGAGAGCGACGGCACCGTAAACGATCAGTACCGTATTGATTACCTCGCCGCGCATATTAGCGAGATGAAAAAAGCGGTGGTGGAAGACGGCGTGGATCTGATGGGCTACACCCCGTGGGGCTGCATTGACCTGGTGTCTGCCGGAACGGGCGAAATGAAAAAACGCTACGGCTTTATCTTTGTCGATAAAGATAACGAAGGGAACGGCACGCTGAACCGCAGTAAGAAAAAGTCGTTCGACTGGTATAAGCAGGTGATTGCGAGCAACGGCGAGCAGCTATAATTGCCCGGTAAGCGTTAGCGCCACCCGGCAGAACCCCGCACCCAAGCCGGAGCCCAGCCTCCGGTTTTTTTGTTTTTGATTGATGTACATCAAGCAAGATGGGTATGGCGCAATCCGAAAAAAGCGGTATAATCCCGCGATTTTTTTGCGGATGCCGCCTCAGAGGAGAAAGAGAATGAAGATTGTGGAAGTGAAACACCCACTCGTTAAACACAAGTTGGGCCTGATGCGTGAGCATGACATCAGCACGAAGCGTTTTCGCGAACTGGCTTCTGAAGTGGGCAGCCTGCTGACCTACGAAGCGACCTCCGATCTGGAAACGGAAAAAGTGACCATCGAAGGCTGGAACGGCCCGGTACAGGTTGAGCAGATCAAAGGTAAGAAAATTACCGTGGTGCCAATCCTGCGTGCCGGTCTCGGCATGATGGAAGGCGTGCTGGAGCACGTGCCAAGCGCGCGTATCAGCGTGGTGGGGATCTACCGTAACGAAGAAACCCTTGAGCCGGTTCCTTACTTCCAGAAGCTGGTGTCTAACATCGACGAGCGTATGGCGCTGGTGGTTGACCCAATGCTGGCAACCGGCGGTTCTATGATCGCCACCATCGACCTGCTGAAAAATGCGGGCTGTAACAGCATTAAGGTGCTGGTGCTGGTCGCGGCGCCGGAAGGGATCGCGGCGCTGGAGAAAGCGCACCCGGACGTTGAGCTGTATACCGCCTCTGTCGATCAGGGACTGAACGAGCACGGGTACATCATCCCGGGGCTCGGTGATGCCGGCGATAAGATCTTTGGTACGAAATAATCGAATAACGATAAATAAGCCGACTTTGATAGTCGGCTTTTTTTTGAATAAAACACCAACAATACTACACAGAGGAAAACACTATGACGCGCCGTGCTATCGGGGTGAGTGAAAGACCGCCGCTTTTACAGACTATCCCGCTTAGTTTGCAGCACCTGTTTGCCATGTTTGGTGCAACCGTGCTGGTGCCAATCCTGTTCCACATTAACCCGGCTACCGTTCTGCTGTTCAACGGCGTTGGGACGCTGCTGTACCTCTTTATCTGTAAAGGCAAAATCCCGGCGTATCTGGGGTCGAGCTTTGCCTTTATTTCGCCGGTGCTATTGTTGCTGCCGCTGGGTTACGAGGTTGCGCTCGGCGGCTTTATCATGTGTGGGGTGCTCTTCTGCCTGGTCTCCTTCATCGTGAAGAAAGCGGGTACCGGCTGGCTGGACGTGATGTTCCCCCCAGCGGCGATGGGCGCAATCGTTGCCGTTATCGGCCTGGAGCTGGCGGGCGTTGCGGCGAATATGGCCGGTCTGCTGCCTGCTGACGGCCAGTCACCGGATTCCAAAACCATTATCATCTCGCTGGTGACGCTGGGCGTGACGGTGTTTGGCTCCGTGCTGTTCCGCGGTTTCATGGCGATTATCCCGATCCTGATCGGCGTGCTCGCGGGCTATGCGCTCTCCTTCGCAATGGGCGTAGTGGATACGACCCCGATTGCTCAGGCGCACTGGTTCGCGCTGCCAACCTTCTACACCCCGCGCTTTGAGTGGTTCGCTATCTTCACCATTCTGCCAGCCGCGCTGGTGGTGATTGCGGAGCACGTCGGCCACCTGGTGGTGACGGCGAACATCGTTAAGCGCGATTTAATCCGCGATCCGGGCCTGCACCGCTCCATGTTTGCGAACGGCTTCTCGACCATTATCTCCGGTTTCTTCGGCTCCACGCCAAATACCACCTACGGCGAGAACATTGGCGTGATGGCGATTACCCGCGTCTACAGTACCTGGGTTATCGGCGGGGCGGCAATCATCGCCATTCTGCTCTCCTGCGTGGGCAAGCTGGCGGCAGCGATTCAGATCATTCCGGTGCCGGTGATGGGCGGCGTTTCTCTGCTGCTGTACGGGGTGATCGGTGCTTCCGGTATTCGCGTGCTGATTGAATCCAAAGTGGATTACAGCAAGGCGCAGAACCTGATCCTGACCTCCGTTATCCTGATTATCGGCGTGAGCGGCGCGAAGGTGCACATCGGTGCGGCTGAGCTGAAGGGCATGGCGCTCGCGACCATTGTGGGTGTAGGCCTGAGCCTGATCTTTAAGCTGATTTCCGTTCTGCGTCCTGAAGAAGAAATTCTGGATGCGGACGACAGCGAAAAAGCACCCCATTGATCGAAAAGTCGGGCGAGGGATCGCCCGGTTCTCTCCTCGCGGGTTCCGTGTTAAACTCCGTTCCGATTTTATGTAAGATCTGGTTGAGGTACTTCTGAACGGACCGGCACAGCTCTCTCTGCCACTTTATCTCCCTGACGACGAAACTTTCGCGAGTTTCTGGCCGGGTGATAACCCCTCTTTACTGGCTGCACTGCAAAACGTGCTGCGCCAGGATCACAGCGGATACATCTATATCTGGTCACGCGAAGGCGCGGGGCGCAGCCACCTGCTGCATGCCGCCTGCGCGGAGCTTTCAGCGCGCGGTGATGCGGTAGGTTATGTGCCGCTGGATAAACGTACCTGGTTCGTGCCTGAGGTGCTTGAGGGAATGGAACACCTCTCGCTGGTCTGCATCGATAATATCGAATGCGTGGCGGGTGATGAGCCGTGGGAAATGGCGATCTTTAACCTCTACAACCGCATCCTGGAATCGGGTAAAACCCGGCTGCTGATCACCGGCGATCGTCCGCCGCGTCAGCTGAATCTGGGGCTGCCGGACCTGGCCTCTCGTCTGGACTGGGGGCAAATCTATAAGCTCCAGCCGCTGTCGGATGAAGATAAGCTGCAGGCGCTTCAGCTGCGCGCTAAGCAGCGAGGATTTGAGTTGCCGGAAGACGTGGGACGCTTCCTGCTTAAACGGCTTGATCGCGAAATGCGCACGCTTTTTGACACGCTCGATCAGCTCGATCGCGCCTCTATTACCGCCCAGCGCAAGCTGACCATTCCGTTTGTGAAAGATATTCTCAAGCTTTGAGTTTTTTGCCCGGTGGCGGCTACGCCTTACCGGGCCTACGAAAACCGTTATTTTCCGTACTTATTGATCATCTCCTCCATTATCAAAATATCGTATTGTAAATGCTCAACCAGAAGTGGAATCGGTCTTCCCGATGCCACGCTCCGTCCGTTTTCACGCCATAGCGCCGTACCGCTGATGTCCAGATGCGCCCACGGGATTGTCGGCGGGCAAAAGTGGTGCAGCAACCAAGCCGCCGAAGCACTGATTGCTGCATTATTGGTCGGCGTGTTGCACAGATCGGCGATGGTACTCTCGGTCTGCTTTTTCAAGCGGGCATCCAAGGGTAAAGACCACACTTCGTCACCGCTTCTTTTCCCGGCTCGGGTAAGAAAATCGCGCATCAACTCATTTTGCGTCATTAAACCACTGAATTCATACCCCAGAGCTTTAACCACTGCACCGGTTAGCGTTGCTATATCAATAATATATTGAGCCTGTGGGTGCCGCTGGCTGGCCCAGGCGATGGCGTCCGCCAGCACCAGTCGGCCTTCGGCATCGGTGTTGTTGATTTCCACCGTGGTGCCGTTACAGGCCGTTGCCACCGTGCCGGGCTGCATGGCGTCCGGCCCGACGGCATTTTCCGCCAGCGCCAGCACGCCCATGATGCGTACGGGCAGCGCCAGCTCGGCAACGGCCAGCATCAGCCCCAGCACGTTGGCCGCGCCGCACATGTCGTATTTCATGGTGTACATGCCCGCGCCGTCCTTCAGCCAAAGGCCGCCGGTATCGAAGGTAATGCCTTTGCCGACATAGCAGCGCACCGGGCCATCGCTGGCACCGTCATAATGAATAGCCAGCAGGCGAGGCGGACAGGTCGCCCCTTTGCCGACGGCGTGCAGCAGCCCCAGACCTTGCTCAACGATTTGCTTTTCATCCAGCGCTTCACACCGCAGGGCAGGGAAGGCGGCACACAGTTTTTGCGCCTCTTCCACCACAAACTGCGGCGTGCAGCGATCCGACGGCGTATCGGCCAGACGTCGCGCCGCGACCATGCCGTGGGCGATGGCCTGCTGCCGGCGGAAAATAACCGCCAGTCGGTCCTGCTGTTCGGGTAAGCAGAGCGCGGTGATATGTTCAAGACGGACCTTGTCACTGGTTTTCTTCAACTGCAAATCACTCAGCCTGTGCGCCTGGTTAAACAGAAAGCGCAGCACCTGCGCAAGCACCACATCGTCGATATTAGTCACGTCCAGTATCAGCTCGGGGCTGACGGGCGAGGCCAGCAGCGGGCGCAGCGCCGTCAGTAATCCTTCGGTCAGGCTGTCCTGCCAGAGCGCATTCGGTAGCAGGGTGATTCGGGCAAACGGGGCACAGCCAAAGCGGGTATCTGCGATGCCGTCTGACTCGCGCATTTCTGCGACAAGTGCATTTTGCGGCAGAAGGTGACTGCCCGCGCGGGCAATCAAGTGGCTCTGCGGCTTTGCGTCAGAAAGCGCGGTGATAAACTGATACGTAATCATCATGACTCCTCAATCGGCGCGCGGATCCGAGCGGCGTAGGCCTGCATCCACTCCTCGTCCACGGCGTGAAAGTGCGTCTTTTCCCGCAGGCGCTCGGTACGATAAACGGTGAGAGGCTGGTGGGCCGTTGCGACCACGAACGAGAAGGTTTTGATGTTGGTTGCCGCGCCGAACTCGCCCCTGTTATTCATGCACACCACGGAGAGATCGCCCACGCGGCCGAAGCGCGACATCAGCTTGTCCTCCAGTTCGAACACCACGGAATCTGCCGCCTGCTGCGGCGTCATACCCTGCGCCATCCTGCGGACGATTTCGTAGCTGGTGCAGCCTTTCATCAGATCTTCACCGACGCCCGTGGCGGTGGCGGCGCCGGTTTCGCTGTCGCAGTAAAAGCCGGAGCCAATAATGGGCGAATCACCAATGCGGCCGCGCTTTTTCATAAACAGGCCGCTTGTGGAGGTGGCGACGCTCATCGAGCCCTGCTTATCAAGGCCGATAATGCCGACGGTGTCATGCCCGTCGTAAGGGCTTAAGCCTTTATCCAGCGTTTCGCGGCAGCGTTTGCGGTAGTGCTGCATGGCGCGGTCAGTGAGCATGGGTTTATCGGCAAAGCCCTGGCTCAGCGCCCATTCCCGCGCGCCCAGGCCGACCAGCAGGCTGTTGTAGCGCTGGCGGCTGAGCGCGTGCGCCACGCGCACCGGGTTGGCGATATCCACCAGATTGCCCACGGCGCCAAAGGCCAGCGTGTCGCCGTCCATATAGGCGGCGTCCAGCTCCACCTCGCCGTTTTCGGTGGGTAGTCCGCCGTAGCCGACGGATTTATAAAACGGAAAGTCCTCGACGGCGGCGACGGCATCCACCACCGCCGGAGCGACAGGTTTGCCCGCAGCCAGCGCAGATGCAGACTCCGTGACGCCTTCAAGCGCCATTCGCCAGGTTGCGATAATTCCCCACATGCTTTACTCCTGTTTTGCAAGGGTGGTGTCGGTTTGCGTAACGCTGGCCATTTCCGCCGCGCGGTACTGTTTATCCAGGATACGCATGAAAGGCAGGTACAGCATGGCGCCAATCAGCAGGTTGAGAAGCTGCATGACGCTGCCGCTCAGGTGCCCGGTGACGATAAAGCCGCTGATCACCGGCGGCAGCGTCCACGGAATGAACACCCCGGTGGTGACGGCAACCGCGCCAATTTTCATCGCCGCATACTGAACGGTAACCAGCACCAGCGGCACCAGGTTGAACGGGATAAGCATGATCGGGTTCATGATCACCGGCAGGCCAAACAGAATCGGTTCGTTGATGTTGAACACCGACGCGCCCGCGCCGAGGCGCGCCACTTCGCGCATGTTTTTACTGCGGGCGAAAATCAGCATCGCAATCACCAGCGACAGCGTGGCCCCCGCACCGCCCATCCAGATCATGTCAAAAAACTGTTCGGTGATAATGTGCGGCGGCGTTGTGCCTGCCTGAATCGCCGCGATGTTGTCGGTCTGGTTCTCCATCCACAGCGGACGAATGATGCCGTTAATCATTGAGCCGGAGTTAATGCCTACGGACCACAGAATGGTGATGCTGAATACCGTCATCAGCGCCCCGAAATAAGAGGTGCCGTAGTGGCGCACCGGGGTGGCAACCACGTCGTAAATAAACTGGTGGATGGTGCTGTAGTGGGTGTTTTCAAAGACGATGCGGATACCCAGCACCAGAATCATCACCAGCAGAGCCGGGATCAGCGCGGCGAACGACTCCTGCACCGCCGGAGGTACGCCGTCCGGCATGTTGATCACCAGTTTTTTGCGCTTCAGCCAGCAGAACAGCTCCGTCCACAGCAGGGAACCAATCATTGCCACAAACAGCCCTTTGCTGCCAATCCACTCCACCGGAATGACGGTAATACCGCCGTTTTCCGCCACCTTAATAAACGGCGTGAGGATCAGAAAGGCGACCAGCGAAAGAATGCCGCAGGAGATGCGGTCTTCCCCGTAATGCTCCGCCAGGCGGAACGCCACCAGGAAGCTGATGAACAGCGACATGGTGGAGAACACCGCGTTGAACGGGATTTCAATAATGGCGCTCCAGCTCTCACCAAAGGCCTGAGACATAAACTGCTGATAGGTTTGATTCGGGAAAGAGGAAATCACCAGCAGAATAGAGCCGACGATGATAAACGGCATGAATGACACGTAGGCACCGCGAATGGCCCCGAGATGACGCTGCTGCGCCGTTTTGGCCGCCAGCGGCATCAGTTTTGCTTCAAGAAATCCCAGAACATTGTTCATTGTGAACTCCGTACAAGATTGAGTGGCGTTGTTTATGTTATGTCTGTGGATTATCAGTGAAGCGCGGCGAGCGAAAGGTGAAATCGGTCACAAAGCGTTCGCTGGTGTTATATAAATCTCATATGATTAGTTAATGGAATTATCGGGATGGAAATTAAACTGCACGCTAATGCCACCACCACGCCGCGCATCCGTCGCTATCTTCAGCAGTCAGACAAAAGCGACAGAGAGCTGGCCGTTGAGCTTGGGATCTCGGTCACGACCGTCAGGCGCTGGCGTAACCGCGAGCAGGTTTCGGATAACCAGACGACACCGAAAGTGATACACAAAGCGATGAGACAAGAGCAGGTTGCACTGGTGAATGCCCTGCGTGACGTCTCGGGCGCGCCGTTAGATGAACTGCTGCAGATGGTCAACGGCGTGCTGGGGATCCCCGTTTCCCGGGCGACATTGAATCGCTATCTCAAACCGGCCTCTGCGAAACAAAAAGGGGCGCCGTTGCAGGGGAAAAAGGCGCTGAAGGCAGGCATTATGCCGCACGCGCTGACGCTGCATCATCTGCCTTTGTCGCTTCACATGGACGATGGCGGGGAGCAACACCTGCTCTGGGCGCGTGAGCCGGTGAGCGGCTGGTGCTATGCCCGGCTTTATGCGGGACTCTCGCCTCAGCTCTTTAACACCTGGACGCAGGCGCTGCTTGATGCCTGCCCGGCTGATATACAATCTATTGAGACTTTTGGCTTTGAGGTGACGCTAACGGTGCAGAACGTGGCTGTTAAAACGCATCCACATAAACACAATGCGCTTCAGGTGGCGGTGCCGTTACGCGATATTATTCCACGCGTGAATGATGAACCCGCAGGAGAAGTGCTGATCGCGCTGTGCGAGTTTTACAACCGGGGAAAAACGCAGAAAAAGCTGGGGGAAAGTACGCCGCAGGCCTTTCTGGAAGCGCTGCGGCATAAGGGCTAGAGGATCTCGAGCACGTCTTCCGGCGGACGTCCAATGCGCGCCTTGCCGTTCGCCACCACAATCGGGCGTTCTATCAGCTTTGGATTCTCAACCATTGCCTGCACCAGCTGGTCCTCTGACAAACGTGAGTCGTCCAGATTGAGCGACTTATACAGGTCTTCTTTCTGGCGCATCAGCTCTCTGGCGCTGCCCATTTCCAGCATGCGCAGCAGCTGACGAAGGGTTTGTGCATCCGGCGGCGTTTCGAGATACAGCACCACCTCGGGTTCAACCCCGTTAGATTTCAACAGGCTGAGAGTATCCCGGCTCTTGGAGCAGCGAGGGTTATGGTAGATTTTTACCGCGTCTGTCATGTTTTTTTCTTCCTTATTACATCTTTTCGTACGGCTTGAAGCGCTGCTGCAGAGCGCGCAGCTGATCGATGCGCGCATCGTAGCGGGCCTGCTGCAGGCTGCCGAGTTTGACCTGCGAGCTGGCGCTGCTCAGCATAGAAATGGCTTGATCGAGACGACCGACCAGCGCAAAGCCTTCGGCACGTGCCGCCAGCTCCTGATCGCGGTTACCGAGCTGGGCTTCAACCTGCGCGAGCAGATCCCAACCGTTTTGATCGTCTTTATTGTTAAAGGTGTAGCGGTTCAGAATGGTCGCCGCTTCGGCAGGCTGACCGCCCTGTAAGTAAGCGTTCGCCAGGTTAAGCTGCAACACCGGGTTGGTGCGAACGTCTTTTGCCCCTTTCAGGCGGTTGATGGCGTCGGTGGCTTTTTTCTGTCCCAGATCGATATCGGTTGAGAGGTCGAGATACCACGGGTTGTTTGGCTCGGCGGCCAGCAGCGGCTGCAACGCTTTACGCGCCTCGTCATATTTACTGGCCTCCATCGCCTGCAGCGCCTGACCGTATTGAGCCGCGTTTTTCTCCCGCACGTTGCCTTTGGAGAGCGCGTCCAGCAGATCGCTGGTGAGCTGGTTACGCCCGGAATTGTACATCCCCAGGGTTCTCACCTTTGCCATGTAGAAATCTTGTGAGGACTGCACGACAACCGGACGCATCTGGTTAGCTCGGTTACGGGCGTCCGACAGTCGGCTTTCAGGTAACGGGTGCGTCAGCAGGATTTCCGGTGGACGTGAGGAGTAACGCGCCTGATCGAGCAGTTTTTCGAGGAAGCTCGGCATGGCCTGCGGGTCAAAGCCTGAACGCTGCAGCACCTGAATCCCGATGCGGTCCGCTTCCTGTTCGTTTTGCTGGGTAAAGCTGATCATCCCCTGGCGGGTGCCCGCCAGCGTCCCGGTCAGTGCCGCCATCCCGGCCTGCGGGCTGGCCATCGCCAGCAGAATAGAGCCCAGCGCACCAACCCAGGTCAGCGGGGCGTTACGTTTCTGGTCTTCCATCGCACGCGCCAGATGACGCTGGGTAACGTGCGAAATTTCGTGCGCCATGACGGATGCCAGCTGGCTTTCGTTATCGGAATAGCGGAATAACGCCGAATGCAGCACCACGTTGCCGCCAAAAAAGGCGAAGGCGTTGATTTCGTCGTTATTAATTAAATAGAAGTGGAAAGGGGTTTTTACCGAGTCGGCGTGCGCGACCAGCCGCATGCCCAGACCATTGATGTACTGCACCAACAGCGGGTCATTGATCAGCGGCGCGCTGCCGCGCAGCTGGCGAACGTAGTAATCACCCATCTGCATCTCCTGACCGATGGAGAGCGTGCTTCCTGCTGTGGTACCCATGTCCGGCAACGAGTCGGCCGAATCAGCGAAGGCGGGTGCAGCCTGACCGACAGTCAGTGCGGCGATAAGTGTCGCAACCAGTGTTTTTCTCAACTGCCTGAACATAACCACTGTCCTGTATTTTGGATGTGTCAATTTGACCGATGAACCGGCATATCGTTCATCTCCACTGACCTGCGAGTGTAGCCGTGTTGCGACATGAAGAAAATCCCATTCATCAGGGTTTTGCGAATCGTTACAGTGATACAAAAAGCGAAAGTCTTTTTTGTGACAGTTAGATACAATTCAGCTCTCACTCCCGCCATTCGATTCAGGGAAGGGTTGTATGCTCGAAATGTTAATGCAGTGGTATCGGCGTCGGTTTAGCGACCCGGAAGCCATTGCTTTGCTGGTTATTCTGGTTGCCGGGTTCGGTATTCTGTTCTTCTTTAGCGGCCTGCTTGCGCCGCTGCTGGTGGCGATTGTGCTGGCGTATCTGCTGGAGTGGCCAACGGCGCGTCTGGAAAATATCGGCTGTTCCCGCCGCTGGGCGACCAGCATCGTGCTGGTACTGTTTGTCGGCATATTGTTACTGATGGCATTTGTGGTCATGCCGGTTGCCTGGCAGCAGGGGATCTACCTGATCCGTGATATGCCCGGCATGTTGAATAAGCTCTCTGATTTCGCCGCCACGCTGCCGCGTCGTTATCCGGCGCTGATGGATGCCGGGATTATTGACGCGATGGCCGAAAACATGCGCGCCCGCATCATGACGATGGGCGACTCGGTGGTGAAATACTCTCTGGCCTCGCTGGTCGGCCTGCTGACGCTGGCGGTTTACCTTGTGCTCGTGCCGTTAATGGTCTTCTTCCTGGTAAAAGATAAAGAACAGATGCTGAACGCCGTCAGGCGCATACTGCCGCGTAACCGTGGTCTGGCAGGGCAGGTCTGGCAGGAGATGAATCAGCAAATCACCAACTACATTCGCGGCAAGGTGCTGGAGATGATTGTGGTGGGTGTCGCGACCTGGATTGGCTTCCTGATTTTCGGCCTGAACTACTCGCTGCTGCTGGCGGTGCTGGTGGGGCTGTCGGTGCTGATCCCGTATATCGGTGCCTTCGTGGTGACCATCCCGGTGGTGGGCGTCGCGCTGTTCCAGTTTGGTCTGGGTACGGAGTTCTGGAGCTGCTTCGCGGTGTACCTGATTATTCAGGGACTGGACGGTAACCTGCTGGTGCCGGTGCTGTTCTCGGAAGCGGTAAACCTGCATCCACTGGTGATTATTCTGTCAGTGGTGATTTTCGGCGGGCTGTGGGGATTCTGGGGCGTGTTCTTTGCCATTCCGCTGGCGACGCTGATTAAAGCCGTGGTTCACGCGTGGCCGGATGTGCCAGCGATGGAAGAGAAGTAGGTTTTGTGCGGCCTGTTGTCCTCACCCCGAACTTGTCTGACCTCTATCCACACATTCTGAATAATCTCCTCTGGTGTCGTTTTCTCTGCGTTTGTCTTTAACTTGACCCATCGTGATGTCTTTAAGTCACGCAAGGAATAAGGCCAACAGGAGAACAAAATGGGTCACAACACACACGCAGCAGAAGGTGGGATGGGGCGGTTATCTCGCTTTTATTACGATTATTCTTTTTTCCGGCATGTTTGGAAAAGTACCGAATAGTGGCGTAGCTCTTGATTTCACCGTTCTCAACGGTGCGTTTGGGCAGATTAATGCGGCGGGGGACACGGCGGTCTCTTTTCGCGGCACGGGCGGTATGGGCGCAAAAGACGGCTTCTTATTCGCGCTTGAGCTGGCGCCTTCCGTCATTCTTTCACTCGGGATAATTTCCGTCACCGAAGGGCTGGGAGGGTTGCGTGCGGCACAGCAACTGATGACGCCAGTCCTGCGCCCGTTACTCGGTATTCCGTATTTGCTCGCTGGCGCTGATTGCGAATTTGCAAAATACCGATGCTGCGGCAGGGATGACTAAAGAAATGGCGGAAAGAGGGCATTATCACTGAACAGGAACGTGCCATTTTTGCCCGCTGGCAAACCAGCGGCAGTGCGTGTATTACCAACTATTTTTCCTCGGGTGCCGCGTTGTTTACGATGGTTACCGTTCCGTGATTACGCCGCTGGCGGTGATCCTTGTCTTCAAATTGTGGGCGCGAACCTGCTGCGTTTGTGGATTGCGCAGCTGGAAAATCGCCGTACGCAGCAGGAGGCGTGAGATGACAACGCAAGTACGTAAAAACGTCATGGATATGTTTATCGATGGCGCACGGCGCGGGATTCCACTATTGCAACAACCAGCCTGTTGCCTAACGTGGTAATGGCGTTTCGTGATTATTCAGGCGCTGAAGGTGACGGGACTGCTCGAGATTGTCGGGCGGGTATGTGAGCCGGTAATGGCGCTGTGGGGATCGCCGGGGGAATCTGCTACCGTACTGCTGGCGGCGGTGATGAGTATGGGAGGCGGCGTCGGTGTTTGCGCCAGCCCGGTTGTCGCCGTACCTTTCGGGACATGATGCTACGGTGCTGTTACCGGCTATCTACCTGATGGGCAATCCGGTGCAAATGTGGGACGCTGTCTGGGTACCGCGGGGGTCCATCCCCGTTATTACCCGCTTATTATTGCGGTATGCGTACTACCGCGCTGCTCTCTATTTGGGTTATGCAGGTTATTGCCTGACAAGGAAGGTTATGAACTGTTCCATTCTTAATTTGACGTTGTTCCAGCAGGGACACGTGTACGCGCCGGAAGACTTAGGGCGCCGGGATATACTGGTGTCTGGCAGCAAAATTGTTGCCATCGCACCGTCGATTTCCCTGACGATTTTTCCTGCTGCGAGTGTATCAATCTTGACGGCGCGATTGTGTGCCCGTGGATTTATCGATCAACACGTCCATCTGATTGGCGGCGGCGGAGAAGCGGGGCCGCACACCCGCACGCCGGAAGCGCTTGCCGCGGCTGGTTGAAGCTGGCGTCACCTCGGTGGTGGGATTGCTGGGGACAGATGGTATACCCGTCACCCTGAATCGCTGCTGGCGAAAACCGCGCGCTGGAATTTGAAGGCATCAGCGCATGGATGCTGACCGGGCGTATTCTCTGCCTTCCCGACCATCACCGGCAGTATCGATCGCGATGTGGCGCTGATCGATAAAATCATTGGCGTGAAATGTGCTGTTTCGGACCATCGTTCTTCAGCCCCCGGACACCTCGGCGCTGGCAAACATGGCGGCGCAGTCGCGCGTTGGCGGATTGTTAGGGCGCAAGCCGGGGATTAGCGTCTTCCATATGGGCGACAGCCCGCGCATGCTGGAGCCGTTGTATCAGATCCGACAGTTGCGATGTACCGATTACCAAGCTGCTGCCCACACACGTCAATCGTGCGGAACCGTTGTTTCAGTCGGCGCTGGGTATGCCCGCAAAGGCGGTTATATCGACATTACCAGCAGCATTGATGAACCCGTCGACCCGGCTACGGCTATCGCCACAGCGCTACGCCAGAACGTGCCGCTGTCGCGTATTACCTTGAGTTCGGATGGCAACGGTAGCCAGCCGGAATTTGATGACTACGGTAATCTTACCGGCATCGGTGTCGCAGGTTTGAATCACTGGCTGAAACAGTGCGCCAGTTGGTGAAGGTTCGCCATACTGCTGGAACTGGCGCTGTGTCCGCTGACGCGAACGGTCGCAGAATTTTGGGACTGGAACATAAAGGACGTCTGGCGGTGGGATGCGATGCCGACATTCTGGTGCTCAATGATGCGCTTGAAGTTCATCACCTGTGGGCGAAGGGCAAAGCCGTCGTCAGAGAGAAAAAGCCTGTGTAAAAGGGACGTTTGAATAAACGACGTTGATGCCGGATGGCGGCGTAAAGCGCCTTATCCGGCTACGGATTAATGGATGGTGGCCCACGGGGAGAGGGGGAAAACACTAAAAACGGCAACCTGGGTTGCCGTTTTGCTGTTTATCAGGCACTTGCTTTCAGCCAGTTCAACACCACGTCGTGGTGGTTGCTGGTTTTGAAGTCGTCAAACACATGCTCAACTTTACCGTCAGCGTCAATCAGGAAGCTGATGCGGTGAATACCGTCGTAGGTTTTACCCATAAACGTTTTCTCACCCCAGACGCCGAACTGCTCGCAAACCTGGTGGTCTTCATCGGAAAGTAGCGTGAAGTTCAGGATCTCTTTTTCCGCAAATCGTGACAGCTTTTCTGGCTTGTCAGTGCTGATGCCCAACACTTCTACACCGACTTTTTTCAACTCATCCATGTTGTCGCGCAAGCCGCAGGCCTGTACGGTACAGCCCGGCGTCATGGCTTTCGGGTAGAAATAGACCAGAACACGCTGTCCCTGGAAGTCGGTCAAATTTACTTGCTCGCCGTCTTGATCCGGCAAGCTAAATTTCGGTGCGATGTCACCGGCTTTCAGTGGATTCATTACTCAACTCCATCCTGTTCGTGCTGCGAATAATTTACGACGCTTATACTGCCCTGCGCGTTTAATTCTGTACAGAGGGCTTTGAACGCTTGCTCGATATTTGACGCATCCTGTGATGCAGGGCTGTGCGCGGTAATTTGAATAAACAGCACCGGAAGAGCATGGTCATCGCTTGGCTGCGTACGGGAAACCAGTTCGGCAATGTTCATCTGATGGCTGTCAAAAAGCGCCGTAAAACGCTCAATCAAATGCGGTGAATCAGGCACTTCAACCTGCACCCAGACGGTGGAAGGCAGTGCCGGACGCGGACGCGCGGTGGTGCGCTTCATCACTATCAGCAAATCCAGCTCGGCACCCTTCAGCGGCAGGGTTGATTCAATCAACGTAATGGCGTTCCAAGTGCCGGAAAGCAGCATAATAAACGTGAACTCATCGCCAAGCATAGCGAGACGGCTGTCTTCGATATTACAGCCGCAGCTGCTTACGTGGCGGGTGATGGTGTTCACGATACCCGGCCTGTCAGCACCCAGCGCAGTGATAACCAGGTAATGTTGTGATGAGGTTGTCAAACCTGTTCTTCCTTTGCTTGGTTAAGTCTTCCTAAGGAAAGCATAAAAAAAACATGCATACAACCGCCTGAGCGCCTCAGGTCGCTTGCTTTTATTACAGTTCCAAACGTAACATTGAGACTCTTGTTCGCACAGAGGATGGCTCATGTTCACGGGAAGTATTGTCGCGCTTGTTACACCGATGGATGAAAAAGGTAATGTCTGCCGGTCAAGCATGAAGAAGCTCATTGATTACCATGTCGCCAATGGAACCTCGGCGATCGTTTCGGTAGGGACTACCGGTGAATCTGCCACGCTGAGCCACGAAGAGCACGGCGATGTGGTTATGCTGACCCTGGAGCTGGCTGATGGACGTATCCCGGTCATCGCAGGAACAGGGGCTAACGCAACCGCAGAAGCTATCAGCCTGACTCAACGTTTTAACGACAGCGGCATTGTTGGCTGTCTGACCGTCACGCCTTACTACAACCGTCCAACTCAGGAAGGTTTGTTCCAGCATTTCAAAGCCATCGCAGAACATACTGACTTGCCACAAATTCTGTATAATGTGCCGTCCCGTACCGGTTGCGATATGCTGCCGGAAACCGTTGGCCGTCTCTCGAAAGTAAAAAATATTATCGGGATTAAAGAGGCGACAGGGAACTTAAGCCGCGTTCATCAGATCAAAGAGCTGGTTTCAGATGACTTTATCCTGTTGAGCGGCGACGATGCGACCGCGCTGGACTTTATGCAGCTCGGTGGTCATGGCGTGATCTCCGTAACGGCTAACGTTGCGGCCCGCGATATGGCGGAAATGTGCAAACTGGCCGCGGCCGGTCATTTTGATGAAGCTCGCGTGATTAATCAGCGTCTGATGCCATTGCACAATAAATTATTTGTCGAACCCAATCCGATCCCAGTGAAATGGGCGTGTAAGGAATTGGGACTTGTAGCATCCGACACGCTGCGTCTGCCAATGACACCGATTACCGACCACGGTCGTGAAATTGTCGCTGGCGCGCTGAAGCATGCCGGTTTGCTGTAAAGTTTAGGGAGATTTGATGGCTTATTCAGTACAGAAGTCGCGCCTGGCGAAGGTTGCGAGTGTTTCGCTTGTTATGCTGCTCGCTGCCTGTAGTTCGGACTCGCGCTACAAGCGCCAGGTGAGCGGTGATGAATCCTATCTGGATGCGGCGCCGCTTGCTGAACTTCATGCACCGGCTGGTATGATCCTGCCGATTCAAAACGGCGATTATAATATCCCCGTCACTAACGGCAGTGGTCTTGTCGGTAAAGCGCTTGATATTCGTCCACCTGCTCAGCCTCTGGCGCTGGTGAGCGGCGCGCGTACCCAGTTTACCGGTGATACGGCATCCCTGATGGTTGAAAACAGCCGCAACAGCACGCTGTGGCCGCAGGTTGTCAGCGTTATTCAGTCGAAGAACTACACGATTGATAAACGCGATGATGCCAGCCAGACGTTAACAACGGATTGGATCGAGTGGAACCGCCTGGATGAAGATCAGCAGTACCGTGGTCGTTATCAAGTCTCCGTTAAACCGCAGGGTTATCAGCAGGCGGTTACCGTTAAGCTGTTAAACCTGGAGCAGGCGGGTAAACCGGTTGCTGATGCTGCGTCCATGCAGCGTTACAGCACCGAAATGCTGAACGTCATTGCAGCGGGTCTGGATAAGAACGCGACTGACGCCGCTAACGCAGCGCAGAACCGCAGTGGTTCTTCCTACGACGTGCAGAGCGCGGCGGATGATACCGGTCTGCCAATGCTGGTGGTGCGTGCACCGTTTAACCAGACCTGGCAGCGTCTGCCAGCGACGCTGGAAAAAGTGGGCATGAAAGTGACCGACAGCACGCGTTCAACCGGTAGCATGACGGCAACCTACAAGCCGCTGTCTGACAGCGCATGGCAGGAACTGGGCGCGAAAGATCCTCAGCTTGCCTCCGGTGACTACAAAATTCAGGTAGGTGACCTCGATAACCGCAGTAGCCTGCAGTTTATCGATCCGAAAGGTCACACGCTGACCCAGGCGCAGAATGATGCGCTGGTCGCCGTCTTCCAGGCGGCATTCAGCAAATAAATACAAGGGCTGGTGAATCCAGCCCTTTTTATTTTCGTGCCACGCAAACGTGTGCGTGGCATAATATCCCCAGTTTTGAACACAAATCATCACACCAGGAGTAATGAAGATGCAGAAGCAAGCTGAGTTGTATCGTGGCAAAGCGAAGACCGTATACAGCACGGAAAACCCGGATCTGTTGGTGCTCGAGTTCCGCAATGATACGTCAGCAGGGGATGGCGCACGCATTGAACAGTTCGATCGTAAAGGCATGGTGAACAACAAGTTCAACCACTTCATTATGAGCAAACTGGCCGAAGCGGGTATCCCGACCCAGATGGAAGCGTTATTGTCCGATACGGAATGTCTGGTGAAAAAACTGGACATGGTTCCGGTTGAGTGCGTCATTCGTAACCGTGCCGCTGGCTCCCTGGTGAAGCGTCTCGGCATTGAAGAAGGTATCGAACTGAATCCACCGCTGTTTGACCTGTTCCTGAAAAACGACGCCATGCACGACCCGATGGTCAACGAATCTTACTGCGAAACCTTCGGCTGGGCGAGCAAAGAGAATCTGGCGCGTATGCAGGAGCTGACCTACAAAGCGAACGACGTGCTGAAAAAACTGTTTGATGACGCAGGACTGATCCTCGTCGACTTCAAGCTGGAGTTCGGTCTGTTCAAAGGCGAAGTGGTGCTGGGCGATGAGTTCTCCCCGGACGGCAGCCGCCTGTGGGATAAAGAAACCCTGGATAAAATGGACAAAGACCGTTTCCGTCAGAGCCTGGGTGGCCTGATTGAAGCGTACGAAGCGGTTGCTCACCGTTTAGGCGTTAAGCTCGACTAATCTCCTCAATTGCCAAAGGATATTCATATCCTTTGGCGTCTTACCCTTGTTTACTATGGTAATCTTGTCATTAACCGCCTACGATCATAGCTATTATTAATGGAATAGTTCGAGGTGGTTATGCGCTGGCAAGGGCGTCGTGAAAGTGACAATGTAGAAGACAGGCGCAGCAGTGGCGGCGGCGGCCCTTCAATGGGCGGTCCCGGCTTCCGGTTGCCCAGTGGAAAGGGCGGTATCATCCTGCTGATTGTGGTGCTGGTCGCAGGGTATTACGGTGTGGATCTCACCGGTTTGATGACCGGGGAGCCGCTCCAGCAACAACAATACTCTCAGCGCTCCATCAGCCCGAACGAAGATGAAGCGGCCAAATTTACCTCCGTTATTCTTGCGACCACAGAAGAAACCTGGGGCCAGCAGTTCGAGAAAATGGGGCGTACCTATCAGCAGCCGAAGCTGGTGATGTACCGCGGTGCGACGCGCACCGGATGCGGTACCGGACAGTCCGTGATGGGGCCGTTCTACTGCCCGGCGGACAGCACTGTCTATATCGATCTCTCATTTTATGATGACATGAAAAGCAAACTGGGTGCCGACGGCGATTTTGCCCAGGGCTATGTGATCGCGCATGAGGTCGGCCACCACGTGCAAAAATTGCTCGGCATCGAGCCTAAAGTGCGTCAGCTTCAGCAGAATGCGTCTCAGGCTGAAGTGAACCGTCTTTCTGTCAAAATGGAGCTGCAGGCGGACTGCTTCGCCGGCGTCTGGGGCAATAGCATGAAACAGCAGGGCGTTCTGGAAACGGGCGACCTTGAAGAGGCGCTGAACGCCGCGCAGGCCATCGGCGATGACCGTCTCCAGCAGCAAAGCCAGGGGAGAGTGGTACCAGACAGTTTCACTCACGGTACTTCGGAGCAGCGTTACAGCTGGTTTAAACGTGGCTTCGACAGCGGTGACCCTGCGCAATGTAATACCTTCGGCAAAGCGATGTAATGTTGCCGTTTGAACATCTGATCAGCCAGCTCAGGCGTAAAGGTCATCGTCGTTTGGTTGTACTCAGCGGCGATGCGCATTGGACATTGACGCAGGCGGTGGCCCTGCGCGATGCCCAGCCCGGAGACTGGCTGTGGCTGGATGAACACCCGTCGAAAGCTATCAGCGGGCTGCTGGGGCGTGAGTTTCAGCACGCGGTTTTTGATGCTCGCGCGGGATTCGACGTCTCGGCGTTTGCCGCCCTCAGCGGGACGCTGCGCGCCGGGAGTCTGCTGGTGCTGCTGGTTCCGCCTTTCTCCGTCTGGGCGGAAACACCGGACAGCGACTCCGTTCGCTGGAGCGACAGCGCCGAGCCTATCGCCACACCGCATTTTGTGCACCATTTCCAGCGCACCATCGCCGCTGATCCTGACACCATCCTGTGGTGTCAAAACCAACCGCTAGCGCTTCCTCCGTTTCCTGATACCCCTGACTGGCAGCCAGCCAGCGGCGACCCGCAGCGTGAGCAGGCTGACATCCTGCGTACGCTCATGGCCATGAACACTGGCGTCGTGGCGGTCACGGCACCTCGTGGACGCGGAAAGTCAGCGCTTGCAGGAATGTTGCTAAAGCGTATTCAGGGCACTGCGGTAGTGACTGCACCTGCGAAAGGGGCAACGGATGTCATCGCCCGTTTTGCGGGAGAGCATTTTCACTTTATGGCGCCGGACGCGCTGCTCGCGTCGACGCGGCAGGCCGACTGGCTGATTGTCGATGAGGCGGCCGCCATTCCGGGACCGCTTCTTGAAAAGCTGGTTGAGCGTTTCCCCCGCGCTCTGTTGACCACCACGGTTCAGGGTTATGAAGGAACAGGCCGGGGTTTTCTGCTGAAGTTTTGCGCCCGGTTCAGCGGGTTGCAGTCTTTCACCTTATCAACGCCGGTTCGCTGGGCCGCCGGGTGCCCCCTCGAGCGGGTGGTGTCTGACATTTTGCTGTTTGACGATGCGCTCATCGACCAGAAACCGGAAGGTGACGTACGTTTAACGTCGCTGGAGCCGCAGATGTGGGAAAGCAATCCGGCGCGTGTGGCGGGCGTTTATGAGCTGTTATGTGCCGCGCATTACCGCACGTCTCCGCTTGATTTACGCCGGATGATGGACGCGCCGGGACAGCATTTTACCGTTGCTGAAACCGACTCAACCCTCGCTGGTGCTCTCTGGCTGGTGGAGGAGGGCGGCTTATCCCCAGAGCTTAGTCGCGCGGTGTGGGCGGGATTTCGTCGGCCTCGAGGGAATCTGGTGGCGCAGTCTCTGGCTGCCCACGGCGGCTCGCCACTGGCGGCGACGCTTAAGGGCCGACGGATCACGCGTATTGCCGTTCATCCCCATCGTCAACGGGAAGGTATTGGTCGTCGGCTTATCCGTAGCGCCAGCGGGGAGGATTATCTCTCCGTGAGTTTTGGCTATACCGACGAGCTGTGGTGCTTCTGGCAGCAGTGCGGCTTTGTGCTGGTGCGGATAGGTAGCCACCGCGAAGCGAGCAGCGGCTGCTTCACCGCGATGGCGTTGCTGCCGCTCAGCGAGGCGGGGCATCAGCTGTGCGCGCAGGCACATCAGCGTCTGCGGCGTGACGCCCGGGTCCTCTCGGCCTGGAATGGCGAAAAGATCCCGGTGTCAGATGGCTGGGAAGCTACCCTTAATAATGACGACTGGCAGGAGCTGGCGGGGTTTGCCTTTGCCCATCGGGCGTTCTCGACCTCCGTTGCCGCGTTAACCCGCTTGCTGTTAAACGTGGACATGCCGCTCCCGCTTTTGCGCAGTAAACTGGCGGGGGAAACGGATAACGCCGGGCGAAAATCCATGCTGGTGAACCTGCGTAAAGAAACAGCACAAGCGCTTGAAAGTCTTGATGAAACACGCTGTCAGAAGTTGAAAGGCGACATTTTGCAATGGCAATTTTTTCAATGACTTCATCAGTAAAGTGGCATGGTCATTACCCCACAGAGGCGTAGAATCCTGCTCATCACTTAAGGAGATCGCCATGAAACACGACCATTTTGTTGTTCAAAGCCCTGAAAAACCGGCTAAACAGTTACTGCTGCTGTTTCATGGCGTTGGCGATAACGCCGTCAATATGGGGCAGATTGGCAGCTGGTTTGCGCCGGTTTTCCCGGATGCACTGATTGTCAGCATCGGCGGCGTAGAGCCTTGCGGCCCTGAAGGTCGCCAGTGGTTTTCGGTGCAGGGTGTAACGGAAGAGAACCGTCAGGCGCGCATCGATGCCATCATGCCGACCTTCATCAATACCGTACGCTACTGGCAGCAGCAGAGCGGCGTGGGCGCTGACGCAACGGCGCTGATTGGTTTTTCACAGGGGTCAATTATGTCGCTGGAGAGCGTGAAAGCGCAGCCGGGGCTGGTATCCCGCGTGATTGCCTTTAACGGTCGTTTCGCCACTCTGCCCGGCAGCGTGACGACGCAGACTACCATTCATTTGATCCACGGTGGTGAAGATCGGGTGATTGAGCTTTCGCATGCGGTTGCCGCGCAGGAATCGCTTATCCGCGCTGGCGGGGACGTCACGCTGGATATCGTTGACGATCTGGGGCACGCGATTGACGACCGCAGCATGCAGTTTGCGCTCGATCGTTTGCGTTATACCGTGCCGAAGCACTACTTCGACGAAGCGCTCAGCGGTGGTAAGCCGAATGATGATGATATTGTAGAGTTTATGTGAGGTTTCCCCCTCTCCCAGGGAGAGGGGGAACAGATCGATTACTTCTTCTGGTCCTTTTTCGGCCAGTCGTCTTCATCGTCCCACTTGTCGTTAAAATCACGATGTGGCGGAAGATCCGGTTTGTTGGCGAGGAACTTCTTATGGTCAACGCGCTTCAGATCTTTAATCACGTTCAGCAGCACGCCTACCAGAAACACCAACACCAGAATCCACCAGTACTTTGAAAGCCAGTCCATTCGCTAATCCTCTAAGCAGTCGTCAGGCGACGAGCTGCTCCATAATACGTTGATACATACGGGCCAGCAGTTGTAAATCAGCCGCGTTGACGCATTCATTGATTTTGTGAATGGTCGCGTTTACTGGACCCAGTTCGACAACCTGTGCACCCATACGGGCGATAAAGCGTCCGTCAGAGGTGCCGCCAGTCGTCAGCAGCTGTGGCTTAATTTCATTATAGTGTGCGATGGCGTTCACTACCGCATCTACCAGCTTTCCACGCTGCGTCAGGAACGGTTGGCCGGACACCCACCACTCCACGGTATAGCGCAGCTGGTGTTTTTCCAGCAGTGCGATCACGCGGGCTTTGATCATCTCGTCGGTCAGTTCCGTGCTGAAGCGGAAGTTGAACTGTACAAAGCAATCCCCAGGGATGACGTTGTTGCTGCCGGTTCCGGCCTTGACGTTGGCAATCTGCATGCTGGTTGGTGGGAAGAATTCGTTGCCTTTGTCCCACTCTATCCCCACCAGTTCGTTCAGCATCGGCGCGGCACGGTGCACCGGGTTGTCGGCCAGGTGAGGATAGGCCACGTGCCCCTGCACACCGTGAATGGTCAGATTACAGGTCATGGACCCGCGACGACCGTTTTTCACGACATCGCCCACCACTTCGGTGCTGGATGGCTCACCCACCAGGCAGTAGTCGAGACGTTCGTTACGCGCCATCAGCGCGTCAACGACTTTCACGGTACCGTTATGCGCGCTGGCTTCTTCGTCGGAGGTGATCAAAAACGCGAGACGATTTTTATGATTAGGATGCTGGGCAACGAAACGCTCTGCGGCCACGACCATGGCCGCCAGTGAGCCTTTCATGTCTGCCGCACCGCGGCCAAACAGCATACCGTCGCGGATGGTGGGTTCGAACGGGGGATTGATCCAGCGGTCTGCATCACCCGCGGGAACCACATCCGTATGCCCGGCAAACGCCAGCGTTTCCCCCTGACCGCGCCAGGCCCAGAAGTTCTGCGTATCGCCAAAATCCATGCGCTCAACGGTAAAACCGATGGCACGCAGACGCTCAATCATTAATGCCTGACAACCTGCATCGTCCGGGCTAAGGGAAGGACGGCGGATAAGCTGCTGAGTCAGCTCAATGACCGGGCATGACATAGACTACACCTCAACGAAAAAAGTCAGAATAAAGGGTTTCACTGAAACCCAGCAGCATAGGCTGACCTGGCTTGCAGAGCAATGGGCGTTTGATAATTGCTGGCATTCTAAGCATCAGTTCTGCCGCGCTGTCCGCATCGGTGATACCGGCGCGGATGGATTCATCCAGTTTACGCCAGGTGGTCCCCCGGGTATTGAGCAGCGCTTCCCAGCCCAGTTCACCGATCGCGGTATGCAGAAATTCTGCATCCAGACCGTCAGCACGGTAATCGTGAAAGCGGTACTCTACGTTGTTTGCTTCAAGCCAGCGGCGGGCTTTTTTGATAGTGTCGCAATTTTTAATGCCGTACATCACAACCATAGTGAATCCTTTTGTTCTTATGCAGAAAGAATGTTCAATAAATTCGAAGATATATCCTTAAGTGGAATATAACACATTCAGGAATTCTCTTGATTTACAATTCTCCTTAATTCACCTCACACCTGTAAGCTGAATATTCTTTCATCATTTAAGCATAGATGTCTATCAGGTTTAAATCTCTAATAAAGTCAGTGGTTAAATATCTTCTCATCTGCTCGTAGGGTTATTTCAAAATATTGCTGGCGGTCACACAAAATTTAAGGGCGTGCGTTCATATTTATCATAAATCCACCGGGGATAGCGGGGTACAATCACTGCAATTGGTTAAATAGTCTTCACAATGATGATACGTTTCCGTAGAATGCGCATAATAATAAGAGAGGTTGTTATGATTGAACGTGAACTGGGGAACTGGAAAGATTTTATCGAAGGCATGCTTCGTAAATGACATTCAGTAAGAATTGCAAGCGCACTTAAATAAGTAAAATAACCATAGTGTGAATGAATCACACAATAAAAAGGCGGCTTCGAAAGCCGCCTTTTTTATTTCATTGGTTACTCAGGCTTTTCCTTCAGCGGGAAGCGACGTCGCACCAGCACAAAGAACAGCGGCACGAAATAAATAGCCAGAATCGTGGCTGAAATCATTCCCCCCATCACCCCGGTACCGACCGCATGCTGGCTGCTGGAACCGGCACCCGAACTGGTCGCCATCGGCAGCACCCCGAAGACAAACGCCAGAGAGGTCATCAGAATCGGGCGTAAACGCTGGCGGCAAGCGTACAGCGTTGCGGCTAGCAGGTCCTGGCCTTTCGCATTCATCTCATTGGCAAATTCCACGATCAGAATGGCGTTTTTGGCCGACAGGCCAATCACGGTCAGCAGCCCCACCTGGAAGTAAACATCGTTCTCCAGGCCGCGCATCCAGGTTGCCAGCAGCGCACCGATGACGCCTAACGGCACCACCAGCATTACCGAGAACGGTACTGACCAGCTCTCATACAGTGCGGCAAGGCAGAGGAAAACTACCAGCAGCGACAGGGCGTACAGCGCAGGGGCCTGTGCACCGGAGAGCCGCTCCTGATACGACATCGCCGTCCACTCCAGGCCAAACCCGGTTGGCAACTGCTGCACCAGTTTTTCCATAATATCCATCGCGGTACCGGTACTGACGCCCGGCGCGGCTTCACCTACGATCTCCAGCGCCGAGTAGCCGTTGTAGCGTTCTAGGCGCGGTGAGCCGGTTTCCCAACGCGACGTGGCGAAGGCGGAGAACGGCACCATGCCCCCTGCGTTATTACGCACATACCAGCGGTTAATATCGTCCGGCAGCATACGGTATTTGGCGGCAGACTGAACGTAGACCTTTTTCACGCGGCCGCGATCCATAAAGTCGTTGACGTAGCTTGAGCCCCAGGCCGTTTGCAGCGTGTCGTTGATGTCATCAATGGATACGCCGAGCGCCTGCGCTTTACGCTGGTCGATATCGACCTGGAGTTGCGGGCTGTCATCCAGACCGTTGTGACGGACGCGGGTCAGCTGTGGATCCTTGCTGGCCAGATCGAGCAATTTATCGCGCGCAGCCATTAACGCGTCATGTCCGGCTCCCGCGTGATCCTGCAGCTCCATATCAAACCCGGCGGAACTCCCCAGACCGCTGATGGCCGGAGGGCTGCTGGCAAATACGCGCGCTTCTTTGATATGACTGAAGGCTTTCGTCGCGCGTTCAATAATGGCGAACGAGGAGCCTGTGTCGCTGTCGCGCTGATCCCAGTCTTTCAGGCGCACGAACATGCGTGCGACGTTCTGCCCGTTCCCGCCCGGGCCCGAGCCGACGGTGGAGAAGACGGAAACAACGTTATCTTTCTCTTTGGTGTGGAAATAGTTCTCAACCTTCTGCACCACCTTCAACGTTTGTTGCTGCGTAGAACCGCTTGGCAGTTGAACGGAGGTGATAAACATGCCGCGATCTTCCAGCGGCAGGAAGGAGGTTGGCAGACGCAGGAACAGGAACACCATTCCGCCTAATAGCAGGACATAAATCGCCATCCAGCGCACGCTGCGATGCAGGATCTTACCCACGCCCGCCTCATAGCGCGCCGCGTTGCGGTTGAACATGCGGTTAAACCAGCCGAAAAAGCCTTTTTGCCCGTGATGCTCGCCTTTATGTAACGGCTTGAGGAGGGTGGCGCAGAGGGCAGGGGTGAGGATCATCGCCACCAGCACCGAGAGCACCATCGCGGAGACAATCGTGATGGAAAACTGGCGGTAAATCGCACCGGTGGTGCCGCCAAAGAACGCCATCGGGATAAACACCGCTGAGAGCACCATCGCAATACCAACAAGCGCGCCCTGTATTTGCCCCATCGATTTTCGCGTGGCTTCGCGCGGCGAGAGTCCTTCTTCGCTCATGATGCGTTCGACGTTTTCCACCACCACGATGGCGTCATCCACCAGCAGGCCAATCGCCAGCACCATCGCGAACATGGTTAAGGTATTGATACTGTAACCAAAGGCATACAGCACGGCGAAGGTGCCGAGCAGCACCACCGGAACCGCAATGGTGGGAATAAGCGTGGCGCGGAAGTTTTGCAGGAACAGGTACATGACCAGGAACACCAGCCCGATCGCTTCCAGCAGGGTTTTCACCACGTCTTCAATAGAGGCTTTAACGAAGGAGGTGGTTTCGTAGGCGACTTTGTATTCCAGCCCGTGCGGGAAATAGTGCGACAGTTCGTCAAGGCGATTTAGCACCCGTTCGGCGGTTGCCATTTCGTTCGCGCCGGAGGCCAGTTTCACCCCTAAGCCGGATGCCTGGTTGCCGTTAAAGCGGCTCAGATAATCATACTTTTCCGCGCCCATTTCCACGGTCGCGACATCGCCCAGCCGTACTTCAGAGCCGTCCTGATTGACCCGCAGGGTGATATTACGGAACTGATCGGGCGTCTGGAGCAGGGACTGAGAGTTAATGGTCGCGTTTAGCGCCTGGTTATCGACAGAGGGTGTACCGCCCAGCTGACCGACGGCGATCTGAGCGTTCTGCGATTCGATGGCGTCAGTCACGTCCTTGGCCGTCATCTGCACGCTGTTCAGCTTGTTGGGATCCAGCCAGATGCGCATGGAATACTGCGAGCCGTAGGCGTCGATATCCCCCACGCCGTTAATACGGCTGAGCGGATCCTGGATATTACTCGCCACGTAGTCAGCGATATCCTGCTTATCCATCGAACCATCGGTGGAGACAAACGCGATGGTTAAAATATTGGTGTCACCGGTTTTACGTACGGTCACGCCCTGGTTCTGCACCGCCTGCGGTAGCTTACGCAGGGCCGACTGCAGCTGGTTTTGCACCTGCTGCACCGCTTCGTCCGGGTCGGTTCCCGCCGTAAAACTCAGTGTCACCGTAGCCTGACCGGTGGCGCTGCTCTGTGAGGACATGTACATCAGGTTATCGAGACCCGTCATGTTCTGCTCGATCACCTGGGTGACGGTATTTTCCAGCGTCTGGGCTGATGCGCCAGGATAGTTTGCCGTGACGCGCACATTTGGCGGCGCCAGATCGGGGTATTGCTCAACAGGAAGTGAAGTAATCGCCAGAACACCCGTCAGACATAACAGAATGGCAAGTACCCAGGCAAAAATGGGGCGATCGATGAAGAAATTCGCCATGAAAGTGTGACCTCGTTTTGCTGCACGTCATTATTGTTTATTGCCCGCATAACTTTAGCGGTTAGGCCCAGGTCAAACGTGGAGAAATAAAGGAGATAATGTAAATTATCATGCGCTTTTCCCTGCGCGTTCCCCTTTACCGTTATTTACCCGCCAGCGCTGCGGGTGAACGGAAAGTGACGGTGACCTCCGTTCCGCCGTTTTTCGGCTGTGAAAAGCGCAGCGTTCCGCCGAGCCGTTCTGCACGTTCGCGCATGATGTTCAGCCCGTAGTGGCCCGGCGGTTCGTTCGCCTCGCCAATGCCAATACCGTTATCGCGTACCGCCACGCTGTGCGTACCGTCAGCGGCGGTAATGCAGCTGACGGTGATCTCGCTCGCGTCGGCATGTTTGATGGCGTTCAGCACCGCTTCACGCACAATCTGCAGCAAATGCACCTGTTTTTGCGCATCCAGGGCCAGGGATGAGAGTCGACAATCGAGAACCAGCTTCGCCTTCGTCTGGGTTTGCAATCCCTCGAGAGACTCCTGCAGCGCGGCGGGCAGGTTTGCGTGGTTGAGCGTCAGGCGGAAGGTGGTGAGCAGTTCACGCAGCTGGTGCCAGGCGTTGTTAAGCTCGCGCGAGAAGTCCGTGATGATGGTCTGCGCCTGGGCATTCTCATCCGGGACGGCGCGTTTGAGCAGGGCAAGCTGAATGCGCAGATAGGATAACACCTGCGCCAGCGAATCATGCAGTTCGCGGGCGATGGTGGCGCGCTCTTCCATCAGCAGCAGCTGTTGATAGTGTTTTTGCGCCTGGTTGAAGTAAAGCCCGCGCCCCAGCATCGTCGCCACGCTCTTCATCAGCGGGAGTGACACGCCCCCGGTCTCGCTCTGCCAGCGCAGTTCGCCATACAGGGTGTCCTGCATCAGAACAGGCAAACTGTGCAGTTCCGCGCCTTCGGCTTCGCTGCCTTCGAACAGTTGCCAGTCGTCACTGGTCCGCAGCGCCAGATAATTTATCTGCGTGTATTCATGCACGATCTGCAAAATATGCCTGAAACAATGGCTGTCTATCTGTCCGGTATTCAGCGCCTGAGAACATTTGAACAGCATTTCGAGCTGCTGGTGCGCCTCATTCAGGTGCTGCGTCTTTTCGGCCACGGATTGCTCAAGCGAGCGATAAAGCGAATGCAGTTCCGCTGACATATGGTTAAACGCGCGGGAAAGCTGGCCCAGCTCGTTGGGCAGGGCGGTATCCGGTGCGGGCGTATCAAATTGTCCCTGTTCGATACGCTCGCTGGCCGCGACCAGATTGTTCAGCGGCAGTACCACCTGACGGCGGATCCGCCGCAGCGTCGCCAGCGCCAGCAGCAGAATGCTCAGTCCACCCGCCAGCGACATCAGGATCACCAGCTGAATTTTATGTTCGGTGTAGTGCTGAAGCGCCAGCACAAAGGCATCAATACGGCCGACGAAATCCTCAATGTGGGCCTGATACCATGCGGTGTCGCCGCTGGCGATGCGCTGGCTCATCTCCTGCCAGGCAAGATGCAGCTGGTGGTAGCGCTGTTTAACATCGTCCGGCACATACCAGCGGTTCAACGTCTGCAGCGCAGGGGCGCTCAGCGTCTGCTGCCAGGCTTCACGGTGTTCCATCAGTGACGGACTTGCGCGCTGCATCTCGTAGCCCAGGCGGTAGCTCTGCATACGCAGCGAACCCGCAATGTTAATCGCCTCAGCGTCTCGCTGGCTGCTGGCGAGTGTCATCAGCGCGATGGCGCTGGTCATAACGGATAACACAATCATCGAAAAGAAAGCCCGAGCCAGGCTTCCGGAAACAGGGCGTTTAACGGTCACAAATCAGCTTCCTGAATAAATTGATCTGCCACAGGTTCACTGGAGATAGTTCGGCTTTCTGGGCATTTGAACATTGCCTGAACACGTCACCGTGGCTAAATACAGTACATATAGAAAGAATAAGGTTATTGAACCAAAAACAGGTGTCGTTATGAATCGTTTTATTATGGCCAACAGCCAGCAATGCATAGGGTGTCGTGCCTGTGAGGTCGCGTGTGTGATGGCGCACAACGATGAGCAACATGTTCTGAGTGAGCGCCATTTTCATCCCCGTATTACGGTCCTCAAATCAGAGGGGAAGAACAGTCCCGTTACCTGCCACCATTGCGAAAATGCCCCCTGCGCGCACAGCTGCCCGAACGGGGCTATCAGCAAGCACAGCGACAGCGTACAGGTGAATCAACATAAATGCATTGGTTGCAAAGCCTGCGTGGTAGCCTGCCCGTTCGGCACGATGGACATCATCGTTACGCCGCTGGATAACGCGAGCGTGAAGGCGTCGGCACATAAATGCGATCTCTGCCTGGCGCGGTCTCAGGGGCCTGCCTGTATTGAAAACTGCCCGGCTGACGTGCTCACGCTTGCCACCCCCGCCGTGCTGGATAACCTGTCGAAAGCGCGGCGCACGCGCACCGCGCGACTGGAAGCGCAGCCGTGGTACGGCGAGGCGGTGCAACAGGTTCAGCCGCAAACCAAACTACAGCAGTTGCACAATACTCCTCCACGGGGCGAGCCAGACAAGCTGACGGCACAAGAACGCGCCTGCCATTTCAACGAAATCTATCTGCCGTTTCGGGCTGAACAGGCCAGACGTGAGGCGTCCCGCTGCCTGACCTGCGGGGAGCACAGCATCTGCGAGTGGGCCTGCCCGCTGCACAACCACATTCCGCAGTGGATTGCGCGCGTCAACGCGGGGGATATCACCGGTGCGGCAGAGCTCTCCCACCAAACCAACTGTTTACCGGAAATTACGGGCCGCGTTTGCCCGCAGGACCGCTTATGCGAGGGAGCCTGCACGTTGCGCGATGAGTCGGGTTCCGTGACCATTGGTAATATCGAGCGCTACATCTCAGACCAGGCGCTGGCGATGGGCTGGACGCCGGACATGAGCGGCGTCCTCCCGGTGGACAAGCGGGTGGCCATTATTGGTGCGGGCCCGGCAGGGCTGGCGTGCGCCGACGTGCTGGTGCGCAGCGGCGTGAGCGTGACGGTGTATGACCGCCATCCGGAAATCGGCGGACTGCTGACGTTTGGCATTCCCGCCTTCAAGCTGGATAAATCCCTGCTCGCGCGGCGCAGAGAGATATTTACCGCGATGGGGATCCGGTTCGAACTCAACTGCGAAGTGGGACGCGATGTCTCTCTGACGCAGCTGCAGCGTGATTATGATGCCCTGTTTATTGGCGTAGGAACCTACCGCTCCATGAAGGCCGGTATCCCTCATGAAGATGCGCCGGGTGTCTATGACGCGTTGCCGTTCCTGGTGGCGAACACCCGCCATGTGATGGGGCTTGAGTCGAGCGCCTCTGAGCCGTTTATCGACACGCAGGGGCTGAATGTGGTGGTACTCGGCGGAGGGGATACGGCGATGGATTGCGTGCGAACCGCGCTGCGGCAGGGGGCCGCCAAAGTGACCTGTGCCTATCGCCGGGACGAGGCCAACATGCCGGGGTCGAAAAAAGAGGTGAAGAACGCGAAAGAGGAGGGGGCGGCGTTTGAATTTAACGTCCAGCCCGTCGAGCTGACGCTTGCTTCGGACGGGAAGGTCAACGGTATCCGGATGCTGCGCACCGAACTGGGTGAACCGGATGCGCAGGGTCGTCGTCGTCCCGTTCCGGTTGCAGGCAGTGAGTTCGTCCTGCCTGCCGATGCGGTGATCATGGCGTTTGGCTTTAACCCGCACGCGATGCCCTGGCTGCAGGCCCAGGGCGTGGAAACGGATGACTGGGGGCGCATCATTGCCTCTGTCGAAGGGCACTATCGTTACCAGACCAGCAACCCGCAAATTTTTGCCGGAGGTGACGCTGTGCGCGGTGCCGATTTAGTGGTCACTGCGATGGCTGAGGGGCGCCATGCGGCGCAGGGTATTCTCGACTGGCTTGAGATAACAGCGCCAACGGCGCACTAAATCCGACCGGCGACAAAGCGCGCTCCACGGCGTAGTATAACTGCACTCATTATGTCGTGGAGCCCGTATGACCCTCAAAATTGACGTTATTAAAGACAAAATCCTGTCCGAAAATTACTTTGTCCTGCGTAACATCACCTATGATTTAACGCGTAAGAATGGTGAAGTGATCCGCCACAAGCGCGAGGTCTACGACCGTGGCAATGGCGCAACCATTTTGCTCTACAACCGTGAAAAACAGAGCGTGGTATTGATTCGCCAGTTCCGGGTGGCGACATGGGTGAATGGCAATCCTGACGGACGATTAATTGAAACCTGCGCTGGCCTGCTTGACGATGATGAGCCTGAGGTTTGTATCCGCAAAGAGGCCGTTGAAGAAACGGGCTTTGAAGTGGGTGAGGTGAAAAAGGTGTTCGAACTGTTCATGTCGCCAGGCGGCGTGACGGAAATTGTCCACTTCTTCATTGCGGAATACCACGATGCGCAGCGCACTCACCGGGGCGGTGGCGTCGAGGATGAAGATATTGAGGTGCTGGAAATGCCGTTTTCTCAGGCACTGGCAATGGTGAGAAGCGGAGAGATCAGGGACGGTAAAGCCGTAATATTATTGCAGTACCTGCAAACGACCGGGATCATGAGCCCCTCTTTCGAACGGTGATAGATTACATTTCAGATAAATCTATCCGATAAATCCGATTGAGCAAGCCCGGTTCGGACACGAAGATACTGCCCAGTTTGACGTTTTCGTTTCTGGGATTGTGCCATCCATGCGCTACTGCGTTTTTATTCTCTTCCTGTTTTGCGTGCTACCCGCGCCATTGGTGTGGGCAGCCCCCGCCCAGCAGTCCTTCTCTGACTGGCAGGTCACCTGCAATAACCAGAATTTTTGCGTTGCGCGAAATACCGGTGAACATCGCGGTCTGGTCATGACGCTCAGCCGCAGCGCGGGCGCGAAAACGGACGCCACGCTGCGGATCGATCTCGGTGGGCTTTCTGACCCCGCCGTGAAAGAGCCTGATATCGCGCCGCGACTGCTGCTGGATGACGTACCGCTTAAGCTTTCGCCTCAGCACTGGCAATTAACGCCCTGGCATCTGAAGACTGACGATGCCGCCACCATCACCGCTTTTTTGAAAAACATTCAGGAAGGGCACGCTCTGACGTTGAAGGGTGGTAAGCAGGTTATCTCACTGGATGGCCTGAAAGCGGCGCTGCTGTTTATCGATGCCCAGCAAAAACGCGTCGGCAGCAAAACCGCCTGGATAAAAAAAGGGAACAGTCCGCCGCTGAGCGTGCCGCCCGCACCCGCATTAAAAGAGGTGGCGGTCGTCAACCCGACACCGACGCCGCTGACCCATGAAGAGTTGAACGACCTGCTGGATTATGGCACCTGGCGGATGAATAACAGTCAATGCTCACTTGATCCGAACCGCCGTGAAGTCCGCGTTACCGCGTTAACCGATGACAAAGCGCTGCTGATCGTCAGCTGCGAAGCCGGGGCGTATAACACCGTCGATTTGGCATGGCAGGTTTCGCGCAAAAAGCCATTTTCTGCCCGTAGCATCAGGTTGCGTCTGCCATTTACCCCTTCAAGCAACAGCAGCGAGATGGAGCTGATGAATGCCAGCTTTGATGAGAAAACGCGTGAGCTGACCACGCTGGCGTTAGGGCGGGGCATTGGGGACTGCGGGATCCAGACGCGCTGGCGTTTTGACGGCCAGCGCTTCCGCCTGGTCCGCTATGCGGAAGAGCCCAGCTGTGATAACTGGAACGGGCCAGACGCCTGGCCCACGCTGTGGATTACGCGGTAGCTTTTTGCCGGGTGGCGGCTTCGCCTTACCCGGCCTACGAATCCTGCGGTATGTGACAATGTGCCGGATCTAGAACACTTCGAACCGTAGGCCGGGTAAGCGACAGCGCCACCCGGCAACGCAGACCGCACTACAGCACGCTCAGCGCCTTCTCCACCACGTTCTCAACGGTAAAGCCGAAGTACGGGAACAGCTTATCGGCAGGGGCGGACTCACCGTAGCCCCGCATGCCGACAATCGCCCCTTTGAGCCCAACATACTTGTACCAGTAGTCGGCAATACCGGCCTCCACCGCCACGCGCGCCGCGACGCTGGACGGCAGGACCGATTCCCGGTACGCCTCATCCTGTGCATCAAAAATATCCGTTGAAGGCAGAGATACCACGCGCACCGCGTGTCCTTCGGCGGTCAGTTTCTCCGCGGCTTTCACCGTGATTTCCACCTCGGAACCTGTGGCAATCAGGATCACGTCCGGCTTGCCGCCGCTGTCTTTCAGGATGTAGCCGCCGCGAGCGATGTTTTTCACCTGCTCCGGGGTACGCTCAATCTGCGCCAGGTTCTGGCGCGACAGAATTAATGCCGTTGGGCCGTTGTGGCGTTCTACCGCCAGCTTCCAGCCTACCGCCGCTTCGACCTGGTCGCACGGGCGCCAGGTGCTGAAGTTCGGCGTCAGGCGCAGGCTCGCCAGCTGTTCAACCGCCTGGTGCGTGGGCCCATCTTCCCCCAGCCCGATGGAGTCGTGGGTATAAACCATGATTTGCCGCGCCTTCATCAGCGCCGCCATGCGCGCCGCGTTACGGGCGTACTCGACAAACATCAGGAAGGTGGCCGTGTAGGGCACAAAGCCGCCGTGATGGGCGATGCCGTTGGCAATGGCCGTCATCCCGAACTCGCGCACGCCGTAGTGGATGTAGTTCCCGGCGATGTCCTCTTTGAGCGATTTCGAGCCGGACCAGATGGTCAGGTTACTCGGCGCCAGATCCGCCGAGCCGCCCAGCAGTTCGGGCAGAATAGGACCTATTGCGTTCAGCGTATTTTGCGACGCCTTACGGGTGGCAATTTTCGCCGGATTGGACTGCAGGTTTTCAATCAGCGCCTGGGTTTTATCGTCCCAGTCTTCCGGCAGGCCGCCGCTCATGCGGCGTGAAAACTCGGCCGCCAGCTCCGGATGCGCTTTTTTGTAGGCGGCAAATTTTTCGTTCCAGGCGTGCTGGGCTTTCTCACCGTCTTCGCGGGCATCCCAGGCTCTGTAGATCTCTTTCGGGATCTCAAATGGTGGGTATTTCCAGCCCAGCTTCTGCCGGGTCAGCGCCACTTCTTCGTCACCCAGCGCCGCGCCGTGCGCCTCCTCTTTGCCCGCCTTGTTCGGCGAGCCGAAGCCGATGACCGTACGGCAGATAATCAGGGACGGTTTGTCCTTCACGCTCTGCGCTTCCTGAATCGCTTTTTTCACGGCTTCAGGATCGTGCCCGTCAATCTCATGCACCACGTGCCAGTGGTAGGCTTCGAAGCGTTTTGCCGTGTCGTCGGTAAACCAGCCGTCGGTTTCCCCGTCAATAGAGATGCCGTTGTGATCGTAAAACCCGATCAGCTTGCCGAGTCCCAGCGTGCCCGCCAGCGAGCAGACCTCGTGCGAAATCCCCTCCATCAGGCAGCCGTCACCCATAAACACGTAGGTATAGTGGTCGACAATCTCGTGGTCCGGCTGGTTAAACTGCGCCGCCAGCGTGCGTTCGGCAATCGCCAGCCCGACTGCATTGGCTAACCCCTGACCGAGCGGCCCGGTCGTCGTTTCCACGCCCGGCGTATAGCCGATCTCCGGGTGGCCCGGCGTTTTGGAGTGCAGCTGGCGGAAGTTTTTTAGCTCCTCAAGCGGCAGGTCGTAGCCGGAAAGATGCAGCAGGCTGTAGAGCAGCATCGATGCGTGACCGTTGGAAAGAATAAATCGGTCGCGATCGTACCAGGTGGGGTCATTCGGGTTGTGCTTCAGGAAGTCGTTCCACAACACTTCGGCAATATCGGCCATGCCCATCGGTGCGCCGGGATGGCCGGAATTGGCTTTCTGCACGGCATCCATGCTGAGGGCGCGAATGGCATTGGCGAGCTCTTTACGGGACATAGTTCACTCCGTGGCAAGGTTAAAGTTTGGCGGCAAGAAGATCTTCGAGTTTGCGCTGGTCGACGGCGAACTGGCGGATGCCATCCGCGAGCTTGTCGACGGCCATTGCGTCCTGATTGTGCTCCCAGCGGAACTCCGCTTCGGTCATGGCTTTCGGTTTTGGCAAAACGGTGGAGGTCGGCACCAGCTTGCGGATCACCGTCTCTTCTTTGTCCTGAAGCTCCTGGAGCAGGTTAGGGGAGATGGTCAGACGGTCGCAGCCAGCCAGGGCGAGGATCTGCTCGGTACGGCGGAAGCTGGCCCCCATCACGATGGTTTCGTAGCGGTGCTGTTTGTAGTAGTCGTAGATATTACGGACCGATTTAACGCCCGGATCCTCATCCACCACGTAGGGATCCATCGGCTGTTTTGCCTGATACCAGTCGTAGATGCGCCCGACAAACGGCGAGACGAGGAACACGCCCGCTTCGGCACAGGCGCGCGCCTGGGCAAAGGAGAACAGCAGCGTCAGGTTGCAGTGAATGCCCTCTTTTTCCAGCACCTCTGCCGCGCGGATGCCTTCCCAGGTGGAGGCGAGCTTAATCAGGATGCGTGATTTATCGATCCCCTGCTCCTGGTAGAGTTCCACCAGGCGGCGGGCTTTGTTAATGCTTTTTTCTTTATCAAACGAGAGGCGGGCGTCCACTTCGGTCGACACGCGCCCCGGAATGCTTTTCAGAATTTCCGCACCAAAATTAACCGCCAGCTTGTCGCTGGCTTCGGCGACCTGCTGCTCCTGCGTTTTCCCGCGCTGCTTACCGTAGGCAATGGCGTCATCAATCAGATGACTAAAATGGGCAAGCCCGGCCGCTTTGAGCAGCAGCGAAGGGTTGGTGGTCGCATCTTCCGGCTGATAGTGGCGAATCGACTCGATATCGCCGCTGTCTGCAACCACGGTGGTGAATTGTTTGATGCCGTCTAGCTGGTTCATAAATCATTACTCCTTGGAAATAAAAGAGTTAGATGAGTGCGTTAGTTCACACTTCTGAGAAAATCATGATGGACTTAACAAAAAAGCATAGCAGACGGGGGAAGCATTGCTTTTGAGACGGGTAACATGGCTGTTATAAATTGATAACAATTTTTAATGTGTGATGGTGAGAGTTTGGCAGCCTTCAAAGTTTATGCGCTGTCCTGCGGCGATACTATCTGACCGATACGTAAAAGGAATAACAAGATGGACGATCAGTTAAAACAGAGTGCCCTCGATTTTCACGAGTTCCCCGTCCCGGGCAAAATCCAGGTTTCCCCTACCAAGCCGCTGGCGACCCAGCGCGATCTGGCGCTGGCCTATTCGCCAGGCGTCGCTGCGCCGTGCCTGGAAATCGAAAAAGACCCGCTGGCAGCCTACAAATACACCGCGCGCGGCAACCTTGTCGCCGTTATTTCTAACGGTACAGCGGTGCTGGGGCTGGGCAACATTGGCGCGCTGGCCGGTAAGCCGGTGATGGAAGGGAAGGGCGTTCTGTTCAAGAAATTCGCCGGTATCGACGTGTTCGATATCGAGGTGGACGAACTCGATCCCGATAAATTCATCAACGTGGTGGCCGCGCTGGAGCCGACCTTCGGCGGGATCAACCTGGAAGACATCAAAGCGCCGGAATGTTTCTATATCGAGCAGAAGCTGCGCGAGCGTATGAACATTCCCGTGTTCCATGATGACCAGCACGGGACCGCGATTATCAGCACCGCCGCCATTCTGAACGGCCTGCGCGTGGTCGAGAAAAATCTCTCCGACGTGCGCATGGTGGTCTCCGGCGCGGGCGCGGCGGCGATTGCCTGTATGAACCTGCTGGTGGCGCTGGGTATGCAGAAACACAATATTGTGGTCTGCGACTCCAAGGGCGTTATTTATAAAGACCGCGAGCCGAACATGGCGGAAACCAAGGCGGCGTACGCGGTGGAAGACGACGGCAAACGCACGCTTGAGGACGTCATTGACGGCGCGGATATCTTCCTCGGCTGTTCCGGCCCGAAAGTGCTGACCCAGGAGATGGTGAAGAAGATGGCGCGTGCGCCAATGATCCTGGCCCTGGCGAACCCGGAGCCGGAAATCCTGCCGCCGCTGGCGAAAGCGGTGCGTGAAGATGCCATTATTTGTACCGGCCGTTCGGACTACCCGAACCAGGTGAATAACGTGCTCTGCTTCCCGTTCATCTTCCGCGGCGCGCTGGACGTCGGCGCAACGGCGATCAACGAAGAGATGAAGCTTGCCGCCGTTCATGCCATCGCGGAGCTGGCGCACGCCGAGCAGAGCGAAGTGGTCGCGTCTGCGTACGGCGATCAGGATCTGAGCTTTGGCCCGGACTACATCATTCCAAAACCGTTCGATCCGCGTCTGATTGTGAAAATTGCGCCAGCCGTTGCCAAAGCGGCGATGGACTCCGGCGTGGCGACGCGACCGATTCAGGATTTCGACGCTTACGTCGATAAGCTCACCGAGTTTGTCTACAAAACTAACCTGTTCATGAAGCCGATCTTCTCTCAGGCGCGTGCCGACGCGAAGCGCGTGGTGCTGGCGGAAGGGGAAGAGGCGCGCGTGCTGCACGCCACTCAGGAGCTGATCACCTTAGGGCTGGCGAAGCCGATCCTGATTGGTCGTCCGAGCGTCATCGAGATGCGCATTCAAAAGCTCGGCCTGCAGATTAAGCCGGGCGTCGACTTCGAGATCGTTAATAACGAATCCGATCCGCGCTTCAAAGAGTACTGGAGCGAATACTACGCGATCATGAAGCGCCGTGGGATCACCCAGGAGCAGGCGCAGAAAGCGGTCATCAGCAACACCACGGTGATCGGCGCGATCATGGTGCATCGCGGCGAAGCGGATGCGCTGATCTGCGGCACCATTGGCGATTACCACGAGCACTTTAGCGTGGTGCAGGAGATCTTCGGCTATCGCGACGGCGTCCATACCGCCGGGGCGATGAACGCGCTGCTGCTGCCAAGCGGCAACACCTTTATTGCTGACACCTACGTTAACGACGATCCGACCCCAGACGAGCTGGCGGAGATCACCGTGATGGCTGCGGAGACCGTGCGCCGCTTTGGTATCGAGCCGAAGGTGGCGCTGCTGTCGCACTCGAACTTTGGTTCGTCTAAATCCGCGGCGGCCTGCAAAATGCGTCAGACGCTGGAGCTGGTGCGCGAGCGTGCGCCGGAGCTGATGATTGACGGGGAAATGCACGGCGATGCCGCCCTGGTGGAGAGCATCCGTAACGAACGCATGCCGGACAGCCCGCTGAAGGGATCGGCCAACATACTGATTATGCCAAACGTGGAAGCGGCGCGTATCAGCTATAACCTGCTGCGCGTCTCCAGCTCTGAAGGGGTGACCGTAGGACCGGTACTGATGGGCGTGGCGAAACCGGTGCATGTGTTAACGCCGATTGCCTCTGTGCGTCGTATCGTGAATATGGTGGCGCTGGCGGTGGTTGAGGCGCAAACGCAGCCTCTGTAATTTTTACCCTCACCCTCTCCCAAAGGGAGAGGGAATTTATACTCCCTCTCCCTTTGGGAGAGGGCAGGGGTGAGGGGGTTACACCCAGTCCCGAACCTGAATAAACTCACGCAAGGCAGCCTCCGGGCTGCCTTCTTTTGGTTCGTAGCTGTACTCCCACCGCACCAGCGGCGGCATCGACATCAGAATCGACTCCGTGCGCCCGCCGGTCTGCAGGCCGAACAGCGTCCCGCGATCCCACACCAGGTTGAACTCCACGTAGCGGCCGCGGCGGTAAAGCTGGAACTCACGCTCGCGCACGCCGTAGTCGGTGTTTTTACGGCGTTCGACGATGGGCAGATAAGCGTCGGTATAGCCTTCGCCCACCGCGCGCATAAAGCTGAACGCGGTATCAAAATCCGGCGTGTTGAGATCGTCAAAGAACAGCCCGCCGATGCCGCGCTGCTCGTCGCGATGCTTCAGGTAAAAGTAGTCATCGCACCATTTTTTAAATTTCGGGTAGACGTCTTCGCCAAACGGTAGACAGAGATCGCGCGCGGTAGTGTGCCAGTGCACGGCATCCTCTTCGAAGCCGTAATAGGGCGTTAAATCGAAACCGCCGCCAAACCACCAGACCGGATCGGCCCCCGGTTTTTCCGCAATGAAAAAGCGCACGTTAGCGTGGCTGGTCGGCACAAACGGGTTGTGCGGGTGCACCACCAGCGAGACGCCCATCGCTTCGAAGCTGCGGCCAGCCAGCTCAGGGCGATGCGCCGTCGCAGACGCGGGCATCGCGTCGCCGTGAACATGGGAAAAATTGACGCCCGCCTGTTCGAAGATGCCGCCGTTACGCAGCACCCGGCTGCGCCCGCCGCCGCCCGCTTCGCGCTGCCAGTTATCCTCCTGAAATTCACCGCCGTCTACGGCGGCCAGTTTCCGGCAAATATCATCCTGCAGCTGCAGCAGGAATTTTTTGACCAGCTGTACATTGGGTTTCATCAACGTTTCCTGGAGTGCGCTTTTTGGTTATCGAACCAGTTGAAGTAGCTGATAATGCCGGAGGCGATGGCGTTGGCGATCTTCTGGCGGAACGCCGTGGTGCCGAGCAGCCGCTCTTCTTCCGGGTTGGTAATAAAGGAGGTTTCCACCAGCACCGACGGAATCGACGGCGATTTCAGCACCACAAACGCCGCCTGCTCGGTGCCTTTACTGTGCAGACGATGCACCGGCTTAATCTTCTTCAGGATATGCGAGCCGAGCGTCAGGCTGTTTTTGATGGTGTCCGTCTGCACGAGGTCGAACAGCACCTGCTGCAACAGATGGTCTCTATCGGTGGCTTTCTTTCCGGCGACCTCATCCGCCCGGTTTTCGCGGTCGGAGAGGTATTTTGCCATGGCGCTACTGGCACCACGGTTGGAAAGCGCAAACACCGATGCGCCTGCTGCCGAAGGGTTGGTAAAGCCGTCTGCGTGGATCGACATAAACAGATCTGCGCCGTGCTGGTGGGCGATCTCCACGCGGTCGTACAGCGGAATGAAGGTGTCCCCGGAGCGCGTCAGGCGGGCGTCAATGCCGTTGCTGCGTAAAATCGATCGCACATTTTTTGCAATCGCCAGCACGACGTGTTTTTCTTTCGACCCGTTTTTGCCGATGGCGCCAGTATCGATGCCGCCGTGGCCCGGATCGAGCATCACCAGACGCTTCGCGCCCGGCTTTTTGGCTTTCGGTTTACTGTGCCCGTTGCTGGTTTTAAGCGTGCTCTCGTCTTTTGCCTGAGCCTGCTTAGCGATGCCCGTTAACGTTAAGGCCGCCAGCCCCGCTTTGAGAACCTGACGACGCGATGTGAGTGCTTTTAATGGTTTGAATGTGCTCATGCGGCCTGAATAGTAAAAATTGCGATCCTGGTGTTATATCGTATCGTGATTACCGTTACGACAGTCCTTATTGATAATTGTTTTACTTTTCATTTCAATACGTGACAAAGTGACATTATGCCAAATTTTGGCGAGATTTTCCCCGGTTATTGGCTAAACGCAGGGTTCACGCCATAATCACTGTTTTTAAACCCAAAAAGGCGGTTAATACCATGGAGATACGCGTTTTTCGCCAGGAAGATTTCGAAGAGGTGATTACCCTTTGGGAGCGCTGCGATCTGCTGCGTCCGTGGAACGACCCGGAAATGGACATCGAACGTAAGGTGAATCACGACGTCAGTTTGTTTCTGGTCGCGGAAGTGAACGGTGAGGTTGTCGGTACGGTGATGGGCGGTTACGACGGCCACCGCGGTTCGGCCTATTATCTGGGCGTGCATCCGGAATACCGGGCGCGCGGCATTGCCAATGCGCTGCTCAATCGCCTGGAAAAGAAACTCATCGCTCGCGGCTGTCCGAAAATTCAGATTATGGTGCGAGAAGATAACGACGTGGTGCTGGGCATGTATGAGCGTCTGGGCTACGAGCACGCTGACGTGCTGACTCTGGGCAAGCGTTTGATCGAAGATGAAGAGTACTGAGATCCATCCGGCTGACTATGACGCGCAGGGCCGTGTCAGGCTGCCTTTTCTGTTCTGGTGCGTTCTGCTGCTACAGGCCCGCACCTGGGTGCTGTTTGTAATGGCCGGAGCGTCGCGCGGGCAGGGCGACACGCTGCTGAATCTCTTCTATCCCGATCACGATGCATTCTGGATCGGATTGCTGCCGGGCATTCCGGCCGTACTGGCGTTTTTGGTCAGCGGACGGCGGCATCTGATCCCCCGCTTTTGGGGCGCGCTTCGCTGGTTGCTGATCCTTGCCCAAATTGCGCTGCTCTTCTGGCAGCCGGTACTCTGGTGGTACGGTGAGCCGCTCACGGGCATCGGTATTGCGCTGGTCGTTGCCGATATCGTGGCGCTGCTGTGGCTGCTGACCAATCCACGCCTTCACGCCTGTTTTAGGCATCAGGATGATTAATTCGGCACTTTTTGCCGAAGTCGCACTCCAACAAGCGTTGATTTAATTAGAAAGGACGTTTCAATGAAATCGCTGCGTTTACTTTTATGCGCTCTTCCGCTGGCGTTGACCGGCTGTTCGACGCTCTCCTCTATTAACTGGTCTTCTGCGTATCCGTGGAACTGGTTTGGTTCTTCCACCGAAGTGACCGAGCAGGGTGTAGGAAAAATTACCGCGTCAACGGCGCTGGATCAGGATGCCATTCAGGATGCCCTGAGCAGTGATTATCGCCTGCGCAGCGGCATGAAAACCGAAAATGGCAATATCGTGCGTTACTTCGAAGCGCTGAAGGGTGACACGCTGGCGCTGGTGATTAATGGTGATAAAGGCACGGTAAACCGTATCGCGGTGATGGATGAAGACATTCCAACCGCAACCGGTGTGAAAGTGGGGACCCCGTTTAGCGATCTCTATAAACAGGCGTTCGGCAACTGCACCAGCGTGCCGTCTGACGACAAGGTTGCGGTGGAATGTAAGGCTGAAGGCAGCCAGCACATCAGCTACCTGTTCACCGGAGAGTGGAGCGGCCCGGAGGGGTTAATGCCATCTGACGACACGCTGAAAAACTGGAAAGTGAGCAAAATACTCTGGAAGCAGTAATTTGCGCCTGAACAAACCGTCTTGCTGAAATCCGGGTATAATAGCCGCCATCAATGCCACGCTGACGTGGCATCTTTATTTCAGGAGGAGCGATGTCTCAGGTTCAGAGTGGCATTTTGCCAGAACATTGCCGCGCGGCGATTTGGATTGAAGCCAATGTTAAAGGGGACGTGGATGCCCTGCGTGCGGCCAGTAAAGTGTTCGTTGATAAACTGGCGACCTTCCAGGCTAAATTCCCGGAAGCCCACCTCGGTGCCGTTGTCGCCTTTGGCAATAACGTCTGGCGTCAGCTGAGCGGTGGCGAAGGGGCGGAAGAGTTAAAAGACTTTATTCCTTACGGCAAAGGCCTTGCACCCGCCACGCAGTACGACGTGCTGATCCACATTCTTTCCCTGCGTCACGACGTGAACTTCTCCGTAGCCCAGTCTGCTGTTGAGGCCTTTGGCGACAGCATCGAGGTGCAGGAAGAGGTTCACGGCTTCCGCTGGGTGGAGGAGCGCGATCTGAGCGGCTTCGTTGACGGCACCGAAAACCCGGCAGGCGAAGAGACGCGTCGCGACGTGGCGGTGATCAAAGACGGTGTGGACGCGGGCGGCAGCTACGTGTTCGTGCAGCGCTGGGAGCACAACCTCAAGCAGCTTAACCGCATGAGCGTGCACGACCAGGAGATGATGATTGGCCGAACCAAAGAAGCCAACGAAGAGATCGACGGCGATGACCGTCCCGTTACCTCTCACCTGACCCGCGTTGACCTCAAAGAAGACGGAAAAGGGCTGAAGATTGTCCGCCAGAGCCTGCCGTACGGTACGGCCAGCGGCACGCACGGCCTTTACTTCTGCGCCTACTGCGCGCGCCTGTATAACATTGAACAGCAACTGCTGAGCATGTTTGGTGATACCGACGGCAAGCGCGACGCCATGCTGCGCTTCACGAAACCGGTGACCGGCGGCTACTACTTCGCCCCGTCCGTTGAGCGCCTGCTGGCGCTGTAATGACCAGATGGCGCTGATGCCGCCATCTGGCACAATATAGCTCCCTTGAACCACCCAACGTCCGCCATGCTGATGATGCACTCGCGTTGACGCTCATCCTGAAAATCACCTCCCACGTTCATTATTATTTACCTGCCAGTTTATGGTTATGAGAACGGTATTAAATGGAATTATTTAAATTAATAAACTATTAATGCCAATTTATTACTTTAAAAATTCTGAATATATCTCAATTAAATCACAATTTAAATGTGAGGAAGATCAGATTTTTAATACAATTTATGAAAATAAAATAAATAATAAGTGTAATTAATTTCACTATAAATTGATTTAATGTCTTCATTTGTTGACGAATTAAAATGGCTGTCTTGTAATCTGAAAATGACCGAAAATAACGGAATTTATATTTAACCATTTTGCAACAAAGGGTCATTGGAGGTTTATGTCTACAAAATTATGGGGTGGGCGTTTTGATATGCCTACAAATAAACTGGTCGAATCTTATAATGCGACAATTATGCTGGAACAACGTCTCTGCCCTTTGATATTCAGGGAGTATTGCTCACGCCACTATGCTGGGCCGTCAGGGGATTATCACGCAGGATGAAGCGAATGCGATTATTGGCGGGTTAAGGCAGGTCAATAAAGAGATTGAGGAAGGGCAATTCGTTTTTGATACCGTTGATGAAGATATTCATATGGCGATAGAAAGACGTATGACAGAAATAATTGGTCCTGTTGGCGGGAAGCTACATACTGGCCGCAGTCGTAATGACCAGACGACTGTCGATTCGAAAAATGCACATGAGATCGACTATTCGTGAAATTCAGCAGGATATCGTTCATCTACAAAAAGTTATTGTCAGCAAGGCTGAAAATAACATTAATGCGATCATGCCTGGCTATACTCATTTACAGACCGGTCAGCCTATTCTTCTGTCGCACTGGATAATGGCATATTATTGGATGTTACGCCGTGACTGGACTCGTTTTGCAGACCTTTATCAACGCATGGGGAATGCCCTTTAGGTTCAGCAGCCCTTGCCGGTACTACTTTCCCCATTGATCGTGATTTCACGGCTAAAGAGCTTGGCTTTGACAAGCCGACTGAAAAGCAGTATTGATTCTGTCAGCGATCGTGACCATATGGTTGAATTCACTGCCGCCGCTGCTATGTGCTTTATGCATCTTACCCGTTTGTCAGAAGAACTGGTTTATTCTCAAGTCAGGATTTTAAATTTATTGAGCTTTCAGATGATTTCTGTACCGGTTCCAGCATCATGCCACAGAAGAAAAACCCGACGTGGCTGAAAATGCGCGGTAAAGGGGGGCGTATGTACGGAAATCTAATGGCGTGTTGACCATTATGAAAGGTATCCTCTGGCTTATAATACTGATATGAGTGAGGATAAAGAGCAGGTCTATGACTCATGGATACCTTACAGACCAAGTCTGAAAATTATGCGCGCCGATGCTCGAAAAAATGGTTATTCTTTCAGATAATACTCGCAGCGCAGCGGCAGAGGATTTTCAAACGCAACCGATATGGCTGACTACGGTTCGTAAAGGCATTCCTTTTAGAGAAGCTCACCATATTGTTGGCAGTGCTGTTAATTACTGTATAAAACATAGAAAAATGTTGGAAGAGCTTACTCTGGATGAATTCCACCATTTGATGATAAAATCGAAAATGATATTTATGAGAGTATATCTCTCGAAGCATGTATTAAATCAAGAATGTCTTATGGTGGCACAGGGACTGATGCTGTTAAAAAACAGATCGAAATTGCTAAATCATATTTAAACTAATCCCGAGCATAGTAATATCTCCCGGATGCAATATCCGGGAGACGCTTTGAGGTGAAAAATGGATGCTTTATTTTTTATACAATTATTTATTGTACTCGCCTGTATTGGTATAGGCGGACGTTATGGCGGAATGGGGCTGGGTGCTGGTGGAGGACTTGGTGTTGCAATATTAGTTCTGGGTTTTGGACTAAAACCCTCCGCACCATCTATTACTGCAATGCTAATTATTATTTGTGTGATTGGCGCTGTCAACGTATTACAGGCCGCTGGTGGGCTTGATTATCTGGTGCGCGTGGCTGAAAAATTACTCCGTAAAAAACCACAGGCAATTACTTTTGTTGCCCCCATATTAACTTCCATATTTACGCTATTCTGTGTGGGACTACTTACGTTGCTTTCTCTTTGTATCCGGTTGTCGCTGAAGTTGCTGCTGAAGCAAAGGTCCGTCCGGGCGAGCGTTGTCCGCAACGGTTATTGCGGCCAGTGTCGCGGTTGCTGCCAGTCCGATGAGTGCGGCAACCGCGGGGATGCTGGCTATTCTGCATGAATATGCCGGGATTAGCCTTGGGCAAATACTGACGATTGCTCTCCCATCATTCTTTTATGGCAGCTATTGTTACCAGCTTTTCTGTTTATAAACGCGGAAAAGAGCTGGAGGATGATCCGGAATTCCAGAGGAGAGTTGCTGCTGGTGAATATGAGTTCATGCATACTGAGCAGAAAAAAAGAATTTGTTGCTTCAGCTGGCGCTAAAAAAGGTGTCGTTATCTTTGCGATTGGTGTGGTACTGGTACTTATTTTAGGTTCTTTTACTGAGTTACTCCCTTCCGGGATGGAAAAAAGACTATCAACCCCAATGGTTATTCAGATGGTCATGTTGACAGCCGCGTTGTTTATTATGATTGTCGAGTAAAGTACCAAGTAGTACCTTGAATAGCGGCTCAGTCTTCCGTGCAGGTTTGATGGGAGTGGTAGCAATACTCGGTGTTTCATGGATGACGGCGACGTTTTTGATGCCTATCAGCCAGAACTGATTAAGGTTTTTGGTGGCATTGTCAATGATGCACCAATGCTATTTGGTGTGGTTGTATTCTTGTTCTCGCTGGTCATTATGAGCCCGGCGGCGACGGTAGCCGCCATCATGCCACTCGGTGTTACCTTAGGTATTCCAGCCCCGTTTCTTATCGCTATTTTTGCATGTACCTGTGGTGACTTTATTATACTCGGAGCAAATCAAATCGGCTTTGTTGCATTTGATCGAACAGGTACCACAAAGATGGACGCTTTGTTGTCAACCATAGCTATATTCGTCCGGGCTTTGTGATGGTTATCTCTCAGGTAATTTTGCTTATCTCATTGCTCAGGTTGTTCTGTAAAGTACATTCTATGGGAAAATTGCAGTGGCGCTATTCAGAAGTGAGTAACAGGCATCCTCTCTGAATTCATTCAGGGGATGCCATGAAGAAAGGTTTACCACAATTAAATTGCTCTCTCACTACATCAGCATTTTGGAAAAAGGAAGCAAAAGGGTTGATGCTACAACGGTAACAAGACCAGGTAGCATGTAACTGTGATTAACCACATACTTGCCAATTCGAGTTGTCCCGGTACGATCAAACGCCACACAGCCAATCTGTGCCCCCCGAATAATGAATGATCCACAAGTCAGCGGGAGCAGAGGCGACCCGGTTTTCTGCCGGATATCCCATTAACACGCCAGCGGGGGTAGCGCTACAGCAGTCGCTGCGGGGCTATAAATTACGGCTGAAAGACCAAAAACAATAATGCCGAACAAGACTGGATTCTGAAAACCGTGGAAAGCCGTGTTAAATAACTCGTGCCATGCCTCAAAAAAGGAGTTCATCATCCATGACAGACCAAATATGGCGACAACACCCACAAGACCAGCTTTAAAAACAGAACCTGAATCGAGATTTTGACGGAGAAATTCGACATACCATCATAATAATACATGCTGTTGTCAAGCATAACTATTTGCAGCGTGGTAGGGATACTCATCGCTCCATTCCGGTACCGTTATTCCACTCAGGACGTAATTCAGGAATTGAACCCATAAGTACGACCAGAATGATACCGGTAAGGAAAATCAGCAATCCTCTTCGCCTCTTTTGTCACTATATTGGCTGTTCGCTCTTCAGCTTTTACTGATTCAAACTCACCTTCAGCAACCCTGCGTTGGAATTCCGGATCATTTTTAAGCTCATGACCTCTTTTAAAGACGAACAGGCAGCCGACAACGCAGCCAAGGAACGTTCCGGGAACGGTGACTAACAAGATATCTAAAGCAGAGACATGTAATCCAGCAAGGACAGCAATTGTCCCTGTAACGACCGCACTGACCGGGCTGGCAATAAGCCCAAAATTGGCAGCGATTACTGACATCGACATGGCCCTCTCTGGCCGTACTACGGCATCTGCTGCAATTTCAGCAATGACTGGATAAACCGAAAAGGCAACATATCCTGTTCCGCAGATAGCAGTAAAAAGGTAAGCGACTGCGGGGCCGAGGAAAGTGATCGCGCCCGGCCACTTTCTGAGGATCCGTTCTGCCATCGTAACGAATAAATCAAGCCCGCCAGCCGCCTGGAGGATTGTGATGCAAGTGATAACCGCAAGGATAATAGAAATAACAGTGAAAGGAGGTGAGTCGGGAGGGAGTCCAAAAACCAAAAGTCAGGATAGCGAGTCCTAACCGCCAGCAGCCCCCAGGCCAATCCCACCAAACGCCCACCTATACCGATACATATAAGTACTATCGCAAACTGAGTTACGAATAACACCATAATTAATTCCTTTTATTAACAAATGGCTTGGTATAATTTGAATAATAGGGCTATAATCTTACCATAACAGTATATTAAGCAATCTAACTTATTAGATTATTTATACTCATCAGTTTTGCAGCACTTTAATCCGAGAGTGTTTATGGATAACAAAACGAACTGTTTGAAAGTATTAAAAATTATCTGCTTGATGATGCTAACCGTAATGCTGATGGTCGCATTGAAACTGAAACTGAGCTTGCCGTTCGTTTTAATACATCAAGATATAAAGTTCGTCAGGCGCTTAGCACACTGGTACAGATGGGAATGTTGGAACGATCTCCTCGTCGTGGCAGCGTCTTGAAGAATTTGGAACAGCACAACATCAATCACCAGTTGTTAATGCAGTTTGATTTGTCTGGGTTTGATATCACAGAATTTACAGAGGCAAGGATCTGATTGAGTGCGCGATTATCCCTCTGGCAACGCGTAGAATTTTTCCGGCGATGCTCTCCAAACTTGAAAATGAGCTAAGGCTTATTGAAAAGAATGCGGATAACCCGTGTGGCCGATCGTCACGATAGAGATTTTCATTTGCTCTTGCTACAGGCGAGTGGCAACCGGGTGCTGCAGGTTTTCTCTGATGTCCTCATTACTTATTTTGAGAAAACAAGGGAGTCGTTACCTGCGAACGATCGTCAGTATTTTCTTGATACGGCGGCAAAACAGAGGGAAATACTGCTTCATATTAAAAAGGATGCGCAGATGGCATCAGGTTGATGAGAGCACATTTGCTGGAAAAACGGCTGTAAGTCTTCTGTTAACTTTGGTCAGAGCATGTTTACTATTGGGTCCCCGCAATGCCGGGGACTTTTTACCTGAGATTAACCTGATTTAGTGAGCTATTCCTCAGCACCATTTGTTATTGCTGTCTTCTGCGTGAATGAAGCGAATGCTTCATATTCAAAGGAGAATATTGAAATGGGAAAACTCACGGGCAAAACGGCATTGATTACGGGCGCATCTCAGGGTATTGGCGAAGGGATCGCCAGAACATTTGCCCGCCATGGCGCGAACCTAATCCTGCTGGATATCTCCGATGAGATTGAAAAACTGGCGGATGAGTTGGCTGGGCGCGGGCACCGTTGCACCGCCGTTCACGCTGACGTCAGAGATTTTGCGTCGGTCACGGAAGCGGTAAAACGCGCGAAGAAGATTGAGGCAAAATCGATATTCTGGTCAACAATGCGGGCGTATGTCGCCTCGGCAACTTCCTTGATATGAGCGATGAGATCGCGGTTTCCACATTGATATCAACATTAAAGGCGTCTGGAACGTGACGAAAGCCGTTCTGCCGGAGATGATTGCGCGCAAAGACGGGCGCATCGTGATGATGTCCTCTGTGACCGGCGATATGGTTGCCGATCCGGGCGAAACGGCCTACGCGCTGTCGAAAGCCGCAATCATTGGTTTGACCAAATCTCTGGCGGTGGAATACGCGCAGTCCGGCATTCGCGTTAATGCTATTTGCCCAGGCTACGTTCGTACGCCGATGGCGGAAAATATCGCTCGTCAGTCTAATCCGGAGGATCCTGAATCCGTATTAGTCGAAATGGCAAAAGCGATCGATGCGCCGCTTGGCCTGCCCACTTGAGGTCGGTGAACTGGCGGCATTCCTGGCGTCGGATGAGTCCAGTTACTTAACTGGCACGCAAAAACGTGATTGATGGCGGCAGCACCCTGCCTGAAAGCGTTAGCGTCGGCGTCTGATTGATGCCGGTCTCCTCCCGTGCGCTGGGGTGAGGGCCATCAGGCCGCACCCCTTATTCCCTTTTCTGCTTCTAAATCACCAAACGGTATATAAAACCGTTACTCCTTTCGACCTCGTTATAAATATTATGACTATAAGATAGTCATCACATTTATAAGGGTGCGCAATGGCCGTTACTGTACTAAAAAAAGGATCGCTGGCACTGGCAGGTTTACTGCTGGTGGCGCAGGCGCAGGCAACCGAGCTGCTTAACAGTTCGTATGATGTCTCCCGCGAGCTGTTTGCCGCCCTTAACCCACCGTTTGAACAGCAGTGGGCAAAAGACAATAACGGCGACAAGCTGACCATCAAGCAGTCCCACGCCGGTTCATCCAAACAGGCGCTGGCCATCCTGCAGGGACTGAAGGCCGATGTGGTGACCTATAACCAGGTGACTGACGTGCAGATCCTGCACGATAAAGGCAAGCTGCTCCCGGCGGACTGGCAGAGCCGTCTGCCGAACAACAGCTCGCCGTTCTATTCCACCATGGGCTTCCTGGTGCGCAAGGGCAACCCGAAGAACATCCACGACTGGAACGACCTGGTGCGTTCCGACGTAAAACTGATTTTCCCGAACCCAAAAACCTCTGGCAACGCGCGTTATACCTATCTGGCGGCATGGGGCGCGGCGGATAAAGCTGACGGTAACGATAAAGCGAAGACCGAGCAGTTCATGACCCAGTTCCTGAAAAACGTCGAAGTGTTTGATACCGGCGGCCGCGGCGCGACCACAACCTTCGCGGAGCGTGGTCTGGGCGATGTCCTGATCAGCTTCGAGTCCGAAGTAAACAATATCCGTAAACAGTACGAAGCGCAGGGCTTCGAAGTGGTTATCCCGAAAACGAACATTCTGGCCGAGTTCCCGGTGGCCTGGGTGGATAAAAACGTGCAGGCAAACGGTACCGAGAAAGCGGCAAAAGCCTATCTCAACTACCTGTACAGCCCGCAGGCGCAGACCATCATTACCGATTACTACTACCGCGTGAATAACCCGGACGTGATGAACAAGCTGAAAGATAAATTCCCGCAGACCGATTTGTTCCGCGTGGAAGACCATTTCGGCTCATGGCCTGAAGTGATGAAAACGCATTTTGTCAGCGGCGGTGAGTTAGATAAATTGCTGGCGGCGGGGCGTAAGTAATGTTTGCAGTATCGACAAAACGCGTGCTGCCGGGCTTTACCTTAAGCCTCGGAACCAGCCTGCTGTACGTCTGCCTGATTTTGTTGTTACCGCTCAGCGCGCTGGTGGTGCAGCTCTCTGATATGAGCTGGGCCCAGTACTGGGAGGTGATCACCAACCCGCAGGTGGTGGCGGCCTATAAGGTAACGCTGCTGTCGGCGTTTGTGGCGTCGATTTTTAACGGCGTGTTCGGCCTGCTGATGGCGTGGATCTTAACCCGCTACCGCTTCCCGGGCCGCACGCTGCTTGATGCGTTGATGGATCTGCCGTTTGCACTGCCGACGGCGGTGGCGGGCTTAACGCTGGCGTCGCTGTTCTCGGTGAACGGTTTTTACGGCGAGTGGCTGGCGAAGTTTGATATCAAAGTGACCTATACCTGGCTCGGTATCGCGGTAGCGATGGCCTTCACCAGCATTCCGTTTGTGGTGCGAACCGTACAGCCGGTACTGGAAGATTTAGGCCCGGAATATGAAGAAGCGGCGGAAACGCTGGGGGCGACGCGCTGGCAGAGTTTCCGCAAGGTTGTGCTGCCAGAGCTTTCTCCGGCGCTGCTGGCGGGCGTGGCGCTCTCCTTCACCCGTAGCCTCGGCGAGTTTGGTGCGGTGATCTTCATCGCCGGGAACATCGCGTGGAAAACGGAAGTGACCTCGCTGATGATTTTTGTGCGTTTGCAGGAGTTTGATTATCCGGCTGCGAGCGCGATTGCTTCGGTGATCCTCGCCGCGTCGCTGCTGCTGCTGTACTCGATTAACACTCTGCAAAGTCGCTTTGGTCGACGTGTGGTAGGTCACTGATGGCGGAAGTTACTCAATTGAAGCGTTACGATGCGCCCCGCATCAACTGGGCAAAATGGTTTCTGATTGGGACGGGCGTGCTGGTATCCGCACTTATTCTCGTTGTGCCAACGGTCTATATCTTTGTCCAGGCATTCAGTAAAGGGATTATGCCCGCGCTGGAAAATCTGGCGGACCCGGATATGCTGCACGCCATCTGGCTGACCGTGTTGATTGCGCTGATCACGGTACCGGTCAACCTGGTATTCGGTACGCTGCTGGCCTGGCTGGTGACGCGCTTCAACTTCCCGGGTCGTCAGATGCTGTTGACCCTGTTGGATATTCCGTTTGCCGTGTCGCCAGTTGTTGCCGGTCTGGTTTACCTGCTCTTTTACGGCTCTAACGGCCCGCTGGGCGGCTGGCTGGATGAGCATAACCTGCAGATTATGTTCGCCTGGCCGGGCATGGTGCTGGTGACTATCTTTGTGACCTGTCCGTTTGTGGTGCGTGAACTGGTGCCGGTGATGTTAAGCCAGGGGAGCAATGAAGACGAAGCGGCGGTGCTGCTGGGTGCGTCAGGCTGGCAGATGTTCCGTCGCGTGACGCTGCCGAATATCCGCTGGGCGCTGCTCTACGGCGTGGTGCTGACCAACGCCCGCGCGATTGGGGAGTTCGGGGCCGTTTCTGTTGTATCCGGTTCCATCCGCGGTGAAACGCTGTCGTTGCCGTTACAGATTGAACTGCTGCAGCAGGACTACAACACCATCGGCTCCTTTACTGCCGCAGCGTTGCTAACGCTGATGGCGATTTTGACCCTGTTTTTGAAGAGTGTGGTGCAGTGGCGTTTAGAGAATCAGGAAAAACGTCTGCATCAGGAGGGAAATCATGAGCATTGAGATTGCCAATATTAAGAAGTCTTTTGGTCGCACCCAGGTGCTGAATGATATCTCGCTGGATATCCCTTCCGGACAAATGGTCGCGCTGCTGGGGCCGTCAGGTTCCGGTAAAACCACGCTGCTGCGTATTATCGCCGGGCTTGAGCATCAGACCAGCGGACATATCCGCTTTCACGGCACCGACGTGAGCCGCCTGCATGCCCGCGATCGTAAAGTAGGCTTTGTGTTCCAGCATTACGCGCTGTTCCGTCATATGACGGTGTTCGACAACATCGCGTTTGGTCTGACGGTGCTGCCGCGTCGCGAGCGTCCAAATGCGGCAACTATCAAAGCGAAAGTGACCAAACTGCTGGAGATGGTGCAGCTTGCGCATCTGGCAGACCGTTTCCCTGCCCAGCTGTCCGGCGGGCAGAAACAGCGCGTGGCGCTGGCGCGCGCGTTAGCCGTTGAGCCGCAAATTCTGCTGCTGGATGAACCCTTCGGCGCGCTGGACGCGCAGGTGCGTAAAGAGCTGCGTCGCTGGCTGCGTCAGCTTCATGAAGAGCTGAAGTTCACCAGCGTCTTCGTCACCCACGATCAGGAAGAAGCGATGGAAGTCGCGGACCGCGTGGTGGTGATGAGCCAGGGGAACATCGAGCAGGTTGACGAGCCTGAACAGCTTTGGCGTGAACCGGCGACCCGTTTTGTCCTGGAGTTTATGGGCGAAGTGAACCGTCTACAGGGGACCATTCGCGGCGGTCAGTTCCACGTCGGCGCGCACCGCTGGCCGCTGGGCTATACCTCCGCGCATCAGGGGCCGGTCGATCTGTTCCTGCGCCCGTGGGAAGTGGACGTCAGCCGTCGCACCAGCCTGGATTCACCGCTGCCGGTACAGGTGCTGGAAGCTAGCCCTAAAGGTCACTACACCCAATTGGTGGTACAGCCGCTGGGCTGGTATACGGAGCCGCTGACCGTGGTGATGCGCGACGAAGAGCCGCCGCACCGGGGTGAGCGGCTGTTTGTCGGGCTGCAGCATGCGCGTATTTATCATGGGAAGGAGCGCATCGAGACGCGCGAGGATATTGCTCTGGCAGAGACAGCCTGATAGGTTATTAGGATGTTTATCGCCCGGTGGCGCTGCGCTTACCGGGCCTACAGTTATCACTGCGTCTTGTAGGCCGGGTAAGCGAAGCGCCACCCGGCTTTTTTATTGAGTAAAAAACGTGAATACACTCGAAAACACCATCGGCAACACGCCTCTGGTCAAGCTTCAGCGCATGGGGCCAGACAACGGCAGCGAAATTTGGGTCAAACTCGAAGGCAATAACCCGGCGGGGTCGGTGAAAGACCGTGCCGCTCTGTCGATGATTGTTCAGGCCGAAAAACGCGGTGAAATCAAGCCGGGCGACGTGCTGATTGAGGCCACCAGCGGCAACACCGGTATCGCGCTGGCGATGATCGCCGCGCTGAAAGGCTACCGCATGAAGCTGCTGATGCCGGACAACATGAGCCAGGAGCGCCGCGCCGCGATGCGTGCCTACGGGGCCGAGCTGATTCTGGTGACCAAAGAGCAGGGTATGGAAGGCGCACGCGACTTAGCGTTAGAAATGGCCGAGCGCGGTGAAGGTAAACTGCTCGATCAGTTCAACAATCCGGACAACCCGTACGCGCACTACACCACCACCGGCCCGGAAATCTGGCAACAAACGGACGGGCGCATCACCCACTTTGTCTCCAGCATGGGGACAACCGGCACTATTACCGGAGTGTCGCGTTTCCTGCGCGAGCAGGAGAAAGCCGTCACCATTGTTGGCCTGCAGCCGGAAGAGGGGAGCAGCATCCCGGGGATTCGCCGCTGGCCGGCGGAATACATGCCGGGCATCTTTAATGCGCAGCTTGTGGATGAGGTGCTGGATCTTCACCAGCGCGAGGCGGAAAATACCATGCGTGAGCTGGCCGTGCGCGAAGGCATCTTCTGCGGCGTCAGTTCGGGCGGCGCGGTAGCGGGGGCGATTCGGGTGGCAAAGGCAAACCCGGGTGCCGTAGTGGTGGCAATTATTTGCGATCGCGGCGATCGTTATCTCTCTACCGGCGTCTTTGGTGAAGAGAGTTATTCGCAGGGGGCGGGGATTTAAGCGTCATGGAGATGATTCTATTCCGGGATAAAACCCGGGCGCAGCAAACCGATATTGTTGCGGTGCAGTCGCAGGTGGTTTACGGCAGCGTGGGCAACAGTATCGCTGTGCCAAATATTCGTACCCATCGGCTGAACGTGACTGCCGTGCCGACGGTGCTGTTTAGCAACACGCCGCACTACGACACCTTCTACGGTGGGGTGATCCCCGACGAGTGGTTTAGCGGCTACCTTAAGGCCCTGAACGAGCGCGAGATCCTGCGCGAGCTTAAGGCGGTCACCACCGGCTATATGGGCAGTGCCAGCCAGATAAAACTGTTGGCCCGGTGGCTCAAGACCATCAAAGTGCAGCATCCCGATCTGCTGGTGCTGGTCGACCCGGTTATCGGCGATATCGACAGCGGGATGTACGTGAAACCGGATATCCCTGAAGCCTATCGCGAGCATCTGCTGCCGCTGGCGCAGGGGATTACGCCGAACGTCTTTGAGCTGGAAGTGTTAAGCGGCAAACCGTGCCGTACTCCTGAATGCGCGATTGTCGCCGCACAGGGGTTGCTCTCAGATACGTTGAAATGGGTTGCGATCACCAGTGCGCCGGTGGCCGATGACCCGGAAAATATCCACGTGGTGCTGGTGAGTAAAGAAAGCGTGACCGTGAGCGCGCACCCTCGTGTCGAAACCGATCTGAAAGGGACGGGCGATCTGTTCTGTTCGGAGCTGGTCAGCGGAATTGTCGAAGGCAAAACCATTGCTGAGGCGATTCGCAAAGCAGGGGATCGGGTGACGGACGTGATGGTTTATACCCAGTCGAAAGGTTACGACGAGCTTATTCTCCCCGCATAAACAAAAATGGCGCCCGAAGGCGCCATTTCTTTGTGCGGCAAGAATTACTTCTTGATGCGGATAACCGGGGTTTCGCCCACGGTCACGCTGCCGGACAGTTTGATCAGTTCTTTGATTTCGTCCATGTTGGAGATAACAACCGGAGTCAGGGTAGACTTCGCTTTTTCTTCCAGCAGTGGCAGATCGAATTCAATCACCGGGTCGCCAACTTTAACGCGCTGGCCTTCTTCTGCGATACGCTTGAAGCCTTCGCCTTTCAGTTCAACGGTGTCGATACCGAAGTGAACGAACAGTTCGATACCGCTATCAGATTCGATAGAGAACGCATGGTTGGTTTCAAAAATTTTACCGATGGTGCCGTCAACTGGAGCAACCATTTTGTTGCCAGTTGGTTTGATAGCAATGCCATCACCAACGATTTTCTCAGCAAACACTACATCCGGCACGTCTTCGATGTTGACGATCTCGCCGGAGAGCGGAGCAACAATCTCAATAGTTCCGGAGTCTTTCTTATCATCAGAAACCAGAGATTTCAGTTTATCGAACAAACCCATGATCTTCTCCTAAGCAGTAAATTGGGCCGCATCTCGTGGATTAGCAGATTGTTTTTTCTTCAATGAACTTGTTAACCAGCGTCATTAACTCGTCCGTTGTCGGTTGAGCAAGAGCCTGCTCTGCTAACACCTTCGCATCTTCGAAGTTCGTGTTACGGATAATCTTCTTAATGCGCGGGATGGAAATGGCGCTCATAGAGAATTCGTCCAGACCCATACCCAGCAACAGAAGTGTAGCACGTTCGTCGCCTGCAAGCTCACCACACATGCCAGTCCATTTACCTTCTGCATGAGAAGCATCAATTACTTGCTTAATAAGCGTCAGTACGGACGGTGACATTGGCTGGTAGAGATGTGAAATCATATCATTACCACGGTCAACTGCCAGGGTGTACTGCGTTAAATCATTGGTGCCGATACTAAAGAAATCAACTTCTTTGGCTAAATGACGCGCAATTGTTGCGGCTGCTGGTGTTTCCACCATCACACCCACTTCGATTGACTCGTCAAACGCTTTACCTTCGTCGCGCAGTTCCTGTTTGTAGATTTCGATCTCTTTCTTCAGTGCACGCACTTCTTCAACAGAGATGATCATCGGGAACATGATACGCAGTTTACCGAAAGCGGATGCACGCAGGATAGCGCGAACCTGGTCACGCAGGATCTCTTTACGATCCATGGCGATACGCACTGCGCGCCAGCCCAGGAACGGGTTCTCTTCTTTCGGGAAGTTCATGTACGGCAGCTCTTTGTCGCCACCGATGTCCATGGTACGGACGATAACCGCCTGAGAGCCACAGGCTTCAGCCACGGCTTTGTACGCAGCGAACTGTTCTTCTTCAGTTGGCAGCGCGTCACGGTCCATGAACAGGAATTCTGTACGATACAGACCTACACCTTCCGCACCGTTGCGCTCAGCGCCTTCAACGTCGCGTACGGTACCGATGTTCGCGCACACTTCTACCTGATGGCCGTCCAGCGTAATGGCTGGCAGGTCTTTCAGTTTAGCGAGTTCCGCTTTCTCGGTTGCAACTTGCTCCTGAACGGCGCGCAGCTGCTCGATCTCTTCGTTAGTTGGGTTGACGTAAACCTGGTTGTTTACGGCATCCAGAATCAGATAGTCGTCGTTTTTCACCTGAGCAGTGACGCTACCGGTACCCACGATGGCAGGCAGTTCCAGAGAACGCGCCATGATAGAGGTGTGGGAGGTACGGCCACCTGCATCAGTGATGAAACCCAGCACTTTGTTCAGGTTCAGCTGTGCGGTTTCGGACGGGGTCAGGTCGGCGGCAACCAGGATAACTTCGTCCTGAATCGCGCTCAGATCGATAATGGCCAGACCCAGGATGTTGCGCAGCAGGCGCTTACCGATGTCACGTACGTCAGCCGCACGCTCTTTCAGGTATTCATCATCCAGTTCTTCCAGGGCAGTTGCCTGACCTTCGATAACTTCATGCGCAGCCGCGTCGGCCGTCATGCCTTTATCTTTAATCAGGGCTATGATTTCCTGCTCCAGCTCCTCATCTTCGAGCAGCATGATGTGCCCTTCGAAGATGGCTTCTTTTTCTTCACCGAAAGTTTCGCCAGCTTTAGTTTTGATCGCTTCCAGTTGCGCAGATGCCTTGGCACGACCGCTCAGAAAACGTTCAACTTCCTGATCAACCTTGTCGGCAGAAATTTTTTTCCGGTCAATGACGATTTCGTCTTCTTTCAGCAGCAGTGCTTTGCCGAAAGCGATACCCGGGGATGCTAAAATGCCTGAAATCATAACCCTACCTTACTTGTGACTGATATTGAAAAGAACCCGTAAACTTACTCGAGCTCAGCCATCAGTTTAACCAGATGCTCAACTGCTTTCTGCTCGTCTTCACCTTCCGCAGAGATGGTGACCACGGTGCCCTGAGTCAGGCCCAGAGTCTGCAGTTTGAACAGGCTTTTTGCGCTAGCGCTTTTGCCGTTGGAAGTTACAGTGATTTCAGAAGTGAAGCCTTTCGCTTCTTTAACAAACTGAGCAGCAGGGCGGGTGTGCAGACCGTTCGGAGCGGTAATGGTAACTTCTTGCTGGAACATTGTATTTCCCCAACTTATAGGTTTAGTGTTGTGGAACTAAAGTCTAGCCTGGCGGCTTAACTTTAGCCTGTATTGTTAGCGCTGACGTTTCAATCGTCATTAAACATTATGCAGCGAAAGCAAGACTTGAACCAAATCATAAAATCGATTCAGCAAGGCTATTTCGTTCACTGATTAATTTCACGCTTCAAAATAATTGCTGGTTTAAATACCAGACACAACGGGGTGAAGCAATGCCAGGAGGGGTAAAACTTTGAAGCAGGCCACAAAAAAGCACCTAAAAAGGTGCTTTTTTACGCGTTTTTAACATGCTGGCATCACTGTTGCAGTTCTTTCTCAGTGAAGAGATCGGCAAACAGTGCAGTGCTCAAGTAACGCTCACCCGAAGAAGGAAGGATAACCACAATATTCTTATTGGTAAAGGTCTCATCTTCCTGAAGTTTGAGCGCGGCCGCAACGGCAGCACCGGAAGAGATCCCCGCCAGAATGCCTTCTTCATCCATCAGACGACGTGCGGTTGAGATCGCTTCTTCGTTGGTAATGGTCACGACTTTATCAATCAACTTCAGATCCAGGTTGCCTGGAATGAAGCCTGCGCCGATACCCTGAATTTTATGCGGGCCTGGTTTCAGCTCCTCACCTGCCAGAGCCTGAGTGATAACCGGTGAGTCAGTCGGTTCAACGGCAACGGTAATCAGGTCTTTTTTACCTTTCGTGCCTTTAATATAGCGGGACACGCCGGTTAGCGTTCCGCCGGTACCTACGCCGGAGATAAACACGTCAACCTGACCGTCTGTATCTTCCCAGATTTCCGGGCCGGTTGTTTTCTCATGGATTTCCGGGTTAGCCGGGTTGCTAAACTGCTGCAGCAGCAGATATTTCGCCGGATCGCTGGCCACAATCTCTTCGGCCTTCTGAATGGCACCTTTCATGCCTTTCGCGCCTTCGGTCAGAACCAGGTTTGCACCCAGCGCTTTCAGCAGCTTGCGACGTTCAATACTCATGGTTTCAGGCATGGTGAGCGTCAGCTTGTAGCCACGCGCCGCAGCGACATAGGCCAGAGCGATACCGGTGTTGCCGCTGGTTGGCTCAACCAACTCTACGCCTGGTTTCAGCACACCACGTTTTTCCGCATCCCAAATCATGTTTGCACCGATGCGGCATTTTACGCTGAAGCTTGGGTTACGTGATTCGACCTTCGCCAGAATGCGTCCATTACCGATACGGTTCAGTCGAACCAGGGGTGTGTGACCGATAGTCAGCGAGTTGTCTTCATAAATCTTACTCATGGCCTGTCCTTAACTGTATGAAATTGGGATACCGACCCAGCATACCTGTTGAACAGGTAGGGGGAAGTAAGGAATTCGCATATCTATATACTGCATGGAAATAATGGGGATCAGTATGGAATAAGGGGCGGCATAAGCCACCCCTGCTTTACACATTTTTGCATTATTTCCATAACGCGTGCTTAGTACGGTAGCAGTCCACCCACATTGCTGTCGCGCCGCAAACGGCGACGGGCATGATGAACAGATTCAGGAACGGGATCATGGTGAACAGGCTGGTCAGCGCGCCAAACTGCATATTGGTCACTTTCCGCGTGCGCAGGGCGGTGCGCATTTCTTTAAACGGCACCTTATGGTTATCGAACGGGTAGTCGCAGTACTGAATAGCCAGCATCCAGGCGCTGAACAGGAACCACAGCACGGGCGCTACCGTCTGGCCGATACCGGGCACGAAATACAGAATAAGCAACACAATCGCGCGGGGAAGGTACCAGGCAAACTTCTGCCATTCGCGTTTCATGATGCGCGGGAGATCTTTCATAATCCCCACTACGCCCGTATCCGGCGGTGTCGCACCGGTGAGCCGTGCTTCGAGTTGTTCTGCCAGCAGGCCGTTAAACGGTGCGGCTATCCAGTTCGCAATCGTCGAGAAGAAATAGCCAAACACCAGCAGCACGGAGATCACCGCCACCGGCCAGAGAAGGTAGTTAAGCCACTGCAGCCAGTCTGGCACGTAACTCATCAACGACGGGATCCAGCTCTCGAGCTTTGTGAACAGCCACCAGAACGCGCCGCCCATCAGCACAATGTTGATGAGCAGGGGCAGTATGACGAAGCGGCGAATACCCGGCAGAGAGACCAGTTTCCAGCCCTGAGAAAAATACCAGACACCGCTGCGCGGGGATGAAGAAGATGTTGAAACCATAACCAGGCTGTACTCCTTTTTACACAACCAGTGGAATTGCCCGCCTATATTATCCAGTTACGGACCAATGACCAGTTCGGAAATGTTCGAAAAAACAGCAAAAAGCACGTTTTAGCGCATCTTTATGCTGTGAATGCTCTGCATACACTTGCACTTGAGTTAAACGGCAAATACTCTTAGTGAGTAAATGTTTGCCGTGGTGGCAAGGTGTTAGAACAACAGAGAATATAATGATGCAGGATTTGCGTCTGATATTAATCATTGTTGGCGCGATCGCCATAATCGCTTTACTGGTACATGGTTTCTGGACCAGCCGTAAAGAGCGTTCTTCTATGTTTCGCGATCGCCCACTGAAGCGCATGAAGTCCAGTCGTGATGACGATGACGTTGAAGATGACATCGACGGTAGCGACGACGACGGCGTGGGTGAAGTTCGTGTTCATCGGGTCAATACTGCGCCCGGCGCAGGACATGGGGAGCAAGAAGCGCCTCGTCCTTCGCAGCACCAGTATCAACCGCCGTATGCTTCCGCACAGCCGCGCCAGTCAGCGCCACAGCCTGTGGAAGAGCCGGTGCGTCAGCCGCCGCAACAGCCGGTTCATCAGCAGCCCGCTGCGCCGCAACCTGTGCCTCAACAGCCTGTACAGCAGCCAGTGCAGCCGATTCAGCAACCGCAACAGCAGCCTGTCCACGTGCAGCCTGCGCCTCAGCCAGCTCCCGCGCCACACGTTGAGCCAGAGCCCGTTGTAGAGCCGGAACCGGTTGTCGAAAAACCGCAGCGTAAAGAAGCGGTGATCATCATGAACGTTGGCGCCCATCATGGTAGCCACCTTAATGGTGACGTGCTGCTCAACAGCATTGAGCAGGCAGGTTTCAAATTTGGCGACATGAATATTTTCCATCGTCACCTGAGCCCTGACGGGAGCGGCCCGGCGCTGTTCAGTCTGGCAAATATGGTCAACCCAGGCACCTTTGACCCGGAAATGACCGGTGATTTCGTGACGCCGGGTGTGACGATCTTTATGCAGGTTCCGTCCTATGGTGACGAGCTGCAAAACTTCAAGCTGATGCTGCAGTCCGCTCAGCACATTGCCGACGAAGTGGGTGGTGTGGTGCTCGACGATCAGCGTCGAATGATGACCCCGCAGAAATTGCGCGAGTATCAGGACCGCATCCGCGAAGTTAAGGAAGCCAACGCGTAATCGTCGCGTTTACTTCAACTCCTCCTCAACCCCCGCCTGTCGGGGGTTTTTTCTCATTGATGGTGCGATATGGACTCAATCGAACAACAACTCACTGAACTGCGAACCACGCTTCGCCATCATGAATACCTCTATCATGTTATGGACGCGCCGGAAGTTCCGGATGCGGAGTACGACCGCCTGATGCGCGAGCTGCGCGAGCTGGAAACTCAGCATCCGGAGTTAATCACGCCGGACTCCCCGACGCAGCGCGTCGGTGCGGAACCGCTGGGTGCTTTCAGTCAGGTACGCCACGAAGTCCCGATGCTGTCACTGGATAACGTCTTTGATGAAGAAAGTTTCCTGGCGTTTAACAAGCGCGTCCAGGATCGTCTGAAAAGCAGTGATTCGCTGAGCTGGTGCTGCGAGCTGAAGCTGGACGGTCTGGCGGTCAGCATTCTTTATGAAAACGGCGTGCTGGTGCGTGCCGCGACGCGTGGTGACGGTACGACGGGCGAAGACATCACCACCAATGTGCGTACCATCCGCGCAATCCCGCTCAAGCTGCACGGCGAGAATATTCCTGCGCGTCTGGAAGTGCGCGGTGAAGTGTTCCTGCCTCAGGCGGGCTTCGAGAAAATAAACGAAGAGGCACGCCGCACCGGCGGGAAGGTGTTTGCTAACCCACGCAATGCGGCGGCAGGCTCTCTGCGCCAGCTTGACCCGCGTATCACCGCGAAGCGACCGCTTACTTTCTTCTGCTACGGCGTGGGTATTCTGGAGGGCGGCGAGCTGCCGGACACGCACCTCGGACGCCTGCTGCAGTTTAAGGCGTGGGGTCTGCCGGTCAGTAACCGCGTTCAGCTCTGCGACTCTCCGGAGGAGGTCCTGACGTTCTACCACAAAGTGGAAGAGGATCGCCCAACGCTCGGCTTTGATATTGATGGCGTTGTCATCAAGGTCAATTCACTGGCGCTGCAGGAACAGCTGGGCTTTGTGGCGCGCGCGCCGCGCTGGGCGGTGGCGTTTAAGTTCCCTGCTCAGGAGCAGATGACCTTTGTTCGTGACGTAGAGTTCCAGGTCGGCCGTACGGGGGCAATTACTCCCGTTGCGCGTCTGGAGCCGGTACATGTTGCTGGTGTACTGGTGAGTAACGCCACGCTGCATAACGCTGATGAAATCGAACGCCTGGGCCTGCGCATTGGGGACAAAGTGGTGATCCGCCGCGCGGGCGATGTGATCCCGCAGGTGGTTAACGTTGTGGAGTCAGAACGCCCTGCCGAAACGCGCGAGATCGTCTTCCCGACCCACTGCCCGGTGTGCGACTCGGACGTTGAGCGTGTGGAAGGCGAAGCGGTGGCGCGCTGTACGGGCGGCTTAATTTGTGGCGCGCAGCGTAAAGAGTCACTGAAGCACTTCGTCTCTCGTCGGGCGATGGACGTCGACGGCATGGGCGATAAAATTATCGATCAGCTGGTTGAGAAAGAGTACGTTCACACGCCGGCGGATCTGTTCAAACTGACCGCGGGTAAACTGACCGGCCTGGATCGCATGGGACCGAAGTCAGCGCAGAATGTTGTTAACGCGCTGGAAGCGGCGAAAGAGACCACCTTCGCCCGTTTCCTGTACGCGCTGGGCATTCGTGAAGTCGGCGAAGCGACCGCGGCAGGGCTGGCGGCGTACTTCGGCACGCTTGATGCGCTGGAGAAAGCGAGCATTGACGAACTGCAAAAAGTCCCGGACGTCGGCATTGTGGTTGCCACGCACGTCTTTAACTTCTTTGCCGAAGAGAGCAACCGCGAAGTCATCGGCAAGCTGCTGGAAGAGGGCATCAGGTGGCCCGCGCCGGTGGTGGTTAACGCCGAAGAGATCGACAGTCCGTTTGCCGGTAAAACCGTGGTGCTAACCGGCAGCCTGAGCCAGCTTTCCCGCGACGACGCTAAAGCGCGTCTGGTGGCGCTGGGGGCCAAAGTGGCAGGCAGCGTATCGAAGAAAACCGACCTGGTGATCGCCGGGGAAGCGGCGGGCTCGAAGCTGGCTAAAGCCCAGGAGCTTGGCATTGCCGTTATCGACGAAGCCGAAATGATGCGCCTGTTAGGAGAGTAACGTGGAGAAAGAGCAGCTCGTTGAGATCGCCAATACCGAGATGCCGTTCGGTAAATACAAGGGCCGCAGACTGATTGATTTGCCGGAGGAGTATCTGCTGTGGTTTGCCCGTAAGGATGAATTCCCGGCCGGGCGATTGGGTGAGCTGATGGCTATCACGTTACTGATTAAAACCGAGGGGCTGACCCAGCTGGTTCAGCCCCTCAAACGTCCTTAAGCCTTCGCGGCGCGGGTCTCTTTCTGCGCCAGCTTTTCGGTCTGGCGTTTGTAACGACGCGCCAGCACCGCACAGACCATCAGCTGGATTTGGTGGAAAATCATCAGCGGCAGCACCATCATCCCAATCACCGAGGTCGGGAACAGAATGTTCGCCATCGGGATGCCGTTCGCCAGGCTCTTTTTCGAGCCGCAGAAGACAATCGTGATTTCATCCGCTTTATTAAAGCCGCATTTGCGCGCCACAAACACATTCACCGCAATCACTATCGCCAGCAGGATAATGCTGACGACCACGATAAACAGCAGTGAACCTGCGCCAACCTTATGCCAGATGCCGTTGACCACAGCTTCACTGAAGGCGGAGTAAACCACCAGCAGAATCGACGTCTGGTCGGTTTTTGAAATCCATTTTTTATGCTTTGCCACAAACGCGCCGGTCCACGGTCGGGAAAGATGCCCAAGCACAAACGGCAGCAGCAACTGCAGACAAATTCTTCCGACCTGCTCCAGGTTGCCCTCTGCACCGTGCATGTTCATCAGCAGCCCCACCAGCAGCGGCGAGACGAAAATCCCTAACAGGCTGGAGGCGGATGCTGAACAAACTGCCGCCGCCACGTTGCCGCCTGCCAGCGAGGTAAAGGCGATAGCAGACTGCACGGTAGCGGGAAGAATGCACAGATACAGGAAACCGGTATACAGGGCTGGATCGACATTCACCGGAGCCCACCAGGCAAACAGTACGCCCAATACAGGGAAGAGGATAAAGGTGCTACACATCACCCACAGATGCAGTCGCCAGTGTCCGCCGCCTGCAATGATGGCTTCGCGGGAGAGTTTGGCGCCATGCATAAAGAACAGCAGGGCGATGGCCGCCGTGGTCAGCCCTTCAAAGAAGGGGACGAAACCGCCGCGAGCCGGGAAAAACGAGGCCAGTAGAACGGTCACCACCAGGGTAAGCGTGAACGGATCAAGGATACGAAAAAGTTTCATAATCACTCCTGAAAGCAGATGTCGCTATTGTGCTTTCTTCCGTTTGAGAAATAAAATTGATTTATTGCATCCATTCATGAATTAAACAGATGAATTATTCATTACGTCAGCTTCGTGTTTTTGTCACCGTGGCGCAGGCTCGCAGTTTTAGCCGGGCGGGGGAGATGATCGGCCTCAGCCAGTCGGCCGTCAGCCATAGCGTTAAGGAGCTGGAAACGCAGACGGGAGTGAAACTGCTTGACCGAACGACGCGTGAGGTGGTGCTTACCGAAGCGGGGCAGCAGCTGGCGACGCGTCTGGAGAGGCTGCTGGACGAGCTGAACAGCACGCTCAGGGATGTGGGGCGACTCGGACAACAGCTTTCCGGCACGGTGAGGGTGGCGGCGAGCCAGACCATCTCTGCGCATCTTATTCCTCAGTGTATTGCCGAAAGTAATCATCGCTATCCGGATATTGATTTTGTTTTGCATGACAGGCCGCAGCAGTGGGTGCTGGAGAGTATCCGTCAGGGGGATGTGGATTTCGGCATTGTTATTGACCCTGGTGCGGTAAGCGACCTGGAATGTGAAGCGGTGCTCTCTGAACCCTTTTTGTTGCTTTGTCGCGATGACGACGCGCTGGCATCGCTGCCGCACGTGACATGGCAGGCGTTGCAAGGGGCAAATTTAGTGCTACAGGATTATGCTTCAGGAAGCCGCCCGTTGATTGATGCCGCGCTTGTCGCTCAAGGTGTGAAGGCAACCATTGTGCAGGAGATAGGGCACCCGGCCACGCTGTTCCCCATGGTCGAAGCCGGGATTGGGATAAGCGTACTACCGGCGCTTGCGCTGCCGTTGCCGCAGGGGAGTCGCTTAACGGTGAGGCGTTTTACGCCCTGCGTTCAACGCCAGCTGATGCTGGTTCGACGTAAAAACCGTTCTCTCTCGGGGGCGGCTCACGCCTGCTGGGACGTGGTGCGCATGCAGGCTCAGCGCTTAATGGAAGCCCGCACGCGCGATCCCCTGTTTAACGATCAAATATAGATATCAATCTTGTGCTCAGCGGAAGGGTTGTTGACGCCTTCCGCCACTGACTGACTGCTTTCCTGTTTTGGCATCTCTTCTTCTGCCTGCTGACGCTGCAATTGCGCCAGCTGTGCCTGCAGCATAGTCAACTGAGATTCGAGTAACTCCTGCTGCTTTTGTTTTTCTTCTGTTGTTGCATCACTCAGTGCCACTTCTTTGAGTTGCTGAGTGGCTTTTGTTATCTGTTTCATCAGCCGATTGATCTGGGAGGCAATGTCATTGCTACCAGAACTGTTATCAGCACTGCCGATTTCCATCGCCGACAGAGAAACTGCATTGAGGGTTGTCATCATGAGATCCTTTTCGCCATAAAACAGAGGTATCGGCAAGGAAAGGATTAGCTTGAGCAAAACTGCCATATCTGGCAGGTTCGAATTGATTAAATCGCAGATAGCAAAAAAGCGCCTTTAGGGCGCTTTTTTACATTGGTGGGTCGTGCAGGATTCGAACCTGCGACCAATTGATTAAAAGTCAACTGCTCTACCAACTGAGCTAACGACCCGAAATGGTGGGCGATGACGGGCTCGAACCGCCGACCCCCTCCGTGTAAAGGAGATGCTCTACCAACTGAGCTAATCGCCCATTTCGGAACTGCTGCGATAAGGTGAGAATGGTGGGCGATGACGGGCTCGAACCGCCGACCCCCTCCGTGTAAAGGAGATGCTCTACCAACTGAGCTAATCGCCCAATCTCAATTCTTATCTACACTGCGAGTCTACTTAAAGTAGATGGTGGGTGATGACGGGCTCGAACCGCCGACCCCCTCCGTGTAAAGGAGATGCTCTACCAACTGAGCTAATCACCCCCGCTGTGTGGAGTCGCATTATAGGGAGAGTTGAAAATGAGTCAACGCATTTTCTAAAGTTTTTATTCGTTCGTCGTAAAATTAGACAAAACGATCGCGAAACGGGCGGTGGCGCATGATTTCTAAACAAAAACAGTAAACTCAGGCCCGATTCAGGGAACAACATTGAGGAATCGCCGCACAGTGATAGAATATTGCCCATTGTTTTTTCCCCAGGATTTGCCGATTGCCGGCATCTTTATAACGTAAGGCCATTTCATGAAAATCAAAACTCGCTTCGCGCCGAGCCCGACAGGCTATCTGCACGTCGGTGGTGCACGTACCGCTCTTTATTCCTGGCTTTTTGCACGCCACAACAAAGGTGAGTTCGTGCTGCGTATTGAAGACACCGATCTTGAGCGCTCCACGCCGGAAGCAATCGAAGCCATTATGGATGGTATGAACTGGCTGAATCTGGAATGGGACGAAGGCCCGTATTTCCAGACCAAACGTTTTGACCGCTATAACGCTGTCATTGATGAAATGCTGGTCGCGGGCACGGCGTATAAGTGCTACTGCTCCAAAGAGCGTCTGGATGCCTTGCGTGAAGAGCAGATGGCGAACGGTGACAAGCCGCGTTATGACGGTCGTTGCCGCCACGACCATAGCGAGCATGCGGCTGATGAGCCTTGCGTTGTGCGTTTTGCTAACCCGCAAGAGGGTTCTGTCATCTTTGATGACCAGATCCGTGGCCCGATTGAATTCAGCAACCAGGAGCTGGACGATCTGATCATTCGCCGTACCGACGGCTCACCAACCTACAACTTCTGTGTGGTGGTGGACGACTGGGATATGGAGATCACCCACGTTGTCCGTGGTGAAGACCATATCAACAACACGCCACGTCAAATCAACATCCTGAAGGCGCTGAATGCGCCCGTGCCGGTGTATGCGCACGTGTCCATGATCAACGGTGACGACGGTAAAAAACTGTCTAAACGTCATGGTGCCGTGAGCGTGATGCAGTATCGCGACGACGGTTATCTGCCGGAAGCGCTGCTGAACTATCTGGTGCGTCTGGGCTGGGCCCACGGAGACCAGGAGATCTTCAGCCGCGAAGAGATGATCGAACTGTTCTCTCTGAACTCTGTGAGCAAATCAGCGAGCGCATTCAATACCGATAAGCTGCTGTGGCTGAACCATCATTACATCAATACCATGCAGCCAGAATATGTCGCGACGTATCTGCAGTGGCACATTGAGCAGGCGAATATCGATACCCGTACCGGTCCTGAACTGGCCGATCTGGTGAAACTGCTCGGTGAGCGTTGCAAAACGCTGAAAGAGATCGCCGAAAGCTGCCGTTACTTCTACGAAGAATTCGATGAGTTTGATGCCGACGCGGCGAAGAAACACCTGCGTCCGGTTGCCCGCCAGCCGCTGGAAGTGGTGCGTGACAAAATCGCCGCTATCACGGAATGGACCGCGGAGAATGTGCATCACGCGATTCAGGCAACCGCAGATGAGCTTGAAGTCGGTATGGGCAAAGTGGGGATGCCGCTGCGCGTCGCCGTGACCGGTGCAGGCCAGTCTCCAGCGCTGGACGTTACCGTTCATGCTATTGGTAAGTCTCGTAGCGTGGCGCGTATCAATAAGGCACTGGGTTTTATTGCTGAGCGTGAAAGCCAGCAGTAATCAATCGCCAGTAAATCAAACGGCAGGGGAACCTGCCGTTTTTTTTGTCTGCTATTCAGCAATACCGAGACGTGAGAGAAATCCTTTTACCCCCTCGCGCTTCAGCAATACGAGAAGACGCTCCTGTTCAACCTGCGTCATGTTCTCCAGCGAGTCGATGATTTGTGGGATCAGGGTAGACGATGACGGTATCCCATAAAGAGAGGGCGTTTCGGCCACCTGGTAAATCGCCTGCCGGTGACGGATGGCAGGAAGGCTAATAATATGTTCCTTCACTCGCGCATCGACATGGATCAGTCTTGCTCTTCCACCTTTTACACCGTTAACACCCTCCGTCTTCCATCCCTTCTGGCGTATCCAGCGGTTAACGGTTTGCCTGGCGACGCCCAGACAGTCAGCCAGTTCATCCGTGGTCATTTTGCAGCGTAATCTTTTCATATTAGTTCTGGTCGCGAATCCCTAAACGTTGCAACAATCCGGTAATCCCTTCCCGCAGTAACAGCGATGTCAGCTGCTTTTGCTCATCCGGCGTCATTTCATTTGCCAGTGTCAGAAGTAAAGTATGAAGTGAACCCTCGTAGCCAGCGCTGTCTGGCACTTCAGGCGTCTCAGACGCCCTGCGGGCACTGCGGATAAACTCCCTTACCTTTTCATTCACATGCACCAGACGCGCCTTGCCGCCCTGAACGCCTGGTTTTGGCGATGTAATCCAACCTTCTTTACGTACCCATTTATTGATGGTCTGACGGCTATAGCCAGTGAGCACGGCTAACTCTTCTGGCGTCATTCGTTCCTTGATCATGCAATTTCCTGAGTGTTCGTAGGGTTAATTAGTGGTTCATCTTATAGCACCGTTTTACGCGAAAACGTGACAGGCTTAACTCCTGACTGCGAGCAGGCTCGTAAAGTGATTCATTTGCATGATTTTTCAGCGATTGAAAGGTGGGGACTGATTTTGCCGTTGACACTCAGCGGCGGAATTCATATTATGCCGCCCGTCAACATGACAGCTTTACGACGGGGCTATAGCTCAGCTGGGAGAGCGCCTGCATGGCATGCAGGAGGTCAGCGGTTCGATCCCGCTTAGCTCCACCAAACTCTGAACCCAACAGAGTGCGGTAAGTAAAGTAACATGTGGGGCTATAGCTCAGCTGGGAGAGCGCTTGCATGGCATGCAAGAGGTCAGCGGTTCGATCCCGCTTAGCTCCACCAAAATTTGAACCCTCGTCGAAAGACGAGGGTTTTTTTTATGCCTTTGTAAAATGTTTATACTGCTTTTGTTGCGATAAAACGCTTTTTCTATACCTCACCTCAATTCAAATCAATAAACGAGTCTATAAATAGACTTGAACTTGATTCGAGCAATTAATAAACCTATTATCCATCCGGTCAATGATACGTTGGTAAAATAGATTCCCTGACTGAATGAATAGAAAAACTTACAATAACGTAAAAATATTTATGATTGCCCTCGCGCTATGCCTGATTGCGGTGCCATTTTCCCGTTATATCTCCCCGCGCGCTATTGTTAACGGGCATGACGTCTATTTAGCATGGCTACCATTAAGCGTTATGCTGGCCGTTATTTTGTTGTTTGGCCGCCGAGCAATTATTCCCGTTCTGTTAGGTTTTACTATTACTAATATATTCGTTGTTGATTTAGCGCCGCTACAATATGCAGTTCTCCTGTTTTGTCAGACTTTTTCAGTTTTCGCTGTGTGTGGCATTATCCGTCTTGTGCTGGGCAGGCGCTGGCGCCACAGCGTGCCGAATAAATACATCGGGATCCGTATTTTCTGGCTGGGTTTTATGGTGCCGATAGGTATCAAAATATCAATGTATCTGGCAGGCTATTTATTCGATTTCCCGGTAACAATCTCCACTTACTTCGGTGAAGGCACCCTTATTTACAGCGTTGTGGATATTCAAAGCCTGATCTGCGCGGCGTTGATTTTCACCATGATGTTCTATTATCCATTAAGAATGATTATTAATCCTCGCTACGCCAGAACCTTCTGGCTGCGGAGCGTGAAGCCGGTGTTTTTTCACAAGAAATCATTGTTTATATTTGTCTGGCTAACGCTTCTGATCGCCCTCATGGCAATTTTATGTGCACCGCTAGAGTCACCTATAATTGCAGGATATCTTGTGCCCATTATTTTTATTCTTTTTACGTTGGGCATCAGCTGTTTAAGTTATGCGCTTATGTCATTGCTCTGGGCGGCATCCGCACTCCTGCTACTGACCTACAACGATAACTTTTTGAACGGGGTGGAGTCGGGTCATTCGCTCTCCTTTATCCTGTCTGTACTCATCTCTTTCGCCATCTGTTTGCTTTATATGTCGCGGATTTACCGGCGAAGCGAATGGATGAAGAAGGGCTGGCAGGACAGGGCGTTAACCGATCCGTTGACCGGTTTGCCTAACATTCGCGCGCTGGATGACTTTCTCCTGATCCACCCTGACGCCAAGGTGTGTTGTCTGCGAATGGATAATCTGGAGTTTCTTAGCCGCCACTACGGCATTCTGATGCGGGTTCACTGCAAGCGGATGATTACCGCGTCGCTCCAGCCCTTACTGCAAAAAGATGAGCAGCTTTTCCAGTTGCCCGGCAGTGAGCTGGTGTTGGTATTGCTGGGGCCGGGAACGTCAGAGCGCCTGCAACATATGGTCGACCAACTGAATAGCCGCAAGATTTACTGGAACAACACTGGGCTGGATGTAGAGTTTGGGGCGTCCTGGGGTGAGGTTGAAGATGGTGAGAACCTGCACCATACGCTTGGGCAGCTTAGCTGGTTGGCGGAGCAGTCATGTGCTGCGCATAATGTGCTTGCTCTGACGAACAGCATTGAGGACGTCTCCGGGCAAACCACCGACAGGGTGCTGATGTTAGGGCGTATTAAACGTGCGCTTGATGCTGACGGGCTCCAGCTGTATGCCCAGTCGATTCAGAATGCCGAGGGGAAAGGATATTACGAAATCCTCTCGCGCCTGGAGAGCGAGGGAGAGATGATCACCCCCGATCGCTTTATTCCGCTGATTGCCCAGTTTAACCTGAGCCATCGCTTTGATCTGAATGTGGTTGAGAAGTTACTGGTCTGGCTGCGGGATAATCCCGCCACACATGCTGGCACCCGTTTCTCCGTCAATTTGATGCCGATGACCTTGATGCAAAAAGAGGTCGCCACGGAGATTATCGCGCTCTTCGCTCGCTATACCGTCCCGCCCCAGGCTGTGGTCATCGAGATTACCGAAGAACAGGCTTTCTCCAATTCGGGCAGTAGCATTAACAATATCCAGCAGCTGAGGGAGCATGGCTTCCGTATTGCTATTGACGACTTTGGAACAGGCTATGCCAACTTTGAGCGTCTGAAGCGCCTGCAGGCCGACATCATCAAGATTGATGGTTGTTTCGTAAAGGATATTTGCAGCGACAACATGGATGCGATGATTGTGCAGTCGATATGTAATCTGGCGAAAACAAAATCGCTCTGCGTGGTTGCGGAATATGTGGAAACCCCGGCGCAGCGGGATATGTTGCTGCACCTTGGTGTCGATTATCTGCAGGGCTACCTGTTAGGTAAACCCAGACCGCTTGCCGAATTACGGGCATAAAAAAACCGGGAGCTTTCATGCTCCCGGTTTTTTTTCACTCTGCGAGTTAGAGTACCAGCGCTGCGATAGAGGCAGACAGTACGCTCACCAGCGTAGAACCGTACACCAGCTTCAGGCCGAAGCGAGAAACCACGTTACCCTGCTCTTCGTTCAGGCCTTTAATCGCACCGGCGATAATACCGATGGAAGAGAAGTTTGCGAAGGAAACCAGGAACACGGACAGAATGCCTTCCGCACGTGGAGAGAGCGTGCTGGCAATTTTCTGCAGATCCATCATTGCCACGAACTCGTTAGAAACCAGTTTGGTTGCCATGATGCTGCCAACCTGCAGTGCTTCATGAGCCGGAACACCCATCACCCATGCGATTGGATAGAAGATGTAGCCCAGGATGCCCTGGAAGGAGATACCGAGCACCGCTGCGAACAGGGCGTTCAGGGCGGCGATCAGCGCGATAAAACCAATCAGCATAGCGGCAACAATAATGGCGACCTTGAAGCCTGCCAGAATGTATTCACCCAGCATTTCGAAGAAGCTCTGCCCTTCATGCAGGTTTGACATCTGGATGTTCTCTTCGCTTGCATCAACACGGTAAGGGTTGATCAGCGACAGCACAATAAAGGTGCTGAACATGTTCAGGACCAGCGCCGCCACCACGTATTTTGGCTCCAGCATGGTCATGTATGCGCCCACGATAGACATGGATACGGTAGACATTGCGGTTGCCGCCATGGTGTACATGCGGTTACGCGACATTTTGCCCAGAATATCTTTGTACGCGATGAAGTTCTCAGACTGACCGAGGATCAGTGAGCTCACGGCGTTAAAGGATTCCAGTTTGCCCATGCCGTTCACCTTGGACAGCAGGAAGCCAATCGCGCGGATAACCACTGGCAGAACGCGGATGTGTTGCAGAATACCAATCAGTGCAGAGATGAAGACGATAGGGCACAGCACCTTCAGGAAGAAGAAGGCCAGACCTTGATCGTTCATGCTGCCAAAGACGAAGTTAGTCCCTTCGTTAGCAAACCCGAGCAGTTTTTCGAACATCTCGGAGAAGCCTTTCACGAAGCCGAGGCCCACGTTGGAGTTCAGGAAGAACCACGCAAGTAATACTTCAATGACCAGCAGTTGGACAACATAGCGAATACGAATATTTTTGCGGTCTGTGCTGACCAGCAATGCGAGTGCAGTAACGACAACGAGTGCCAGGACAAAATGAAGGACGCGGTCCATATTTGCTCCAAATATGAGGCAGGTTTAATTTTCGTGCACATTCTATGTAACAAGCGAAAAGAAAACGAGATCAAGAACACACTATAGTTACATCCTGTGACGAGTCTCAAAAATAGTGATCAACAATACATTTTTGTTATGTTAGGTAAATGAGTGAAAAGTTAAGTTTGTGTGCTAGGCTTCACAAAAGTGTGCGCTAACTCTGCTTCATTTAGAGCACCCGCATCTCACCTGCCCATCTATCGTCAAAAGCTATCAGAGAAATCATTACAAACCTTACAAATGATCTTGATAATCATTCTCATTTTGATAGCATTAAACATAGCAAAGGCTATATTTCAGAGGCAGAAATGACAAACAGTCGCGTAGAGGGTAGCAGTGGCAGAGCAGCGCGCAAGTTGCGGTTCGCATTAATGGGACCTGCGTTCATTGCTGCCATTGGCTATATCGATCCGGGCAATTTTGCGACCAACATTCAGGCCGGGGCCAGCTTTGGCTACACATTGCTGTGGGTGGTCGTCTGGGCAAACCTGATGGCCATGCTGATCCAGATGCTCTCAGCGAAGCTCGGCATTGCCACGAGCAAAAACCTGGCCGAGCAGATCCGCGACCACTACCCGCGTCCGGCGGTTTGGCTGTACTGGGTCCAGGCTGAAATCATCGCCATGGCAACCGACCTTGCCGAATTCATTGGGGCTGCGATTGGATTTAAACTGATCCTCGGCGTGTCGCTGTTGCAGGGGGCTGTGCTGACCGGGATTGCGACTTTCCTTATTCTGATGCTGCAGCGCCGAGGACAGAAGCCGCTGGAAAAAGTCATCGGCGGTCTGCTGCTGTTTGTTGCTGCAGCCTATATTGTGGAGCTGATCTTCTCCCAGCCGAATCTGGTGCAGCTGAGTAAAGGGATGGTGATCCCAAGTCTGCCCACCTCTGAAGCGGTATTCCTGGCAGCTGGCGTCCTCGGGGCGACCATTATGCCGCATGTGATTTACCTGCACTCCTCCCTGACACAACATCTGCACGGTGGCACCCGTAAGGAACGCTATTCCGCGACAAAATGGGATGTCGCGTTTGCCATGACGATTGCCGGTTTCGTGAATCTGGCGATGATGGCGACCGCCGCTGCCGCTTTCCACTTTAATGGTCACACGGGGATTGCCGATCTCGATCAGGCTTATCTGACGCTGGAACCGTTACTGAGCCATGCCGCAGCAACGATATTTGGCCTGAGCCTGGTGGCTGCTGGCCTCTCTTCCACGGTGGTAGGTACGCTGGCGGGGCAAGTGGTGATGCAGGGATTCGTGCGTTTTCATATTCCGCTGTGGGTGCGTCGCGCCGTCACCATGCTGCCGTCGTTTATTGTGATTCTGATGGGGCTGGATCCTACCCGCATTTTGGTAATGAGCCAGGTCCTGCTGAGTTTTGGTATTGCCCTTGCGCTGGTGCCGTTGCTGATTTTTACCAGCGATAAAACACTGATGGGCGATCTCGTGAACTCGACGCTGGTGAAAAGGACCGGGTGGGCGATTGTGGTCGTGGTGGTGGCGCTGAATCTGTGGTTGTTAGTCGGAACCGCGCTGGGTCTTTAAAATAAAAAAAGGAGCCAAAAGGCTCCTTTTTACGTTAGTGACGATGGCCGTGACCACCGTGACCATGACCTTTACCACCGCGTCCGCCCCAGCCGCCACGACGGTCATCGCGATCGTTCCAGCCTTCACGGTAGCCGCGTTCATAGGCGTTGTTTTTATACCAGCCGCGATGCAGGCCATTATCATGCCTGCGCCAGCGGTCACCACGCCATTCATAATGACGGTTCCAGTAATCACGGTCGCGCCAGTAGCCACCGTCCCAGTATCTGCCGTAGTCATCACGATCGCCAATTTGTAATTTTACTGATGGCAACAGGGTGATCTCGCCAGCATTGGCGACCAGCGGGGCAGAAGCCATTAATACCGCTGCTAAAATCAGTGACCTGAACATACTCTTCTCCTTCACGATCGGGGCCTTGTGGGCCTGTTAACGCAATATTACGAGTTGGTAAAGCCTCGTTTCATCGCCTCAACTCCGAATTCCTGGATAAGAGCACTTTTTGCTAAAACCGGCTTTAATTTGTTCAGGCCAGAATATCTTCGATCCGCGTCAGTTCATCTTCCGAGAAATGGCGATTGTCCAGCATGCCCACCGCGTCATCGATTTGCGCGGTTTTACTGGCCCCAATCAGTACAGAAGTCACAGTATCGTGGCGTAAAATCCAGGCCAGAGCCATCTGCGACAGCTTCTGACCGCGGCTTTCGGCAAGGGCGTTTAACTTGCGCACTTTTTCCAGCTTTTCTTCGGTGAGCTGAGCCGGGTTCAGGAACTTACTGCCGCTGGCCGCACGGGAGTCCGCTGGAATGCCGTTCAGATAACGGTTGGTTAATTGACCGCCCGCGAGAGGAGAGAAGGGAATACACCCCACTCCTGTCTGCTGCAGTACATCCAGCAAGCCCGCTTCAGGGGCACGCTCAAACATCGAATATTTAGGCTGGTGGATAAGACAAGGCGTACCGAGGTCGTGAAGGATTTCAATTGCCTGGCGCGCCAGTTCCGCAGGGTAGTTGGATAACCCGACGTACAGTGCCTTGCCCTGTCGCACCAGATGGTCGAGCGCTTTCATTGTTTCCTGAAGCGGTGTTTCCGGGTCCGGGCGGTGATGATAGAAGATGTCGACATACTCCAGCCCCATGCGTTTCAGGCTCTGATCCAGACTCGATATCAGGTATTTACGCGAGCCCCAGTCGCCGTAGGGACCGTCCCACATGGTATATCCTGCTTTCGTCGAGATAATTAACTCATCGCGCCAGGGGAGAAAATCTTCCAGCAAAATGCGCCCGAAATTACGTTCGGCTGAACCGGGAGGAGGACCATAGTTGTTGGCAAGGTCGAAATGCGTAATCCCCAAATCGAACGCGTGCTGTAAAAGTTGACGGCTGTTTTCGATGAGCGTGGCATCGCCAAAGTTATGCCAAAGCCCAAGCGAGATGGCGGGCAATTTCAGCCCGCTTTGTCCGCAGCGGCGATACTGCATTGTCTGATAACGATTTTTATCCGGCTGATAACGCATGATCGTGACCTCTGACGCTGATAATAAAAACGTGTGTATACGGTTACACTAACGCGAAGAAAGAGAGAATAGCGCAGCATTTTTTGTAAAGCATTCTTTCCAACTCCTTCTTACTGCCTTTTCTGGACAGTCATCACGCTTATTTAATACTCAAGGTGAGAACAACATTAGAAGGATACCTGTTTATGCGTACCCCATACTGCGTCGCTGATTACCTGCTGGACCGTCTGACTGATTGTGGAACCGATCATCTGTTTGGCGTGCCGGGCGACTATAACCTGCAGTTTCTCGACCATGTAATAGACAGCCCGGATATCTGTTGGGTAGGTTGTGCCAACGAGCTTAACGCGTCATATGCCGCCGACGGCTATGCCCGATGTAAGGGCTTTGCCGCGCTGTTAACCACATTCGGCGTCGGAGAGCTAAGCGCCATGAACGGGGTGGCGGGTAGCTTTGCCGAACACGTTCCCGTGTTGCATATTGTGGGGGCGCCGGGAATGGCAGCGCAGCAAAAAGGCGAGTTATTGCACCATACCTTAGGTGACGGTGAGTTCCGTCATTTTTACCATATGAGCGAACCCATCACCGTCGCGCAGGCGATCCTGACCGAACAAAATGCCTGCTACGAAATTGACCGCGTGCTGACCACCATGCTGCGCGAACGCCGTCCTGGCTATTTGATGTTGCCTGCGGATGTGGCAAAAAAAGCCGCGACACCACCTGTAAGCGCTCTCACCGTTAAGCCTGTTCACGCGGACAATGCCTGTCTCAAAGCGTTTCGTGATGCCGCCCGGAGTCGCCTGGCCATGAGCAAACGGACCGCGCTGCTGGCCGATTTTCTGGTGCTCCGCCATGGGCTAAAACCTGCGCTGCAGAAATGGGTGAAAGAGGTGCCGATGGCACACGCCACCATGTTGATGGGGAAAGGGATTTTTGATGAGCGTCAGGCGGGTTTTTACGGCACTTACAGTGGTTCAGCGAGCGCGGAGCCGGTCAAAGAGGCGATTGAAAGAGCTGACACGGTGCTGTGCATTGGAACGCGGTTTACCGATACCCTGACCGCCGGGTTCACTCACCAGCTCACTCCCGCTCAGACCATCGAAGTGCAGCCTCATGCTTCCCGCGTGGGCGACGTCTGGTTTACGGGCATTCCCATGCTGCAGGCGATTGAGACGCTGGCAGAGTTATGCAAACAACATGTGCATGAAAGCCCTGCACCCTCGACGCACAGTGGTTTCTCCTGGCCTGCAGAGGGCGCTTCGCTCACGCAGGAGAACTTTTGGAGCACGCTGCAAACCTTCATTCGCCCCGGCGACATTATTCTTGCCGATCAGGGCACCTCGGCGTTTGGCGCGATCGATCTTCGCTTACCTGCGGACGTGAATTTTATCGTTCAGCCACTCTGGGGGTCGATAGGCTATACGCTGGCAGCGGCCTTTGGCGCGCAGACGGCATGCCCGGACCGGCGCGTGATTGTCCTGACCGGGGATGGTGCCGCACAGCTGACGATTCAGGAAATGGGCTCAATGCTGCGCGATAAGCAGCACCCGATTATCCTGGTGCTCAACAACGAAGGGTACACGGTTGAGAGGGCCATACACGGACCTGAACAGCGGTACAACGATATCGCGCTGTGGAACTGGACGCAGATCCCGCAGGCACTGAGCCTGGATCCTCAGGCCGAATGCTGGCGGGTCAGTGAAGTCGATCAGCTGGCGGACGTGCTGGAAAAAGTGGCGCACCATGAGCGGCTTTCGCTCATTGAGGTCATGCTGCCCAAAGCGGATATTCCTCCGCTGTTGGGCGCGATAACCAAAGCGCTGGAGGCGCGAAATAACGCCTGATCACTTATCGTTTCGCCAGGCCATCATCATCGGTTTGCCCGCCAGCAGGAGCCAGGCGGGCAACATCACGATACAAAGCAGAGGGAAGAGGGTAGAGTCAGGCACCACGACGGCGGCCATAAACAGGCTCAGCCATGCATCCCGCGTCACTACCAGTACCAGCCCGAGAATCGAGCAAGAAACGGTTATCGCAGCCGGTACGGCGTCCACATGCTCGTGCAACATCAGACCTAACGCTACCCCGACAAACACCGCCGGGAAGATGCGTCCGCCTCGAAAACCGCACGCGGCGGCCACGACCAGCGCCGCCAGCTTTATCACCGCAAACAGCAGATAATCCGACACGCTAAACACCTGACTGAATGCTAGCTGCTGCATTTCGTCCAGGCCTTTAAACAGCGTCACTTTTCCGCCGATAGCGCCCAGAATGCCGAGAAGCAGCCCCCCGACGCCCAGAATCAGCACCGGATGTTTGAGCTTATGCATCAGCCGATGCAGGCGCGGAAGACACCATACTGCGACCATGCCCAGCGCAATGGCGATGGCGACCACAATTGCGCCGCTGAAAATGTCCGCGACCTGCATCTGGCCATAGTGGGGGAGAGGGAGAGAGAAGTGGGGATGGAAAAACAGGCTGGTGGTCAACGCACCGGCAGCGGCGGCCATCAGCGGCGCAAAAAGTTTGTCCCAGAGCGGGACGTCATTATTACCGCTCAGCGTCTGGGAGAAGATCAGCGCGGCGGCGACGGGAGTGCCGAACAGCGCGCCGATGGTGCCTGCAGAGGCCAGGATCGTCCAGTCCAGCGCGTTGACGCGCGGTAAAATGCGCGAACCCAGGAAAACCGCCAGCGCGATATTGACCGCCATGATCGGATGTTCAGGCCCCAGGCTGACGCCGCCCGCCAGACCCACGATCAGCGCAACGATCAGTCCCGGCAGCGCTGCCGGGCTGACGGGCGCGCCGATCAACGGTTCCTGCGCGGGATCGGGCCCGGCATGGTCCGGACTGAAACGAATCACCAAACCCACCGCAATACCGGTGAGCGTCAGCATGACGATAATCCATACAGGAGAATCAGGGCTGAAGCCCATATTGGCAGGCAGGGCGGTCCATAACATCGTTTGCAGTACCGACGCGACTTTCATCACGACGATGAGCACCAGGCTTGAAGCAACGCCAATAACGAGCGCCGGTATTGCTAATAACAGCATGGTTCTGGCTCGCGGGTGGAGCATGATGATTTCCTTGTACAAAACGGTATAACGTTACTTTGCACAATCAGCTTTATGGCAATAGTGCAAAAGGTGCTGAAACGGTAAAGTTATTCTGTGACGAAGATCGATAATCCTGGGGCATTCACTTTCTGGTCGTTGTTGTTATCACGCCTTGAATTTACAGTGTTCCAAAGATTTATTCTGACTTTAGCGGAGCAGTAGAAGAATGACAAAGTATGCTTTGGTAGGTGATGTGGGCGGCACGAACGCGCGCCTTGCACTCTGCGATGTAAATAGCGGTGACATTTCCCAGGCGAAAACCTATTCAGGGCTGGATTATCCAAGTCTGGAAGCCGTGGTTCGCGTATATCTTGAAGAGCATAAGGTCAGCGTCGAAGACGGCTGTATCGCTATTGCGTGCCCGATTACCGGTGACTGGGTGGCGATGACCAACCACACCTGGGCCTTCTCCATTGCCGAAATGAAAAAAAACCTCGGTTTTGCGCATCTTGAAATCATCAATGACTTCACGGCGGTATCGATGGCGATCCCGATGCTGAAGCCGGAACACCTGATCCAGTTTGGCGGCACGGCGCCGGTCGAAGGCAAGCCGATTGCGGTTTACGGTGCGGGAACCGGGCTGGGCGTCTCTCACCTTGTCCACGTCGATAAGCGCTGGGTCAGTCTGCCGGGCGAAGGCGGTCACGTGGATTTCGCGCCGAACAGTGAAGAAGAGGGCATTATCCTCGAAGAATTACGTGCTGAGATCGGCCACGTTTCTGCCGAACGCGTGCTGTCGGGTCCCGGGCTGGTCAATTTGTACCGTGCGATTGTGAAATCTGATGGTCGTCTGCCTGAAAATCTGCAGCCTAAAGACGTGACCGAGCGCGCCCTGGCGGACAGCTGCATCGATTGCCGTCGTGCCTTGTCCCTGTTCTGCGTGATTATGGGGCGCTTCGGCGGCAACCTGGCGCTGACGCTGGGCACCTTTGGCGGCGTCTATATTGCGGGCGGTATCATGCCGCGCTTCCTCGAGTTCTTTAAAGCCTCCGGTTTCCGCGGCGGGTTTGAAGATAAAGGGCGCTTCAGAAGCTACGTGCAGGACATCCCTGTTTACCTGATTGTGCACGATAATCCAGGGCTGCTGGGATCGGGTGCGCATTTGCGTCAGGTTCTGGGACAAATTCTCTGATGGTCATTCCCCTCTCCATCGGGGGAGGGGAACGTTCACAGGTGCATCAGCTGGCGAAACTCTTTTACCTTGCTGCGGCTCACGGGCACCTGGAAGTCGAGATCCTTCAGTCGCAAAATATACGTGTTGTTAAACCAGGGTTCGATCTCGCGGATCTTGTTCAAATTGACGCAAAACGATCGGTGGCAGCGGAAGAAGTGCGCCGCAGGTAGCTTGCTGCAAAACTCGGTGATGTTCATCGCCATCACGTACGATTCACGTCGCGTATAGACAAACGTCATCTTTTCATGTGCTTCGGCGTAATAAATATCGTCGATAGGCGTGACGATGATCCTTTCATCCTTCACCAGATTAATGGTGTCATTCTCCCGGATAGCAGGGCTTGCGGTCGCAGGCGCGGCTTGCTGTTTCCATGCCGCTTCCAGCTTTTGCAGCATGCTGATAATACGCGACTCCTGATAAGGCTTGAGGATGTAGTCAAACGCTTCCAGCTCGAAGGCCTCCACGGCGTGCTCTTTCCACGCGGTAACAAAGACAATAAAGGGCTTGTGGGCAAACTGATTAATATTTTGCGCCAGCAGCACGCCATCCAGCGACGGAATATTAATATCGAGAAAAATGGCATCGACCCGGTTGTGCTGGAGGAACTTCAGCACGTCCAGGCCATCTTCGAAGGTGCCTACAATCTCCATCTGGCTGTGCGTTTTGATGAGCCAGCTCAGCTCCTGTTGAGCCAGAACCTCATCTTCCACAATGATGACTTTCATCTGTAACTCCGGCCTATGGCATCAGGGATATCGGTGCATGAACGGGGGTGCGTTCATTCGGCACGTAAAACGCGATTTCTGTGCCCGGCTCCAGGCGATGAATGTGCAGCCCGTCGCCGTACAGCAGTTTGACCCGGTGGTGGACATTCAAAAGGCCAATCTTATTGCCCGGCATTTCGTTGGATTCCACGCGTTCAATAACCTTTGGGTCGATACCGTGGCCGGTATCGCGCACCGCAATGCGCACGCGATTCCCGCTCTCGGTCACGCTAATGGTCACTACGCCTTTGCCTTTGCACGGCTGAATTCCGTGGACAATGGCGTTTTCCACCAGCGGCTGGATCAGCAGGCTTGGGATCACGCAGTTGACCTCTTCATCAATATCGTAAATGACGGTGAGCTTATCGCCAAAGCGGGCCTGCTCGATCGCGATGTAATCTTTGATCTGATAAAGCTCTTTTTTGATGTCGATCTGCTCGTCATCTTTCAATTCAATGTTGTAGCGCAGATAGCGTGACAGGTTGAAAATCAGCTGGCGGGCGGTGTCCGGATTAAGGCGAATGGAAGATGAGATGGCGTTCAGCGCGTTAAACAGGAAATGAGGATTAATTTTACTTTGCAGCGCGCGTAGCTCTGCCTTATTTGCCATTTCGCGCAACTGCTCCGCGCGCGAGACTTCCAGCTGAGTTGAGATGATTTGCGACAGACCAATCGCCATTTCCTGTAATGAAGAGGTGATCTGGTGCGCATGGCAATAGTAAATCTTCAGCGTGCCCGTGACGACACCTTTCTCCCACAATGGGATCACCAGCATGGAGTGTATTTCGGGCGTCCTGTGGGCTTCATCATTGTTTTTGATGATGATTTTACCGTAGTTGATCGCCTGTCGGGTGGTTGGGCTGATGGTGTCGTCGTTGTCACGATAGTTGTGCTCCCCGACGCCCACGTAGGCCAGCACGTGGTCGATATTGGTGATGGCGACGGCATCGGCGTGAATATCACGACGGATGATATCGCAGACCTGGCGTAAAGACTCAACGTTAACGTGGCGGAACAGCGGCAGCGTTTTGTTGGCAATATCGAGTGCCAGCTTGGCCTGACGTGCGGCGCTGGCCTCTTTTTCTCCTTCCACACTCTGCACCAGCAGGACAATAAAGCCTATGCAGACGCTGCCGAGGATCATCGGAATACCGATTTTCGAAACAATATCCAGCCCAAGAGCGGTCGTGGGTGCCCACACCACAACCAAAATCATGGTCAAGGTTTCACACACCATGCCCGCGATGATCCCGGCGCGCCAGTGCTGCTTTTTGGGGAATTTGCGGTTAATCCAGCCGGACAGTATCCCGGCGATAATGCTGGTAATAAAGCACGGAATAGCCGTCACGCCGCCGATATCAATCAAATAGCGGTGTGTGCCGGCAATCAATCCAGTGATCACCCCAACCCAGGGGCCAAACAGTATCCCGCCTGACATCACGGCGATAATGCGCACGTTGACCAGCGACCCTTCGACAGGTACTCCGGACCAGGTGCTGAAAAGGGCAAACATCGAAAAGATGGCGGTTACGGCCAGCAGCTCTTTTGGCGAATGCGCTGACTTGTGCAGAAGCTCGCGGAACAGGCGAATGCGAATGAGGAAAAACAGACAAATCAGCAGTAGCGCTGCGCGATCAAATACCGCCAGCAGCATATCGAATATTTCGTGCACAAGTGAACCTGGAGAATCGGTAAAGAACCATGATAAAAAACCTGGCGCGTATTGACCAGCTATCCGTCAGGTTTATCAAATGAGGAAAAACCATAGTTTACAAAGGGGATTGTTCGGAAAGTTCTTCAGTCCGGCTGAATTTTTCTGAACGAAGCGCAGCGAGGTAATGGTTATGATAACGTCATGTTAAATAACAGGTATTAAAATACCCTTTTACGTCATCCGCCTTCCGCTTTTAGCGACAGCAGGGTTCCTGTTTTAACGCGATATCTTTTTTTTACTTTCCCTCTCGACAGCATGTTTTTTTTCAGGTTATTTTCTAAGCACGCCACATCGGTGGCAGCGTCGCTCGGACGGTCCGGGCGCTAACGTTAATCTGAGGAATCTATGGCTGAATTCAGTCCTGAACGCCGTTTCACGCGTATCGATCGTCTCCCCCCTTATGTTTTCAATATCACTGCTGAGCTGAAGATGGCTGCGCGTCGGCGCGGCGAAGATATCATCGATTTCAGCATGGGTAACCCTGACGGCCCAACGCCGCCGCATATTGTTGAGAAACTCTGTACAGTTGCCCAGCGCCCGGATACGCATGGTTACTCAACGTCTCGCGGTATTCCTCGATTACGTCGTGCCATTTCCCGCTGGTACCAGGATCGCTACCAGGTGGACATCGATCCTGAAAGTGAAGCCATTGTCACCATTGGCTCGAAAGAAGGGCTGGCACACCTGATGCTGGCGACGCTGGATCACGGTGATACCGTGCTGGTGCCAAACCCCAGCTATCCGATCCATATCTACGGTGCGGTGATTGCTGGCGCGCAGGTTCGCTCTGTGCCGCTGGTGGAAGGCGTAGACTTCTTTAACGAACTGGAACGCGCGATTCGTGAAAGCTACCCGAAACCAAAGATGATGATCCTCGGTTTCCCGTCGAACCCAACGGCCCAGTGCGTTGAGCTCGAATTCTTTGAGAAAGTGGTCGCCCTGGCAAAACGTTACGACGTGCTGGTGGTTCACGATCTCGCCTATGCGGATATTGTCTACGACGGATGGAAGGCGCCTTCCATTATGCAGGTGCCGGGCGCACGCGATGTGGCGGTCGAATTCTTCACGCTGTCGAAAAGTTACAACATGGCGGGTTGGCGCATTGGCTTTATGGTGGGTAACAAGACGCTGGTAAATGCGCTGGCGCGTATTAAGAGTTACCACGACTACGGCACATTTACGCCGCTACAGGTTGCTGCAATTGCTGCGCTCGAAGGCGATCAGCAGTGTGTACAGGATATTGCTGCCCAGTATAAGCGGCGTCGCGATGTGCTGGTGAAAGGCCTGCATGAAGCGGGCTGGATGGTGGAAATGCCGAAGGCGTCCATGTACGTCTGGGCTAAAATTCCTGAGCCCTATGCGGCAATGGGTTCGCTGGAGTTTGCCAAGAAGCTCCTGCAGGATGCGAAGGTGTGCGTCTCGCCGGGCATCGGGTTTGGCGATTATGGCGATACCCACGTGCGGTTTGCGTTGATTGAAAACAGCGACCGCATTCGTCAGGCGGTCAGGGGAATTAAGAGCATGTTCCGGGCTGACGGGCTTCTCTCATCAAAAAATGTGGCTGAACAGCCCGAAACCTGACGACACAAAAAAAACAGGCGCCTTGAGCGCCTGTTTTTTTGACTGCATGTTCTTTACTAGATCATCAGGGCAAAGGTTCCGGCCCAGACTAAAACAATCACCGAAATGCCCATAAAGAAATATTTCACGTTTCATCACTCCGCGTATCTTGTGGTACGCATTCAAAAACAGAGTCCACCTGATTATAGAGAGTTGAAATCGGGCTAAAACGGAAATCGGAATTATCCCGCTACGCCTCAGACTCCACCTCAGAATTCTGCGCTTCCCATTGTCAGACGGCGCTAATGTACGCCTAAAAATAGGGGGTGACAAGTGGGATTTTTCTAAATACTTTCCGACACTTACGAGTGTCGTGGAACGGCGACAGTTTGATTTCAGTACGCAATAAATTCCCGTTGAGCGACGCAGAAAAAAGACGGTTACTCAGGGTAATTACAGGTGATTGAAAAGGTTAGTTTCTTAGCGAAACTAACCTTCTGGAAGGCTTAGATATAGAGAGAGGCTTCGCCCAGCGGACGGGTTTTGAAGCGGCGGTGCATCCACAAATACTGCTCAGGTGCACGCATGATCTCGAACTCGATAACCTTGTTGATAAAGGTCGCGGCTTCACACTCATTTTCCGGGTAATTCGCCATTTCCGGGGAGATGTGCAAGCGATAACCTGATTTATCCGCTTTTCTGACCATCGTTACGGTGAGCATAGCGGCACCAGAAAGGCGTGAAATCACAAAGGTGCCATTGGTCGTAGCAACGTCTTTAACGGCGAAGAAAGGCGCGAAGCTGCTGCCTTTACGGCCATAATCCTGATCGGGTGCAAACCAGACGGCCTCACCTTTTTTCAGCGCACCGACCATGCCGCGCAGATTGTTACGGCTGATCATCGCCTTGTTTGAGCGCATACGGCCGCGAGTCTGAACCCACTCCATCAGCGCGCTGTTGTGCGGACGGTAGGTTGCCATCATCGGCTGGCAAAGCCCCATCACGCGTCCACCGAGTTCGAGGGACATAAAGTGAACTCCGACGACCATCACGCCCCGATTCTGCGCCTGGGCACGCTTCAGGTTATCCAGACCTTCTACATCAAACCATTTACGCACGCGTTCATCAGGCCAGAACCAGGCCATACCGGTTTCCAGCAATGCCATGCCGATAGATTTAAAGTTCTCAGCGATCAGCTTTTCGCGCTGCTGCGCATTGTAGTGCGGGAAGCAAAGTTCAAGATTTTTACGTGCGATAGACTCGCGACGTTTAAGGAAATAGCGCGATGCGCTGCCGAGTCTTGAGCCCAGTATGCGGATCACCGGGTAAGGAAGCTGGACCAGCAACCAAAGTACGCCAAGACCAAACCATGTAAACCAGTAACGCGGGTGCAAGAACGCGCGTTTGAATGAGGATTCAGACAAATTAGAGGAACCTTTGTAAAACCGGTAAAAGTAACGCGCTTAGCGATACCACGTGCCTATTAGACCGTAGTGCAAGGTCATGGTTGCAGGCTTTACCGATCTTTACGGCGTTACCTGGCCATAGCTGACATTGGATGGGCGGCATAATGTAGCACCCTTATATGTTATGTGCTATTACTCGTTTTTGATTAAAAAAGCGGCGATTACGGAGAGGCTTGATTTTGCTATTGTTATAAATGAGCGAAAGTCACTCTTTTGAGGGCGTTACGATGGATACATATCTGCAAACGGTGAAAGATGAGTGGGTGCAACTGATCAATGAAACTGAGCCACACATTCATCAAGTTACCGCCCAACTTGCCAGCGATCATGCCACTGCTCTGATTGCTGAGTTCTATCGTGTTGTTCTGGCCGATCCTATTGTTGCTGAGTTTTTGACCACTGAACAGGTGGAAAGGCAATTGCAGGAAGCGCTGCGTCGGTGGCTGGTTGAGGTTCTCTCCTGTCAGGTTGGGCAGGTTGAGGAGCAGATACGCGCCCAGCAGCGTGCCGCAGATGTGCATGCCCGTATCGGCATCTCTGTCGACCTGGTCGAAATGGGTTTCAGGGTGCTGAAAAAATTGCTGTTACCCATCATTAACGCCACGCCCCATCCCTCTGACGTGAAGCTCAGCGTTTATCACTACGCCATTAACAGTATCGATCTGGCGATGGAGGTGATGTCGCGTGCGTATGTCTTCAGCGAGAACAATGCGGCGAAAGAGGATGAAAACTACCGGATTTTCTCGCTGATGGAGAATGCGGAAGAAGAGAAGGAGCGTCAGACCGCTGCGCTGCTGACCTGGGAAATGACGCTGCTCTATAAGGTGATGTTAGATTCCAGCATAGGCAACAGCCGACCGCTCGGGCAATCAGATTTTGGGCTGTGGTTTAGCCATAAAGGACGTCACTATTTCAGCGGTATTGCCGAAGCAGGGCATATCTCCCGTCTTATTCAGGAGTTTGACGAGGCGTTTAATGAGGTTCGCCAGGCTGACGATGCGCTTCATGACAGGTCACGGCAGGTCAAATTTTTGCGGCAGGTGCGTAACACCCTCTCACAAATCGTTACCCTGCTGCGTGAGCTGTTTGATGAGGTTTCCCGCCATGAGGTGGGAATGGACGTGCTCACCCGACTGCTGAACCGTCGCTTCCTGCCGACCATTTTTAAACGTGAAATCACCCATGCCACCCGCGCCGGTACGCCGCTGTCGGCGCTACTGATCGATGTTGATAAATTCAAGCAAATCAATGATACCTGGGGCCACAATACGGGTGACGAAATCCTGCGAAAAGTGGCGGGTGCGTTTTATGACAACGTTCGCACCTGCGACTACGTATTTCGCTACGGTGGCGATGAGTTTTTAATTGTGCTGACGGAAATCACCGAAGCTGACGCCCTGCGTATTGCAGAACGGATCCGCAAGCGCGTAGAAAAAATTAAGGTTAGCTCCCCGACCGGCGAGACGATCTCTCTTTCCCTTTCAATCGGGGCGGCGATGTTCAATGGGCATCCTGACTACGAACGTCTGATACAGGCAGCGGATGAAGCGCTGTATGGTGCAAAACGACGCGGGCGGAACTGTGTGGAGTTGTGGAAAATGCAGTGATTTTATGAAGTCAGGAAGAACGAAAGTGTCCCCTGCAGGAATCGAACCTGCAACTAGCCCTTAGGAGGGGCTCGTTATATCCATTTAACTAAGGGGACGAGGCGGCACGAGTATAGCGTTATTTACACTTTGCGTTAAGCGCATTGCCGCCTGACTGCTCAAAGAGTCACCATTCAGGCCGATTTTTTTGCCGATTTTTCATTATCTTCCTGCGCCTTGAGCTCGGCCTTACGCTTGTTCGACATATCATTGCGGATTTGCGCATGGCTCAACAGCGCGAAGATAAAGGTCCCGCCGCAAATATTGCCCGCCAGCGTCGGCAGGGCGAACGGCCAGAAGAAATCGCTCCAGTGTAGCGTGCCATTAAAAACCAGATAGAGAATTTCAACGGTACCCACCACGATGTGCGTGGTATCGGCGAGCGCAATCAGCCAGGTCATCAGAATGATCACCACAATTTTTGCGCTGCCTGCCGAGGGGAACATCCACACCATGGTGGCGATGATCCAGCCGGAGATAATCGCATTCGAGAACATCTCTAAGGGCGTGTTTTTCATCACATCCATGCCAATTTTTACAAACGCATCCCGGGTGGGCTCATCAAATATCGGCATATACTCAAAGGCCCAGGCCGCGATGCCTGTACCAATGATATTCCCAAGCAAGACCACGCTCCAGAGCCGCATCAGCAAGCCGAAATTGCCCAGGGTAGGGTTTTGCATCACGGGCAGCACGGCGGTGACGGTGTTTTCAGTAAAGAGCTGCTGGCGCGCCATGATGACGATGATAAAGCCGAAGGTGTAGCCAAGATTTTCCAGTAAAAAGCCACCTGGCACGCCCTCCAGCTGGACATGAAATATGCCTTTGGCCAGCAGTGACGCACCCATCGAGAGACCCGCAGCAATCGCCGACCAGAACAGGGCCATGGCATCGCGTTCCATCTCCTTTTCACCATCCTGGCGTATATGTTCGTGGATCGCCATCGCACGGGAGGGCAGGCGATCTTCGTCAATTTCTATCTTCTCGCCACGCTCTTTTTCCTCACTCTCAATTTCTACGTCCTCATTGTTCTCGCCAATTTTTTCTTCGCCCACTTCTTTCATAACCGCTCCTGGAGGATGAACTTTCTTTAAAGCGTAGCGGCTTTTATCGTGATGCCTGTGGGGATGCTCTTAAATTGGTGGCAATGGCAACAAAGGTGATACATCTCTTTCAAAGACATTATAAAATTGCCAGCGAAACGAATTCCTAAAGCCAGGCTATGCTGAGATCAGAGTGACGGTGGTTACTGCCCGTAATTGTGCTCATAGACATCGGGAAACGTGCTGTTACAATCACTTGCACGTTTTCATACGGAGCGCCAGATGCTCCGTTACGGATGGCAATCAACGATAGCCATACTGAACAGGGAGATAATTATGAAACTTCGGCTGTCGGCGCTTGCGCTGGGCGCGACGATGCTTGTGGGCTGCGCCAGCTCCGGGGAGCAAACGGGACGCTCCGATCCTCTTGAAGGATTTAACCGCTCGATGTACAGCTTCAACTATAACGTGCTGGATCCGTATGTGGTTCGCCCGGTAGCGGTGGCATGGCGCGATTATGTTCCACAACCTGCGCGTAATGGATTAAGCAATTTCACCAGTAACCTGGAAGAGCCTGCGGTGATGGTGAACTATTTCCTGCAAGGTGACCCGTATCAGGGGATGGTGCACTTTACGCGCTTCTTCCTGAACTCCCTGCTGGGTATGGGCGGCTTCATTGATGTCGCTGGCATGGCAAACACAAAACTGCAGCGTGAACAGCCGCACCGTTTCGGCAGCACGCTGGGGCATTACGGTGTAGGTTATGGTCCGTATGTGCATCTGCCGTTCTATGGCAGTTTCACCGTGCGTGATGATGGCGGCGATATGGTGGATACGCTGTATCCTGTGCTGTCATGGCTGACCTGGCCGCTGTCGATTGGTAAGTGGACGGTGGAAGGGATTGAAACGCGTGCGCAACTGCTGGACTCTGACGGTCTGCTGCGCCAGTCTTCCGATCCGTATATCATGGTGCGTGAGGCGTACTTCCAGAACCATGACTTCATCGCCAATGGCGGCAAGCTGAAGCCGGAAGATAATCCGAACGCGAAAGCCATCGAGAACGAACTCAAAGATATCGATTCGGAATAAATAAAAAAGGTGAGCGATGCTCACCTTTTTTGATCCCTGCGCGATTAGAACGCGTAGTTGAAGTTGGTACCGAACAGCCAGGCTTTACCTTCAGAGGTGAACTCGTAAGGGCCTTCCTGGAACGTCACTTTCTGACCGTGCATATAAGAGACGCCAGCGTCAACTGACGCATTCTCGTTGAATGCATAGGTTGCACCAGCACTCAGCCAGAAGCGGTCCTGATCCGGGATGGAGATGGAGCGTTTATCAGCCGGAACCGGGCTATCATCAAACGCGATACCGGTACGGAACGTCCAGTTGTCGTCCATATAGTAGGTTGTACCCAGCGCAATACGGTATGCGTCGTGGAAGCTTTCGTCCTTATAGAACAGCGTCTGACCATTGCTGCCGGTCGCTTTCAACTCTTCGAACTGACTCCAGCTGGTGTATGCCAGGCTATAGTGAATAGCCCACTGTGGTGCGACGCGGTTGTAACCGGAGACTTCCCACATTTCTGGCAGATGCAGTGACAGTGAACCTGGTACGGTCTGGTTTGACGTGCCCCACGGGATGGTGGTGCCTGCACCCGGAACCATGCCGTTTACAGGGCTCAGGATGCCGCTTTTGTAATCGCCATCGAAATCAATTTTCACTTCTGAGCGATAGGTCAGACCCCAGCGGTTATTTTTGTCCAGCTCATACAGAATACCCGCGTTCCAGCCGTAGCCCCACTCATCGCCCTTCAGGCTGGCGATCTTGTTGCTGTTCTTCGGCAGAGCGGCAGTTTGTTCACCGGTATAACGCTCAATTTTGGCATCAGCGTAGACGGCATCAAAGCCCAGGCCGAAGCTCCAGTTGTCATTGAGACGATACGCGCCGCTCAGGTTCAGGTTGAGGGTAGTTAAATCGGTTTTGCCCCCATATTCGCCTGCCGGGTAATTGTTATTGAACTCGGTTGCCAGACCATAGTTAGAGGTGACTGACGCACCCCAACCAAATTGTTCATTAATCGGCGCAACGAAGTGCAGGTTAGGTACCCACGCTGTCGGCGCAATGTTATCCGCTTTCAGGCTCGCGCCGGTGAAAGGCGATTTGCCGGAAATATTGACATCAGGATCGATGTAAACCGCACCAGCAGAGAAGGTCGGACGATCGAACATCATGATAAGCGCAGGGTTACGACTTGCGTTACCTGCGTCATCAGCAATAGCGCCTTCCCCGGAATATGCACGGCCAAGGCCAGAGGAAGAAAATTCGTTTAACTGGAAGCCCGCTGACCAGGCGGACGTTGAGACGATTGCCACTGCGACTGCCAGCGCAGTCTTTTTGAACAGGGTTTTCTGGCTCATGACCATAACCTCATTGAGTTATTTTTATTCAATAATTGTTACATACCGTAACAGGAGCGCGAAGTGTAGGGTCTGAGGTATGACATACAAATCAGACCAGTGGCGTGAGTATAGGTCTGACCAGCTAATATGTTGCAAGTTTGTTTATTAATATTTTCAAACATGTTTCTTGAAACGAGATCTGGTTGGCAAAATTGTGACCAGCGAGACTCCCCCGAAAGGGTGAATTTTGTTTTAGATCATTTTTTAGTGTGATATTGCTCACTTATCCGATTTTGCGTCATTAACGGCTGGAGAGAGCCAACGGCGGGGCGTAAAATATCAGCATCGTGTTTATCTCGCGCTTTGCGCGAATACAGAGGAAATTGAGCTATGAGTAAATGCAGTGCTGATGAAACCCCGGTTTGCTGCTGTATGGATGTTGGCACCATCATGGACAACACCGATTGCACCGCGTCTTACAGCCGTGTATTCACTAGCCGTGCCGAAGCGGAAGAAACCCTGGCCGCGCTGAGTCAACGTGCGCGTGAAGTCGAATCCGATCCGTGCGAAATCAAGTCGACCTTTACCGAAGTGGACGGTGGCGTGAAGCTGGACATCGATTTTGTTTTTGCGTGTGAAGCTGAAACGCTGATTTTCCAGCTGGGCCTGCGTTAATCCTTTTGCCCGGCGGCGCTTCGCTTGCACGGGCCTACGATCGTGTAGGCCGGGTAAGGCAACGCCGCCACCCGGCAACAAAACCGCACAAATGCCTCTGCCATGCAGGGGCATTTTCTTTTTCTTCTCTGTGCCTTAGCTCGCACTTTTTCGTTTCCCCGATTGGCTGAATGTAAAAAAATGGTTAAGACTGTTATCAGGTCAGACCACTTTATATTTGTGTAAAGTTTTTACAGGGGAATGTTATGAGTCAGGCATTACCGCTTATCACCCGACAAGGTGAACGCATTGCCATTGTTAGCGGGCTGCGAACGCCGTTTGCGCGTCAGGCAACCGCCTTTCACGGTATACCGGCCGTCGATCTGGGGAAAATGGTCGTAGGCGAGATGCTGGCTCGCAGCGAAATTCCGCCTGAGGTCATCGAACAGCTGGTCTTCGGCCAGGTCGTGCAGATGCCTGAAGCCCCCAACATTGCACGTGAAATTGTTCTCGGCACGGGAATGAATGTGCACACCGATGCCTACAGCGTCAGTCGCGCCTGCGCGACCAGCTTTCAGGCGGTGGCTAACGTGGCCGAAAGCCTGATGGCGGGGACTATTCGCGCGGGTATCGCGGGCGGGGCGGACTCCTCTTCAGTGCTGCCGATTGGGGTCAGCAAAAAGCTGGCACGTATCCTCGTGGATGCTAACAAGGCTCGCACTACTGGCCAGAAACTTAAACTCTTCTCGCGTTTACGCCTGCGCGATCTGATGCCTGTTCCGCCCGCGGTGGCTGAATATTCAACCGGCCTGCGCATGGGCGATACCGCTGAGCAGATGGCGAAAACATACGGCATCACCCGCGAACAGCAGGATGCCCTGGCGCATCGTTCGCACCAGCTCGCTGCGAAGGCCTGGTCGGAAGGCAAACTTGCCGACGAGGTGATGACGGCTTATATCCCGCCTTTCCGAGAACCTCTGGTGGAAGATAACAATATTCGCGGCACCTCGACGCTGGCGGATTACGCAAAACTGCGCCCGGCGTTTGATCGTAAACATGGCACCGTTACGGCGGCCAACAGTACGCCTCTGACGGACGGTGCTGCGGCCGTGATCCTGATGACCGAATCCCGTGCGAAGGAGCTTGGCATCACCCCGCTGGGTTATTTACGAAGCTATGCGTTTACGGCGATTGATGTCTGGCAGGACATGTTGTTAGGTCCAGCCTGGTCCACGCCGCTGGCGCTGGAGCGCGCGGGGCTGACGCTGGCTGACTTAACCCTGATCGATATGCACGAAGCCTTTGCCGCACAAACCCTGGCAAACATCCAGCTGCTGGCAAGCGAGCGCTTCGCGCGCGATGTACTGGGCCGCGCCCACGCGACCGGCGAAGTGGATCAGAGTAAGTTTAACGTGCTTGGCGGATCCATCGCCTATGGTCATCCCTTTGCCGCCACAGGGGCGAGGATGATCACACAAACATTACATGAACTACGTCGCCGCGGCGGTGGGTTTGGTCTCATTACCGCCTGCGCGGCAGGTGGTCTTGGCGCAGCAATGGTTCTGGAGGCTGAATAATGGACATGCCATCTGCATTCAATCTGACGGTTCGCCTCGATAACGTGGCCGTTATCACTATTGATGTGCCTGATGAAAAGATGAATACCCTGAAGGCCGAATTTGGCGTTCAGGTGCGCGCGATGCTAAAACAGCTCCGCGAAAACAAAGCCATTCGCGGCCTGGTGTTTATCTCGGCCAAGCCGGATAACTTTATTGCCGGGGCTGATATCAACATGATTGCCCGCGCGCAAAGCGCTCAGGAAGCCGAAGAGCTGGCGCGTCAGGGGCAGCAGGTGATGGCTGAGATCCACGCCCTGTCGTTCCCGGTGATTGCTGCCATTCACGGCGCTTGTCTGGGGGGCGGTTTAGAGCTGGCGCTGGCCTGCCATAGCCGCATTTGTACCGATGATGCAAAAACGGTGTTAGGCCTGCCGGAAGTGCAGTTAGGCCTGTTACCTGGCTCGGGTGGAACGCAGCGTTTACCGCGTCTGGTGGGGGTGAGTACCGCGCTGGAGATGATCTTAACCGGCAAGCAGCTGCGCGCCCGTCAGGCGCTGAAAGTGGGACTGGTCGATGAAGTGGTTGCCCACTCGATTTTGCTGGAGGCCGCCGTTGAGTTGGCCCTGAAAGGGCGTCAGGCAAAACGTCCTCTGCCTGTGCGTGAGCGCGTGCTGGCAGGGCCACTGGGGCGCGCGCTCCTGTTCAGCATGGTAAGCAAAAAGACCGAGCAAAAAACCAAAGGCAACTACCCGGCGGCGAAGCGTATTCTTGAAGTGATTGAAACCGGCTTGTCACAGGGCAGCAGCAGCGGTTATGCCGCCGAGGCAAAAGCCTTTGGTGAACTGGCGATGACGCCGCAGTCTCAGGCGCTGCGCAGCATCTTCTTTGCCAGCACTGACGTCAAAAAAGATCCGGGAAGCGAAGCTGAGCCTGCGCCGCTGCGCGCCATTGGCGTGCTGGGGGGCGGGCTGATGGGCGGTGGAATTGCGTTTGTCACTGCCAGCAAAGGCAAATTGCCGGTGCGTATCAAAGACATTAATCCTAAGGGAATCAACCACGCGCTTCAGTACAGCTGGCAGAACCTTGATCAGAAGGTTAAACGCCGCCATATCAAAGCAAGCGAGCGCGATAAAACACTCGCGATGATCACTGGCACCACGGACTACCGCGGTTTTGCACATCGCGATCTGGTGATAGAAGCCGTGTTTGAAGATCTGGCGCTCAAGCAGCAAATGGTGGCAGACGTTGAACAGCATTGCGCCCCGCATACCATCTTTGCTTCAAACACCTCGTCATTGCCGATTGGCGACATCGCGGCGAAAGCCGCACGACCGGAGCAGGTGATTGGTCTGCACTTCTTTAGCCCGGTTGAAAAAATGCCGCTGGTGGAGGTTATTCCACACGCGACCACCAGTCCGCAAACCGTTGCCACGGTGGTCAAGCTCGCGAAAAAGCAGGGCAAAACGCCGATTGTCGTGGCAGATAAAGCAGGCTTCTACGTCAATCGCATTCTGGCTCCCTACATTAATGAAGCAATGCGGTTGCTGACGGAAGGGGAGAAGATTGAGCACGTCGATGAGGCGCTGGTGAAGTTTGGTTTCCCTGTCGGTCCAATCCAACTTTTGGATGAGGTAGGAATAGATACCGGCACTAAAATTATACCTGTACTGGAGGCTGCTTACGGAGACCGTTTTAGCCCCCCTGCAAACATTGTTTCTGCAATTTTGAAGGACGATCGCAAAGGCAGAAAAAATGAACGCGGTTTCTATCTTTACGGGGCAAAAGGGCGTAAAAGCAAGAAACAGGTCGACCCTGCGGTTTATGGGCTTTTTTCTGTTACCGGTCAGGGAAAACTGTCGTCAGCGCAGTGTGCTGAGCGTTGTGTGATGATGATGCTCAACGAAGCGGCGCGCTGTTTCGGCGAACAGGTGATCAAAAGCGCACGCGATGGTGACATCGGTGCCGTATTTGGTATTGGTTTCCCGCCGTTCCTTGGCGGCCCGTTCCGGTATATGGACACCCTCGGGGCGGGTGAAGTGGTTGCAATTCTGCAACGTCTGGCTTCGCAATATGGTCCACGGTTTACACCCTGTGACGAATTATTGCAGATGGCGGAACGGGGCCAGACATTTTGGCCTGCAAGGGAAACTGTCCTCGTAAGCTGAGGTCAAAGAAGGGTAAATCCTTCGGTGAAGAGACCTGTTTTGGCGAATTTGTAAACAGAGATTGACTATACTTACGCCATTGAGGTAAAAAACAGCGTTTCATTCACCGAATGGATCAGGCACAATGCCCGGCCATCGGGTTTTCTACCTCCCAGCTTTAATCGCGGGTAGTCAACGCCGGTGATTCTGGTTAACAAAAGCGGTGCAATATGCAAGTTTTTATCATGCGTCACGGCGACGCGGCACTCGATGCCGCCAGTGACTCAGTACGTCCTTTGACAGTCTGTGGCTGCGACGAATCCCGTCAAATGGCTACCTGGCTTAAAGGTCAAAAAGTGGACATTGAACGCGTTCTGGTGAGTCCGTTCCTGCGTGCAGAACAGACGCTGGATGTGGTAGGGGAGTGTATGAACCTGCCTTCCAGTGTGGATGTTCTTCCTGAACTCACGCCGTGTGGCGATGTGGGTCTTGTGAGTGCCTATCTTCAGGCGCTATGCAATGAAGGTGTCGCTTCCGCACTGGTCATTTCCCACCTGCCGCTGGTCGGCTATCTGGTATCTGAGCTGTGCCCTGGCGAAACGCCGCCTATGTTCACGACCTCCGCCATTGCCAACGTCACCCTGGACGAAACCGGCAAAGGTGTCTTTAACTGGCAAATGAGTCCGTGCAACCTGAAGATGGCAAAAGCGATCTGACGTGACGTGCGATATGGCGGGGTGCAATGTGCTTCCCGCCATCCTGTCAGGGTAACTCTGGCGGCTGCCATTCCTCGACTTCAATCAACACCAGCAATGCGGCATCTCCGCCGTACTCTTTGGGTGCCTGATGAAACGCCATCACGTGTGGATGCTGAGCCAGCCACAGCGGCGTCTGTTGCTTGAGAATATGTTTGCCGTGACCGTGCATCACGCAGGCGCAAAAAACGTGTTCGCGACGACATGCCGCAATCAATGCCCCCAGCTCCTGTTTCGCCTGCATCTGGGTTAACCCGTGCAGATCGAGAAACAGCTCCGGTGAATAGTCCCCACGGCGTAACTTTTTCAGCTCAAAATGGCTGACGTCTTCACGTACGTACTTCACAGCCCCCTGCGTGTTGAGCAGAGGCTGAAATTCATCTGAAAAATAGTGGCTGTTATCGGCCTGCTCCTGGAGCAGTCGCTTGACCGGCACTTCGCTGATTTTTTTGCGCTGAGGACGATGAACGATGGTGTCCTGCGTGATTCTACGCGTCCCGGTCATCAGCTGTCGGAAGAGTGTCTGATCCTCCTCGCTGAGCGATGTTTTCTTTTTCATTTGGCATTCTCATCTCGTATTTCCGATAGTGTACCCGACTAAACGCATTTTTTAACCTCAAGCGGTACGCGTCATTGCTGATTTATCGCCGTCTTCATGGCAAACTAGCCGCCGAAAATTATGCGAGCATGCCCTGGAGGAAAGAGTGGATAAAATTTTTGTCGATGAAGCAGTAAACGAGCTGCATACCATACAGGACATGTTGCGCTGGTCGGTTAGCCGCTTCAGCGCCGCCAATATCTGGTACGGTCACGGTACCGATAACCCGTGGGATGAGGCCGTTCAGCTGGTGCTGCCGTCCCTCTACCTGCCACTGGATATTCCGGAAGACATGCGTACCGCGCGCCTGACCTCCAGCGAGAAGCACCGCATCGTTGAGCGCGTGATCCGCCGCGTGAACGAGCGTATTCCGGTCGCCTACCTGACCAATAAAGCCTGGTTCTGCGGCCACGAGTTCTATGTTGATGAACGCGTGCTGGTGCCGCGCTCGCCGATTGGTGAGCTGATCAACAACCACTTTGAAGGGCTGATTAACCATCAGCCGCAGCACATTCTGGATATGTGTACCGGCAGCGGCTGCATTGCGATTGCCTGTGCCTATGCCTTCCCGGAAGCAGAAGTGGACGCGGTCGATATTTCCACCGACGCGCTGGCCGTAACCGAGCACAACATTGAAGAGCACGGCCTGATCCATCACGTTACGCCAATTCGCTCCGATCTGTTCCGCGATCTGCCGACGCTGCAGTACGATCTGATCGTCACCAATCCGCCGTACGTCGATGCAGAAGACATGTCCGATCTGCCAAACGAATATCGCCATGAGCCGGAGCTGGGCCTGGCATCAGGCTCTGACGGCCTGAAGCTGACCCGCCGCATTCTGGCCTGTGCACCGGATTACCTGACCGATGACGGCGTTCTGATTTGTGAAGTAGGCAACAGCATGGTACATCTGATAGAGCAGTACCCGGATGTGCCGTTCACCTGGCTCGAGTTCGACAACGGCGGTGACGGCGTCTTTATGCTGACCAAAGCGCAGCTGCTCGACGCGCGCGAACACTTCAGCATCTATAAAGATTAATCCAGCGGGCTTCGGCCCGTTTCACAACGCTCAAACACAAACAACAACATCGGAGCCGTGATGGCAGGAAACAGTATTGGACAGGTATTCCGCGTGACCACCTTTGGGGAGTCGCACGGGTTGGCACTCGGTTGCATCGTCGACGGCGTACCGCCGGGCATCGAACTGACCGAAGCAGATTTACAGCACGACCTCGACCGTCGACGTCCGGGCACCTCTCGCTACACCACGCAGCGTCGCGAGCCGGACCAGGTCAAAATTCTTTCCGGCGTCTTTGAAGGGCGCACCACCGGGACCAGCATTGGTCTGCTGATCGAAAATACCGATCAGCGCTCCCAGGACTACGGCGCCATCAAAGACGTTTTCCGTCCGGGCCACGCCGACTACACCTACGAACAAAAGTACGGCTTCCGTGACTATCGCGGCGGCGGGCGTTCTTCCGCGCGTGAAACCGCGATGCGCGTGGCGGCAGGGGCGATTGCCAAGAAATACCTGCAGCAGAAATTTGGCATCGTTATCCGCGGCTGTCTGACCCAGATGGGCGACATTCCTCTGGCGATCAAAGACTGGGATCAGGTCGAGCAAAACCCGTTCTTTTGCGCGGATGCCGACAAGCTAGAGGCGCTCGACGAACTGATGCGCGGCCTGAAAAAAGAGGGCGACTCCATCGGTGCGAAAGTCACCGTGGTGGCTGACGGCGTTCCGGCTGGCTGGGGCGAGCCGGTATTTGACCGTCTCGACGCTGACATCGCCCACGCGCTGATGAGCATCAACGCGGTGAAGGGCGTCGAGATTGGCGACGGTTTTGACGTGGTTCAGCTTCGCGGTAGCCAGAACCGCGACGAAATCACGAAAGCGGGCTTCCAGAGCAACCATGCGGGCGGCATTCTGGGCGGTATCAGCAGCGGGCAGCAGATTGTTGCCAACATCGCACTGAAGCCGACTTCCAGCATTACCGTGCCGGGCCACACGATTAACCGCTCTGGTGAAGAAGTTGAGATGATCACCAAAGGACGTCACGATCCGTGCGTGGGGATCCGCGCGGTGCCGATCGCAGAAGCGATGCTGGCGATCGTGTTGATGGATCACTTCCTGCGCCAGCGCGCGCAGAATGCGGATGTGACGACCACCATTCCACGCTGGTAAACATGAAAAAAACCGCAATTGCTCTGCTGGCGCTGCTCGCCAGTGGAGCCTCTCTGGCCGCCACGCCGTGGCAAAAAATCACCCATCCGGTGGCGGGGAGTGCGCAGTCCATCGGTGCCTTCTCTAACGGCTGCATCGTGGGCGCGCAGGAACTTCCGCTGCAGTCGGACACCTATCAGGTGATGCGCACCGATCAGCGCCGCTATTTCGGCCATCCGGATCTGGTGCTGTTTATACAGCGCCTTGGTAATCAGGTGCATAACCTGGGGCTGGGCACGATGCTGATCGGTGATATGGGGATGCCTGCCGGGGGCCGCTTCAACGGCGGTCACGCCAGCCACCAGACCGGACTGGATGTCGATATCTTCTTACAGCTGCCGAAAACGCGCTGGACGTCTTTGCAGTTGCTGAAACCGCAGGCGCTGGATCTGGTCGCGAGCGACGGTAAGCACGTAGTGCCGTCCCTGTGGACGCAGGAAGTCTCCAGCATGATCAAGCTGGCGGCAGAAGATAACGACGTCACGCGGATTTTCGTTAACCCGGCCATCAAGCAACAGCTCTGTCTGGATGCCGGAACGGATCGCGACTGGCTGCGCAAAGTGCGTCCGTGGTTCCAGCACCGTGCACATATGCACGTTCGTCTGCGCTGCCCGGCGAACAGCCTGGAATGTGAAGATCAGCCGCTTCCACCGCCTGGCGATGGCTGTGGTTATGAACTGCAAAGCTGGTTTGAACCGGCGAAGCCTGGAACCTCTAAGCCTGAGAAGAAGACACCGCCTCCGTTGCCGCCTTCCTGCCAGGCGCTACTGGATGAGCATGTACTTTAATGGATAATTTCGTCGATCTGTTTATGGTGTCACCGCTGCTGCTGGCGGTGCTCTTTTTTGTTGCGATGCTCGCCGGGTTTATCGATGCGCTGGCGGGTGGGGGCGGTTTGCTGACGGTTCCGGCGCTGCTGGCGGCGGGCATGAGCCCGGCTCAGGCGCTGGCTACTAACAAGCTGCAGGCCTGCGGTGGGTCGCTCTCGGCGTCGCTCTATTTTATCCGCCGCAAGGTGGTGAGCCTGGCCGATCAGAAGCTCAATATTCTGATGACCTTTATTGGCTCGACGTCGGGCGCGCTGCTGGTTCAGCACGTGCAGTCTGATATTTTGCGTCAGATCCTGCCGATTCTGGTTATCTGCATTGGCCTGTACTTTTTGCTGATGCCAAAGCTCGGTGAAGAGGATCGCCAGCGTCGCCTGCACGGCCTGCCGTTTGCGCTGGTTGCCGGGGGCTGTGTAGGTTTTTATGACGGTTTCTTCGGCCCGGGCGCAGGCTCGTTTTACGCGCTGGCTTTCGTGACGCTGGCCGGGTTCAACCTCGCCAAATCCACCGCCCATGCCAAAGTGCTCAACGCGACCTCAAACGTCGGCGGCCTGCTGCTGTTTATCATTGGCGGCAAGGTTATCTGGGCAACCGGCTTTGTAATGATGGTGGGCCAATTTTTAGGCGCGCGCGTGGGCTCGCGTCTGGTATTGAGCAAGGGGCAAAAGCTGATCCGCCCGATGATTGTTGTGGTCTCGGCGGTGATGAGCGCCAAACTGCTTTATGACAGCCATGGACAGGAGATCCTCACCTGGTTGGGGATGCACTAATGAACAGTACGCATAACTACGAACAGCTGATTGAGATTTTCGACGGCTGTTTTGCTGATGATTTTAATACCCGTCTGATTAAAGGCGACGACGAACCGATCTATCTTCCTGCTGATGCAGAGGTTCCGTATAACCGGATCGTTTTCGCACATGGCTTTTACGCCAGCGGTTTGCACGAGATTTCGCACTGGTGCATTGCGGGGAAAGCACGTCGCGAGCTGGTGGACTTCGGTTACTGGTATTGCCCGGACGGGCGTGACGCCGCAACTCAGGGCCAGTTTGAAGATGTTGAAGTCAAACCCCAGGCGCTGGAGTGGCTGTTCTGCGTGGCGGCGGGTTTCCCGTTCAACGTGAGCTGCGACAACCTGGAAGGCGACTTCGAGCCGGATCGTATCGTCTTCCAGCGCCGCGTTCACAAGCAGGTGATGGAATATCTTGAGAAGGGCATCCCGGAACGTCCGGCGCGCCTGATCGAGGCTTTACAGAATTATTACCACACGCCGGAGATCACGGCGGAATGCTTCCCTTGGCCGGAAGATCTTTAACAGAGGAAAGAAGATGATCGCAGAATTTGAATCACGCATTCTGGCGTTAATTGATGACATGGTGGAACACGCCAGTGATGATGAGCTGTTCGCCAGCGGTTATCTGCGTGGTCACCTGACGCTTGCCGTAGCCGAGCTGGAGGCAGGTGACGATCACTCTGCCGACGCAGTTCACGAAGAAGTGACTCGCAGCCTGGAAAAAGCCATTCAGGCCGGAGAACTCTCTCCGCGCGATCAGTCTCTGGTGCTGGGCATGTGGGACAATTTGTTCCAGCAGGCGAAAGCGAAGTAAGTGTTTCACCACCCTCTCCCACAGGGCTGAGGGATCCCCACAAAATAATGCCTGCACAGACGACCCCCTCTCCCTTGAGGGAGAGGGCTGGGGTGAGGGGGAACATACGGCTCTGGTGGTCATTCCGTTCACTTCATGTTCCTTGCTACTCTGTAACGGCATGGCCTGTGAACGTGCCATGGCGGCTCAATCGCCGCCGCCCTGGCGACCCGGGCTCCCGGCGGTAAATCGCCGCTTCGCGGTTCCCTCAGCTTATTCCTTCAGGCTATCGGGTCGGGCATGAGCCTGCATCCCTGCAGGCCACGCCCTCTCGGCGCATCCATGCGCCTCGCCCCGGCCTTACGGAAACGCCTCGGCGATTTACAGCCGGACCAGGGCATCGCTGTAAGCCATTAATTTTCCGGAAGCAATATTTATCGCTTCCGGTTAAAAAATTACTGGGGATTCCTCAGCCCACAGGGAGAGGGACGGGGTGAGGGCACCAGACCGCTCTCTACTTAACCTTCTTCCCCTTCAGCAGTTTCCGTACCCACAGTCGATTTGGGTTGAGTCCCGCAAGCGTAATTCTGTCCAGCGGAATCGGCTCATCGCTCATCTGCGCGGCTAACACCTCTGCCAGCAGCGGCGCAGAGCACAATCCCCTCGAGCCCAGCCCGCCGAGCATAAACAGCTCCGGATACACCGGTGCGCTTACCGCCGTGTCCCGGTTATCAGCCAGATCCTGATAGGCCGCAAGCGTTGCCTCATAGTCCGGCACGCTCCCCGCCATCGGCAGATGGTCACGCGTGGCGCAGCGTACGCCGCAGCGGGCTTCACCCTCGCTGACGTCAACCTCTTTCGCCCACGCCGCATCCGGGAAACAGTCAACCAGACGCTGGCGGTTCTGCTGCTGGTCCGCGTCGCTGTAGCGCATTTCCGTTTCGCCACGATGATAGCTCGCCCCGATGCAGTGATGGCCGTTAGACGGATTTTGCGGCGTCAGATAGCCGTCATAGCACAGCACCTGACGTAATTTGCTCAGTTCTGGCGCGGTTGGGATATGGCTTACCTGGCCGCCGACCGGATACACCGGCAATGTTTCTGTCTGGATAAACTGGCTGATGTTATGTCCGTTTGCCAGCACAACGCTGGCGTGCTGCGCCGCTTTGCCATCAGCGAAACGCAGATTCCAGCGTTCTGTCCGGCTAAGCGATTCAACGGTGTGGGCATAGTGCACCATCAGCCCGCGAGACTGGGCCAGGGTCATCACCGCCGCCGTCAGGTCGGCCGGGCACAGCCAGCCGCCGAGCGGATACTGTATACCGTCACAGCGCGTGTCGACGCCCGCGGTTTCAGTAACCTGCTGCGCAGTGACCGCACGGGCGATCGCCTCCGGCAGACCCAGCGACAGCATTTGCGCGATTTTTTGCTGGCTCTTCTCATCCCAGCCGAGCTGCGTCACGCCGCACCAGTCGTGGTCAAAATCAACAGGCAGAAGATCGTACAGACGACGAGCAAACGTAAATGCCGCCGGGAAAAACTGGAACAGCGCCGGGTCGTGCGCGCTCAGCAGAGGATAAAGCGCGCCCTGACGGTTGCCTGAGGCACCCGTCGCCGGTGCCTCATCGGCGCAGTAGAGCGTGACCTGCCAGCCACGGTGGAGAAGCGCGAGCGAGAGCAGGGCGCTGGCAATGCCGCCGCCAATGAGTGCTACCTCTCGTGATGCACTGGCGCGACGGGAAAACCACGGTGCCTGAGCGGGGACATTTAACGTCTGTTCCATCGTCCCGACCAGCATGTCGCGCTTGCGGCCAAACCCCTTGGTTTTACGCATGGTAAAGCCCGCTTCCTGCAGCCCGCGGCGGACAAAACCTGCCGAGGTGAAGGTGGCGAGCGTTGCGCCCGGGCGGGCCAGGCGCGCCATTGCGCAAAACAAATGCTGACTCCACATGTCCGGGTTTTTGGCAGGGGCAAAACCGTCCAGGAACCAGGCATCCACTTTCTGATTCATCGAATCGTCGAGCTGATCGGTCAGTTCGTTAATGTCGCCCAGCCATAAATCCAGGGTAACGCGTCCGCCGTCCAGAATCAGACGATGGCAGCCACCCACGGCCGGTGGCCATTGCGCCTGAAGCTGCTCTGCCCAGGCTGCCAGCTCCGGCCAGTGCTGATGTGCGAGCTGTAAATCGTGCAAAGTGAGCGGGAATTTTTCAAAACTGACGAAATGTAATCTTTGGAGCGTAGCCTCGGAATGGGCAGCGTGAAACCGATCAAACGCCTGCCAGAGGGTCAGAAAATTGAGGCCGGTACCGAATCCGCTTTCCGCCACCACGAACAGGCTGCGCGGATGCGCGGGGAATCGGGCGCCGAGCTGGTTTCCGTCGAGAAAAACATAACGTGTCTCTTTAAGTCCGTTATCATTAGAAAAATAGACGTCATCAAAATCTCGGGAAACAGGTGTACCCTCAGCGTTGAATTCGAGGTTGGCGGGTTGTATAGCGTTTTGTTTCACGTAAGTTACTCGTCCGACAGGCAGTGGCACGATCTTAACGATGTGAGCCCATCGGTGCAAATTTCCTCAGAAATTGTCTGATCGGACTTGTTCGGCGTACAAGTGTACGCTATTGTGCGACTCGAAACTTACTATAGTGCGACTTACAGAGGTATTGAATGAAACGTGCAGTGATTACTGGCCTGGGCATCGTTTCCAGCATCGGTAATAACCAGCAGGAAGTCCTGGCATCTCTGCGTGAAGGACGCTCCGGGATCACTTTCTCTGAAGAGTTTAAAGATTCGGGAATGCGTAGCCACGTATGGGGTAACGTCAAACTGGACACCACCGGTTTGATCGACCGTAAAGTGGTTCGTTTCATGAACGATGCCTCTATTTACGCCTATCTTTCCATGCAGGAAGCGATTGCAGATGCTGGCCTGAGCGAAGACGTTTATCAGAACAACCCGCGCGTGGGTCTGATTGCCGGTTCCGGCGGTTCGTCTAAAGCGCAGGTATTCGGTGCGGACGCAATGCGTAGCCCGCGCGGCCTGAAAGCGGTAGGTCCATACGTTGTGACCAAAGCCATGGGTTCAGCCGTTTCTGCCTGCCTGGCGACACCGTTCAAAATTCACGGTGTGAACTACTCCATCAGCTCTGCCTGTGCGACTTCCGCGCACTGTATCGGTAACGCGGTTGAGCAAATCCAACTGGGCAAACAGGACATCGTGTTTGCTGGCGGCGGCGAAGAGCTGGGCTGGGAAATGGCCTGTGAGTTCGACGCAATGGGCGCACTGTCCACCAAATACAACGAGACGCCAGATAAAGCATCCCGTACCTATGACGCACACCGCGACGGTTTCGTTATCGCGGGCGGCGGCGGTATGGTTGTGGTTGAAGAGCTGGAACACGCTCTGGCTCGCGGCGCTCACATCTACGCTGAGATCGTGGGTTACGGCGCAACGTCCGATGGTGCTGACATGGTTGCTCCATCCGGCGAAGGCGCAGTGCGCTGCATGAAGATGGCGATGCACGGTGTTGATACCCCAATCGACTACCTGAACTCCCACGGTACCTCTACTCCAGTAGGCGACGTGAAAGAACTGGGTGCGATCCGCGAAGTCTTTGCGGATAAGAGCCCGGCGATCTCTGCAACCAAAGCCATGACCGGTCACTCTCTGGGTGCGGCTGGCGTGCAGGAAGCGATCTACTCTCTGCTGATGCTCGAACATGGCTTTATCGCGCCAAGCATCAACGTGGAAGAGCTGGATGAGCAGGCTGCTGGTCTGAACATCGTAACCAAACCAATGGATGCGACGCTGACGACCGTTATGTCTAACAGCTTCGGTTTCGGCGGCACCAACGCCACGCTGGTAATGCGTAAGCTGAAAGCATAAGCGTTTGAATGTATAGTAGAAGGGAGCCTGATGGCTCCCTTTTTTTATGCCTGAATTCGGAGTTATGCATGACGGCCGCTACATCAGATATAAACGCCACGTCCGGGAACACCTCGCTGTTCCGCATCGCTTTTGCGGTATTTCTTACCTACATGACCGTCGGCCTGCCGCTGCCGGTGATCCCGCTGTTTGTTCACCAGGAGTTGGGCTATGGCAATACCCTGGTTGGCATCGCCGTGGGTATTCAGTTTTTAGCGACGGTGTTAACGCGTGGCTACGCCGGACGCCTGGCGGATCAGCACGGTGCAAAACGGTCAGCTTTGCAGGGCATGTTTGCCTGCGGTCTGGCGGGCGGCGCATGGCTGCTGGCCGCGCTTCTGCCGGTAGACGCCGTGTATAAATTTGCGCTGCTGGTGGTGGGGCGCTTAATCCTTGGATTCGGTGAAAGTCAGCTGCTGACCGGGACCCTGACCTGGGGGATGGGGCTGGTTGGCCCTGCGCGTTCGGGCAAGGTCATGTCCTGGAACGGGATGGCCATCTACGGGGCCCTGGCAGCAGGTGCTCCGCTGGGTCTGCTGATCCACAGCCAGTTTGGTTTTGCGGCACTGGCGGGTACCACCATGGTGCTGCCGCTGCTGGCGTGGGCATTTAATGGTTCGGTGCGAAAAGTCCCGGCCCATAAAGGCGAACGCCCATCCCTGTGGAGCGTCGTCGGTCAAATCTGGCAGCCGGGTCTCGGCCTGGCGCTACAGGGCGTTGGCTTCGCGGTGATTGGTACCTTCGTCTCCCTGTACTTTATGAGCCGTGGCTGGGCAATGGCGGGCTTTACGCTCACCGCGTTTGGCGGCGCGTTCGTACTGATGCGCGTGCTTTTTGGCTGGATGCCGGATCGCTTAGGCGGCGTGAAGGTGGCGGTGGCCTCGCTGGTTATTGAGACCATTGGTCTGCTGCTGCTCTGGCAGGCACCCAATGCCTACGTTGCGCTGCTGGGGGCGGCGCTGACCGGCTGCGGTTGCTCACTGATCTTCCCGGCGCTGGGTGTTGAGGTGGTGAAACGCGTGGCCCCGCAGGTACGCGGCACGGCGCTCGGTGGGTATGCCGCGTTTCAGGATATCTCCTATGGGGTTACTGCGCCGCTGGCGGGGCTGTTGGCGACATCCTTTGGCTATCCGTCAGTATTTCTTGCCGGGGCCGTTTCAGCGGTGGTGGGAATTGTGGTGACGCTGGTGGCGTTTCGCAGATCGTAGTTTTATGCCCGGTGGCGCTTCGCTTACCGGGCCTACAACCGTACGAAACGTAGGCCGGGTAAGGTGTAGCCGCCACCCGGCAGTTTCAAGCAACTAGCCAGAAAATCGCCAGCGCAATCAGCAGCGCAATGAACATCAGCCCCGGACGAGCGGACAGCGTTTTGAAGGTTTCCACGACGGGCGCAAACAGCGGACTGTAAATCGGCTGAATGTTCCGTGCTTCAGGAATGCCGCCTTCGCGCTCGGCGCGACGAACAAAGATCTGATTCAATATATCCTGCACCTGCGCGGTGGTCAGCACCGTTTGCGGCGTGGCCTGCCAGGTCTGCTGGGCATAATCCCGCACCGCCTCAAACTCGTGCGGTTCGAGCGGCTGCTTCAGTGCAGCCTGCACCGTGTGCAGGGTCGGGGCAGTTTGCGTGCTGAGCGTCTGGCGCGCCTGCAGCCAGGTGACCAGATGCGTAAACTGTCTGGCCGGGATCAACTCGCCGCTTTTCACGTCGGACAGCTCCAGCATGGATTGCCAGATGAGCTTTGTCGACTCGCCGGTGGCGGCGGCCAGTTTGGTCACCATCTGATTAAGCGTGTTGTGCTCAGCAGGCAGCAGCGGGCGTTCGGTCGCCGGGCGCAGCTGAGGCTGTGGAATCGACAGCTGATTGGTTTGCAACAGCGTCAGCACCGTTTTGAGCTGATCGGGCGTGAGCTGGCTCAGGGCAGTCTGGCCATACTGTTGGCGAATAAAATCACTGACCGCCTGGCGATTGTTCCCCTGGCCCAGTAGCTCGGTCAACTGCGACACAATCTGGCGAGTGGTGTGATTTTGTTGCGCAGCGTTGATTCGCTGGTTCAGGTTCTGCTCGGCGGCAGGGAAGTGGCGCGACTGCAGCGGTACGTCGTTCTTCACGCCCAGGTCATGCTTCACCCCGGCCCAGACTTCCGCGTTTTGTTGCGACGTCAGCGCAATCAGGCGCGTGATCAGTCGCTCCAGCACGGTGCGCTGTTGCGTGGAGAGCGGCTGTTCGCCTGCGACACTCGGCGGCGTTAAGGGGCCTTCACCCGGAGGGCGCGGCGGCGTACCTGAAATAGGCTGCATCGTCGGAATCCTTAAAGTCAAAACTCAGCGTTAACCCGGCGGACATATATGCCTGGCGGCGAGATTATGGCACACTTGGCAGGTTTTCTTCCTCTCAAACAGGTACTCAGACGTGAAAATCCTCGTTGATGAAAATATGCCTTACGCCCGCGAGCTCTTTAGCCGCCTTGGCGATGTTAAGGCTGTCCCTGGTCGCCCGATTCCGGTGAACGAACTGGATGATGCCGATGCCCTGATGGTGCGCTCGGTGACCAAAGTAAATGAGACGTTGCTCTCCGGCAAAACGGTGAAATTTGTCGGGACCGCAACGGCAGGGACCGATCATGTGGATGACAAGTGGCTTAAGCAGGCGGGGATCGGTTTTTCCGCCGCGCCGGGCTGTAACGCCATTGCCGTTGTGGAATACGTTTTCTCCTCGCTGCTGATGCTGGCCGAGCGCGATGGTTTTGCGCTGAAAGACCGCACCGTGGGGATTGTCGGCGTGGGTAACGTGGGCGGTCGCCTGCAAAAGCGTTTTGAAGCGTTAGGGATCCGCACACTGCTGTGCGACCCGCCGCGCAAAGATAACGGCGATGAAGGCGACTTCCGCTCGCTGGATGAGCTGGTTGAACAGTGTGATGTGATCACCTTCCACACGCCGCTGTTTAAAGAGGGGCCGTATAAGTCTCTTCATCTGGCCGATGAAACGCTGATCCGTCGTCTGAAGGCTGGCACTATTCTGATAAATGCCTGCCGTGGCCCGGTCGTGGACAACGCCGCGCTGCTGACATGTCTGAACGAAGGACAAAACCTCAGCGTGGTGCTGGACGTCTGGGAACCCGAGCCGGAACTCAACGTTGAGCTACTCAACAAGGTGGACGTGGGCACCGCGCATATCGCTGGCTACACGCTTGAAGGCAAAGCGCGCGGCACGACGCAGGTGTTTGAAGCCTACAGCGCCTTTATCGGTCATCCGCAGCAGGTAGCGCTGGATACCTTACTCCCCGCGCCAGAATTTGGTCGCATCACTCTGCACGGCCCGCTCGATCAGGCAACGCTGAAAAGGCTGGTGCATTTGGTGTATGATGTGCGCCGCGATGATGCGCTGCTGCGTAAAGTGGCGGGGATCCCGGGTGAGTTTGATAAGCTGCGCAAGAACTACGTTGAGCGCCGCGAGTGGTCTTCCCTGTATGTGATGTGCGACGACGCTTCGGCGGCGACGCTGCTGCATAAACTTGGGTTTAACGCCGTTCATCACCCGGCGCATTAATGTCTTCTTAATGCTCCCTGTCGGATACTCCGACAGGGACGCTTTTTTATTTCTGGAGTAAACCACCATGTCTGAAGGCTGGAACATTGCCATTTTAGGTGCCACGGGTGCCGTGGGCGAAGCCCTGCTCGAAACCCTTGCTGAGCGTCAGTTCCCGGTGGGCGACATCTTTGCGCTGGCACGTACCGACAGCGCAGGTGAGCATCTGCGTTTTAACGGTAAATCCGTCATGGTCCAGGACGCGGCCGCGTTCGACTGGACGCAGGCGCAGCTGGCGTTTTTCGCCGCGGGCGCTGAAGCGACTGCTGCGTACGTTGAAGAGGCGACTAACGCAGGCTGCCTGGTGATCGACCTGAGCGGCCTGTTCTCAATGGAGCCGGATGTGCCGCTGGTGGTGCCGGACGTGAACCCGTTCGTGCTGGCTGACTACCGCAACCGCAACGTCATCGCGGTACCGAACAGCCTGACCAGCCAGCTGCTGACTGCGCTGAAACCGCTGATCGACGACGGCGGCCTGTCTCGTATTAATGTGACCAGCCTGCTGTCGGCCTCCGCTAACGGTAAAAAAGCGGTCGATGCGCTGGCCGGGCAGAGTGCGAAGCTGCTGAACGGTATCCCGATTGATGAAGACGATTATTTTGGTCGTCAGCTGGCATTCAACATGCTGCCACTGCTGCCGGATCGTGAAGGTTCCGTGCGCGAAGAGCGTCGTATCGTCGATGAAGTGCGTAAAATTCTGCAGGACGATGGCCTGATGATCTCCGCCAACGTTGTGCAGTCGCCTGTCTTCTACGGCCACGCGCAGATGGTTGGTTTTGAAGCCCTGCGCCCGCTGGCGGCGGAAGAAGCGCGCGATGCGTTTAGCGGCGGTGAAGATATCGTCCTTTCCGAAGAGAGTGAATTCCCGACCCAGGTGGGCGATGCCACCGGTAGCGCGCATCTTTCTATTGGCTGCGTGCGCAACGATTACGGCATGCCCGAGCAGGTTCAGTTCTGGTCCGTTGCCGATAACGTACGCTTTGGCGGCGCGCTGATGGCAGTTAAAATCGCCGAGAAGCTGGTGCAGGAGTACCTGTACTGATGTCAGAAGTGGAACAAAAGCCGGTCCATAGAATTGCCCTCGGCATTGAGTACGATGGCAGTAAATATTATGGCTGGCAGCGTCAGAACGAAGTGCGCAGCGTTCAGGAAAAGCTGGAGAAAGCGCTTTCTCAGGTAGCGAATGAGCCGATTAACGTCTTATGCGCAGGCCGAACCGACGCCGGTGTTCACGGCACAGGGCAGGTGGTGCACTTTGAAACCACCGCCGTGCGCAAGGATGCTGCCTGGACGCTGGGTGTAAATGCGAATTTACCTGGTGACATTGCCGTGCGTTGGGTGAAAGCTGTGCCGGATGATTTTCATGCGCGTTTCAGCGCCACTGCGCGCCGTTACCGCTACGTCATCTACAACCAGCGTCTGCGTCCGGCAGTGTTAAGCCAGGGCGTGACGCATTTTTATGAGCCGCTTGATGCAGAACGTATGCAGCGTGCGGCGCAGTGTTTGATTGGAGAAAATGACTTTACGTCGTTTCGTGCGGTGCAGTGTCAGTCCCGTACGCCGTGGCGTAACGTCATGCACATTAACGTCAGTCGTTATGGCGCGTATGTGGTGGTCGATATCAAAGCCAATGCCTTTGTACATCATATGGTGCGGAATATTGTTGGCAGCCTGATGGAAGTGGGTGCCGGACACCAGCCGGAGAGCTGGATTGCAGAACTGCTGGCAGCGAAGGACAGAACGCTTGCGGCAGCAACGGCGAAAGCGGAAGGGCTGTATCTGGTCTCGGTGGATTATCCGGATCGGTTTGACCTGCCAAAACCGCCAATGGGCCCGCTGTTTTTAGCGGACTAAACAAAGGTGCAATTAAGGCTTAGACAATATGGACGTAATACGTTTTCTGATTGATTTCATTCTGCATATTGATGTTCACCTGGCGGAACTGGTCGCGCAGTATGGCGTCTGGGTATATGCCATTCTGTTCCTGATCCTGTTCTGTGAAACCGGTCTGGTGGTGACGCCGTTCCTGCCCGGAGATTCGCTGTTGTTTGTGGCGGGTGCGTTATCCGCGCTGCCGACCAATGACCTGAATGTCCATCTAATGGTTGTGCTGATGATCATCGCCGCCATTGTGGGAGACGCGGTCAATTACACCATCGGGCGCGTGTTTGGAGAACGGTTATTCAGTAATCCGGATTCCAAAATTTTCCGCCGCAGCTATTTAGATAAAACGCATGCCTTCTACGAGCGTCACGGCGGCAAAACCATTATTCTTGCCCGTTTTGTCCCCATCGTTCGTACCTTTGCACCGTTTGTGGCAGGAATGGGGCATATGTCCTATCGTCATTTTGCGATGTATAACGTTGTCGGTGCGCTGCTGTGGGTACTGCTCTTTACTTACGCAGGCTACCTGTTTGGCGATCTGCCAGTGGTTCAGGAAAACCTTAAGTTGCTGATTGTAGCGATTATTGTGCTTTCCGTACTGCCGGGCGTTATCGAAATCATCCGTCACAAACGGGCGGCAGCTAAACAAGCGAAGTAAATGCACGCTGGCGGTTCGACCACTTTTTTATCCAAAGTTTCGGGCTGTTATGTTTTAATGTGCAACATTCATGGTCTGTTGGAGGCAAAAATGGCATTATTCGCCTCTTATAGCAAAACTGGCATACGACCAGGTTCAGGCAGAAAGGTTATCAATGAGCTGGATTGAACGAATTAAAAGCAACATTACCCCAACGCGTAAAGCGAGCATTCCTGAAGGGGTATGGACGAAGTGTGATAGCTGCGGCCAGGTTCTGTATCGTGCAGAACTGGAACGCAATCTTGAAGTGTGTCCGAAATGTGACCACCACATGCGTATGTCGGCGCGCAACCGCCTGCATAGCCTGCTGGACGAAGGTTCTCTGGTAGAACTGGGAAGCGAACTTGAGCCAAAAGACGTGCTGAAGTTCCGCGATTCCAAAAAATATAAAGATCGTCTGGCCTCTGCACAGAAAGAGACCGGCGAGAAAGACGCGCTGATCGTCATGAAGGGCACCCTGCATGAGATGCCGGTTGTTGCCGCCGCATTTGAGTTCTCCTTTATGGGCGGCTCAATGGGCTCTGTGGTCGGTGCGCGCTTCGTGCGTGCCGTTGAGCAGGCGCTGGAAGACAACTGCCCGCTGATCTGCTTCTCCGCTTCAGGTGGCGCACGTATGCAGGAAGCGCTGATGTCCCTGATGCAGATGGCGAAAACCTCTGCAGCGCTGGCGAAAATGCAGGAGCGCGGTCTGCCGTACATTTCTGTACTGACCGACCCAACCATGGGCGGCGTCTCTGCAAGCTTCGCGATGCTGGGCGATCTGAACATCGCTGAGCCAAAAGCGCTGATTGGCTTTGCCGGTCCTCGCGTTATCGAACAAACCGTACGTGAAAAACTGCCGCCGGGCTTCCAGCGCAGTGAGTTCCTCATCGAGAAAGGCGCTATCGACATGATCGTTCGCCGCCCGGAAATGCGCCTGAAACTGGCAAGCGTCCTGGCGAAGCTGATGAATCTGCCCGCGCCGAACCCGGATGAGCCACGCGAAGGCGTGATCGTACCGGATCAGGAACCCGAGGCCTGATAACTGAAAAGGGCAGGGCCGGTTGGCGCTGCCCTTTTGCTTTCTAATCTGTTAATGACAACCGGGCATTATGGAAAATAAAAGCATTCCCCAAGCCACGTCGCCCCTGGCCGCGTGGCTTTCTTATCTGGAAAACCTGCACAGTAAAACCATCGATATGGGGCTTGAACGCGTAAGCCAGGTCGCCGCGCGTCTTGATGTGCTCAAACCGGCTCCGTTCGTGTTCACCGTCGCGGGCACCAACGGGAAAGGCACGACCTGCCGCACGCTGGAATCTGTCCTGATGGCGGCGGGTTACAAGGTAGGCGTTTACAGCTCTCCACATCTGGTGCGCTACACCGAGCGGGTGCGCGTGCAGAACCGCGAACTGCCGGAATCTGCCCATACGGCGTCATTCGCGGAAATTGAAGCGGCACGCGGTGAGATCTCATTAACCTATTTTGAATACGGTACGCTTTCAGCGCTGTGGCTGTTCAAACAGGCGCAGCTTGACGTGGTAATTCTGGAAGTTGGGCTCGGTGGTCGTCTTGACGCCACCAATATGGTGGATGCGGATGTCGCCGTCGTCACCAGCATCGCGCTGGATCATACCGACTGGCTGGGGCCAGACCGTGAAAGCATTGGCCGTGAAAAGGCCGGTATCTTCCGGGCGAATAAGCCCGCCGTGGTCGGCGAGCCGGACATGCCGCATACCATCGCCGACGTGGCGAATGAGAAGGGCGCTCATTTAATGCGCCGCGACGTAGACTGGCACTATGAGGTTCAGGACAACGGCTGGCGCTTTAGCGATGCGCAGGGTGCGCTGGACGACCTGCCGCTGCCGCAGGTACCGCAGCCGAACGCCGCCACCGCGCTGGCGGCACTGCGTGCCAGTGGATTGACGGTGAGCGAGCAGGCGATCCGCGACGGTATCCAGAACGCGATCCTTCCGGGGCGTTTCCAGATTGTCAGCGAGTCGCCGCGTCTTATTCTGGACGTGGCCCACAACCCGCACGCGGCGGCGTATCTGGCAGGACGTCTCAAATCGTTACCAAAAACCGGGCGCGTGCTGGCGGTTATCGGTATGCTTCATGATAAAGATATCGGCGGGACGCTGGCCTGCATGGAGAGTATGGTCGATAGCTGGTATTGTGCTCCTCTGGAGGGGCCACGCGGCGCGACGGCTGAGCAGTTGATGGAACATCTCGGCACAGGCGCAATCTATAGTAGCGTGGCGCAGGCCTGGCATGCTGCGATGGCGGATGCTAAACCAGAAGATACCGTGCTGGTGTGTGGTTCATTCCACACGGTGGCACATGTCATGGAAGTGATGGACGCGGGGAGAACCGGTGGCGAGTAAGTTTCAGAACCGTTTAACAGGAACCATTGTGCTGGTCGCGCTCGGAGTGATTATTCTTCCGGGACTGCTCGACGGGCAGAAAAAGCATTATCAGGACGAATTTGCGGCCATTCCGCTGGTGCCGAAACCGGGCGATCGCGATGAGCCAGACATGCTGCCCGCCGCGACGCAGGCGCTACCTGCTCAGCCGCCGGAGGGCGCGGCAGAAGAGGTGCGCGCAGGCGATGCTGCCGCACCGTCGCTCGATCCTTCTCGCCTGGCTGCGAATAACAATATTGAAATCGATCCGGTTCCGGTGGAACAGCCTAAGGCTGTTGAAAAACCGAAGCCTGTCGAGAAACCGCAGCCGAAGCCGCAGCGGGATAAAGCGGCAGAGCAGCTGGCTGCAGCGTCAGAAACCCCACCACCGGCGAAACAGGACGCGGCACCGACGGGTAAAGCCTACGTTGTTCAGCTTGGCGCATTGAAAAATGCCGATAAAGTCAACGAGGTGGTGAGTAAACTGCGCGGTGCGGGATACCGTGTTTACACTTCACCTTCCACGCCGGTGCAGGGTAAAATTACCCGTATCCTGGTGGGGCCGGAAGCGTCGAAAGATAAGCTGAAAGGGTCGCTGGGTGAGCTGAAGCAGATCTCCGGGCTGAGCGGTGTGGTGATGAACTACAGCGCGAACTGACAAGAATTACCCCTCACCCCGGCCCTCTCCCCAAAGGGGAGAGGGTGTAAATAGTCCCCTCTCCCCTTTGGGGAGAGGGTTAGGGTGAGGGGAAGCAGACGTCCACAGAGGCGTCAAAAGGCCCATGGCGTTGAGCGTTTTTTCAGCGCCTTTTTTATTTACGCGCGGGAAGGAAATCCCTACGCAAACGTTTTCTTTTTCTGTTAGAATTCGCCCCGAACTGGATGACAGGGCGTTAAATCGTGGGACACATATGGTCTGGATTGATTACGCCATCATTGCGGTGATTGGTTTTTCCTGTCTGGTTAGCCTGATCCGTGGCTTTGTTCGTGAAGCGTTATCGCTGGTGACATGGGGTTGTGCTTTCTTTGTTGCCAGTCATTACTACACTTACCTGTCTGTCTGGTTCACGGGCTTTGAAGATGAACTGGTCCGAAACGGAATCGCCATCGCGGTGCTGTTTATCGCGACGCTGATTGTTGGCGCTATCGTCAATTACGTGATAGGTCAGCTGGTCGAGAAAACCGGTCTGTCAGGAACGGACAGGGTGCTCGGGATCTGTTTCGGTGCGTTGCGAGGCGTGCTGATTGTGGCCGCGATACTGTTCTTCCTGGATACCTTCACCGGGTTCTCCAAAAGCGAAGACTGGCAGAAATCGCAGCTCATTCCAGAGTTCAGCTTCATCATCAGATGGTTCTTTGACTATCTGCAAAGCTCGTCGAGTTTTTTGCCCAGGGCATAAACCCTGAGATGTGGCTTAACGAGGAAAAGACGAATGTGCGGTATTGTCGGTATCGCCGGTTTCATGCCGGTAAACCAGTCGATTTATGACGCGTTAACGGTGCTTCAGCACCGTGGGCAGGATGCTGCGGGTATCATCACCATTGATGCAAACAACTGCTTCCGTTTACGCAAGGCGAATGGCCTGGTAAACGATGTGTTTGAAGCCCGCCATATGCAGCGTCTGCAAGGTAATATGGGGATCGGTCACGTTCGTTATCCTACTGCTGGCAGTTCCAGCGCCTCTGAGGCACAGCCTTTCTACGTCAACTCACCGTATGGCATCACCCTTGCTCATAACGGCAACCTGACCAACGCGCACGAGCTGCGTAAAAAGCTGTTCGAAGAGAAACGTCGCCACATTAACACCACCTCTGATTCTGAAATCCTGCTCAATGTGTTCGCCAGCGAGCTGGATAACTTCCGTCACTACCCGCTGGAAGCAGACAACATCTTTGCTGCCATTGCCGCAACAAATCGTCAGATCCGCGGCGCGTATGCCTGCGTGGCGATGATTATCGGTCACGGCATGGTCGCCTTCCGCGATCCAAACGGCATTCGTCCTCTGGTGCTCGGCAAACGTGAGCTCGGCGATGGTCGTACGGAGTATATGGTTGCCTCTGAAAGCGTGGCGCTGGACACGCTGGGCTTTGAATTCCTGCGTGACGTTGCGCCCGGTGAAGCGGTCTACATCACTGAGAAGGGCCAGCTGTTTACCCGCCAGTGTGCTGACAATCCGGTCAGCAACCCGTGCCTGTTCGAATACGTTTACTTCGCCCGTCCGGATTCCTTCATCGACAAGATTTCCGTCTACAGTGCGCGCGTGAACATGGGTACGAAGCTCGGCGAGAAGATTGCCCGCGAGTGGGACGATCTCGATATCGACGTCGTGATCCCTATCCCGGAAACCTCCTGCGATATCGCGCTGGAAATCGCGCGTATTCTGGATAAGCCTTACCGCCAGGGCTTCGTGAAGAACCGCTACGTTGGCCGCACCTTTATCATGCCGGGCCAGCATCTGCGCCGTAAGTCCGTGCGTCGTAAGCTGAACGCCAACCGCGCCGAGTTCCGCGACAAGAATGTACTGCTGGTGGATGACTCCATCGTTCGCGGTACGACGTCTGAGCAGATTATCGAAATGGCACGCGAAGCCGGTGCGAAGAAAGTGTACCTGGCGTCTGCGGCACCAGAAATTCGCTTCCCGAACGTGTATGGCATCGACATGCCAACCGCGACGGAGCTGATCGCTCACGGTCGTGAAGTGGACGAAATTCGCCAGATCATCGGTGCTGACGGCCTGATTTTCCAGGATCTGAACGATCTGATCGACGCGGTGCGTGCCGAGAACCCGGACATTCAGCAGTTCGAATGCTCAGTGTTTAACGGCGTGTACGTGACCAAAGACGTTGACCAGCAGTATCTCGACTACCTGGATTCCCTGCGTAACGACGATGCGAAAGCCGTCCAGCTGCAGAACGATCTTGAAAGCTTAGAGATGCACAACGAAGGTTGATGTTTCTGCAGGTGAGGGCAGACGCCCTCACTTGCAACTCCCCGCAAAATCCTGCACAGTCTGCCCTGAATCAGTAAGGGCAAAAATCATGAAACGACTCATTATTGGGATCAGCGGTGCCAGCGGCGCGATTTACGGCGTACGTCTGTTGCAGGTGCTGCGTGACGTAGCAGATGTGGAAACCCATCTGGTGATGAGCCAGGCGGCGCGCCAGACCCTCTCCCTTGAAACCGACCTTTCCCTGCGTGACGTTCAGGCGCTGGCGGATGTCGTCCACGATGCCCGCGATATCGCGGCCAGTATCTCTTCAGGCTCGTTTAAAACGGCGGGTATGGTTATCCTGCCCTGTTCAATAAAAACGCTCTCCGGCATTGTGAACAGCTATACCGATACCCTGGTGACGCGCGCGGCGGATGTGGTGCTGAAAGAGCGTCGTCCTCTGGTACTCTGTGTGCGGGAAACACCGCTGCATCTGGGGCATCTACGCTTAATGACGCAGGCGGCTGAACTTGGGGCTGTCATCATGCCACCGGTCCCCGCGTTCTACCATCGCCCGCAAACGCTGGATGACATCATCAACCAGACCGTTAACCGCGTGCTGGACCAGTTTGATATTGACCTGCCGGAAGACCTCTTCACCCGCTGGCAGGGTGCCTGAATTTGTGCACAAACAAGGTGCATGAAAAGACAAGTTGCCCTGTTTCAGGGCAATTATGCAACGGCGATCATATCCTCGACATTTAATTCGTTTTTTCCCTTCTTCCCTCTCCGGTTCGTTCGGCAGACCTGCTATCTTTCACCACTAAGGCAATATCGCAACGTTTTATTAACATATTTAACGTCGAATTTTTGACCAGACGGGAATGTGGCATAAGACCTGCAAGAGAAGCCTGCAACACAACACAACACACTACACAATACATAATAAAATCACGGTACTTGAGGGTAAATGTATGAAGAAGACGGTTCTGGCTCTGTCTTTGCTCGTGGGGTTAAGTGCAGCAGCAGGTAGCTATGCAGCACTGCCACAGACGGTTCGTATCGGTACAGACGCAACCTACGCGCCATTCTCTTCCAAGGATGCGAAAGGCGATTTCGTGGGGTTTGATATCGATCTGGGAAATGAAATGTGCAAACGCATCGCGGTGAAATGCACATGGGTGGGCAGCGACTTTGACGCGTTAATCCCGTCGCTGAAAGCCAAAAAAATCGACGCCATTATCTCTTCTCTCTCCATCACCGAAAAACGTCAGCAGGAGATCGCCTTCTCTGACAAGCTCTACGCTGCGGATTCTCGTCTGATTGCCGCCAAAGGCTCCCCGATCCAACCGACCATCGACTCGCTGAAAGGCAAGCAGGTCGGCGTGCTTCAGGGATCGACGCAGGAAGGTTTTGCTAATGCCAACTGGCGTGAGAAGGGCGTAGATGTGGTGGCTTACCAGAACCAGGATCTGATTTACTCTGACCTGGCAGCAGGCCGTCTGGATGCCGCATTCCAGGATGAAGTCGCCGCGAGCGAAGGCTTCCTGAAGCAGCCAGCCGGTAAAGAGTACGCCTTTGCGGGCCCGTCCGTGAAAGACAAAAAATACTTTGGTGACGGCACCGGTATCGGCCTGCGTAAGGACGATACCGAGCTGAAAGCCGCCTTTGACAAAGCCTTCGCTGAGCTGCGTAAAGACGGTACCTATGACAAACTGGCGAAGAAATACTTCGACTTCAACGTCTACGGTGACTGACGCATAACGGTGATGCACTGACCTGGTGCGTCGCTGGTGTGGGTGATCCGATATGGTGCAGCTTGTGCACCATATTGGGTCGTCGTGTGCATACTTACGCATTTATAATGCAAAAAATCCCGCCCCAAAGGCATTATTCTTTGCCTGACAGCGTGGATTAATGGCACATTAACCGCACCCCGTCGTCGTAAAAAACCGTATGAAGACAGTTTGTTGAGGATAGATATGAAAAAACTCGTGTTGTCACTCTCTCTGGTACTGGCCTTTTCCAGCGCCACCGCGGCTTTCGCAGCCGCTCCGCAAAAAATTCGTATTGGTACTGACCCTACCTATGCCCCCTTTGAATCGAAAAATGCGAAGGGTGAACTGGTGGGTTTTGACATCGATCTGGCCAATGAGCTGTGCAAACGTATTAAAGCGCAATGTACCTACGTTGAGAACCCGCTGGATGCCCTGATCCCGTCGCTGAAAGCGAAAAAAATCGACGTCATCATGTCCTCTCTTTCCATCACCGAAAAACGCCAGCAGGAGATTGCCTTCACCGACAAACTCTACGCAGCGGATTCTCGTCTGGTGGTGGCTAAGTCTTCAGACATTCAGCCTACCCTTGAGTCGCTGAAGGGCAAACGCGTCGGCGTGCTGCAGGGCACCACGCAGGAAACCTACGGCAACGAACACTGGGCGCCGAAGGGGATCGAAATCGTCTCTTATCAGGGCCAGGAAAATATCTACGCAGACCTGACGGCAGGCCGAATTGATGCGGCATTCCAGGATGAAGTCGCGGCAAGCGAAGGCTTCCTGAAAACGCCGGTGGGTAAAGATTACAAATTTGGCGGCCCGTCCATTAAGGACGTGAAGCTGTTTGGTGTGGGCACCGGTATGGGCCTGCGCAAAGAAGATAACGAGCTGCGTGAAGCGCTGAACAAAGCCTTCGCCGAAATGCGTGCTGATGGCACCTACGACAAGCTGGCGAAAAAGTACTTTGATTTTAATGTTTACGGCGGCTAATCGCCCCGTCAAATAACGTGCGGCCCCTCCCACTCAGGGAGGGGAAAAGACACGGTTCCACTACTCACGACACGACAGGGCACGCGGTATGCTGTACGGATTTTCTGGCGTTATTTTACAAGGCGCGCTTGTCACCCTTGAGCTGGCTATCAGCTCCGTGGTACTGGCGGTGCTGATAGGTCTGGCGGGCGCAGGGGCAAAGCTGTCGGCGAATAAACCCCTGGCGCTCATATTCGAAGGCTATACCACGCTTATTCGCGGCGTACCCGATCTGGTGCTGATGCTGCTGATTTTTTACGGACTGCAGATCGCGCTGAACGGTATTACCGACGCCGTCGGCATGGAACAGATCGATATCGACCCGATGGTAGCCGGTATTATTACCCTCGGCTTTATCTACGGTGCTTACTTCACGGAAACCTTCCGTGGCGCTTACATGGCCGTCCCGAGAGGGCACATTGAAGCGGCAACCGCATTTGGTTTTACCTCCTCACAAACGTTTCGCCGGATCATGTTCCCGGCCATGATGCGCTATGCGCTTCCGGGCATCGGAAACAACTGGCAGGTTATCCTCAAAGCGACAGCGCTGGTCTCGCTGCTTGGTCTGGAAGACGTCGTCAAAGCGACTCAGCTGGCGGGCAAGAGTACCTGGGAGCCCTTCTACTTTGCGGTAGTCTGTGGCGTGATTTATCTGGTGTTTACGACGGTCTCCAATGGTGTGCTGCTTCTGCTCGAGCGCCGCTACTCCGTGGGTGTGAAGAGGGCTGACCTGTGATTGAGATTATTCAGGAATACTGGAAATCCCTGCTGTGGACGGATGGCTACCGCTTTACCGGCGTGGCGATTACGCTCTGGCTGCTGATTTCTTCCGTGGTGATGGGCGGTATTCTGGCGGTGTTTCTTGCCATTGGCCGCGTGTCGAACAACAAATTTATCCAGTTCCCGATCTGGCTGTTCACCTACGTGTTTCGCGGTACGCCCCTGTACGTGCAACTGCTGGTGTTCTATTCGGGAATGTACACGCTGGAGATCGTGAAAGGCACAGAGATGCTCAATGCGTTCTTCCGCAGCGGCCTGAACTGTACGGTGCTGGCGTTGACGCTCAATACCTGCGCCTATACCACTGAGATCTTTGCGGGGGCGATCCGCTCTGTCCCTTACGGTGAAATCGAAGCGGCGCGGGCGTACGGCTTTTCGTCGGTGAAGCTCTATCGCTGCATCATTCTGCCGTCGGCGCTGCGCATTGCGCTGCCTGCGTACAGCAACGAAGTGATTCTGATGCTGCACTCCACCGCGCTCGCCTTTACCGCGACGGTGCCGGACCTGCTCAAAATTGCGCGCGATATTAACTCCGCGACCTATCAGCCGTTTACTGCGTTTGGCATTGCGGCCGTGCTCTATTTAATTATCTCTTATGTTCTGATTAGCCTGTTCCGTAAGGCTGAAAAACGCTGGTTGCAGCATATAAAACCTTCGACGCACTGAGAAAGATGATGGCTGAGAACAAATTAAACGTTATTGATTTGCACAAACGCTACGGCGAACATGAAGTGCTGAAAGGGGTGTCGCTGCAGGCTAACGCAGGCGATGTGATCAGTATTATCGGCTCATCCGGCTCGGGTAAAAGTACCTTCCTGCGCTGCATTAACTTCCTCGAAAAGCCGAGCGAAGGCTCGATCGTGGTGAGCGGACAGAATATCAATCTGGTGCGCGATAAAGATGGCCAGCTGAAGGTGGCAGATAAGCATCAGTTGCGCCTGCTGCGTACGCGCCTGACGATGGTGTTCCAGCACTTCAACCTCTGGAGCCACATGACGGTGCTGGAGAACGTGATGGAAGCGCCGGTTCAGGTACTGGGGCTGAACAAGCAGGAAGCCCGCGAACGCGCGGTGAAATACCTTGCGAAAGTGGGTATCGACGAGCGCCAGCAGATGAAGTACCCGGTGCATCTCTCCGGCGGCCAGCAGCAGCGTGTCTCCATCGCCCGCGCGCTGGCGATGGAGCCTGAGGTGCTGCTGTTCGACGAACCGACCTCCGCGCTGGACCCGGAACTCGTTGGCGAAGTGCTGCGCATCATGCAGAAGCTGGCCGAAGAGGGCAAAACGATGGTGGTGGTGACGCACGAGATGGGCTTTGCCCGTAACGTCTCCAACCACGTTATTTTCCTGCATCAGGGGAAAATTGAAGAGCAGGGGCATCCGGACGAGGTGTTAGCGAACCCGCAAAGCCCGCGTTTGCAGCAGTTCCTGAAGGGATCGTTGAAGTAGGTTTTGCCTTTCTCCCTCTCCCCGTGGGAGAGGGTTGGGGTGAGGGCATCAGGCCGCAGTGCCGCCCAATCGCCCGGTGGCGCTTCGCTTACCGGGCCTACAAATTCCGTTGCCGTCCGGCACACTCCAGCCGGTACACCCAGTCGTCATAACGTACGCCGTCAATCTCATACGCCTTTTCCAGCACCTGCGTACGCACAAACCCCGCTTTCTCCAGCACCCGCACAGACCCGGCGTTGTCCGCCAGCACGTACGCGTTAATCGCTTTTACGCTGGTCTGGCTAAACGCATAGTCACATACCGCGCGCAGCGCCTCGCTGGCGATGCCTTTTCCCTGCGCGGCAGGCACAACCGTGTAGCCGATATCCGCCTCTTCACGGTTCTCAGGGCTGATTTGCAGGCCGATATCGCCCAGCGGCGTATCGTCATCCTGAAAACGAATCACGAAAACATGCTCCGCCATCAGGCGTGCAGCAAACACGCGTCGGGTCTCTTTTTCGGGTGCAATAGCGGCCATATAGCGCATGACGTCGCGGTTTTCGCGCAGCGAGCGGAAGAACGCCCAGTCAGAGGGTTCGAAAGGGGTGAGGTGAAGCCGGGGAGTGGTGATGGTTGCCATTGTTACGCCATTTCATCGGAACATGGCGTATCACTGTAACATATTCAGCGCACCACATCCCCCAGCGCCTCTTCTAAATCATACCAGCGGAAGGCAAAGCCGGCCGCTTCCAGACGTTTTGGCAGGGCGCGCTGTCCGCCGAGCACCAGCACCGATGATTCTCCCATCAACAGCCGGATCGCCGTCGCAGGCACGCGTAAAATCGCCGGACGATGCAGGGCATGCCCCAGCGCGTGGGCAAACTGTTCATTACGCACCGGATAGGGCGCAACCATATTAAACGGCCCGCGCAGATCGTTATCCAGCAGCCAGATAATGCCATTGACCATATCGTCGATGTGGATCCACGCCAGATACTGACGCCCGTTGCCAATTGGCCCGCCGAGCCCCAGCTTGAAGGGAGGAAGCATTTTACCCAGAATGCCGCCTTTCGGCGCAAGCACCACGCCGGTACGCAGCAGGCAGACGCGGGTACGATCGCTCTGCGCCGCGCAGGCGATACGCTCCCACTGGGCGCAGAGTTTATGGGTAAATTCGTTATGCGGTGGCTCCTCTTCGGTCACCACCACTTCGCCGAGATCGCCGTAATAGCCCGTCGCAGAGCCTGAAATGAGCACCGATGGCGGCGTATGGCTGTTGCGAATCAGCTCGACCAGCTTCTCGGTGATAGTCCAGCGGCTGCTGCACAACCGCTGCTTCTGCTCTTCGGTCCAGCGCCTGTCGGCAATGGGTTCACCCGCGAGGTTGATGACGGCGTCAAAGCCGTCCAGATTCTGCTGCTCAGCCAGTCCTTTCCAGATGTCGACTCCTGCCCCCAGCACCTGACGTGCTTTCTCCGGGCTGCGCGTCACCACGGTAATCTCGTGATGCAGCGCGTGCAGACGGGGAATGAGATGACGGCCAATCAGGCCTGTACCGCCGGTCAGCAGAATCTTCATACAACCTCCAGGTTTATGCCTGGCGTCGCCAGCTTAACGTCATGGAGACGGAGTCGGCGTAACGCAGGGCGTGAAGTTTATCGATCTCGACTTCAGCATAAGTGACCCAGTGATGTTCGCGTGCGATATCGAGCACATCCTGAGTTAATTTTTCCAGCAAAGAGAAGCGGTTGTTCTCCACGTACTGGATAATGTTTTTGGTGATTGTGCGATAGTTCAGCGCGTCATTGATATCTTCGCTGGCCCGCGCTTTGTCTGCGGGGTAGTGAATAACCACATTGATGACAATGTCCTGCCGGTTGGCAATCTCTTCCTCTTTGATACCGATGAACGTCCGTAAGCGTAAATTTTTTATACGTATAATCGCGTCATGCTGTGACATTGCAGGTCTTCTCCGTGTCAGTATTTGCTGCCCATAATACATGAGAGCGCGTCATGCACCCAGCGGGGCAGTGGTCTAAATCTGCTGGATTATTTGCATGGCGCGCTCGGTCGCAGGGCGGGTCCGAATCCGTTCAAACCAGTTATTCACGGCAGGGTATGCCGCCAGGTCAATTCGGTGTTTTTCATGGGTGTTGATCCACGGCCAGCAGGCGATGTCGGCAATGCTGTAATGATCGCCGCCAAGCCACGGCGTTTTCTCCAGCCGACGATTTAGCACGCCATATAATCGTTGGGTTTCAACCTGATAGCGTTCTATAGCATAAGGAATAGGCTGCGGGGCGTAGGCGGTAAAGTGATGATTTTGCCCGAGCATCGGCCCGAGACCGCTCGACTGCCAGAAAAGCCATTGCAGGGTGTGGTGACGCTCACGCAGTTCACCGCTCAGCAGCTTGCCGGATTTCTCCGCCAGGTAGAGCAAAATCTCCCCGGATTCAAACAGACTTAACGGCCTGCCGCCGTCGGCGGGCAGATTATCAATAATGGCCGGAATTTTATTGTTGGGCGATATCGCCAGAAAGACCGGCCTGAACTGATCGCCTTTGCTGATATCCACGCGAATGATCCGGTACTCCAGTTCGGCTTCTTCCAGAAAAAGGGTGATCTTATGGCCGTTTGGGGTAGGGGCATAGTAAAGGTCGATCATTCTCAACTCCTGTTAGTGTGAAAAGTGATGCCATAAAAATCAGTATAGGTGCCTGTTGTAAATCGTGAGTTTTCGTCAAGTGACAGCGAGCCAAAGAGATTATATGTTGAGTGAAAACCGTTCAGCCAATGAGGAAGTTATGAACCAGCCTGCGATAACATTGTGGTCCGATGCCTGTTATTTTTCACCCTATGTGATGAGCGTTTACGTCGCTCTGGCGGAAAAAGGATTGTCTTTCACCCTGAAGACCATCGATCTGGACAGTGGCGAACATCTGAAGCCGCAGTGGCAGGGTTACGACCTGACCCGACGCGTGCCGATGCTGGAGATTGACGGTTTTGCCTTGAGCGAATCCTCGGCGATCGATGAATACCTTGAAGATCGCTTTGCGCCGCCGGAGTGGGAGCGCATTTATCCTCACGATCTGCAAAAGCGCGCCCGAGCACGGCAGATCCAGGCGTGGTTGCGCAGCGATCTGGTGCCGATCCGCGTTGAACGTTCCACTGACGTGGTTTTCGCCGCCGTGAAAAAGCCTGCGTTGAGCGCGGAGGGCAGCGCCAGTGCGCATAAGCTGATTGAGACCGCGTCTGCATTGCTGGCGCACGGTAACCCGAATCTCTTCGGCGAGTGGTGCATTGCGGATACCGATCTGGCGCTGATGCTGAACCGTCTGATCCTCAACGGCGACGAGGTTCCGCAACTGCTGGTGGATTATGCTGCATTCCAGTGGCAGCGCGCTTCCGTACAGCGCTATGTGGCACTCTCCGCTAAGCGTGCGGGCTGATAAGCCCTGGCGCTTCAGGTATGATAGGGGCAGTCTGTTTTCCTGAGGAGTGACTGATGAAACTGATGTTTGCGTCGGATATCCATGGATCGCTGCCCGCTACCGAGCGCGTTCTTTCTCTGTTTGCCGAAAGCGGGGCACAGTGGCTGGTGGTGCTGGGCGATGTGTTAAACCATGGCCCGCGAAATGCGCTGCCGGAAGGGTATGCACCCGCGCAGGTGGCGGAAAAACTGAATGAGCATGCCTCGCGTATTATCGCGGTGCGCGGTAACTGCGACAGTGAAGTTGACCAGATGCTGCTGCATTTTCCCATCACCGCGCCCTGGCAGCAGGTCCTGCTGGAAAAGAGCCGTCTTTTTTTGACTCACGGTCATCTTTTTAGCCCGGATAACCTACCGGCACTCGCCGCTGGCGATGTCCTGGTTTATGGTCATACTCATATTCCGGTAGCGGAAAAACGCGGTGAGATTTATCACTTTAACCCCGGTTCGGTCAGCATTCCGAAAGGCGGTAATCCGGCGAGCTATGGCATGCTGGATGGAAATACCCTGCGCGTTATCGCACTTAATGATCAGCAAGTTATTGCGCAGATAGCGATTAATCCGTAAGTTACACCTCAACTGCAAACGCGCCGAAAGAGCGCTTAGACGAGAAGGTTTCCCGATGGTGGAGCAGAATCATTTGGCAAGTACTGAGTGGGTTGACATTGTCAGCGAAGAGAACGAAGTGATCGCGCAGGCCAGCCGCGAACAAATGCGCGCGGAGCGTCTGCGTCACCGTGCAACATACATCGTTGTGCATGACGGCATGGGCAAGATTCTGGTCCAGCGCCGCACGGACACCAAAGATTTTCTCCCCGGTATGCTGGATGCCACGGCGGGCGGCGTTGTGCAGGCAGATGAAGTGCTGCTGGATTCCGCGCGTCGCGAAGCAGAAGAAGAGTTAGGTATCGCCGGTGTGCCGTTTGCCGAGCACGGCCAGTTCTATTTCGAGGACGAAAACTGTCGCGTCTGGGGCGGGCTGTTCAGCTGTGTCTCTCACGGGCCTTTCGCCCTGCAGGAAGAGGAAGTGAGCGAAGTCTGCTGGATGACGCCGGAAGAGATCACCGCGCGTTGCGACGAATTCACCCCGGACTCCTTAAAAGCACTGGCGCTGTGGATGACCCGCAACGCCAAAAACGAATCCGCTAAGCCAGAAAGCAAAGCGGAAAAAGAGGAAGAGGCTGAGTAAGCCTTAACAGCTTTCCCGCAGACAGAGGCTGGACGCGATAGGTTTATGGTCGCGCCAGTCTCCATCATTCAGACGTTCCAGCAACGCTTTCCCGGCCTCAATTCCAATCTTACGATGCGGTACCGCCATGGTCGTCAGCGGCGGCTGACAGACGCGGCTCACGTCGCTATCGCCAAAGCCTACCACTGCTAAATCGTCCGGCACTTTAATGCGTCGACGCTGGCATTCATAGAGTGCCCCGCAGGCCAGTTCGTCCGAGACGCACACCAGCGCATCCAGCTCCGGCCAGGCCAGCAGGAATTCCGGCAACTGTGCCGCGCCCGTGGAGAAATTTGGCGGCATGGCGGCGTTAATCACTCTGTTCGGCGACAAATGGTGGCGAAGCATGGCTTTGTACCAGCCCTGCAAATGCTGCTGGAAAATCCACTGCTCCTGGTTTGCGCACAGCAGGCCGATATTTTGATAGCCGCGCTGAATCACCATTTCCGTCAGTTCATACATAGCGGCGACGTTATCAATGCCGATATTCATATCAATCGGATCGGCGCGCATCGCCCCCATTTCCATCACCGGAATGGAGGCATTTTTCAGCCAGTGGCGCACGGTGTCCGTGTGCTCGACGCTGAGCAAAATGGCGGCGGCGATATTTGACGCCAGCAGCGTTTCCAGTAATTTCTCTTCCTGTTCAAGACGGTGCTGGGACTCTGCCAGCATGATCTGATATCCGGCGGGTTGCAGCACCTGCTGTAGCCCGGCGAACATCTCTGAGCAACCAGCTTCGGAGAGGTTAGGAACAACCATTGCGATCGTCCATGAAGAGGCTGACGCCAGCGCGCTGGCCGCAAGATTAGGCATGTAGCCCAGCTCCTGCACCGCAGCGTCTATTTTTTCTCGCAGTTTATCGGAAACCTGTTCGGGCGTGCGGAGCGCACGGGACACGGTCATTGTGCCCACACCGGCAAGCAGTGCGACATCGGCCAGCGTCACCTTACCGGTACTGCGTCGTTTTCGGGTTAGAGACATACACCTTCCTGCTAACAGGGCGCGACTACTTTCATCCTTCGCTTCACGTGAAAGGCAGTATACGCCTTAAATCCCTTTTTTTGCTGTGATTTAGCACCGTGATTGCAATTTGATAGCGCTATCACATTTCTGCATGTTAACTATTGGTAGCGCTATCTTTGTGATCCTGATCGCAGTCATTCATTGAGGTGTTGAATAAAGTTTGCTCATCTTTAGCGTTGTAGCCGGAGGGCAAAGTGCTCAAAAAATGGATATATGATACAACCATCACGTTGCAGGAGAGCGTAGAGGACTGGCCGCAGGCGCTGGAGCTGTGCGCGAAGCCGCTGCTGGATTTGCAGGTGATTTCGCCGGAATACATCACGGCCATCATCGAGCAGCATCATACTTTGGGTCCTTATTACGTGCTGGCACCAGGGCTGGCGATGCCGCATGCGCGGCCGGAAGAAGGGGCGAAAGGACTCGGCCTGTCATTATTAAAACTGAAAAAAGGTGTCTCTTTCGGTGCCGGTGAGTTTGACCCCGTCGACGTAATAGTCATGCTGGCGGCACCGGACAAACATAGCCATATCGAAATGATCTCGGCGCTAGCAGAATTATTTTCCAGCGATGAGGATATGGCTGAATTACATCAGGCGAATACGCGGGAGGAGATAAAAACCATTATTGACCGCTTCTGATTTAATTCTTTAATCCGATTATTCACAACATTACGCGTCAGCGTGGTGGGGCGTACTCTACTCAAAATAAGGGAACAACAATGAAAATCATGGCTATTTGCGGGTCCGGCCTTGGCAGCAGTTTTATGGTCGAAATGAATATCAAAAAGGTACTTAAAAAGTTGGAAATTGAGGCAGAGGTTGAACACTCCGATCTCTCGTCTGCAACGCCTGGCGCAGCCGACCTGTTCGTGATGGCAAAAGATATCGCGGCCAGCGCCAGCGTGCCGGAAAGCCAGCTGGTGGTGATCAACAACATCATCGACATCAACGAACTTGAAGCGCAGCTGCGTGCCTGGTTCGAAAGACAATAACCCTGATTAGGCGAGGTGGATATGTTTATCCTTGAAACGCTGAATTTCGTTGTTGATATTTTAAAAGTTCCTTCGGTGCTGGTGGGATTAATTGCCTTAATCGGTCTGGTTGCGCAGAAAAAAGCGTTTTCAGACGTGGTGAAAGGAACTATTAAAACTATTCTCGGCTTTATTGTGCTGGGCGGCGGCGCCACGGTGCTGGTGGGGTCGTTAAATCCTTTGGGCGGAATGTTTGAGCACGCCTTTACTATTCAGGGCATTATTCCAAACAATGAAGCGATTGTGTCGATTGCGCTGGAAAAATACGGTGCCTCGACCGCGCTGATTATGGCCTTTGGGATGGTGGCGAATATTATCGTCGCGCGCTTTACCCGCCTGAAATACATCTTCCTGACAGGTCACCACACTTTCTACATGGCGTGCATGATTGGCGTGATCCTGACGGTGGCGGGCTTTGAGGGCGTGGGTCTGGTCTTTACCGGCTCGCTAATCCTCGGCCTGATCATGGCCTTCTTCCCGGCGATTGCGCAGCGCTACATGAAGCGCATAACCGGCAACGATGAGATTGCCTTCGGCCACTTCGGCACGCTGGGCTACGTGCTGTCTGGCTGGATTGGCAGCAAGGTCGGTAAGGGCTCCCGCTCAACGGAAGAGATGAACCTGCCGAAGAACCTGAGCTTCCTGCGCGACAGTTCGATCTCCATCTCCCTGACCATGATGATTATCTACCTCATCCTGGCGGTGAGCGCCGGACGTGAGTACGTAGAGGCGACCTTCAGCGGCGGCCAGAACTACCTGGTCTACGCCATCATCATGGCGATCACCTTTGCGGCAGGTGTGTTCATCATCCTGCAGGGCGTGCGCCTGATACTGGCGGAAATCGTCCCGGCCTTTACCGGCTTCTCGGAAAAACTGGTGCCCAACGCGCGCCCCGCGCTGGACTGCCCGGTGGTGTATCCGTATGCGCCAAACGCGGTGCTGATTGGCTTCCTGTTCAGCTTCCTCGGCGGGATTGTGGGGTTGTTCATCTGCGGCCAGTTCAGCTGGGTGTTGATCCTCCCGGGCGTGGTACCGCACTTCTTCACCGGCGCAACGGCGGGCGTGTTCGGTAATGCTACCGGCGGACGTCGCGGGGCAATGATTGGTGCCTTTGCTAACGGCCTGCTGATCACCTTCCTGCCGGTTCTGCTACTGCCGGTGCTGGGCGCAATTGGTTTTGCCAACACCACCTTCTCGGACGCTGATTTCGGTGCGGTCGGGATTGTGCTCGGCAACCTGGCGCGCTTCCTGTCGCCGCTTGCCATTACCGGGCTGGTTGTGGCGTTGTTCGCGCTGCTGGTGGCGTACAACGTCTTCGCGAAAAACAAACCTGCAGGCGGTAACGCGCAGGAAAACACCGGAGCCAAATCATGAATGAGAAAGAGATAACCGAACTCGCGCGTCAGATCCGTCTTGAGACGCTGAAATCCCTGACGCAGCTGGGCTTTGGCCACTACGGCGGCAGTATGTCGGTGGTTGAAACCCTGGCCGTGCTGTACGGCTCGGTGATGAAAATCGACCCGGCGGATCCGGACTGGCCGGAGCGAGACTATTTTGTCCTGTCGAAAGGACACGCGGGCCCGGCGCTCTACAGTACGCTGGCGATCAAGGGCTACTTCCCCGTTGAAGAGCTGAGGACGCTCAACCAAAACGGCACGCGGCTGCCAAGCCATCCGGACCGCCTGAAAACGCGCGGCGTGGATGCCACCACCGGCTCGCTGGGGCAGGGTATCTCCATTGCGGGCGGTATGGCGCTGTCGCACAAGCTGGCGGGGCGACCGAATCGGGTGTTTTGCATCGTCGGTGACGGCGAGCTGAACGAGGGACAATGCTGGGAAGCCTTCCAGTTTATCGCCCACCATCGCCTGAACAATCTGACGGTGTTCGTGGACTGGAACAAGCAGCAGCTCGACGGCGAGCTGGACGAGATCATCAGCGCGTTCGACCTGGAGGGGAAATTCCGCGCCTTTGGCTTTGACGTGGCGACGGTGAAGGGCGACGACATTCCGGGTCTGCTGGCGGTAACGTCGCGGGCCCCCGAGGCCGAAGCGCGTCCATTAGTTGTCATCCTCGACAGCATCAAAGGGCAGGGGGTGCCGTATCTGGAGCAGCTCAGCAATTCGCACCACCTGCGATTGACCGCAGAGAGCAAAGCGGCCCTCAACGAGACGATTCGCCAACTGGAGGCTTCACATGATTAAGGTTGCACCGGCAGGAGAGAAAGACGCCGTTGAGATGCGTAAGGTCTACGCGGGCTTTGTGGCAAAGCAGATTGAGGCAGGAAGCGAGATTATCGCCCTGGAAGCGGATCTGATGAGCTCGATGGCGATGGACGGCGTGGCGCGCGATTATCCGCAGCACGTGATTAACTGCGGGATTATGGAGGCCAACGTCATCGGCACCGCGGCGGGGCTGTCGCTTACCGGACGTAAGCCGTTCGTGCACACCTTTACCGCGTTTGCCAGCCGCCGCTGCTTCGATCAGCTGTTTATGTCCCTGGACTACCAGCGTAACAACGTGAAGGTGATTGCGTCGGACGCGGGCGTGACGGCCTGCCACAACGGCGGGACACATATGTCATTTGAGGATATGGGCATCGTACGCGGCCTGGCGCACTCGGTGGTGCTGGAGGTGACCGACGCGGTGATGTTCGAGGACGTGCTGCGCCAGCTTATCGACCTCGAAGGCTTCTACTGGGTGCGGACCATTCGTAAACAGGCGCCGAGCGTGTACGCCCCGGGCTCAACCTTCACCATTGGCAAAGGCAACGTGCTGCGCGAAGGAAGCGATATTACCCTGATTGCCAACGGCATCATGGTGGCGGAAGCGCTGGAGGCGGCTCGCCAGCTTGAGCAGGAGGGGGTAAGCGCGGCGGTTATCGACATGTTTACCCTGAAGCCCATCGACCGGATGGTGGTGAAAAACTACGCCGAGAAAACCGGGCGCATCGTCACCTGTGAAAACCACAGCATTCACAACGGGCTGGGATCGGCGGTGGCGGAAGTGCTGGTGGAAACCTGCCCGGTACCGATGCGGCGGGTGGGCGTCAAGGAGCGTTACGGCCAGGTGGGTACGCAGGATTTCCTGCAGAAGGAGTATGGCCTGACGGCACATGACATTGTGTCGGCGGCGAGAGAGCTGCTGTAAATAAAAAAGGCGACCCTTTGTGGTCGCCTTTTTGTTGCCCGGTGGGGCTCACGCTTACCGGGCCTACGGTCCTGTAGGCCGGATAAGCGAAGCGCCATCCGGCAAGACCTTACAATTACTGCTGCTGCGAAGACTGGATCGCGGTCAGAGCGATGGTGTAGACGATATCGTCAACCAGCGCGCCACGGGACAGGTCGTTCACAGGTTTGCGCATGCCCTGCAGCATTGGCCCGATGGAGATCAGGTCTGCAGAACGCTGTACTGCTTTGTAGGTGGTGTTACCGGTGTTCAAATCCGGGAAGATGAACACGGTAGCGCGACCTGCAACCGGCGAGTTCGGCGCTTTGGATTTCGCAACGTCAGCCATTACCGCAGCATCGTACTGCAGCGGGCCGTCGATCATCAGGTCAGGACGTTTTTCCTGCGCCAGACGGGTCGCTTCACGCACTTTCTCTACGTCGCTACCTGCACCAGAGGTACCGGTGGAGTAGGAGAGCATTGCTACGCGCGGTTCGATACCGAAGGCAATCGCAGAGTCCGCGGACTGGATAGCGATTTCCGCCAGCTGTTCTGCGGTTGGATCCGGGTTGATCGCGCAGTCGCCGTAAACGTAAACCTGTTCAGGCAGCAGCATGAAGAATACGGAAGAAACCAGGGAGCTACCCGGTGCAGTTTTGATCAGCTGCAGCGGTGGACGGATGGTGTTCGCCGTGGTGTGAACCGCACCGGAAACCAGACCGTCAACTTCGTCCTGCTCCAGCATCAGCGTGCCCAGCACCACGTTGTCTTCCAGCTGTTCGCGCGCAACGGCTTCGGTCATACCTTTGCTCTTACGCAGCTCCACCAGACGGGCTACGTAGCTTTCGCGAACCACTTCAGGGTCAACGATTTCGATGCCAGCGCCCAGCTCAACGCCCTGAGACGCCGCCACGCGGGTGATCTCATCCGGGTTACCCAGCAGCACACAGGTCGCGATGCCGCGCTCTGCACAGATAGCAGCGGCTTTAACGGTACGTGGTTCGTCGCCTTCTGGCAGAACAACGCGTTTGCCCGCTTTACGCGCCAGCTCGGTCAGCTGGTAACGGAATGCTGGAGGAGACAGACGGCGGCTGCGCTCGGAGGTCGCCGTCAGGGATTCGATCCAGTCTGCGTTGATGTAGCCCGCAACGTATTCCTGAACTTTCTCGATACGCTCGTGGTCATCAACCGGTACTTCAAGGTTGAAGCTCTGCAGGCTCAGGGAGGTCTGCCAGGTGTTGGTGTTCACCATGAAGACCGGCAGGCCGGTGGCGAACGCGCGTTCGCACAGCTTGCTGACGCGTGGGTCCATTTCGTAGGCACCGGTCAGCAGGATCGCACCGATTTCCACGCCGTTCATCGCGGCCAGGCAGGCTGCAACCAGCACGTCTGGACGGTCTGCGGAGGTCACCAGCAGGGAACCTGCGCGGAAGTGCTCCAGCATGTGCGGAATGCTGCGCGCACAGAAGGTCACGGACTTCACGCGGCGGGTGTTGATGTCGCCTTCGTTAACCACGGTGGCGTTCAGGTGGCGCGCCATATCGATTGCACGGGTGGCAATCAGATCGAAGCTCCATGGCACCGCGCCCAGTACTGGCAGCGGGCTGGATCCCTGCAGCTTAGCCGGATCAATCTTGATGACTTTCGCTTTAGAAGAGTCGTCGAAGATCTCGGACAGGTCAGGGCGAGTACGGCCCTGTTCATCCACTGGCGCATTCAGTTTGTTCACGATCACGCCGGTGATGTTGGTGTTTTTCGCGCCGCCGAAGCTGCTGCGCGTCAGTTCTATACGCTCGTTCAGCTGCTCTGGGGTGTCAGTGCCCTGAGACATCACGAAAACGATCTCTGCGTTCAGGGTTTTCGCGATTTCAAAGTTCAGAGACTGGGCAAACTGGTGTTTGCGCGTCGGGACCAGACCTTCAACCAGCACCACTTCCGCGTCTTGCGCGTTAGCGTGGTAGTTGGCGATGATCTCTTCCATCAGCACGTCTTTCTGGTTGCTTGACAGCAGAGATTCAACGTGGCTCATCTTCAGCGGTTCAGCCGCTGGCAGATTGGAGTTCTTGCGAACGATGGTGGTGGTCTGGTCTGGCGCATCGCCACCGGCACGCGGCTGGGCGATAGGCTTAAAGACGCTCAGACGAACGCCTTTGCGTTCCATAGCACGGATCACGCCAAGGCTGACGCTGGTCAGGCCGACGCTGGTTCCGGTAGGGATCAGCATAATAGTACGGGACACGGTTTATCCTCTTTCGTTACCGCCGCGATTGGGCGGGTTACAAAACAGCACCGCCAGCATTGCTGGCGGTGTGGAATCAGGCAGTCAGACGGTTCGCGTCTTGCGCGATGACCAGCTCTTCGTTAGTTGGAATAACGATAGCAGGGCGGGTACCTTCTTTGTTGATGAAGCCAGACTTGCCGAAGCGGGCAGCCAGGTTACGCTCGTGATCAACCTCGAAGCCAAGAACGCCCAGTTTGCCCAGGGACAGTTCACGAACCATCGCCGCGTTCTCACCAATACCACCGGTGAAGATTACCGCGTCCAGACGGCCTTCCATCAGTGCAGTGTAAGAACCGATGTACTTCGCCAGACGGTGGCAGTAAACGTCCATTGCACGTTTAGCGTCTGCTTTCTCTGCGTAGTTGTCTTCAACGTAACGGCAGTCGCTGGTCACTTCGGTCAGACCCAGCAGGCCAGACTCTTTGGTCAGCATTTTGTTGATGTCGTCAACGCTCATGCCCAGGGTGTCGTGCAGGTGGAAGATGATCGCCGGGTCGATGTCGCCGGAACGGGTACCCATCACCAGACCTTCCAGCGGGGTCAGACCCATAGAGGTATCAACACATTTACCGTTGCGGATAGCAGAAACAGAACCACCGTTGCCCAGGTGACAGGTGATAATGTTGACTTCTTCAACCGGCTTGTTCAGAACTTTTGCGGCTTCCTGAGTCACATAGAAGTGGCTGGTGCCGTGTGCGCCGTAACGACGAACGCCATGCTCTTTGTACAGGCTGTACGGCAGGGCATACAGGTAAGACTCTTCCGGCATGGTCTGATGGAACGCGGTGTCAAACACGGCCACGTTTTTGTCTTTCAGATTCGGGAAGGATTTCAGCGCTTCAGCGATACCGATCAGGTGAGCCGGGTTGTGCAGCGGCGCGAAGGACGCAGAGTCCTTGATGCCCTGAATCACAGATTCGTCGATCACGACGGAGCTGGTGTATTTTTCGCCGCCGTGGACGATACGGTGACCAATCGCAGTCAGCTGAGCAGACAGTTCTGGTTTTTGTGCCAGAATAGTGTTAACGATAAAGTTCAGCGCTTCACTGTGAGCGGCGCCTGCACCTAAAGCCGCTTCTTGTTTGCTGCCGTCCATCTTCCACTTGATACGTGCTTCAGGCAGATGGAAACATTCGGCCAAACCAGAGAGGTACTCGTCACCGTTGAGCGCATCGATGATGGCGAATTTCAGTGAGGAGCTACCGCAGTTCAGAACCAGTACTAACTTACTCGACATGGAAGTACCTATTATTGATACGTGGCTAAAAAAACGTCAGTGAGTCTAAAAGCGTAACGCATGATGACCCAGACATTTATGATTAACATCATGCCAGGCGAACATTCCGGCATGATGAAAGAAATACCTATGATTTTATGCCATTTTGAACATTTTTCAGACAATGGCATAATATGCGATAATTTGACGAGTTAACGGTTCTCGTCTACGGCCTTATCAGGCTGGCACAGGATACCCGATACGGGGTAGCGATGACAAAATATTTTGAACGTTGTCATAGCCTGTTGTGGTTTTGCACAAAAATTTTAATTTTTATATGTGAAGTTGAGGTACAGCCATGTCGACACCCGAAAATCCATCCGTGAATTTCTTTAGTCTGTTTCGTCGGGGGCAGCATTACGCGAAGACGTGGCCACTGGAAAAGCGCCTCGCGCCGATGTTTATAGAGAACCGCACTATCCGCGCCACGCGCTTTGCGATTCGCTTTATGCCCCCTGTCGCCATCTTTACCTTGTGCTGGCAAATTGCCCTCGGCGGCCAGCTTGGACCCGCCGTCGCCACCGCGCTCTTTGCGCTGAGCCTGCCGATGCAGGGGCTATGGTGGCTGGGGAAACGCTCAATTACGCCGCTGCCGCCTACAATTTTACACTGGTTTTATGAAGTCCGTGGAAAACTTGAGGAAGCCGGTCAGGCGCTGGCACCGGTCGAAGGCAAGCCGGATTACCAGGCGCTGGCTGACACGCTCAAGCGCGCTTTTAAGCAACTTGATAAAACATTCCTTGATGACTTGTGATTGATCATCGAAACGACTAATAAAAGAAGGCACAGTAACAAACTGTTACCGTGTCTTTTTTTTAAAGTGCAATGCGCTACAGGAGTCGAAAGATGGAAATGACCCATGCCCAACGTCTGATTTTGTCTAACCAGTACAAGATGATGACTATGCTTGATCCCGATAACGCAGAACGCTACAGCCGCTTGCAAACTATCGTCGAACGCGGGTTTGGTTTACAGATGCGCGAACTGGATCGCGAGTTTGGCGAACTGAAAGAAGAAACCTGCCGCATCGTGATCGACATCATGGAGATGTATCATGCGCTGCATGTGTCCTGGACGAATCTCAAAGATCGCGAGTCCATTGACGAGCGCCGCGTAACCTTCTTAGGCTTTGATGCCGCAACGGAAGCGCGCTACCTGAGCTACGTTCGCTTTATGGTGAACACCGAAGGGCGCTATACCCATTTTGATGCGGGTACTCACGGCTTTAACGCGCAAACCCCAATGTGGGAAAAATACCAGCGCATGCTGGGCGTATGGCATTCCTGCCCGCGCCAGTACCATTTAAGCAGCAACGAAATTCAACAAATCATTAATGCCTGACGGAGGTGCGTGTGCAGTGTAAAGGTTTTCTGTTTGATCTGGACGGTACGCTGGTTGATTCGCTGCCGGTAGTGGAGCGTTCATGGTGCCATTGGGCCGACAGGCACGGCATCGACCATCAGGACGTACTGAATTTCATCCATGGCAAACAGGCCATTACCTCCTTGCGACACTTCTTAGCGGGACGTACTGAGGAAGAGATTCAGGCAGAGTTCAAATACCTCGAGAACATTGAGGCTACCGATACGGAAGGCATCACCGCGCTGCCGGGCGCGCGCGAGCTGCTTGAACATCTGAATGAAGCACATATTCCGTGGGCCATTGTGACCTCCGGCTCCATTCCCGTAGCCCATGCTCGCCATAAGGCGGCGGGTTTACCGAAGCCAGAGGTGTTCATTACTGCAGAGCGCGTCAAGCGCGGCAAGCCAGAGCCGGATGCGTTCTTGCTTGGGGCAGAGCTGCTGGGCCTTGCACCGGCGGACTGCGTGGTGGTGGAAGATGCAGCAGCCGGCGTGCTGGCCGGGCTTAACGCAGGAAGCCGCGTGATCGCCGTTAACGTCCCGGCGGACTCTCCCCGGTTGAGTGAGGCGGATTTTGTGCTGAATACACTGACCGCGATTAACGTCACGAAGGGACCCGGCGGAGTTGTAACCGTCTCGCTAAAAATGTAATCCCATGATATAGCCCCACATTGTTGGGGCTTTTTTATGGCAGAATTCGTTATCTTCCACTGACAAGGATAGGTTGTGAACGGTGAACTGATTTGGGTCCTGAGCCTGCTGTTAATCGCCATCATTCTTTTCGCTACAGGCAAGGTGCGCATGGATGCCGTCGCCCTGTTTGTCATCGTCGCGTTTGTGCTGAGCGGCACGCTCACGCTACCCGAGGCATTCTCCGGGTTTAGCGACCCCAACGTTATTCTTATCGCCGCCCTGTTTATCATTGGTGACGGGCTGGTGCGCACCGGCGTGGCGACCATTATGGGAACGTGGCTGGTGAAGGTGGCGGGCAGCAGTGAAACCAAAATGCTGATCTACCTGATGGTGACGGTTGCCGGACTGGGGGCGTTTATGAGCTCAACGGGCGTGGTCGCCATCTTTATTCCGGTGGTGCTGAGCGTCTCCATGCGGATGCAGATCTCGCCATCGCGCCTGATGATGCCCCTGAGCTTTGCCGGTTTGATCAGCGGCATGATGACGCTGGTGGCGACGCCGCCAAACCTGGTCGTCAACAGTGAACTGATCCGCGAAGGATTCCAGGGCTTCAGTTTTTTCAGCGTTACCCCGATTGGGCTGGTCGTTCTGGTGATGGGCGTGGTCTACATGCTGCTGACCCGTTTTGCCCTGAAAGGCGAAAATCAGGATAAAAGCAAAGAGGGCTGGAAGCGACGCACCTTTCGCGATTTGATTAAAGAGTACCGTCTCACCGGGCGTGCACGACGTCTGGCTATTCGCCCCGGCTCACCGATGATTGGCCAGCGGCTGGACGATCTTAAGCTCCGTGAACGCTACGGTGCGAACGTCATCGGCGTGGAGCGCTGGCGTCGTTTCCGCCGGGTGATTGTCAACGTTAACGGGGTGTCGGAATTCCGCGCGCGGGACGTTCTGCTGATTGATATGTCCACCGCAGAGGTAGACCTGCGTGAGTTTTGCAGCGAACAGCTGCTGGAGCCGATGGTGCTGCGCGGCGAGTATTTCTCCGACCAGGCGCTGGACGTCGGTATGGCCGAAGTATCGCTGATCCCGGAATCGGAGCTGTTGGGGAAAACCGTGCGGGAAATGGGGTTCCGAACCCGCTATGGCTTGAACGTCGTGGGACTGAAGCGCGATGGCGTGGCGATGGAAGGCGCAGTGGTGGATGAGCCGATCCTGCTGGGTGACATCTTTCTCGTCGTCGGTAACTGGAAGCTGATTAGCCAGCTCGGGCAAAAAGGGCGTGATTTTGTGGTGCTCAATATGCCGGTTGAAGAGAGCGATGCGTCCCCGGCGCACAGCCAGGCACCTCACGCGATTTTCTGTCTGGTGCTGATGGTCGCACTCATGCTGACCGATGAAATCCCCAATCCGGTCGCGGCCATCATTGCCTGCCTGCTGATGGGGAAATTCCGCTGCATTGACGCCGAAAGCGCGTATAAAGCCATTCACTGGCCGAGCATTATTCTGATTGTCGGGATGATGCCCTTTGCGCTGGCGTTGCAAAAAACCGGCGGGGTGGATTTGATCGTTAAAGGCTTAATGGACGTTGGCGGCGGGTATGGGCCGTACATGATGATGGTCTGTCTGTTTATCATGTGCGCCTCCATCGGCCTGTTTATCTCCAATACCGCGACGGCGGTACTGATGGCGCCTATTGCGCTGGCGATGGCGAAATCCATGGGCGTGTCGCCGTATCCATTCGCGATGATGGTAGCGATGGCGGCCTCCGCGGCATTTATGACGCCGGTATCTTCACCGGTGAATACGCTGGTGCTGGGGCCCGGGAATTACAGGTTCAGTGATTTCGTGAAGATTGGCGTGCCGTTCACCGTGCTGGTGATGATGGTATGCGTGGTGTTAATTCCGGTCCTGTTCCCGTTCTGAGAATATTGCCGGGTGGCGGCTGCGCCTTACCCGGCCTACAAACCGTAGGCCCTGCAAGCGCAGCGCCGCTGGGCGACAGTCAGAGGGGGGAATCCTGGCTAATCTCATCCAGCGACAGATGGAAGCTCGGCACAAATACCTGCATAAAATAATCCATCTCTTCGCTGCGGCGGGACTCCAGCGTTTTTTCCAGACGCGTTTTCGCCAGTAAAAACTCGTTATTCCCTGCAGACAGCTCTTCCAGACATTTCAGGTAGGCACAAAGCGCGTCGGCCTGCTTCACCAGCGACTTTTCATCTTCCGTGTACTGATGTTCATCGATAAGCGGCTCAAAGATATCGCGTAATTCATCCGGCACCATATCGATCAGCTTCTGCTGAGCAATCTTCTCAATCGCCTTATATTCCTGCGCAATCTGCGAGTTGAAATATTTCACTGGCGTCGGCAGATCGCCGGTCAGTACTTCCGAGGCATCATGGTACATCGCCAGCAGGGCAATACGTTCAGCGTTGACCTGCCCGTTAAATTTGCGGTTCTTTATGGCGGCCAGCGCATGAGCGACCATCGCAACCTGCAGACTGTGCTCTGAAACATTTTCCGTGCGGACGTTGCGCATCAGCGGCCAGCGGTTGATCAGCTTCAGGCGGGAGAGGTGGGCAAAGAAATGACTCTGACTCATAGGTTACCTTTTGTCTTTACTGCGACAGGCGTTCATTGTGCGGGGAGGGGAGGCAAGATGCAAATTTGCGGATTTTGTAGGCCGGGCAAGCGCAGCGCCACCCGGCAGAAAGGCAACGTTACTGATGGTATCCAGAGAGGAAGCGCCCGAAGCGGCTGATGGCCATTTCGAGGTCATCTTCGCGCGGCAGGGTCACAATGCGCACGTGATCCGGCCACGGCCAGTTAAACGCCGTACCCTGAACCAGCAGCACTTTTTCCTGCAGCAGGAAGTCGAGCACCATCTTCTGGTCGTCGTGAATATTGAAGCGCTTAGCGTCAATTTTCGGGAACATATAGAGCGCGCCGTTAGGTTTCACGCAGGAGACGCCAGGAATATCGTTGATCAATTCCCACGCGCGGTTACGCTGTTCATACAGGCGACCACCGGGAACGATAAACTCGCTAATGCTTTGGTAGCCGCCGAGCGCCGTCTGGATCGCGTGCTGTGCAGGAACGTTGGCACATAAACGCATCGACGCCAGCATTTCCAGCCCTTCAATGTAGCCTTTGGCGTGCTTTTTCGGACCGTTCAGTACCATCCAACCCTGACGGAAACCGGCTACGCGGTAAGTTTTAGACAGGCCGTTAAAGGTGACGGTCAGCAGATCCGGGGCCAGCGCAGCGATCGAGTGGTGTTGTGCCGCGTCGTACAGGATTTTGTCGTAGATTTCGTCGGCAAAAATGATCAGGTTGTGCTGGCGGGCGAGCTCGACGATCTCCATCAGCAGTTCTTTCGAATAGACCGCACCCGTCGGGTTGTTCGGGTTAATGATCACGATGCCACGCGTGCGAGGCGTAATTTTCGCGCGAATATCATCAAGGTCCGGGAACCAGTCAGAGGACTCGTCACAGAGATAATGAACAGCTTTACCGCTCGACAGCGACACGGCCGCCGTCCACAGCGGGTAGTCCGGCGCAGGTACCAGCATTTCGTCGCCGCTGTTCAGCAGCGCCTGCATCGCTTGCACAATCAGTTCAGAGACGCCGTTGCCGATATAGATATCTTCAACGGTAACGTCACGCATACCGCGCGCCTGATAGTGCTGCATGATGGCTTTACGCGCGGAATAGAGTCCTTTTGAATCGCAGTAGCCTTGTGCAGTAGGAAGGTTGCGGATCACATCAACCAGAATTTCATCCGGCGCTTCAAAACCAAATGGCGCAGGGTTACCAATGTTGAGTTTCAGAACCTTATTGCCTTCTTCTTCAAGGCGTTTGGCCTCTTTCAGAACCGGGCCGCGGATGTCGTAACAGACGTTATCTAGTTTGCTGGATTTTTCGATAGGGGACATGAACCTTTAACCTTTTCGCTAGTATTGCCACTCCCTGCCGTGGAAGTCTGCACGGAACAATGTACTCCCCCCTCGCTTCGTTTTGAAGGGTGTACAGGAGAAGATTTTGTACAACGCGTCAATTCCTGTGGAATCTATTTCACTGCTTGCAGTAGGTTCTGTTGTGCTAAAGTAATGTGATAGATATGTTCTGAAGTTTATTGTGCTGTTTATTTTGAATTGGATTGTATATTGTGCTGATAAAAATAAAAAACATGCCCAATACGCAGTAAGAAGTTCCCCTAAGTGACTTTTCGTAAAATCAGATGCTTCGAGACAGACTGTTGGAATAGTATGCTTAGGCTAAAAGTTACTCATGTGAAATTAATGTTAAGTGTTATTAATGAATGGTCTTAATCTAAATTAAAATTTATTTATTATTAACCAACAAAATGCAACTTTAGTTAATTTTAATAAAATTAGTTGAGAGGCTTAACAGCCCCTCTTAATCCTTAATATTGCAATAAGACTTATAAATAAAGTGGATTTGGGTTAAGATGTCTTTCAGGAAAGCGGGTACCAGAGCCCTATGTTTTGTATATCTGGATCCGCTCTTCTAAATTAATTGATTGTTATTGTTGGATTTATCTCTGGCTGGTGTGTGCCGAACACATCCTGCTACGTTAACCGCGCTGCGATAAAGATGGCCGTAAAGGTGTCATACCTTTAATGTAATTTACAGAAACCTGCGAACATCTAAATATTCTGAACGTTTAAGAGAATAAAAATAACGTCATGAAACGTGCTTTCTGACTGTTGATATACAGCAGCACAATAACTATCTGTCAGGCAGTCTGCCGGGCCGGGATGCGAGGGAAACCTTCAGAGGGAATTGCTTAACTGTTACACACAGCTTCAACCCGGGCAGCTCCGCACGAGCAACCTGAAAGTGAATAGATATGATAAATGCAAATCGTCCGATAATGAATCTCGACCTCGATCTGCTGAGAACGTTTGTTGCGGTCGCCGATCTCAACACTTTTGCAGCAGCTGCTGCCGCAGTTTGCCGAACCCAGTCTGCCGTTAGCCAGCAAATGCAGCGGCTGGAGCAACTTGTCGGTAAAGAGCTTTTTGCACGTCATGGACGTAATAAGCTCTTAACGGAACACGGTATCCAGCTACTGGGTTATGCCAGGAAAATACTTCGCTTTAATGATGAAGCATGTATGTCTTTAATGTTTAGCAACCTCCAGGGGGTGTTAACATTAGGGGCATCTGATGAGTCAGCGGATACGATATTGCCGTTTCTTCTCAATCGTATCAGTTCGGTTTATCCGAAGCTTGCGCTGGATGTTAGCGTAAAGCGTAATGCCTTTATGATTGAGATGCTCAAAGAGAATGAAGTGGATCTGGTGGTCACGACGCATCGTCCTGGGCAATTTGATTGCCTGACGCTGCGGACTTCTCCAACGCATTGGTATTGCGCGGCTGAATATGTACTGCAACAAGGTGAGCCCATTCCATTGGTCTTACTGGATGATCCAAGTCCGTTCCGGGATATGGTGCTGTCGGCGCTCAACGAGGCCAACATTCCGTGGCGTTTGGCCTATGTGGCCTCAACGCTACCCGCTGTTCGAGCTGCCGTGAAAGCGGGGCTCGGCGTAACAGCGCGTCCGGTGGAAATGATGAGTCCGGACCTCCGCGTGTTGGGTAAAAGTGATGGTCTTCCTGCGTTGCCGGATACGGAGTATCTGTTATGCCACAACGCAACCAGCAATAACGAGCTGGCGAAAGTCGTGTTTGAGGCGATGGAAAACTACCATAACCCCTGGCAATACGAGCATGTTACTCCGGAAGGGGGGGATGACTCCCTGATCGTTGAAGGGGACTTTGAGTGATCAAACACTCAAAATTCTCGTAACAAATTGTAAGTGTAAAAAAGAGCCACTCGCGCGATTTTCGCGTGAAGTGGTTTTTTTTTGGTAAAAATACCCTTTCCGAATACAGGGTTTCATCAGGTAAGCTTTGAATATCAATGAGCTAAATGCTTTTGGTTAAATCGTGTTCGTTTTCCGTTCTGACTTGCCGCTTCCCCGTTCAATGTTAAAAAAACAGGAAATATGTTGCCGGTTTCTTGATTGAATTAACAAAAGCGTGTCTCAGATCAAGAAAATACTCCTATTTGGGGGGAGGAATCGTTGGCAAATCCTGTCAAAATAGGAGGGTTATTTTTTTTACTTCCAAAACGGACACGATTCAACAACATGCATTTGACGTAAAGTCAGGTACCCACCAGGGTTAAAAGGGCATGAAATGTTAATGAGAATCGCTTGATGTCATTTAATGTGAAGAAACCTTTGTTAAAGTTGACAAAAGGTTATAGAAAGGAGTAAAAAACCCCATCATTTTGCTGTCTATGTCTCATTTCTGACAGTTAGTGTAAGGTTATTTGTTCCTCCCCATGAATCGATGTGATGCCCATCTGCCAGCAAGAGCAGTGTCGTCGGTATCACTTTTGATGAGTAAGCAATGAGTATGTCAACATCCACAGAAGTCATCGCTCATCACTGGGCATTCGCAATCTTTCTTATTGTAGCCATTGGCCTGTGCTGCCTGATGTTAGTCGGCGGCTGGTTCCTGGGCGGTCGCGCCCGCGCAAGGCACAAAAACACACCTTTCGAATCAGGTATTGATTCCGTAGGTACCGCTCGCTTACGCCTGTCTGCCAAGTTCTATCTGGTAGCCATGTTCTTCGTCATCTTCGACGTGGAAGCGCTTTACCTTTTCGCATGGTCGACCTCCATTCGCGAAAGTGGTTGGGTGGGCTTTGTCGAGGCCGCAATTTTCATTTTAGTGTTACTGGCCGGTCTGGTTTATCTGGTGCGTATTGGCGCGCTGGACTGGACGCCTGCGCGTTCACGCCGTGAGCAGATCAACCCGGAAAACAGTATCTCTAATCGTCAGCAGTAACAGCGAGGCAATAAGATGGATTATACGCTCACCCGCATAGATCCTAACGGTGAGAATGACCGTTACCCCCTGCAAAAACAGGAGATCGTAACCGACCCCCTGGAGCAAGAAGTCAATAAAAGCGTGTACATGGGCAAGCTCGAACATGCCATGCACGATATGGTCAACTGGGGTCGTAAGAACTCCATCTGGCCTTACAACTTTGGCCTTTCTTGCTGCTACGTTGAAATGGTGACGTCATTCACTGCGGTGCATGACGTTGCGCGTTTTGGGGCAGAGGTACTGCGTGCTTCCCCACGTCAGGCTGACCTGATGGTGGTGGCCGGTACGTGCTTTACCAAGATGGCCCCGGTTATTCAGCGTCTTTATGACCAGATGCTGGAGCCAAAATGGGTTATCTCCATGGGCGCATGTGCAAACTCTGGCGGTATGTACGACATTTATTCCGTCGTGCAGGGCGTAGATAAGTTTATCCCGGTGGATGTCTACATTCCGGGCTGCCCGCCGCGTCCGGAAGCTTACATGCAGGCGCTGATGCTGCTGCAGGAGTCTATCGGTAAAGAACGTCGCCCACTGTCGTGGGTTGTTGGCGATCAGGGTGTGTATCGCGCGAACATGCAGTCCGAGCGCGAGCGTAAACGTGGTGAACGTATTGCCGTCACCAACCTACGTACGCCTGACGAAATTTAATTTGCGCCTGTGGGCCTGGAGAACACCTTCGCATATCACTACTCAAATAGCGCGAAGCCAGGCTTAACAGTCACCACGGACCATTTGCAATGGTGAACAATATGACCGACTTAACCGCGCAAGAAGCCGCCTGGCAGACACGGGATCATCTCGATGACCCAGTCGTTGGCGAACTGCGCAACCGTTTTGGGCCGGATGCCTTTACTGTTCAGGCCACCCGCACCGGGGTACCCGTTGTTTGGGTGAAGCGTGAACAATTACTGGAAGTGGTCGATTTCCTCAAGAAATTGCCGAAACCTTACGTCATGCTGTTTGACTTACACGGCATGGATGAACGTCTGCGTACTCACCGCCAGGGTCTCCCTGCTGCGGATTTTTCCGTTTTCTACCACCTGATCTCAATAGACCGTAATACGGATATCATGCTCAAGGTGGCATTGTCTGAAAACGACATGCATCTGCCGACGATCACCAAACTTTTCCCGAACGCGAACTGGTACGAGCGTGAAACCTGGGAAATGTTCGGCATGACCTTTGACGGCCACCCGCACCTGACGCGCATCATGATGCCGCAGACCTGGACCGGCCACCCGCTGCGTAAAGACTACCCGGCACGTGCAACCGAATTCGACCCGTTTGAGCTGACCAAAGCCAAGCAGGATCTGGAGATGGAAGCGCTGACCTTCAAGCCGGAAGACTGGGGCATGAAGCGCGGTACTGAAAACGAGGACTTCATGTTCCTCAACCTCGGTCCGAACCACCCGTCTGCGCACGGTGCATTCCGTATCATTCTTCAGCTTGACGGCGAAGAGATTGTCGACTGCGTGCCTGACATCGGCTACCACCACCGTGGTGCCGAGAAGATGGGCGAGCGTCAGTCCTGGCACAGCTACATTCCGTATACCGACCGTATCGAGTACCTCGGCGGCTGCGTCAACGAAATGCCATACGTGCTGGCCGTTGAGAAACTGGCGGGTATCACCACGCCGGATCGCGTTAACGTGATTCGCGTCATGTTGTCAGAACTGTTCCGTATCAACAGCCACCTGCTGTACATCTCCACGTTCATTCAGGACGTCGGCGCGATGACCCCGGTATTCTTCGCCTTTACCGACCGTCAGAAAATCTACGATCTGGTGGAAGCGATTACCGGTTTCCGTATGCACCCGGCCTGGTTCCGCATCGGCGGTGTGGCTCACGATCTGCCGCGCGGCTGGGACCGTCTGCTGCGTGAATTCCTCGACTGGATGCCAAAACGTCTGGCGTCTTACGAGAAAGCCGCGCTGCGTAACACCATCCTGAAAGGTCGTTCTCAGGGCGTTGCAGCCTACGGCGCGAAAGAAGCGCTGGAGTGGGGGACGACAGGTGCAGGTCTGCGTGCGACCGGTATTGATTTCGACGTGCGTAAAGCCCGTCCTTACTCTGGCTACGAGAACTTCGACTTTGAAGTCCCGGTGGGCGGCGGTGTTTCCGACTGCTATACCCGCGTGATGCTGAAAGTGGAAGAGCTGCGCCAGAGTCTGCGCATCCTTGAGCAGTGCCTCAACAACATGCCGGAAGGCCCGTTCAAAGCGGATCACCCGCTGACGACGCCGCCGCCAAAAGAGCGCACGCTGCAACATATCGAAACCCTGATCACCCACTTCCTGCAGGTTTCCTGGGGTCCGGTCATGCCGGCGCAAGAATCCTTCCAGATGATTGAAGCGACCAAGGGTATCAACAGTTACTACCTGACCAGCGACGGCAGCACCATGAGCTACCGTACCCGCGTGCGTACGCCAAGCTTCGCGCACCTGCAGCAGATCCCGGCCGCCATTCGCGGCAGTCTGGTCTCCGACCTGATTGTGTATCTGGGTAGTATCGATTTTGTTATGTCAGATGTGGACCGCTAATTATGCACGAGAATCAACAACCACAGACCGAGGCTTTTGAGCTGAGTGAAGCAGAACGTGCCGCCATTGAGCATGAGATGCACCACTACGAAGACCCGCGTGCGGCGTCCATTGAAGCGCTGAAAATCGTACAGAAACAGCGTGGCTGGGTGCCGGATGGGGCGATCTACGAGATCGCAAAAGTGCTGGGTATTCCGGCGAGTGACGTAGAAGGCGTAGCCACGTTCTACAGCCAGATCTTCCGTCAGCCGGTTGGCCGCCATGTGATCCGCTACTGTGACAGCGTTGTCTGCCACATCACCGGTTATCAGGGTATTCAGGCTGCGATTGAGAAGAAGCTCAATATCAAGCCGGGCCAGACCACGTTCGATGGACGCTTTACTCTGCTGCCGACCTGCTGCCTGGGTAACTGCGACAAGGGGCCGACCATGATGATTGATGAGGACACTCACAGCCATCTGACGCCGGAAGCGATTCCTGACCTGCTGGAGCAGTACAAATGAAAACTGTAATTCGTACTGCTGAGACGCATCCGCTGACCTGGCGTCTGCGCGATGACAAACAGCCGGTATGGCTTGAAGAATACGAAAGCAAAAACGGCTATGCCGGCGCGCGTAAAGCCCTTGGCGGCATGGCGCCGGACGACATCGTTAACGCGGTAAAAGACTCTGGCCTGAAAGGGCGCGGCGGTGCGGGCTTCTCCACCGGTCTGAAGTGGAGCCTGATGCCGAAAGACGAATCCATGAACATCCGTTACCTGCTGTGTAACGCCGATGAAATGGAGCCGGGCACTTATAAAGACCGCCTGCTGATGGAGCAGCTGCCGCACCTGCTGGTGGAAGGCATGCTGATTTCCGCGTTTGCGCTGAAAGCGTACCGTGGCTACATCTTCCTGCGCGGTGAGTACATCGAAGCGGCAGAAAACCTGCGTCGCGCGATTGCGGAAGCCACCGAAGCGGGTCTGCTTGGGAAAAACATCCTGGGCACCGGCTTTGACTTCGAACTGTTCGTGCACACCGGTGCTGGGCGTTATATCTGCGGTGAAGAAACCGCGCTGATTAACTCCCTGGAAGGTCGCCGTGCGAACCCGCGCTCTAAGCCACCGTTCCCGGCAAGCTCCGGCGTATGGGGTAAACCGACCTGCGTAAACAACGTCGAAACCCTGTGTAACGTTCCTGCGATTCTCGCCAACGGCGTTGAATGGTATCAGGGCATCTCTTCAAGCAAAGATGCCGGTACCAAGCTGATGGGCTTCTCCGGTCGCGTTAAAAATCCTGGCGTCTGGGAACTGCCGTTCGGTACCACCGCGCGCGAAATTCTTGAAGACTACGCCGGCGGCATGCGCGATGGCCTGAAATTTAAAGCCTGGCAGCCGGGTGGGGCAGGGACTGACTTCCTGACCGAAGCCCACCTCGATCTGCCGATGGAATTCGAAAGCATTGGTAAAGCAGGCAGCCGTCTGGGTACGGCGCTGGCGATGGCCGTCGACCACGAGATCGGCATGGTCTCGCTGGTGCGTAACCTGGAAGAGTTCTTCGCCCGCGAGTCCTGCGGCTGGTGTACACCGTGCCGTGACGGTCTGCCGTGGAGCGTGAAGATCCTGCGTGCAATCGAACGTGGCGAAGGCCAGCCTGGCGATATCGAGACACTTGAGCAACTGTGTCGATTCTTAGGCCCAGGCAAAACCTTCTGTGCCCACGCACCGGGTGCCGTCGAGCCGCTGCAGAGCGCGATTAAATATTTCCGCGACGAATTCGAAGCAGGCATCAAGCAGCCGTTCAGCAATACCCATTCAATCAATGGGATTCAGCCGAACCTGCTGAAAGCGCGCTGGTAAAAACAGAATTTTGATTAACGCTCGGTTTCGACCGAGACAACTGGAAGCATGCTAATGGCTACGATTCATGTAGACGGCAAAGAATACGAAGTCAACGGGGCGGACAACCTGCTGGAAGCTTGTCTGTCTCTTGGCCTCGATATTCCGTACTTTTGCTGGCATCCGGCGCTGGGCAGCGTCGGTGCTTGCCGCCAGTGTGCGGTGAAGCAATATCAAAACGCGGAAGACACGCGTGGTCGCCTGGTGATGTCCTGTATGACGCCAGCCACCGAAGGCACCTTTATTTCGATTGATGACGAAGAAGCCAAACAGTTCCGCGAAAGCGTGGTGGAATGGTTGATGACCAACCACCCGCACGACTGTCCGGTTTGTGAAGAGGGCGGTAACTGCCACCTTCAGGATATGACTGTCATGACCGGTCACAGCTTCCGTCGCTATCGCTTTACCAAGCGTACCCACCGTAATCAGGATCTGGGGCCGTTCATCTCTCACGAAATGAACCGCTGCATCGCCTGCTACCGCTGCGTGCGTTACTACAAAGACTACGCAGACGGTCAGGATCTGGGCGTGTATGGCGCACATGACAACGTCTACTTCGGTCGTCCGGAAGACGGTACGCTTGAAAGCGAATTCTCCGGTAACCTGGTAGAAATCTGCCCGACCGGCGTATTCACGGATAAAACCCACTCCGAGCGTTACAACCGTAAATGGGACATGCAGTTTGCGCCAAGCATCTGCCAGCAGTGTTCCCTCGGCTGTAACACCAGTCCGGGTGAGCGTTACGGCGAACTGCGCCGTATCGAAAACCGTTATAACGGTACCGTTAACCACTACTTCCTCTGCGACCGCGGTCGTTTCGGCTATGGCTATGTCAACCTGAAAGACCGTCCGCGTCAGCCGGTTCAGCGCCGTGGCGACGACTTCATTACCCTGAACGCTGAACAGGCGATGCAGGGCGCGGCAGATATTCTGCGCCAGTCGAAGAAAGTGATCGGTATCGGCTCCCCGCGCGCCAGTATCGAAAGCAACTTTGCGTTGCGCGAGCTGGTTGGGGCGGAAAACTTCTATACCGGTATCGCTCAGGGCGAGCAGGAACGTCTGCAGCTGGTACTGAAAGTGCTGCGTGAAGGCGGTGTCCACACCCCTGCGCTGCGCGAAATTGAATCTTATGATGCGGTTCTGGTGCTGGGTGAAGACCTGACGCAGACCGGCGCACGCGCGGCACTGGCGGTTCGTCAGGCGGTGAAGGGGAAAGCACGTGAAATGGCAGCGGCGCAGAAAGTGGCCGACTGGCAGATTGCGGCAATCCTGAACATCGGTCAGCGCGCGAAGCATCCTCTGTTTGTGACCAACGTTGACAATACCCGTCTGGACGACATCGCCGCGTGGACCTACTGCGCACCGGTTGAAGATCAGGCGCGCCTCGGCTTTGCGATTGCCCACGCGCTGGACAACAGCTCACCGGCCGTTGAGCTGGATCGCGACCTGCAGAACAAGGTCGACGTGATTGTTCAGGCCCTGGCCGGTGCGAAAAAACCGCTGATTATTTCCGGGACCAACGCCGGTAGCGCCGAGATCATTCAGGCGGCAGCCAACGTTGCCAAAGCCCTGAAAGGCCGCGGTGCGGACGTCGGTGTGACCATGATTGCCCGTGCGGTGAACAGCATCGGTCTGGGTATGATCGGCGGCGGCTCGCTGGAAGCAGCGTTAAGCGAACTGGAATCCGGTTCTGCAGATGCCGTTGTGGTGCTGGAAAACGATCTGCATCGCCATGCCTCTGCTGCTCGCGTTGACGCCGCGCTCTCCAAAGCGCCGCTGGTGATGGTGATTGACCATCAGCGCACGGCGATTATGGATAAAGCGCACCTGGTGCTCTCTGCGGCAAGCTTCGCAGAAAGCGACGGTACCGTTATCAACAACGAAGGCCGCGCACAGCGTTTCTTCCAGGTTTATGACCCTGCCTACTACGACAGCAACACCGTGATGTTGGAAAGCTGGCGCTGGCTGCACTCCCTGCACAGCACCGTGCAGAGCCGTGAAGTGGACTGGACGCAGCTCGACCACGTTATCGACGCGGTAGTCGAAAAACTGCCTCAGCTGGCAGGCATTAAAGATGCCGCGCCTGAAGCAAGCTTCCGCATTCGCGGCCAGAAACTGGCGCGTGAACCGCACCGTTACAGCGGTCGTACTGCGATGCGTGCCAATATCAGCGTGCACGAACCGCGCCAGCCGCAGGATAAAGACACCATGTTCGCCTTCTCCATGGAAGGGAACAACCAGCCGTCTGCGCCGCGTTCGCAAATCCCATTCGCATGGGCTCCGGGCTGGAACTCCCCGCAGGCATGGAACAAGTTCCAGGCTGAAGTGGGTGGCTCCCTGCGTCACGGCGATCCGGGCGTGCGTCTGATTGAAGCCTCCGAAACCGGTCTGGACTTCTTCACCACCGTACCGGCGAGCTTCCAGGCCCAGGATGGCAACTGGCGTATCGCGCCGTACTACCATCTGTTCGGTAGCGACGAGCTGTCCCAGCGTTCACCGGTCTTCCAGACCCGCATGCCGCAGCCGTACATCAAGCTCAACCCGGCGGATGCCGCGAAGCTTGGCGTTAACGCGGGCGCAAACATTGCCTTTAGCTATGACGGCCAGACAATCAGCCTGCCGCTGATTATCTCTGAAGGTCTGACAGCAGGGCAGGTGGGTCTGCCAATGGGTATGCCTGGCATCGCGCCGGTACTGGCGGGTGCGCGTCTTGATAACCTGCAGGAGGCAAAAGCATGAGTTGGTTAACGCCGGATCTTATCGACATCCTGCTGAGCATTCTGAAAGCGGTTGTGATTCTGCTGGTGGTGGTCACCTGCGGCGCGTTCATGAGCTTTGGTGAACGTCGTCTGCTCGGTCTGTTCCAGAACCGTTACGGACCGAACCGCGTGGGCTGGGGTGGTTCACTCCAGCTGGTCGCGGACATGATCAAGATGTTCTTTAAAGAGGACTGGATCCCGCGCTTCTCGGACCGCGTGATCTTTACTCTGGCACCGATGATCGCCTTCACCTCGCTGCTGCTGGCGTTTGCTATCGTTCCGGTCAGCCCGACCTGGGTGGTCGCTGACCTGAACATCGGCATTCTGTTCTTCCTGATGATGGCAGGCCTCGCGGTTTACGCGGTGCTGTTCGCAGGCTGGTCCAGTAACAACAAATACTCGCTGCTGGGTGCAATGCGTGCTTCCGCGCAGACGCTGAGCTACGAAGTGTTCCTGGGTCTCTCCCTGATGGGCGTGGTGGCGCAGGCCGGTTCATTTAACATGACCGACATCGTCAACAACCAGGCCGACATCTGGAACGTTATCCCGCAGTTCTTTGGGTTTATTACCTTTGCTATCGCGGGCGTGGCGGTGTGTCACCGTCACCCGTTTGACCAGCCAGAAGCCGAACAGGAACTGGCCGACGGTTACCACATTGAATATTCCGGTATGAAATTCGGTCTGTTCTTCGTGGGCGAGTACATCGGTATCGTCACCATTTCCGCGTTGATGGTAACGCTGTTCTTTGGTGGCTGGCATGGCCCGTTCTTACCGCCGTTCATCTGGTTCGCGCTGAAAACCGCGTTCTTTATGATGATGTTCATTTTGATTCGTGCGTCCTTACCGCGTCCGCGTTATGACCAGGTAATGTCCTTCGGCTGGAAAGTGTGCCTGCCGCTGACGCTCGTCAACTTGTTGGTAACGGCGGCTGTCATTCTCTGGCAGCAGCCATAAGGGGCTTTAGACCATGACCTTAAAAGAATTATTAGTAGGTTTCGGCACCCAGGTACGCAGTATCTGGATGATCGGCCTGCACGCGTTTGCCAAACGCGAAACCCAGATGTACCCGGAAGAGCCGGTATATCTGCCGCCGCGCTACCGTGGCCGTATCGTGCTGACGCGCGATCCGGACGGTTCTGAGCGCTGCGTTGCCTGTAACCTGTGTGCGGTAGCGTGCCCGGTAGGCTGTATCTCTCTGCAAAAAGCCGAGACGGTAGATGGCCGCTGGTACCCTGAGTTCTTCCGCATCAACTTCTCACGCTGCATCTTCTGCGGTCTGTGTGAAGAAGCGTGCCCAACCACGGCGATTCAGCTGACTCCAGACTTCGAACTGGGTGAGTACAAGCGTCAGGACCTGGTGTACGAGAAAGAGGATCTGCTGATTTCCGGTCCGGGCAAATACCCGGAATATAACTTCTACCGGATGGCGGGTATGGCAATCGACGGCAAAGATAAGGGCGAAGCAGAGAACGAAGCTAAGCCTATCGACGTCAAGAGCCTGTTACCGTAAGGAGAGGGCAATGGAATTCGCTTTTTATATCTGTGGCCTTATCGCCATCCTGGCTACGCTGCGAGTGATCACGCACACCAATCCGGTGCATGCGCTGCTGTACTTAATCATTTCGCTGCTGGCCATTTCCGGGGTGTTCTTTGCGCTGGGCGCGCACTTCGCCGGTGCGCTGGAAATCATCGTCTACGCCGGTGCCATCATGGTGCTGTTCGTGTTCGTGGTGATGATGCTGAACCTGGGCGGCTCTGAAATTGAGCAGGAACGTCAGTGGTTAAAACCGCAGGTGTGGATTGGTCCGGCAATTCTGTCGGCCATCATGCTGGTGGTGATTGTTTACGCCATTCTGGGCGTGAACGATCAGGGCATCGACGGTACGCCAATCAGCGCTAAGACAGTGGGTATTGCTCTGTTTGGCCCTTACGTTCTGGCGGTTGAACTGGCGTCAATGCTGCTGCTGGCAGGTCTGGTTGTTGCCTTCCACGTCGGCCGCGAAGAGCGTGTTGGCGAGGTGCTGAGCAACCGCACTGATGACCGCGCGAAAAGAAAAACGGAGGAGCGCGCATGATCCCCTTAACACATGGACTGATCCTCGCTGCGATTTTGTTCGTTCTGGGCTTAACCGGTCTGGTTATCCGCCGCAATCTGCTGTTTATGCTGATTGGTCTGGAAATCATGATTAACGCCTCCGCGCTGGCCTTCGTTGTCGCCGGGAGCTACTGGGGCCAGGCCGACGGTCAGGTGATGTACATTCTCGCCATCAGCCTTGCGGCTGCCGAAGCGAGTATTGGCCTGGCGCTGTTGCTGCAGCTCCATCGTCGCCGCCAGAACCTGAACATCGATTCAGTAAGTGAGTTGCGTGGATGAACATGCTTGCCTTAACCATTATTTTTCCGCTGATTGGCTTCGTGCTGCTGGCGTTTTCTCGCGGCCGCTGGTCTGAGAATCTGTCTGCGACCGTGGGTATCGGCTCAATCGGTCTGGCTGCGCTGGTTACAGCGTATGCGGGTATCGACTTCTTTAACAACGGACGTCAGCCTTTCAGCGTGCCGCTGTGGACGTGGATGTCGGTCGGTGATTTCAACATCGGTTTCAACCTGGTGCTGGATGGTCTGTCTCTGACCATGCTCTCCGTTGTCACCGGCGTGGGCTTCCTGATCCACATGTTCGCCTCCTGGTATATGCGCGGTGAAGAGGGCTACTCCCGCTTCTTCGCCTACACCAACCTGTTTATCGCCAGCATGGTTGTTCTGGTGCTGGCCGATAACCTGTTGCTGATGTACCTGGGCTGGGAAGGCGTGGGTCTGTGTTCTTACCTGCTGATCGGTTTCTACTACACCGATCCGAAGAATGGCGCAGCGGCCATGAAAGCGTTCGTCGTGACCCGCGTGGGTGACGTGTTCCTCGCTTTCGCGCTGTTCATTCTCTATAACGAACTGGGCACGCTGAACTTCCGCGAAATGGTGGAACTGGCGCCGGCGCACTTCGAAGCAGGCAACAACATGCTGTGGTGGGCAACGCTGATGCTGCTGGGTGGCGCTGTGGGTAAATCCGCGCAGCTGCCGCTGCAGACATGGCTGGCCGACGCGATGGCGGGTCCAACGCCTGTCTCCGCGCTGATCCACGCCGCGACCATGGTAACCGCGGGTGTTTACCTGATTGCGCGTACCCATGGCCTGTTCCTGATGACCCCGGAAATTCTGCATCTGGTGGGTATCGTCGGTGCGGTCACGCTGGTGCTGGCAGGCTTTGCCGCACTGGTGCAGACCGACATCAAACGCGTTCTCGCGTACTCCACCATGAGCCAGATTGGTTACATGTTCCTGGCGCTGGGCGTTCAGGCGTGGGACGCAGCTATTTTCCACCTGATGACGCACGCGTTCTTTAAAGCGCTGCTGTTCCTTTCATCCGGTTCGGTGATCCTGGCCTGCCACCACGAGCAGAATATCTTCAAGATGGGCGGACTGCGTAAGTCTATCCCGCTGGTGTATGTCTGCTTCCTGGTGGGCGGCGCGGCGCTGGCGGCACTGCCGCTGATCACCGCGGGCTTCTTCAGTAAGGACGAAATCCTTGCGGGTGCCATGGCGAATGGTCATATCAATCTGATGGTTGCGGGTCTGGTCGGTGCGTTCATGACCTCCCTGTATACCTTCCGTATGATTTTCATCGTATTCCACGGTAAAGAACAAATTCACGCTCACGCAGGGAAGGGGATCACCCATCACCTGCCGCTGATTGTGCTGCTGGTACTCTCCACCTTCGTTGGCGCGATGATTGTGCCACCGCTGCAGGGCGTACTCCCGGCGACAACCGAGCTTGAGCACGGTCGCGTTCTGACGCTTGAAATCACCTCCGGCGTGGTTGCTATCGCGGGCATCCTGATTGCTGCATGGCTGTGGCTGGGTAAACGCACGCTGGTGACTGCCGTTGCCAACAGTGCGCCGGGCCGTCTGCTGGGCACCTGGTGGTACAACGCGTGGGGCTTCGACTGGCTGTACGACATGATCTTCGTTAAGCCGTTCCTGGGCATCGCGTGGCTGGTAAAACGCGACCCGCTGAACAGCCTGATGAATATCCCGGCGATCCTCTCCCGCTTTGCAGGTAAAGGCCTGCTGTACAGCGAGAACGGTTATCTGCGCTGGTATGTGGCATCCATGAGCATCGGTGCGGTTGTCGTGCTGGCGCTGCTGATGGTGTTGCGATAGTGGTTTTGCCCGGTGGCGCTGCGCTTACCGGGCCTACGAGAGCGTAGGTCGGGTAAGCGTGAGCGCCACCCGACACAACAAACCGCACTAACGCGTGAATTTTGTCGAATTTGTTGAAAATCGGTCCCTTAGGGACTTTAACAAGGAATAAAAATCGCCATGTTACTACCCTGGCTAATATTAATTCCCTTCATCGGCGGCTTCCTGTGCTGGCAGACTGAACGCTTTGGCGTGAAGATGCCGCGCTGGATCGCGCTGATCACCATGGGATTAACGCTCGCACTTGGCCTGCAACTCTGGTTGCAGGGTGGCTACTCTCTGACCCAGTCTGCGGGCATTCCGCAGTGGCAGTCTGAGTTTATCCTGCCGTGGATCCCGCGTTTCGGCATTACGATCCACCTCGCGATTGATGGTTTGTCGCTGCTGATGGTGGTGCTGACCGGCCTGCTCGGCGTTCTGGCGGTACTTTGCTCCTGGCGAGAAATCGAAAAATACCAGGGCTTCTTCCACCTGAACCTGATGTGGATCCTGGGCGGCGTGATCGGCGTGTTCCTTGCCATCGACATGTTCCTGTTCTTCTTCTTCTGGGAGATGATGCTGGTGCCGATGTATTTCCTGATCGCGCTGTGGGGCCATAAGGCGTCCGACGGTAAAACGCGTATCACGGCGGCAACCAAGTTCTTCATCTATACCCAGGCGAGCGGTCTGGTGATGCTGATTGCCATCCTGGCGCTGGTGTTCGTGCATTACAATGCGACCGGTGTTTGGACCTTCAACTATGAAGAGCTGCTGAAGACCCCGATGTCTCACGGCGTGGAATACCTGCTGATGCTGGGCTTCTTCATTGCCTTCGCGGTGAAAATGCCGGTGGTTCCGCTGCACGGCTGGCTGCCAGACGCGCACTCTCAGGCACCGACGGCGGGTTCCGTTGACCTGGCGGGCATCTTGCTTAAAACGGCGGCCTACGGTCTGCTGCGTTTCGCACTGCCGCTGTTCCCGAATGCCTCCGCTGAATTCGCACCCATTGCCATGTGGCTCGGCGTGATCGGTATCTTCTACGGCGCGTGGATGGCCTTCACGCAGTACGACATCAAGCGTCTGATTGCCTACACCTCCGTTTCCCACATGGGCTTCGTGCTGATTGCGATCTACACCGGCAGCCAGCTGGCGTACCAGGGCGCGGTCATTCAGATGATTGCGCACGGCCTGTCCGCCGCGGGTCTCTTCATCCTGTGCGGTCAGCTGTATGAACGTCTGCACACTCGCGACATGCGCATGATGGGCGGCCTGTGGGGCAAAATGAAATGGCTGCCAGCGCTCTCCATGTTCTTCGCGGTTGCCACCCTGGGTATGCCGGGCACCGGTAACTTCGTCGGCGAATTTATGATTCTGTTCGGCAGCTTCAAAGTGGTTCCGATGATTACCGTCATCTCCACCTTTGGCCTGGTGTTCGCTTCCGTGTACTCGCTGGCGATGCTGCACCGCGCTTACTTCGGTAAAGCGAAGAGCGAAATTGCTGCACAAGAACTGCCGGGGATGTCGCTGCGTGAGCTGTTCATCATCCTGCTGCTGGTCGTACTGCTGGTGCTGTTGGGCTTCTATCCGCAGCCGATACTGGATACCTCGCATAGCGCGATGGGCAACATCCAGCAGTGGTTTGTTAATTCTGCTTCTACTACAAGGCCGTAATTCGCCATGACAATAACTCCACAACAACTGATCGCGCTGCTACCGCTGCTGATCGTCGGATTGACGGTGGTGGTTGTGATGCTCTCCATTGCGTGGCGACGCAATCACTTCCTGAATGCGACCCTGTCCGTTTTGGGTCTGAACGCTGCGTTAGTCTCCCTCTGGTTTGTTGGCCAGGCGGGCGCGATGGACGTCACGCCGCTGATGCGCGTTGACGGTTACGCCATGCTGTACACCGGTCTGGTTCTGCTGGCGAGCCTGGCAACCTGCACCTTTGCGTACCCGTGGCTTGAAGGCTACAACGACAACAAAGAAGAGTTTTACCTGCTGGTACTGATTGCCGCACTGGGCGGCATTCTGCTGGCGAACGCGAACCATCTGGCCGCGCTGTTCCTCGGTATTGAGCTGATCTCACTCCCGCTGTTCGGCCTGATTGGTTACGCCTTCCGCCAGAAACGCTCTCTGGAAGCGGCGATCAAGTACACCATCTTGTCCGCTGCTGCCTCGTCGTTCCTGCTGTTCGGTATCGCGCTGCTGTACGCACAGACGGGTAATCTCTCCTTCTTGGCCATCGGCAAGAGCCTCGGCGACGGCATGCTGCACGAGCCGCTGCTGCTGGCGGGTCTGGGCATGATGATTGTTGGCCTCGGCTTCAAGCTCTCTCTGGTGCCGTTCCACCTGTGGACGCCAGACGTATACCAGGGTGCACCGGCTCCGGTGTCGACCTTCCTGGCGACAGCGAGCAAAATCGCTATCTTCGGTGTGGTGATGCGTCTGTTCCTGTACGCACCGGTAGGTGACAGCGAAGCGGTTCGCGTGGTGCTGGGCATTATCGCCTTCGTCTCTATCATCTTCGGTAACCTGATGGCGCTGAGCCAGACCAACATCAAGCGTCTGCTGGGCTACTCGTCTATCTCACACCTGGGTTACCTGCTGGTGGCGCTGATTGCGCTGCAGAGCGGCGAGATGTCGATGGAAGCCGTGGGCGTGTATCTGGCGGGTTACCTGTTCAGCAGCCTCGGCGCATTCGGCGTGGTGAGCCTGATGTCCAGCCCGTACCGTGGCCCGGATGCGGATTCACTGTTCTCCTACCGTGGTCTGTTCTGGCACCGTCCGATTCTGTCTGCTGTGATGACCGTAATGATGCTCTCGCTGGCGGGTATCCCGATGACGCTGGGCTTTATCGGTAAGTTCTACGTGCTGGCAGTCGGTGTTCATGCGGGTCTGTGGTGGCTGACGGCGGGTGTCGTTATCGGCTCCGCGATTGGTCTCTACTACTACCTGCGCGTGGCCGTGAGCCTGTACCTGAGCGCGCCTCAGCAGCTTAACCGCGATGCACCGTCCAACTGGCAGTACAGCGCCGGGGGTATCGTGGTGCTTATCTCTGCGCTGCTGGTGCTGATCTTCGGTATCTATCCGCAGCCGCTGATTGATATCGTGCAGCGAGCGATGCCATTAATGTAAAAACAAAAAACCCGCCTCGGCGGGTTTTTTTATTGCCCAGCGGCGCTACGCTTGCAGGGCCTACGGGTTCTGTAGGTCGGGTAAGCGAAGCGCCACCCGACTAAGCCAGCTGCTTCCGGCTAATCAACGGCCCGTCAATTTTCTTCATCGAGCGGTCCAGCACTTCCTCAATCACCGACGACAGCTCGTTCAGCTCAAACTTCGCCACATACCCGTCGGCCTTCACTTTGCGAATATGGTCTTCGTTGGCGTTGCCGGACAGAGACGAGTGGATCACCACCGGAATATCCTTCAGGAACGGATCGGTTTTGATTTTGCGCGTCAGCGTAAAGCCGTCCATCTCCGGCATTTCGAGGTCGGTCAGCACCAGTGCAATTTTATCGGTGATGGGAACCCCTTCAGCCTGCGCCTGTGCCGCCAGTATGCCAATTTTCTCCCATGCGTCTTTACCGGTAATGTGCAACTGCGCGGGGATTTCCATCGCCTGCAGGCCTTTCTCCAGCATCGAGCGCGCCACTTTGGAATCTTCCGCAACAATCGCGACCGAGCCCGGCTTGATATTGAATTTGGTGGTTTTCAGATTGGTCGCGTGCAGATCGTGGTTAGCCGGGGTGATGTCGTACAAGATCTGCTCAACGTCCAGCACCATCGCCAGATCGTTGGTATCGGTCTTCTCGTCAAGACAGGCGATGCTGGTGATGTAGCGCCCGCTGACGGCGGTTTCGGCCGCATGAACCTGTTTCCAGTCCAGACGCATGATGTTCTCAACGGACTCCACGGCAAACGCCTGCACGCTGCGGGCGTATTCGGTGATCAGCAGAATGTTCAGTCCGGTCGTCGGCTTGCATCCGGCCACGGCGGCCAGGTCAATCACCGGGATCACCTGGTCGCGAATGTTCACCATCCCCATCAGCGGAGACTTCATGCCCGCAGGTTTGGTGAACGCCGGCATCGGCACAATTTCGCGCAGCTTGAACACGTTAATGCCAAACAGCTCGGACTTATTTTCGTTCAGAGAGGTGCCAAGACGGAACAGCAACAGTTCAAAACGGTTCGACAGGGTCAGATTCGCCCTGTCATCAATATCTTTCTGGAAATTATCCATTCTACCCTCAAGAGAAATGCTGACCTTTTAATCGTTATCGGCATCCTGAGGGAAAAATGAAGGACTAAACGCTGACCTGAGTGAAATCTTCCGCCAGCTCACACGCCGGGAACAGGTGACGGCACTCTGCCAGCAGGCTTGCACATCCCCGCGCGTCGTAGCGCGAGCTAACGTGAGTGACGATCAATCTCCCGACACCCGCGTCACGGGCAAGCTGCGCCGCCTGACGCGTCGAGCTATGGCCCCGGCTGTTGGCTTTCTCTTCCATCGCCGTTTCAAGCGTCGCTTCATGTACCATCACATCTACACCCTGTGCAAGCAGATGGGCGGAAGGGCACGGCGCGGTATCGCCAAAGATCGCCAGCTTTTTCCCCGGCTGCGGCGCCGCGAGGTAGTCCTGACCGTTCACCACGCGCCCGTCTTCCAGCGTGACGGTCTCTCCCTGCTTAAGACGCTGGAACAGCGGGCCGGGTTTTATACCGTCAGCGATGAGGGCCGCGGCGTCGAGCGCGCCGGGTTTGTCGTGCTCTTCAATGCGATAGCCGTAACACTCAACCGGGTGATTAAGCGGCTGAGCGGTGACGGTATACGCGCCATCGTCGAAGACCAGACCTTCGGCGATCTCCACCACGTCGAGCGGATAATCCGTCCACGAGCCGCTCAGGCGCAGCGTCGTTTCAACAAATTCCCGGATACCCGCCGGCCCGTAAATCGTCAGCGGGTTGGCATTACCGGCCATCGAGCGGCTGCAGAGCAGGCCGGGCAGGCCGAAAAGGTGGTCACCGTGCAGATGGGTAATAAAAATTTTATCCAGCTTGCCCGGATGATAAACGGTACGCAGCAGCTGGTGCTGCGTGCCTTCACCGCAGTCAAACAGCCACAGACCGCCGCGGGTGGGGTGATGAAGATCCAGCAGGATCGCCGTCACGTTTCGTGAGCGGGTTGGCACGCCAGCGGACGTACCCAGAAAAATCAGTTCCATAACGCAATCAGCCCTTTGCCGAACGGGGAGGGGTCTAGTATAACGTGATGAACCCCAGTAAGGAGACAGACATGATCCAGTGGCAAGATTTACACCATAGCGAACTCACCGTTCATTCACTGTATGCCCTGTTGAAGCTGCGTTGCGAAGTCTTTGTTGTTGAGCAAACCTGCCCGTATCAGGACATCGATGGCGATGACCTCGTCGGCGAGAACCGTCATATCCTCGGCTGGCGCGAAAACGAGCTGGTGGCGTATGCGAGGATTCTGAAAAGCGACGACGATTTCGAGCCGGTGGTGATTGGCCGCGTCATCATCAGCGATAAAGCGCGCGGTGAAAAACTGGGCTATCAGCTGATGGAGAAAACCCTGGCATCGTGCGAAAAACAGTGGCCAGACAAGGCGTTATACCTCGGCGCGCAGGCGCATCTTCAATCCTTTTACGGGCACTTTGGCTTTGCACCAGTGACGGATGTGTATGACGAAGATGGCATTCCGCATATCGGGATGGCGAGGGAAACGAAGCAGGCGTAATGGCGAGTCGTTGGCTATAGTTAGCGGACTGGTGTAACAACATGGAGAAAAATATGTCATTTCAATCCTGGGATACCCGTATCGACGACGACCTGGCCTTGCTGAGCGAGACGCTGGAAGAGGTGTTACGTTCGTCCGGCGACCCTGCCGATCAGAAATATATTGAGCTTAAAGCGCGTGCCGAAAAGGCACTGCATGAAGTTAAAAACCGCGTCAGCCATGCGTCTGATAATTACTACTACCGCGCGAAAAAAGCGGTATATCGTGCCGATGATTACGTGCATGAAAAACCGTGGCAAGGCATTGGCGCCGGTGCTGCCGTTGGGCTGGTACTGGGGCTGCTCTTAGCCCGTCGTTAACAGCGTTTTAAACGGTTAACCACTCCCTATACGTGGGTACTGATATTTCTTATGGTACCCCGTATAATACGAGGTTTTAACAGGGAGAGGTTCGCGTGCATTCGATATTCCTCGCGCTGGAGCAACTGCGCACACGGCTGGCGCAAGCGTTACCCGCAACACCCGGTTTACGTCATTTCGACGTCTCTTTCCCGTTAAACGATGCATTCGATCCCCTGGCCTGGCTGGGTGCCCAGCAATGCTATCCCCAATTTTACTGGCAGCAGCGTAGCGGCGATGAAGAGCTGGCCGCGCTGGGTGCTGTTATCCATTTTTCTTCTCTCGCGTTGGCCTCGGAGTTTTTGCATACGCAGCATGCAGCCAGTGACACCCGCATCTGCGGCCTGAACGCCTTTACCCCGGAAAAGGGCAGCCTGTTTTTACCGCGCCTGCTCTGGCGACGTTCAGGCGGCGTTGCCACCCTGCGCCTGCAGCTGTGGAGTGAATGTTCCCTTCAGGACGATGCACAGGTGGCACAGCGTTTTTTAGGCAGTCTTCAGGACGCCAAACCGATCCGTCCGCTGTCCGTTCAGGTGGAGCGCGAAACGCACCAGCCGCAAAAACCGGAATGGCTGCGCCTTATACGGCAGGCAACGGAGACTATCGCGCACGGTGAGTTTGAAAAAGTGGTCCTCGCTCGCGCCACCGATCTGCAATGCCATAAGCCGGTAAATGCCGTTGCCCTGATGGCAGCCAGCCGCGCGCTCAACCTGAACTGTTACCACTTCTGCATGGTTTTCGATGCCAGCAACGCGTTTCTGGGCTCTACGCCCGAGCGTCTGTGGCGTCGGCGCGGCACGTTGCTGCGCACCGAAGCGCTGGCAGGCACCGTCGCCAGCCACGCGGATGACGCTCAGGCCCGGCGTCTGGGCGACTGGCTGATGAAAGACGATAAAAATCAGCGTGAGAATATGCTGGTTGTAGAGGACATCTGCGAACGCTTGCAGCATCACACTCAAACCCTGGAGGTGCTGCCCGCGCAGGTCGTGCGGTTGCGGAAGGTGCAGCATCTGCGGCGCTGCATCTGGACCGAGCTCAAACACGCTGACGATGAACAGTGTCTGCATGTTCTGCAGCCGACGGCGGCGGTGGCCGGGCTACCGCGCCAGGCGGCGCGTGCGTTTATCCAGAATGTGGAACCTTTTGACCGCGAGTGGTATGCCGGATCGGCCGGTTATTTATCGCCTGAGCAAAGTGAATTCTGCGTGGCGCTGCGCTCTGCACGCGTCCAGGGCGCAGCGCTGCGGCTCTACGCCGGGGCGGGGATCGTCAGCGGATCTGACCCGGAACAGGAGTGGCAGGAGATAGAAAACAAAGCCGCCGGGCTGCGCTCTCTGCTCCTTAGGGATTAATACTGATTCGCGCATTCCCGATTCATATCAAAATTCCAAATTTTTCTATTATTTATACTGTGTCGCATTCTTGATACCGGACAAACTCATGTCAGTAAGTTCTTTTAACCGACGCTGGGCGACGGTGATCCTCGAAGCCCTGACCCGCCATGGCGTCAGGCACGTGTGTATTGCACCGGGCTCCCGCTCCACGCCGCTGACGCTGGCGGCGGCTGAAAACCGGGCCTTTATTCACCACACCCATTTTGACGAGCGCGGTCTGGGTCATCTGGCGTTAGGGCTGGCGAAAGCCAGCAACGCCCCCGTCGCGGTGATTGTCACCTCCGGAACCGCGGTAGCGAACCTCTATCCGGCTCTGATTGAAGCCGGGTTAACCGGTGAAAAACTGATCCTGCTGACGGCCGACCGTCCCCCTGAACTTATCGACTGCGGTGCCAATCAGGCGATCCGCCAGCCGGGTATTTTCGCATCTCATTCTTCCCAGACGGTCTCGTTGCCGCGTCCAACTCAGGATATTCCCGCAAGCTGGCTGGTTTCCACCCTTGACCACGCGATGGGCTCGCTGCGCAGCGGTGCGCTGCATATCAACTGCCCGTTTGCCGAGCCGCTCTACGGTGAACTGAATGACACCGGTTTGACCTGGCAGCAGCAGCTCGGCGACTGGTGGGAGAGCGAAAAACCCTGGCTGCGCGAGCAGACGCACCTGGAAAGCGCGAAACAGCGCGACTGGTTCTTCTGGCGACAGAAGCGCGGCGTGGTGATTGCCGGTCGCATGAGCGCGGCTGAAGGCAAGCTGGTCGCCGAATGGGCGCAAACTCTCGGCTGGCCGTTGATTGGCGACGTGCTTTCCCAGACCGGTCAGCCGCTGCCGTGCGCCGATCTCTGGCTGGGTAATGCCAAAGCGGTGACCGAGCTGGCGCAGGCGCAGATTGTGGTCCAGATTGGCTCCAGCCTCACCGGGAAGCGTCTCTTGCAGTGGCAGGCAACCTGCACACCGGAAGAGTACTGGCTGGTGGATCCGCTGGAGGGGCGGCTCGACCCGGCGCACCATCGCGGTCGTCGTCTGGTGAGCGAGATTGATAGCTGGCTGGAACTGCATCCGGCAGAAAAGCGTAAACCCTGGGCGGTGGCGATCCCGGAACTCTCGCGCCAGGCGTGGGAGCTCACCAACGCGCAGTGCGAAGGTTTTGGTGAAGCCGAGCTGGCGCACCGTATTCGCCACTATCTTCCCGAGCAGGGGCAGCTGTTTGTCGGCAACAGCCTGGTAGTCCGCCTCATTGATGCCTTCTCTAAGCTGCCCGCAGGCTATCCGGTTTACAGCAACCGCGGAGCCAGCGGCATCGACGGGCTGATTTCCACGGCGGCAGGCGTGCAGCGCGCCAGTGCGAAATCGACGCTGGCGATTGTGGGCGACCTCTCTGCACTGTATGACCTCAACGCGCTGGCGCTGCTGCGTCAGGTCTCCGCGCCCTTTGTGCTGATTGTGGTGAACAACAACGGCGGGCAGATTTTCTCCCTGCTGCCGACGCCGCAGAGCGAGCGCGAACGCTTCTACCTGATGCCGCAAAACGTGCAGTTCGAGCATGCCGCCGCCATGTTCAGCCTCAAGTATCATCGTCCTGAAAACTGGGAACAGCTGGAGACGGCGTTAAGCAGCGCCTGGCGGCAGCCGGGCACCACGCTTATTGAGTTGGTGGTGCACGATGCTGACGGCGCGCAGAAGCTGCAAAATCTGCTGGCGCAGGTGAGCCACCTGTGACCCTGGCTGGCGTGCAGCATAACGGTAAGCCGGGTTACCCCTGGCTTGTCTTTCTGCACGGGTTTTCCGGCGATTGCCGCGAGTGGCAGGCTGTCGGGGAGTCTTTGCGCGATTATCCCCGGCTGTATCTCGACCTGCCGGGACACGGCGAATCAGCCAGTGTCAGCGTCGCCGGGTTTAACGATCTCAGCGATTTACTCGCCAGCACCTTACTTAGTTACAACATACTTAACTACTGGCTGGTGGGGTACTCTCTCGGCGGCCGCATTGCGATGTTTCAGGCTTGCCAGCAGCCAAAGGGCTTATGCGGCATTGTCGTAGAAGGCGGTCATCCTGGGCTGCAGGATGCGGGCTCGCGAGAGGCGCGGCTGGTGTCCGATCGCCGCTGGGCGACGCGTTTTCGTGCTGAACCGCTCCCTGACGTCTTTGCCGACTGGTATCAGCAGCCGGTGTTTGCCTCTCTTACGGATGCGCAGCGCGGCGAACTGATTGCCCTGCGTAGCCGGAACAACGGCGCGAATCTGTCGGCAATGCTTGAGGTCACGTCGCTGGCCGTGCAGCCCGACCTGCGTTCTGCGCTGAGCGCGTACAACGCCCCTTTTTATTATCTCTATGGCGAACGTGACGAGAAGTTTGCGGCCATCGCCGCCGAACTGAACGCCGAACGCCACGTTATTCCTCACGCCGGACACAACGCCCACCGGGAAAACCCCGGCGCGGTCGCCGCGAGTCTGGCTCAGATACTGCGTCTTCGAACAAAGGACACTCTATGATCTATCCTGATGAACACATGCTCTACGCCCCGGTTGAATGGCAGGACTGCTCCGAAGGCTACACCGACATTCGTTACCACAAGTCCACCGACGGCATCGCCAAAATCACCATCAATCGTCCGCAGGTACGCAACGCGTTCCGTCCGCTGACCGTGAAAGAGATGATTCAGGCGCTGGCCGACGCGCGCTATGACGACAACATCGGTGTGATTGTCCTGACCGGTGAAGGTGACAAAGCGTTCTGCTCCGGCGGCGATCAGAAAGTGCGTGGCGACTACGGCGGATACCAGGATGATGCGGGTACGCACCACCTTAATGTCCTCGATTTCCAGCGCCAGATCCGTACCTGTCCAAAACCGGTTGTCGCGATGGTGGCGGGTTACTCCATCGGCGGCGGCCACGTGCTGCACATGATGTGCGACCTGACCATTGCCGCTGAAAACGCTATCTTCGGCCAGACTGGCCCGAAAGTCGGCTCCTTCGACGGCGGCTGGGGTGCGTCCTACATGGCACGCATCGTTGGGCAGAAAAAAGCGCGTGAAATCTGGTTCCTGTGCCGTCAGTACAACGCGCAGGAAGCGCTGGATATGGGCCTGGTGAATACCGTGGTGCCAATTGCCGATCTTGAAAAAGAGACCGTGCGCTGGTGCCGCGAAATGCTGCAAAACAGCCCGATGGCGCTGCGCTGCCTGAAGGCGGCCCTCAACGCCGACTGTGACGGACAGGCGGGTCTGCAGGAGCTGGCGGGTAACGCCACCATGCTGTTCTACATGACCGAAGAGGGTCAGGAAGGACGCAACGCGTTTAACGAAAAACGCCAGCCGGACTTCAGCAAATACAAACGGAACCCGTAATGCGTCGCGCTCAGGTTTACCGCTGGCAGATACCGATGGACGCGGGCGTGGTGCTGCGCGAGCGGCGGTTAAAAACCCGTAACGGACTCTTCGTGCATCTCCGGCAGGGCGAGCGGGAAGGCTGGGGCGAGATTTCACCTCTGCCGGGCTTTAGCCTGGAGTCGCTGGATGACGCGCAGGCGGCGCTGATGGCCTGGGCGCGCGCGTGGCGGGAAGGCGCTAATCCGGCCCTGCCGGACCTGCCTTCCGCTGCATTCGGCATCAGCTGTGCGCTGGCGGAGCTTGACGGCAGCTTGCCTCAGGAAGCCAACTACCGTGCGGCGCCGCTCTGTACCGGCGATCCGGACGAACTGTTCGCGCTGCTCTCCGCCATGCCCGGCGAGAAAGTGGCGAAAATCAAAGTTGGCCTGTACGAAGCGGTGCGCGACGGGATGGTGGCGAATCTGCTGCTGGAAGCGATTCCGGACCTGCGCCTGCGGCTGGATGCCAACCGCGCCTGGACGCCGCTTAAGGCGCAGCAGTTCGCGAAGTACGTCAACCCGGCCTACCGCAACCGCATCGCGTTTCTGGAAGAACCGTGCAAAACGCGGGATGACTCCCGCGCCTTTGCCCGTGAAACGGGCATCGCGATTGCCTGGGATGAAAGCCTGCGCGAAGCCGATTTTGAATTTGTCGCCGAGCCGGGCGTGAGTGCGGTGGTCATTAAGCCGACGCTGACCGGCAGCCTGGACAAGGTGCGTGCGCAGGTCTCGGCTGCGCACGCCCTGGGGCTGACGGCGGTGATCAGTTCGTCCATTGAGTCCAGCCTTGGGCTGACGCAGCTGGCGCGCATTGCGGCCTGGCTCACGCCGCAGACCATTCCTGGCCTCGACACGTTAAGCTTGATGCAAACGCAGCTTATTCGTCAGTGGCCGGACAGCATACTGCCGTGCCTCGACGTTGAGGCGCTGGAGCCGCTGCTATGAGTTTTACCGACTGGCCGTGGCGGCACTGGCGCACGCAGCGTGCGGAAAAACCCGCGCTGCGCCTGGACGACGATGTTCTCACCTGGCAACAGCTTTGTGCACGCATCGATAGCCTTGCCGCCGGGTTCCATCGTCAGGGTGTGCAGGAGGGCGACGGCGTTATGCTGCTCGCCCATAACCACCCGCAAACGCTGCTTGCGTGGCTTGCGCTGCTGCAGTGCGGTGCGCGCATCCTGCCGGTCAATCCCCAGCTTCCGCGCCCCTTGCTGGACGTCCTCCTCCCGCAGATGACGCTGCGCCATGCGCTGGTACTGGACGGCGCGTTTGACGGGCTCTCTGCCCTTAGCCTGTCAGAACTCGCAGGGGAATATGCGGCCGCGTGGCAGCCGGATCGCCTGGCTTCCATGACGTTAACCTCTGGCTCGACGGGGTTGCCAAAAGCGGCGGTTCACACCTGCGCGGCGCATCTTGCGAGCGCGCAAGGCGTGCTGGCGCTGATGCCCTACGGCGGGGACGACGACTGGCTGTTGTCGCTGCCGCTGTTTCACGTTTCTGGTCAGGGGATTCTGTGGCGCTGGCTGCTGGCGGGCGGTCGCTTGACCGTGCGCAAGAAGCAGCCGCTGGAGCAGGCGCTGGAGGGCTGCTCGCACGCGTCGCTGGTGCCGACCCAGCTGTGGCGTTTGCTTCATACTCAACACCACGTTGCGCTTAAAGCCGTTCTGCTCGGCGGCGCGGCAATTCCCGTTGAACTGACCAAGAAGGCGCGGGAGCAGGGCATTCGTACCTTCTGCGGTTACGGCCTGACGGAGTTCGCCTCTACCGTTTGCGCGAAAGCGGCGGACGGCGAGCCGGATGTGGGAACCGCCCTGCCGGGTCGGGAAGTGAAGCTGGTCGAGGGGGAAATCTGGATCAAAGCGCAAAGCATGGCGGCGGGCTACTGGCGAGACGGTGCGCTTCTTCCGCTTACTAACGCGCAGGGCTGGTTTGCCACCCGCGATCGCGGGGAATGGCGCAACGGTCGTCTGACAATTTTAGGCCGTATGGACAACCTCTTTTTCAGCGGAGGAGAGGGGATCCAACCCGAATCGCTGGAGCGTGTTATCGCCACGCATCCGCAGATAAGCCAGGTGTTTATCGTCCCGCTGGACGACGCCGAGTTCGGACAGCGTCCGGTGGCGGTGGTGGAGTGCGAGCCGGGAATGGATATCGCGCAATTCCCTGACTGGATCCAGGGCAGGCTGGCGCGTTTTGAACAGCCGGTACACTGGCTGGTGCTGCCCGCAGAGCTAAAAAATGGCGGAATAAAAATCTCCCGCCAGGCGTTAAAACAGTGGGTCAATGCCCTGCTGAGGGGCTAATCAGCCGACGTCCGGCTGAGGCTTGCGCTGGCGTCGACGCAGCAGGCGCAGGACCGGCGGCACCACAATCACCATGATCGCCATGGCCAGCAGGATCTTCGTTACGCTGCTCTCCCACAGTATCGACATATTGCCGTTGCTGATGGAGAGGGCGCGGCGCAGGTTCTGCTCCAGCATCTCACCCAGCACAAAGCCTAAAATCAGCGGTGACATCGGGAAGTGCATCTTGCGTAAGATGTATCCCAGCACGCCAAGCAGCACCATCAGCACCAGGTCGAAGGTGGTGCTGTGCACCGCGTACACCCCAACCGCAGAGACCGCCGCAATGGCGGGCACCAGGAACCACAGGGGAATGGTCAGCATGCGGGTAAACAGACCGATCAGCGGGATGTTCATCACCAGCAGCATCACGTTGGCGATCAGCAGTGCCGCAATCAGGCCCCACACGATGTCCGGCTGCTCGGTAAACATCGCCGGACCCGGGGTGATGTTATAGAGCGTCAGCGCGCCCATCATCACCGCCGTGGTGCCGGAGCCCGGCACGCCGAGCGTCAGCATCGGGATAAACGAGCCGCAGGCCGAGGCGTTATTGGCCGCCTCTGGCGCCGCCACGCCGCGTATATCGCCCTTACCGAAGCTGTCGCTGTTGCCGCTCAGCTTTTTCTCGGTCATGTAGGTGATGGCGCTGGCGATGGTCGCCCCCGCGCCGGGCAGGATGCCGACGAAGAAACCAATCACCGACGAACGCAGGGTAGCACCCACACACTGCGCCCCCTCTTTGGCATTAAAGAGCATGCGGCCGGTTTTGCGCACCAGCGTCTGCCCGCTGCTGGTATGTTCCAGCATCAGTAAGATTTCTGAGACAGAGAACAGGCCAATCACGACGACGATAAACTGCACGCCGTCGGACAGGTGAACGCTGTCGAAGGTAAAGCGATAAACCCCGGTGTTGGCATCCACACCGACGGTGGCCAACCCTAAGCCAATCAGCGCAGACAAAAACGATTTGAGCGGGTTTTGCGCCATCATGCTGCCGAGGCAGGCGATAGCGAACACCATCAGTGCAAAATACTCCGCCGGGCCAAACGCCAGCGACCACTGGGCCAGCGCAGGGGCGAACAGAATGATACCGCCAATGGCAATCAGCGAACCGAAGAACGAGCTGACGGCAGAAATGGAGAGCGCCACGCCGCCGCGTCCCTGTTGCGCCATGGGATAACCGTCGAGCGCGGTCATAATGGCGGCGGCATCGCCGGGCACGTTCAGCAGTATGGAGGAGATGCGTCCGCCGTACTCGCAGCCGATATACACCGTCGCCAGTAAGATCAGGGCGGATTCAGCCGGCAGATGCAGGGCAAAGGCCAGCGGCAGAAGTATCGCCACGCCGTTAATCGGGCCAAGACCGGGCAGCAGGCCGACGATCGTGCCCACGAAGCAGCCGATCAGGGCGATCACCAGGTTTTCCGGGGTCATCGCTACCGCGAACCCCTGAGAGAGGTAAATCCAGGTATCCATAGCGTGCTCCGTTAGTTAAACCATGCGCCAAGGGGTAAGGTCACGTCCAGCAGGCGGTCGAAGGCGTACCAGAGCAAAATGCCCAGCACCGCACCTGACAGCCCCGCCGCGGGCAGCGTGGCGTTGAACAGCATGCCAATCACCATCGTCAGAATAGCGGTAGCAACCGGGAAGCCGAGCCACTCAAAGCCCCACGCGTACATCAGCAACACAATTACCATCACCAGCAGACGTTGCAGAATGCGTCTGGGCGGCCACTCCACGGTATCCGGATGGCGCAGCAGCAGGGCCACTGAGCAGAGCAGCATCAGTCCGACGATGCCCATCGGAAAGGGGCGTGGCCCCACCGGTTCATAGCTGTATTCGCTGTGGATCTGCCAGGCGACGAACAACCCGCCAATGCAGAGCAGCAGCCATATCCCGGCAAAAATACGATCGCTCATAGCGCCTCCGTTTACTTCGCCAGACCGAAGGCTTTCGCCTGTTCGCGGTAGTCATTCACCTGTTTTTTGACATACTCGTCCAGCTGCTTGCCGTTGAGGTTGAACTCGAACAGGCCGCGCAGATCGCGCTGCTTTTTGAACTCATCGGTTTGCTGGAGTTTGGCGAAGGCATCCACCCACCACTGGTATTCAGCGTCGGTCACTTTCGGCCCAACGAAGAAGCCGCGAATAATCGGCCAGACCAGGTTGTAGCCTTGCTCTTTGGCGGTAGGGACGTTCGCCAGCTGGCCCGGCAGACGGTTTTCCGAGAAGACCGCCAGCACGCGGATTTTATCCCCGCTCAGGTAAGGCACCATTTCACTGAGATCGCCGGAGACGGCCTGCACGTGATTACCCATCAGCGCCGTGACCGGCTCGCCGCCGCCTTCAAAGGCGACGTAGCGCATCTTGTGTGGGTCCACTTTTGCCTGCTGCGCCAGCAGGGCGGCTTTCATCCAGTCCTGGCTGCCGATCGACGCACCGGCGCCAATCACCACGCTGTTCGGGTCTTTTTCCATCGCAGTCAGCAGGTCTTTCAGCGATTTCCACGGGGAATCAGCGCGAACGGCGATCATGCCGTAATCCGTGCCGACGGTCGCGAGCCAGCGCACATCGTCCACGCCGTAGCGGCCAAACTTGCCCTGCGACAGGTTCAGCAGCGAGCCGCCGGAGAAAGCCACCACGGTGCCCGCTTCGGCAGGACGCTGCGCCACAATGGCGTTGTAAGCCACCGCGCCCACGCCACCGGGCATGTAGGTGACGCGCATCGGTTTTTCGATGGCTTTTGTCTCCATCAGGCTGACCTGAATCAGCTTGCAGGTCAGGTCAAAGCCGCCGCCCGGTTTGGCCGGGGCGATACATTCGGTGCGGGACGGGACATCCTGCGCCTGGACGACAGAGGCACTCAACATCAATACGCTTGCAGCAAGGGTCGAAAGTAATTGTTTTTTCATCGTTTATCCTCACGCCGGAGAACCGGGAGTACGGGTACGGGGCTTTTTTTCTGATTATGTGAACCACCTTGTAGCGGTTCCGTTGCGTGATTGTTAAAACATTAACCTTTCATTTCCCTTTCACTGCGACACGAACTTTACAGGATGTGATATGCGTCTCTTACTCGCGGAAGATAATCGTGAGCTGGCTCACTGGCTGGAGAAAGCGCTGGTGCAGGGAGGCTTTGCCGTGGACTGCGTTAACGACGGGCGGGCAGCCGACCATCTGTTACAGGGTGAAAACTATGCCGTCGCTATTCTGGACATCGGTATGCCCGGTTTCGACGGCCTTGAGGTCGTCCATCGTTTGAGAAAGCGCGGGCAGACGCTTCCGGTGCTGTTTCTCACCGCCCGCAGCAACGTGGCGGACAGGGTGAAAGGACTGAACGCCGGGGCGGATGACTATCTGCCGAAGCCGTTTGAGCTGGAAGAACTTGATGCGCGGCTGCGCGCGCTGCTGCGCAGAAGCGAAGGGCGAACCCAGGAGCGTCAGCTTTTGGGCGAGCTGGAATACGACGATGACGGTTTTTTTCTGCTGCACGATGAACCGCTCTCCCTGACGCCGCGCGAGCTTTCCCTGCTGAAGGTGCTGATGCACCGCCGTACCCGGCCCGTCTCCCGCCAGCAGCTGTTCGACCAGGTGTTTAGCCTGAACGACGACGTGAGCCCGGAGAGCATCGATCTTTACATTCACCGCTTGCGCAAAAAACTGAGCGGCAGCGGGGTGAAGATTACCACCCTGCGCGGGCTGGGTTACGTGCTGGAGTGTGGCGATGAAGTGGGCTAAACCGCAGTCCCTTTATCTGCAACTTCTGCTGTTTCTGGGGTTACCGCTGCTGCTGTTATGGGGATTATCAGCGTTTAATAGCTACGTCAGCGCCCTGCAAGCGGCGACGCAGGCTTATGACCGCACGCTGTTATCGTCGGCGCGTACGGTCTCTGAGCGGCTTGAAGTGCATAACGGCAAGCTGCAGGTGAATGTGCCCTGGGTGGTGCTCGACAGCTTTGAGCTCAACATGAATGACAGGCTGTATTACAAGGTGGTCGACCCCGCCGGGCGGGTGATCTCCGGCTACGGCGACCTGCCGAAGATGCCCCCTTCAACCTCGCGCACCACGCTCTACCCGGCGCTGGCCTGGTTTTATCACACCGAGTATCGCGGGCAGGCGATTCGCGTGGCGAAGCTGCTTCAGCCGATCAACGAAGATAACGTCGTCGGGATGGCGGAGATCTATGTCGCTGAAACGCTGCAGTCCCGTCGCTATCTTGCCAGCCAGCTGCTTTTTTCGTCCTGGGTATCTCAGGGGCTGCTGGTCCTGCTGACGCTGATCTTAACCGCCTGGCTGTTGCGTCGCGTGCTGCGCCCGATGCGCCAGCTGTCCTCGCTCATGGTGCGCCGGGAGCCGGGGCTGCTGTCTCCGCTGCCCGAGCTGCTGCCCTGGTCAGAAACGCGCCTGCTGATTGTGGCCTTCAACCGCTATATTGACCGGCTGCGTGGCGTGCTGTCGCGGCAGGAGCGCTTTAATGCCGATGCCTCTCACCAGCTTAAAACCCCGCTGGCGGTGCTCAAAACGCAGGTCTCGGTGGCCCTGACGCGGGACGATCCTGCGCTGTGGCAGGAGAGTTTACGGGCGATGAATGTGACGCTGGATAACACCATTGTGCTGACTGAACGCCTGCTTCAGCTTTCGGCGGTGAAGCGAAAAGAGCAGGGGGAGCGGCAGTTTACCCCGGTGGATCTGGTGCAGGTCGTGCAGAATTGTTGCTTTTCACGGCTGGCGCAGGCGCGCAGCAAAGCGATTGACCTGGGGTACGACGGTGAGCTGCAGCCGACGATCATCGAAGGCGATGAGGTTTTGCTGGGCGAGCTATGCGCAAACCTGCTGGAGAACGCCATCAAATACACGCCTGAGCAGGGGATCGTAACGGTTTACCTGCGCGTGGATAACGGCGCGGTTGACCTGAGCGTGGAAGACAGTGGGCCGGGGATTGCGGAAAATCTGATCCCGCAGGCGATGCTGCCGTTTCGCCGTCTGGATAACGTCGGCGACTCGGCAGGATCCGGCATCGGGCTGGCGCTGGCGAGTGATATTGCCCGGCTGCATCGCAGCCATCTTCAACTTTCCCGCAGTGAACACTTAGGCGGGCTGAGTGTGAAAATGCGTTTTCTGCTGATGGGATAAAGGCAGATATTATCAAATCGTTACAAACTAATTGTCTGACGCACGCAGAGTGCTTGATCCCGCAGTGAGGCAGGTTAAAATCTCGCGGTTTTGGGACTTATTATCTATAAATTGTGCGGGATCACGACAATGAAAAAAGTGGCATTAATGGGCTTAGGCCTGATGGTTATCTCTTCGGCGGCTAACGCCATCAGCTTCAACGGCTCGGCGGGTGAGGATTACACCCATCTGGGCTTTGGTCTTGGCACGGATAGCGCCGGTCTGGCAATGACCGGCGGCTGGACGCATAACGATGACGACGGCGATGCGGCAAGCCTTGGGCTCGGCTTCAACGTTCCTCTTGGTCCATTCCTGGCGACCATCGGCGGCAAAGGGATCTACACCAACCCGAACGACGGCGACGAAGGCTACGCGGCGGCGGTCGGCGGCGGCCTGCAGTGGAAAATTGGCGACAGCTTCGGTCTGTTCGGCGAGTACTACTACTCTCCGGATTCGCTCTCCAGCGGTATCGAAAGCTACGAAGAAGCCAACGCCGGTGCGCGCTGGACTATCATGCGTCCGATCACTATCGAAGCGGGTTATCGCTATCTGAACCTGGCAGGTAAAGACGGCAACCGCGACAACGCGCTGGCTGATGGCCCTTACGTGGGCGTGAGCGCAGGCTTCTAATCTCTTCGGCGCGGCGTTCTGTCGCGCCAGTTTCTCTCTGCTCCCCCCATTCAATTGCGCTATAGTGTTTCGACCATATAAGCGGGAGAACACAATGATTAACGTGGAGATGTTATCCACCGGCGACGAAGTGCTGCATGGGCAAATTATTGACACCAATGCCGCCTGGCTTGCCGATTTATTCTTTGAGCAAGGATTACCGTTAACGCGCCGCAACACCGTGGGCGACAATCTTGAGTCACTGGTGAACGTTCTTCGCGAGCGCAGCGAGCACTGCGACGTGTTGATTGTGAACGGCGGGCTCGGCCCTACCAGCGACGATCTCAGCGCGCTGGCTGCCGCGACCGCTAAAGGCGAGGGGCTGGTATTGCACGAGGCGTGGCTGGCGCAGATGGAACGCTTCTTCTCCGATCGTGGTCGCGTGATGGCACCCAGCAACCGCAAGCAGGCTGAAATACCCGCCAGCGCAGAGCTGGTTGATAACCCGGTCGGCACCGCCTGCGGGTTTGCCGTACAGCTCAACCGCTGCCTGATGTTCTTCACTCCCGGCGTACCTTCTGAATTTAAAGTGATGGTCGAGCAGCAAATCCTGCCGCGCCTGCGTGCGCGTTTTACGCTGCCAGAGCCGCCGCTGTGTCTGCGCCTGACCACCTTTGGCCGCTCGGAAAGCGATCTGGCCCAGAGCCTGGATCATCTCCAGCTGCCGCCGGGCGTCTCGATGGGCTATCGCTCGTCGATGCCCATTATCGAACTCAAGCTGACCGGCCCGGCGACGGAAAAAGCCGCCATGCTAGCGCTGTGGCCTGAAGTGCAACGCGTCGCGGGCGAGAGCCTGATCTTTGAAGGCACGGAAGGGCTGCCCGCACAGATTGCCCAGAGCCTTCAGTCCCGTCAGCTGAGCGTCACCCTCAGCGAACAGTTCACCGGCGGCCTGCTGGCGCTGCAGCTTTCTCGCGTGAATGCGCCGCTGCTCGCCAGTGAAGTGGTGCCGTTCCAGCAGGAGACGCTGGCGCAGACCGCACGCTGGGCGTCAGAGCGCAGGGTGAAACACTTTGCCGGTCTGGCGATGTTTGTGGGCGGGCTGGATGAGGAACATCTCAATTTTGCGCTGGCAACGCCGGAAGGCACGCATGCGCTGCGAGTGAAAATGAGCATCACGCGCCACAGCCTGGCGGTGCGTCAGGAGGTCTGCGCGATGATGGCGCTGAACATGCTGCGCCGCTGGCTGAACGGTAAAGAAGTCGCCAGCGAACACGGCTGGATTAACGTCGTGGAGTCGCTGTTCATCGAATGATGCGTTTGCCGGGGTCTCTCGCCCCGGCAATGCTTACCCCAGCGCTTTCGCCAGCAGGGTAATGGGATGTTCACAGCGTTTGCTGGTGGACATCTCAATCTGCCACTTGCAGGTTTCGCAGTCCGTTACTACGATATCCGCGCCGCTCTCTTCAATCTGGCGGAACAGCGGGGCGCCAATCGCCTGTGACGTTTCGTAGTTTTCACGCTTAAAGCCGTAGGTGCCCGCAATCCCGCAGCAGCGTGAGTCCAGCACCGTCAGCTCCAGCCCCGGTATAAGCCGCAATAGCTCCAGCGTATAGAGCGACCAGCCCATTTTCTCCATGTGACACGGCGTGTGATAGACCACCTTCAGCGGTAATGCCTTCAGCGGAAGCGTCTGTCCGCCGTCCAGCTTGCGCCACAGGAAGCGTGTCGCCAGCTCAATATGCTCGCGCAGTCCGGTATTATCGACATCCAGCAGGTGCGGATACTCATCGCGCAGCGTAAAGGTACAGGTGGACGAGGTGGCCAGTACCGGGAACCCCTTGTCGACGATGGCCTCGCGCAGCGACGAGACGTTGCTTTTCGCCTGCTTACGCGCTTTATCGGTAAATCCGTTGGCAATCAGCGGGACGCCGCAGCACTTCTCCTTGCTAAGGAGCTGTACGCCGGTTCCCATGGCGTTCAGCACTTTCAGCAGATCTTTACCCAGCTGCGGATGGTTGTAATTCACATAGCAGCCGTGGAAAAAGGCCACCTGGTCGGCGTACTGGGCCTGTTCCGCCGCGACGGACTTGTACCAGCGGCGGAAGGTGCCGTGGGAATATTTCGGCAGGCTGCGGTGATGGTCGATTTTAAGCGTGGCATCCAGCAGCTGACGCACCGGCTTGAGTGAGGTCGCGGCATTCACCAGCGGGGCAAAGGGCGTCGAGACGCTGCCCATGAGATCGGTATGGCTCAGGATCGCATCGCGCAGTGTGGGTTTCTGCGTGCTGTAGCGCGCGCGCGCGCGCTGGATGATATCGCCGATTTTAACATCCGACGGGCAGGCGACTTCGCAGCGTTTGCAGTTGATGCAGTATTTCAGCGCCTCGTCGTACAGCTTGCCGTCCTTCAGGCGAAGACGCTCGCCGTCCGGCCCGGCCTGCTTCGGACCGGGGTAGCGCGGGTTCACGCCGCTGACCGGGCAGACGGTGGTGCAGACCGTGCATTTGATGCAGCTTTCGAAACGGGTGTCGTTCATTGTGCAGCCTCCGTGCGCTGAATAATCTGCTCTGCAACGTGGAGCGCCGTGACGGCGCAAACCCCGCCGCCGCAGCCCTGTGCGATGGGATCGTATCCGCCCAGTACGGAGCCGATGGCGAAGAGATTGCCGATCGATTTACCGGAAAGCTGCGGGTGCAGATGCGTATCGGCGATGACGCCGAACTGCTGCCAGGGCTGCGGCGTGAAGAAATCACTCTGATACCAGTCCGCGCGGGAAGCGCTCTGCCGGACATCCAGCCCCATAATGGCTTCCCGAATGCCGTTGCGTGTGCTCAGCAGCCCGTTGCTGAAGAAACTGCCGCTTGCCAGTACCGCGTAGCGCGCGCGGAGCGGAATATCATCATGGTTCCGCGTCCAGATTTCGCTCACCGCGCCGTCGGTCAGGGTAATTTTTTTCACCTCATCCCCCGCCATCCACACGCCGCCCTGCGCAACAAACTGACGCTGAAGCTGGGTGTGCAGACGAATGCCCGGCACGGAAGGGGGAAGCGTAGGCAGCAGGCCGAGCGAGCAGGGCAGACGATCGGACAGCCAGCGCCAGAGCCGGTTGTCGTTTAAACCAAAGCAGGCGGGCATCAGCAGGGCATCGCAGGTTTCGCCGAGCGGCCTGAGCGCGTCATACAGCAGCGGCCATTTGTCCTCGTTATCCAGAAAACGGGCAATATTCACCGCGCGAAACTCGCTCGGGCTATCGCGCAGGACATCCAGTTCAGGCAGTTCTATCTCTGCCGTCTCGGCGTTAACGCCCTGACGACAAAGTGACGCCGCCGCGAGATGGGGCTGAAAATCCAGAAAGCCGCTAATGCCCACCACCCGCACGCGCGCGGCGTGAATGGGGGCGACGGGCACCTCTTCCGGGCTGAGCCACGCGGATCGCAGGGTGCCGAGCGGCGTGACGCGCTGGTGATTTTGCCTGGCGCTTCCCTTCAGACGCGCGCCGCAGTCCGCCAGCAGCGCTTCGGTTTCCAGGGCAAAGCGGTCAATATGCTGCGCGCCAATCAGGTGATACGGGTGCTCCGGCGGCAGCGTATCGCGGTACGCTTCATCCACCAGATCCAGCGATCCCGACGAGAAGTGCAGGGCGCTCTGGCCGCGGGTGATAATGGCGCAGCGCAGCCCCCGCTTCGTGAGTTTGATGCCGCAGAGCAAGCCTGCCAGCCCGCCGCCGACAATCACGGTATCAAATTTCATCGTGTTGCTCCTTCTCAAGACCGCAAAGTCCCTGGTAGACCCAGCGGGTAAATTCGCTTTCGCGCAGGGCGTCCCCCCAGGCGACAGGTTGAATGCCTTTCCAGCGCTCGTTTAAAAACGCGCTGAGCTGATCGAGCGACTGGGTGGCGGTGGTGGTGTGAAAACGCTGCAGCAGCCCGGCGGCACGACAGGCGCACAGCTCGCCCTGACAGGTCCCCATTCCGACGCGGGTACGGCGGCGAAGGTCGAGCAGGCTATTGACCGTCAGGCTCTCCACCGCGTACTGCACCTCACCGGCGGTGACGGCTTCGCACTCGCACACCAGGCTGCGGCTCAGCCGTCCTTCACCGAGCCACTGTGGCGTTCTGTCGCCGTGGCGGTAAATCGCGGATCCGCGCAGCGGCGCGGGCAGGGAGATGATTTTTTGCAGGGTTTTTTCGGTGGACTGTCGCGAGCCGGGCAGCGGCTGGTCTGCCGTCACGCAGGCTTCGGTATTCCCCAGCTTGCGGCAGACGGCATCGGTCGCCCACTCGGCCATCAGGCGGTAGGTCATCAGCTTGCCGCCTGTGATGGTGATAAATCCGTCCATGCCGTCGCGCTCGGCGTGATCGAGCAGCACGATGCCCCGGCTGACGTTGCGTCCGCTCGGGTCGTTGTCGCTGGCGACGAGCGGACGCACGCCCGCGTAGGCGCGCAGAATACGCGTCTGCGCCATCACCGGGGCCAGTTTTTCCCCTTCCCGCAGCAAAATGTCGACCTCTTCAGCGGTCACGCGGTTGTAGTCAATCTCGCTGTAGTCGACGTGGGTTGAGGTGGTACCGATTAACGAAATGGTGTCGCCCGGGACGAGGATATCGGCGTCGGACGGTTTGCGGCAGCGGTTGATCACGTGGTTGTTGATGCGGTGGTCGAGGATCAGCAGCGATCCTTTCGCCGGGAACATGCGCACCGACAGGTCGGCGTATTCCGCAATGCGCTGCCCCCAGATCCCCGCCGCGTTGACCACTACGGCGGCATACAGCTCGCTGTGTTCGTTATATTGCGTATCTAGGATCCGCACGCCGCAGATGCGATGACCTTCGCGGATAAGCCCGGTCACTTCGTGCCCGGTCAGGATATGCGCGCCATGCTCGCGGGCGTCCAGCATATTGGCGGCCGTCAGGCGGAAGGGGTCGACGGTACCGTCAGGCACCTTCACCGCGCCGATAAGCGCCGGGTTAACCGACGGTTCCAGCCGCCTCGCCAGCGCCGGATCCATGGCCTCCGCCTGAATGCCCGCAGTATTGCAGGCGGTAATAAAGGTCTTCTGAAAGGCGAGGTCATCTTCAGGAAGGGTAATAAAGAAGCCGTCGGTCGGCTCTATGCAGTGCCGGGCGATACGCTTGAGGATCTGGTTTTCAGCAATGCATTCGCGCGCGGATTCACCGTCTGTAACCGCATACCGCGCGCCGCTGTGCAGCAGGCCATGGTTACGCCCGGTTGCGCCCGTGGCGATGTCATGACGCTCCAGAAGCGTTACGCTGAGGCCGCGCAGAGCGCAGTCGCGCGCGATCCCGGCGCCAGTTGCACCACCACCAATGATTATCACATCGCTATAACGAGGATCGTGAATGGTCATTGTTTACCCTCTATGTTCGTTTTTTTATCATTTAGCCATATTAATCGTGTGGTTTGTTTGATTTCGAACATAAACGCGCGAAATTCGAAAGTGAAACGTGATTTCATGCGCTTTTTTGCGCATTCTGTCATATTTCTGTAACAATCTGTGCGTTGATTCACAGTAACAATCACTGCGATTTCTTAACATCCCCGCCACTGGAATTCAGGTGCGAGCCACCTGCCCATTTAATTCAAGGCCACGGAGGCTGTTATGCTCAGTATCTTCAAACCCGCGCCGCATCGGGCGCGTCTGCCAGAGGCAGAAATTGATCCGCTTTACCGCCGTCTGCGTTGGCAAATTTTCCTGGGGATCTTCTTCGGGTACGCGGCGTACTACCTTGTACGTAAAAACTTTGCGCTCGCCATGCCGTATCTGGTGGAGCAGGGCTTCTCCCGCGGCGATCTGGGGTTCGCGCTGTCGGGGATCTCCATCGCCTACGGTTTTTCCAAATTCATTATGGGTTCGGTGTCGGATCGCTCGAATCCGCGCGTGTTCCTGCCTGCCGGCCTGATTCTGGCCGCTGCGGTGATGTTGTTCATGGGCTTCGTGCCGTGGGCGACGTCCAGTATTGCGATTATGTTCGTGCTGCTGTTCCTCTGCGGCTGGTTCCAGGGAATGGGGTGGCCGCCGTGCGGACGTACCATGGTGCACTGGTGGTCGCAGAAAGAGCGCGGCGGCATCGTGTCGGTGTGGAACTGTGCCCATAACGTCGGCGGTGGGCTTCCGCCTCTGCTGTTCCTGCTCGGTATGGCCTGGTTCAACGACTGGAAAGCCGCGCTGTATATGCCCGCCTTTGGTGCCATCGTGGTGGCAATTATTGCCTTTGCGCTGATGCGCGACACGCCGCAGTCCTGCGGCCTGCCACCGATTGAAGAGTACAAAAACGACTATCCGGATGATTACAGCAAGGAGCACGAAGAAGAGCTGACCGCAAAACAGATCTTCATGAAGTACGTGCTGCCCAACAAGCTACTGTGGTACATCGCGGTCGCCAACGTGTTCGTTTACCTGCTGCGCTACGGCATCCTCGACTGGTCGCCAACCTACCTGAAAGAGGTGAAGCACTTCGCGCTGGATAAATCCTCCTGGGCCTATTTCCTGTATGAATATGCCGGGATCCCGGGCACGCTGCTTTGCGGCTGGATGTCAGACAAAGTGTTCAAGGGCAACCGCGGTGCGACGGGCGTGTTCTTTATGACCCTGGTGACCATTGCCACCGTCGTTTACTGGCTCAACCCGCCGGGCAACCCGTCAGTAGATATGGCCTGCATGATCGTTATCGGTTTCCTGATTTACGGTCCGGTGATGCTGATTGGCCTGCATGCCCTGGAGCTGGCCCCGAAAAAAGCGGCAGGCACGGCGGCGGGCTTTACCGGTCTGTTCGGCTATCTCGGCGGTTCGGTCGCGGCGAGCGCCATTGTGGGCTACACCGTTGACTTCTTCGGCTGGGACGGCGGTTTTATGGTGATGATTGGCGGTAGCGTGCTGGCGGTACTGCTGCTGATTGTCGTCATGATCGGTGAAAAACGTCACCACGCGGAAGTGCTGGCGCGTCGTCAATAAGGAGCAATGCGATGAAATTAACCCAACTTGCAACCGGCCTGCTGCTGGCCGGTTTAATGACCGGCTCCGCGCTGGCGGCGGACAAAATCGTTATTGCCCACCGCGGTGCCAGCGGCTATCTGCCGGAGCATACGCTCCCGGCAAAAGCGATGGCCTATGCGCAAGGCGCGGATTATCTTGAGCAGGATCTGGTGATGACCAAGGATGACCAGCTGGTTGTCCTGCATGACCATTATCTTGACCGCGTGACGGACGTGGCCGAGCGTTTTCCGGACCGCGCGCGAAAAGATGGGCGCTACTACGCCATCGACTTCACGCTGGCGGAGATCCGCTCGCTGAAGTTTACCGAAGGCTTCGAGATTGAAAATGGCAAGAAGGTGCAGGTCTATCCGGGACGTTTCCCGATGGGCAAGTCCGACTTCCGCATTCATACCTTCCAGGAAGAGATTGAGTTTGTTCAGGGGCTGAACCACTCCACCGGTAAAAACATCGGTATCTACCCTGAGATCAAAGCGCCGTGGTTCCACCATCAGGAAGGGAAAGACATTGCCGCGAAGACGCTGGAGGTGCTGAAACAGTACGGCTATATCAGCAAGAAGGACAAAGTTTACCTGCAGTGTTTTGACGCCGCCGAGCTAAAGCGCATCAAAACCGAGCTGGAGCCGAAGATGGGGATGGATCTCAATCTGGTACAGCTGATTGCCTATACCGACTGGAATGAAACCCAGGAGAAGCAGCCGGACGGGAAGTGGGTGAACTACAACTACGACTGGATGTTTAAGCCGGGCGCGATGAAGCAGATTGCGCAGTACGCCGATGGCATCGGGCCGGATTACCACATGCTGGTGGCGGAAGGCTCCACGCCGGGCCACGTGAAGCTGACGGCGATGGTGAAAGATGCGCATGCCAGCAAGATGCAGGTGCATCCGTATACCGTGCGTGCAGACCAGCTGCCGGAGTACGCAACGGACGTGAATCAGCTTTATGAGGTGTTGTATAACCAGGCGGGCGTGGACGGACTGTTTACGGATTTCCCGGATAAAGCAGTCGAATTCATTCACCGGAAGTAGGATTTGTAGGTCGGGTAAGGCGAAGCCGCCACCCGACAATCAGGCTCTGCGGCCTGATGCCCTCACCCTAACCCTCTCCCACCGGGAGAGGGGATAAGGACAACATCACATCTCGATCTCAATATCGCCTTTTGCCCGGCAGCAGCAGGGCAAAATTTCCCCTTCGTTGATAAAGGCCAGCGGCTCGGTCAGCCAGTCCACCTGGCCGGCAACCAGACGGCAGCGGCACGAGCCGCAGTAGCCGGAACGACACTGGTACTCTACTTCTACCTGATGCGCCTCAAGCGCCACCAGCAGAGAAGGGTGCTCCTCCCGACACAGTACCTCAGTGCCGGAAAGACTTAACGTGACGCGTGACATCAGAGCTGGAAGTCGCTCAGGTCGTCGGTGTTGACTTCAGAATCAATCTGACCGACCAGGTAAGAACTCACTTCCACTTCCTGCGGCGCCACCTGCACGTTATCGGACACCAGCCAGGTGTTGATCCACGGGATTGGGTTGGAGCGCGTCTGGAACGGCAGGTCGAGACCGACCGCCTGCATGCGGATGTTGGTGATGTACTCAACGTACTGGCACAGGATGTCTTTGTTCAGGCCAATCATGGAGCCGTCGCGGAACAGGTAGTCTGCCCACTCTTTCTCCTGCTGGGCCGCCAGCACGAACAGATCGTAGCATTCCTGCTTGCACTCTTCGGCAATCGCAGCCATTTCCGGGTCGTCCGCGCCGCTGCGCAGCAGGTTCAGCATGTGCTGAGTCCCGGTCAGGTGCAGGGCTTCGTCACGGGCGATCAGGCGGATGATTTTGGCGTTGCCTTCCATCAGCTTGCGCTCGGCAAAGGCGAAGGAGCAGGCGAAGCTCACGTAGAAGCGGATCGCTTCCAGCGCGTTAACGCTCATCAGGCACAGGTACAGCTGCTTTTTCAGCGCGCGCAAGTTCACGGTAATGGTTTTGCCGTTCACGTTATGCGTGCCTTCGCCCAGCAGATGCCAGTAGCTGGTCATCTCGATCAGCTCGTCGTAGTAGTGCGCAATGCCTTCCGCGCGCTTCTGGATCTGCTCGTTGGTGACGATATCGTCAAACACCACCGCCGGATCGTTCACGATGTTGCGGATGATGTGGGTGTAAGAGCGGGAGTGGATCGTCTCGGAGAACGCCCAGGTTTCTACCCAGGTTTCCAGCTCAGGAATCGAGATCAGCGGCAGCAGCGCCACGTTCGGGCTACGACCCTGAATGGAGTCCAGCAGCGTCTGGTACTTCAGGTTGCTGAGGAAGATATGTTTTTCGTGATCCGGCAACGCCTGGAAATCGATACGGTCGCGGGAAACGTCCACTTCTTCCGGGCGCCAGAAGAAGGAGAGTTGCTTTTCAATCAGCTTTTCGAAGATGTCATATTTTTGCTGATCGTAGCGTGCCACGTTGACCGGCTGGCCGAAGAACATCGGCTCTTTGAGCTGGTCGTTTTTCGTCTGTGAAAAGGTGGTGTATGCCATGAATGTGTCCTGTGGTGTTATTTCCCTCACCCCGGCCCTCTCCCACAGGGAGAGGGGGAAAGAGTTCCCTCTCCCTGTGGGAGAGGGTTAGGGTGAGGGGATTTATTAGATCTTACATGCGCCGCTTTCGCAGCCATCGTCCTGAATTGACGGCACCATGTCGTCCTGCGCGTCTTCCGCACCGTCACGGGTGTTGTGATAGTACAGGGTTTTCACGCCAAACTTATACGCGGTCAGCAGGTCTTTCAGCAGTTGCTGCATCGGAACCTTGCCGGACGGGAAGCGCGTCGGGTCATAGTTGGTATTGGCAGAGATCGACTGGTCGATAAACTTCTGCATGATACCCACCAGCTGCAGATAGCCGTCGTTGTTTGGCATTTCCCACAGCAACTCGTAGTTGTTACCCAGCGTTTCGTAATCCGGTACCACCTGACGCAGCACGCCGTCTTTCGACGCTTTGATGCTGACGTGGCCGCGCGGTGGTTCAATGCCGTTGGTGGCGTTGGAGATCTGCGAAGAGGTCTCGGACGGCATCAGGGCAGAGAGCGTGGAGTTACGCAGGCCGTGGGTCTTGATGGACTCGCGCAGGCCTTCCCAGTCGAGGTGCAGCGGCTCGCTGACAATCGCGTCCAGGTCTTTCTTGTAGGTGTCGATTGGCAGAATGCCTTTCGCGTAGGTGGTTTCGTTGAACCACGGGCACGCGCCTTGCTCTTTCGCCAGCTCGTTGGAGGCTTTCATCAGGTAGTACTGAATGGCTTCGAACGTCTGGTGCGTCAGGTTGTTGGCGCTGCCGTCGGAGTAGCGTTTACCGTTTTTCGCCAGCCAGTAGGCGAAGTTGATCACGCCGATACCCAGGGTGCGACGGCCCATTGCACCGCGTTTAGCGGCCGGGATTGGGTAATCCTGGTAGTCCAGCAGGGCGTCGAGCGCGCGAACCGCCAGCACGGCCAGCTCTTCCAGCTCGTCCAGGCTCTTAATCGCACCCAGGTTGAACGCGGACAGCGTACACAGCGCGATTTCGCCGTTTTCGTCGTTCACGTCTTCCAGCGGTTTGGTCGGCAGGGCGATCTCCAGGCACAGGTTAGACTGGCGCACTGGCGCAACAACCGGGTCAAACGGGCTGTGGGTGTTGCAGTGGTCCACGTTCTGGATGTAGATACGGCCGGTAGAAGCACGTTCCTGCATCATCAGGGAGAACAGGTCTACCGCCTTCACGCGCTGTTTGCGGATGCTGTCGTCTTTTTCGTATTTGGTGTACAGACGCTCGAACTCGTCCTGATCGGCGAAGAACGCGTCATACAGGCCCGGCACGTCGGACGGGCTGAACAGGGTGATGTCTTCACCCTTCAGCAGACGGGTGTACATCAGCTTGTTGATCTGCACGCCGTAGTCCATGTGACGCACGCGGTTGCCTTCCACGCCGCGGTTGTTCTTCAGAACCAGCAGGCTTTCCACTTCCAGGTGCCACATCGGGTAGAACAGGGTCGCTGCACCGCCGCGCACGCCGCCCTGAGAGCAGGATTTCACTGCCGTCTGGAAGTGCTTATAGAACGGAATACAGCCGGTGTGGAACGCTTCACCGCCGCGAATCGGGCTGCCCAGCGCACGGATGCGACCGGCATTAATGCCGATACCGGCGCGCTGGGAAACGTATTTCACGATGGCGCTGGAGGTGGCGTTGATGGAATCCAGGCTGTCACCACACTCGATCAGTACGCAGGAGCTGAACTGACGGGTTGGGGTGCGCACGCCAGACATGATTGGCGTCGGCAGAGAAATCTTGAACGTCGATACCGCATCGTAGAAACGCTTCACGTATTCCAGACGGGTGTCGCGCGGGTAGTTAGAGAACAGGCAGGCAGCCACCAGAATATAGAGGAACTGGGCGCTTTCGTAGATCTCACCGGTTACGCGGTTCTGAACCAGGTATTTGCCTTCGAGCTGCTTCACCGCCGCATAGGAGAAGTTCATGTCGCGCCAGTGATCGATAAACCCGTTCATCTGCTCGAACTCTTCTTCCGTATAGTCTTCCAGCAGATGCGTGTCGTATTTGCCCAGCTCGACCATTTTCACCACGTGATCGTACAGCTTAGGCGGCTCAAACTGGCCGTAGGCTTTTTTACGCAGGTGGAAAATCGCCAGACGTGCAGCGAGGTACTGATAATCCGGTGCTTCACGGGAGATCAGATCCGCCGCTGCCTTGATGATGGTTTCATGGATATCAGACGTTTTGATGCCGTCGTAGAACTGGATGTGGGAACGCAGTTCAACCTGGGAGATAGATACGTTGTTCAGTCCTTCTGCTGCCCAGTCGAGAACTCGATGGATTTTGTCCAGATTGATACGCTCGGTGGTACCGTCGCGCTTTGTCACCAGCAGACTCTGATTCATGTGGGGTTTACCTGTCCGTGAAATAAAAAAATATCCCCCGCTTATCCACAGATCCGTCTTGTGACTAACTCTGTGGATAAATACTACATATAGGGGGTTTGCGATAAGAAAAACGCTATATGGTGAGTATTCTAGTATCGAATCTTTTCAGCACAAGGGTTGATTTTGACGTTAAATTGAGGTTGTGAAAGGGTAAAAAAGGCTAAGTCCTCGTACCGTAAGGCCTGGAAGACATGTCAATAATTAAGAAAAAAAATTCAAAATTTGATCGAGTGCTGATTTCTTCAACGGGAGGTCAGAATTGCGCAACATGATGTCGCGCAATCTTTATAAGAATAACGAATGACGTTAGTCGTTTTTGGCGGTGGTATGCAACATATAGTTAACATCTACGCCCGGTGCGAGCTTGAATTTATCGGTCAGCGGATTGTAGTGCAGGCCGGTGATGTGTTGCTCTTTGAGCCACGTCTGGTCAACCCAGCTTAACAGCTCCGCAGGCTTGATGAATTTCTTCACGTCGTGTGTCCCTTTCGGCACCATGCGCAGCACGTACTCCGCGCCGACGACGGCCATCAGCCAGGCTTTGCCGTTGCGATTGATGGTCGAGAAGAAGACCTGTCCGCCCGGTTTCACCAGTTTTGCACAGGCGTGCACCACGGACTGCGGATCGGGAACGTGCTCCAGCATCTCCATGCAGGTCACCACATCGTACTGATGAGCATGTTTTGCCGCGTGCTCTTCCACGGTTTCCTGCACGTATTCCACCTGAATGCCGGACTCCAGCGCGTGAAGGCGGGCAACCTGCAGCGGTTCAAAGCCCATATCCAGGCCGGTAACGGTGGCCCCTTCGCGCGCCATGCTTTCAGCCAGGATGCCGCCGCCGCAGCCGACGTCGAGCACTTTCTTACCGAACAGACCGCCGGAACGCTCCGCGATATAGCCCAGACGCAGCGGGTTAATGCGATGCAGAGGTTTGAACTCACCTTCGAGATCCCACCAGCGGGACGCCACCGCTTCAAATTTGGCAATCTCTTCGTGGTCAACGTTGTGAGCCACCGGGGATTTTTCGGCATTCATGGGCGCTTTTACTCCTTATTTAGCAAGACAAAGGAGTATATCAGCCCGCGCGGGTGAATAAAGCTTATTGGTTTACCTCAATCACCGCGGCTGTGTTATAATTTGCGACCTTTGAATCCGGGATACAGTAGAGGGATAGCGGTTAGATGAGCGACCTTGCGAGAGAAATTACACCGGTTAACATCGAGGAAGAGCTGAAGAGCTCCTATCTGGACTATGCGATGTCGGTCATTGTTGGCCGTGCGCTGCCGGACGTCCGCGATGGCCTTAAGCCGGTACACCGTCGCGTACTATACGCCATGAACGTATTGGGCAATGACTGGAATAAAGCCTATAAAAAATCTGCCCGCGTCGTGGGTGACGTCATCGGTAAATATCACCCGCATGGTGATACCGCCGTTTATGACACCATCGTCCGTATGGCGCAGCCATTCTCCTTGCGCTACATGCTGGTAGATGGTCAGGGTAACTTTGGTTCTGTTGACGGCGACTCCGCAGCGGCGATGCGTTATACGGAAATCCGTATGTCGAAAATCGCCCACGAGCTGATGGCCGACCTGGAAAAAGAGACCGTTGATTTCGTCGATAACTACGACGGCACCGAGCGCATTCCTGATGTTATGCCAACCAAGATCCCGAACCTGTTAGTGAACGGTTCGTCCGGTATCGCGGTCGGTATGGCTACCAACATTCCGCCACACAACATCACCGAAGTGATCAACGGCTGCCTGGCCTATATCGACGATGAAGAGATCAGCATTGAAGGGCTGATGGAACACATCCCGGGCCCGGACTTCCCGACGGCGGCGATCATCAACGGTCGTCGCGGTATTGAAGAAGCCTACCGCACTGGTCGCGGCAAGATTTATATCCGTGCCCGCGCCGAAGTGGAAGCGGACGCCAAAACGGGTCGTGAAACCATTATCGTTCACGAGATCCCGTATCAGGTGAACAAAGCGCGTCTGATTGAAAAAATCGCCGAGCTGGTAAAAGAAAAACGTGTTGAAGGTATCAGCGCGCTGCGTGACGAGTCTGACAAAGACGGTATGCGCATCGTGATTGAGATCAAACGTGACGCGGTGGGTGAGGTTGTGCTGAACAACCTGTACTCCCAGACTCAGCTCCAGGTTTCCTTCGGTATCAACATGGTTGCACTGCACCATGGTCAGCCGAAGATCATGAACCTGAAAGAGATCCTGAGCGCGTTCGTGCGTCACCGCCGTGAAGTGGTGACCCGCCGTACTATCTTCGAGCTGCGTAAAGCGCGCGACCGTGCCCACATCCTTGAAGCGCTGGCCGTTGCCTTGGCTAACATCGACCCGATTATCGAGTTGATTCGCCGTGCGCCGACGCCGGCGGAAGCGAAAGCGGCATTAGTGGCCCGTCCTTGGGCGCTGGGTAACGTTTCTGCGATGCTCGAACGTGCGGGCGACGACGCGGCACGTCCTGAGTGGCTGGAGCCTGAATTCGGCGTGCGCGACGGTCAGTACTATCTGACCGAGCAGCAGGCACAGGCGATTCTGGATCTGCGTCTGCAGAAACTGACCGGCCTTGAGCACGAAAAACTGCTCGACGAATACAAAGAGCTGCTGGAACAGATTGCTGAACTGCTGCATATCCTGGGTAGCGCAGACCGCCTGATGGAAGTGATCCGCGAAGAGCTGGAGCTGGTTCGCGATCAGTTCGGTGATGCGCGTCGCACCGAAATCACCGCAAACAGCTCTGATATCAACATTGAAGATCTGATCAACCGCGAAGATGTGGTGGTCACCCTGTCTCACCAGGGCTATGTGAAGTATCAGCCGCTGACCGACTACGAAGCACAGCGTCGTGGCGGTAAAGGGAAATCTGCGGCACGTATTAAAGAAGAAGACTTTATTGACCGTCTGCTGGTGGCGAACACCCATGACACGATCCTCTGCTTCTCAAGCCGTGGTCGTCTCTACTGGATGAAAGTCTATCAGCTGCCGGAAGCAAGCCGTGGCGCGCGTGGCCGTCCAATCGTCAACCTGCTGCCGCTGGAAGCGAATGAACGTATCACCGCTATCCTGCCGGTACGTGAGTACGAAGAGGGCGTGAACGTCTTTATGGCGACCGCGAGCGGTACCGTGAAGAAAACCGCGCTGACCGAATTCAGCCGTCCGCGTTCGGCCGGTATTATCGCCGTGAACCTGAACGAAGGCGACGAACTGATCGGTGTGGATCTGACCTCCGGTTCCGATGAAGTGATGCTGTTCTCCGCCGCCGGTAAAGTGGTGCGTTTCAAAGAGAACGCGGTCCGCGCAATGGGCCGTACGGCAACAGGCGTTCGTGGGATCAAACTGGCGGGTGAAGACTCCGTTGTTTCCCTGATCGTTCCACGCGGCGAAGGGGCTATCCTGACCGTCACGCAGAACGGCTACGGTAAACGTACGGCGGAAAGCGAATATCCGACTAAGTCCCGTGGTACGCAGGGCGTTATCTCTATCAAAGTGACCGAGCGCAACGGTTCCGTTGTCGGCGCGGTGCAGGTGGACGACGCCGACCAGATCATGATGATCACCGATGCCGGTACGCTGGTGCGTACTCGCGTATCTGAGATCAGCGTGGTGGGTCGTAACACCCAGGGCGTGATCCTCATCCGTACAGCGGAAGATGAAAACGTGGTGGGTCTGCAGCGTGTTGCTGAGCCTGTGGATGACGAAGAACTCGACTCCATCGATGGTACGGTAGCGGAAGGCGATGATGAAATCGCGCCGGAAGCGGACACCGACGAAGATGCAGCGGATGACGCTGACGAGTAATGTCTCCTGACGCAAAAAGGGCCGGTTTCCGGCCCTTTTCTTTTGCACAAGCAGACAAGTGAACGTTGCGACAAGCCGCGTTTACCGCTACCTTAACCACATTCTTTTTGACCCCGATGGCGGAGCCTCGCCCCTTTGAAATACCTCGTCTCCTTTCGTACCACGCTGAAAGTCTCTCGCTATCTGTTCCGGGCGCTGGCGCTACTGCTTTGGTTGCTGGTGGCTCTGTTCTCGGTGTTTTTCATCGTTAATGCGCTACACCAGAAAGAAGCGGAGATCCGCCAGGAGTTTAACCTCAGCTCCGATCAGGCCCAGCGCTACATTCAGCGCACCTCTGACGTCATGAAGGAGCTGAAGTACATTGCCGAGAATCGCCTGACGGCGGAAAACGGTATTCTTGCCATTCGTGGGCGCAATGATAAAACCGAAGTACCCGACTTTGAGCCCCTGTTCCCGGACTCTGACTGCTCCGCAATGGGCAGTACCTGGCGCGGCTCGCTGGAATCGCTGGCGTGGTTTATGCGCTACTGGCGTGACAACTTCTCCGCGGCCTATGACCTGAACCGCGTCTATCTTATTGGCAGCGAAAATCTCTGCATGGCCGATTTTGGCCTGCGCGACATGCCCGTAGAGCGTGATGACGCGCTGAAAAGCCTGCATGAGCGTATTGTGAAATACCGCAATGCGCCGCAGGACGAGCGCGGGAATAACATCTTCTGGATTAGCCAGGGCCCGCGCACGGGCGTGGGCTATTTCTATGCCCTGACGCCGGTGTATCTGGGCAACCGCCTGCAGGCGCTGCTGGGCATTGAACAAACCATCCGCATGGAAAACTTCTTCACGCCGGGCAGCCTGCCGATGGGGGTGACCATTCTCGATGAAAACGGTCATTCCCTGATCTCCCTCGCCGGGCCGGATAACCGTTTGAACGTTGATCCACACTGGATGCAGGAGCGGTCGTGGTTTGGCTACACCTCCGGTTTCCGCGAGCTGGTGTTGAAGAAAAGTCTGCCGCCTTCGTCGCTCAGCATTGTCTATTCGGTGCCGGTGGATATGGTGCTTGAACGCATTCGCATCCTGATCCTCAACGCCATTTTGCTGAATATCGCGGTGGGCGTGGCGCTGTTTATGCTGGCGCGCATGTATGAGCGGCGGATATTTATTCCGGCTGAGGCAGACGCCCAGCGTCTCGAAGAACATGAGCAGTTTAACCGTAAGATTGTCGCCTCTGCGCCGGTGGGGATCTGTATCCTGCGCACCCAGGACGGCACCAATATCCTCAGTAACGAGCTGGCGCATAACTACCTGAACATGCTGACGCATGAGGACAGGCAGCGGCTGACGCAGATTATCTGCGGGCAGCAGGTTAACTTTGTGGACGTGCTGACCAGCACCCACACCAACCTGCAAATCAGCTTCGTCCATTCGCGCTATCGCAATGAAAACGTGGCCATTTGTGTGCTGGTGGATGTCTCCGCGCGTGTGAAAATGGAAGAGTCGCTTCAGGAGATGGCGCAGGCGGCCGAACAGGCCAGTCAGTCGAAATCGATGTTCCTTGCTACCGTCAGCCACGAGCTGCGCACGCCGCTTTACGGGATCATCGGTAACCTCGATCTGCTGCAGACGAAAGAGCTGCCGAAAGGGGTTGATCGCCTGGTCACGGCGATGAACAACTCTTCAAGCCTGCTGCTGAAAATCATTAGCGATATTCTCGATTTCTCAAAAATTGAGTCAGAGCAGCTGAAAATCGAGCCGCGCGAGTTTTCCCCGCGCGAGGTCATGAACCATATTAGCGCCAACTATCTGCCGCTGGTGGTGCGTAAACAGCTGGGATTGTACTGCTTTATCGAACCGGACGTGCCGCTGACGCTGCACGGCGATCCGATGCGCCTGCAGCAGGTCATCTCCAACCTGCTGAGCAACGCCATCAAATTCACCGATATCGGCTGTATTGTGCTGCACGTATGCCGCGTAGGGGACTATCTGACTATCCGCGTGCGTGATACGGGCGTGGGCATCCCGGCGAAGGAGGTGGTCCGTCTGTTCGACCCGTTCTTCCAGGTCGGGACGGGCGTGCAGCGCAACTTCCAGGGTACCGGGCTGGGGCTGGCGATTTGTGAAAAGCTCATCAGCATGATGGACGGGGATATCTCCGTCGATACTGAACCAGGCATGGGAAGCCAGTTCACCATCCGTATTCCGCTCTATTCGGCGCAGTATCCGGCTAAAACGACGGTCGATGGGCTGAGCGACAAGCGCTGCTGGCTGGCGGTGCATAACGCTTCGCTCAATGATTATCTGACGGCGCTGCTTAACCACAGTGGCGTACGGGTATGCCGATATGAAGGGCAGACTCCGGACGTGGACGATATGCTGATCGCTGACGACATGCCGGAACAGGCGTGGCCGGGAAGAGGGGTGATCATGTTCTGCCGTCGCCACATTGGTATTCCGCTGGAGCGCGCGCCGGGGGAATGGGTGCACAGCGTGGCGACCCCGCATGAGCTGTTAGGGCTACTGGCGCGCATATACAGCGTACAGCTTGAAGACAGCGATGGTGCAACGGCACTGCCGTCACTGGATGCGCTGGCGTCGGTGAATGACGATATGATGATTCTGGTGGTGGACGACCATCCGATCAACCGCCGCCTGCTGGCCGACCAGCTTGGCTCGCTCGGATATCAGTGTAAAACCGCCAACGACGGCGTCGATGCGCTGAACGTGCTGAGTAAAAACCATATTGATATCGTGCTGAGCGATGTGAATATGCCAAACATGGACGGCTACCGTCTGACGCAGCGCATTCGCCAGCTTGGCCTGACGCTGCCGGTCGTTGGCGTGACGGCGAACGCCCTGGCGGAAGAGAAGCAGCGCTGCCTGGAGTCTGGCATGGACAGCTGCCTGTCGAAGCCGGTGACGCTGGACGTATTGAAGCAGACGTTGTCTGTTTATGCGGACCGCGTGAGAAAAACCAGAATATAAAAAAAGGCCCGCGAGGGCCTTTTTATTTGCCCGGCGGCGCTGCGCTTGCGCGGGCCTACGGGTTTTGTAGGCCGGGTAAGCGTGAGCGCCACCCGGCATTTACAGTGGGGATCAATCCTTGTCCGTTGCGCTCAGCGTCACGGAGGAGAGATAGTTGAGCAGCGCAATATCATTGTCCACACCCAGCTTCATCATTGCTGATTTCTTCTGGCTGCTGATGGTTTTAATACTGCGGTTCAGCTTCTTGGCAATCTCGGTTACCAGGAAACCTTCTGCGAAGAGACGCAGAACTTCGCTCTCTTTTGGAGACAGGCGCTTGTCGCCATAGCCACCCGCGCTGATTTTCTCCAGCAGGCGGGAGACGCTTTCAGGCGTGAATTTCTTGCCTTTTTGCAGCGCTGCCAGCGCTTTTGGCAGGTCGGTTGGTGCACCTTGCTTCAGCACAATCCCTTCGATATCCAGATCCAACACTGCGCTCAGAATCGCCGGGTTGTTGTTCATGGTCAGAACGATGATCGAGATGTCCGGGAAGTGACGTTTAATGTATTTGATGAGCGTGATCCCATCACCGTATTTGTCTCCAGGCATGGACAGGTCGGTAATGAGCACGTGTGCATCAAGTTTAGGAAGGTTATTGATCAGTGCTGTAGAGTCTTCAAATTCACCGACTACATTCACCCACTCGATCTGTTCAAGTGATTTGCGAATACCGAACAGTACAATCGGATGGTCATCGGCAATAATTACGTTCATATTGTTCATGTATAAGGCTACCTTGCTACAGCAAGCTCTTGACATAGGTGTCAATGTCGCTGATGTATTTTTCAATGCCAGAGGCATCTTTCTCACGAATTAGATGTTCCAGCGTTTCACATAACTGCTTGCCGGGAACCAGATTAAGCATGGCAAACACCCCTTTAAGCCGGTGTGCTGTCTGTGCCAGCGCTGCAAAATCATTCGCAGCGGACTCAGTATACAACCGCTTAACATCATCTGGTACTGTATCAACAAAGAGTGAATAGTATCCGCTGGCGTGGAGCTCGGCATTTTCATTGCCGCCTAACGGTGATTCCGCTATCTCTTCCTGCGCCAGTTGCTCTTCTATAAGTTGTAGTACAGCTTCCTGCATCGCATTGCTTATATTAAAGTTGACGCGCAGTTGGCCTGGGCCGATTTTTCGCACGCCTGACTCATCATCGCTTAAAAGCAAGCCTGTGGCAGTAAGATTAGACGGATTATCAGTTAAAAATAGATCAAATTCTTGACTCGCAAGCCTTTCGTCCGGCGTGATGCAGGCCGCACCCCAGTTTTCTAACTGGCGAACCACGATATTGCGGATCTCGTTTGAGGTCACATCAACCATCACCACCACATCATCCAGCAGACGTTCTTCATCTTCTTCCTGTGGATTCGCCGCCATTTTGACATGCAATGAGTAGCGTGTGCCGAGGGATTCACGCGCCTTGATATTCAGGTGACCGCCCAGTTTACGTGCCAGCTGATCGCACAGCCAGAAGGTGAGGGCGTTCGCTTTGCCGTAGTGATCACTCTGGGTATCGTTCAGGAACGGGAAGTGCAGATTATCAATTTCACTTACGGTGACGCCTTCACCCGTGTCCAGAATACGGAACGTCAGGCGATCCTCCGTCGATTCGTCAGTGCTGACTTCGAGCGTGATCTTGCCGATCTGGGTGGTGGTGACCGAATACTGGATCAGCATCAGCAGGATCCGGCGCAGCGCTTCGCGATCGCCATGACGCTCGTCATTCGCCGGGAGGTGGTTGTTGATCAGCAGCTGCAGCCCTTTGCGCTTAATGACCGGGAGCACCTCCGGAACCACTTCATCGATCAGATCCTGGATAGAAAAGAGCGTTGGGGTGCCTTTCCAGATGTCATTTTCCAGCATGTTTGCAAGCTGGATTTCGTCCACCATACGCACCAGCGACTCGGCCTGGCTCGTCAACTGCTGGCCTTCTGGCGTATTCAGACCCGCAGCCTGAGCGGCCAGCGTTTTTAACGGTTGTTTGAACGCATCACCAATATTTTGCATAAACGCCGTGCGGCCATGCTGGTTTTTCTCGTAAAGCCGCTGCGCCTGCTTGAGCTTTTTGTTGACCAGCACTTCACGGTCCTGATCGCGAATAACAAAGATTTGCGTACGGGATGCAACCTGGCTGCTGAACTGACGGATCTCATACAGCTCGTTATTAATGGTCGCCTGAATCACCCCCTGGTGCTGGTCCGCCATCGCCGTGATGTTCTGCAGGTTGAGGTGGGGCAGAAGGTGATCGGCAATCTTGTTGCTCATCACCGTGCGGTTGGCTTCCTGATCGTGAACAAGCACCCCGAGCGGCAGCACCGAAATAATCTCTTCATTCAGGGCGCGCAATACGCGAAGTTCATTACTGGTGCCCGCAGAGACAGCAGAAGTGTCACTCTGACGTCCCGGCTGGAAGCGGAACGTGCTGTAGCCAAACAGCGCCAGCGCCAGCAGACCGATGTTCAGCAGCAGCGGCAGCAGGATGTTTTGCAATGTATCCAGCAGCAAGGTGCCAAACGGTACCTGCCACACCAGACGCATGCCGGTTGAATTTAACGATGACGCAATTTCAATTTTTGAGCCGTTAAATGAAATAGAGACGCTCTCGGCCCCTTCTTTATCCGGCGGGTTGCGCAGGTTTTGCGTGCTGTTGTCAGGCTCCAGACGGAAGCTGTCCAGCGGCATGTCCGGGGGGATCAGGTCATTGATCGGCAGATCGAACGCCACCACGGTTGCGAGGTGTCCCGGCTGGTTAAACGTCGTGCGCAGCGTAAAGTAATGCCCATTTTGCCAGGCCAGACGGCGCAATGAGGAGAAACTCTCGCGCTCATCCAGGGCGTTGGCTTGCTGCAACATTTCTGCGCGGCGTGAATCCACAATGCTGCCTACCGTCGTCTCTTTAAATCCGGATGAGAGGTCTTTTAGCGGCAGGGTAGAGATCAGGATCATGCTGTTGTCCTGACCGTTCAGGTAGTACATCGACCAGGGCACGGTCTCTGCGCCCCAGAGAGTATCAAGATAGGTTGAAATGCGCTGCGTCATCTCAAGCGTCGCGCTGTCATGCGAACCGAAAATCAGGGCTTCTGTCTTACGCTGAGGTTTTTCCAGGTAATACACATCCTGCTTAAGGCGTGTCTCCTGTAATCCTTCCCCGGTGGTGGTTGCGGGCGCGGCGGCAATGTTGTCGTAGATCTGCCAGGTCGCATAGCGCCATGTGTCGATCCGTTTGTGGACCGCATGAGTGATATCAACGATCTGGTAACTCTTGTCCTTCAGCCAGGCATTGACCGCACTTTGAACCATGACCCCCATCGTGACCAACAGCACAACGATCAATAGAAGAAAGAAACGGGTGATGCTCCCGGGAAGGAGGGAGAATTTGCTCAGGGCGGTAGTTTCAGTCTGACTCATTGATATCTTTAACCCGTGATGGCCGTGCTTTAAGGGGATACGGCAGTATAAAGGGTAAAACCTGAATTTCCAGCGTCATGGTCTGAGAATGACGGACTTTTTCCACGAAGAATGTCGGCAGTGCTTGGTGCGTAAAATATGTACAAATGACGGCGGGGTGTATAAATATAAATCGACATCTTTCCGGGAATAGCACGAATAAACAAGAAATTGAGTTTTGTAGAAATGATGCGGGTCCGCGAAGGGTCAGTGGGCGATTTAGTTAATAGTCGTTACGATTTCGGGGTGGTAGCACAAGAAAAATATAATTGCGTAAAGAAAGGTAAAAAAAAACCGAACGCTCGGCATTCGGTTCAATTAGGGATAAACAGACATTCAAAACTGAATGACGGTAATAAATAAAGTTAATGATGATAGCGAGAGTTATTTTAGTGATATTGGCTTGTTTTGTTTTATCATTCAGTGCTGTCATGGGTTTTTATGTAATAGTATGATTTTAAGCTTCTTTTTTTTCATTTTGATTATTGGTGCTATATTTTTGACCCTTGCGTGCTTTGTAAAAGTTCCTTGATATTTACAAATTGAAACATCTTGATAGATAAATGAAACATCTTAAAAGTTTTCGTATCATATTCCCGTTGGATTATTCTGTATTTTTGAGGAGAATGAAGTTGCCGACTGGTTAAGAGGGTTAATCAGTAAGCAGTGGTAATAATAAGGCATATAACAGAGGGTTAATAAAATGAAAGTTAAAGTACTGTCCCTCCTGGTACCAGCACTGCTGGTAGCAGGCGCAGCAAATGCGGCTGAAATTTATAACAAAGACGGCAACAAATTAGATCTGTACGGTAAAGTTGATGGTCTGCACTATTTCTCTGATGACGACAGCGTTGACGGCGACCAGACCTACATGCGTCTTGGCTTCAAGGGCGAAACGCAGGTTAATGACCAACTGACCGGTTACGGCCAGTGGGAATACCAGATTCAGGGTAACTCCGGCGAAAACGAAAACAACTCCTGGACGCGTGTGGCGTTCGCGGGTCTGAAATTTGCTGACGCGGGTTCTTTCGATTACGGTCGTAACTACGGTGTTGTTTACGATGTCACCTCCTGGACTGACGTACTGCCAGAATTCGGCGGCGACACCTACGGTTCTGACAACTTCATGCAGCAGCGTGGTAATGGCTTCGCGACCTACCGTAACCAGGACTTCTTCGGTCTGGTTGATGGCCTGAACTTCGCGCTGCAGTATCAGGGTAAAAACGGTAGCGTAAGCGGTGAAGATCAGACCAACAACGGTCGTTCTGCACTCCGTCAGAACGGTGATGGCTACGGTGGTTCTATCACTTACGATCTGGGCGAAGGCTTCGGTATCGGTACTGCTCTCACCAGCTCTAAACGTACCAACTCCCAGAACGACATGGATTTCGGTACCGGCGATCGTGCTGACACCTATACCGGTGGTCTGAAATACGACGCGAACAACCTCTACCTGGCTGCACAGTACACCCAGACCTACAACGCGACCCGCGCGGGCGATCTGGGCTGGGCTAACAAAGCACAGAACTTCGAAGTGGTTGCACAGTACCAGTTCGACTTCGGTCTGCGTCCATCCGTGGCTTACCTGCAGTCTAAAGGTAAGGATCTGGAAAACGGCTACGGCGACCAGGATATCCTGAAATATGTTGACGTGGGCGCGACTTACTACTTCAACAAAAACATGTCCACCTATGTTGATTACAAAATCAACCTGCTGGACGAGAACGACTTCACTCGTAGCGCTGGCATCAGCACTGACGATGTCGTCGCGCTGGGTCTGGTTTACCAGTTCTAATCGCTTCATTGCGTGACTAAGGGGCCTTCTGGCCCCTTTTTTTGGGTCTTACAACGAGACCATTTTGGTGTACTCTTGCCGCCCTGGCATGAGGATATTAATGAATGGATATGACTTTTTTACGCGCCAGCGTTCTGGCTACGCTTTTTTTCCTGACAGCGTGTGACGCGCCTGCACCCTCAGCACAAACTGACGCGCCAGCGGCGACGGTGCTGGAAGGGAAAACGATGGGCACCTTCTGGCGCGTGAGCGTCATGCATCTCGACACGGCGCGGGCTGACGAACTTCGCGGCAAAATTCAGTCCCAGCTCGACGCTGACGACCAGCTGCTTTCAACCTATAAAAACGACTCAGCGCTCATGCGTTTTAACCTCTCAACCAGCACCTCTTTGTGGCCGGTGAGTGAAGCCATGGCCGATATTGTGACGGAGTCGATGCGCGTGGGGTATAAAACCAACGGCGCGATGGACGTGACCGTCGGGCCGCTGGTGAATCTGTGGGGATTTGGCCCCAACAAGCAGCCGGTGACCACGCCTGACCAGGCGGCGATTGATGACGCCCGCGCGCGCACCGGGCTGCAACACCTGACGGTCATTAACCAGTACGGTCAACAATATCTGCAAAAAGACATTCCCGATCTCTTTGTCGATCTCTCAACGGTAGGCGAGGGGTATGCGGCAGATCATCTTGCGGCGCTGATGGAGCGTGAAGGCATTTCCCGCTATCTGGTCTCGGTAGGCGGTGCGCTCGTCAGCCGGGGGATGAACGCCAGCGGCAAACCGTGGCGGGTGGCCATTCAAAAACCCACCGATCGGCAAAACGCGGTGCAGGCGATTGTGGATATCAACGGCCACGGGATCAGCACCTCGGGAAGCTATCGCAACTATTATGAGCTCGACGGTAAACGCATTTCGCATGTCATCGATCCCCAGACCGGCCGTCCGATTACCCATAATCTGGTTTCCGTTACGGTGATCGCGCCGACGGCACTGGAAGCGGACGCCTGGGATACCGGCCTGATGGTGCTCGGCCCGGAAAAGGCCAAAGAGGTGGCGCGGCAGGAACAGCTCGCGGTCTACATGATCACCAAAGAGGGCGACGGGTTCAAAACCTGGAGCTCGCCGCAGTTTACGGGCTTCCTGGTGAGCGAAAAAAATTAAAAAGCAAGGTTGCGGGTTTTTGTTCGGTGGCACTCGGGCAAGGTAGGATTATGCTTGTAAGAGGAGCTGATGATGAAAAACGTAACCTTTACTACCGATGAAGATCGCTGGCAAGCCGTGCTTGGCCGCGATCCTCGCGCCGATAATCAGTTTGTCTTTGCGGTACAGACGACGGGGATTTATTGCCGTCCGTCCTGCCGTGCCCGCCACGCGCTGCGTAAAAATGTCCGCTTCTATCCTGATGCTCAGCACGCTGTTCAGGACGGCTTTCGCCCCTGCAAACGCTGTATGCCGGACAAGCTCAACCCACATCAGCAGACGCTGGCGAAAGTTGAACAGGCCTGCCGCCTGCTGGAGCAGGATCCGGCGTTAACGCTGGAGGCGTTGGCGCAGAAGGTCTCCAGCAGTCCTTTCCATTTCCACCGTCTGTTTAAATCCGTGACCGGCATGACGCCTAAAGCCTGGCAGCAGGCCGCGCGGGAACACCGTCTGCGCAGCGCGCTGGCGCAGGGGGATAAAATTACCGACGCTGTACTGGCGGCAGGGTTTCCCGATAGCAGCAGTTATTATCGGAAAGCCGATGAGGCGTTGGGGATGACGGCAAAGCAGTACCGCAGCGGGGATGTCGCGGTTCGTTACGCCATCAGCGACTGTTCCCTGGGGCGTTGTCTGGTTGGCGAAAGCGAGCGCGGGATCTGCGCAATCCTGCTGGGTGATGACGATGCGACTTTAGAAGGGGAGCTGTTGACGCTGTTTCCCCGCGCGGAGCGAGAAGTGCTTGAAGGTCCGTTCGCGCAGCGCATCCAGCAGGTGATGAGCACTATTGACAGCCGCTCGGTGCCGCTGGCGCTTCCGCTGGATATCCGCGGAACGGCTTTTCAGCAGCAGGTCTGGCAGGCCCTTCGCAACATTCCCTGTGGTGAAACGGCAAGCTACCAACAGGTGGCAAAGGCGATGGGTAAACCCAATGCCGTACGCGCCGTGGCAGGTGCCTGTGCCGCAAACAAACTGGCGATCGTCATTCCCTGCCATCGCGTAGTGCGAAACGACGGGGCGCTTTCGGGTTATCGTTGGGGGACGGCACGAAAAGCGATATTGCTTAAACGTGAGGCGAGTCGCCGGGAGGATTAATGCTCGATCTTTTTGCCGATGCGGAGCCCTGGCAGGAGCCGCTCGCGCCGGGGGCGGTGATCCTGCGCCGCTTTGCGCTTTCCCGCGCAGCGGCGTTACTGACTGGCATTGATGAGGTGGCGGCCGTCTCGCCATTTCGCCATATGGTGACGCCGGGCGGGTATACCATGTCGGTGGCGATGACCAACTGCGGTCAACTCGGCTGGGCGACCAACGAACGCGGCTATCTGTATGCACCGAATGATCCCTCCACCGGCAGGCCGTGGCCGCCGATGCCGGATGCGTTTCAGCGACTCTGCCACGAGGCTGCGGTTGCCGCCGGGTATGCCGATTTTCAGCCGGATGCCTGTCTGATCAACCGCTATGCCGTCGGGGCAAAACTGTCGCTGCATCAGGATAAGGATGAGCCGGATCTGCGCGCACCAATCGTTTCGGTCTCTCTGGGTCTGCCCGCGGTCTTTCAGTTTGGTGGATTACGTCGTAACGATCCGCTTAAGCGTCTGATGCTGGAGCACGGTGATGTAGTGGTCTGGGGCGGCGAGTCGCGGCTCTTTTATCACGGCATTCAACCGCTTAAACCCGGCGTTCACCCGCAAACGGGGGCGTTTCGCTTTAACCTGACGTTCCGTCAGGCGGCTTATAGCGAATAAAAATAAGAATTATTCTTGATGTAAACGCAAGGCAGTTTACACTGCGGGCTGATTTTCTTGTCCGGATTGCTCTGCATGCAACTACTTCTTCTTGTCTGGCGTCAGTATCGCTGGCCTTTTATTGCGGTGATAGCGTTAAGCCTTGCCAGCGCCGCGCTGGGTATCGGCCTGATCGCCTTTATCAACGTCCGTTTGATTGAAATGGTCGACACCTCGCTGGCCGTTCTGCCGGAATTCCTGGGTTTATTGCTGCTGCTGATGGCGGTCACGCTGGGTTCACAGCTGGCCCTGACCGCGCTCGGCCACCACTTCGTTTTCCGTCTGCGCAGCGAATTTATCAAGCGGATCCTCGATACGCAGGTTGAGCGCGTGGAGCAACTCGGCAGTGCCTCCCTGCTTGCAGGGCTGACCAGCGACGTGCGCGCCATTACCATCGCCTTTGTGCGTCTGCCTGAGCTGGTGCAAGGTATCATTTTGACCTTCGGTTCGGCGGCCTACCTTGCCTGGCTCTCCACCAAAATGCTGGCGGTTACCGCGCTGTGGATTGTCATCACCATCTGGGGCGGGTTCCTGCTGGTGTCGCGCGTCTACAAACACATGGCGGTACTTCGCGAAACCGAAGATAAACTTTACAACGATTACCAGACGGTGCTGGAAGGGCGCAAAGAGCTGACCCTGAACCGCGAGCGCGCCGAGCATATTTTCAATAATCTCTATATCCCGGACGCGCGCGAATACCGGCATCACATCATTCGCGCCGATACCTTCCACCTGAGCGCGGTGAACTGGTCGAACATCATGATGCTGGGTGCCATTGGCCTGGTGTTCTGGATGGCGAACAGCCTGGGCTGGGCGGACACCAACGTGGCGGCAACCTACTCGCTGACGCTGCTGTTTTTGCGCACGCCGCTGCTCTCGGCCGTCGGTGCGTTGCCCACCTTGCTGAGTGCGCAGGTGGCGTTTAACAAGCTTAAGAAGTTCGATCTCGCGCCGTTTAAGGCTGAATTCCCGCGCCCGCAGGCTTTCCCGAACTGGCAGACGCTGGAGCTGCGTAACGTCACGTTCCGCTATCAGGATAACGCCTTCTCCGTGGGGCCGGTTAACCTGACGATTCACCGTGGCGAGCTGCTGTTCCTGATTGGCGGCAACGGCAGCGGTAAATCCACGCTGGCGATGTTGCTGACCGGGCTTTATCAACCGCAGTCGGGCGAGATTTTGCTGGACGGTAAGGCGCTGAGCGCAGAGAAACCGGAGGATTACCGTAAGCTTTTCTCGGCGGTATTTACCGACGTCTGGCTGTTTGATCGGCTGCTGGGGCCGGAAGGCCAGCAGGCCAATCCGGCGCTGGTGGAGAAGTGGCTTGGGCATCTGCAGATGTCGCACAAGCTTGAGCTTCAGGACGGCAAGATCCTGAACCTTAAGCTCTCGAAAGGGCAGAAAAAGCGCGTGGCGCTGCTGCTGGCCCTGGCGGAAGAGCGTGACATCATCCTGCTGGATGAATGGGCGGCCGATCAGGACCCGCATTTCCGCCGCGAGTTTTATCAGGTGCTGCTGCCGCTGATGCAGGAGATGGGCAAAACCATTTTCGCCATCAGCCACGACGATCATTACTTCATTCACGCCGACCGTCTGCTGGAGATGCGCGACGGCACGCTGAGCGAGCTGACCGGTGAAGAACGCGATGCAGCATCGCGTGACGCTGTGGCACGCACGGCCTGAGTGCGATTGTGCCGGGTGGCGGCTTCGCCTTACCCGGCCTACTTTTTTTAACCACCCTCGCTGTTTTTTTACCCATCCCGCCCCGTTGTTTATTCTTATTTACATATCCCCGCGCTATGCTTAATGCCAACTCATTTAATGGATTTATGATTGATGTCGGTATTAAAGAAAAACAGCGCCAGACAGCGTGACCAGGAGCGTGCGCGACTTATCTGGCTTCTCACGACCGATAAAGCGGTCACTTCTGCGTTATTAGGCAAACTGACCCTGGCTGAGCAATATGATGTCGGCACCTTAGCCGACGATATTGCTGAGGTAGGTGCGCTGGTTGCTCATTTACCCCCACCGGATCTGGCGGATACTCTCGAAGCGCTTCCCTCGGAAGAACGTCACGCCCTGTGGCGGCTGGTGCAGGATCACGAGCGCGGACAGGTGTTGCTTGAGGCGTCGGAAAACGTCTGGGACGACCTGATCGATGAGATGAGTGACCGCGATATCCTGGATGCCCTGCAAACGCTGGATATCGACGAGCAGATTTACCTCGTTCAGCACCTGCCGCGAAACCTGACCGGTCGCCTGCTGGCGTCACTGCCTGCGGAGGAGCGGGCGCGCGTGCGTCAGGTGATGCACTACGAGAAAAACAGCGTCGGCGCGATCATGGAGTTCGGCGTCATCATGGTGCGTCCTGACGTCACGCTCGGTACGGTGCAGCGCTATTTGCGACGTCTGGGCAGCATGCCGGACAACACCGATAAACTGTTCGTTACCTCCCGGGACAAAACTCTGCTCGGCGAGCTGGAGCTGAAAACCATCCTTCTGAACAGTACCCAGCGGCGGGTGAGCGAGGTGATGGAAACCGAGCCGATGGTCTTCTCTCCGGAAGACGATGCGGAAAAAGCGGCACGAACCTTCGAACGTGACGACCTTGTGAGCGCGGCGGTAGTGGATTCCGTCGGCAAGCTGATGGGGCGTCTGACCATCGATGAAATCATTGACGTGGTTTATGAAGAGACCGATAACGATTTACGTGCTCTCGGTGGGATCAGCGCGGAAGATGACGTCCATGCGTCCGTGGGCAAAGCGGTCAAAACCCGCTGGGCGTGGCTGGCCATTAACCTCTGTACCGCGTTTATCGCCTCCCGGGTGATTGACGGCTTTGAGCACACCATTTCACAGCTGGTGGCGCTCGCCTCGCTGATGCCGATCGTCGCAGGGATTGGTGGTAACACCGGAAACCAGACGATAACCATGATCGTTCGCGCCCTGGCGCTGGAAAATATTCAGCCGGGTAACTTTTCGTGGCTCATTTTTAGAGAGATGGGCGTCGCGCTCATTAACGGCCTGGTGTGGGGCGGGATTATGGGCGGCATCACCTGGTGGTTGTACGACGATATGGCGCTGGGCGGCGTGATGATGCTGGCGATGGTGCTGAACCTGCTGGTGGCGTCGATAATGGGCGTGATTATCCCGCTGACGATGACCAAACTGGGGCGCGACCCCGCGGTGGGGTCGAGCGTGATGATTACCGCCATCACCGATACCGGTGGTTTCTTTATTTTTCTTGGGCTGGCGACGATTTTTCTTCTGTAGCCCGACGTTTAATGCGAGCGGGAAGCAGTGCCATGACGATAATCCCGCCCAGTACGCCAATCGCCAGATTCCCGGTTGATACCGTGGCGGCAACGGTGACCAGCATGACCACCGTTTCCGCTATCGGGGCATTTTTTACCGTTGCAGGCTGAAGGCTGTGCCAGCTGAAGGTTTTAACGGCGACAATCGCCATGATCCCCGCGAGCACCGCCATCGGGATTTTGGCCATCACGTCGCTGAGCGCCGTCACCAGAATCAGCAGCACGATGCCCGCCGCAAGCGTTGAAATACGGCTTCGGCCCTTGCCCATCTCCACGTTGACGATGGTCTGTCCGATCATCGCGCAGCCCGCAATGCCGCCATAAAAACCAGACAGAATATTGCCGACGCCTAATCCAATGCTTTCGCGGCGTTTACTTGATGGCGTTGCGGTCAGCTCATCCACCAGCTTTGCCGTCAGCAGGGATTCCAGCAGGCCGACAAACGCGATGCTCAACGCGCACGGCCAGATAATGCTCAGCGTCTGCACATTGAGCGGGACCAACAGCTCGGTAAGCCCCGGCAAACCGCCGCTCATGGAGCCTTCATCGCCCACGGTCGGCAGGATTTGGCCGGTTGAAACGGTGAACAAGGTTAACAGCACAATCGCAATCAGCGGGGAAGGGATGCTTTTGAAATAGCGCGGCACCCACAGCACGATCAGCAGCGTCAGCACGAACAGGCCCACAATCAGCGGGCTTCGGCTCCAGAAATGCGGCACCTGTGCGAAGAAGATCAAAATGCCCAGGGCGTTAACAAACCCGGTCATGACCGACTGGGGAATAAAGCGCATCAGTCTTGCCATGCCCAGTACGCCAAACAGAATCTGAATCACGCCAGCCATCAGCACGGCGGGAAGAATGTACTGTACGCCATGCTGATGCACCATTGGGCCAATGACCAGCGCCACGGAACCGGCCGCGGCTGTGACCATCGCCGGACGACCACCGAGTACAGACAGGGCAAGACACAACACCACGGAGGCGATCAGGCTGACCTTCGGGTCAACGCCCGCCACCACGGAAAATGAGATGACCTCGGGGATCAGCGCCAGAGCGGTGATCACGCCCGCCAGCATTTCACGCGTCAGCAGCTTAGGGGAACGCAGCACGTTGGCTACGCGGTCTTCGGGAGATACAGCTGAATGGGGTAAGGACATAACAGTTCGCTGGTTAGGGCAGGCTTCCGTGCGCGCGATCACAAAGTGCAGCATAGTATCCACAAAATTCAGTGATTGCCAGTTGCCAGCGTAATCCCCTACAAACAATCCATCATTAAATTTCACAATTACAATAATTTCGTAACCTTTAAACAATATTTAAAAGTTGTTACCGTGCCTCCGCAGCTTTTTTCACCTGCAATTTCCACGCATCAAGCACTTTTACACTAAGGCATAAATTATGAAAAAAATGACTGCCATGCTCTTTTCTCTGGCCGTGGGGCTTAACACCGTCTCAATGGCGGCGAAAGCAGACGCACCAAAAGAGCAGGAAACGGACGTCCTATTAATTGGTGGCGGTATCATGAGCGCCACGCTGGGAACTTATCTGCACGAACTGCAGCCGGACTGGTCCATGACCATGGTTGAACGCCTCGATGGCGTGGCGCAGGAGAGCTCTAACGGCTGGAACAACGCCGGTACCGGACACTCGGCACTCATGGAACTGAACTATACGCCGCAGAAAAAGGACGGTTCCATTAGTATCGAGAAGGCGGTAGAGATCAACGAAGCGTTCCAGATCTCACGCCAGTTCTGGTCACACCAGGTCAACAGCGGCGTGATGCACGATCCGCACTCCTTCATTAACACCGTACCGCACATGAGCTTTGTGTGGGGCGACCAGAACGTCAACTTCCTGCGCGCGCGCTATGCCGCTCTGCAGCAGAGCACCTTGTTCCGCGGGATGAAATACTCTGAAGATCATGCCCAGATCAAAGAGTGGGCGCCGCTGGTGATGGAAGGTCGTGACCCGAATCAGAAAGTAGCAGCGACCCGTACCGAAATTGGTACTGACGTCAACTACGGTGAAATTACCCGTCAGCTGGTCGCGTCACTGAAGAAAAAAGAGAACTTCAATCTGCAGCTCAGCACCGAAGTGCGCGGCTTTAAGCGCAACGCGGACAACAGCTGGAGCGTGACCGTTGCCGATCTGAAAAACAATGAAGCCGAACACGTGATCAAGGCGAAATTTGTCTTCATCGGTGCCGGCGGTGCGGCGCTGAAGTTGCTGCAGGAGTCCGGTATTCCTGAAGCTGACGACTATGCGGGCTTCCCGGTCGGCGGCCAGTTCCTGGTCTCTGAAAACCCGGAAGTAGTGAACCGTCATCTGGCGAAAGTGTACGGTCAGGCTTCCGTGGGCGCGCCACCGATGTCCGTTCCGCACATCGACACCCGTATGCTTGATGGTAAACGCGTCGTACTGTTCGGGCCGTTCGCGACGTTCTCCACCAAGTTCCTGAAAAATGGCTCCCTGTGGGATCTGCTCAGCGCAACCACCACCTCTAACGTGAAGCCAATGATGGACGTGGGGCTGGATAACTTCGATCTGGTGAAATACCTGATTAGCCAGGTGATGCTCTCTGATGACGATCGTTTCGAGGCGCTGAAAGAGTACTACCCGCAGGCGAAGAAAGAAGACTGGCGTTTATGGCAGGCGGGTCAGCGCGTACAAATCATCAAGCGCGATCCTAAAGAAGGCGGCGTGCTGCGTCTGGGTACCGAAGTGGTGAGCGATAAAGATGGCACCATTGCCGCGCTGCTGGGTGCGTCACCGGGTGCGTCTACCGCTGCGCCAATCATGCTGCACCTGATGGAAAAAGTGTTTAAAGATAAAGTCGCCAGCCCAGAATGGCAGGCGAAGCTGAAAACCATTATTCCATCTTACGGTACGAAGCTGAACGGTAACGTGGATGCGACGGAGCAGGAGCTGGAGTACACCAGCCGTGTACTGCAGTTGCAATACGTGAAGCCACAGGCGGCGGATGCTGCGCCAAAAGCGGAGCTGAAGCCTCAGGCGGAAAACAAGCCGGTTGCGGATATCGCGCTGTAGTGTAAAAAAGCCGGGTGGCGCTGACGCTTACCCGGCCTACGTTCGATGTTGTTTTGTAGGTCGGGTAAGGCGAAGCCGCCACCCGACTTATTTTTAACGTACGACCGCTTGTCCGACAGTTTCATCTGCCTTCCACACGCGATACTTCACTTCCACGTTTTCAGGCGTATAGACCACGATCGGCAACTTGCTATTATAGCGCAGCAGGCTGTTATCACCCAGATACGCGGTGACAAATTTCTTCTCTTTTTTGCCGTCCGGACACGCCATCATGGTGGAAACCGGCGACGTCACTTTGTCGAAGACATAGTAGTCGTAACCCCAGCCTTCCAGGGTTTTGCTTTCCAGCTGACCGCCCAGACGGTGCTGGTTGCAGTCCACTTCCAGCGTCTTGCCGATTAACAGCTCGACTTTAAAGTTCGCTTCTTCCTGCTGCGCCGGTAACTGAATTACCTGACGCTTCATCCCTTTTTCCGCTTGCGGATACGGCGCGACTTTTTCAAGCGGCTGTTCACTTTGCGTGTTACTGGCGAAAGCCCCGGTGCTGACACAGGCGGCGATAAGAGCGATAGCAAATTTAGGTGCGTTTTTCACAGTCATTCCCTTCAGTCAAAACGATCCTGCCGAGATTAACATAACTACCATGAATGACTGGAGTGATTTACTTATATTTTCATTAAGTGCAGTGTAATGAACTGCACTTTTGCGTTAAAAATGGTTTTTAATGCTAGTGTGGAGTCGGTGGGGAGATCGTGTTATTTTAAGCGTCAGATAATGTTATTCATCTGTAAAGGGAAGAGAGATGGTTCGCGCAAAACTGAAAACACCTGAAGGCCGTAAATTCCTGCTGGCGCTGCTGGTTGTGTTTATGATTGCTGCTGCATGCGTTGGACGGGCAACCATTGTTGGCGTCATTGAACAGTACAACATTCCCCTCTCTGCATGGACGACCAGCATGTACGTTCTGCAATCGGCGATGATCTTTGTTTACAGCCTGGTGTTCACCGTTCTGCTTGCCATTCCGCTGGGCATTTTCTTCCTGGGCGGACGCGATAAGCACTGATCGTTTATCGGCGAGAATCAAGCCAGCCTCTTGGGCTGGCTTTTTTTATGTCTGATGATATTTATTCGCATTTCCAGGATATTCTGTGTCGAACGAGATGGTTCTACAGAAAGCAGGAGATGCTCAATGTTATCCCGGTTTGCAACGCTCAGCCGGATCCCGAAAGGAGTCTGGGTTGTAGGTGGCGTTAGCATGTTGATGGATATCTCCTCGGAGATCATTCACAGCCTGCTGCCGTTGTTTATGGTCACAACGCTCGGTGCCAGCGTGATTTTCATCGGTCTTATTGAAGGTTTGGCAGAAGCCACGGCGCTGTTTATTAAAGTCTTTTCCGGTGCAATCAGCGACTACCTCGGCAAGCGAAAAGGGCTGGCGGTGTTGGGCTACGGGCTGGGCGCGCTGAGTAAACCGCTGTTCGCCATCGCCTCGTCATCCGGCATGATTCTGGGGGCACGACTCATCGACCGGGTGGGGAAGGGCATCCGCGGCGCACCGCGGGACGCGCTGGTCGCTGACGTGACGCCGCCCGAACTGCGCGGTGCGGCGTTCGGGCTGCGTCAGTCTATGGATACCATCGGCGCATTTCTTGGCCCCTTGCTGGCCGTCGGGTTAATGCTGCTGTGGAACGACGATTTTCGCACCATATTCTGGATCGCAGTGATCCCCGGCCTGCTCGCGGTAGCGTTACTTTTCTTCGGACTTCGTGAACCGAAAACCCCTGTCGAACATAAGCGAACCAATCCGATTAAAAAAGAGAACCTGAAGCGGCTGGGCAAAGGCTGCTGGTGGGTCATTGGACTGGGGGCCGTCTTCACTCTGGCTCGCTTTAGTGAAGCGTTTCTGGTGCTTCGCGCGCAGCAGTCGGGCGTCCCGCTGGCGTTGATCCCACTGGTGATGGTGGCCATGAACCTGCTCTATTTCCTGTCAGCCTATCCTTTTGGCAAGCTCTCAGACGCAATGAGCCACACCCGGCTGCTGCAGTGGGGATTGGTGGTATTGATAGGTGCCGACGTTGTGCTGGCGCTGAGTACCCACTGGGGCGGGATTATTTTAGGCGTCGCGCTGTGGGGCTTGCACATGGGTATGACGCAGGGACTGTTGGCGGCAATGATTGCGAAAACTGCACCAGCGGATTTACGCGGCACCGCCTACGGCATTTTCAGCATGGTCAGTGGCGTTGGCTTGCTTATTGCCAGCATGGGGGCAGGAGCGATCTGGGAAGCGGCAGGCGCAGAATATACGTTTTATGCCGGGGCGGTGATTTGCCTGGCTACGCTGGTTTACTTGCGTAAAACGCCGGACGCGCTGCAATAAAAAAACCAGCCGTAAAAGGCTGGTTTTAAAAGTTTTGGTCGGCACGAGAGGATTTGAACCTCCGACCCCCGACACCCCATGACGGTGCGCTACCAGGCTGCGCTACGTGCCGACGCATGAAAGGAATACTACTCGATTCCTTTTTGAATGCAAGGGGAAGAACGCGCTAACTGGTTTATTATTAATCAGTTAGCGATAAACCGTTTCTCGTCCGTCAGGACCTGCAACAGCAGGCTGAGCTGTGGTTTTTGATCCTTCAGCTTCTCGCCCTTCAGGTTATAGGTCTGATAACTCCCGTTACTGTTCAGTACCAGCGTCAGCTCAGGTGTCGTCACCGCCAGCGTATTGCCACCTGCGGCAGTCACCCAGTTATGACGACGAGTGGCGCTAAAGAGATCTTGCCCCTGAGAGTACTCGTTAGCCGGCGTGCTGACGTGCAACAAGCGCTGCATCAATGTGGTCATCACATCTTTATGATCGGTAAGCATATTGATGCGCTGCGCAGGGGTACCCGGCCAGTGAACGATCAGTGGCACATGCAGGTTCGGACGTGACCAGGCCATGCTCTCCATGTCGTCGCCCAGCGGCACGCCATGGCCTGCAGTGATAATCACCACCGTATTGTCCAGCTTGCCCGAGTCGTTCAGGGCGGTCAGCACGCGCGCAATTTGTGCATCAACATCACCTGCCGCACGCGTGTAACGACGGGTGAAGCCTTTCTGATTGCTGTCATCCGTTGTGCCGTTAAACGCAACCCAGGAGAACCAGCGGTTATCTTCCTGAGCGTAGCGCTGCAGCCAGTTAATCCACTGGTTTGCCGTCTGGGTGTCAGACTGGCTCTGCGCGGCAGGCAGAGAGAAATCAGAGAGCAGAGCCTGACGGTACAGCGAACTGTTGAAGCCATCGGACGCGAACAGCCCCAGCTGATAACCTTGCTGGTTAAGCCCGGTAATCAATGCTGCTGGCGTGCGTGAAGACAGTACGCCATCCATGTAGCTCGGCGATATCCCATAGAACAGGCCGAAAATACCCGCGTCGGTTGAGTTGCCCGAGCTCATATGCTGCGTAAAGGTGATGTTCTTATCCGCGAACGCCGCCAGTGCGGGCATCTGCTTCTCGTAGCGCGAATAGTTCAGACCATCAACGGTGATCAGCAGAACGTTTTGCCCGCGGCCCATGTCGCGATAGCGCAAATCGCTCAGCGGATACTGCACGCTGACCGCTTCCGGATTACCTTGCTCGACCAGGCGGCGCTGATACTCCTGCGCATCCAGCAGACCGTGTTTCTCAAGGAAACGACGTGCCGTCATCGGATACGAGAGCGGCAGGTTTGCGCGCTGCATGGTGATAGGACGATAGAAGTTCGCATCCGCCCAGATATACATGAGGTGCGAACTGATGAATGAGACGAAAAAGAGCGCGGCAACGGGCTTCGCGTAATGGCGCCGCCGGGTGAGGCTTCGCAGCTTCTGCCAGCTCCAGGTGGCGAACAGCATCTCAATCAGAAGAATAATGGGCACGCTGATAAACATCAGCTGCCAGTCACGTGCGGTCTCGTTCTGATCGGGGTTAATGACCAGCTCCCAGACAATAGGGTTGAGATGCAGGTGGAAACGGGTAAAGACTTCGCTGTCGATCAGCAAAAGCGTCATGCCCGCGGTCGCAAGGATGGCGGACAAGAACCGCATCAGACGCTGCGACATGACGATAAACGTCAGAGGGAACAGGATGAGCAGATAGGTGGCGAAGACCAGAAAGCTAAAGTGACCGACCAGGCTTATCCAGGAGTAAACACGTCCGATAAGCGTGGTGGGCCAGTCCGCCACAAACAGATAACGGCAGCCGAGAACCATCGCCAACAGAATGTTGAACAGGGCAAACCAGTGCCCCCAGCTGACCATCTGGGAGACTTTTTCACGGTAGCGCTGACGATTCGTCACCATAAACTGTTGTTCGTTTCCCTTAGTGTGCCTGGTCGTCGCTAACCGAGGACTGCAGTGCCTGGGCGAAAGATTTGGCAATCGCCTGACGTTGAGCCGGAGCAACGCTGGTGTTGATAAGGTTGGTAACCATATTTCCCAAAACCATCAGGGAGAGATCGGTTGGCGTTTTATGTTTTTCCAGTACGTTGACCAGCTCACTGAGCAGTTGTTCAACGTGTTCGTCACTGTAGCGGGAATGTTGTGGCATAAATCAAAATCAGTTTGTTGAGAGAAGGGCGACATATTACCGTAGCAACAGCTTTTTTTCCCCTTTTTTATCTTCTGTTGCACACATGCGCTGGTGGTGGTTGAATACCGCCCGGTCTAAAAGGAGAGTTTATCATGAGTCTGGAAATCAACCAGATTGCCTTGCACCAGCTTATCAAGCGTGATGAGCAAACCCTTGAAGTGGTGCTGCGCGATTCGTTACTTGAACCCACGGCGACCGTTGTGGAAATGATGGCGGAGTTGCACCGCGTCTACAGTGCTAAAAATAAAGCCTATGGTCTGTTCAGCGAAGAGAGCGAACTGGCGGATAGCCTGCGTCTTCAGCGTCAGGGCGAAGAAGATTTCCTGGCATTCAGCCGTGCCGCAACCGGGCGTCTGCGTGACGAGCTGGCAAAATACCCGTTCGCCGATGGCGGTATCGTCCTGTTCTGCCATTACCGTTACCTGGCGGTGGAATACCTGCTGGTGACCGTGCTGAACAACTTAAGCAGCATGCGCGTGAACGAGCAGCTGGACATCAGCTCGACGCACTATCTGGATATCAACCATGCGGATATCGTGGCGCGTATTGATTTGACCGAGTGGGAAACCAATCCTGAATCGACCCGCTATCTGACTTTCCTGAAAGGGCGCGTGGGGCGCAAAGTCGCCGATTTCTTTATGGACTTCCTCGGCGCCAGCGAAGGTCTGAATGCCAAAGCGCAGAACAAAGGTCTGCTGCAGGCGGTTGATGATTTTACGGCAGAAGCGCAGCTCGATAAATCCGAGCGTCAGACCGTGCGTCAGCAGGTTTACAGCTACTGCAACGAGCAGCTGCAGGCAGGCGAAGAGATTGAGCTGGAATCACTGTCAAAAGAGTTGGCAGGTGTGAGTGAAGTCAGCTTCCAGGAATTTACGGCTGAAAAAGGCTATGAACTGGAAGAGAGCTTCCCGGCGGACCGCAGTACGCTGCGTCAGCTCACCAAATTTGCCGGTAGCGGCGGTGGATTAACCATCAACTTTGACGCCATGCTGTTGGGGGAACGCATCTTCTGGGATCCGGCCACCGACACGCTGACCATCAAAGGCACGCCGCCGAACCTGCGCGATCAGCTGCAGCGCCGCACCTCTGGCGGTAAATAGCAGCCATAAAAAAACCCCGCAGAAGCGGGGTTTTTATTCGACGAGTTTGCGATTACGCGCGAACGAAGTCGATGTGAGACAGTTTTGGCTTGAACGGGTGACGCTGTACAGCCTGAACCTTCACTTTTTCTTCTTTACCGCCAACAACGATGGTCAGAACTTCGCTGTAGAATTCAGCTTTGGTCTGCAGGTTCCATACTTTGTCGTGGTCCAGTTCGATTGCAACTGGAGCAGCTTCGCCACCGTAAACGATAGCTGGGAACTTGTTGGCGTTACGCAGGCGGCGGCTCGCACCCTTACCCTGCACGTTACGTACTTCTGCTTCGATAGTGAACATTGATTTCTCTCTGTATTTAAAACCCTACTACAGGCGACCCAGCAGCAGGTGAGTGTTCTGCCTCACGGATGTGAAGCGGGCGGCATTTTATACTCAAATGCCCCTCACATCAACGAAAAGTCCCGTTAACCGCGCAATTCATTTGCCCGGCGGAAGCGTCCTTCGTAGTCGAAGACCTTCTCACGCACCTGCCAGAACTGGCCTTTCCTGCGGGCGACAACAAAATCCGGGTGGCGCAGCAGCGCCTGCTGATGAACGATATCGGCAACGGTTATCCAGCGCAACGGCACCCCCGGCGTACGGGTGTGCGGGCGGATAAAGAGCTGCTCAAAAGCCGTTCTCTGCGCAGGTGTGTGCACCCGGAAACGCTCGCTGACGTCTGCGCCATCCTCATCGTAGTAGGTGATTTTCAGCCATTCGCCTTTTTCATCCGCACCGGGCTGCAGGGCCATGCCGGAACAACGTAGCACCAGGGCATCTTTCAGCTTCAGCGCAGCCTTAAGCATGTCATCAGGGTCGACCAGGATCGTGTCACACTCCCGGCAGCGACGGGCGGCAATATCGTTTTCGGCATTGCACTGCGGACAGTTTTTAAAGCGGAAACGAAAATCGCACTGCTCGCGATGGCCTTCATCGTCTTCAAACCAGCCCTGACAGCGGCGGCCAAAGTGTTCGATCAGCGTACCGTCAGCGGTCGTTTTCCCCCAAAAGGTATTCGCAAACCCGCAGGCGGGACAAAACACCTGGACCGGCACGTTGTCACTTTTGCCTTTCGGTGTGCCGACCTCAGGGGAGTACAGATCGTGCGGATTTCCGGCGTAATCCAGAATCAGGCAGTCGGTTTTGCCCGGCGAGAGGCGCAGGCCGCGGCCCACAATCTGCTGATAGAGACTCACCGATTCGGTCGGGCGTAAAATAGCAATCAGGTCAACGTGCGGCGCATCAAACCCGGTGGTTAATACCGACACGTTGACCAGATAGCGAAACCGCTGCGCTTTGAAAGCGTCGATCAGGCTGTCGCGCTCCGGTCCGGGCGTTTCGCCGGTGATCAGCGCCGCGTCGTCAGCGGGCAGCAACCCGGTAATTTCTCGGGCATGCTCAACGGTGGCCGCAAAGATCATCACCCCTTTGCGCGTCTGCGCAAACTCTTCAATCTGGCTGATGATGTGCGGGGTAATGCGCTTTTGTTTTTTCAGCTCCTGATTAAGATCGGCCTCGCTGAATAATCCGTTGCTTTGCGCCTGCAGGCGGCTGAAGTCGTACTGCACCACCGGCATATCCAGCCGCTCCGGCGGCGTCAGGTAGCCATGTTTAATCATGTAGCGCAGCGGAAGCTCATAAATGCAGTCGCTGAACAGGGCTTTCGCATCCCCGCGCACCATGCCGTGATAATGGAAGTGATAAATCCAGCCTTTCCCCAGACGAAACGGCGTGGCCGTCAGGCCGAGAAGGCGAATGTGAGGGTTCACTTCCTTCAAATGAGTCAGGATTTGCTGATACTGGCTGTCGTCGTCATCGCTGATGCGGTGGCACTCGTCGACAATCAACAGTGAAAACTCGCTGCGAAACAGGTCCAGGTTACGGGCGACCGACTGCACGCTGCCAAACACCACTTTGCCGTGACTCTCTTTGCGCTTCAGCCCGGCGGCGAAAATATCGGCCTCAAGTCCAAGCGCACAATATTTGGCATGGTTTTGCGCTACCAACTCTTTAACGTGCGCCAGCACCAGCACGCGCCCGCGTGCCAGACGCGCCAGCTCGGCGATGACAAGGCTTTTGCCTGCACCTGTCGGGAGCACGATGGCTGCCGGTTCCCGATGTTTACGGAACCAGGCGAGGGTGGCGTCGACGGCTTCTTGCTGATAGGGGCGAAGTGTAAAAGTCATGGTGTCTCGGTTTCGTTATTCCGCACATATACCCGTCATACTTCAAGTTGCCTGTGCGTTGGCTGCACTCGTTCACCCCGGTCACTTACTTATGTAAGCTCCCGGGGATTCACTCCTTTGCCGCCTTCATGCAACTCGAATTATTTAGGGTATAGATAGTATGCCACGAAACTTTTTCCCTTGAGTGGCGCAACCAGACCATTATACTGAACCGTTCTTGACTGCTTCTTTTTCGGGCGCGTTGTCCGACTTCCAGCACCATTAAGGCTAAAAAGATTTCATGCGACTTGATAAGTTTATCGCTCAGCAACTCGGCGTAAGCCGCGCTATTGCCGGGCGTGAGATTCGCGCCAGCCGCGTTACCGTGGATGGCGACATTGTGAAAGACACCGCTTTCAAACTCCAGCCTGAACATCAGGTGGAGTATGACGGCAATCCGCTGACCCAGCAGCACGGTCCGCGCTATTTCATGCTCAACAAACCGGAAGGCTACGTCTGTTCAACAGACGATCCGGATCACCCGACGGTGCTCTATTTCCTCGATGAGCCAGTGGCGCACAAGCTGCATGCCGCGGGTCGTCTGGATATCGATACTACCGGTCTGGTGCTGATGACCGATGACGGTCAGTGGTCTCACCGCATCACCTCTCCGCGCCATCACTGCGAGAAAACCTATCTGGTCACGCTGGAGTCGCCGGTATCGGATGACACGGCAGAGCAATTCACCAAAGGCGTTCAGCTGCATAATGAAAAAGATCTGACCAAACCGGCGGTGCTTGAGGTGATCACCCCGACGGAAGTGCGTCTGACCATCAGCGAAGGTCGCTATCATCAGGTGAAACGGATGTTCGCCGCAGTGGGCAACCACGTTGTGGGCCTGCATCGTGAACGTATTGGTGCGATTGAGCTTGACCCGGAACTCGAGCCAGGCGAATACCGCCCGTTAACGGAAGAAGAGATCGCCAGCGTCGGTCTGCCTTCACGCTAAATTTCAGGAGAACTCTGTGACCACCAGGCCACACTCGTCTTTCAAGATCGTTTTCATCCTTGGCCTGCTGGCGATGCTGATGCCGCTCTCCATCGATATGTATCTGCCCGCGTTGCCGGTGATTTCCGCGCAGTTTGGCGTACCGGCGGGCAGCGCGCAGATGACGCTCAGTACCTATATTCTCGGTTTTGCTATCGGTCAGCTTCTGTATGGGCCGATGGCGGATAGCCTTGGGCGCAAGCCTGTTATCCTGGGCGGAACGCTGGTCTTTGCGGGCGCAGCCGTCGCCTGTGCGCTGGCGCAGAGTATCGATCAGCTGATTATCATGCGCTTTTTCCACGGTCTGGCCGCCGCCGCCGCGAGCGTGGTGATCAACGCCCTGATGCGCGATGTCTACCCGAAAGAAGAGTTCTCCCGCATGATGTCGTTCGTCATGCTGGTCACCACCATTGCGCCGCTGGTGGCCCCGATGGTCGGTGGTGCCGTGCTGGTGTGGTTCAGCTGGCACGCCATTTTCTGGATCCTGGCGGTTGCCGCGCTGCTGGCGTCGGCGATGATCTTCTTCTTTATTGATGAAACGCTGCCCGTCGAGCGTCGGCAGAAGTTTCACATCCGTACCACAATGGGGAATTTCGCCTCGCTGTTTCGCCATAAGCGCGTGCTGAGCTACATGCTGGCGAGCGGATTCAGCTTTGCCGGGATGTTCTCCTTCCTGAGCGCCGGGCCGTTTGTTTATATCGAACTGAACCACGTTTCACCGCAGCACTTTGGCTATTACTTTGCGCTGAACATCGTGTTTCTGTTTGTTATGACCATCATCAACAGCCGCTTTGTACGGCGGGTAGGGGCGATCAATATGTTCCGCGCCGGGCTGTGGATCCAGTTCGTTATGGCTATCTGGATGGTGGTGAGCGCGTTTCTGGGGATTGGCTTCTGGGCGCTGGTGGTGGGCGTGGCGGCGTTTGTCGGCTGCGTGTCGATGATCTCTTCCAACGCGATGGCGGTCATCCTCGACGAATTCCCGCATATGGCAGGCACGGCGTCGTCACTGGCGGGGACGTTCCGCTTTGGGATTGGCGCTGTCGTTGGGGCGCTGCTCTCGATGGCCACGTTTAACACCGCATGGCCGATGCTGTGGGCTATCGCTTTCTGCGCAACCAGCTCCATTCTTTTCTATCTTTATGCCAGTCGGCCGCGTAAAGCCGCTCACTAAAGCACGCTGAAGGCCCGATTCGGGCCTTTTTTGTTGATGCATATCAACCAAAGCGCTGTTCGTTTACCCTGTGTTTGTTTCTTTTATGTAAAATCTATTTATGTAAAAAGTCACATCATTGTATTTAAAAAGGTTGAGTTAGATCGCAGAAACGGGTACATATAGCGCCCACGCGAGCCTGCAATGCCTATAAAAACCGCTAAATAGTGCAGGTTTGCAATCATGTGATACTATAAATGTAAATAAATTGTGAAGTAATTTTGCTTCCGGGGAACGAACGTGAATACATTACAACTCTCCATTGTCCATCGCTTGCCCCAGAGCTATCGCTGGTCGGCGGGTTTTGCAGGTTCGAAAGTTGAACCGATTCCGCAAAGCGGCGCAGGGTGCGAGAATTGTCTGGTTGCGCTCAAACTGCTGAGTCCGAGCGACGAAAATGCATGGCCGGTGATGGAGCGCCTCAGTCAGGCGCTGACGGATATCGAAGTGGATAGCTCCGTGCTGGAATGCGAAGGCGAGCCTTGCCTGTTTGTGAACAGCCAGGATGAATTCGCTGCCACCTGCCGTCTGAAAAACTTCGGCGTGGCGATTGCCGAGCCTTTCTCTGGTCAATATCCTTTCTGAGCGCTAGTCTGCTGACAGTAGCTGGCGCGTGTAGCTCTGCGTCGGCGCAGTGAATACGCGCTGGCACTCTCCCTGTTCGACGACTTCTCCCTGCCGCAACACAATCACCTGATGGCACAACGCCCGCACTACCTGTAAATCGTGGCTGATGAAGATATAGGCCAGCCGATGTTTCTCCTGTAACCCTTTTAACAGCGTCAGGATCTGCGCCTGTACGGTTCTGTCCAGTGAAGAGGTGGGTTCATCAAGAATGATCAACTCAGGTTTCAGGATCAGCGCACGGGCAATCGCGATGCGCTGGCGCTGGCCGCCAGAAAATTCCGCAGGATAGCGGTGGCGCGTGGCGGGATCTAATCCCACTTCAGCCATGACAAGCATCACCTCTTCTTCACGTTGCTGAGCGCTCAGCGTGGGGCGATGAACGCGTAAACCCTCTTCAACAATCTGCAAAATACTCAGTCTTGGGTTAAGCGAGGAGTTGGGATCCTGAAAAACAACCTGCATGCGTGGACGCACGGGCAACATCTGGCGACGGTTCCGGGTGTGCAGCGGCATGCCGTCAAAGAGGATCTCACCCTGCGAGGCGATTAAGCGCAGCAGCGCCAGACCGGTGGTGCTCTTGCCAGAACCCGACTCACCAACCAGCCCCAGCGATTCACCGGGACGCAGAGAGAAGCGAATATCTTTCAGAACCGGGTTCCGATCGACAACGCGCCGTAAAATGCCTTTACGAACGGGAAATGAAACGCCCAGCCCCTCAACGCGCAGCAGCGGCTCGCTGTCGGCATCCAGGGGAACGGGATCGCCGGAGGGTTCGCTGTTGAGCAGGCGCTGCGTATAGGGGTGTTGAGGTGCCGTCAGCAGCGAGGCTGCCGTATTTTGCTCAACACATCGTCCGTTTTGCATCACCGCCACGCTGTCAGCCAGCTTTCTTACGATGCTCAGGTTGTGCGTAATAAACAGCAGGCTCATGTTCAGCTCGTCACGCAGTTCCCGCAGCAGCGTCAATATCTGCGCCTGAACCGTCACGTCCAGTGCCGTCGTCGGTTCATCGGCGATCAGCAGTTCAGGACGCGTCAGCAGCGCCATGGCGATCATCACGCGCTGACGTTCTCCGCCAGAGAGCTGGTGCGGAAAATCGGTCAGTCGTTTGGCGGCATTGCGAATGCCCGTGCGCTCAAGGCAATCGAGAATTTCACCCCGCGCCGCCTCTTTGCGCATGCCCCGGTGAAGTGACAGCACTTCGTAGAGCTGTTTTTCCAGCGTATGCAGCGGGTTGAGTGAGACCATCGGCTCCTGAAAAATCATGGCAATCTTATTGCCGCGGATCCCGCGCAGGGTTTGCTCATCCGCATGCAGCAGCGAACTGCCATGGAACAGAATGTCACCCTGCGGATAGCTGACCGGCGGGGAAGGGAGCAGACGCAGGATGGAGAGGGCTGAAACGCTCTTACCGGAACCCGATTCCCCCACCAGCGCCAGCGTTTCGCCGCGCTGGATCTGCAGTGACAGGTCATTCACCACCGTGCGGGTTTCGCCCTGCTTCGAAAAGGCAATAGACAGGTTTTCAATGCTCAGAAGAGGTTGCGTCATCTATACCGCCTTGTCGGGATCAAAGGCATCGCGCACGGCTTCGCCAATAAAGATCAGCAGCGAAAGCAGCACGGCCACTGAGAGAAACGCAGTGATGCCAAGCCACGGCGCCTGAAGATTGTTCTTGCCTTGCAGCAGCAGTTCTCCGAGCGATGGCGAGCCGAGCGGCAGCCCAAAACCAAGGAAATCAAGCGAGGTGAGGGTGGTGATGGAACTGCACAAAATAAAGGGCAGAAAGGTCAGGGTTGCGACTACGGCGTTGGGGAGCATATGGCGGAAAATAATCGCCCGATCGCTGACCCCCAGCGCCTGTGCGGCACGGATATAGTCAAAGTTCCGCGTGCGCAGAAATTCCGCGCGCACTACGCCCACCAGCGCCATCCAGCCAAACAGGACGGTGATCCCCAGCAGCCACCAGAAGCCAGGCTGCACTACGCTGGACAGCAGGATGATCAGAAACAGCGTTGGCATTCCCGACCAGACTTCAATGATGCGTTGCCCCCAGAGATCGAGCTTTCCGCCGTAATAGCCCTGAACGGCACCCGCGACGACGCCCATGACGCTGGAAAAGAGCGTCAGCATCAGCCCGAAGAGCAGAGAGATCCGCGTGCCGTAAAGAATGCGCGCCAGCACGTCACCGCCGTTCGCGTCGGTTCCCAGCCAGTTCTGCGCGGAGGGAGGCGAAGGAAAGGGAGTTGAGGTAGCAAAGTTTATGCTGTTTGCGCCAAAGCGAATGGGGGCCCAGAGCGCCCAGCCGTGCCTGTCGATTTGATCGCGAAGCCACGGATCCTGATATTCAGCCGGCGTCGCAAACGGGCCGCCAAAATCACTCTCGCTGTAGTTGTTCAACACAGGCACATACCAGCGGTCGTTAAAATGCACCAGCAGCGGCTTATCGTTCGCAATCAGCTCGGCGCACATGCTTAAGATAAACAGCACGGCGAAGATCCACAGCGACCAGTAACCGCGGCGGTTGTGGCGAAAGCGTGCCCAGCGGGCCTGGTTGACGGGGCTTAAACGCGGCATCAGCGGCCCTCAAAATCGATTCGGGGATCGACCAGCGTATAGCTGATATCACTGATGATATTCAGCAGCAGGCCAATCAGGGTGAAAATATAGAGTGTGCCAAACATGACCGGGTAATCGCGCGAGACGGTGGCCTCATAGCCCAGCAGTCCCAGACCGTTCAGGGAGAACATCACCTCTATCAGCAGCGAGCCGGTAAAAAACATACTGATGAAGGTGGCCGGGAATCCGGCAATCACCAGCAGCATCGCGTTGCGGAAAACGTGCTTCCACATGATCTGTTTTTCACCCACGCCCTTTGCGCGCGCGGTGACAACATACTGTTTGCGGATTTCATCAAGAAAGGCGTTTTTGGTCAGCATCGTCAGCGCGGCAAAACCGCCAATGACCGTCGCGAGCACCGGCAGCGTGATGTGCCAGAAATAATCGGTGATTTTTTGATACCACGGCAGGGTGCTGAAATCAGCTGACACCAATCCTCGGAGCGGGAAAATATCGAAATAACTCCCCCCGGCGAAAAAGACGATAAGCAGAACCGCAAACAGAAACGCCGGAATCGCATAGCCGATGATGATGAAGGTGCTACTCCAGATATCAAAGCGGCTGCCATTGTAGACCGCTTTTCGAATGCCCAACGGAATGGAGACCAGATAGATAATCAACGTTCCCCACAGACCCAAGGTGACGGAAACCGGCAGGCTTTGCTTAATTAACGTCAGCACGGATGCGCTGCGAAACAGGCTATCGCCAAAATCAAAGCGGACGTAATCCCAGAGCATCTTGAAATAACGCTCATGCAGCGGTTTATCAAAGCCGTAGCGATGGGTGATCTCGGCGATCACCTCGGGATCCAACCCGCGCCCGCCGCGGTAGTGGCTTTCGCTGATATTACCCACGCCGGTCCTTGCGTGACTTGCGCCCATCCCTTCACCGCCGCCGCCGGGCATTCCCCCGCTGTGGCCAAATTCCACGGCGGCGATAGCCTGATCCACCGGTCCGCCAGGGGCAATCTGGACGATGAAAAAGTTAATCGTGATGATGGCCCACAGCGTCGGGATAACCAGCAGCAAGCGGCGGATCAGATAAGCACCCATTGTTATTCCTTAACGCCGCTCTGCGGGCAGTTTGGCGGCTTTGTTCACGTCATACCACCAGGTATCGAAACCCAGCGTATAGACAGGGCGTACAGAGGGCAGCGAGAATTTGTCCCAACGGGCAAGGCGATCTTCGCCCATGTACCACATTGGCAGCATGTAGTAGTTCCAGGTTAACACCCTGTCGAGCGCGCGGCCAAGCGGAAGCAATTTTTCTTTATCGCCCTGCGCGGCCACGATTTTCTCAATCAGCGCGTCGATCGCCGGGCTCTTAACGCCGGGGGCATTGTAGGAGGAGTTGATATAGCTGGAGGCCCATGAAATTTGCAAATCGCCGCTGGGCCACGGCTGCGCGGCCCACAGGCTCTGCATCATATCGTAATCCCGGCTGCGCTTGCGGTTGGTGAGCTGAGCGATATCCACCTGGCGGATATTCAGAGTAATCCCCAGCCGGGCGAGATTCTGCTTAAACGGCAGTACCCACTGGTCATTTGCCCCTGAAGCGAGCAGGAGCTCGAAACTCAGCGGTTTGCCCGTTTGCACGTTCACCCGTTTTTGATCTTTCAGGTGCCATCCCGCCTCATCCAGCAGCGCGCTGGCTTTCAGAAGGTTGTCACGGTCAAAACCCTTACCGTCGGATTTAGGCGGTTCAAACACGCTCGTAAAGACCTCTGGCGGGAGTTCCGCCTTCAGCGGAGCCAGCAAGACCAGCTCATCGGCATCAGGATAGTCACGAGCGGCATATTCAGTGTTCTGGAAATAGCTGTTAGCGCGGCTGTAGGCGCCGTAAAACAGCGCCTTGTTCATCCACTCGAAATCAAACGCCAGGGTAATTGCCTCGCGTACCCGACGGTCGCTGAATACCGGGCGCTGGATGTTAAACGCCAGCCAGCGGGTATCCTGGGCAGATTCATTTTTATGCTCGTCTTTAACGATGTAACCGTTGGCAAAGTTTTTCCCGATATAGCGCGTAGCCCAGTTTTTAGCGCTGCTCTCCACGCGCAAATCAAACGCACCCGCCTTGAACGCCTCAAACGCCACGTTATCGTCAAGGTAATAATCATAGCGAAGGGTGTCAAAGTTCCAGCGGCCACGGTTTACCGGAAGATTTGCAGCCCAGTAATCTTTGACCCGGGAATAGACCACATACTGCCCCATACGCCAGTCGGTAATGCGATACGGGCCACCCGCCAGCGGCGGCGTGGAGAGCGGGTCGCTCAGCTTGTGGTTTTTCCAGAAGGACTCAGGCATGACGGGCAAGGAGAACAGGCTCAGCATATTCTCTTTGTTAGGTTCGCTCAGTTCGATACGCACGGTCAGCGGGGCGATAGCTTTTACGGTGGTGCCTTTGTACACCAGACGGAACTGCGGGACCCCTTCGGTCATAAACTTGTGAAACGTGAAGGCCACGTCGCGGGCGCTAACCGGCGTGCCATCATGAAAACGCGCCTGCGGGTTGAGTGAAATTTCGGCCCACGCGAAGTTATCCGCGTAACGTACGTTTTCCGCCACCAGCGGGTAGTAGCTGCCCGGTTCATCGTCTGACGTCACAAACAGCGTGTCATAGAGGGACTCCGTACGCGCCGCCGCCACGCCGCGCAGGGCAAAGCGGTTAAAGTTATCGAAGGTGCCCGTGGCCGAGAGCGTCACGTTTCCGCCTTTAGGCGCGGCGGGGTTGACGTAATCGTAGTGGGTAAAATTAACCGCGTATTTAGGTTCGCCAATCACCGCGAATGCCGTGCTCTCTTTGATGGTCTGCGCCTGGCTGGACAGGCTCACCACCGCCATTAACATCACTACGACGCGCATAAACATCTCGTGGCGGATCCTTCGTTCACATTAAAACTGAATAATAAGTGACGTCGCCGCCATTGTGAAATTATTCACCGGACATCATATCGGGTTGCCATGTGCGAAACTGCGCCAGCGGCATAGGGCGGCTGATCCAGTATCCCTGCAGGAAGTTAACGCCATGCTCGCGCAGCCAGGCCGCCTGCTCAGGCGTTTCCACCCCTTCGGCGACGGTGGACATGTTCAGTCGCCTTGCGAGGGTCAATACGGCATCAAGTACGGGCGATGTAACGGTTTCGGTTCCAATGGCATTGACAAAACCCCGGTCGATTTTGATGTAGTCCATTGTGAAATGCTCGAGATAAATCAGGGCGCTGTGGCCGGTCCCGAAATCATCAATCGCGATTTCAAAGCCTTCATTGTGCAGCCATTCAAAAAGCTGGTTGGCCTCGCGCTGATTAATCATGTCGCGCTCGGTGATTTCCAGTACCGTCTGGAAATGATCGGGCGGCAGCGAGGCGTTGAAGCTTTGCATATCTTCTTTAAAACTCTCCGCATGCAAATGCCCTGGCGCAATGTTTATCCCCAGCTTGGCTCCCGCAGGCAATACGCTTTGTAATACCGGTGCGTCACGAATAATGAGATCAAAAAGATGCAGCGTCAGAGGAACAATCAGCTTTTGCGCTTCAGCAAAGTTAATAAACGCATCCGGTGGGATTTCGCCCATCGTCGGGTGCTTCCAGCGCATCAGCACTTCCACACCGCGCATTTTCAGCTCTTTAGCATCGACCACGGGCTGATACACCACATAGAACTGATTGTGCTTAATCGCGGTTAAAATTTCTTTACCCGGATTCAGACGTATGGTCAGGATATAAAAATTGAGCGTTCCGGCGGCTATGCCGCACACCAGCCCGAAGAAGAGGGCGAAGAGGATTTCCTCGCTGGTCCAGGCTTCGGCATAGATCTTGATGGTCAGCGGAATGTCTTTCAGCGTGGCGGTGCGGGCGGCGTGTTCATGGAGATCTTCCGCCTTAACCAGCGTGCTGGACATTGTCGACAACGCGTTGTCGCCAATGATGATGGCAATACCCGCGAACTCGTCCTGACGCGCGGCATAGAGCAGGTACGGTGTCAGATTGAGATTCACCGAGGTAAAGACGCCGCCGTCCTTAACCAACGGATTACGGTACCAGATGGCAATGGCCGGTTTATTCGGCAGCATGGGCGTGCCGGACAGCAGGGCAATATCGATCGGTTTGTTGATGTGCAGCTCGGGTATAAGCGCTTCCATCGGGGAATTCATTGGCCCTGTGGCGGAAGAGCAGAACGCTATTTTGTCTCTGACCAGCAGGAAGGCGCGCACATTAATACTGAAGGCAGCGCGTGAAGTCAGTTCAGCGTTAACCTCATGGCAATTGTTCAGCGTAAGCGGCTGGAGGAGATCGATAGACTCTTTTAGCTCCCCGAAGTAGCTCTCCATGTAGATGCTCACATCTTCAATCAGGGTATCGAATCTGACTTCCCGCTTGTGGTAACTCCAGAAAAACTGCAATGAGCCCAGGAGCAGGGCGACAAACAGCCCTGTGACAATACTGAGAAACAGTATCTTGCGATGACTGGAAAAGTAGCGGGTGAACATAGAGATCGTGATTCCTGAGTAGCCGCTGAATGTATTCAGTGTAACGGGCAAAAAAAAACACCGCCGAAGCAGTGCTTTTTTTTATTATATCGCCAGCCAAGGGATAACCAACGATACAATCATCATATTAACTGCGGGTCAATACACGGCGCGCTTCGTTGTAGCGCTTCTTCCAGTATGGTTCATTCATGCTGGAAATGGTCACACCGCTGCTGGTGGAAGCATGAACGAACTGGTCGTTGCCAATGTAGATGCCAACATGTCGACCCGTAGAACCCGCACGGAACAGAACTAAATCACCGGTACGCAGTTTGGAACGTGAAATCGACTTGCCCGTCTCCTGCTGTTCATAGGTTGAACGCGGAAGATCTAACCCAAATTGTTCGCGGAAGGTTCGTTGTACGAAACTGGAACAATCAATGCCTTTTTTCGTGCTGCCGCCAAGACGATAACGCACGCCTTTCCAGTCAGCATACTGGTCCATAATACGGGACTTCACGTCCAGATTACGCACCATATTCTCAAATTCATCCTGAGAGGCTTGCAGTGACGAGGAATCTTCTGTTCCCACAACACGCGTCTCAGGATGCATATTCTTAGCGGTGTTCGATGTACTACATGCCGAAAGCAGAACCGCTACTGCTATCGCCGGGATCCCCCGCATGAAATATCTCAAAATCGGTTGAGATTTGACCATTTTGTTTATTTTCCCTTGAAGTCCTTAACGATAAATATCGTTATAAAAATGCCAAACGTGACGAGACTAATTAGCTGTTCACATTGAGACAATTCTTTCTGGTCAGATTTGTGGCGCAGTGCACAAATTTATTCACCATGATAATAATTATCTCAGTGGGGCAAAACGAGTTCGAGATTAACCGATTGCAAGGGGCATTGCGAGCAAAAAAGTCCGATTTTTTATAAGAAATTGTGATACCGAGAGTAAAAAAACGTAAATGCCCCAAAATGCCGTCAGAAGCGGCTCCAACTCAGGCAATTGCTTCATTTTCAACATGAATGAGATGACAAGAATATGACGGCGCGGGGCAATTGAAGAGAGGGGACTATCAGGGAACGAAATGATCCCCGATAGTTTGCGTTAATTACGATGGGTTATTTGTTTAGAACTTGTTACTTATCGCCAGGCAGGTAACGATTAAAAATGGCTATTAATCGATCGCTTAACGGCGTCATCAGCACCCATGGCAAACCAATCAGCACCGCAGAGAGCGAACCCACAACAATATCCGTCAGCCAGTGAGCGCCGATCATGACGCGCGGGAAAGCAAACACCACCACAATTACCAGCGCCGTCGCAAAGGCTTTTTTGCCAAAATAGCGCAGCATGAATGCTGAAAAAATAAGCAGCATCATACCGTGATCGCCGGGGAAACTGTCCTTTGACGCATCTTTAGTCGGGATATGCAGTAATTCGCTTACGCGGTGAATATCCGGGAAATAGAGCGAAGGACTTGCGCGTTTTACCGGCATCAAATGTTGCGCCAGCTGGTTAATCACTACCGCAGTCAGCAGCATGACCAGGCCTGTGATCACAATGCGGCGACGTCCTGTTTTATCTTCTTTCAGCCAGAAAGAGAGCATCAGGCAGCCCATGGCCAGCAGTGAACAGCCGTCGAAGGCGCGATTGTTGGTAATCGCGACCAGCCACAGGAAGGTTTCACTCTTCACCAGCGCCTGGTTGAAGAAGTGGAAAATACCGGAATCCAGCGGGAACCAGAAACCATGGTTCACCGGCAGATACCAGGATAAAAAGAGTGCCAGACCGGCAGCATTCAGCAGCAGTATTAAGGGAAATCGAGTCGTCATAACGTTCAGCATCGTTTGAAATCTGGGGCAACGTTAGCCGTCGGAACTTAAACGAAGCTTCAACAGGTTGGTCTGCAGCGCGTTCCAGTCGGCGTTAACCGCACTAATTAACTCTATCCGGCTGTCCGGGGGGGCAACATTTTGCGTTTCGATAAAGAAATCTGCGCCCTGGCGATTGATGCGTACCAGCCCGTCCGGGGTTCGCATAATGCCTTTGACGCGATCGACCGGAGCAAGTCTGGCCCATTCCAGAATCCCGATGGTGTCGAAAACGGTATCGGCATCGAAAATCCATCCGCAAGCCTGGTAGCCCTGACCGCTGTTGAGATTACGACGCCAGCGCTGATGTGCCGGCAGGCTCAGGGCAGCCAGACCCTGCTTCACCGCGTGGCTATGCGCGTGTTCCGCGCTGACGGGCAGTTCCGCCAGGTTCAGACGGGGGAGATCGAGCAGGGCATTGTCAATTTTGCCCTGAGTGGTGTGAACCCGTTGACGATCGCCGCCGAAATGTTGCCACCAGGCATCGAACGCGGCCTGGCTTTCAGCCGTTGCACGATCCTCTTTATTCGCCACGATGATATCTGCTGCGGCGAGCTGATCGCGGAAGTTTTCATTGGCCACGGCCTTCTCGTCCAGAAGCAGGCGCGGATCCAGAAGACACAGCGTGGCGCGCAGGTCAATCCACGGCTCGTAAACCGGGGCGGTCAGCAAATCGAGGATCTGCTTAGGGTGGCCCAGCCCGGTCGGCTCTATCAGCAGACGGTCCGGTTTACCCTGGCGCAGCAGCGTGTTCAGCCCGACCTGCATGGGTAAACCATTCACGCAACACATACAGCCGCCCGGGATCTCTTTGATCATTGCCCCGCTGTCAGACAGCAATGCGCCATCGATGCCCACTTCGCCGAATTCGTTGACCAGTACGGCCCACTTTTCTGCCGGATCTTTATTCGCGAGCAGGTGCAAAATTGAGGTGGTTTTTCCGCTGCCGAGAAAACCGGTGATGAGGTTGGTTTTGGTCACATGCGCTCCCATGACTGACTGTGATGCTATAACAATTAGTCATCATCCTGGCGAAAAAAAAGCGTCATGAGAAGGGGGAAGGGCGAACGGAGAGGTTTTCCGTTCGCCTTAAGGGCAAGAATGGTTAAATTTTTAACGTTTCAATAACAGCCTGACGCGCACCGTAGCGGGTGAGGCGCTGATAGGCTTCGTTTACCGCATCTACAAAGACGCTGTTATGAGGCAGATCCTGTCCAAAGACTTCGCTCAGCGTCAGCAGGGCGTTCACGCGCTCCGCTTCACTGCTGGCCTTGACGATTGACTGGATTTTATCACTAAGCGGGTCGCGAACATCAATCGCGTCTCCGCGCTCATCCGTGCCGCTGACGTAGCGGATCCAGCCTGCAACCCCCAGCGCCAGCAGCGGCCAAGCGCTGTTACGTTCGAGATGGACACGGATCCCATCCAGCATGCGCTGAGGTAGCTTCTGGCTGCCGTCCATCGCGATTTGCCAGGTTCGATGCTGCAATGCGGGATTGGCAAAACGGTCGATCAGGCTGTCGGCATAGGCCGTGAGATCCACGTCTGTGATGCGCAAAGTGGGAGCCTGCTCGTTCAGCATTACGCGGCGGGCGGCTTCGCGGAAGCTCGCGTCCTCCATGCATTCATTGATATGCGCGTATCCGGCGAGGTATCCCAGATAAGCCAGAAAAGAGTGGCTACCGTTAAGCATCCGCAACTTCATTTGTTCCCACGGTAGAACATCCTTCACCATCTGCACGCCTGCAGCTTCCCACTCAGGGCGTCCGGCGACAAAGTTATCTTCGACCACCCACTGGATAAACGGCTCGCAGCTGATGGCGCAGGGATCTTCAACGCCAAGTTCCTGCGTGATTTCCGCAAGCGAGGTCTCCGTTGCGGCGGGGACAATTCTGTCGACCATCGTGCCCGGGAAACTCACGTGAGCATCAATCCACCCGGCCAGCTCAGCAGAACGTTTTTGCGCCATCCCGAGCACGGCATTTTTTACGACGTGGCCGTTGTCCGGGATATTGTCGCAGGAGAGAACGGTAAACGGCGGCAGGCCGCGCTCGCGACGGCGGTGAAGGGCTTCGACCAGGATCCCCGGCGCGGAATGCGGCTCGGTCGGGTTTTCCAGATCGTGCAGGATGCGGGTATTGTGCATATCCAGCTTGCCGGTCGCCGGATCGATGCAATAGCCTTTTTCCGTGATGGTGAGGGAGACAATCGCAACCTGCGGTTCGCAAAATTTCTCAATAATGGCCGCCAGCGAATCGAGTTTGGCATTCAGACATTCATGTACCGCGCCGACAACAATAGCCTGGTTCCCCTCCGCACCTTTCTCCAGCACGGTAAAGAGATGATCCTGCGCGCGCAGCTGGCTCATCAGCACATCACCGCTGAAGAGGCTAATTTCACAAATACCCCAGTCGCCTCCTTTCTCATTCAGCACCCGGTTTGTTAACAACGCCTGATGCGCGCGGTGAAATGCGCCGAAGCCAAAATGGACAATGCGCGAGCGTAATTGCTGGCGATCGTAGCGAGGCTGCTGCACGCGGGCAGGAAGCGAGGTGGAAGCAATTGTCTTCATGAAATACACACCTGATTAACCATTAATTAACAATGGTAGTGTAAAGTTATATGACAACAAATTGAATTGGTAAGCCGTAAATATCCCCGTTCTGTGAGTTTGATCAATCAATGTGTGGCGCTGTGTTGACCCTTCGCGGTAAACATGTATGGTAGTCGTCATTGCAGTAAACCATATTGGTATAACAACTTGAGAGGGTGAGGCAATGGAACAAACCTGGCGTTGGTACGGGCCGAACGATCCGGTTTCTCTTGATGATGTACGTCAGGCTGGCGCGACAGGCGTTGTCACGGCACTGCATCATATTCCTAACGGGCAAGTGTGGCCGGTTGAGGAAATTCAAAAGCGTCAGGCGTTGCTGGCGGAGAAGGGGTTAACCTGGTCAGTCGTGGAAAGTATTCCGGTCCACGAGGATATCAAAACCCATTCGGGTGAATACCAGACCTGGATTGCCAACTATCAGCAGAGTATCCGTAATCTGGCGGCCTGCGGCATTGATACGGTCTGCTATAACTTTATGCCGATTCTGGACTGGACGCGTACCGATCTTGAATATCAGATGGCGGATGGTTCAAAAGCGCTGCGTTTCGACCAGATCGCGTTTGCGGCGTTTGAACTGCACATTCTGAAGCGTCCGGGTGCTGAAGCGGATTACACCGCAGAAGAGCAGCAGCAGGCGCTCGCGTGGTTCCACGCGGCAAGTGAAGCGGATATTGAAAAGCTGACCCGCAACATCATTGCCGGGCTGCCGGGTGCTGAAGAAGGCTACACGCTGGACCAGTTCCGCGCGCGTCTGGCGGAATACGGTGATATCGATAAGAACCAGCTGCGCGAAAACATGGCGTACTTCCTGCGCGCGATAGTACCTGTGGCAGAAGAGTCCGGCGTGCGTCTTGCTGTTCACCCGGACGATCCTCCGCGTCCTATCCTCGGCCTGCCGCGTATCGTGTCGACGATTGAAGATATGCAGTGGCTGAAAGAGACGGTAGACAGTATCTATAACGGCTTTACGATGTGTACCGGTTCTTACGGCGTGCGTGCGGATAATGACCTGGTACGGATGATTGAAACCTTTGGCGATCGTATTCACTTCACGCATTTGCGTGCAACCTGCCGCGAAGAGAACCCAAAAACCTTCCACGAAGCCGCGCACCTGAACGGTGACGTGAATATGGTGGCGGTGGTGGACGCCATTCTGGCGGAAGAAGTGCGCCGTAAGCACGCGGGCGATGTGCGTCCCATTCCGTTCCGTCCGGATCACGGACACCAGATGCTGGACGATCTGCGTAAGAAAACCAACCCAGGCTATTCGGCGATTGGTCGCCTGAAAGGGATGGCAGAAGTGCGCGGCGTTGAGCTGGCGCTGAAGATGACGAAGTATCCGGAGCTTCTGTAAGCTCTGTTGCCCGGAGGCGCTGCGCTTACCGGGCCTACAATAAAAAACCGGCCTGAGGGCCGGTTTTTGTGTTTTTGTTGGTCGGGTAAGGCGAAGCCGCCACCCGACAAACGCCGCAATCAGTCAGCGCGACCCATATAGCGTTTTTCTTCGATATGGATGCGGATCTTCTCGCCAGCAGACAGGTATTCTGGCACCTGCACAACCAGACCGGTAGTCAGGGTAGCCGGTTTGTTACGCGCACTGGCTGACGCGCCTTTGATGCCCGGTGCGGTTTCCACGATTTCCAGATCCACTGTCTGAGGCAGCTCCAGCGCCAGCAGCACGCCGTCCCAGGTCAGCACCTGCATATCCGGCATACCGCCTTCAGGGATAAACAGCAGTTCTTCTTCGATCTGATCTTTAGTGAAGATGTACGGGGTGTAATCTTCTTTGTCCATGAACACGTATTCGTTGCCGTCGATGTAGGAGAAATCAACATAGCGACGGGTCAGGGTCACGGTATCGACGATATCGTCACCTTTAAAGCGTTCTTCCACTTTGAGGCCGGTACGCACATCGGCGAAACGCATTTTATACAGCGTCGCTGCTCCACGGGCGCTAGGTGCCTGAATATCGATATCTTTCACAATCAGCAGTTTGCCGTTGTAATTCAGTACCATACCTTTCTTAATTTCGTTCGCTCTTGGCATTGCAGTAATCCTGTTTACGGGAGGTAAAAAATATCGCGCCAAATTACTCGCGCGCGGCCTTTCAGGCAAGCGGAATTCGTGGCTTTTGCTATCAATACAAAAAAGGTGTTACTGTGCGCCCAATGCCCGACTGCGCGGGCGTTCATCACTGACTGAGAGCATTTATGGATTGTCGTTCAGATTGTGGCGCGTGCTGTACTGCACCGTCCATTTCAAGCCCCATTCCAGGAATGCCGGAGGGCAAGCCTGCCAATACCCGCTGCGTTCAGCTTTCTGACGCTAATCTCTGTATGATCTTTGGGTCGCCCCTGCGCCCGAAGGTGTGCTCCGGGCTTCAGCCTTCCGCGGACATGTGCGGCAGTACGCGAGCGCAGGCGATGACGTACCTGCTTGAGCTGGAAGCGCTCACCGCGCCCTAAACGTCTTTGATCCGCGTCAGACAGGTGATTGTCAGGACGCACATCACCAGGGCAATCCAGAATACCGTGTGGTAGTTCCAGATCTCCGCCACGACACCGGCCATCGAGCCCGCAATAATCCAGCCCACGCGGGTGGTATTAGTATAAAGGGTGGTGGCAGAGCCTGCCTGACCCGGCATTAAATCCTGGAAGTAGAGCATGCCAATCCCGGCGAGAATGCCGATATAGATGGCGTTCAGCAGCTGTAAAGCCAGCAGCAGCGCGGGCGTATGCACCGTCAGCATCCCGACATAGAACAGCAGCCCGGCGACCGCCGCGATGCGCATCAAAAAACGTTTCCCAAAGCGCTTTGCGTAATAGCCAGCAATCAGCATGGTCGGGATCTCAAGGCCAGCGGCCGTCCCCATCATGATGCCTGCCAGCTTCTCCGGCAGGTGCAGTTCATCAATAATAAACAGCGGCATGTTGATGATATAAAGGCTGTTAGTGCCCCACATCAGCGTACAGATGATGAAGAGGAGCAGGGCATCGCGGCGGTTACGACGCGGTGCTTCCAGAGCGCCTGTCGCCAGTTTCGGCTCTTTACGCATTGAGGGCAGGAAGAACCACACCGTTGTGCCGCACACGACAAAGGCCACCGCCGCGCTCAGATACATCACCGTAAAGCCAAAGCCCATCGCCAGCGCGTATGCCAGCGGCGGACCAATAACCCATGCCAGCGATACCTGAGCGCGCAGGATTGAACTGAACATCACCGCCTCGCGTCCGGTCTGGTCGGCATGCTCACGGGCAAGGGCAAACATCTGCGGGTTGGCGGTAGAGCCAAAACTGCTCAGAAATACCCCAACAAAAAGCAAAATGAAATAGTTACGGTTCCAGGCAAACAGCACGCAGGCGAATACCCCCAGCAGGCAACAAAAGACAATCAGGCTTTTGCGATCGCCCTTTCTGTCGGAACGTCCTGCCAGAAACTGGCTGACCAGGATGCCGATGATGGCGCTGCCGGTAAAGAAGAAGCCGACCATCGCCGGACGGACGTGGACTTCATTGGTCAGAAATAAACTCAGCGTGGGCGTTTGTAAGGCCCCGGCGATCCCGGTAAGGAAAGCAACGATCAAAAACGCCGTTGACGTCAAATCAAGGGGCTTTGGTGAGGCGGCAGCGGGGGTGTTATGCATGTTTTCGTATCAGGATCAGCGTGGGTCAGAAAGACGCGGAGTTTACGCCGCCAGTCATTAAATAAACAGAGGGTGCGGTCACTTTTGCTACAAAAAATCAAAATGGCATTTCAATTTGAAAATGGTTGCTGAACTTAGCTGAAACTGATGTGCTGAACGTCAGCAATATTCAGCTGAAGAAAGGAGAAATGTGCTGTAACTCTAAATTCTGAACAGCCAAATGTAACTTTCCTTGCAACGCTATACAGAAAGAGCAAGACTTTTTGAAACGTTTCAGCGCTATCTTGTTTTAACTGACGGAGCAGGTTAGCGCATTTTTTCTCATTAAGGCTGAAACGATTCAAGTTCAGCAGGAGAGGAGAACCATGTTCCAGTTATCTGTTCAGGATATTCACCCGGGCGCACAGGCCGGGACGAAAGAAGAGGCTATTCGCCAGGTTGCCGTTGCCCTCGTGCAGGCAGGTAACGTGGCAGAGGGTTACGTTAACGGCATGCTGGCCCGCGAGCAGCAGACCTCAACGTTCCTCGGCAATGGCATCGCTATTCCACACGGTACCACCGACACCCGCGACCAGGTGCTGAAAACGGGCGTGCAGGTTTATCAGTTCCCGCAGGGCGTGCTCTGGGGTGACGGTCAGGTGGCCTATGTGGCTATCGGTATCGCCGCCAGCAGCGACGAACACCTGGGCCTGCTGCGCCAGCTGACGCACGTGCTGAGCGATGACTCGGTGGCGGAACAGCTGAAGTCTGTCACCACGGCTGAAGAGCTGCGCGCCTTGCTGATGGGTGAAAAACAGAGCGAAGCGCTGAAACTGGATAATGAAACCCTGACGCTGGATGTTGCAGCCTCTGACCTGGTGACCCTGCAAGCGCTGAACGCGGGTCGCCTGAAGGAAGCCGGAGCGGCCGATGCGACATTCGTTACGCGCGCTATCAATGATAAGCCGCTGAATCTGGGCCAGGGTGTCTGGCTGAACGACAGTGCTGAAGGCAACCTGCGCAGCGCAGTTGCTGTCAGCCGCGCCGCTACTGCGTTTGACGTAGATGGCGAGCGCGCCGCGATGCTGGTCACCGTGGCAATGGTCGATGACCAGCCGGTTGCGGTACTGAAGCGCCTGAGCGATCTGCTGCTGAACAACAAAGCTGAAAAACTGCTGAACGCTGATGCAGCCACCGTACTTGCGCTGCTGACCAGCGACGATGCGCTGACCGAGGACGTGCTGAACGCAGAGTTCGTGGTGCGTAATGAACACGGTCTGCACGCTCGTCCGGGCACCATGCTGGTGAACACCATTAAACAATTTGAAAGCGAGATTACCGTGACCAACCTGGATGGCTCAGGCAAACCGGCGAATGGCCGTAGCCTGATGAAAGTTGTCGCGCTGGGCGTGAAGAAAGGCCACCGTCTGCGCTTCACCGCACAGGGTGCCGATGCTGAACAGGCGCTGAAAGCGATTGGCGATGCCATCGCGGCAGGTCTGGGGGAGGGCGCATAATGAGCAGACGTGTTGCGACTATTACGCTGAACCCGGCTTACGACCTGGTAGGCTTTTGCCCGGAAATTGAACGCGGCGAAGTGAACCTCGTGCGTACCACGGGCCTGCATGCGGCAGGTAAAGGGATTAACGTCGCGAAGGTGCTGAAAGACCTCGGTATCGACGTCACCGTCGGCGGCTTCCTCGGAAAAGATAACCAGGACGGTTTCCAGCAGCTATTCAGCGAGCTGGGCATTGCCAACCGTTTCCAGGTCGTTCAGGGCCGTACCCGCATCAACGTTAAGCTGACGGAGAAAGACGGCGAAGTCACCGATCTCAACTTCTCTGGCTTCGAAGTGACGCCTGCTGACTGGGAACGCTTCGTCACCGATTCCCTGACCTGGCTTGGCCAGTTCGACATGGTGTGCGTCAGCGGCAGCCTGCCGTCCGGCGTGAGCCCGGAGGCCTTCACCGACTGGATGACGCGCCTGCGCAGCCAGTGCCCGTGCATTATTTTTGACAGCAGCCGCGATGCGCTGGTGGCGGGTCTTAAAGCCTCTCCGTGGCTGGTGAAACCAAATCGTCGCGAACTGGAGATCTGGGCAGGCCGTAAGCTGCCAGAATTAAAGGATGTGATTGAAGCTGCCCATGCGCTGCGCGAGCAGGGTATCGCTCATGTGGTGATTTCGCTGGGTGCAGAAGGGGCGTTGTGGGTTAACGCTTCAGGTGAATGGATTGCCAAACCGCCGTCAATGGAAGTCGTGAGTACCGTTGGCGCGGGGGATTCCATGGTTGGTGGCCTGATCTACGGTCTGCTGATGCGTGAATCCAGTGAACATACGTTACGTCTTGCCACCGCCGTTGCTGCCCTGGCCGTGAGCCAGAGCAATGTCGGTATTACCGATCGTACCCAGTTAGCCGCGATGATGGCGCGCGTTGACTTAAAACCTTTTAACTAACAGCAGGAGAGGAATAATGAAAACGCTGCTGATCATTGACTCCGGTCTCGGACAGGCTCGCGCCTACATGGCGAAGACCCTGCTGGGCGCGGCGGCACAAAAAGCACACCTGGACATCATTGATAACCCGGGCGATGCCGAACTGGCGATTGTCCTGGGTGATAAAATCCCCGCAGACAGCGCGCTGAACGGCAAAAAAGTGTGGCTAGGCGATATTAATCGCGCGGTGGCACATCCTGAGCTGTTCCTGAGCGAAGCGAAAGGTCACGCCACTGTGTACAGTGCGCCTGTGGCGGCGGCCCCGGCTGCGGCTACCGGTCCGAAACGCGTTGTCGCGGTTACGGCCTGTCCGACAGGCGTTGCGCACACCTTTATGGCGGCTGAAGCCATTGAAACCGAAGCGAAAAAACGCGGCTGGTGGGTGAAAGTTGAAACGCGCGGCTCGGTTGGCGCGGGCAATGCGATTACCCCTGAAGAAGTGGCGGAAGCCGATCTGGTGATCGTGGCGGCGGATATCGAAGTGGATCTGGCGAAATTTGCCGGTAAGCCAATGTACCGCACCTCTACCGGTCTGGCGCTGAAAAAGACCGCTCAGGAATTTGATAAGGCGCTGGTGGAAGCCAGGCCGTATCAGGCGACCGGTGCAGCGAAAACCCCGACCGAAGGGAAAAAAGAGTCTGCTGGCGCATATCGCCACCTGCTGACTGGCGTGTCCTACATGCTGCCGATGGTGGTGGCTGGCGGTCTGTGTATCGCGCTCTCCTTCGCGTTTGGTATTACCGCGTTTAAAGAAGAAGGCACGCTGGCGGCTGCGTTAATGCAGATCGGCGGCGGCTCCGCGTTCGCCTTGATGGTACCGGTACTGGCAGGTTTTATCGCCTTCTCCATTGCTGACCGTCCGGGTCTGACGCCGGGTCTTATCGGCGGTATGCTGGCGGTGAGCACCGGTTCTGGCTTTATCGGCGGTATTATTGCCGGTTTCCTGGCGGGTTACGTCGCGAAGCTCATCAGTTCTAAGCTGAAGCTGCCGCAGAGTATGGAAGCGCTGAAGCCGATCCTGATTATCCCGCTGATCTCCAGCCTGGTAGTCGGTCTGGCGATGATTTACCTGATTGGTAAGCCGGTTGCGGGCATCCTGGCGGGTCTGACCCACTGGCTGCAAACCATGGGCACCGCTAACGCGGTTCTGCTGGGCGCGATCCTCGGCGGCATGATGTGTACCGACATGGGTGGCCCGGTGAACAAAGCGGCGTACGCCTTTGGCGTTGGCCTGCTGAGTACCCAGACCTACGCGCCGATGGCGGCGATCATGGCGGCAGGAATGGTGCCACCGCTGGCGCTCGGTCTGGCAACGATCGTTGCCCGTCGTAAGTTCGACAAAGCACAGCAGGAAGGCGGCAAAGCGGCGCTGGTTCTGGGCCTCTGCTTCATTACCGAAGGCGCGATTCCGTTCGCAGCACGTGACCCAATGCGCGTTCTGCCATGCTGTATCGTCGGTGGCGCGGTAACGGGGGCAATCTCTATGGCGATTGGCGCTAAGCTGATGGCACCACACGGCGGTCTGTTCGTGCTGCTGATCCCAGGCGCAATCACTCCGGTACTGGGCTATCTGCTGGCGATTATTGCCGGTACGCTGGTGGCGGGGCTGTCTTATGCGGTGCTGAAGCGTCCGGAAGCGGAAGTTGTGGCAAAAGCAGCGTAAGCGATAAACAACAAAAAAGCCGGGTTGCGTTACGCTCCCGGCTTTTTTTATGCCGCCTGTTCAGCGGTTTGCTGCGCCTTCAGCCAGGCAATCTCTTCCGCCCAGATATCCGGGTTAATGGTTTCGAGCACCATCGGAATACCGTCGAAGCGGGCGTCCTGCATAATAAAGCGGAACGCATCATGGCCGATGTTGCCTTCGCCCAGGCTGTGGTGGCGGTCAACGCGGCTGCCGAACGCACTTTTTGCATCGTTCAGGTGCATGCCGCACAGGTACTGAAAGCCCACGATGCGCTCGAACTCTTCGAAGGTGTTTTTCGTTGCCTCGGTGGTGCGCAGGTCATACCCGGCCGCAAACGCGTGGCAGGTATCAATGCACACGCCGACGCGGGATTTATCTTCCACGCCGTCAATAATGGCCGCCAGATGTTCGAACCTAAAGCCGAGGTTGCTGCCCTGACCGGCGGTGTTCTCAATCACCGCGGTGACGCCTTGGGTCTTGTCCAGCGTCATGTTGATGGACTCGGCAATGCGCGCCAGACAGGCATCTTCGTCAATCTGCATCAGATGGCTGCCGGGATGGAAGTTCAGCAGCGTCAGCCCCAGCTGTTCGCAGCGCTGCACTTCATCAAGAAACGCCTCGCGTGATTTATCCAGCGCTTCCTGAACCGGGTGCCCGAGGTTAATCAGGTAGCTGTCGTGGGGAAGGATTTGGCCAGGCCCGTAGTGGTATTTCTCACAGGCGGCTTTGAAATCATCAATCACGCCTGTAGTGAGTGGGGCGGCGCGCCACTGGCGCTGGTTCTTGGTGAACAGGGCGAAAGCGGTTGCCTCGATTTCGGCGGCGCGAATGGCGGCATTCGCAAGGCCACCGGCGGCGCTAACGTGCGCTCCAACGTATTTCATAAAGGGACTCCTGTTAACCCGAAATGCTTATGATAGCGGGTTAACAGGAGAAGGATGTAGTGGTTTATGCCATCAGGCTGTGCACGGCGAGGTTAATCGCGCCACCGCCGATAATTAGCCAGATGAAGAGCACCAGCGCCATCAGCAGCGGTTTCGCACCGGCTTTTTTCAGCGCGCTGACGTGAGTGGTCACACCCAGCGCCGCCATCGCCATCGCCAGCAGCACGGTGTCCAGCGTCACCAGCATATCCACCACCGCTTTCGGCAGCAGGTGGAAGGAGTTAAAGATTGCCACCACGATGAACAGGATCGCAAACCACGGAATGGTGATTTTGCTCTTCTCGCTGCCGCCAGCCGGAGCCAGCTGTTTAACCCGCGCGGCCAGGAAAATCAGGAACGGGGCCAGCATCATCACGCGCAGCATTTTGGCAATCACCGCCGCGTTTTCGGCTTCCGGGTTAATGGCGTGTCCTGCTGCGACTACCTGAGCCACTTCGTGCATGGTCGAACCGATATAGATGCCGTAGGTTTCCGGGCTAAACCAGTGGGCGACCAGGGGATACATCGCCGGGTAGAGGAAGATCGCCAGCGTACCGAAGATCACCACCGTCGCCACCGCCACGGTTACCTTGCTGGCTTCTGCTTTGACCACCGGTTCTGTTGCCAGCACCGCCGCTGCCCCACAGATACTGCTCCCGGCACCGATCAACCAGCTGGTGTGCTTGTCCAGCCCAAAGACTTTCTGGCCGATAAAGCAGGCCAGTAAAAAGGTGCTGGTCAGGGTCAGGACGTCAATGGCAATCCCGCTCACACCCACATCCGCAATCTGCGAAAAGGTGAGGCGAAAGCCGTAAAGAATGATCCCGAGACGCAGCAGGTGCTGTTTGGCAAAGATCACGCCGCCGTCGCAGGATTTCCAGATATGCGGGTAAACGGTATTTCCCACGACCATGCCGAGCAAAATGGCCAGCGTTAGGGCGCTGAAACCTGCGCCCGCAACAGCGGGAATGCTGCCGCCCCATAATGCTGCGCCGGTTATCACGGCGCTAAGCGCAAGACCCGGCACGAAGTGCCACACTGTACGATGATGTTGTAAGGCGAGTTCTGACATAACCTTCTCCTTTGTCTGGCTTAAAGGTTACGGCGCACTGGCTTAAAAATAAAATTGATTATATATTTATAATTAATCTATATAAGTGGTAAACAACCATGCACATTACATTGCGTCAACTGGAAGTCTTCGCTGAAGTGCTGAAGAGTGGATCGACGACCCAGGCCTCGCAGATGCTGGCGCTCTCGCAGTCTGCAGTCAGTGCGGCGCTGACCGATCTCGAAGGGCAGCTGGGCGTGCAGCTGTTCGACAGGGTAGGGAAGCGGCTGGTGGTCAACGAACATGGCCGTCTGCTTTACCCGCGCGCGTTGGCATTACTGGAACAGGCCATCGAAATTGAACAGCTGTTTCGCGAAGACAACGGCGCGATCCGCGTGTTTGCCAGCAGCACCATTGGTAACTACATCCTGCCGGAGGTGATAGCCCGCTACCGCCGTGATTTCCCGACGCTGCCGCTGGAGATGAGCGTGGGCAATAGCCAGGACGTGATTAACGCGGTGATCGATTTCCGCGTCGATATCGGCCTGATTGAAGGGCCGTGCCACAACGTGGATATCATTGCCGAACCCTGGCTGGAAGATGAACTGGTGGTGTTTGCCTCCCCGGCCTCTTCTTTATTACAGGGCGAGGTGACGCTGGAACGTCTGGCGCAGGCGCAGTGGATCCTGCGCGAGCAGGGTTCCGGCACGCGTGAAATCGTCGATTACCTGCTGCTCTCCCATCTGCCGCAGTTCCAGCTGGGGATGGAGCTGGGCAACTCAGAGGCCATTAAGCACGCGGTGCGTCATGGACTGGGCATCAGCTGTCTTTCGCGGCGCGTGATCGCTGAACAGCTTGAGGTCGGATCGCTGGTCGAAATTCCCATTCCTCTGCCGAAGCTGGTGCGCACGCTGTGGTGCATTCACCATCGCCAGAAACACCTTTCCAGCTCGCTGCAGCGTTTTCTGCGCTACTGCGCCATTTAACGTTCCCCGGTGGCGCTTCGCTTACCGGGGCTACGCGCGCCCGTCACCCCACATTTTTATGCTTTACTTATAATCCTGGCCGAGTCATGAAGCTCTCTTATAACTGGGTATTTCTGCCGGAAGGAACGGAGATCGTCTGCTACAATCGCGCCTCATTTAATAAATGGACAGCATTTTCACATGGTTTCAGAAACTAAAACCACAGAAGCGCCCGCGCTACGTCGCGAACTTAAGGCGCGTCACCTGACGATGATCGCTATCGGCGGTTCAATCGGTACAGGTCTTTTCGTTGCCTCTGGCGCAACGATTTCGGCAGCAGGCCCGGGTGGGGCACTCTTCTCTTATATCCTGATTGGCCTGATGGTCTACTTCCTGATGACCAGTTTGGGCGAACTGGCGGCTTACATGCCGGTGTCCGGCTCGTTTTCAACCTACGGGCAAAAATACGTTGAAGAAGGTTTCGGCTTCGCGCTGGGCTGGAACTACTGGTACAACTGGGCGGTCACTATCGCCGTTGACCTGGTCGCCGCACAGCTGGTGATGAACTGGTGGTTCCCGGATACGCCGGGCTGGATCTGGAGCGCCCTGTTCCTGGCCGTCATCTTCCTGCTGAACTACATCTCCGTGCGCGGTTTCGGCGAAGCAGAATACTGGTTCTCTTTAATTAAAGTGGCTACCGTCATCATCTTTATCGTTGTCGGCGTGGCGATGATCGTGGGTATTTTTAAAGGCGCTCAGCCTGCCGGATGGAGTAACTGGACGATAGGCGATGCGCCGTTTGCCGGGGGCTTCTCGGCGATGATTGGCGTGGCGATGATTGTCGGCTTCTCCTTCCAGGGAACCGAGCTTATCGGTATTGCGGCCGGCGAGTCTGAAAACCCGGAGAAGAACATTCCGCGCGCGGTGCGTCAGGTGTTCTGGCGTATTCTGCTGTTCTATGTGTTCGCTATTCTGATTATCAGCCTGATTATTCCGTATACCGACCCGAGCCTGCTGCGTAACGATGTCAAAGACATCAGCGTCAGCCCGTTCACGCTGGTCTTCCAGCACGCGGGTCTGCTCTCGGCGGCGGCGGTGATGAACGCGGTGATCCTGACGGCGGTGCTGTCTGCGGGTAACTCCGGCATGTATGCATCCACCCGTATGCTGTACACCCTGGCCTGCGACGGTAAAGCCCCGCGTATTTTTGCCAAACTGTCACGTGGCGGCGTACCGCGTAATGCGCTGTATGCAACTACGGTGATTGCCGGTCTGTGCTTCCTGACCTCTATGTTTGGTAATCAGACGGTCTACCTGTGGCTGCTGAATACCTCCGGGATGACGGGCTTTATCGCCTGGCTGGGGATTGCCATCAGCCACTACCGCTTCCGCCGCGGCTATGTGATGCAGGGCCATGACCTGAATAACCTGCCGTACCGCTCAGGGTTCTTCCCGCTGGGGCCGATTTTCGCCTTCATTCTGTGCCTGATTATTACCCTGGGGCAGAACTATGAAGCCTTCCTTGCGGATTCCATTGACTGGGGCGCTGTCACGGCCACCTACATCGGAATTCCGCTGTTCCTGATCATCTGGTTTGGCTACAAACTGACGAAAGGAACCCACTTCGTTCGCTACAGTGAAATGGATTTCCCGGAACGATTTAAACAATAACCGCAGTTCCTCTCTTTTAGCCCGCTCACCTGAGCGGGCTTTTTTATCTCCACAGTATGCAGAACGGATATAATTTTTAACAATTGAATTGATAATAATTATCGTTTGCTTTATCGTTACGAAATAATAAGCAGCACACCGACCTGCCGAAGATGCGGGCGGCCCCTAAGGCGTTGTGAGCAATAATCAGTTGATTTAGTTGTATTTACCTCATGGAGATATGGAATGTTTAGGTTGAATCCCTTCGTCAGGGGAGGACTTTGTGCGTCCGCAATGTCCCTGGCACTGCCTGTCATCGCTGCGGAATCTGGCGACACACTGGTTGTAACGGCCTCCGCGACCGAGCAAAACCTGAAAGACGCACCGGCGAGCATTAGCGTCATTACTCAGGAAGACTTGAAGCGTAAGCCCGTTCAGAACCTGAAAGATGTGTTACAGGATGTGCCCGGCGTGCAGCTCACAAACGAAGGGGACAACCGCAAAGGAGTCAGTATTCGCGGTCTGGACAGCAGCTACACGCTGATTCTGGTCGACGGCAAACGCGTTAGCTCCCGCAATGCGGTATTCCGCCACAACGATTTTGACCTGAACTGGGTGCCTGTCGACGCCATCGAGCGGATCGAAGTGGTGCGCGGCCCGATGTCCTCCCTCTACGGTTCCGATGCGCTGGGTGGCGTGGTCAACATCATCACTAAAAAAATCGGTCAGAAATGGACCGGAACCCTGAGCGCGGATTCAACCATTCAGGAACACCGCGACCGCGGTGACACCAACAACGGTCAGTTCTACACCAGCGGCCCGCTGGTGGACGGCGTGCTGGGGCTTAAAGCCTACGGCAGCGTGTCTAAACGTGAAAAAGACGATCAGCAACGCTCCTCTACTTCTGCGAACGGTGAAACGCCGCGTATCGAAGGCTTCACCAGCCGCGATGCCAACGTCGAATTCGCCTGGACGCCGACGGAAAATCATGACTTTACCGCGGGATACGGCTTCGACCGCCAGGATCGCGACTCTGACTCCCTCGACAAAAACCGCCTTGAGCGCCAGAACTACTCCCTGAGCCACAACGGCCGCTGGGGCGTGGGCAACAGTGAACTGAAGGTGTACGGCGAGAAGGTCGACAACAAAAACCCGGGCAACAGCAGTCCGATTACCTCCGAGAGCAACGCGGTTGACGGGAAATACGTCCTGCCGCTGGGCGAAATCAATCAGCTGCTGACCTTCGGCGGCGAGTGGCGTCACGATAAGCTGAAGGATCCGGTCAACCTGACAGGGAGTACCAGCAGCACGACCTCGGCAAGCCAGTACGCGCTGTTCCTTGAAGATGAATGGCGTATCTTCGAGCCGCTGGCGCTGACCACCGGCATCCGTATGGATGACCATGAAACCTACGGCGACCACTGGAGCCCGCGTGCCTATCTGGTCTACAACGCGACCGACACCGTCACGGTGAAAGGCGGCTGGGCCACCGCGTTTAAAGCGCCATCGCTGCTGCAGCTCAGCCCGGACTGGATCACCGGTTCCTGCCGCGGCGCCTGCGAGATTGTCGGTAACCCGGATCTGAAGCCGGAAACCAGCGAAAGCTTCGAGCTTGGCCTTTACTACAGCGGGGAAGAGGGCTGGCTAGAGGGCGTGCAGGCCAGCATCACCACCTTCCAGAACGACGTGGACGACCGCATCAGCATCAGCCGTACGGCTAACGTGAACCAGGCGCAAAGCTACCCGAACTATGTTGGGCTGAACGCCGACGGCGAACCCATTTTCCGCTATTACAACGTCAACAAGGCGCGTATCCGTGGGGTGGAAACCGAGCTGAAATTCCCGATTGCGGAAGACTGGAAAGTCACGCTGAACTACACCTACAACGATGGCCGTGATATCAGCAACGGCGGCAACAAGCCGCTCTCCGAACTGCCGTTCCACACCGCCAACGGAACCGTTGACTGGAAGGCAACTCAGGACTGGTCGTTCTATGTGCAGGGTAACTATAAAGGCGAGAAACGCGCGCTTACCAGCGGTGAACCGACGCCGGGCGGCTACGTTATCTGGAACACCGGTGCGGCATGGCAGGCAACGAAAGCCGTTAAGCTGCGCGCAGGCGTGCAGAACCTGCTGGATAAAGACCTGAGCCGTGACGATTACAGCTATACGGAAGATGGTCGTCGCTACTTTGTGGGCGTGGATTATACGTTCTGATGTAACCTTTATGCCCGGTGGCGCTTCGCTTACCGGGCCTACAAACCCGCGAACGTAGGCCGGGTAAGGCGAAGCCGCCACCCGGCAATCGCACGCACTTATGCGAACAAGTGCTCCGCATGGAAGCGGAGATGATCTTCAATAAAAGACCCGATGAAGTAATAGCTGTGGTCATACCCCGGCTGAATGCGTAGCGTCAGCGGCCAGTCTTTCTGGCGAGCCGCTTCAGCCAGCACCGCAGGCTGTAGCTGTCCGGCGAGGAACTGATCCGCATCACCCTGATCGATAAGCGTTGGTATCGCATCCTCTGTCTGGCTTGCCAGCATCAGCGCGCAGCAGTCCCATTCCTGCCAGGTTTCTGCATTATCGCCCAGATAGTGAGTAAAGGCTTTTTGCCCCCAGGGTACCTGCGTTGGGTTCACAATCGGCGCAAACGCCGACACGCTGGTGTATTTCCCAGGGTTTTTCAGCGCCATGATAAGCGCACCGTGACCACCCATTGAGTGCCCGCTGATGGCGCAACGGTCATTCACTGCAAACTCCGCCTGAATCAGCGCAGGCAGCTCGTCACGAATGTAGTCATACATGCGGTAGTGGCTCGCCCACGGCTGCTCGGTCGCGTTGAGATAAAATCCGGCGCCTTTGCCTAAATCGTATCCGGCATCGTCGGCGACCTCATCCCCACGCGGGCTGGTGTCTGGCATCACCAGCGCAATGCCAAGCTCTGCCGCAATACGCTGCGCACCCGCTTTGGTGGTGAAGTTTTCGTCGTTGCAGGTCAGGCCAGAAAGCCAGAACAGAACCGGCGGTTTTTCCGTCGGCGGCAGGAAAATGCTGAACGTCATCGCACAGTTCAGTACGGTGGAGTCGTGCCGCCAGCGCTGCTGTCGACCTTCAAAACAACGATGCTCTTCGAGCAGTTCCATGCAAGGCTCCTTAATGATGATACGTATTCATAAAATCCATAATACAGAGTTTTCATTGACCTGGAGTAACTTTCACTTTCCCCTTACGCTCAGATACTGCATCATAAATTTACTTTTCTTTAACAACTGGAGCGGTCATGGCGCTGCGTATCGCGCTCAGCGGATTTGTGGTTTTGGTGGTGGCAATGGGGATCGGGCGCTTTGCCTTTACGCCTCAGGTACCGCTGATGATTGCCGCCGGGCAACTCACGCTAACCAGTGCGGGTCTGGTGGCGGCGATGAACTATCTGGGCTATCTGGTCGGGGCGTGGGATGCCATGCGCGCCCATCGATTTGTGGAAACACGCCTCTGGTTGGGCATCACTGGCGCGGTTGCGCTGACGCTGCTCTCGGCTGCGGCGGATAACGCCGTGGTTCATGGTTTACTGCGCTTCGTGATCGGCTGCATGAGCGGCTGGTCTATGGTGCTGATAGCCGCCTGGACCAACGAACGGCTGGGTCAGCTGGGCAAACCGGGGCTTAGCGCCGCTGTCTTTGCCGGGCCGGGCGCAGGCATTGCCCTGAGCGGGCTGCTCGCGGTCTATATTCAGGCGAAGGCGCTCTCTGCCGGGGCGGCATGGCAGATTTACGGCGTGCTGGCGCTGGTGCTGATTGCGCTGGTGGCACGCTATCTACCGCGTGCGGGTCAACTTCATCGACCCGGCACCGCACCGGAACCGCTGGTGCTGACGGCGGATTTAAAGCGCCTGGTCTGGAGCTACAGCCTCGCGGGGTTTGGCTATATCCTCCCGGCGACCTTCCTGTCGCAAATGGCGGCGGTGCGTTTTCCCGGCAGCCTGTTTGCCCAGTTTGTCTGGCCGATTTTCGGTTTCGCTGCCGTCATCGGCATTGTGCTCAGCATCCTACTGCGCCATACCTCCACGGCTAACCGCAGGCTGGCGATTGTTTTGTGGTTACAGGGTGCAGGCGTGCTGGCCGCCTGGCTTCTGCCGGGCATTGGCGGTTTGCTGACGGGCGGTCTGCTGGTCGGCGGCGGGTTCTTATGTGCCGTGCAGCTTTCTCTGCTCTACGGTCGCGAGCTGGCACCGAACCACACGCGCTATATGGCGGGACTGCTCACCACCGGCTATGCCATCGGCCAGCTGATTGGCCCTGTGACGTCCGCGCTCTCCACCTGGTTAACGCATCGGCTGGAGCCTGCGCTGGGGCTGGCGGGCATCGCGCTGTTCATCGGCGGGGCACTGGTCTGGAACCGTCAGGCTGAAAGGCAGCAGCAATTGCAATAATTATCGTCGTGAATACTGGATTATGTGCGCCGCCTCACGCACAATGAGCGCACACTTTTGCCACAACGAGGGCAAAAGACGCCACACCTGCAGGAGAAAAGAATGTCATCACTCAGTAAAGAAGCTGCTCTGGTCCATGAAGCCCTGGTTGCGCGCGGTCTTGAAACGCCACTGCGTCCACCGGTTCAGGAACTGGATAATGAAACCCGTAAGCGTCTGATTTCCGGGCATATGACCGAGATCATGCAACTGCTGAATCTCGATCTGAGCGATGACAGCCTGATGGAGACGCCTCAGCGCATCGCGAAAATGTACGTAGACGAGATCTTCTCTGGCCTTGATTACGCCAATTTCCCGAAAATCACCGTCATTGAAAACAAAATGAAGGTCGATGAGATGGTGACGGTGCGTGATATCACGCTCACCAGTACCTGCGAGCACCACTTCGTGACCATCGATGGCAAAGCGACCGTGGCGTATATTCCAAAAGATACGGTAATCGGCCTGTCCAAAATCAACCGTATCGTGCGATTCTTCTCCCAGCGTCCGCAGGTGCAGGAGCGTCTGACGCAGCAGATCCTGACCGCGCTGCAAACGCTGTTGGGCACCAGTAACGTGGCGGTCTCTATCGACGCTGTGCACTATTGCGTGAAAGCGCGTGGCGTGCGTGATGCGACCAGCGCAACCACCACCACGTCGCTGGGCGGTCTGTTTAAATCGAGCCAGAACACCCGCCAGGAGTTCCTGCGCGCCGTGCGTCACCACAATTAATCAGACAGGGCAGGGACCATGGAGCGAAACGTCACGCTCGATTTTGTTCGCGGCGTCGCCATTCTCGGTATCCTGCTGCTCAATATTAGCGCCTTCGGTTTGCCGAAGGCCGCTTATCTCAATCCCGCCTGGTACGGCGATATCACCCGAAGCGATGCCTGGACATGGGCGATCCTCGATCTCTTTGCGCAGGTTAAATTCCTGACGCTGTTTGCGCTGCTGTTTGGCGCAGGGTTGCAGCTTCTGCTCAAACGCGGCACGCGCTGGATCCAGTCTCGTTTAACGCTGCTGGCTATCCTCGGTTTTATTCACGGTTTGTTTTTCTGGGATGGCGACATTCTGCTCGCCTACGGGTTAGTTGGGCTCATCTGCTGGCGTCTTATCCGCGATGCGCCCAGCGTAAAAAGCCTGTTCAACACCGGCGTGATGCTCTATGCCATGGGGCTTTGCGTATTGTTTCTGCTGGGCGTTATCTCTGGCGATTCAACAAACCGCTCGTGGATCCCCGACGCGGCCAACCTGCAGTATGAGCAGTTCTGGAAGCTGAAAGGGGGGGCTGAGGCGATCGGTAATCGGGCCGATATGCTCGGTGATAATCTCCTTGCGCTGGGCGCGCAGTACGGCTGGCAGCTGGCAGGGATGATGCTGATGGGGGCATCCCTGATGCGCACCGGCTGGCTGAAGGGCGAATTCAGCCTGCGCCACTATCGCCGCACGGGCGCGGGTCTGGTCCTGCTCGGCGTGCTGATTAATCTCCCGGCGGTGATAATGCAGTGGCATCTTCACTGGGATTACCGCTGGTGCGCCTTCCTGCTTCAGGTGCCGCGTGAGCTTAGCGCCCCGTTCCAGACCATTGGCTACGCGGCGCTGATCTACGGCTTCTGGCCGCAGCTTTCCCGCCTGTGGATTGTCAGCGCCGTGGCCTGCGTTGGCCGCATGGCGTTAAGCAATTACATCCTGCAAACGCTGATCTGCACCACGCTGTTCTACCGATTTGGCCTGTTTATGAAATTCGACCGACTCACGCTGCTGGCGTTTGTTATTCCGGTCTGGATGGTTAACCTGGCGTTTTCCGTTATCTGGCTGCGTTATTTCCGCCAGGGACCGCTGGAGTGGGTCTGGCGAAAATTAACCGCACATGCTTCGGGTGTATCATTGCGTAATACATCCGGATAACGATCTGGATCACAATCATTAACAAAACGGATGTAAGCGTTTTCATCTGTGTGAGCTTCTTCACGTAGTCCCCTCTTTCTCGCTGCCAAAATAGCCTCCTTGCTAAACACAGGGGGTGTCTGTGAGTTGCTGCAATCCTATGAAGGATGGTGAACATGATCACCATTCGTGACGTCGCCCGCCTGGCGGGCGTTTCCGTGGCTACCGTCTCTCGCGTGCTGAATAACAGCGCGCTGGTCAGCCCTGAAACCCGTGAAACCGTAATGAAAGCCGTGACCCAGCTTGGGTACCGGCCAAATGCCAACGCGCAGGCGCTGGCGACGCAGGTGAGCGATACCATTGGCGTCGTGGTGATGGATGTGTCGGATGCCTTCTTTGGCGCGCTGGTTAAAGCGGTGGATGTTGTCGCCCAGCAGCACCAGAAATACGTGCTGATTGGCAACAGCTATCACGAGGCGGAAAAAGAGCGTCATGCCATTGAGGTGCTGATACGCCAGCGTTGCAATGCCCTGATTGTGCATTCAAAAGCGTTAAGCGACGAAGAGCTGGCCGGGTTTATGGAGCAGATCCCCGGGATGGTGTTAATCAACCGGATTGTCCCAGGCTACGCGCACCGTTGCGTTGGGCTGGATAACGTCAGCGGCGCGATGATGGCGACGCGGATGCTCATCAGCAACGGCCATCAGCGCATCGGGTATCTTGCTTCCAGCCACCAGATTGAAGACGACGGAATGCGTCGGGAAGGGTGGCAGAATGCGTTGAAAGAGCACGGCATTGTCCCGCTGGAAAGCTGGGTAGGAACCGGTACGCCGGATATGCAGGGCGGGGAAGCCGCAATGGTCGAGCTGCTGGGCCGTAATCTGCAACTTTCCGCCGTGTTTGCCTATAACGACAGCATGGCGGCGGGGGCGCTGACTGCGCTGAAAGACAACGGAATTGCGGTGCCACAGCATTTGTCGCTGATTGGCTTCGATGATATCCCGATTGCCCGTTACACCGACCCGCAGTTAACCACCGTGCGTTACCCCATTGCCTCGATGGCGAAACTGGCAACAGAACTGGCGTTACAGGGTGCCGCAGGCCTGCTGGATCCGGAGGCAACACACTGTTTCATGCCAACTTTAGTCAGGCGGCATTCTGTCTCTATTCGGCAAACTGTGGCTCCGATCACTAACTAATTATGTGGCGTGATGTAACCGTTTTCAATCTGTGAGTAAATTCACAGTATCTTAACAAGCCGCTGACTATGATGTCAGCGTTTTAGAGGCTGAAACGCTATGTAACGGTGATTAATCATTTTCACTATAGCCAGTGAGCCGAAAACAACGAATAAAACGCATTTCTGGAGCGTTACCGAACACGGAAGATAGAAATTTTATAAGTGAACTTCGGCGATCAGTAACGTTTTATTAACACCTGCCCGCCGACCGTTATTCACAAGAACTACCCTGCATAAAAAAAACCGGAGATACCATGAATAAGAAGGTGTTGACTCTGTCTGCTGTAATGGCAAGCATGCTTTTTGGTGCAGCAGCGCACGCTGCGGATACCCGTATTGGCGTGACCATCTATAAATACGACGACAACTTCATGTCCGTTGTGCGTAAAGCAATTGAGAAAGATGCGAAAGCAGCGCCAGACGTTCAGCTGCTGATGAACGACTCCCAGAACGACCAGTCCAAACAGAACGACCAGATCGACGTTCTGCTGGCGAAAGGCGTGAAAGCCCTGGCGATCAACCTGGTTGACCCGGCTGCAGCAGGCACGGTTATTGAGAAAGCGCGCGGCCAGAACGTGCCAATCGTCTTCTTCAACAAAGAACCTTCCCGTAAGGCGCTGGATAGCTACGACAAAGCGTTTTACGTCGGTACTGACTCCAAAGAGTCCGGCATTATTCAGGGCGATCTGATCGCGAAACACTGGGCGGCGAACCCGAACTGGGACCTGAACAAAGACGGTCAAATTCAGTTCGTTCTGCTGAAAGGCGAGCCAGGCCACCCGGACGCTGAAGCCCGTACCACCTACGTTATTAAAGAGCTGAACGACAAGGGCCTGAAAACCCAGCAGCTGGCGTTAGATACCGCCATGTGGGATACCGCTCAGGCGAAAGATAAGATGGACGCGTGGCTGTCTGGCCCGAACGCCAACAAAATCGAAGTCGTGATCGCGAACAACGATGCGATGGCGATGGGTGCCGTTGAAGCCCTGAAAGCACACAACAAATCCTCCATTCCTGTGTTCGGCGTAGATGCGCTGCCAGAAGCGCTGGCGCTGGTTAAATCCGGTGCGATGGCCGGTACCGTTCTGAACGATGCCAACAACCAGGCGAAAGCCACCTTCGACCTGGCGAAAAACCTGGCCGACGGTAAAGGTGCTGCTGACGGCACGACCTGGAAAATTGAAAACAAAATCGTTCGCGTGCCATACGTGGGCGTAGACCAGTCCAACCTGGCTGAGTTTATCGGTAAATAAGATCTTTGTTTTGTCTTCACTGGGCGCAATTTGTTGCGCCCTTTTATAACGCGATATGCGAGGCCAACAAGGTATAATTATGGTCAGCACAACTACTCAGTCGTCCGGTGAATACTTGTTGGAAATGACCGGTGTTAACAAGTCTTTCCCCGGTGTTAAGGCACTCGATAATGTTAATTTAAAAGTGCGTCCTCACTCTATTCATGCCTTGATGGGGGAGAACGGTGCGGGTAAATCAACATTATTAAAATGTCTTTTTGGGATCTATCAAAAAGATTCTGGCAGCATTCTTTTTCAGGGGAAAGAGATCGATTTCCATTCAGCGAAAGAAGCACTGGAAAACGGTATCTCGATGGTTCACCAGGAATTAAACCTGGTACTGCAACGCTCGGTAATGGATAACATGTGGTTGGGACGTTACCCAACCAAAGGTGTGTTTGTCGATCAGGATAAAATGTATCGCGACACCAAAGCGATTTTCGATGAGCTGGATATTGATATCGATCCGCGCGCCCGCGTGGGGACATTATCCGTTTCCCAGATGCAGATGATCGAAATTGCCAAAGCGTTCTCCTATGACGCGAAGATCGTCATCATGGATGAACCCACGTCGTCATTAACGGAAAAAGAGGTTAATCACCTTTTTACTATTATTCGCAAGCTGAAAGATCGCGGCTGTGGCATTGTCTATATCTCGCACAAAATGGAAGAAATCTTCCAGCTGTGCGATGAAATTACCATCCTGCGCGACGGCCAGTGGATTGCCACTCAGCCGCTGGAAGGGCTGGACATGGACAAGATCATCGCCATGATGGTCGGCCGTTCCCTGAACCAGCGCTTCCCGGACAAAGAAAACAAGCCGGGTGAAGTGATTCTGGAAGTGCGCAATCTCACCTCGCTGCGCCAGCCGTCCATTCGCGATATCTCGTTCGACCTGCACAAAGGCGAAATTCTGGGCATTGCCGGACTGGTAGGGGCCAAACGTACCGATATCGTTGAAACCCTGTTTGGTATCCGGGAAAAATCGGGCGGCACCATTACGCTGCACGGTAAAAAAATTAACAACCATAACGCCAACGAAGCCATTAATAACGGTTTCGCGCTGGTGACGGAAGAGCGTCGCTCGACCGGTATTTATGCCTATCTCGATATTAACTTTAACTCGTTAATTTCGAACATTCGTAACTATAAAAGTAAAATCGGTCTGCTGGATAATTCCCGCATGAAGAGCGATACCCAGTGGGTAATTGACTCCATGCGCGTCAAAACGCCAGGGCATCGCACCCAGATTGGTTCGCTTTCGGGCGGTAACCAGCAGAAAGTCATTATCGGCCGTTGGTTATTAACCCAGCCAGAAATTCTGATGCTGGATGAACCAACCCGCGGTATTGATGTGGGTGCAAAATTTGAAATTTATCAGCTGATTGCTGAGCTGGCGAAAAAGAATAAAGGGATCATTATTATTTCTTCCGAAATGCCGGAACTGTTAGGGATCACAGACCGTATTCTGGTTATGAGCAATGGTCTCGTTGCCGGTATTGTTGACACCAAAACGACAACGCAAAACGAAATTTTGCGTCTTGCGTCTTTGCACCTTTAAGATCAGGGGCTCCTCATGAGTGCGTTAAATAAGAAAAGTTTTCTCACTTATCTGAAAGAAGGCGGTATTTACGTTGTTCTTTTAGTATTACTGGCCATTATTATCTTCCAGGACCCTACGTTCTTAAGCCTGCTGAACTTGAGTAACATTCTGACTCAGTCCTCCGTGCGTATCATCATCGCACTGGGCGTGGCGGGGTTGATTGTCACCCAGGGGACTGACCTGTCAGCAGGACGTCAGGTAGGGCTGGCGGCGGTTATTGCGGCAACGCTGCTGCAGTCGATGGAAAACGCCAACAAGGTGTTCCCGGAAATGGCCACCATGCCGATTTTCGTGGTGATCCTGATTGTCTGCGCCATCGGTGCGGTGATCGGCCTGATCAACGGCATCATCATTGCTTACCTGAACGTGACGCCATTTATCACCACGCTGGGTACGATGATCATCGTTTACGGTATCAACTCCCTGTACTACGACTTCGTGGGCGCGTCGCCAATCTCGGGCTTTGACAGCGGCTTCTCGACCTTTACGCAAGGATTTATCGCGCTGGGCAGCTTCCGCCTGTCCTATATCACCTTCTATGCGCTGATTGCCGTGGCCTTCGTTTGGGTGCTTTGGAACAAAACCCGCTTTGGTAAAAACATTTTCGCCATCGGCGGTAACCCGGAAGCGGCGAAAGTCTCCGGCGTTAACGTTGCCCTGAACCTGCTGATGATTTATGCGCTGTCCGGTGTGTTCTACGCCTTCGGCGGGATGCTGGAAGCGGGCCGTATCGGCTCTGCCACCAACAACCTTGGCTTCATGTACGAGCTGGATGCGATTGCGGCCTGCGTGGTGGGCGGCGTCTCCTTCAGCGGCGGCGTGGGTACCGTGCTCGGCGTGGTCACCGGTGTGATCATCTTTACCGTCATCAACTACGGTCTGACCTACATCGGCGTGAACCCTTACTGGCAGTACATCATTAAGGGCGCCATCATCATCTTCGCGGTTGCGCTGGACTCACTGAAATACGCACGTAAGAAATAATGGCATCTCGCATTATCCGGCCCGCTCATTGAGCGGGCTTTTTTTTACGCTAGCGTGGATTCCTGTCCGGTGACTATGCTCTCGAACCAGTCAAGTTCAGAAAGCTTGCAGGCTATCCACTGTTCTGAAAAGGCTTCGCCTAAGCTGTCGGTGAGATACTGGCAGCGGGAAAACGCCTCGATTGCCTGCTGCTGGAACAGTGGAAGTTCTGGCTCATCACACTGCGGTTCCGGTAAATCATCCTCATCGACATTTTCCAGACCGTACAACATACCTGTCAGGATGGTTGCCGCAACGAGATACGGGTTGGCATCAGCGCCCGCCAGACGGTACTCAATACGACGGTTGCTCTCATCAGAGCAGGGGATACGCAGCGCGGCAGTGCGGGTGTTATAACCCCATGAATGGAATAATGGCTCTGTAAGGTTTTTACGAAGGCGCCGGAAAGCGTTAACGCCGGGGGCCAGAATGGCGATGGAGGCGGGCATCAGCGCCAGCTGACCTGCGATGCATAAGCGCATCATGCTATTGAGTTCATCAGCCGGTGAGGTAAATACGTTTTCACCGTGAATATCATTCAGGCTGAAATGAAAATGCAGGCCGCTGCCGGACAAGAGGCTGAACGGCTTGGCCATAAAGTTAGCCTGAAGGCCGTGCTTTTCAGCGACAAACCGCGTTAACCGACGCAGTGCCAGGATATTGTCACATACCTCCACGACCCGATGGCTGTGCTTCAGGTTTAACTCGAACTGACCTGATTCAGCCTCTGCCACAATGCCGGTCAGGGGGATATGCTGCCGGTGTGCCAGCTGTTCCAGCTCGTCAAACAGCGCAGCGTGGGCTGATGACGTATCCATATGAAAGCAGCCCTGATTCTGAAGCGCCTGAGTGCCAGGCCCCGTCAGGTAGAACTCAATTTCCGGTGCCATAACCGGGTTCAGCCCGTGCTGATGAAAACGCGCGAGAACGTTCTGCAATATGACGCGTGGCTCAAGGGGACAAGGTTGCCCGTCGCTGTCCTTCATCGTCAGGAGGATCTGCGCGGTATGCAGCGGATCGTGTGAAGAGGGGCGGAGGGAACCGGCAACCGGCATGCAAAGTCGGTCTGGCTCATCGTCACGTGACGCGGCGACTTTCCCTTTTTGATCCATCGAATAGACCGAGAGAGGAAAATAGCAGCCTTTCTCCAGACTCAGCATGCTGTCTACGGAAAGTCGCTTACCGCGCATAATGCCGTTGATATCGTTGAGACAGACATCGATGTGTTTGGTTTGTGGGTAACGCTCGAGATAATCCGCCACTTCCACCGACAGGCTCTGCTTCAGAGAGGCAAGCTTCTCCTCAAGATAGAGGCCGGAATTTAGCGCGGTCGGCAGCGATAAACCCGGGAAAGTAAAGTACGGGCGGATACTTTTCAGGAAAAACGCGTTCATTATCGAGTTCATAGTCAGTCTTCAATGAAGCCGTAGCGGCAATGAACTCAGCGTAAAAGGTCAGGTGTAAAGAGGGGATAAAAAGCGTAGCACCCGGCGTAAAGAAACTATAAACGGAGGCTATTTTTTCTCTTTTTTCTGCAGATCGAGCAGCTGTTCTGGCGTCACCGCCGGATAACCCTGCGCATCTTCTGGCACTTCGTGCATTGCCGGGATCGGCACCAGCGGGCCTAAAAAGCGCGGTTCACGTTTGAAGATGTAGAGATCGGCTAATGCGCCGAAGCGGGCACCGAACTCGCGCACGCGCACGCTCAGCATGTCTTTTGGCGACGGCACGGCGTAGCACTGCGCCTGGATACCCATATGCAGCGCAATAAACAGCGCGCGCTCGCAGTGGAAGCGCTGGGTGATGATGATGAAATCGTTAGTGTCGAACACCTTGCGGGTGCGCACGATGGAGTCCAGGGTGCGGAACCCGGCGTAGTCGAGCACGATATCGGCAGGATCGACGCCTGCGGCAATCAGGTCCTTACGCATCGTCACCGGTTCGTTGTAGCTTTGCAGGGCGTTATCGCCGCTCAGCAGCAGGTAATTCACCTTGCCGCTGTTATAGGCGTTCAGCGCACCCTGTATGCGGTAGCGGTAATACTGGTTGATCACGCCGGTGCGGTAATACTTGGCGGTGCCGAGCACCACGCCAACCTGACGGTAGGGAAGATCCTGGAGGTCGTCAAAAATGTAGGGGGCGGTTTTCCAGCTCATCCAGCGGTCGAGACCGAGCACGATCAACAGCAGTATGCCGACCAGGACAGACAGGCTGTAAAAAACGCGCTTTAACATGGAGATGGCTCGTTCGTGGATGAAAGTTCACTCAGGCTACTGTACCCGCCTGGTTAGCGCAAGAAACGGTGAATCAACTGAGGGCTTTTTCAGCAAACTGGCGGGCATTTCTGCCCGCCGGAAGGTTCAGGCAAGCAGCACGCGGTCGATTGTGGTGCAGCCCAGCGCTTTCAGCGTCGCGGCGGTGGCGTCCCACTGAATCAGCGGCGCATCGGCTTTTTCTGCCAGAATGGCGCGCTGAATGTCCGGATAGTCGTAGCCGTTCAGGCTCAGCAGGTTAAGTGCGCCCTGCAGTGGAGGCAGCGTAGGGTTAAACGCAGCGTTCTCCGCATAGCTGCCGGTAAAGATGCGGCCATCACGGCACTGTAGCGCCACGCCGCTTGGCGATTGACTGTACGGCGTATGGCTCTTGTTCGCCGCACGAATGGCCGCTTCGCTCAGGTCATCGCCGGACAGGGCGAAACCGTGATCCTGCTCGTCCATCAGCAGCGTTTTAATCTCAAGATCTTTCGGACCGAAGGCGTCCGGCAGGTAATCCCCCAGCGTATGCGGCGCGCGGCCCGGCAGGTTAATGCGCAGCTGCAGCCCGCTGTTCAGCTCGTTCATAAACTGACGGCAGTGACCGCAAGGGGTGTAGTTAACGGTGATGGCGCTCAACGCTTTTTCACCGCGCAGCCAGGCGTGGCTGATGGCGCTTTGCTCGGCGTGAACGGTCTGCTGCATGGTTGCACCGAGGAACTCCATGTTTCCGCCGAAGTACCAGGTTCCGCTTACGCCGCGTGCAATGGCGCCGACGTTGAAGTGGGAAAGGTCGGCACGCGCGCAGGCAGCAGCCAGGGGCAGCAGTGCGAAAGCCAGCGCGTCTTCATCCAGTCCCGTTGCCTGTTTCAGCGTCGTGACCTGCTCCGCCGTCAGCTGGGCGGGGAAATGCGCATCCGCCAGAACCGGAGCCAGGGCTGATTGCAAATTCTCGGCAAGCTGGGCGAAAGCAGCTTGAAAACGTGGGTGCATGGCGTTTGCCTCATAAAGGTTAATGGATCGGTAGTGTACGGAGCCGTTAGGGCTTTATATGTGATCCAATTCTCATTATGTATGCAACTTATGAAAACAAAATGAAAATTGCGCGACGCATCGCAAATTTTAGCCCATCACCGCCAGAATAATCGGGAAGACAAAGGGGGCAATCAGGGAGGTGATAATCCCGCAGATCACCAGCGCCAGCGAGCTAAACGCCCCTTCCTGATAGTCCACTTCGGCGCAGCGCGCGGTGCCCAGGGCGTGAGACGCAGTCCCCATCGCCAGACCACGTGCCGCTTTGGTGCGGATCTTCATCAGATTCAGCAGGGTATGGCCAAACACCGCGCCCAGGATCCCGACGAAAATCACGCACATCGCACTGATGGCCGGAATGCCACCGATGCTGCCGCCCACGGCCATCGCAATCGGTGTGGTGACGGACTTCGGTAGAATAGAGGCGGCAATCTGCGGAGAGGCGCCCATTAACAGGGCCACCGAGGTGCCGGTGATCATCGCCACCAGGCTACCGATAAAGCAGATGGTGATGATGGACTTCCAGCGGGCGCGGATCTGGTGCAGCTGTTCATATAAAGGAAATGCCAGCGCAACAACGGCAGGCTGCAGCAGATCGTTTAAAATTTTGCTCCCTGCGAAGTAGCGTTCGTAGGGGATGCCGGTGAGCAGCAGGAACGGAATAATCACCACCATCGCCACCAGCAGCGGGTTGAGCAATGGCATTTTGAAGCGTACGGCAAGTTTACGTGCAGCGAAGAACACCGCCAGGGTTAACGGCAGCGACCACCAGATATTGGCCATCATTTTTTTGTTTTCTCCCCGACCACTTTACGTTCGCCATGCACGATGTGCGAACTCCAGCTCACCACCAGGAATACCACCAGCGTACTGACCGCACAGGAGACGACAATCGGGCCGAACTGCGCTTTGAGCACGTCGTAATATTGCATGACGCCTACGCCGATGGGCACGAAAAGCAGCGCCATGTAGCGGATAAGGACGAAGCAGCCTGGATTGACCCACTTCGCGGGCAGCACCTGTAACGCCAGCAGCACAAACAGGATCAGCATCCCGATAATGCTGCCGGGAATGACGATCGGCAGCAGCGAGGCGATGAAAATCCCGGCGTACAGGCAGGCGTAAATCAGGACGAATGCGCGCAGATACTGCCAGATTGTATTCAGTGATTTGCTCATGGTGAAAGTCCTTGATGAAACGCATTCATCATACAATTAAACCCAGAAATGTGCCACGGATCACATCATGAAATTTGAGCATACCAGACATTCCAGAATGGAACGTCTGGTATCACCGCACAGGGACAGGCTACAGTTTAGAGGAAAGGAATTACAGTGGCGAAGTGACGAGCCAGAGAAATGCCTCTGAGTCAGGCATTGCATTGGGCGGTGAGTTTATCCAGAAAAGAAAACAGCACTTGATTCATTTCACGGTAATCATGCGAGCGTAATTTTTCAGCCGTTTCGACAAAACGGAATTCTCCCGCACGGCGGAGATCGTTCTGCGAATGTTCGATAAGCAGCTCAACCACATCCGACGTTAGCTCCATATGGCACTGAAAACCGTAAACCCGTTCGCCGTACTGCACGATCTGACGAGGACAGCCCTCGCTGTAAGCGAGCACCTTTGCCTGAGGCGTCAACCCTGGCATGTCGTTATGCCAGTGACCGACGTCCAGCCCACCGCCAAAATCCTCAAAAAGCGGGTTCGCCTGGCCTGCATCCGTGAGCCTGACGGGAAATTTACCGATCTCTTTTTCCGGGCTGTGGCAAAACGCTGCGCCCAGCGCTTCACCGATAAGCTGCGAGCCCAGACAAACGCCAATCACCGTTTTACCCGCCTCTATTGCGCGGCCGATGAGTCGCATTTCCGCTTGCGCATCAAACCAGGGGCACTCCTTAAGCGTGGTGGCAGGTGATTGCGGGCCTCCCATAATGATAAGCATGTCTGCGCTCTCCAGTTCCTGAGGTAAAGGGTCATCCTGATAAACCCGGGTGTAGCTCAGACTACAGCCGCGGCTTTTCCCCCAGATTTCATAGGCGCCTGGCGCTTCGAAATGTTCATGAATGATAAAATGAATGTGCATTGCTTCTCTCTCCGGTTACGTGTACAAGCAGCATCATAAGAGGAAGGGAGGAATGTGAAATGCCAACCGTTATCGATAAAACGCCAATTCACGACGATGCTATCGGATGGTCCAGAGGGGCAATTAGCTATACGCGCGGCGAAGTGGATCCGCCCCACCAGCATTCACAAGGTCAACTTTTGTTTGCCATCAAAGGCGTCATGCTGGTCGAAACCGGCAGCAAACGCTGGGTAATACCGCCACAGCGTGCGCTGTGGATCCCTCCCTTTCAGGAACACACCTACAGCGTGTTATCCGCAACAGAACTCCGCGCGGTCTGGTTTAGCCCGGAATTAATAACGCAATGCAAACCGTTTAAGCGGAAAGAGGATATTCACGTGATTAAGGCGACTGCGTTGTTCAAAGAGTTGATTGCTGGACTGTTCAGTTCGGAATACCGGCCGGCAAGTCAGCGAAGCATGGCTGTTTTGCTGCTCGACATTCTTAGTGAAACGCAGCAGATCTCGGCCGAATTGCCGATGCCTATTGATGAACGGTTACATCGTGTTGCCTGTGACATTATTGCCAACAATCTGTGGGGTGTTTCTATGGAAAGGCTGGCGGAGCAGGCCGCTATGTCTGAACGCACATTTTCACGCGCGTTTATCAAAGATACAGGCTTTAGCTTCCGGACCTGGCGACAGCGCGCAAGGATTTGTGCCTCGCTGGACCTGCTCGCAAACGGATACCCCGTTAAGCAGGTGGCCTGGATGCTGGGATTTTCCGGCCCGGCGGCATTTGCGGAGGCGTTTCGTGCTGTAGTGGGAGCAACGCCAGCTGACTTTCTCCCTGAACAGAAGCGCTTCCCAGCGATATAGAGAGCAGCTACTATAGCGCGTCTTTTTTCACAGGTACTGCTATGCGTGTTTTACTGGCCCCTATGGAAGGCGTGCTCGACTCCCTCGTGCGCGAGCTTCTGACCGAGGTGAACGATTACGATCTCTGCGTGACGGAGTTTTTGCGCGTGGTCGATATGTTGTTGCCGGTAAAATCCTTCTACCGTCTGTGCCCCGAGCTGCACAACCAGAGCCGGACGACCTCCGGTACGCTGGTGCGTATTCAGCTGCTGGGGCAGTACCCTGAATGGCTGGCGGAGAACGCCGCCCGTGCGGTTGAGCTGGGCTCTTATGGCGTCGATCTCAACTGCGGCTGTCCGTCGAAGATGGTGAACGGCAGCGGGGGCGGGGCGACGCTGCTGAAAGATCCTGAACTCATTTATCGCGGCGCGAAGGCGATGCGTGAGGCCGTGCCGTCGCATCTGCCGGTGACGGTCAAAGTGCGCCTGGGCTGGGACAGCGACGCGCGTCAGTTTGAAATTGCCGATGCGGTGCAGCAGGCCGGTGCCACCGAGCTGGTGGTGCACGGGCGTACTAAAGAGGACGGCTACAAAGCGGACCGCATTAACTGGCAGGCAATCGGTGAGATCCGCAAACGCCTCAGCATTCCGGTTATCGCCAACGGCGAAATCTGGGACTACGAAAGCGCGCAGGCCTGCATGAAGGAGACGGGCTGTGATGCGGTGATGATAGGCCGCGGCGCGCTGAACGTGCCGAACCTCAGCCGGGTGGTGAAATATAATGAACCGCGTATGCCGTGGGCAGACGTGGTCACGCTGCTGCAAAAATACAGCCGTCTGGAAAAGCAGGGCGACACCGGTTTGTATCACGTTGCGCGTATTAAGCAGTGGCTCAGTTATTTGCGCAAGGAATATAGCGAAGCGTTAGGTTTATTTCAGGAGATCCGTACGCTACAGACCTCTGCGGATATTGCACGCGTGATCCAGTCAAAATAATAAGCGTTAATTTGCTCACACTTTTTTAAAATATAAAACGATGCAGGTTTTCAAGGTGGCGTGACGGTGTTAAGGTGCCACTGTTTTCAACGCAGGATTGTTACTGGTTAACAGGCAAAACCTAAGCGTTTCACAGCATTAACCGCTGTGGAGCGCTTAGGTTTTTTTTTGCCTGTCATTCACGCAGGAGAACCATTTGGCCTAACGCTTTTTGCTGGAACGAATAATTAAAACACGACGGGAAATAGAAAAATTTCCTGCGAACGGTTACGCACTAATACTCAGCTACAGGTTGCTATTATGACAAATAAAAATAATCTCTATGCCCTCGCTTTATTGATGATATCGCCTTTAACAATGGCGCAGGAGTGGAATGGAACGGTATTAGGGTTTGAAGCCCCGCCGGAGCCTGTTCTGGGCGAAATGCTCGGCATACGTAAAATCCTTAACGATAACGGTTTTACCTATAACCTCGGATACCTGAATGAAATTGGCTGGAACGGCGGTGGCGGATATAACCACGACTCCCACGTGGCCTATATTGACCAGTTCGCGCTGACCTTCAACCAGGATCTGGAGCGCTGGACGGGTATCCCGGATGCGCGTATCGAGGGGAACATCGTCAACCGCAACCACAACGACGACCTCACCACCAAACGCGTGCAGGATCCGCGCGTGAACTTCAACGATTTGACCCAGGAAAGCTGGGGCGGGCAATCCATTACTCGTCTGGGCTGGCTGACGTTTGCCCGCAGCTTTGATGACCGGCGTCTGACCTGGCGCATCGGGATGATGAACAAGGTGCAAACCTTCGACCAGATCATCCCGTGCGACTTTCAGCTGCTCTCCCAGTGCGGCGGGAAATCGGCCAACTCGCTGACCTGGAACAACTGGAACGTTCACACCTGGGGCACCACGCTGGAGTATAAGCTCACGCCAACCGTCACCTTAAAAGGCGGCGTGATGGAGCAAAACCCGGACGCCTCCAGCCGCAGCCACGCGTGGAGCTGGTCGACGAAGGGCAGCAAAGGGGTCTTGCTCCCGGTCGAAATCGAAGCGCGTCCGCTGATTAACGGTCTGCCGGGCGCCTATAACCTCGGCGTGGTCTTTACCAACGCGCCGCAAACCGATCTCTACCGCGGAAAATCCGGCGGGGCTGGGGCGAGCGATCCGGACGGTTACGAGAAGCATAACCGCACGTGGTTCATGTACGCCGGGCTTAACCAGCAAATCACGCAGCACAGGGACGATCCGAATCGTGGGCTGAGCACCTCGGTCAGCATGAGTCTTGCGGATCAGCGCAGCAATTACATGCATCAGGTGTATGCCGCCTCGCTGCGCTATCGCGGGCTGTTTGACGCCCGCCCGGAAGACTGGATTGGCTTCGGGATAACCTGGATTGATATGAGTAGCCAGTACGCCCGCAACCAGCGCTATATGAACAGCCTGAGCGGCGTGTCGGACTATAACGATCCGGCGTATCACCCGGTGCCGGGCCACTCCCTGAACGGTGAGTTTTACTATCGCTTCCGTCCGGTGCCGTGGCTGGAGCTGCAGCCGGGCATTCAGTACTGGCACCATCCGGGCGGTGTGTCCCGGACGCAGGATGCCTGGGTAACGGAGCTGAAAACCGTTGTGACGTTCTAGCAATGTCGATCCGCATCACGTTTCTGATGCGTGACGTATTGAGGCTACGAATGAAACTGATAGAGTGCCAGAACTGGATTGTTACTGCTTCGGCAGGCAAAACCTGATTTTCTGGCTTCTGCCGGAGGTCAGGTTTTTTTGTTTCTGGGGTTCCGATGAAAATCGCCAAGATACTCAATAATAACGTGGTGGTTGTTCAGGATGAGCGCGGGCGCGAACAGGTGGTGATGGGCCGCGGGCTGGCCTTTCAGAGGCGCGTGGGTGACGCGCTGGATACCGCGCTGATTGAAAAGGTGTTTGCGTTACAGAGCGATGAGCTGGTGCAGCGTCTCGGTGAGCTGCTGAGCCAGATCCCGCTGGAGGTGATGACCACCTGCGACCGCATAATTGGGCTGGCGGCGCAGCGGCTGGGGAAATTGCAGGAAAGTTTGTATATCACCCTGACCGATCACTGCTACTTCGCGATTGAGCGCCAGAAGAAAGGGCTGGCGATCAAAAACGTGCTGCTGTGGGACATCAAGCGCCTCTATCCGAAGGAGTTTGAGCTGGGGCAGGAGGCAAGGGCCATTATCGCCAAACGCCTGAACGTCGAGCTAGCTGAGGACGAAGCGGGGTTTATCGCGCTGCATCTGGTCACCGCGCAGCTGAACAGCGAAATGCCGGAAGTGATGCACGTGACAAGGGTGATGCAGGAGATCCTGCAGCTGGTGAAGTATCAGCTGCAGCTGGAGTACGACGAAGAGTCGCTCAGCTATCAGCGTTTTGTCACGCATCTGAAGTTTTTTGCCCAGCGGATGCTGACCCGCACCGTGGTGGACGATGACGATGTCTCGCTGCATACCGCGGTAAAGGACAACTACGCGAAAGCATGGAAATGCGCCGAGAAAATCGCGCAGCACCTGAACAAAATCTATCAGCGCGAGCTGACGACCGAAGAAATTATGTTCCTCGCCATTCATATTGAACGGGTGAGAAAAGAGGGGCGTTAAGCCTCAAATCTGGATTGTTACTGCATAACGCAGGCAAAACCTGAGCGCGGCCTTCGAAAGGAGGACGTTCTCGGGTTTTTTTATTTTTATACTCAGTCAACAGGTGCCTGCGGGCATCGGATGTAAGGAAATCGAGATGGAATACCAGGCTTTAGCGACGGATATTCTCGGCCACGTTGGCGGAAAAGAGAACATTGTCAGCCTTGTCCACTGCGCGACCCGGCTTCGCTTTAAACTGAAAGATAACCAGAAAGCGGATGCCGAAGGGCTGAAGAAAAATCCGGGCGTGATTATGGTGGTCGAAAGCGGCGGCCAGTTCCAGGTGGTGATTGGCAACCACGTGCATGACGTCTGGCAGGCGGTGCGCAAAGAGGCCGGGCTCACTGACGATGCGCCAGCCGTGGAAGAGAAGGGCGACAAGGGCAACCTGCTGGGCCGCCTGATTGACATCGTCTCCGGAATTTTCACCCCGTTTATCGGCATTCTGGCAGCCTCCGGTATTCTGAAAGGGCTGCTGGCGCTGGCGGTTGTCTGCGGCTGGCTCACCCCTGAAAGCGGCACCTATAAAATCTGGTTCGCGGCCAGCGACGCGCTGTTCTTCTTCTTCCCGCTGGTACTGGGCTATACCGCGGGCAAGAAATTCGGCGGCAACCCCTTTATTACCATGGTGATCGGTGGGGCACTCACCCACCCAATGATGATTGCGGCGTTTAACGCCAGCCAGCAGCCGGGGGCGGTTTCCGAGGCGTTTCTCGGCATCCCCGTGACCTGGTTCAACTACAGCTCGTCGGTGATCCCCATCATTCTTGCCGCGTGGGTCAGCTGCTGGCTGGAAAAACAGAGCACCAGGCTGCTGCCATCCTCAATGAAAAACTTCTTCGCGCCGCTGATCTGCTTAGGCGTGACCGTGCCGCTGACCTTCCTGGTGATTGGCCCGCTGGCAACCTGGCTCAGCCAGCTGCTGGCCAACGGCTACCAGTGGATTTACGTCCTGGCACCGTGGCTGGCGGGCGCGGCGATGGGCGCGCTGTGGCAGGTCTGCGTCATCTTCGGCCTGCACTGGGGGCTGGTGCCGCTGATGATCAACAACCTGGCGGTGCTGGGGCATGATTCCATGCTGCCGATGCTGCTGCCTGCGGTGTTCGGCCAGGTCGGCGCGGCGCTGGGGATTTTCCTGCGCACTCGCGATGCGCGTCAGAAAATGCTGGCCGGGTCGTCCGTAACGGCGGGGATTTTCGGCATCACCGAACCAGCGGTCTATGGCGTTAACCTGCCGCTGCGCAGACCCTTTATTTTCGGCTGCGTGGCGGGGGCAATCGGCGGCGCGGTTGTCGGCTTCAGCGACACCCACGTGTACTCCTTCGGCTTTGCCAACGTCTTTACCATCGCCCAGATGATCCCGCCGGGTGGGGTAGATGCCACGTTGTGGGGCGGCATCATCGGCACCGTGGTGGCGCTGGTGCTGAGCTGCGTCCTGACGCTTGTGGCGGGCATGCCAGCACGCTCAGCGCCCGAGGCGGTTGCGCCAGCGGGTGAAAACGATGTGCTGGCTCCGATGACCGGTACCGTGCTGGCGCTCGATCAGGTGCCCGATACCACCTTTGCCAGCGGCCTGCTGGGCAGCGGTGCTGCCATCATTCCCTCCGACAACAGGGTGGTTGCCCCGTTTGCGGGCGTTGTTGCCTCTCTTTTCCAGACCAAACACGCCATTGGCCTGCTCAGCGACAGCGGGATTGAAGTGTTAATCCACGTGGGAATCGACACCGTGAAGCTCGATGGTAAACCGTTTACCGCCCACGTGAAGGTGGGCGACAGGGTGCAGCCGGGCGACCTGCTGCTGGAGTTTGATCGTCAGGCGATTATCGATGCCGGATACGACCTGGCGACGCCGATCATTATCAGTAACAGCGACGAGTATCGCGAGGTGGCGACCGTGGCGGCAGCGTCCGTTAACGCCGGTGCACCGCTGCTCAGCGTAAGCCATCAATAACAGGAGAACGTGATGAAGACTTTCCCGGACGATTTTTTATGGGGCGGCGCGGTTGCCGCGAATCAGGTAGAAGGCGCGTATCTGGAGGATGGAAAAGGGCTGTCCACCTCAGACGTCCAGCCGCAGGGGGTGTTTGGCCCGGTGGTGGAGCGCGTGGCGGGCGACAGCGGAATTAAGGATGTCGCCATCGACTTCTATCACCGCTACCCGGAAGATATCAAACTCTTTGCCGAAATGGGCTTTAGCTGCCTGCGCGTCTCCATTGCCTGGACGCGTATCTTCCCGAACGGCGATGAGCAGGCGCCAAACGAAGCGGGGCTGGCGTTTTACGACAGGCTGTTTGACGAGCTGGCCGCGCACGACATCACCCCGCTGGTCACGCTGTCGCACTATGAGATGCCGTGGGGGCTGGTGAAGCAGTACGGCGGCTGGGGCAGCCGTCAGACGATTACCTTCTTTGAGCGCTACGCCCGCACCGTGTTTGCGCGCTACGGGGAGAAGGTGAAGCTGTGGCTGACCTTCAACGAAATCAACATGTCTCTGCACGCGCCGATGACCGGCGTGGGCCTGCCGGAAACCAGCAGCAAAGGGGAAGTGTATCAGGCGATCCACCATCAGCTGGTGGCCAGCGCGCTGGCGGTGAAAGCCTGCCACGAGATCATCCCGGATGCAAAAATTGGCAACATGCTGCTGGGCGGCCTGATGTACCCGCTCACCTGCAAACCGGAAGACGTGCTGGAAGCGCTGCAGGAGAACCGCGCCTGGCAGTTCTTTGGCGACGTGCAGTGCCGCGGGGCGTACCCAGGCTATATGCTGCGCTTCTTCCGCGACAGCGGCATCCAGATTGATATCACCGACGCCGACCGCGAGGCGCTAAAATCTACCGTCGATTTTATCTCGTTCAGCTACTATATGACCGGCTGCGTAACGACCGATGAAGAACTGAACCAGCAGGCGCGGGGCAACATCCTGAGCATGGTACCAAACCCGCATCTGGCAAGCTCCGAGTGGGGCTGGCAGATTGACCCGGTGGGTCTGCGCACGCTGCTGAATGTGCTCTGGGATCGTTATCAGAAGCCCTTGTTTATTGTAGAAAACGGCCTTGGCGCGAAGGACAAACCGGACGCCGACGGCGTAGTGCAGGACGATTACCGCATCAGCTACCTTAACGACCACCTGGTGCAGGTGCGTGAGGCCATTGACGACGGCGTCGAGGTGATGGGTTACACCAACTGGGGGCCGATCGATCTGGTGAGCGCGTCCAAAGCGGAACTGTCCAAGCGCTATGGCTTTATTTACGTGGACCGCGACGACAGCGGTAAAGGCACCCTGGCCCGCAGCCGCAAAAAGAGTTTTTACTGGTATAAAGAGGTGATTGCCACGAAGGGGGCATCGCTGAAAGCCTGACAGGAATAACGTCGCCCGGCGCAATGCCGGGCAAATAGATCAGAAAATCATTTTGAATACGCCGGTAACCACTAACAGCCCTATCAAAAATATAATTAAAATAACCCACAGTAATATTTTCATTCCCTTCTCCTGCCCGTGTATGACAATGAGTAAGTGTAGCAGTCAATTCATAATTGGCATGAATATGTTGAATTTATTCATTGTGATTGGGAATAAATTGCCGAATATGAAAATGTATGACAATTTGCGGATTGCCACGCGTTACTAAAAAACAGAATGGCATCAAGCGTAATTTGCGCCTTTAATTTTTTGAGTTATGGCGTCATGAAACGTTCTCTTATTTTATCTCTGAGTGCCCCTCTTGTCTTAATGCTGGCTGCCTGCGCGCCGGAACATGCCAGCGTATCGCCAATTAACGCGCAAGCCACTGCGGCGTCGGTGAATACACGGCTAAGTCGAACCAGCTGGCCGAAAAACGAATGGTGGAAAGACTATAACGATCCGCAGCTTAATTCGCTGATCGCGAAGGCGCTAAATGATGCGCCGGATATGCAAATCGCCCGACAGCGTATTACGCTCGCGGAAGCGCAGGCGAAAGCCACCATGGCGGCAGATGGCCCACAGATTGATTTTTCAGCCGATGCGGAACGGCAAAAAATGTCTGCGGAAGGGTTGATGGGACCCTTCGCCATTACCGATCCGGCTGCGGGTACGACCGGGCCGTGGTACACCAACGGAACATTTGGCCTGACAGCGGGCTGGGATCTCGATTTGTGGGGCAAAAACCGCGCGCAGGTTGAAGCCCGCATCGGCAAGGTCAACGCCCAGAAAGCCGAGATGGAGCAGACGCGTCAGCTGTTGGCCAGCAGCGTCGCGCGGCTTTACTGGGAGTGGCAGACCCAGGCCGCGGTGGGGGAGGTTCTCGCAGAGATTAAACACGAGCAGGACAATATCATCGGTGCCGACCGCGAGCTGTATCAGCACGGGATCACCTCCTCGGTAGAAGGTGTCGAAACCGATATCAATGCCAGCAAAACCGAAGAGCAGCTTGCCGGGGTAAAAGGCAAAATGAAAGCCGTTGAGGCACGTCTGCAGGCCCTGACCAATACCTCCTCGATGAAGCTGACTCGCCATGCTTTACCGACAGCGGAAGCGGCGTTGCCCGCCACGCTGGGATACGAACTGCTGGCTCGCCGCCCTGATCTGCAGGAGGCGCACTGGTACATTGAAGCTTCCCTGAGCGAAGTGGATGCCGCCAAAGCCGCCTTCTATCCCGACGTGGACCTGATGGCATTCCTGCAGCAGGATGCCCTGCATCTGAGCGATCTGTTCCGCTCCTCCGCCCAGCAAATGGGCGTCACCGCGGGGCTGACGCTGCCGATCTTCGACAGCGGCAGGCTGAATGCGAATCTGGATATCGCCCAGGCGCAGAACAACCTGTCGGTGGCGAACTACAACAAAGCGGTGGTCGATGCCGTTAACCAGGTGGCGCGCACGGCCAGTGAAGTTGAAACCCTGACCGCCAAAAACCAGCAACAGCAGCAGGTTGAGAAAGATGCTGCGCGCGTGGTGGCACTGGCACAGGCGCGCTTTAGCGCCGGGATTATTGCCGGTTCCCGCGTCAGCGAGGCCAAAATTCCGGCACTCAAGGAACATATCGCTACGCTAACCCTGAAAGGGCAGTACGTGGATGCCACGCTACAGCTGACGTCCGCGCTGGGCGGTGGCTATCATCACGGCTAAAAAGGTGATTATCTATACTTACCTCTTCGCACATTTTCAGGAGGTGAGTATGACCCGAGTAGCAATTGTGACGGCATCGGATTCCGGTATCGGTAAAACCACCGCGCTGATGCTGGCAGAGCGCGGCTTTGATGTCGGTGTCACATGGCATTCCGATGAAAGCGGCGCGCGGGAAACCTGTCGCGAGGTTGAGGCGAGGGGGCAACGTGCAGAGGCTATCCAGCTTGATCTGAGCACGTTGCCGAACGGTGCAAAGGCCATTGATACGCTGATTGCGCGTTTCGGTCGGCTTGACGTACTGGTCAACAATGCCGGGGCGATGGCCAAAGCGCCATTCCTTGATATGCCGTTTGACGACTGGCGGAACATTTTCACCGTCGACGTGGACGGCGCGTTTCTCTGTTCGCAGATTGCCGCGCGGCAGATGGTGAAGCAGGGGGAAGGGGGGCGAATAGTGAACATCACCTCGGTGCATGAGCACACGCCGCTGCCTGACGCCAGCGCCTATACTGCGGCAAAACATGCGCTCGGTGGCTTAACCAAATCCATGGCGCTGGAGCTGGTTAAGCACAAGATTCTGGTGAACGCTGTTGCGCCCGGTGCGATTGCCACGCCGATGAACGACATGGATGATAGCGAAGTGAAAGAAGGCTCAATGCCGGAAATCCCGTTGGCAAGGCCGGGGCATACCAAAGAGATCGCCAGCCTGGTGGCGTGGCTGTGCGACAGCGACGCCAGCTACACGACGGGGCAATCCTTTATCGTTGACGGCGGATTTATGCTGGCGAATCCGCAGTTTAAGCCGGAGGGGTAGTTTTCCCCCTCACCCTAACCCTCTCCCAAGGGGAGAGGGAACTAAAAACCTCCTCTGCTTGTGAGAGAGGGCAACAGACCGCACTAAGCTAATCCTCATCCCGCCTCTTCTCCCTGTGCCGCATCCACAGCCTGACCCCAATCACCGCCACAACCACCAGAATCAGCCACGCCCAGTGTTTAATATGCTGATCGAGATTATGCAGCCACGGTCCGATCACCTCTCCGCCCACGTAGCCGAGCGTGGTGAAGATCAGCGCCCAGGCAATCGCGCCTACAATATTGAGCGGCAGAAATATTTTGGGCGGTAGACGGCTGGCACCGATCAGAATCGGCCCGATAATGCGAAAGCCGTACATAAAGCGGGTGCCAATGACGAACAGATAGGGATGACGCTGAATGAGGCGCTGAGCGCGGCGGATTTTCTTTTGATGCTTTGCGAAACGCTTAAGCAGCCTCGGCCCGAAGCGCAGCCCCAAAAAGTAGAGCAGCTGATCGCCAATCATCCCGCCCAGCGCGACCGCGGCGACGACCAGCGGGAATTTCAGCAATCCCTGATGCGCCGCAACGCCGCCTAACAGCGTGATGGTTTCGCCTTCTGCCACGCTACCGATGACCAGCGCGGCATATCCATATTGTTCAATGAGTCCGTTGATATCCATTACGTCTGAGTTATCTCCCTGTTCGAGCCTGCTTTAATCATATACCCCCAGAATCAACCGTGCGGCAATCAACGGAATTTTCCCGCTGTACATAAAATAATCTAAAGCCTGCATTATACTTAGAGTATCGCTGACGGGCCGACAACAAGGGGGCGCTATGAACCATGTCTGGGGACTCTTCTCCCATCCCGATCGTGAAATGCACGTGATCAGAAGCGAGAACGAAACGGTCGCGCATCATTACACGCACCATGTGCTGCTGATGGCAGCGGTGCCGGTAATCTGTGCGTTTATAGGCACAACACAAATCGGCTGGAACTTTGGTGATGGCACCGTGGTCCAGCTCTCCTGGTTTACCGGGCTGTATCTTGCCGTCATCTTTTACGGCCTGATGCTGGCGGGTGTGGCGGTGATGGGGCGCGTTATTCACTGGATGGCGCGAAACTACCCGCAGCGTCCGTCGCTGGCCCACTGTATGGTCTTTGCCGGATATGTCGCGACCCCGCTGTTCTTAAGCGGTATTGTTGCGCTCTATCCACTGGTCTGGCTGTGCGCGCTGATCGGTACTGTTGCCCTCTTTTACACCGGTTATCTGCTGTATGTAGGGGTGCCAACCTTCCTGAATATCAATAAAGAAGAGGGCCTGAGCTTCTCCAGCTCCACGCTTGCCATCGGGGTTCTGGTCCTGGAGGCGTTACTGGCTCTGACGGTTATTCTGTGGGGTTATGGATACCGTCTCTTTTAAGCTCACTGCATTGCTGGCGTAAATGCCAGCAATGCAGCATCTGTTCACGATTCTCCGCTGGCGACAACGCACGGTGACCGCTATGATGCCGATGCCAGCCTGCGTTTATCCGTTGACGCAGGCGGTGTACGTCATAACGTGCGTGAATAATTATCAGAAGTCTCACCATGCTGAAATTCCGAGTTTCATTACTGAGCCTGGCGCTGCTGCTGGGTGCGTCCGCTGCCGCGCCAGCCATCGCCAAAACGCCTGCGGTGACCTCCGCGGCGGCACAACCGCAAATTGCCTCCGGCAGCGCGATGATCGTCGATCTCAACACTAACAAAGTGATCTATGCCAGCCACCCGGATCTGGTGCGTCCGATCGCCTCCATTACCAAATTAATGACCGCGATGGTGGTGCTTGATGCACGACTGCCGCTGGATGAAAAACTGAAGGTCGATATCAGCCACACGCCGGAAATGAAAGGCGTCTACTCCCGCGTGCGTCTGAACAGTGAAATCAGCCGTAAGGACATGCTGCTGCTGGCGCTGATGTCCTCCGAAAACCGCGCGGCAGCCAGCCTGGCGCACCACTATCCGGGCGGCTATGATGCGTTTATTCGTGCGATGAATGCCAAAGCCAAATCGCTGGGGATGACCAATACCCGCTATGTGGAGCCGACCGGGCTGTCGATTCATAACGTCTCAACGGCGCGTGACCTGACGAAGATGCTGATTGCCAGCAAGCAGTACCCGCTGCTTGGCCAGCTCAGCACCACGCGTGAGGACATGGCGACGTTCTCTAACCCGTCCTACACGCTGCCGTTCCGCAACACTAACCATCTGGTGTATCGCGAGAACTGGAATATCCAGTTAACCAAAACCGGGTTTACCAATGCGGCAGGCCACTGCCTGGTGATGCGCACCGTGTTTAACGGCAAGCCGGTTGCGCTGGTGGTGATGGATGCCTTTGGCAAATATACCCACTTCGCGGATGCCAGCCGCCTGCGGACGTGGATTGAGACCGGGAAAGTGCAGCCGGTTCCGGCCGCGGCGCTGACGTATAAAAAGCAGAAAGCGGAACAGATGGCGACGGCGCAGAACGATTAGATAAAAGCAAAACGGCAACCTGGTTGCCGTTTTTAGTGTTTGCACCCTCTCCCTGTGGGAGAGGGCCGGGGTGAGGGCACCAGACCGCACCGCGTTTTACTCCGGCAGCGTCCAGTCACCGTCGTTGAGCGGGCGCTGCATTATCAACGTATCCCGCCAGTCGCCTTTCTTATACCCAACGCTTCGCAATTGACCCACGACATCAAAACCGTGCTTTTTATGTAAGCGCAGCGAGCCCGAGTTGTTATTCCCGTCACCCACAACGGCAATCATCTGCCGCCACGGGCCCTGCTCGCAGCGTGCGATCAGCACGCTCAGCATCGTCGAGCCAAATCCACGGCCCGTGGTGCTGGCATCCACATAGATTGATTCTTCCAGCGTATAGCGATAAGCCTGTCGCGGACGATACGGAGTGGCATAGCAATAGCCGACGACGATACCGCGGTACAGCGCGACCAGCCACGGCAAACCGCTATCGATGACGTTTCTCATACGCTTACGCATTTCGTCTACGGTGGGAGGAACTTCTTCGAAGGATGCGCGACCATGGAGTACATGCCATGCATAGATGGCCGAGATGGCATGCGCATCATCTGGCAGGGCATCACGCACCTCCAGTTCGGTTTCGGATAAAATATCTACAGCCGACATGATGTGCCCGCTCCTTATCGTAGAATGCCGGAGAAACGTCTCTCCGGCGACAGATCGCTACTCTAGTACGATTAAGGAGCGCTTAACAATCTCTCAAATATGGCTGTATGAATTAATCAGATGCTTGCGTTATGGGCTGCTCCGCATCTGCCTCTTCTTTCCAGTATTTCTTCCGCGTTGTCTTACCAATGCCGGGATTCATACTATTTGTAGGGTCATTCTCGCGATAAAACTGCTTAAGTGCGTCAGGCGCTTTATAAAGATGCCCGACGTTGTGTTCTGCAGGATATTGCGCGCCACGTTCATGTAACAGGGCGAGCATCTGCTCTTTAAGCGCGTGCGCGTCGACGCCTTTTTTAACGATGTAGTCCTGATGGAAGACGTAGCACATAAAGTGGCCGTAATAGAGCTTGTGCACCAGCTTACTGTCGATCTCCGGCGGCAGGTGCTCAAACCATTCGGTATCGTTGCGTCGCAGGGCGATATCCAGCGCCAGAATATCTTCCACCTCTTCGGAATGCACCGCCTGATAACGGATGGCTGCGCCTGCGGCGGCGAAACGATGCAGGAAGGCCTTGCTGCCTTCTTCCGGCGTGCAGGCAAAGAAATCACCCTCAGCCGTCTTGAAGAACTCGGTCAGCCAGTTTTGTGCTTCAGCAATCCCGTCTCCGGCCATCTTCAGCAGCAGGTGGTGCTCATACTTATCGCGCCAGGTTTTCATTCGCTCCGGTAAATGCGCCGGAAAAACGTTGCCCAGCTTCTGCATAAAGCGGTCGGTGAAGTGCGGTTTGAACAGCGACACTTTATCGAGCATCGCGTCGGTGCGGCCCTTCATGGTGAAGAAGAACGGCATTTTGTCGGTGCCGAGTTTGTCGATCATCAGGAAGGTGTCTTTCCCGTAGCGCTCGGCGATATCGTATATATCCCGGTGCATATATTCGCCCGCGACCGGCAGGTGGGTAAATTCGCCCAGAATATGACGACGGATTTCGGTCAACACCTCGGGCTGATTGGTGCCGATGTAAAACACCTGCTGCTTTTTCTCTGCCGGGAAGGTATCAAGACGCACGGCAAAAACAGCGAGCTTGCCCGCGCAGCCGGAGGATTCAAACAGGCGGTCCGGGTCAGCGTTATAGCGCGCCGGGGTGTCGGCGTCGATATCCCGCACGCGGGTGACGTAATCATGATCGTGCGCGTGGCGGCCATCGTGCTGAACGTCTTCGTCCTTCACGCGGTCATCGTCAAGCTTGCTCAGGATCTGCTCCGGCGTCACGCCGAGATCGATACCCAGATGGTTCACCAGCGTCAGCTTGCCGTTTTCATCGATCCGCGCAAACAGCGACATCTCGGTATACGCCGGGCCGCGCTGCACCAGCGAGCCGCCGGAGTTATTGCAGATCCCGCCGATCACCGACGCGCCAATACAGGAGGAGCCGATCACCGAGTGCGGTTCGCGTCCCAGCGGCTTAAGCGCTTTTTCGAGGGAGTAGAGCGTGGTGCCGGGGAAGGCCAGTACCTGTTCGCCTTTGTCCAGCAGGTGAAGTTTGTCGAGGCGCAGGGTGCTGATAATCACGATGTCACGATCGTAATCATTGCCGTTCGGCGTGGAGCCTTCGGTCAGGCCGGTATTGGCGGCCTGCATTAAAATAATCTTGTCGGCGGCGACGCAGGCGCTCAGCACGCGCCACAGCTCAAGCAGCGTGCCGGGGAAGACCACCGCCAGCGCGTCGCCCTGGCCGGAACGGAAACCCTTGCGGTAGCGGGCGGTTTTAGCCGGGTCAGTAAGCAGGTGAGAGTGACCAACCAGGCGCGACAGTTCGTTAATAAAAGTATTGTTATCGTCAGTTCGAACAGAAGACATCTTCCACTCCTTGTGGTGGGGCAAATTTCTCGCTGTAAGCATAGCGCGATTAACTGTTAAGCGGTCGAGTATTCACGAGAAAAATCAGAGAATAACCCTGCAAGGTTCAAAGGGTTTGTGGCACACTGCGCTTTTCGCACGGTATGGCCGAGATCGTCCGGCGGTTATTGATGAGAGAGTATAACGACATGAAATGGCTATGTTCTGTAGGTGTCGCCGTCAGCCTGGCGCTGCAACCTGCGCTCGCAGAAGATTTGTTTGGTAATCACCCGCTCACGCCTGAAGCCCGCGACGCGTTTGTCACGGAATTGCTCAAAAAGATGACGGTTGATGAGAAAATCGGTCAGCTGCGTCTTATCAGCGTCGGCCCGGATAACCCGAAAGAGGCCATCCGTGAGATGATCAAAGAGAGCCAGGTGGGGGCGATTTTTAACACCGTCACCCGTCAGGATATCCGCAAAATGCAGGATCAGGTGATGGAGCTCAGCCGCCTGAAGATCCCTCTCTTCTTTGCCTACGACGTGCTGCACGGCCAGCGTACCGTATTCCCGATTAGCCTCGGGTTAGCCTCCTCCTTTAACCTCGACGCGGTGAAAACCGTCGGGCGCGTGTCGGCGTATGAAGCGGCGGACGACGGCCTGAACATGACCTGGGCGCCGATGGTCGATGTCTCCCGCGATCCGCGCTGGGGCCGCGCGTCGGAAGGCTTTGGTGAAGATACGTATTTAACGGCCACAATGGGTAAAACCATGGTGGAAGCGATGCAGGGCAAAAGCCCGGCCGACCGCTACTCGGTGATGACCAGCGTGAAGCACTTCGCCGCGTATGGCGCGGTTGAAGGCGGTAAAGAGTACAACACCGTCGACATGAGCCCGCAGCGCCTGTTCAACGACTACATGCCGCCGTACAAGGCAGGGTTGGATGCGGGGAGCGGCGCGGTGATGGTGGCGCTGAACTCGCTGAACGGCACGCCAGCGACGTCCGATTCCTGGCTGCTGAAAGACGTGCTGCGCGACCAGTGGGGCTTTAAGGGCATTACCGTCTCTGACCACGGCGCGATTAAAGAGCTGATTAAACACGGCACGGCGTCCGATCCGGAAGATGCGGTGCGCGTGGCGCTCAAGTCCGGCATCAACATGAGCATGAGCGACGAGTACTACAGCAAATACCTGCCGGGGCTGGTGAAGAGCGGCAAGGTGACGATGGCGGAGCTGGACGATGCCGCGCGCCACGTGCTGAACGTGAAATATGACATGGGGCTGTTTAACGATCCGTACAGCCATCTGGGACCGAAGGACTCTGACCCGGCTGACACCAATGCCGAAAGCCGTCTGCACCGCAAAGAGGCGCGTGAAGTTGCGCGCGAAAGCCTGGTGCTGCTGAAAAACCGCCTCGACACGCTGCCGCTGAAAAAATCCGGCACCATCGCCGTGGTGGGCCCGCTGGCCGACAGCAAGCGCGACGTGATGGGCAGCTGGTCTGCGGCTGGCGTGGCGGATCAGTCCGTCACCGTGCTGACCGGCATTAAAAATGCCGTCGGTGAAAACGCGAAAGTGGTGTACGCCAAAGGCGCAAACGTCACCGACGATAAAGACATCGTCACCTTCCTCAATCAGTACGAGGAAGCGGTGAAGGTCGATCCGCGCACGCCGAAAGAGATGATCGATGAAGCGGTTAACACCGCCAAACAGTCTGACGTCGTTGTCGCGGTCGTGGGGGAAGCGCAGGGGATGGCGCACGAAGCCTCCAGCCGTACCGATATCACCATTCCGCAAAGCCAGCGCGATCTGATCGCCGCCCTGAAGGCCACCGGCAAACCGCTGGTGCTGGTGCTGATGAACGGCCGTCCGCTGGCGCTGGTGAAAGAAGACCAGCAGGCTGATGCGATTCTGGAAACCTGGTTCGCCGGTACTGAAGGCGGTAACGCTATTGCTGACGTGCTGTTTGGCGATTACAACCCGTCGGGCAAGCTGCCGATGTCCTTCCCGCGCTCCGTCGGGCAGATCCCGGTGTACTACAGCCACCTGAACACCGGTCGTCCGTATAACGCCGACAAGCCGAACAAGTACACCTCGCGCTACTTCGACGAAGCCAACGGCCCGCTGTATCCGTTTGGTTACGGTCTGAGCTACACCACCTTTAAGGTCTCTGACGTGAAAATGTCAGCGCCTACGATGAAGCGTGACGGCAAGGTCACCGCCAGCGTGGACGTGACCAATACCGGCAAGCGTGAAGGCGCGACGGTGATCCAGATGTACGTTCAGGATGTTACCGCGTCCATGAGCCGTCCGGTGAAGCAGCTGCGCGGTTTCGACAAGGTGTCACTCAAGCCTGGCGAAACCAAAACCGTAAGCTTCCCGATTGACGTCGATGCGCTGAAGTTCTGGAACCAGCAGATGAAATACGTTGTGGAACCCGGCAAGTTTAACGTATTCATCGGCGTGGATTCTGCCCGGGTGAATAAAGGCGAGTTCGAACTGCAGTAATCGTCCCTTCCTTCGCATCCCCCACCTCACGGGGGATGCGTCTTACCTTATGCTAAAAAGGCATTTTGACGGTTAAACACGCCGTTTTAAGCTACGCTTTTCTCTCAAGCCTCTGAAAAAGGCGATAAAAAAATGAGGACAGCGGAATGACGATTAAAAAGGGGATGTTAGGCTCTGCGGTGTTACTGGCCGCGCTTAGCCTGCCGCTTCAGGCGGCTGAGCCTGTCAAAGTGGGATCAAAGATTGATACCGAAGGGGCGCTGCTCGGCAATATTATTTTGCAGGTGCTTGAGAGCCACGGGGTCAAAACGGTCAACAAAGTTCAGCTCGGTACAACGCCCGTCGTGCGCGGTGCGATTACCTCCGGCGAGCTGGATATCTACCCGGAATACACCGGCAACGGCGCATTCTTCTTCAAAGATGAGAACGATGCGGCGTGGAAAAACGCCAAAGCGGGCTATGAGAAGGTCAAAAAGCTGGACGCGGAGCAGAACAAGCTGGTCTGGTTGACGCCTGCGCCTGCGAACAATACCTGGACCATCGCGGTGCGTAAGGACGTGGCGGAGAAGGGCAAGCTGACCTCGCTCGCGGATCTCAGCCGCTACCTGAAAGAGAAGGGCGATTTCAAACTCGCTGCGTCGGCTGAATTTATCGAACGTCCTGACGCGCTGCCTGCGTTCGAAAAAGCCTACGACTTCAAGCTTGACCAGGCCCAGCTGCTCTCTCTGGCCGGCGGTGATACGGCAGTGACCATCAAAGCCGCCGCGCAGCAAACCTCCGGCGTGAATGCCGCGATGGCCTACGGCACCGACGGCCCGGTTGCGGCCCTTGGACTGCAAACCCTGACCGACCCGAAAGGCGTCCAGCCGATTTACGCCCCGACCCCGGTAGTGCGCGAAGCGGTGCTGAAAGCCTACCCGGATATTGCAGAATGGCTCAAACCGGTCTTTGAAAAACTGGATGAAAAAACGCTGCAGCAGCTGAACGCCAGCATTGCCGTTGAGGGACTGGATGCCAAAAAAGTGGCGGCCGACTTCCTGAAACAACAAGGGCTTGTGAAGTAACAGGATAAAGCTGTGCCAATACAATGTCATAACCGCGTGCTGCTGCTGTTGGCCTGTGTGGCCATCGCGGCGGTCGCGTTACCTTTTGTGAACGTTGCGCCTAACCGGCTGATGTCGGGTGAAGGGCGCGCACTCTGGCAGATTTGGTCGTTTTCGCCCGCGCTGCTGGCGGTGGCGCTGGGCGCGGCCGTCGTCCTGTCGATCTGGTCAGGACGTGCCGCGCACTGGCTGACGCTGCTCCTCTGTGAAGCCCTTTTTTTGGGGTTGTTCTGGAGCGCAGGGCAGTCGGCGACGCTCATGATGTCTGCGGAAAGCCCGCTGGCGCGTACGTCCATCGGCAGCGGTCTGTGGCTGTGGCTGGCGCTCTGCCTGCTGGCCTGTAGCGATGCCATTCGCCGCCTGACGCCAGTACCCGTCTGGCGTTGGCTGCTGAACGCGCAAATCTGGCTCATCCCGCTGGTCCTCCTGTTTAGCGGTGAGCTGAATAATCTCTCGTTGTTAAAAGAGTACGCCAATCGCCAGGAGGTGTTTGATGATGCACTCTCGCAACATCTGACGATCCTCTTTGGCACGCTTTTCCCGGCGCTGCTTCTGGGCGTCCCGCTGGGCATCTGGTGCTATCGCCATCCGGCGCGACAGGGGAGCGTGTTCACCGTTCTCAACGTCATTCAGACGGTCCCCTCCGTGGCCCTGTTTGGATTGCTCATTGCTCCGCTGGCCGGTCTGGCGAGGTCATTTCCCGCGTTGGGGGACATCGGCATTGCCGGTACCGGACTCACGCCCGCGCTGATCGCGCTGGTGCTCTATGCGCTGCTGCCGCTGGTGCGCGGTGTGGTGGCGGGCTTAAGCCAGGTTGCGCCGGACGTGCTGGAAAGCGCCCATGCGATGGGGATGAGCGCGCGGCAGTGTTTCTGGAAAATACAGTTACCCCTTGCACTTCCGCTGTTAATTCGCAGCCTGCGGGTGGTGACGGTGCAAACCGTGGGGATGGCGGTGATTGCAGCGCTCATTGGCGCGGGCGGTTTTGGTGCGCTGGTATTCCAGGGGCTGCTCAGCAGCGCGCTGGACCTGGTCTTATTGGGCGTTGTGCCCACTATCGCGCTGGCGGTTGTTTTGGATGCGTTATTTGCCCTGTGGCTCGCGCTGCTCGGGAGAAGAGCCAATGATTGAATTTCATGATGTCAGTAAAACCTTTGCCGGTCGTCCGGCGGCAAGCCACCTGAATCTGCATTTTGCCGAGGGGGCATTTTCGGTATTGATCGGCACATCGGGGTCGGGAAAATCCACTACCCTGAAGATGATCAACCGGCTGGTTGAGCACGACAGCGGGATGATTCGCTTTGCCGGGGAAGAGATCCGCAGCCTGCCGGTGCTGGAGTTGCGCCGTCGTATGGGCTATGCCATTCAGTCTATCGGGCTGTTCCCCCACTGGACCGTGGCGCAGAACATCGCCACCGTGCTGCAGCTGGAAAAATGGACGCGGGCGAAAACCCATGCGCGGGTGGAAGAGCTGATGGCCCTGCTGGGATTAGAGCCGACACTGCGTGACCGCTACCCGCATCAGCTTTCCGGCGGACAGCAGCAGCGTGTTGGGGTCGCGCGCGCGCTGGCGGCCAATCCGCAGGTGTTGCTGATGGATGAACCTTTTGGCGCGCTGGATCCGGTCACACGCGGTGCGCTGCAGGCGGAGATGACCCGCATCCACCGCATTCTGGGGCGCACCATTATCCTTGTGACGCACGACATTGATGAGGCGCTGCGCCTGGCTGACCATCTGGTGCTGATGGACCACGGTGAGGTGGTACAGCAGGGCACGCCGCTTGCGCTGTTGAGCCAGCCGAAGAACGACTTTGTGCGCGAATTTTTTGGCCGCAGCGAGCTGGGCGTCAGGCTGCTCTCTTTGCGCACCGTTGGCGATTATATGCGCCGACAGGATGCGCCGCTAAGCGGAGAACCGTTACAGGAGCAGATGAGCCTGAGGGATGCGCTGTCTGCTTTCGTCGCCAGACAATGTGAGATCCTGCCGGTGACCAACAGCCAGGGAACAACCTGTGGTGCATTGCACTTTCGCGATTTGCTGGCCGGGGAGGTGACGCGTGAAGGTCATGCGTGATCCGCTGCTCTGGCTGGCGCTGCTCTTCGTCGGCCTGCTCTTTCTGATGCCGCACAGTGCGGCGCTGTTCAGTTCGCTCTTTCCTGGCCTGCCGCGACCGGTCTATCAGCAGGAGAGTTTTATTAACCTTGCGCTGGCGCACGCCTGGCTGGTGACGATCTCAAGCGTCATTGCCATCGTCCTCGGTGTGGGGGCAGGGATCGCGGTGACAAGGCCATCGGGACGTGAGTTTCGTCCGCTGGTGGAGACGATTGCGGCGATCGGTCAGACGTTTCCGCCGGTGGCGGTACTGGCGATTGCGGTACCGGTTATTGGCTTTGGGCAGCAGCCAGCGATTATTGCGCTGATTTTATACGGGGTATTGCCGATACTTCAGGGAACCCTGGCCGGTATGGCAGCGGTGCCCGCATCGGTGCTGAGCGTAGCAGAAGGGATGGGCATGAGCGCCTGGCAGCGGTTGCGCAAGGTTGAACTCCCGCTCGCGGCACCGGTCATTATCGCCGGGATCCGCACGTCGGTGATTATCAACATCGGTACGGCGACAATCGCCTCGACGGTGGGGGCAAACACGCTGGGGACGCCGATTATTATCGGCTTAAGCGGATTTAATACGGCCTACATTATTCAGGGCGCGCTACTGGTTGCGCTGGCGGCGATTGTGGTCGATCGCCTTTTCGAGCGCCTGGCGCTGTATCTCAGCCGACACCGCCACGGACGATAAACGAGTAACCCGCCAGCATCACGCCGCCGATACCGCTTACGGCCATCAGGACAAAAAGGGTAATTACCGCCAGTTTAGTTGCCTTCATCATGTGCTCCTGTTGTTAACGGAACAATTATACGGTGAAGCGCAGCTGTTAATGAACCATTAAATGCCGTTATGGCTCATCCGGGCCCAGGGAATAAACCGGATAACCATTCTCGCGCCATTCCGTCAGCAGCTGTTGCTGCGAGGCGGACGGCACTTCGCCACACCAGACCAGCAGGGTCTGACCGTCAAAAAACTCGGGCCGCAGCTGGGCCAGCGAGTGCGCGAGCACATCCACGCGCCAGCCTTTTTGGGTGGCAATCCAGGCTTCCAGCCACAGACGCGTGGTGTCGTGCACGTTCCAGCCAACCACCAGCGCATCTTTTCCGGCCTTGTTCTTCGCCGAGGCAAGGCAGACGGCAATATAGTTGATCAGTACGCCGTCGAGCATGCTGAGCAGCGCCTGCAGGGTAGACTGTTGGCACTGAAGGCGTCGACGGAGCGGAATGAAAAGATGGGTGATCAGCGTTTGCGCGGGATAATCACGCCCTTGATCTTTTATCCACGCGCGCAGGCGCTGCAGGTTACCCGCCTGCAGGAGCCGCAGCAGTGCTTCCTGTTGCTCACGCCAGAGATGCTGGGTGTCCGGATCGTCATGGCTAAGCAAGGATTTCACTTTGCCGACCTGCACACCGTTGTCGATCCAGCTTTTTATCTCGCGGATCCGGTCGATATCGGCCTCGTTGAACAGACGATGCCCACCGTCCGTTCTCTGCGGTTTAAGTAATCCATACCGTCGCTGCCACGCCCGTAGGGTAACGGGATTGATATCACAAAGGAGTGCCACTTCACCTATTGTGTAAAGCGCCATATTCGCCCCCTGGCTTACGCGTCCCCAGCTTAACTGTAGACCCACTTTGCCGAACCAGGAAGGATTGATCGTTTTTTGAACAAATAATGCGAAGCATGCGCGATGTTCGGCAAAAGCTGTGATGACCGACACGATTTGCAGCTTTTTTGGCGCGCTTCAAAGAAAGTTTACCTGCATCAGTGTATGTTACGCGTTTTTAGAATGTGCGGTTTTTTGTATGTACGAGTTTAATCTGGTGCTGTTGTTGCTTCAGCAGATGTGTGTGTTTCTTGTCATCGCCTGGTTGATGAGTAAAACGCGCCTGTTCATTCCGCTGATGCAGGTCACCGTCCGTCTGCCGCACAAGCTGCTTTGCTATGTGACCTTCTCCATTTTCTGCATTATGGGGACCTACTTTGGTCTCCATATCGAAGATTCCATTGCCAATACGCGCGCCATCGGTGCGGTGATGGGCGGCCTGCTTGGCGGTCCCGTTGTCGGCGGCCTTGTGGGGCTTACCGGCGGTCTGCACCGCTATTCTATGGGCGGCATGACGGCGCTGAGCTGTATGATCTCCACGATCGTCGAAGGGCTACTGGGTGGCCTTGTCCACAGCTACATGATCAAACGCGGCCGTCCGGATAAGGTATTTAGCCCGCTTACCGCCGGTGCGATTACCTTCGTGGCAGAGATGGCGCAGATGGCGATTATCCTGCTGATTGCCCGTCCGTTTGACGATGCGCTGCACCTGGTGAGCAATATCGCAGCTCCGATGATGGTGACCAATACCGTGGGCGCGGCGCTGTTTATGCGTATTCTGCTCGACAAGCGCGCCATGTTTGAGAAATACACCTCGGCGTTTTCCGCGACGGCCCTGAAAGTTGCAGCCTCAACGGAGGGGATCCTGCGTCAGGGATTCAATGAAGAAAACAGCATGAAGGTGGCGCAGGTGCTCTACAAGGAGCTGGATATCGGTGCCGTCGCCATTACCGACCGCGAAAAGCTGCTGGCGTTTACCGGTACCGGAGACGACCACCATCTGCCGGGCAAACCGATCTCATCAACCTATACCCTGCGCGCCATTGAAACCGGTGAAGTGGTGTATGCGGACGGGAATGAGATCCCCTACCGCTGTTCGCTCCATCCGCAGTGCAAGCTTGGCTCGACGCTGGTGATCCCGCTACGCGGTGAAAATCAGCGGGTGATGGGGACGATTAAGCTCTACGAAGCGAAAAACCGTCTGTTCAGCTCGATCAACCGCACGCTGGGGGAGGGGATTGCCCAGCTGCTGTCCGCGCAAATTCTGGCGGGGCAGTACGAACGGCAGAAAGCGCTGCTGACGCAGTCAGAGATCAAACTCCTGCACGCCCAGGTCAATCCGCATTTCCTGTTTAACGCGCTTAATACGCTGAAGGCGGTGATCCGCCGCGACAGCGATCAGGCCGCGCAGCTGGTGCAGTTTTTGTCGACCTTTTTCCGCAAGAACCTTAAACGGCCTTCCGAAATCGTGACCCTTGCCGACGAGATTGAGCATGTTAACGCGTACCTGCAGATTGAACAGGCACGCTTTCAGTCTCGCCTGCAGGTGTCGCTCTCCGTTCCGGACGCGCTGGCGTACCAGCATCTTCCGGCTTTTACCCTTCAGCCTATCGTAGAAAATGCCATCAAGCACGGTACATCGCAGCTGCTGGGCATCGGGGAGATCACCATTTCTGCTACCCAGTTTAACCACCATCTGGTGCTGGATATTGAAGATAACGCCGGGCTCTACGTCCCTTCCGCCTCGGGCGGGTTAGGGATGAGCCTGGTGGATAAACGCCTGCGTGCGCACTTCGGTGACGACTGTGGCATTACCGTCGCCTGTGAACCCGACCGATTTACCCGTATCACCTTACGACTGCCGCTGGAGGAAAACGCATGCTGAGAGTGCTGATTGTGGATGACGAGCCGCTGGCACGGGAAAACCTGCGCGTGCTACTGCAGGAGCAGAGTGATATCGAGGTGGTCGGTGAGTGCGCAAATGCCATTGAGGCCATCGGTGCGGTGCACAAACTGCGTCCGGACGTGTTGTTCCTCGACATTCAGATGCCGCGCATCAGCGGGCTGGAGATGGTCGGGATGCTTGATCCTGAGCACCGCCCCTATATCGTCTTTCTGACAGCGTTTGATGAATATGCCGTGAAGGCATTTGAAGAACATGCCTTTGATTATCTGCTGAAACCGATTGAAGAGAAGCGGCTGGATAAAACGCTCACCCGTTTACGCCAGGAGCGCACCGTGCAGGATATGACGCTGCTGCCGGAAAACCAGCAGCCGCTGAAGTTTATCCCCTGCACCGGGCACAGCCGCATTTATCTCCTGCAGATGGATGACGTGGCCTTTGTCAGCAGCCGTCTGAGCGGGGTATATGTCACCAGCGCGGAGGGAAATGAAGGCTTTACCGAGCTGACGCTTCGCACCCTGGAGAGCCGCACGCCGCTGATCCGCTGCCATCGTCAGTATCTGGTGAACATGGCGCACCTGAAGGAAATCCGCCTGGAAGATAACGGTCAGGCCGAACTGGTGCTGCGTGCCGGGCATACGGTGCCCGTCAGCCGTCGCTACCTGAAGAGTTTGAAAGAGGCGATTGGTCTGTAAAACTGGTACACTGCGCGCCATTGCATCATCGACAGTTAAAGGCACTCATGATTAGTAATGACATTCTTCGTAGCCTGCGCTACACCCTGAAAGCAAACAATAATGACATGGTGCGCATTCTTGCGTTGTCCGACATGGAAGCCACGTCTGCGGGTTTCGATACCTGGATGACCAAAGAAGACGAAGAGGGCTTTGTTCGCTGCCCCGACATCATTCTGTCGGGTTTCCTGAACGGCCTGATTTACGATAAGCGTGGCAAAGATCCGGCCGCGCCCGAGCTGGCGCTGGAGCGTCGCGTGAACAACAACACGGTGCTGAAAAAGCTGCGCATCGCGTTCTCGCTGAAAACGGACGATATTGTCGCGATCATGACCGAGCAAAAATACCGCGTGTCGGTGCCGGAAGTGACCGCCATGATGCGCGCGCCGGACCATAAAAACTACCGCGAGTGCGGCGACCAGTTTTTGCGTAATTTCCTGCGTGGGCTGACCCACCGGGTGCATCACCCGAAGGCGTGATTTTTTGCCGGGTGGCGGCTTCGCCTTACCCGGCCTACAAAACCCGTAGGCCCGTGCAAGCGTAGCGCCGCCGGGCAAAAAAAAGCCGGAGATTATCTCCGGCTTTTTTGTTATTTCACCTGCTGACCCGGCTTCGCGCCTTCGTCTGGGCTTAACAGGAAGATGTCTTTCCCGCCAGGGCCTGCAGCCATCACCATCCCCTCGGAGATGCCGAAGCGCATTTTGCGCGGTGCCAGGTTCGCCACCATCACGGTCTGACGACCGATCAGCACCTGCGGGTCCGGATACGCAGAACGAATGCCGGAGAAGACGTTGCGCTTCTCGCCGCCCAGATCCAGCGTCAGGCGCAGCAGCTTGTCAGAGCCTTCCACAAACTCAGCGTTTTCGATCAGCGCCACGCGCAGGTCGACTTTCGCGAAATCATCGAAGGTGATGGTTTCCTGAATCGGATCGTCTGCCAGCGGGCCGGTGACCGGTGTCGCAGCCGCCTTCACTTCTTCTTTTGATGCTTCCACCAGGGCTTCCACCTGCTTCATCTCGATGCGGTTATACAGCGCCTTGAAGGTGTTCACCTTGTGGCCGAGCAGCGGCTGCGCCATGGCATCCCAGGTCAGTTCGGTGTTCAGGAACGCTTCAGCACGGGCTGCCAGCTGAGGAAGAACGGGCTTCAGGTAGGTCATCAGCACGCGGAACAGGTTGATACCCATAGAGCAGATGGCCTGCAGGTCAGCATCGCGGCCTTCCTGTTTCGCGACAACCCACGGGGCCTGCTCGTCGACATAGCGGTTCGCCAGGTCAGCCAGGGCCATGATTTCACGCACCGCTTTACCGAACTCGCGCGCTTCCCAGGCTTCGCCAATGGTCGCCGCTGCGTCAGTGAAGGTTTGGTACAGGGCAGGGTCAGCCAGTTCAGCCGCCATCACGCCGTCAAAACGCTTGGCGATAAAGCCCGCGTTACGGGACGCCAGGTTTACCACCTTGTTGACGATGTCCGCGTTCACGCGCTGTACGAAATCTTCCAGGTTCAGGTCGATATCGTCGATACGGGAAGAGAGCTTCGCGGTGTAGTAGTAGCGCAGGCTGTCCGCGTCGAAGTGGTTCAGCCAGGTACTGGCCTTGATGAACGTACCGCGAGATTTGGACATCTTCGCACCGTTCACCGTCACGTAGCCGTGAACGAACAGGTTGGTTGGCTTGCGGAAGTTGCTGCCTTCCAGCATCGCTGGCCAGAACAGGCTGTGGAAATAAACGATGTCTTTACCGATGAAGTGGTACAGCTCGGCCGTGGAGTCTTTCTTCCAGTATTCATCGAAGCTGACGGTGTCGCCGCGCTTGTCGCACAGGTTCTTGAAGGAGCCCATGTAGCCGATTGGCGCATCCAGCCAGACGTAGAAGTATTTGCCTGGCGCGTTCGGGATTTCGAAGCCGAAGTACGGCGCATCGCGGGAGATATCCCACTGCTGCAGGCCGGATTCGAACCACTCCTGCATCTTGTTCGCTACCTGCTCCTGCAGCGCGCCGCTGCGGGTCCATGCCTGCAGCATTTCGCTGAAGGACGGCAGGTCGAAGAAGAAGTGCTCGGAGTCACGCATCACAGGCGTTGCACCGGATACCACGGATTTCGGCTCGATAAGCTCGGTCGGGCTATAAGTCGCGCCGCACACTTCGCAGTTATCGCCGTACTGGTCCGGGGATTTACATTTCGGACAGGTGCCTTTGACGAAGCGGTCCGGCAGGAACATGCCTTTTTCCGGATCGTACAGCTGAGAGATAGTGCGGTTTTTGATAAAACCATTCTCTTTCAGTCGGGTGTAGATCAGCTCCGATAGCTCGCGGTTTTCGTCGCTGTGCGTGGAGTGATAGTTGTCATAGCTGATGTCAAAGCCAGCAAAATCAGTTTGATGCTCCTGACTCATTTCGGCAATCATCTGCTCCGGGGAAATCCCCAGTTGCTGCGCTTTCAGCATGATCGGCGTGCCGTGAGCATCGTCCGCACAGATGAAGTTAACCTCGTGGCCGCGCATTCGCTGGTAACGGACCCAGACATCAGCCTGGATATGCTCCAGCATGTGGCCGAGGTGGATTGAGCCGTTGGCGTACGGCAGTGCGCACGTTACCAGAATTTTTTTCGCGACTTGAGTCATAGTAGGCATTACTTCTTTTAACTGTGAAAAGGGTTTTTGATGTTACCCGAAAGGTAATAACTACGCCAAGTGATAAGGGCATTAATCCATAAATGAATAATTGTTACCTCTGGGGTAAACTTAGTAATTACACGTCTTTTTTCAGAACAACTACAAAGGAGTCGGGATGAGTTCTCAATCCCAGGCCAAATCACCGGAAGCCTTACGAGCAATGGTCGCCGGGACGCTGGCTAACTTTCAGCATCCAACCCTGAAGCACAATCTTACGACGCTGAAAGCGTTACACCACGTTGCCTGGCTGGACGATACGCTGCACATTGAACTGCAGATGCCGTTCGTCTGGACCAGCGCCTTCGACACGCTGAAAGAGCAAACCAGCTCGGAGCTGCTGCGCATCACCGGTGCGAAGGCGATTGACTGGAAGCTGAGCCACAGTATCGCCACGCTGAAGCGCGTGAAAAACCAACCTGGCGTGAACGGCGTAAAAAACATTATTGCCGTCAGCTCGGGCAAGGGTGGGGTGGGTAAATCCTCCACGGCTGTAAACCTGGCGCTCGCGCTGGCAGCGGAAGGGGCAAAAGTCGGTATTCTGGATGCGGACATTTATGGCCCGTCCATTCCAAACATGCTGGGCGCGGAAAACCAGCGTCCAACCTCGCCGGACGGCACTCACATGGCGCCAATCATGGCGCACGGTCTGGCAACCAACTCGATTGGTTATCTGGTCACCGACGATAACGCGATGGTCTGGCGCGGCCCGATGGCCAGCAAGGCGCTGATGCAGATGCTGCAGGAAACCATGTGGCCGGATCTGGATTATCTGGTGCTGGACATGCCACCGGGCACGGGCGACATTCAGCTGACCCTGGCGCAGAACATTCCGGTAACGGGAGCGGTCGTCGTGACCACGCCGCAGGATATCGCGCTGATCGACGCCAAAAAGGGCATCGTGATGTTCGAGAAGGTGGAAGTACCGGTGCTGGGTATCGTTGAGAACATGAGCATGCATATCTGCAGCAACTGCGGACACCATGAGCCTATTTTCGGTACCGGTGGTGCGGAGAAGCTGGCGGCGCAGTATCACACTCAGCTGCTGGGGCAGATGCCGCTGCACATCACGCTGCGTGAAGATCTGGACAGCGGTAAACCAACCGTGGTGAGCCGTCCGGACAGCGAATTTGCGGATATGTATCGTCAGCTGGCGGGGCGCGTTGCGGCGCAGCTTTACTGGCAGGGCGAAGTCATTCCGAGCGAAATCGCGTTCCGCGCGGTGTAATTCCTCTGCGCTTCAGTGCCGGGTGGCGGCTTCGCCTTACCCGGCCTACGAAGTTTGGGTTTGTAAGTCAGGTAAGCGAAGCGCCACCTGACTTTACCCAAGCCGATAATGCATCAGATAATACTCTCCGTCCGGAGAATCACCCGTCGCCTCGATGTGCCAGCCGTGTCGCTGGTAAAACGCAACAGCACGCGCATTCTTGACCAGACACTTAAGCGAACCCGTACTGGTAAACGTTTTCTGCACATGTTCCAGGAGCACATGCCCGACCCCGAGGCTTTGATACTGCGGGTCAACAAACAGGTTGTGCAGAAAATTATCGTTCGTCCAGACGGAGGCGAAGCCAAGTCGATGCCCGTCCTGCACCGCCACCCAAACTTCTTCGTCGAGGATTGCGGCGTCAAAGTCCTCAAGCTGCCATTCCGCACCGTTCAACCATGGCCAGGCGTCGCGCCGGGCATGCAGGTAAATCGTACGAAGGAAAGGACGATCGCTCTCCTGCCAGGCACGAACCAGGATCGTATTAGCGGTGATAGAAGATATCTCCGTTATAGGCCTTATGGATTTTTCCATCGGCATCGCCAATCAGCACGTAGTTCTCACCCATGTAGGTCCAGTGTGTTCCGGCATCCGGCGCTGGCAGGTTACGCAGCTGGTACTGTTTGATGGTGTACTCGGGCGTTTGATACTGCGCTGGCGCCGTGTCGCCAATCTTGAATTTAGTGAAGTCAGCGATGAACTCTTGTTCTTCATAGGCTTTGATGCCAGAAGGTGCTGCAGCCGTTTGCGGAGCAGAAAATGCGGAACCCGCCAGAGACAGTAGTACACCCAGAAGCAGCAATTTACGCTTAGCCATTTTTTCTCCAGTAATATCGTTACAGATACATTTTGTCTGCGGGTTTCAGTATGCGCGGCAGACAGTCCATTTTAAGTATCAAAACATGGTGTGTTTGAAAAAAAATGTAACAAAACTGAACGGTTTTGTGTAGTCACAACAAAGAATGCACATAACGGTCGTGAATGATATCTGTATTTTATATTTAATGTATTTATCAATTTATTAATTAATTCTGAAAACGCACCGCGACTTCAAAATTGGACCGTTAAGCGCATGCTTTCCCACTGTGGAACATTTAATATCGGCCCGGCACGACATGTTATGACGTTTGATTCCCGGCCCCATAGAGCAGGTCGGCTTAGACGATTCAGTATCTGGTTACTGCGTAGAAAAAACTCTTTATTAACACATTATGATTCATTTAATCCAATGAATTATATGATTATTTTTATTAAATAAAATTGTTGTTCGTACGATAAGTACAACGATAAAAGATATGTTTATATAAATGAAAAACACAACGGCATTTTCCTTTTTATTTCTTGCAATAAGCCAGTTAACAGGCTGTGTATTTTCACCAGGCCAGGATTTAGCCATGACCGGGAAAAATGTTATTGCAACAGAAGATAAATATTATCAGCTTGATAAACACGTGGAAATTTATCCACTGACCCCAGTGTTGATAGAACAATTGCGTCCGCCCGTATCGAAATCTCAGGCAAATCCTAATCTGGATGAGCAGGTGAAAAACTGGGAATACCGAATCGGCACCGGTGACATCCTGACGGTCACCGTCTGGGATCATCCTGAGTTGACGACGCCAGCAGGGCAGTACCGTAGCGCGAGTGATGCGGGAAACTGGGTCAACGCGGACGGTACGCTCTTTTATCCCTACGTTGGGAAACTGCATGTGGCAGGAAAAACGGTTTCGCAGGTCCGTGAAGAGATTACCGCGCGGCTGGATAAATTCATTGAGAGCCCCCAGGTGGATGTCAGCATTGCCTCTTTCCGTTCGCAAAAAGCCTACGTGACGGGAGAAGTTGCGAAATCTGGCCAACAACCCATCACCAACATCCCCTTGACCGTGATGGACGCGGTCAATGCCGCTGGCGGTCTTTCAGCGGATGCCGACTGGCGCAATGTCGTTCTCACCCATAATGGCCAGGATTCCCGCCTTTCGCTGTATGCCCTGATGCAACTCGGCGATTTAACACAAAACAAACTGCTCTATCCTGGCGATATCCTGTTTGTACCGCGTAATGATGCCCTGAAAGTCTTTGTCATGGGCGAAGTGGTTAAGCAGAGCACGTTGAAGATGGATCGCAGTGGGATGACGCTGGCGGAAGCGCTGGGCAATGCGGGTGGCCTGAACCAGAACATGGCTGATGCAACCGGCATTTTTGTCATTCGCTCAGTGCATCAAAAAAGCCAGACGGACATCATTGCGAAAATCTATCAGCTCAATGCGAAAGATGCGTCGGCGATGGTATTGGGCACTGAATTCCAGCTCGAGCCATATGACATTGTCTACGTGACAACGGCACCGTTGTCACGCTGGAATCGCGTTATTACACAGCTTGTGCCGACCATCAGTGGCGTACATGACCTGACCGAAACGGTTCGTTACATCCGCTCCTGGCCGCAATAATGTTCAACTCAATCTTAGTGGTTTGCACGGGCAATATTTGCCGCTCCCCGATGGGGGAGCGGCTGTTGCGTCAGCAATTACCCGGGAAACAGGTGACCTCAGCAGGTATTTTCGGTCTTGAGGGACATCCGGCAGATGCGGTTGCTCAGGATGTCGCCTGGCATCATGGTGTCTCGCTAGACGATCACGTGGGGCGCAAGCTGACGCGCAGCTTGCTGCAAAAATCCGATCTGATTCTGGTGATGGAGCCTGAACATCTTCGTTTTATTGCTGCTATGGCCCCGGAGAACCGTGGGAAATCACTGCTATTTGGACAATGGCTGGAGACAAAGGATATTCCCGATCCCTACCGCAAAAGCCGTGATGCTTTCGAATATGTTTTCGGGCAGTTGGGAAAAGCCAGTCAGGAATGGGCTCGTCGTTTGAGTCAAAAGGAATAAAGCAGCAATGCCATCTAATACTTCAGAGACATATGGTGCAGCGGCACCGCAAAATAATGAAATTGATCTTCTGCAACTGCTTGCTGAGATATTCGATCATCGGGTGATGATAGTCCTGGTAACACTCCTGTTTACGGTGTGCGCGGGACTCTATGCGTTTTCTGTCCCCCCTGTCTATCAGGCTGACGCGCTTGTGCAGATAGAAGCGAAGCAGGATAACTCATTGCTGAAAAGCTTAAGCCAGTTCGGCTCCGATCTTTCGCCAGACGTTGCACCGGAAATCTTGCTGATAAAATCACGAATGATCCTCGGGAAGACCGTGGATGAACTGGGGCTGACGTACCGGGTTAAGCGACGCGTTACCCCGATCGTGGGGCATCTGTGGGCACGTTTTCGCCCCTGCAAGCCAGGTCACCTGACCATCGGTGAACTTACCATCCCTCGACAGGATGGCAAACCGCAAGTGCTTGTGCTGACCGTGCTGGAGCAGGGACGGTATCACCTTGAGGGCGAAAGCTTCGAAGCTGTGGGTAAAGTCGGAAAAACGCTGCTCAAAGACGGTGTCTCTCTTATGGTGACATCTCTCAGCGCAGTACCAGGCACGCAGTTTGCGCTCACAACCTTGACAAAGCTTGAAGCCATCAACGCGCTGCAGAAACGGCTCACCGTTGCGGAATCCGCGAAGCAGAGCGGAATGATCGCGTTAACGCTAACGGGCGAAGACCCTGACAAGATTGCCGTGGTACTGAATACGATTGCGGAAAATTTCCTCAATCAAAATATTGAGCGTCAGGAAGCCCAGGATGCCCGTAGCCTGACCTTTTTACAGCATCAGTTACCCAAAATCAGTCACGAGCTGGATCAGGCCGAAGCGCGACTGAATGTATACCGTGAGCAGCGTGATTCCGTCGATTTATCCCTGGAGGCGAAGTCCGTTCTCGATCAGGTTGTTAATGTGGAGAATCAGCTCAACGAGCTGACGTTCCGTGAAGCGGAGATCTCTCAGCTTTTTAAAAAGGATCACCCAACCTATCGCGCATTACGCGAAAAGCGCCAAACCCTTGAGAAGCAGCGTGTCCGCCTGAACGATCGCGTATCAACCATGCCCTCCACGCAGCAGGAGATTTTGCGATTGAGCCGGGATGTTGAATCCGGGCGCGCCATTTACCTGCAGTTATTAACGCGTCAGCAAGAGCTCAATATCTCTCGCTCCAGCGCGATCGGAAACGTGCGGATCATTGACTCTGCCGTTACGCAACCTGAACCCATAAAACCACGAAAAGCACTTATTATCGTGCTTGGCATACTGTTGGGGCTGATATTCTCCAGCGGCTGGGTATTGGTTCTCGCTGCCTTTAAACGGGGGATAACCTCGTCTGAGCAACTGGAAGTGCAGGGGATGCCGGTCCTGGCGACGCTGCCCCGCTCGGTATGGCTCTGGAAAAAAACGCATCTGCGCAAAATGAGTTTCCTGGGTTCCCGCTGGAGACACAAAACGTCGAATGTGCCCTTCCTGCCCATCGAAAGGCCAGCAGATATTTTTATCGAAGCGATGCGCGGGCTGCGTACCAGTCTGCACTTCACCATGATGGACGCCACGAATCAGATTGTCGTCATTACTGGCCCCACGCAGGATTGCGGCAAAACGCTGGTCAGTACCGCACTGGCGGCGCTGGCGTCTCAGGCCGGGCAGCGGGTGCTTTTTATTGACGCGGATATGCGTCAGGGGTACGTGCATAACATCTGTAAACTGAACAACCATTGCGGATTGTCCTCCGTCCTTGAGGGAGATATTAAATGGCAGGATGCGCTCCAGCGCTTTGAGCAGGGTGGATTTGATGTTTTAACCTGCGGTCCACAGCCTTCACTTCCTGTAGAGTTGCTTATGGGGGAACGCTTCCAGAACGCCATGTCGCAGATGAACGAACGTTATGACATCGTGATTGTTGACACCCCGCCGGTGCTTGCCGTTACGGATGCCTTACTGATTGCCAAAGCGGCGGCGACCACCTTACTGGTTGCACGCTTTGGTAAAACCAGCGTCAAAGAGATTGAGCACTGTCTGAAGCGTCTGCAGCAAATGGGCGTGCAGGTGAATGGCGCTATTCTGAATGATATCGTGAAGTCCGCCTCGCTCTATTACAACTCGGGGTACAGCCATTACGACTACGGCTATACCCCGAAGGAAAAGCGGCGTGAGGGTTAGTGCTTCACCAGCGTAGCGAAGTAGTAGACCAGGGGAATGGCAAGGATCCACAGACCAACGGGGATTTCGCGCCATTTCCCGGCAATCGCTTTGATCACGATGTAAAACAGCAAACCGCCAGCAATTCCCGTTCCGAAGCTGTTGGCAATCAGCGTCATCATGACCATCATCAGCACCGGCAGGCCGTCGGTGAAGTTCGCCAGATCAACCTTACGTAAGCCGCTAAACATATTCAGTCCAATGAGGATCAGCGCCGGTGCGGTGGCTTCTTTTGGGATCATCAGTGCAACAGGCGTAAACAGCAACATCAGCAGGAACATCACTGCCGCAGCCAGTGCCGTCATGCCCGTTTTACCGCCCGCTTCAGCAGCAGCCGAAGATTCGATCAGCGCCGTCGCGGCTGGAATACCGACCCACGGACCTACCGCAGCGGCAATGGAGTCCACCATAAACGGACGGTTGATATGCGGCATGTTGCCTTCGTCATCCAGTAATCCCGCCTCACCACCAACAGCCAGCGTGGTGCCCATGGTGGAGAAAAATTCCGACGCAAAGAAGACAAACAGGAATGGCAGGAAGGCAATGTTCAGCGCCCCGAGCATATCAATGTGGCCGATAACCGGGGCCAGAGAATGCGGCATATCAATAAAATGACCAGGAAGTTTTGTCACGCCCAGCGGAATACCGACCAGGGTGGCGAACAGAATGGCCCACAGTATTGCTCCTGGAATGCGGCGCGCCTGCAACGCGATGGCGAGGAAGAGACCCGCTAACGCGACCAGCGCCGCCGGTGACAGAAAATCCCCCAGCATCAGGGCATTCGTTTTCGCGTTTGCCAACACCAGCCCGGCGTTACGAAAGCCGAGCACGGCAACAAACAGGCCGATGGAGGCCGTCAACCCCAGCTTGATGGACTGCGGGACCGAGCGGGTGACGACTTCACGCAGCCCAAAGCGGGTCAGCAGGAAGAATAAAATCCCTGACCAGCAGGCGATGCCGAGACCAATTTGCCAGCCAATACCTTCGCTGCCCGCAAGCGTGACGCCGACCAGGACCGAACCGCCAATACCGGGCCCGACGATGAAGGGCAGGTTGGCATAGAACGCCATCAGCAGCGTTCCGGCAACGAAGACCAGAATGGTGCCCGTCGTTGCCGCGCCTTTATCCATTCCTCCGACCGCCAGCAGCCCCGGGATCACCACCAGCAGGTAGGCGGCGGCGAGAAAACCAGTGATGCCAGCCAGGCACTCGGTACGTACGGTGCTGCCACGCGCATGCAGTGCAAAACGGCGTTCCAGCCAGCTCCCTGGTGCTGGCGAATTAACGGTGTTGTCGGCCATTATCCGGCTCTCCTTCGGCATTATTGTGTGTTGTCCGGGGTTTCCCGGTAAGAAATTAACGGATCGACAATCTGGCGTGTGGTGCCATCGGTCAGTCCAAGATCGGTCAAATGCGGACCTGCGTTGCAGGCAAGACAGGTGCCCTCTATGGCTTTAAAGACCCGATACGGCGGTTCCCAGTCGGCAATCAAATTGCTACGCTCGCGCAGTTCCCTGAACTGGCGAGCCAGCTCATCAGGCGGCAGTTCCGAAAGCATCCCCGCAATCGGCATGGCGACGTGGGCGATGACGTCGCCATTCTGTACCAGCGCCATCCCGCCGCCGCTCTGGATAAGCATGTTGGCTGCCAGCGCCATGTCGTGCGGATCGCGGCCCAGCACCACCAGATTGTGAGAGTCGTGAGAATAGCTGGTGGCAATTGCCCCACGCAGTTCACCCCAGCCTTCGAGCAGGGCGATTTGTGGTTTCGCCGCATGGCGCGCGTGGCGATGCTGAACCCAGATCAGGCTAAAGCCATCCGGGATCGCCACTACGCCGTGACGTACCTGCGCGTCAACTTCACCCCACTGAGTGAAGCGTGCGCCGCTGATATGGCGCAGGCGCGCCACGCCGTGTTTCGCGTTGTCGATTGTCATGCGGAAATCATCGTCTGCCAGTGCAGACAGCCGCACGGTATCACGCGGGAGGGGCAATATCGTGTCAACGATGGGTTCAATCATTGCCCCGTCGCGCGCAATCAGCTTACCGGCGACATACACCTGACGAGCCGTCAGCTTTTCAAGCGAGTCAAACGCCGCCAGATCCGCGCGACGCCCGGCGGCAATCAGCCCCAGATCGTTACGCTGCAGGCGAATGGCGGCGTTCAGCGTGGCGAAACGCAGCGCGTGCGTCGCCGGTAATCCGTGTTCAATCAGCAGGTTCAGCAGCGCAACGATCCCCCCTTTTTCCAGCAGTATATCGGGCGGGACATCGTCGGTGCAGACCGTAATTTGTGAAGAAAGGTGGGGCAGGGATTTCAGGGCGCTTACGATATCGGGCAGCAGATAAGGATGCGAGCCGCGGATCTCCAGCGTCAGCCCGGCGCGCAGTTTTTCCAGCGCATCGTCTGCGGAGGTCAGCTCATGATCGGAGGTCACGCCTGCGGCCAGATAAGCCTGTAAATCCGCACCGTGAAGCCCGCGCGCGTGGCCTTCAATCAGCTTTCCGCTGTCCAGCCCGGCCTGCATAATTTCCAGCATGCGTTGGCTGCCGTTAAGCACGCCGTGCATATCCATCACTTCCGCCACGCCGCGCACTTCCGGCCATCCGAGCAGGGTATCCATCTCTTTCCCTGCGAAGTCTGCGCCAGACATCTCCAGCCCCGGTGTCGATGGCACGCTTGATGGCGCAGCGACCATCACCTGCAGCGGCAGGTTGCGGCTGGCCTCAATGGCAAAACGTACGCCTGCAATGCCCAGCACGTTCGCCAGCTCATGCGGATCCCAGAATACGGCGGTGGTGCCCTGTGCCAGAACGATCTCGGCATAACGAGCGGGAAGCAGGTGTGAACTCTCCAGATGCACATGCGTATCCATCAGTCCCGGAGAGAGATACTGGTTGTTCAGATCGTGTGTCTCACGCGCATCGCTGCGGCTGCCGCGCGGATGAACGCTGGCGATAAGGCCGTCCACGATGCCGACATCGGCGTCGCGGATCTCGCCGGTCGCCATATCAACAATGCGGGTGTGTGTAAGCAGCAGGTCGAACGGCATTTCACCGCGTGCAGCCTGGACGGCACGGCGTCGGGTTTCGGCACTCATGTAATTAACGGTTCCAGCATGAAAATAATGGCGTTACTCTATGCACGCGGCAAACGTTTGCCCAGCTGATAAAATTTATCACCCGATAACCCCGGCTTATTCTGCGACGCGTGTAAACGATAATGACGATGGAACCCTGGCAGCGCCTGCCCGCGCTCTCACTGCGACAGCTACAGTATTTTGTCACCCTGGCGCAGCTGCGTCATTTCACCGACACCGCCAGCAAGCTGGCGATCAGTCAGCCTGCGCTCAGCAGCGCATTGCGGCAGATCGAAACGGTGCTCGGCGGCAAGCTGGTGAACCGTACCGCCTCAGCGGTGACGCTGACGGAGCTGGGCAATGCCATCCTCCCGCACGCGCAGCGGGTGCTTAGCGTGGCTCAGCTTGCCTTCGACGATATGCAGCAGATTGTGCAGGCAGGCGGTGACGGCACGGTGCGCATTGGGCTGGTGCCATCCGTCAGCTCGCTCTTGTTCCCGCTGTTGCCCCAAACGCTGGCGCAGGCTTTTCCGCGTCTTAAGGTAGAGTTTCACGATCAAACCAATGATGCGCTGGTGGCGCAGTTGCTGAAAGGGCAGATTGATTTTGGCCTTGGCGCACTGGACAGTTCTGTGCCGGAACAACTGTCCGTCTTCCCGTTGCAGGAGGACCCTTTTGTTGCGGTGATTCATTGTGACGATCCGCTGGCGGCGTCGGCGCATTTACCCTGGAAGCAGCTTGTTGGGCGAGATATCGCCGTGTTTTCAAAAGGTAACATCCAACGCCTGGTTGGCGCGCTCGCTGAAAGCCATCGTTTGTCGTTGCAGACACGTTATCAGGTGGATTATATCGAAACGCTGTACGGCCTGGTGCGTTCCCGACTGGCCGTGGCGATACTGCCGCAACTCTATACCATGCATCTTCAGGATCCGCAGCTTAAGGTGGTTCATCTTCAGCAACCGGCACTTGCCCGAACGGTGGCATTGATGCGTGCGCCACAGCCGTTACCGACGCTTATCGAATCGTGCTTTACGCTAATGGTTGAAACCTTGAGGACACACTGAGGGATAGGGCAGGGGAAAATACCCTCTCCCGAACGGGAGAGGGATAGGCATTACTTAGCCAGAACTTCCTGTGCGGTACGCTCAACCAGAGACAGCAGAACTTTTACGTCCTCCAGCGTCACGGTTGGGTTCAGCAGGGTCAGCTTCAGGCAGGTGATACCGTTATGCTCGGTCACGCCGACGTTAGCACGGCCAGATTCCAGCAGTGCATCACCAATCTTCTGGTTCAGCAGGGCGATGCCTGCATCATCCATCTGCGCCTGAGGACGGAAGCGGAACAGCACGCTCGCCAGCTGTGGCTGCATCACCAGCTCCAGAGCAGACTGCTCTTTCACGTAGCCCGCAACCTGCTGTGCCAGGGTCACACCGTGATCGATGATCGCCGCATATTGCTCCTGACCCAGCGCTTCCAGGCTCATCCACAGCTTCAGCGCGTCGAAACGACGGGTGGTCTGCAGAGATTTGGACACCAGGTTAGGCACGCCCGCTTCTTCGTCGAACTCAGAGTTCAGGTAAGCCGCCTGATAGCGCATCAGCTCATAGTGACGCGCTTCTTTCAGCAGGAACGCGCCGCAGCTGATGGTCTGGAAGAACTGCTTGTGGAAGTCCAGGGTAATGGAATCCACCAGCTCAATGCCGTCCAGGTAGTGACGATACTGCTCGGACATCAGCAGCGCGCCGCCCCAGGCCGCATCAACATGTACCCAGATGTTCTGCTTCGCCGCCAGTTCAGCAATGGCACGCAGCGGGTCGATAGCACCGGCATCGGTGGTACCTGCCGTCGCGACGATCGCCAGAATCTGCTCGCCGTTCGCGTTGCACTGCTCAATTTTCGCCGCCAGATCGGTCAGATCCATGCGGGAGAATTCGTCAGTTTTCACCTGCACCACGGACTGGTAGCCCAGACCCATCAGCGCCATGTTTTTCTGCACGGAGAAGTGGGCGTTCTCGGAGCACAGCACGCGAATTTTGCGCAGATCGCCTACCAGGCCATCCTGCTGAACGGAGTGACCCAGACGGGCGAAGAACGCATCGCGCGCCAGCATCAGGCCCATCAGGTTGCTCTGGGTGCCGCCGCTGGTGAAGACACCTGCGTCGCCAGCCTGATAACCCACGCGGGTACGCAGCCACTCGATCAGTTTGATTTCGATAATGGTTGCGGACGGGCTTTGATCCCAGGAGTCCATACTCTGGTTAGTGGCGTTGATCAGCACTTCCGCCGCCTGGCTTACGACCAGGCTTGGGCAGTGCAGGTGCGCCACACACTGCGGGTGATGAACGGACAAGCTGTCTTTCAGGAAGAACTCCACGGCGCGTTCAATCGCCGCTTCGTTGCCCAGCCCTTTCGGGTTGAAATCCAGCTTAATACGGTCGCGCAGTTCCGCGACCGTTTTGCCCTGGTACATCTCAGGCTGTTTCAGCCACTGCATCACAGCCTGAGTGCTTTGTTCAATCGCCTGCTGGTAAGCTTCAATGCTCTGCGCAGAGGAGAACAAAATTGGGTTTGAATCAGACATCGTAATCAACAACTCCGGTTACGCCGGGCGAACGCCCGCAGCAAGCAGTGCCTGCTCAAATTTATCCAGGAAGATTTTCAGCTCTTCATCGCTGATCAGCAGAGACGGCAGCAGACGCAGAACGATACCGTTACGACCGCCACGCTCCAGAATCAGACCGGCTTCGAAGCACTTCTTCTGAATCAGTGCAGACAGCTCGCCGTCGCCAGGGAAGCAGCCCATGTGGTCAGCCGCTTCGTGTGGCTTAACGATCTCAATACCGATCATCATGCCCAGACCGCGAACGTGACCAATCACCGGGTAGCGCTTCGCCATCTCTTTCAGCTGGCCTTTCAGCCATTCGCCCTGTGCAGCCACTTTGCCTGCGATGTTCTGGTCTTTCAGGATTTTCAGCGTCGTCAGACCGGTTGCCATCGCCAGCTGGTTGCCGCGGAAGGTACCGGTGTGGTGACCTGGCGCCCATGCATCGAACTGCTTTTTGATACCGAGCACGGCCAGCGGCAGACCGCCACCGACCGCTTTAGACATCACGATGATGTCTGGCTCAATGCCCGCGTGTTCGAAGGCGAAGAATTTACCGGTACGGGCAAAGCCAGCCTGAACTTCGTCGAGGATCAGCAGAATGCCGTGTTCCTGAGTCACTTTACGGATGCGCTGCAGCCACTCAGCCGGAGCCGGGTTCACGCCGCCTTCGCCCTGAACGGCTTCCAGGATCACCGCAGCAGGTTTACGCACGCCGCTTTCAACGTCGTTGATCAGGTTATCAAAGTAGTAAGTCAGCGCTTTCACGCCCGCTTCACCACCGATACCCAGCGGGCAACGGTACTCGTGCGGGTAAGGCATGAACTGGACTTCTGGCATCATACCGTCAACCGCTTCTTTCGGAGACAGGTTGCCGGTCACGGACAGTGCGCCGTGGGTCATACCGTGGTAACCACCAGAGAAGCTGATGATACCGCTACGACCGGTCACTTTTTTCGCCAGCTTCAGCGCCGCTTCAACGGCGTCAGCACCGGATGGACCGGTGAACTGCAGGCAGTACTCTTTGCCCTGACCAGGCAGCAGAGAGAGCAGGTATTCAGAAAACGCGTCTTTCAGAGGCGTCGTCAGATCCAGAGTATGTAACGGCAAGCCGCTGGTAATGACATTTTGGATGCTTTTCAGCACATCAGGATGGTTATGGCCAAGCGCAAGGGTCCCCGCGCCTGCTAAACAGTCAAGGTATTCTTTATTATCTGCATCGGTGATCCACACGCCTTCTGCTTTAGTGATGGCTAAAGGCAGTTTGCGCGGATAACTCCTGACGTTAGATTCAAACTCGGCCTGACGGGCCAGATAGGTTTCGTTGCTTTTGTGGGCATCTACGGTGTCAATACGGACTTTATCCGTCATCATATCACTCCTACAACCGCCGCTTCGTTATGAGCCACGATTGAATAAAAAGTTAAAAAACAGATGGGGGCCTGAAAAAAACGCCGCCAATATAGAGCCTTTTGCCACGGGGCTCAATGGTTAATTTGTTTACTGTTTTGTGACAGAGGGCACAGGGGGAGGGTTATCCCCGTTTCCAGAAAGAAAGTTGCACTTTATGCACAATAAAAACAGCCGCTTATGGTGGATTTGTCAGAACTGTAAAAGTAGAGAAAAGAGTGTGACAAATCGTGCTTTTCGCTGATGAAAAAGGAGGCGGATGGCCTCCTTGAGCGCGTTATTTCTGCCTGACCTGCAAAATGCCGTGGTCGCGGCCTTTCGTTTTATTCCAGGAGGCATCGGTAATACCGTTCTCATCAAGGCTAAACGATATAACAAAGCCTTCGCCGTGAATCTCGTAGAAAGTCGCATTGAGACGTTTTACGGTCGCTTTCTTGCCGTTAAGGGTGGCGCTAAAAAAGCCGTTTGAAATCGTGGCGTTAACCGTATCAGACGAGAATGAGGCTTCACGCATCGGATCGTGAACGGTTTTCGTTTGTTCGTGTTGCGCCGCGTTTTCTGCCTTGGTTTTGTTGATATCGCAAGAACCATCGCCATCGGTAATTTGGGTGCATCCGGAACGATCCAGCTGCGCGCGATAGTGAGCATTAATCGCATAGGCCGGAGCCGCGGCCATAGTCGCGCTTATAACAATCATCATTAACTTCTTCATTTTATTGCCTTATAAACTACACAAATTATATGAAACGTACATTATGCCAATCCACACACCGACAGAAATAAGCATCAGGTATAAAGTGGCAGAGATAAAAATATATTTTGACATGCTGATAATCATATATTGAAAATGAAAACCGCTCGTAGGTGGCTTTCTGTCTGATTGTGAGAAATAACTGTGATGGACTATCCAGTAAGGTAACAATTGAAACTTTGATTAAGATCACTTAAAGCACAAAAGGCTAAAGTGGTCGGATGTTAAAAAAATTAATGTAAACATTGGCTTATGGTTTTATGTGGGGGGCATCCGCTTTCATTCAAAGGTCTTTGTTTATCAGGAAAAGAGCTATTTCTGTGCAATGCTGCTGTATATGCTGAAAATGCGGGTTTGACGGCTGTTATTATTTTAAAGAGTAACAAGACTAATAATGTGTCTAACGACGATGATTCTGAAAGCCAGATTTAGCGTTTACAATTTTTTCATCTGGCATTAGTATCCTTATCGCAGATTGATTGCATAAATTAATCACAAGCAGTTGATTTATTTGACTCGGGGTGCCCTTCTTCGTTGAAGGCTGAGAAATACCCGTATTACCTGATCTGGATAATGCCAGCGTAGTCTGGCGGTTATTCATTGAAAATAAAAAGAAATTTCTAGCTTTAACGTCCTGTTTTGATAGTTCATTACTCAATGAGGCTTTCAGAATGGGCCACAGAACCATACGTCACACCATCACACGCAACGGGATTTATTACGTTCGTTTCCGCCTGCCCGGTAATAAATATTTTCGCAAGTCGCTGGAGACTGACAGCCACACCCAGGCGCAGTTGCTCATGTCTTTTGCTTCTCCTGTAATCCCTCTGGTTCAACGTGGAACCATCCAACCGGATCACTTCGGTAAGCGTCTTTCCGAGTATGGCAATAGCCTGAAGCAGCAGAATGAACAATGGCTGGCACAACAATTTCTCAGTGAAGAACGGCGCAATCTTCAGCCGATAGTTGTTCAGGAATACCGCGAGGTTGTTGCGCTTTCAGAAGATGAGGAAGAACAAACAGAAGCACAGTCAAAGGATGTGTTAACACTGGCTGGCGCTTGGAATATGTATAAAAAGGAGAAGGCTCAGAACTGGACGAAGGCAATTTCACAGGCTAATGAGCGCTTTATGGAAGTCATGTTCATTGTCCTCGGTGCATCAACAGACGTAACGACGATAACCAAGCAGGACATCAAGCAGGTGATGGAAGTTGTTGAAAACTTGCCAAAGCGTGTTGTGCAGCCTTATCGGTCAATGACGGTTCAGCAACTGATCGAGTGTGATGATGTTCCGCCAGAAGATTTGGTTGGCGCTGAGTCTATCCACAAGCATTTGAAGATTTACAAATCGTTGTTTAAAACCTTCCTGACTGACAATAAAGATATTCTGGAGAAATCACCGACTGATGGTGTAGTTGCTGCACCATCGAAAGCAAGGTTTGGCGCATATAGTGCAGCAGAAATGAGAAAGTTCGTGGGATGGGCGCTCAAGCAGCCTGACGGTTGGCAGAAGTGGATCACCTTGCTGTTGGCATATACGGGGGCCAGAAGAGGGGAGATCGCCAAGCTGGAAAAATCACAGATCAAATTTGATGAAGATAGCCAGCGGCACTATCTCCTGATAGCGGAAGGAGGGCAGGGTAAAACCGAGAACGCTACAAGGCAGGTGGCGATCCATCCCAAACTAATCGAGTGGGGTTTTCTTGAGTTTGTAAACCGTCAATGGAAAGAGAAGATTTTCTCACCTGTGTCGGGTAAGAACATGCCGAAGATCGGCAAAGTGCTTGCTGACGTTCGCGATCAACTTGGAATCCCTTACCTTGATGATTACGGACAACGCCGCCTGGTGCACAGTTTCAGACACACAATGATCTCAACCTGCTTGGCTGGTTGGGTTGGCAACTTGGCGCATTTGCAACAGGTGGTTGGTCATGAGAAGAGCGGCTCTGGAATCACTAGGCGCTATCTGCATACATTCCCGCTATCCACGGTATGCTATGTGGTTGATGGCTTGGATTGGTAATTGATTTCACTAACTCGGTTGGTATATTTGCGTAACAGATAATAGCAGTATCCATGGAAGGAGTATAAAAATCTCCCCCATCGTAGGGGGCGAAACAAAGACTACTTACTCTGATGCTACTTGAGTTTATTTTTTTATTGTTCGGATTTTAATCATTAAATCTTTACCGCTTGTGGTCAAAGTCCAAAATAAGTCATATTTTCCTGTTGTGGTCCTCAGATTTTCAACGTTGATTAGCCCGTATGCTTGTAATTGTATAGAGATAGTTTTTAAATCTTGAGATATGACCTTAGGTGAGCTTCCGCTTTGATTTTCTTTTTCTTTGGCTGCATCGCCTAAAGTTCGCGACACAATTGATTCATTGAGATGTTGTGTAAGATAGGGCGAGATAAGAGCAAAAATGTCTTTCCAGGACATCCTTGCATCCCATATTGATAACCTTTCACGGCTATTCTGGAAATAAGTAGATTGGCATTTAAACTCGAAAACACTCTCAAAATCAGCGAGGTTCAACTCTTCAGTTTTAGGGCTATGTGCTTTGAGTTGATCAAGATCAAACCTAAGTTGTTCATTTTCTTTTTGTAACTCTATAAGTGCTCTTAAATCGGATTCTTTAGAAGTTTGGTTTGCCCTAATCCAACCGACTGCTGGATACGTTTTCATTGTCTTGCTCATACTAAGGGCTACTAACCCTGGTAGGTCTTTTGCTGTTGCCCATGTTTTCCTGAGACGATTGGTTGAGGCCTTCTCTATGAATGCAACTAGCTTCTCTCTGAGTTCAGAATCTTTTTCAGATTTGGCTAAAGGTAGATTTTCCGGATTCTCATGTACTAAAACAACGACGCGTAAACCTTTTGAAACTGCGTAATCGAATTCCTTTTCGGTGTAACTTAAACCATCTTCCGCAACAGAGCCATAACGACCACCAATGATCAGCAGATAATAATCACAGTCATCAATTACTTTTTTTATGAACTCCCATTGGCCTTCATCGATTGCTGGGAACAACTCCATGCCTGCTGGAATGCAATCCATTTCCATCAGAGTTTGTATGACGTGTTTTCGTTCTTCTTCTAAATCCGTAAAAGTTGAACTTACGAAAACCTGGTAACGTTTATCCATTTTTATCCCTTGAAAGAGGAAGGGGCATGAGCCCCTTCATTCAACATTAACCAGCGTGACGGTAGGATTCACGCACACCATCACGATAACCATCAGCAAACGCTGCTTGAGGACTTTTGTGGCGAACGGTTCCCGCCTGGCTATCAGGTAAGGCGGCTAAGTCTACCCAAACCTGACCTGTGCGAGCCAAGCCAGCGCGGTAACCCTGATCGTAAGCGCAGCCACAACATTTATGGCGACCTTCACCACCTTGATCGTGAGGTAAGCTAATGAAAAGAGTGTTGTAACGGTGTGATTGTTTACAAATAGTCATGCATTGCTCCTTATGAGCGTCATTTTAAGGTTTACATGATCCTCTTTGCCTGGCACAATCAAGCCGTCAAAAATGAAGGCAAGGCTAAGATTCATACGAGTTTGGCGACTCGTATTGGTCATGCTTTGTAAGCCGGGTTCATGCAAATGAATCCGGTTTTTTTGAGCCTAAAATTCAGGCGTGGCACTACATGTGGGGGTGGTCAATCAATAGCGGCCCCACATAGTCGATATTCTAGTGATGATTCTTTTCTGCACAAGGGTTGATTTTGACGTTAAATTGAGGTTGTGAAAGGGTAAAAATGCAAAACCCTACACAGCATAAGGCCTGGAAGAGATGTCAATAATTAAGAAAAAAAATTCAAAATCTGATCGAGTGCTGATTTCTTCAACGGGAGGTCAGAATTGCGCAACATGATGTCGCGCAATCTTTATAAGAATAATGAATGTTGCCAGTGGTTTTGATAGTTACGTGCAACATATAGATAACATATATGTGTGCGTAACGATGGAAGTAAGAATGCACTCGTAACAGTTGGTGATCTGCTAGACCGTCAGCCCAGACCCTCGGTGAAAAGCGCTTTTCTTCGCCAAATATCGCTACGTGATGCTTTCAGCGACTCGCCTCACTGCAACAAGCAGTGCAGTTACACAATGCTGCTTTGGGCTGACGCAAGGGAGATAACTTGATGTTTTGAAGTGCCTCTGTTCACTAATTGTACAGCCATTTAACATATTGTATCTTATAAGTACTTGACTGGAATAGTCAGGTATTGCTTTTCGGAGCGTTGATGCGAAGCGGGGTACACAACAGCGATTTCATCAACAGAAGGAAAGCATTAGAGAGGATTCGAGGTGAGTTCTCTTGTTCAAGGATTTTGGATGAGTTTGTCTGGTCACCACACAATTTCAGGTTTTAGGCCTTTGAGGCTGCCAGTGTGTCAAACGCCATAAAAGCACATTTTTCTGTTTACCAGCAGACACAAAGCCACTACAGCGACGTTACCACAACGGGGTGAAGGACTATCGTCACCTGGCGAAATTCTCCCGCCCTTGCAGGTCACGGATACGTACCTTTTCCCGCACCAGCGCAAGCCGTCCCACCAATAGTCCCGTATGCTCCACCAGAAGCCCGTAGCGGCGTTATCTCCACACAATCGTGAACTGACCCACCCATAGCACAGCGCCCCGCTGAGAAGCTCTGACACGCCCAGAAATGGATGATTTTTCGTTGATTTTGCGAAGAAAATTAATTTTTTCGGTATGGAAGGGCGGATCGGTGATTGTGTTTAGCCACACCACGAGTGACAGATCTGCCGAGGCCACGCCATTACTGGCTTCGTTGCATGCACCACACCATAACGCTCATAGGTACAGACTTGTGATTTGTACGCCAAGCGACCACTTTAGCATGATTAACTACGGATTATAGGCTATTTGAGGTGCGTTTAATCTATTTTGTTCGCAGGATAGCCAATGGTAAAGATCATCCACCAAATTTTCACAGAAAACCAGTATAGGGTTGCCAATCTTCAGCCAGCGCGGAGAATGGTCGGTACTTTCAGATGAAAGCGGGGGAGGGAGATGATCAATTCTCGGAGCGGATCAGGTGTCTGGACCGCCTCAGGTGTTGCCGTTGATTGTGCCATTGGAGCATGACGCGGACGTATCAAACTAGAAGTTGGTCGCGTGGATGACTTAGAAATTTCTCACCCGGTGATACCAGCACGGTTTTTAAGGTCGTCACACAACCTCATAACCACTTTATAAGGTCGTCACACAACCATATAAATGGATTTATAAGGTCGCCAGACAACCACCAATAAGAACATAACTAAACCTCACTAAACCTCACAATAAGATCAGTAAAACCAATAAGATCAGTAAAACCCAGGTCAAGGTCAGGTTGAACATGCGTTCAATTGTTGGTGTTAAAGAGTGAGAACTTTTATCGCTCTGCTCTGCAATGGCTACGCCTCTTCAGAATCTGTGTGGTAAGAAGCTCATCTTCGATGACGTGAACAGACCCGTCATCTCGTGACCTTCTAACCCTCCATAGCCCATCACAACAACCTCCGGTTGCTGTTCTGTGTGTCGGGTTATCCAAAGGGTACGCTATCCGGTCACGAAGTGATGAACCTCTGGTTCACCGTGTAACGGCCTAGCCAGAGAGCTACCGCTCTCACTGTGTGGAAAAGCAAGCGTGAAACACGCGCGGTAGTCCAATGTGAATGGAGCCGATTGGCGACAGGGGCAAACTTGTTTACCCGATCTACTCCGGGGCGGCGTGGGTTGGCTAACTGACTTCCTCAGCGCCTCTCTACGGCGTTTAAATGGTGTTGGTAATACGATGGTACTGCTATAAAGGCAAGTCCCCGCAGAATGCGTTACAGAGCGATTTAGCCCTATTGACAAAGATTTCGGTAGTTGATAATGTTATGATGAGGCATTATAAAATTTGCTAAAATAAAGCTTTCTATTTCAAGTGAAAACTGATATAATGAATAGGTAGGGTAATGATTTTCCTACGAATCCTCGAATAATCCTGCCGTTATCACGACATCCCTTGTCAATCTCACGGCAATACAAAACGGGTACAAAAAGACCTCCGCGAATAATTCTTTCAACAGAAACGGAGAACCCAATGAATAAACCGAAATCCCAACGTCTCGACCTGACCACTATGACAGGCGAGCAGATCGCTGCTCTCATCCTGAACGGCAAATACACCAAATCAGCCTTGTGGGCCTTCATTAGTAGAAATGGTGGCGCGGATGCTGTACATGCTCGATTCCCACAGATCGCCGTCTGTCTTCATATCCTGAAGCAGGAACGGAAAAAGGCGAAACATGCACGGGCAGTGAAGTCGGTGCTGAAGCCTCTGAGCAATCAACGTGCCGCAGGAATGGAATTGACCGAAATTCTTCGCCCAATTCTAGAAGGTCACCGCCAACTTTACCTGAGCAAGCTCAATCTTGATCTGACCCACGAACAAATCATTATGTTGCTTGTGGCAACAACTGGTGCTGAAGAACTGGAATCCTACGGTTTCCCACTGATTGGCGAGTTCCCGACAGCAACCGCAGCTTAACAACACTGAACAAAACCTGAGCCGGTTCGCCTTCTGGGCGACCACTGGCGAGGTTTCTTTTGTACCCAGAACGAGGAGGACAATTGGATGAACATCAAATTCCAGCAGCACATTTATCAAGCTCTACTGGCTGAAGCTAACAGGCAGGATAAGCCACTGGCACGGCTCTGTAATGAAATCTTGGAGACTGCCGCGCACATTTTCGACAACACACCAGACATCAAACCAGCATTAGCCAGCAAGGCGAAACCTAACGGAGATCAAAATGACAGAAGCAGTAAAATCTAACGTTATCAAAGAACCATCACGCATTATTCCTAAGCGCTTGGACGCTCGTACAATTGCTGTAAAAAGTACAGGAGAAGTGATCAGGGTAACGAACGACCACAGAATAATTTATGCCCATCTGGAAGATCAGTTCCGTGGTTTGACTAATCCAAAAAACATCGCGGCTGGCAAGTCAACTGGTCACTATTACGATTCAGATGAAAACCTTGCTATCAAGTGTGACGTTTCTAAATCGACCTTCAAGAAGGTGAAGAAGGATCTCAAGGCGCTGGGCCTTATTGACTGGGAAGCGCCAAAGGCGAAGAAGTCAGGTCATGCCTGCGAGTACTTCGTTAAACAGCTTACCGATATCGATCACAACCTGGAATTCATCTATCAGGAATTGTCGAATGGTCAGCCGTCTTACGATCATGTTCGGGTCAGTGGTCTGAAAACCAAGAAGACGAAAAAAATAGCACAGCCAATAATCGAGGAGAGCGAGAATGGCGCACAATCCGTTACTGTGGCCCCTGCACCTGCCACGAATGATCCTGAACAGCAATCTGGCGTTTCACAGCCTGCTGGTGATAGCGGCGATGCTATTTCCTGTGATGATACGGTGAATGGTGGAAATGTTATCCAATTCCCAAAAGTCAAAAAACAAGAATCCCCCCAGATAGCTGACCTCGACTCCTTGAAGTGCTGGCGTGAAAATGGTCCCGGAGATTTCGGATTTATGGAGTATGGTGCTTCACACGGTGAAGCCGATGTTGACAGGATCGTAGCTTTGATCGACCAGCACTACTTTGAAGAACTGAGCAAGGTAACGATCTTTGATGAAAACGGCGTGATCACTGGAGAATTTATCGATGCCCTGAGCGGTGATGATGCTCCCAAGCGTAATGATGATGGAACTCTAAAAAAATATGGGTTCGCTTATGCTATGGCACGAGCTTACAAGGCACATCGGGAAGGAAAATCCGAAGAGGAGATCCAGCACAGTATCCCCGTTTGGATTGAGGCGGCTCTGCCTGAATACATCCCTGTGCACTTACTGCCGAAATCTGAATCTGTGCATGATTTTTCCAATGAAACGATACCATTTTGATATACGGAGAAGAATTGAACAATGTTGAATGCAACGGCCTAAAGGCTGAAAACCCAGATTTGTCCCGCTTTTACAAATCCCGCTCTCGTGATTCTTCGCTGATCGAGACTGCTAAAAAAATGCTCGTGCACGGTTATTCTCCAGGCAAAACGGCGCTGCTCCTACGCTTGCCGTATGACCTGGTAAAAGGCCTTTACGATAACTCGTGGAATCCTCGCTGTCGCAAGATAAGCAATACCAGTCAGTATGCCACTAAGCGAATGGCCCGAATGTACTACGAATCCGGCGCAATGCTGGCAAAAATCTGTGCTGACCTTCAACTGCCTCTATTCACCGTGGTAACGCTTCTTAAGCGTGAAGGAATCACTGAGAAAGAAATGGCATCCCGAATGCCGGATCATACTGATCCGTTGTTTGTGGCCTATCGTGAAACAGTCGCCAGAAAACAGAAGAACCCACAGCGACGTTCACCACGCCTGCACTACTAACATCCCTGACGGGGAATCTTGACCCTTAATTACATCTTTTACCTGCCCGTGGTCTGGCTGGCGCTTCGTCACGTCCTGATCGGCGGGCTAATCCTACTCTGGAGATACCATAAAATGACACTAAGCATCCGAGATCGGATTTTTGCCGCTATGCATGGCATGTCAGCAGAACAGTATGCATTGGAAAAGGCGCGGGATAATCTAAAGAGCGTCACCGCCCAGCACTTAGAAAAGCATCCTGAATACCTCAAATCATCCCCGGTGGATACGTCCACCAAGGTTAAACGGATCTCTAAATCGTTGGGGGCTGATAGTCGTCCGGTGGTAAGTCATACCGCTGACCATATCGATCCTGAAATGCTGGCGAAGGCTAAAGCAGCGGCTGCTGCTCTCGCAAAATCTGATCCTGATCGTTACGGCAATATCATCAAGCAGCAGGGGGGGCAATGAGTAGTGGAGCAACCAACAAGATAGTGACGAGCACCGTCAATATCGTAAGCTGGGAAATTTCCCGCTCTAGTTACGAAGCAGCGAAGAAGAAAATTCTGTCACTTCAGCAATTAACTACCAAACCCGCTAAAGCGCTGGAGCAAGCTCAGAAGCGAACCGCCCAGAGTGAGGGTAAATCGGCTCTTGAAGCAGCCCGTGCTCAAACACAGCGCCTTAAAATGGCTCAAAAGCTTTCGCTAGAGCAACAACGCCAGGCCCAAGCCCAGGCAAAGATCGCAAAACAGGAAGAGGCTCACGCCCGGAAAATGCAGGCTCTTAACGCCAGAGGGCAGGCTCAACAATTGGCAGATAGTGAACAGATCCGGAGACAAAACGCCCGTTTAGCCAATATATCCGCAAAAGTGCAGGCCGCAGCCAGATCACGAGCGATGACCTACAACCCTAACATGGGCGGTCAACATTACGATCCTGGTCTTGTTTCCCGTCAGACTGACGCAATGAACCGTGGTCACGGCGCTGTTGCTGCTGACATCGCAGCCACCAAAAAGGCGATGGCCCTGGAAGAGAAGCGCCAGCGTGAGAAAGAGGCGGCTTTTAAACGACAAATCACCGCTCACGATACACTCCGCAGGGCAAGCTTGACGATCAGCCATATCGAAGCTGCATCCCTGGCTGACAAAATGAAAGCGGTGCAGGCCATTAAAGAGGCCACTAAGGGGTACGCCGAGCAGCGTTATACCATCGCAGAAATGCGCCATGAACTTGCTAAAGCGACTCTGGAAACCAGACGCCAGGCGCGTATTAACCGCCAGATTGTTAAAGATAAAGCGAAAGCCGAGCGAGCAGGGCGCATCAATGCTCAACGTCTGACCCGTGAACGTAGCGAACGTGGTTATGGTGGCCTCGCTGCTACTGGTGTAATTGCAGGGGGTTCCCTGATTGGCTCAATGGGGGTTGCTCGTGTTGGTCAGACCCTACAGGGGAGCGTTGAGCGCAACCAACAGATGAAAACTCTACAGTCTCAAGGTATTTCACGCCTTGAATATGAAGCGGTGCGTGATGTTGTTGCAAATAAGACTGGCTTTAACATTTCCCCAGATAAAATGCTGGATTTCCAGGCTGACTTTAGAGATAAGGTGGGCCAGTTGACCGCCAATGGGATTTGGAAGACCGACAAGAGCGGCAAAGCGACGTTGTCCGGTGCTGGTGAACTAGGCGACCTTATCAATGCCATCGCTGGCAAATCCAATGCAGCGACGGCGAAGCGCGTTATTAAGGAGCTAGACAAGCTCGATTTTAACACCGCAATGGTTTACCTGGCTCAGTTGTCCCGTCAGTTCAAATTTTCTAGTAAGGAAACGGCTGCGTTTGCAGAAAGTATCAACGATGCGAGCAAGGTTTTACCCGCCTTTGTAGACGGTGGTGACGCTGTTCAGAAACGCATGGATGACCTCGCCCGTAATGGTTACGCCCTGTCAGACGCACAACAGGAACAGTTAAACCGTTTGGGTGCTCTCTCTGTTGAATATTCCAGGATCAACGATTCGTTGAGTGATATTTTTAGCTCAGGTTTTGCTGATGGGCTGGGAGAGGTTGGCAAGAACACTTCCAGCTTTAGCAAAGGTATGGCTGGCCTCGTTCCTATTATGGATAGTTTGGGGAAGGCTGTAGGCCAGGCGACTGCTGATATGTTGTTATTTGCCGGACGGGTGGGCCAACGTGTTAACGAGGGTGCAACACTTCCGGATGCAGTCTACAACACCGTTGTGGATGATTCCGCAAACGGTGCTGCCGATTGGATTAAGGAAAAGACAGGATTTGATCCACGTAGCATCGGTCAGACCCTTAAGCAGATTTATCCGTGGCTGGATAGTTCAGCACCGAGCAATATTGGCTCAGGCACGGCGTATAACGATCCAGCGCTAGCGTTGAATGTTCCTGGTTTCAACTCAATACAACCCCAGCAACCAACGTTCACGGTTCCGACAATTGACAGCATGACGCAGCGACAGCCGATTCCTGTTGCGGTCACTGGCGAAGCTGAGATTAAACTCTCACCGCTTGATATTAACGTGAATGACGGCGCTATTAACGGTTTGATTGATACAAAACTGAGGGACTACGAACAGGCGCAGAACAACCTCATTCTGGGCGTTGCTCAATAAAACATCATAAAATGCCCTCATGATGGGGTCTCATTATCTCAATAACAAATTTCACAGGAAGTCAATATATTTCCGTCAAATATGCCAAGTATTTGTTGTGAAAGATATTGTTTCGTGTTAAAATAATTGCATAGGGTGATAATTTAAATTGTATGTGCGTACAACAGCCATTGTCATTCCTTCTCCTTACGAAATATAAAGCAGGCTCTGTGACACCGTTCAGAGCCTCTTTTCTAAAGTACATCCAATGACCTGCACTCTCACAGAAAGGCTACGCCATAGCCGCTGGGTGTACTCCAGAAAAGATTTCCACCCAAGGTGGATTTGCCAAAATTCCTGTCCTCCTCGACAGGTTGTCAGCCGGACACTAACGGCATCAGGTGGCAACGTTTTTGGGTCTCCTTACCCATTCTTTGGAGCGTTGCCGCCTCCTCATTCCTACCAGTGAAATTCACACCGGACGACTCTCCGTCCGGTCACTTTTTTTCATCGGAACAATTCGAAAGGCTGGCCCTGTCGCCGTTTACGGCTCAAGCAGGCGCTGGCCTTTTGTTTACATAGCTATGTGAAATTTAACGGGAGTTAATTATATGAAAATGGGAACAACTGAACGTTCTTACAATGACGTGATCGCGTATGCAGTCGATCCGAATTTTGACCGCAAGACTATTACTGTCGATCTAGCTGTAGAAGTCCAGCCGGGTAGTTGCATTACCAGCGCTGGGGCTGCTTATGTCTCTGGTGATGACTGCCTGCTGGTCCTGAGCCACCACAGGGCAGAAGATGCTGCTCATATCATCGTTGCTGATCGCGGGATTTACATCAAACAAGACACCATCGTCGCTGTTATGGGCGCTACCGCTGCCGCCAATGCTATTGCAGCACTCACCAAAATGGGCGCAATCCGTACCAGCGCACCGGACGCAGAATAATAACAAGGAGAAGACAACATGGGACTATCAACCAATTTCAGCTACGCGGATTACACCAATACCTTTGTTAACATGGATGCAAAGAACACTTTGCTGACCACGCTTAACGTTTTCAATGATCGACAGACTTCGGCTAGTCCAAAGGTCAGCCTTGATATCATTGATGAAGTCGCCCAGAAGGTGGCAAGCTCTGTTAATCGTTACGGCTCAGAGTGGTCCAGCATTCCTAAGCGTAGCGCTAGCAATCACCTGATTGAAGCTCCGCTTTATGCTTTTCAGGACCGTATTACAGCGGCAGACGTGCAACCATATCGCAAACCAGGCTCCGACCTGCAAATGTCTGTAATGGATGCGGTCACTTCTTCTGCTGTAGCAATGCACGATAAGTACATGCGTACCCGTGAGCGGATTTTTGCTGATGCGCTTTTTCGTAATACCGTCGAAGCGACCTACACCCAGCAGCCGATCATTTCCTGGGAAGATGAATTTGGATATCAACAGGCAACTGGGACAATCAAAACCAACGTTAGCTCTGGTGACCCACTTCGCAGCCTCGATGATGCTGTAACCGCCGCTAAAGTGCGTATGGGGGGGCTTGCTGGTCAGCTTGATGGATTTATCTTGTTTGCAGGTAGTAATGTTTTTCGCGGCATCAAGTATCACCCAGACGTGCGCCAGAATGTTCAGTTCGGTATGCTTGATCGTGATGTACTGTTTAACAAAGAAGTGCTTCCGGCGTTCTCAACATTCATTATTGAAAATGTCCGAGTGGTGGAAGTAACGGACCAAAATCTTTATGGAATTGGTCCGGATGAATCCTTCTTGGTTCCGCGCTTTAGCAAACCGCTATCCTCTGATATTGCTCTGCCTTTCGGTTATGTAGCAACGGCTACCAGCCGCAATCTTGATCTTGCATTTGCTGATCCGGTTGATTTCCGTATCTGGAGCATACAGGACAAGTTTAAGAACGTGGAGCTATTCGCGGAAAGCTCAATCTTGCCTGTGGTGTACCGTCCAGACTTTGTGACCAAACTGGCGAACGACGCAGCTTAACGATCAGTGAGCAGTTATTGGGGACGCATTGTCCCCGCTGCTGGCGAGGCAAAGAAGAGGAGATACACAGATACCCGTTATCGGGTTTGCCTGTGGCAAATCTCGAAAGGAGATACATATGAAATTAGCTTTGATCGGTACTGGCAACATGCCGCTGATGCAGTGGATTCTGGACGGTAAAGGCGATGATTCGATCATCAACATGTCTGCATTAGCACGCAGGCTTGAGTGTAGTCGTTCCAGCTTACTTGACCGCATCCATACGCATGGATTCGACAGCGCTATTAGGTACTACTTGAGCGAACAGCGACAATGGAAACTGAAAACATGAGAGCCGGGTTAATCCCGGCTTTTTTTTAGCGCTTTTTATTCGATTGAGAAACAACCGAACCAGCTAAGGTTTTAGTAACCTCGCTTGAACGTGGGTTTTTCAAAGCTGCTGATGCTTTGGCTTCCATGTTCGCGCCAGTCTGATTTTTTGTTCCTGCTTGTGATAGCACCGAACCCGCTAAACTTTTCTGAATCGCAGAGGCGTTTGGGTTGTTTAGAGTCTCTGCCGCCAGATGAGCTACATCTTTCGAGGATTGCTTATCATTGTTCGCCATTTCAACACCTATTCACGGGATGGATTTTTGGATATATTGTATTTGTTATATCAATAAACACAATATGTAGTAGTTATGATAGAAGCGAAGCGGCAAGCTTAGCAAGCTCGGAAAAAAGTTTTTACTGGTTTTATGACCAGTGTCAATTGTTTGATAACTGACCGTTTACGAAGTGGTAGAGAAGTCATATAGGTAGTGTGCAGGCATAAGCTTGTAATACTCAGGACAAACCAAATGGCAGATAACTTACAGCGTCGGCAGCCAGAAGATAAACGTTTCATCAGCTTGAGTGAATCTTGGGAAGTAGCATATTGGACCCAAGCGTTGGGTGTTACTGAATCTCAGCTTAGGGCTGCTGTTAGAGCTGTTGGTAATGGCACCGCTAAGGTAAGAGCACATCTAGGTAAATAGATTTGTGAAGGCACCTTTAATTGTGCTGTTGAGGCTGGGGAAACCCGGCCTTTTTTGTGTTCGGTGTTTGGTACTGTGAGCCACAACTTGAGACCCAAGCTGGGACACAGAGCATTTTTTAGGGTTGAGTCTTTGGCTTTCCGCTGGCATTATCCAGAACAGGGATTAACGGGACGTTAATCGCAAGTCTTTGATTTTGATTTATTTGACTCGGGGTGCCCTTCTTTGTGAAGGCTGAGAAATACCCGTATTACCTGATCTGGATAATGCCAGCGTAGGGAAGTCAGATGCCTTCCCGGTCATCGCTTCTTCACGCAAGGCAGGAGCGAACCCATGCAGCCTGACCTGCTCGATTTACACGTTTTACATCAGTTCCGAACCCGTTCCCCGCTCACGCACTGTATGACCAACGATGTGGTACAGACCTTCACGGCCAACGTGTTGCTGGCTCTCGGTGCATCACCAGCGATGGTGATTGAGGCCGAAGAAGCCGAGCAGTTTGCTGAAATCACCGATGCGCTGCTGATTAACGTTGGCACGCTGACCGCACCGCGCGCTCAGTCGATGCGTCGGGCGATTGAACGCGCGGTGGCGGCGGGTAAGCCATGGACGCTCGACCCGGTTGCCGTTGGCGCGCTCGCGTTCCGTACCCGCTTTTGCCATCAAATTCTCTCCCTTAAACCAGCCGCGATCCGCGGTAACGCCTCTGAAATCCTTGCCCTTGCCGGGATGAGCGCGGGCGGGCGCGGCGTTGATACCACCGACACCGCAGCCAGCGCGGTGCCTGCCGCGCAGGCTTTGGCGCGTCAGACGAATGCAATTGTCGTGGTCACGGGAGAAGTGGATTACATCACCGATGGACAGCGCACGCGCAGCGTAACGGGCGGTGACCCGCTGATGACGCGCGTGGTGGGCACCGGGTGCGCGCTCTCCGCCGTCGTCGCGGCGAGCTGCTCGCTGCCGGGCGACCGGCTGGATAACGTCACGGCCGCCTGCGGATGGATGAAGCGAGCCGGAACGGTGGCTATTGCGCAGTCTCGTGGCCCGGGCAGTTTTGCCAGCGCGTTCCTGGATGCGCTCTACACGCTGGAGGAGCAGGCATGAAGCGGATTAACGCTCTGACCATTGCCGGTACCGATCCCAGCGGCGGCGCGGGTATCCAGGCTGACCTGAAAACCTTCTCGGCCCTTGGCGCATATGGCTGTTCCGTCATTACGGCGCTGGTGGCGCAAAACACGCGCGGCGTGCAGTCGGTCTACCGTATCGAGCCAGATTTTGTTGCCGCGCAGTTGGATTCGGTGTTCAGCGACGTGCGCATCGATACCACTAAGATCGGCATGCTGGCCGAAACGGACATTGTGGAAGCGGTGGCCGAGCGGCTTAAGCGTTATCAGGTGCAAAACGTGGTGCTGGATACCGTCATGCTGGCGAAAAGTGGCGACCCGCTGCTCTCCGCCTCCGCCGTGGAGACGCTGCGCACAAAGCTACTGCCGCAGGTGGCGCTGATCACGCCCAATCTGCCGGAAGCCGCCGCGCTATTGGGTGCCCCGCACGCGCAAAACGAACGTGAAATGAAAGCCCAGGGGAACGCGCTGCTGGCGATGGGCTGCGGCGCGGTACTGATGAAGGGCGGTCATCTTGATGATGCCGAAAGCCCGGACTGGCTCTTTACCCGCGACGGCGAAATGCGTTTTACCGCGCCGCGCGTGCAGACCAAAAACACCCACGGTACGGGCTGCACGCTCTCTGCCGCGCTGGCTGCGCTGCGTCCACGGCATGACAGCTGGGCCGATACGGTGGGCGAAGCGAAAATCTGGCTCTCCGCGGCGCTGGCAAAAGCCGATACTCTGGAAGTGGGTCACGGTATTGGGCCGGTTCATCATTTTCATGCGTGGTGGTAACCCAGTATACTGGCAGGAAACACCACGCCTGAGAAAACAGAGATGGAACAAGCGCATACCCGGTTAATCGCTCAACTGAATGAACGGATCGCCGCCCCGGACAACACGCCGCTGTACCTGAAATTTGCCGAAACGGTAAAAAATGCGGTGCGAAGCGGCATGCTGGAGCACGGGAATATTTTGCCCGGCGAGCGCGATCTGAGCCAGTTAACCGGTGTGTCGCGCATCACCGTGCGAAAAGCGATGCAGGCGCTGGAGGAAGAGGGCGTGGTGACGCGTTCCCGCGGCTATGGCACGCAAATCAACAATATCTTTGAATATTCACTGAAAGAAGCGCGCGGCTTTTCCCAGCAGGTGGTGCTGCGCGGCCAAAAGCCTAATACGCTATGGGTCAACAAGCGGGTGGTGAAGTGTCCCGAAGAGGTGGCGAACCATCTTTCCATTCCCCCCGAGAGCGAGGTTTTCCTGCTCAAGCGTATTCGCTACGTTGATGATGACGCCGTCTCGATTGAGGAGTCCTGGGTGCCGACGGGATTTATCCTCGACCCCGATGCGATTGGCGTCTCGCTGTACGATTACTTCCGCAGCCAGAATATCTTCCCGCAGCGTACCCGTTCGCGCGTGAGCGCCCGTATGCCGGACAGCGAATTTCAGGCGCACATTAAGATGGACGAAAAAATACCGGTGCTGGTGATCAAGCAGGTTGCGCTTGACCAACAGCACCGGCCGATTGAGTACAGCATCAGCTACTGCCGCAGCGATCTATACGTCTTTGTGTGCGAGGAGTAATTCGTCGCGAGTCGGGGCGCTATCGCCGCCGCGGTGGCTGACCACCCAGGACGCCACGGCATTCCCCAGCAGAACGGCGTCCGCCAGCGACCATCCCGCCGCCAGCCCGGCAAGCGTGCCGCCCGCGTGGCTGTCGCCTGCGCCAATGGTGTCCACAACCGTCGCCGGGAACGCCGGAACAACGCCCGAGACGTCACCGTCATACCATGTGGCGCCGTCTTTATCATGGCGCACAATCAGCGCGGCACCGAAACGCCGCTGCCACTGCGTGCCGAGGGTTTCCACTTCAACACCCAGCCTTTCTGCGGCAAGCTCCGCCTCCTGGCGATTGAGCGACACAATGGGTCTACAGGCCATAATCCGCGCCATCAGCGCATCGGGGATATCTGCGATGCGGGGACCAAAATCGATAAATGCCGTCACGTCCTGCAACCCCTCCAGCCAGCGTGTCAGCAGCTCGCCGCACGGCGAGGCCAGCTGATAGCCGGATAAATAGACCAGGCTGTTTTGCGGAACGTGAAGCGCATCCAGCCAGCGCTGCTGCCACTGGTTCTCCACGCCGCTAAAGGACATAAAGGTGCGCTCGCCGTCTGGCTCCACCAGCGCCAGACACCAGCCGTTATCACCCGTATCGGCTTCCACCGCGCTGTGCAGATCCTGCTTCGCCATGGCGTTGCGAATAATATCCGCCCACACGCCGTGACCGACGGGCAGGGCATTTTGCGCCGCAATGCCGAGCCGCTTCAGGGCGATGGCGATATTGAGCGCGCAGCCACCGATATTGACGCCCTGCTGTTTTAGCTCAATATCGCACCCGCGCCAGGGCAGGGCGTAAGCGTCGGCGATGACGTCTATCACCGCCGCGCCCAGCACCGTCACCGGGCGCGTAGCGTGCAAGGTTTCAAGGTGCTGAGCCAAAGACGTCATATGCCCTCCCGTTGCTCCCGATAGTGCAGGAGTTTTTCGCAGTAGTGACCAAAATCGAGCTGGTTAACGGCGTCGAGTTCGGCCTTCAGCGTCGGGTCAATGGCCTGCACGCCGCGCAATGCGCCGCAGATTGCTGTGGCCATTGCGCCAATGGTGTCGGTATCGCCGCCCAGGTTGGCGCATAAAATGGCGCAGCGGTTTGGGTCGGTTCCCGCCAGTTCGACCATCGCAATGGCCGCCGGAACGGATTCGATGGTGCTGGTTCCGGCACCCACGAGCTGATACAGCTGCTCGCTGGCGGACTCAATCCCGTTGGCGTCTCGTACGGTTTTCAGCGCGAGTTCAATACGCGCCGCGAGTGACGCGCTGAAGGTGGTGGTTTTCGCCTCCTGCGCAAAGCGGGCGATCCCTGGCAGGGCATCAACGATGTTCTGCCAGCTTTCGCCGTCGACGGCGCGGGAAATCGCCCAGGCAATCACCACCGCACCGGCAATGGCGAGATCGGATTTATGGGTCGGGCTGGAGGCCAGCGCCACCTGCTCAACAAAATGCTCCAGACGCGTGGCCGGGAGCAGGCAGCCCAGTGGAGAGGCGCGCATCGCCGCCCCGTTGGTCACGCCGTTGTTTTCCAGTTCGCTCACCGGCTTGCCGTCGCGAATGGCGTTAAGCGCAATTTTGGAGGTCGGGCCGAGCACGTTCTTATTAAACGCGTCGAAATCCAGCGCCCAGCGAAGAATATGCTTGCCGATAACGTCCGCGTTAATCTGCCCGTCGCACTCGATAATCGCATCCGCCAGACAGAGCGCCATCGAGGTATCGTCGGTGAACTCTGCCTGGTTGAAATAGCAGGCCGCGTTATTCTCCGCCGGGCCGGGTAAGAAACGGTCGATCCAGCCGAAGTGCGCCTTGACGCGCTTTCTCGGCCACAGCTCCGACGGCATGCCCATCGCATCCCCTAACGCCTGCCCGTAAAGGGCACCGAGAACACGTTCTTGTTTCATTTAACTTCCCCTTGTGTCAGCGCGGTATCGCCATCAACCACCTCAATTGCGGTGATCTCTTTATCCGATTCGCGGAAAAACAGCATAAACAGCACGGCAATCACGGCAATCATGATTGCACCAAATGTCCACATTCCGGCCCAGTTGAAGGTCAGCCCATTCACCGGCTCTTTGTAAGCGAACATTTTTTCCATCATCACGCCGCCCAAGCGGTAACCCAGCAGGCTACCAAAGCCCTGACAGCACAGCGTGATCAAGCCCTGCGCCGCGGTGCGCATGTGCGCTGGCGCTTTTTTGTCCACGTAGATGTACGCGGTCACGTAATAGAAGTCGTAGCTTACGCCGTGCAACAAAATGCCGAGGAACAGCAGGGCGTAGGTGAAGTACTGTTCCGCACCGCCGTAAACAAAGAAGCCGTAGCGGATGGCAGCGGTAATAAGCCCCAGCAGCAAGACCTTCTTAATACCAAAGCGTTTGGTAAAGAACGGCAGTGCCAGCATAAAGAAGATTTCGGAGAACTGGCCCAGCGTCATCCAGCCGGTGGCGTTTTTCATGCCGACTTCGGTGAGATAGCCGTTGGCGAAAATGTAGTAGAAGGCCAGCGGCATGGCGAACAGGAACGAGCAGAAGAAGAACACCAGGAAGTTTCTGTCGCGCAGCAGGATCAGCGCGTCCAGCCCCAGCATCACCTTAAAGTCCAGCTTGCCGGTGCTCTTCGGCGGCGTATTCGGCAGGAACAGGGCAAAGACGCCGAGCAGGGCGGAGCTCGCTGCGGTCATCAGCAGCGGGATATTGGTATCGGAAATGTCGCTATAGCCCATCATCTGCGGCAGGAACCCGCACGCCAGGCCTGAGGCGATCCAGCCAATGGTGCCCATCACGCGGATGCGCGGAAAGTCTGCCTCGACGTCATCCACGTTGGCAAAGGCAATGCTGTTGGTCAGCGCGATGGTCGGCATATAGGTCAGGGAGTAGGCCAGCAGCAACGGGAAGAAGGTGCTGAACTGGGTTTGCTGTGCGGCGAAGTACATCAGAATCGCACCGGCGAACATCAGCACCGCCAGCACTTTCTGAGCGGCGAAGAAGCGGTCCGTCAGCGAGCCGACCAGAATCGGTGAAAGGATTGCGGCAATGGCGGTGCAGGCATAAGACCAGCCGATTTCACCGGCGGTAAAACCGCTTTTGCTCAGCCACAGCCACAGCGGCACAAACCAGGCGCCCCAGATAAACCATTCAACAAACATCATGAATGACAGTTGGACTTTCGTTTTCATTTTTTAATCCTGCATGTCAGTGAGGGTACGCCTTTAACATACCACTTAATAATACCTTTTAAATACCTTTGAGGTGAATGTTTGATCAGTGTAACAAAATTGTTGTACATGAAACGAGCCAGCAGATTGTGCTTAAAAAAGTTGCAGACGGTGGAAAATCTGTTAAGTCGGTACCAGGCTTAGTCTGCCTGCAAAAATGTGGGTTTGGATCACACGCTCCGACGCGACGTCGGACTTACGGGAGCATCACTATGACTGATATTGCGCAGTTGCTTGGCAAAGACGCCGACAGCCTCTTACAGCATCGTTGTATGACCATTCCAGCTGACCAGCTCTACCTGCCCGGGCATGACTACGTGGACCGCGTGATGGTGGACAACAACCGTCCGCCTGCCGTGCTGCGAAACATGCAGACGCTCTATAACACCGGGCGACTGGGCGGTACCGGGTATCTCTCTATTCTGCCGGTAGACCAGGGCGTTGAGCATTCGGCGGGCGCCTCTTTCGCGGCGAATCCGCTCTACTTCGATCCAAAGAACATTGTTGAGCTGGCGATTGAAGCGGGCTGTAACTGTGTGGCCTCCACCTACGGCGTGCTGGCTTCGGTTTCGCGTCGCTACGCCCACCGCATTCCGTTCCTCGTGAAGCTGAACCACAACGAAACCCTCAGCTACCCTACCGAATATGACCAGACCCTTTACGCCAGCGTCGAGCAGGCGTTCAACATGGGGGCGGTGGCGGTAGGGGCGACCATCTATTTCGGTTCTGAGCAGTCTCGTCGTCAGATTGAAGAGATTTCTGCGGCGTTTGAGCGCGCGCACGAGCTGGGCATGGTCACCGTACTGTGGGCGTATCTGCGCAACAACGCGTTCAAGAAAGACGGCGTGGATTACCACGTGTCGGCCGACCTGACCGGGCAGGCGAACCACCTGGCGGCGACCATCGGCGCGGATATCGTGAAGCAGAAAATGGCCGAAAATAACGGCGGCTATAAGGCGGTGAACTTCGGCTATACCGACGATCGCGTTTACAGCAAGCTGACCAGCGATAACCCGATCGATCTCGTGCGCTACCAGCTGGCGAACTGCTATATGGGCCGCGCGGGGCTGATCAACTCCGGCGGGGCGGCAGGCGGTGATACTGACCTGTCAGACGCGGTGCGCACGGCGGTGATCAACAAACGCGCGGGCGGCATGGGGCTGATCCTGGGCCGTAAGGCGTTTAAGAAAACCATGGCCGACGGCGTGAAGCTGATTAATGCGGTTCAGGACGTCTATCTGGACAGTAAAGTGACGATTGCTTAAGACATTTCCCCCTCACCCTAACCCTCTCCCCACAGGGGAGAGGGGATGGTTTGCTCCCTCTCCCTTCGGGAGAGGGCCGGGGTGAGGGGCAATAAATACCGCATTTTATTTCTCCCGATCCACCTCACACTTCCCCTTCCTTTTGTGAAAACTATCACTCCTTCCCGTGCATATGCACAAAAAATGGTCAGCGCTTAGCGGAATCTGTCTAAGGCAGCGGACGAATTTTGCGCTTAAAGTTAGTTTCGAAACGGCTTTTCAAAATTCGAATCGCGCTGAACCTCTGTCGTCTTAAGGACTGATAATGAAAATTGAATCTGTAAACGTCACCGTCTTCCAGTACCCGACGCGTCGGGTTTCCGACGCTGCCGGGCATTCGCATCCGGGGCCTGAGAGCATGGCTAAAATGGCGATGCTTTCTATTACGGCAGATGATGGCACCAAAGGGTATTCCTTCGCGCCGCCGGAAGTGGTACGCCCCTTTGTGGTCAACACCTTCTTTCGCAAGGTGCTGGTCGGCCAGGACGCGTTCAACCGCGAGCGCATCTGGCAGGATCTGGCGCACTGGCAGCGCGGTAGCGCGCATCAGCTGACCGAGCGCGCGCTGGGCTTCGTCGAACAGGCGCTGTGGGATCTGATTGGCCGCAAGCTCAACATGCCGGTCTGGAAGCTGCTGGGCGGCTATCGCGACAAGGTCCCGGCCTACGGCAGCACCATGTGCGGTGACGATCTGCCGGATGGCTTATCCACGCCGGACGAGTACGCCCGCTTTGCCGAGACGCTGGTGTCGCGCGGGTACAAGGCCATCAAGCTGCATACCTGGATGCCGCCGGTCTCCTTTGCGCCCAACCCGAAGATGGACGTCAAAGCTTGCGCCGCCGTGCGTGAAGCGGTTGGCCCGGATATCGATCTCATGATCGATGGCTACCACTGGTACAGCCGCACCGAGGCGCTGTACATCGGCAAGGAGCTGGAAAAACTCAACTTCGCCTGGTTCGAAGAACCGATGGAAGAGGAGAGCATGGCCTCCTACGCCTGGCTGGCGGAAAATCTGTCGATCCCGATTATCGGGCCGGAAAGCCTGGGCGGAAAGCACCACAGCCGCGCGGACTGGATCAAAGCCGGAGCGTGCGACATCCTGCGCGCGGGGTCAAACGGCGTGGGCGGCATCTCTCCGACGCTGAAGGTGGCGAACCTGGCGGAAGCCTTCGGGATGGACTGCGAAGTACACGGCAACGGCGCGGCGAGCCTGGCGGTGATTGGCGCCATCAAAAACTGCCGTTGGTACGAGCGCGGCCTGCTGCACCCGTTCCTCGACTACGACGAACCGGCGGCGTACCTCAACAGCCTGGTCGACCCGATGGACGAGCACGGCATGGTCAGCCTGCCGACCCGCCCGGGACTGGGCGAAGACATTAATTTTGCATATATCGAAGCCAATACCGTCAGCAACGACTGACAGATAAAAACGTACCCTACAGGCGATATATACATGAAACGATCTCCTTTAGCCGGGGCGTGCTTGCTCGCGCTCTCGCTGATGATGGGGAGCGGTGCGGCGGTCGCAAAAACGCCGCCCGACCAGCTCATCATCGGCATGAATATGAACAACCTCCTGACCCTCGACCCGGCGGCAATGACCGGTAACGAAGTGGTCGGCATTGTGGTCAATCTCTATGATTCGCTGGTGGAGCTGGATCCGAACGAACTCACCAACGTCAGGCCCGCGCTGGCAACGTCATGGGATATTTCGCCGGACCGTCAAACCCTGACCTTCCATCTGCGCGATGACGTGAAGTTTCACTCCGGCAACCCGCTCACGGCGGAGGACGTGGTCTGGTCGATGCGCCGCCTGCTGCACCTCAACCTTGCGCAGGCGTCGGTGTGGAAATCCTACGGATTTTCAAAGAAAAACATCGATAGTCACATCAGCGCACCCGATGCGAACACGGTGCAGATTGTCCTGCCAAAGGCCAACGATCCGCAACTGGTGATTTACTCCCTTGGCGCGCTCGGCAACCTCGGCGTGCTGGACAGCAAAACGGTGCAGCAGCATGCGGTCAACAACGACTGGGGCAACCGCTGGCTGACCACCAACGAAGCCGGTTCCGGCCCGTTTATGCTGGAGACCTGGCAGGCGAAGGACGTGCTGCGCATGCAGCGTAACCCGCACTACTGGCGCGACGCGCCGAAGATGAGCCGCGTGGTGCTGCGCCATTTCCAGGAGTCGCAAACCCTGCGCCTGATGATTGAAAAGGGTGACCTCGACATTGCCAACAATATGGCGGTGGCGGACATCAACGCTCTGCGTAAAGACCCCCAGCTCACCGTGGAAGCCGTGCAAAAAGGCACGGTCTACTACGTGGCGATGAGCATGAAGGAGGCCCATTTCGCTAACCCGAAGGTGCGCGAAGCGGTGCGCTACCTGATTGACTATCAGGGCATCAATAAAGCGCTGATGCCGGGCTACGGTGTGCTGCACCAGCGCCCCATCAAGGCGGGTATGCCATCAACGCTGCCGGACCCGGGCTATAAGCTCGATATCCCTCGTGCCAAAAAACTGCTGGCAGAGGCGGGTTATCCGGACGGATTTGATACGACCCTGAGGGTGCTGGCGGATCAGCCGTTCCTGAATATTGCCATTGCGGTGCAGTCAACGCTGATGCAGGCGGGGATTAACGCCAAAATCATCACCGGCACCGGGAACCAGATCTACGGCGCAATGCGCGAGCGCAGGTTCGACATGCTGGTCGGGCGCGGGGGCAGCGGGGTAGAGCCACATCCGCACTCCAGCCTGCGCGCGCTGGTCTATAACCCGGACAACAGTGACGAAGCCCGGCTGACCAATTTCCAGGGCTGGCGCACCAGTTTTTACGATAAGCCGCTCAACGAGATGATCGACAAGGCCCTGCTGGAGCGCGATCCGAAGAAACAGGTCGCCGACTACCAGCAGATCCAGGTGCGCTACGACGCGCTGATCCCGGCGATGATCCCCCTGTCGCAGATGGTGGATTCGGTGGTGGTGCGTAACGAGGTGAAGAACTTTCAGTCGCACCCGTCGGCCACGACCTTCCTGCGCGACGTCTACAAAACCGGAGGTGAAAAATGAGCGTGGCGATCCTCGCGCCCGGCTCCCGGGCCCGGCGCTTCTCAACGCGGCTCACGCAGGTGCTGGTAACGCTGTTCGGCCTTCTGCTGCTGACCTTTTTCATCGGCCGCGTGATGCCCGTCGACCCGGTGCTGGCGATTGTTGGCCCGGATGCCGACCACAGCACCTACCAGCAGGTCTATCACCAGCTGGGGTTCGATAAATCTCTGCTGACGCAGTTCGGCATTTACCTCAGTAACCTTCTGCACGGCGATCTGGGCAACGCGCTGCTGACGGGCAAACCGGTGACCGCCGATATCCTGCGCGTTTTCCCGGCGACGCTTGAGCTGGCGACGATGGCGATAATCGTCGGCGCGGGCTTAGGCATCCCGCTGGGGGTGCTGGCGGCGGCGCGTCGCAACAGCGTTTCCGACTACGTGGTGCGCATCATCAGCCTCGCGGGTTACTCCACGCCCATTTTCTGGGTCGGGATGATGGGGCTGCTGCTGTTCTACGCCTGGCTTGGCTGGGTGGGGGGCGCGGGACGTCTGGATCTCGGACTGGAGGGTTTAGTCCCACGCCGCACCGGACTGATGACGGTGGATGCGCTGCTGGCCGGGAACGGCGCGGTGTTCTGGAACGCTGTTAACCATCTGGTTTTACCGGCCTCGCTGCTCGGCTTCCACTCGCTGGCCTACATCAGCCGCATGACCCGCAGCTTTATGCTGGCGCAGCTGTCGCAGGAGTTCATCATCACCGCGCGAGTAAAAGGCTTAACCGAGCGTCAGGTGATCTGGAATCACGCGTTTCGCAATATCCTCGTACAGCTGCTGACGGTGGTGGCGCTGGCCTACGGCTCGCTGCTGGAAGGGGCGGTGCTGATTGAGACCGTCTTCTCGTGGCCGGGCTTCGGCTCGTATCTCACCGGCAGCCTGCTGCTCGGGGACATGAACGCGGTCATGGGCTGCGTGCTGCTGGTGGGGGTTATCTTCGTGATGCTCAACCTGCTCTCCGACATGCTGTATCAACTCTTTGACCCGAGGACGAAATCATGACCGTTTCTCTGGATACGCCGCTGGGGGCAGGGCCGTCAGAAAGCCGCCAGCGTATCAAGCGTACGCTGGGCCGCGTCGCCGGTTTTGTCGGCAAGATGGCGCGCAACCCGCTCACCGCCATCGGCGGCGGGATTATTCTGCTGCTGCTGATTGTGGCGGCCTTCGCGCCGCTGATCGCGCCATACAATCCGCTGGTACAGGACCTTAATAACGCGCTGGTCGCCCCGAACGCGCAGCACTGGTTCGGCACCGACGAGTTTGGCCGCGACATCTTCAGCCGCCTGGTGTACGGCTCGCGCATCACGCTCTATATCGTGCTGCTGGTCTCCGTGACCGTCGGCCCGCTGGGGCTGTTGCTGGGCGTCACCGCAGGCTATTTCGGCGGCAAGGTGGATGCCGTGCTGATGCGCGTGACCGATATCTTTATCTCCTTCCCGAGCCTGGTGTTGGCGCTGGCGTTTGTGGCGGCGCTCGGGCCCGGGCTGGAGCACGTGGTTATTGCGATCACACTCACCGCCTGGCCGCCGATTGCCCGTCTGGCGCGCGCCGAAACGCTCTCCCTGCGTCAGGCCGATTTTATCTCCGCCGTGCGTCTGCAGGGGGCGTCATCGGCCCGCGTGCTGTGGCGTCACATCGTGCCGCTGTGCCTGCCGTCGGTGATTATCCGTATCACCATGAACATGGCGGGGATCATTCTCACCGCTGCCGGATTGGGCTTCCTCGGCCTTGGCGCACAGCCGCCGGAGCCGGAGTGGGGTGCAATGATCTCCAGCGGTCGCACCTACATGATGGAGTGCTGGTGGGTAGTGACTATTCCGGGGCTGGCGATCCTGATCAACAGCCTGGCGTTCAACTTCTTAGGAGATGGCCTACGTGACATCCTCGATCCTCGTAGCGAATAACCCGCTGCTCGACGTGCGCGACCTCCATGTCGATTTCATCAACGGCGGCGCAGTAACCCACGCGGTGCGCGGCGTCTCTTTCCAGCTCGGACGCGAAAAGCTGGCGATTGTCGGCGAGTCCGGCTCCGGCAAATCCACCGTCGGGCGGGCGCTGCTGCGCCTGCATCCGGCCAAAGCGCAAATCAGCGCTTCGCGGATGCAGTTTGGCGACGTCGATTTACACTCTGTCAGCGAGGCGCAGATGCGTGGCATTCGCGGCAAGCGTATCTCGATGATCATGCAGGACCCTAAGTACTCGCTTAACCCGGTGGTTTGCGTGGGCGATCAAATTGCCGAAGCCTGGCTGACTCATCATCCGGGGCGCAGGGCGGAAGCGAAAGCCAAAGTGCTGGAAATGCTCGACGTGGTGCGCATTCGCCAGCCCGGGCGGGTGTATCACCTCTATCCGCACGAGATTTCCGGCGGGCAGGGGCAGCGCATCATGATCGCCATGATGCTGATCACCGACCCGGAGCTGGTGATTGCCGACGAACCGACCTCGGCGCTGGACGTGTCGGTGCGTTTACAGGTGCTCGGCCTGCTCGACGACCTGGTGCAGTCCCGCGGGCTGGGGCTGATCTTTATCAGTCACGACATCAACCTGGTGCGCAGCTTCTGCGACCGGGTGCTGGTGATGTACGCCGGGCGCGTGGTGGAGTCGATTGCCGCGAAGGATCTGCATAACGCGAAGCATCCGTACACGCAGGGTTTAATCAGCGCGCTGCCGGAAATCAACCATCGCCGTCCGACGCTGCCGGTATTACAGCGTCAGGCCAGCTGGCTCACCGAGTAAGGAGCAGAGATGATCGAGATTAACCACCTCAACCTGGCGTTCGGCCAAGGCGAGAAGCGCAATCAGGTACTGGACGATGTGAATATCAGCGTGAAAGAGGGCGAGATTTATGGCCTGGTGGGGGAGTCCGGTTCGGGCAAAACCACGGTGCTGAAATGTCTGGCCGGGCTGTTTACCCACTGGGACGGTGAGCTGGCGATTGGCGGCAGGCCGTTGGAAAAGCGCATCAGCCGGGAACGGTGCCGTCGGGTGCAGATGGTGTTTCAGGACCCGTACGGCTCGCTGCATCCGCGCCACACTATCGGCGATATTCTGGAAGAGCCGCTGCAGATCCACGGCATTAACGATCGGGAGCGGCGCATTTATACCTTGCTGAACAAGGTGGGGCTAAACCGGGCGTTTCGCGACCGCTATCCGCACCAGCTTTCCGGCGGCCAGCGCCAGCGCGTGGCGATTGCCAGAGCACTGATTCTTGAGCCGCAGGTGCTGCTGCTGGATGAGCCGACCTCGGCGCTGGACGTCTCCGTGCAGGCGGAAATCCTCAACCTGCTGGCGGAGCTTCAGCGTGAGTCAAATTTGACCTACCTGATGGTGACGCACGATCTGGGCGTGATTGCCCACCTGTGCCAGAAGGTGGCGGTGATGCAGTACGGCAAAATCCTCGAAAGCCTGACCGTCGACGCGCTGGTGGCCGGACAGGCCAAAACCGACTATACGCGGATGCTGGTCAATGCCAGCCAGCAGTATTCACGCGAAATGGCGCGAGAGGTGGCGGTGTATTAGGGTTGTGCGGTTTTTAGCCGGGTGGCGGCTACGCGCTCGGTACTGTAGCCGGGTAAGGCGTAGCCGCCACCCGGCAAACCCTCAGCGCAAAAGCGGACAATCCGGCGGTAACCGGCACTGCAGCGCACCGGGCAACACCTCAATGCGGAACTGCGTCCCGCTCAGCGGTTCCCCATCAAGGTTAAACGTCATACCGTGTGGGGCATTCACTTCAAACCATGCGGATTTCCCGGCAATAATGTTTGGGCTTTCCTCTGGCTGCGTCAGCGTGGTGAACAGCGCGGGCAGCAGTCCGTCGCCGGTGAAAATCCGCAGCTGGAGCTGACCGTCGTTGATCAACGCTTCCGGGCAAAGCTGTTGTCCGCCGCCCGCCTGACGCCCGTTGCCGATGCCAATCACCAGCGCGTCGCCCTGCCAGTGGAAGTTCTCACCGTGGATTTCACAGCGGTCGGGCTTCAGCGTGTCCATGCGCATCAGGCCGTGGATCAGGTATGACACGCCGCCCAGCGCCGCCTTTAGCTTTTCCGGCGTTTCGCTGGTAATGCGCGTACCGAAGCCGCCCGTCGCCATATTGATAAAGCAGGTTTTATCATTCACCTGCGCAATGTCTACGGCGGTCGCTTTACCCAGAATTGCCAGCTGTAGCGCTTTCCCGAAGTCTTCTGGGATCCCTGCACTGGTGGCAAAATCATTAGCCGTGCCAAGCGGCAAAATCCCCATCACCGGGCGGTCTGTCGTCGACAGGTCGATAAGCGCGGAGGCGATCTCATTGATGGTGCCATCTCCGCCGCCGGAAATAATGGTTTTGACGCCCAGCCGGATGCCTTCATCGATGTACCGTGCCGCGTCGCCTTTTTCAAACGTCACCCGCACGTGAATGCGCGCACCGTCTTCCCGTAATTCGGTAATGGCCTGGCGAAGCACGTCGTTGCCCGCACTTTTGCCGTTGAGAATCAATAAACTGTCTGGATAGGTTGCCATCCGCGCTGCTCCCTTTTTTAGCGTTAGTTAGAGTGTATAGCAGAGAGGAAAAAAGCGGGTAAGAACAGGATGAAAGGAAAAAAATAAGCCCACGTAAGGGAGATTACGCGGGCTAAGGAGGTGGTTCCTGGTACAGCTAGCATTTATGGGTTATGTTTTTCAGCGCTGGGGATAATACCCGTATTGAACGAAGCGGTATGTGATCCGATTCTAAGAATTATCCCGATGTGAAAAAATCCCGCTGATTGACTATTTGCTGTGCGGATTTCGGGTGTTTTCACCCTCGAAATTGCGCATCAGCAGCGCAAACTCTAGCTCCACTTCTTCAGGTACCGGCAGCCAGACGACGTGTCCGTCGCCCGGTGCGACGTCAATCGCTTCACCCTTTTTGTTTTCCAGATGCTCCAGACGGAAGTTCATGTTGCCCTGCGGGGTCATGAGCTCCAGGCTGTCGCCTTTGGTGAATTTGTTTTTCACCGCCACGGCTGCCAGCGCGCCTTTGCGCTCGCCGGTGAAATCGCCGACAAACTGCTGGCGCTCAGAAATGGAGTAGCCGTGCTCGTAGTTCTGATAATCATCGTGGGTATGACGACGCAGGAAGCCTTCGGTGTAGCCGCGATGCGCCAGACCTTCCAGCGTCTCCAGCAGGGTGGTATCGAAGGGTTTACCGGCAGCGGCATCGTCGATAGCCTTGCGGTACACCTGCGCGGTACGTGCGCAGTAGTAGTAGGACTTGGTGCGTCCTTCGATTTTCAGGGAGTGCACGCCCATCTGGGTCAGACGCTCGACGTGCGCGATGGCGCGCAGGTCTTTGGAGTTCATGATGTAGGTGCCGTGTTCGTCTTCAAAGGCGGTCATGTACTCGCCCGGACGCTTGGCTTCTTCAATCATAAACACGCTGTCGGTTGGCGCGCCGACGCCCAGCGTTGGCTCAACGTTGGTCACCGGGATCGGCTCGTGCTTGTGCACGATGTTGCCAATGTCATCCTCTTTGCCTTCCTGGACGTTATATTCCCAGCGGCAGGCGTTGGTGCAGGTGCCCTGGTTCGGGTCGCGCTTGTTGATATAGCCAGACAGCAGGCAGCGGCCGGAGTAGGCCATGCACAGCGCACCGTGGACGAAAATCTCGATTTCCATATCCGGCACCTGGGTGCGGATCTCTTCGATCTCTTCGAGGGAAAGCTCGCGAGACAGAATGACGCGGGTTAGCCCCATCTGCTTCCAGAACTTCACCGTCGCCCAGTTGACGGCGTTGGCCTGCACGGAGAGGTGAATATCCATCTCCGGGAAGTGCTCCCGAACCAGCATGATTAAACCCGGGTCCGACATGATCAGCGCGTCCGGCCCCATCTCCACGACCGGCTTTAGATCGCGGATGAACGTTTTCAGCTTGGCGTTGTGCGGCGCGATGTTCACCACCACGTAGAATTTTTTGCCCAGGGCATGCGCTTCGTTGATGCCGAGCTGCAGGTTCTCGTGGTTAAATTCGTTGTTGCGCACGCGCAGCGAGTAGCGCGGCTGGCCCGCGTACACCGCATCGGCACCATAGGCGAAAGCGTAACGCATATTTTGCAGCGTTCCCGCCGGGGAAAGGAGTTCCGGTTTAAACATGATTGTTCTCGTTCTGATGACAGGTCAGATCCGCGTGCACCTGGTGCAGCGGTAAGGGGAGATCCCCCACTTTAAGGGCGGGCATTGTAGCGCTGTGGGGCAGGGAGGTAAAGCGCCGGGTCGCGTCACCGCGCTCCCGGCGTGCTTCGTGCCGTCAGGTGTTGTCTTTTACCGTCTGGGCAGACCCGTTGGTTTTGACCGAGGCTATGCCCTTATCACGCGATTGTTCCGTTGCATAAAGCTGGCTGCTGCCAATCACCTGATGGTTGCCCGCCTTTAGATTGAAATGGAACTTCCCGTTCGAGGCCGTTTTCTTATCAAAGCGCTCGTCCAGGGGGCTGTTTGTGCGTACGGAAGCAATGCCGTTTTCAGCCGCACTTTTGCTGGTATAAAGCTCGCTGGTAAGAATGATCTCACCGTTGCCAGCTTTCAGCACAAACCTGAACTGACCATCACTGCTTTTACTTAATTCGAACCAACCAGACATAGGTACTCCTTTATCGAAGGTAAAATTATCAGCACCAGTTATAAATAAGCGAACCGGTAAAAAGAGTATGGTTGATTCATGGATTGATTCCAGAAAAGAAAAACCCGCCAGAGGCGGGTTTCAGAGGGGATATGTTACACAATCCTGCAGGCATCCGCTTCCCAGCGATACCCCACGCCATACACCGCGCGAATGAACGACTGGTCGGCATCCAGCGCCTCCAGCTTGCGGCGCAGGTTTTTAATATGGCTGTCGATGGTGCGGTCGGTCACGACGCGGTAGTCGTCATACAGGTGGTTCAGCAGCTGTTCGCGGGAGAACACTTTTCCCGGCTCGTGGGAGAGGGTTTTCAGCAGGCGGAACTCCGCAGGCGTCAGGTCCAGCAGCTTGCTGCGCCAGCTTGCCTGGAAGCGGCTTTCGTCGACAATCAGCGGGCTTTCGGCGTCGAGCACCTGAAGCTCGCGCTGCGGCTTGCAGCGGCGCAGAATGGTTTTCACGCGGGCGACCACTTCACGCGGGCTGTAGGGTTTGCAGATATAATCGTCCGCGCCTATTTCAAGTCCCAGCAGGCGGTCGATTTCTTCTATTTTGGCGGTCACCATCACGATGGGCACGTCGGAGAAACGACGAATTTCGCGGCACAGGGTCAGGCCGTCAGTACCCGGCAGCATCAGGTCAAGCAGGATCAGGTCCGGCGGCGTCTGGCGTACGTAGGGCAACACCCGATCGCCATGGTTAATCAGCGACGGGGCGTAGCTGGCCGCGCGTAAATAGTCGATCAGTAACTGCCCAAGCTTAGGCTCGTCTTCCACAATCAAAATGCGTGGCGTGTTTTCGTCAATCGGTAACTCGGTCATGCTTCTCTCGATAAATCCCGTTCCAGAGGTAACTCTACTGTAATGCTAACCCCGCCAAAAGGCGAATGGGCGGCGCGGAGGGTGCCGTTGTGGGCTTCGACGATGTTAACGCAAATCGCCAGCCCCAGCCCGGAGCCGCCGCTGGCGCGGTTACGCGATCCTTCAGTGCGATAAAACCGCTCAAACAGTCTCTCCAGCTGCGCATCCTGCACGCCGGGGGCGGAATCCGCGAAGGTGAGGGCGAAGCGTCCGTTTTCCTGCCTGCCGGAAATATGCAGCCCGCCGCCGCTGTCGGTGTAGCGCAGGCTGTTTTCCAGCAGGTTGTTGAATAGCTGCATCAGCCTGTCTTTATCGCCAAACACCACCGCGCTGTCCGGCAGGGAGAGGTCGATTTTCAGGTTGCGGCTGGCAAAGCGCTCGCGGAAGGCGCCGCTGATCACTTCCAGAATGTTAATCACGTCGACCGGCGCTTTCTGGTAGGCGAGGGCGCCTTCGTCGGACATGGAGAGCTGATGCAGGTCGTCCACCAGCTTGGTCAGCGTACCCACTTCCGCCTGCAGCGAGGCCACGGATTCGGGCGTAAACTGACGCACGCCGTCCTGAATCGCCTCCAGCTCGCCGCGCAGCACCGCCAGCGGGGTGCGCAGCTCGTGGGAAATATCGGCCATAAAGTCGCGGCGCATCTGCTGGTTCTTCTCCAGCGTGCTGGCGAGCTGGTTAAAGTCCTGCGCCAGCTTGCCCAGTTCGTCCTGGCTGCGGGTGTCGACGCGGGTGGTAAAGTCCCCGGCGGCCAGCCTGTGCGTGCCTTCCACCAGCCGTTTCACCGGGGCGAGCAAACCGCGCGCCAGCGGGAAGGTGGCGAGCGCGGCGAGCAGCGTCGACAGGGCGACTATCAGCCAGCTGGTCTGACGTTGCTGGCGGTCAAAGTTAATATCGGTATTGCGCGTCAGGCGTTCAACCGGCGAGGCGATCACCCAGCCCACCGTGGCGCCGTTAGCGGTGATGGCGCGCCGCGTGCCGTCCGGCGGTATCGGTGCGCGCGGCCCAACCAGCGTGCGCATGTCCTGGTCTATTACCCAAAACTGGGTGCGCCAGCCGTGTGGCGGCATACCCGGGCCCGGGCGGTCGTCGTCATTATCGTGCTCCAGCGAGCGCAGGATCTGGAAGATAAATCGGTCATTGTTGCGCAGGAACCGCCAGTTGCCGTGCTGCGTATACTGCTCGCCCAGCGCATCGCTTAACCCCTGCAGGCGCTGTTCGTTGCCGTGCTTAATGTAGTCAATAAACCCGCGCTCAAAGCTGACCCGCACCGCCCAGTGCATGGTGATCAGCAGGACGATACAGGTGGCAAAAATCGCCACAAAGAGTTTGCCGGTAATACCCGGACGCCAGAATTTCATGGTGCACTCCTTTTGCCGCGTCGGATCACGACGTTCTTAGTGGTGTCATTCGGGACTCTGGCGAAGATGACGGCGGGCAGGGCGATAATCACCGCCATGCTGAGATAGGTATATAAAAAGACCTGATGGGCAACGGGCGTGTCCACGCTGAGATGGTGCTGCCCGTACATGCCGAGCAGCAGGCCCGCAATGGTCACGCCGACGCTCATGGAAAGCTGCATGACCATCGACAGCAGGCTGTTGCCGCTGCTCGCCAGCTCGTCCGGCAGGTCTTTCAGCGTCAGGGTGTTCATCGACGAGAAGCGCATGGAGTTGATGATCCCCTGGCAAAACAGCACCAGCGGCAGGACGTAATACCAGCCCATCAGCGCCACGGCCATAAACAGCAGGCTGACCAGCGCCAGCCCCAGCGTGGCGGCGACCAGCACGTGGCGGTAGCCAAAGCGGTTCACCACCTGCACCACGATACGCTTCATCCCCATGCTGCCGAGCACCATCGGAATCATCATCAGGCCCGCGTGGAACGGCGAAAAACCCATTCCAATTTGCAGAAACACGGGCGTCATAAACGGCAGCATCCCGCTGCCAATACGCCCGGCAAAGCTCCCGAACAGACCAAGACGGTAGGTGGGGTTTTTAAACAGATTCAGGCTGAACAGCGCCTTGTCATTCTCGCGAGCGTGCCACAGATACCACAGAATGGCGGTGATGCCGATAACGACCAGCATCCCCAGCGTCAGGGACGAAATACCCAGCCCCTTTTGCCCGTCGAGCGCCAGCGTGAGCGTGGCCATGCCCGCCGCCAGCAGGATAAAGCCGAAGAAATCAAAGCGCCGCGTCTGCATTTTGTAGTTCGGCATCAGCGTCAGGGTGGCGATGGCGCCGATGATGCCAACCGGCAGGTTGATTAAGAAAATCCAGTGCCAGGAGGCGTACTCCACCAGAATCCCGCCCAGCGCCGGGCCCAGCAGCGGCCCCACCTGACCGGGTAACGTCACAAAGGTCATCGCCGCCATATACTGCTCGCGCGGCACAATCTTCATCACCGTTAGCCGCCCGACCGGCACCATCATCGCGCCACCGACGCCCTGCAGCACCCGCGCCATCACCAGCTGGTCGAGGGTGTTGGCCTGGGCGCAAAACAGCGATCCGGTGGTAAACAGCACGATGGCGGTAAAAAAGATATTGCGCACGCCCACTTTGTCCGCCAGCCAGCCGCTGGCAGGCAGCATGACCGCTACCGTCAGCACGTAGGAGACAATCACCATATGCATGTGCAGCGGGCTCTCACCCAGGCTTTTCGCCATTGAGGGGAGGGCCGTATTAACGATGGTCGTATCCAGCGACTGCATAAAGAAGCCGAACGCGACTATCCACAGCTGCCAGCGAACGTTGTTGGGGAGGTCGGTCATTTACTCGGTCACCGTGGTTCTCTTTTTACGTGAAAAGCGCAGCCGCAGGCGGTCAAAGAACAGATAGACCACCGGCGTGGTGTACAGCGTCAGCAGCTGGCTCATTACCAGCCCGCCGACAATGGTGATCCCCAGCGGCTGGCGCAGCTCAGAGCCGTCGCCGCCCGAAATCACCAGCGGCAGCGCGCCAAACAGCGCCGCCAGGGTGGTCATCATAATCGGGCGGAAGCGCAGCAGACAGGCCTGGAAGATCGCCTCTTCCGGCGTGAGGTTGCCGTTGCGCTGGGCGTCCAGCGCGAAGTCGACCATCATAATGGCGTTTTTCTTCACAATACCGATTAACAGCATAATCCCGATGAGCGCGATGAGGCTGAACGGGGCACCGAACAATTCCAGCGCCAGCAGTGCCCCCACGCCCGCCGACGGTAGCGTCGAGAGAATGGTCAGCGGGTGAACGTAGCTCTCATACAGCACGCCCAGCACAATATAAACCGTAGCAATCGCCGCCAGAATCAAAATCACCTGTGAGTTCATCGTCTCCTGGAACACCTGCGCCGTGCCGGCAAAGCTGCCGCGCACGGTGGACGGCACGCCAAGCTGCGTCATGGCGCGGTTGATGGCATCGCTGGCCTCTGAGAGCGACGAGCCGGTTGGCAGGTTAAACGAAATGGTCGAGGCGGCCGAAAGGCCCTGATGGTTAACCGACAGCGGCGCATTTGACGGCTGCCAGCTGGCGAAGTACGACAGCGGGATGGCCTTGCCGTCGCTGTTGATGACAAACATCTTGTCCAGCGCGCTGATGTCCTGGGTGTAGCGCGGGTCAACCTCCATCACCACCTTGTACTGGTTCATCGGCTGATAGATGGTAGAAATCTCGCGCTGACCAAAAGCGTTGTTCAGCAGGCTGTTAGCCGCTGCCACGTCAATGCCCAGCCGCGACATGGTTTCGCGGTCGTAGGTGAGCGCCATCTCCGCGCCGTTGTCCTGCTGATCCGAGTTCACGTCCGCCAGTTCCGGCAGGGCGGCCAGCGCTTTACGGATCTTCGGCTCCCACTCGCGCAGGGCGGCTAAATCATCCGAGAGCAGGGTGTACTGATAGCTGGCGTTGGCCTGACGACCGCCGACGCGGATATCCTGAACGGCCATCAAAAACAGGTTCGCGCCCGGCTCTTTGGCGAGCTTCACGCGCAGGCGGTCAATCACCTGCTGCGCGGTAAGATTTCGCTCGTCGCGGGGCTTGAGGGTAATAAACATCATCCCGCTGTTGACGCGCGAGCCGCCGGTAAAGCCGGTGACGTTATCTACCGCCGGGTCTTCACGAATGATCTTCATAAAGTCCTGCAGCTTACCGCGCATCGCCTGGAACGAAATGCTCTGGTCGGCCTGAATACCGCCCATCAGCACGCCGGTATCCTGCTCCGGGAAGAAGGTTTTCGGGATGGTGATATACATCCAGACGTTCAGGCCAATGGTGGCGATAAGCACCAGACCGACCAGCCGCGTATGGTTCAGCACCCACTTCAGCGATGTACCGTAGCCTTCCTGCATCGCCATCAGAACACGACCAAAGCCTTTACGGCGCGGCTGGGTGTGCGGCTTGCTGCGCTTGAGCATCCAGCCGCACATCATCGGCGTGAGCGTGAGCGAGATAACCAGCGAGATACCTATCGCCACGGAGAGCGTGACGGCAAACTCGCGCAGTAATCTGCCCGGCAGCCCGCCCATCAGCAGCAGCGGCAGGAACACCGCCACCAGCGACAGGCTCATGGAGAGCACGGTAAAACCAACCTCGCGCGTCCCTTGCAGCGCCGCCTGCAGCGGCTTCACGCCCGCTTCCAGATGGCGGGAGATATTCTCCAGCACCACGATGGCGTCATCCACCACGAAGCCGGTGGCAATCGTCAGCGCCATCAGCGACAGGTTGTTTAGGCTAAAGCCGCACAGGTACATGGCGGCAAAGGTGCCAATCAGCGAGACCGGCACCGCCACCGCCGGGATCAGCGTCGCGCGGCCTGAGCGCAGGAACAGGAACACCACCAGGATCACCAGTGCAACGGAGATGATCAGCGTTTGTTCCACCTCTTCAAGCGAGGCGCGAATGGTCGGGGAGCGATCCTGCGCAATCTTCAGATCGATGGCCGCCGGAATGGTCTCCTGCAGCTCCGGCAAGCGCTCGCGGATGCTGTTGACCGTCTGGATGATGTTGGCTTCCGGCAGCTTGCGGATCATCAGCAGGATCGCCGGTTTGGCGTTGGTCATCCCGGCGTTACGCACGTCCTGCACCGAATCGGTGACGCTGGCAACGTCGCTCAAGCGCACCGCCGCGCCGTTGTTGTAGTGAATAATCAGCGGCTGGTATTCGGCGGCGGTTTTCAGTTCGTCATTGGTCTGGAGCTGCCAGCGGTGGCTGCCGTCCTCAATCGCCCCCTGCGGTTTGCGCACGTTGGCATTGCTGATGGCGGAACGCACGTCGTCCAGCGACACGCCCTGATTAAACAGCGCCTGCGGGTTCAGCCCGACGCGCACGGCGGGCAGGGAGCTGCCGCCGACGTCAACGTCACCCACGCCGTCAATCTGGGCGATGGTCTGCGCCAGCTGCGTAGAGGCGAAGTCGTACAGTTGACCCTGCGAGTAGGTGTCCGAGGTGAGCGTCAGGATCATGATCGGCGCGTCGGACGGGTTGGCTTTACGATAGGTCGGCCGGCTCGGCATACCGCTCGGAAGCAGGCTTTGTGCGGCGTTGATCGCTGCCTGCACGTCGCGGGCGGCACCGTTAATATCCCGGTCGAAGCTGAATTCCAGAATAATGCGCGTGCTGCCCAGCGAGCTGCTGGAGGTCATCTCGTTGACCCCTGCAATGCGCCCGAGCGAACGCTCCAGCGGCGTGGCGACCGACGAGGCCATGGTTTCCGGCGACGCGCCGGGCAGCGAGGCGCTGACCATGATCACCGGGAAATCCACCTGCGGCAGCGGGGCCACCGGCAGCAGCCGGAAGCCGAGCACGCCGCACAGGGTGATGGCGACGGAGAGTAAAATTGTCGCCACCGGACGGTAAATGAAGAGGGCGAAAAACTTCACTTACGCCTCCTCTTCACGTTTCGGGAAGCGGCTTTTCGCCCACAGCGCCAGGCGGTCAAACAGCAGGTAGATCACCGGCGTGGTAAAGAGCGTCAGCACCTGGCTGACCAGCAGACCGCCAACCATGCCGATCCCCAGCGGACGGCGCAGCTCAGCACCGACGCCGGTGCTGAGCATCAGCGGCAGCGCGCCCAGCAGGGCGGCGAGGGTCGTCATCAGGATCGGACGAAAACGCAGCAGACAGGCCTGGAAGATGGCATCGCGCGGAGACATCCCCTGCTCGCGCTCGGCGGCCAGGGCGAAGTCGATCATCATGATGGCGTTTTTCTTCACGATCCCGATAAGCAGGATGATGCCGATGATGGCAATGACGTCCAGCTCGCTGCCCGCCAGCATCAGCGCCAGCAGCGCCCCGACGCCTGCGGTCGGCAGGGTAGAGAGGATGGTGATCGGGTGGATAAAGCTCTCATAAAGCACGCCGAGCACGATGTACATCGCGACCACCGCCGCGACGATCAGCCAGACGGTGTTACCCAGCGCGGCCTGGAACGCCAGCGTGCTCCCCTGGAACTGGGTCTGAATATCGGACGGGAAGCTGAGTTCTTTTTCGGCGCTCAGAATGGCCTCTACCGCTTCGCCCAGCGAGTATCCGTCCGGCACGTTAAACGAAATGGTGGTGGACGGGAACTGATCCAGGTGGTTGATCGACAGCGGGGTATAGCGTTCCTCCACGCTGGCAATGGCGCTTAACGGCACGATCCCGCCGTCTTTACTGGTCAGGCGCACCGAGTCCAGCGCGGCGAGGCCCGGCGTGTTATCCGTGTTGTGCTCCAACACCACGCGATACTGGTTCGCCTGGGTATAGATGGTGGAAATCAGGCGCTGACCAAAGGCGTTATAGAGCGCGTTGTCCACGTCCGCCATGGTAATGCCCAGACGGCTGGCGGTGTCGCGGTTGACGTTCACGTAGGCCGCCAGCCCTTTGTCCTGCCAGTCGCTGCTGACGTCGGAGAGCTGCGGCAGCGCTTTCAGTTTTTCCACCAGCTGCGGCACCCAGGTGCTGAGGGCATCCAGCGAGGTCGCCTGTAGGGTGAACTGATACTGCGTGCGGCTGACCTGGGTATCAATGGTTAAATCCTGAATGGGCTGCAGGTAAAGCGCAATGCCCGGCACCCGCGCGACGGCGTTTTGCAGACGCTCAATGACGGCGTTAACGCGGTCGTCGCGGTCATCCAGCGGCTTGAGGTTGATCTGCAGGCGCGCGCTGTTGAGCGACGGATTGGTACCATCCACCCCCACGTAGGCGGTCAGGCTCTCCACCGCCGGGTCCTTCATAATGATTTCAGAGACCTGCTGCTGGCGCTGGGCCATATTGGCGAATGAGACCGACTGCGGGGCCTGAAGCGTGCCCTGAATAATGCCGTTGTCCTGGATAGGGAAGAAGCCTTTCGGAATGAAAATCCACAACATCACGCTGAGCGCCAGGGTACCCAGCGCCACGCCGAGCGTTGCCCACGGATGGTTCAGGACTTTCGCCAGCACGCGACCGTAGGCGGCAATAATCCGCTCGAACATGCGCTCGGAGGCGCGCGAGAAGCGGTTTTGTTTGCGCAGGGACGCGTGGCTCAGCATGCGGGCGCACATCATCGGCGTCAGGGTCAGCGAGACCACGGCGGAGATCAAAATGGCGACCGCCAGCGTCACGGCAAACTCGCGGAACAGACGTCCGACGATATCGCCCATAAACAGCAGCGGGATCAGCACCGCAATCAGCGAGAAAGTCAGCGAGATAATGGTAAAGCCGATTTCGCCCGCGCCCTTCAGCGCGGCGGCTAAGGGCTTCTCACCTTTTTCGATATAGCGCGAAATGTTCTCGATAACGACGATGGCGTCATCCACCACGAACCCGGTGGCGATAGTGAGCGCCATCAGCGTCAGGTTGTTGATCGAAAAATCGAGGAACACCATCACCGCGAAGGTGCCGACCAGCGAGAGCGGCACGGCGACGGCGGGGATAATGGTTGCCGGGATGTTGCGCAGGAACAGGTAGATGATCATGACGACCAGCGCAATCGCCAGCATTAGCTCAAACTGGGTGTCGGTGACCGAGGCACGAATGTTGGTGGTGCGGTCGGAAAGGACCTTCACGCTGACCGATTTCGGCAGGCTTTCGATCAGCTGCGGCAGCATCGTGCGAATGCTGTCGGCGGTATCAATGATGTTCGCGCCAGGCTGGCGCTGCACGTTCATCACGATCGCCTGCTGCTTGTTGGCCCACGCCCCCAGCCAGCTGTTTTCCGCCCCTTGCTCAACGGTCGCCACGTCGCCCAGACGGATCGGCGCACCGTTCTGGTAGGCCACAATGAGCTGACGGTATTCATCGGCAGACTGCATCTGGTCGTTGGCGGAAAGCGTCACGGCGCGGGTTGGACCGTCCAGCGAGCCTTTTGCCGAGTTGACGTTAGCATTGCTGATGGCGGTGCGGATGGTTTCGCTGGTCAGGCCCAGCGCGGCAATGGCCTGCGCGTTCAGCTTCACGCGAACGGCCGGGCGCTGGCCGCCTGCCAGCGTAACGAGCCCCACGCCCGAGACCTGCGAAATTTTCTGCGCCACGCGTGTTTCAACCATGTCTTCCACCTGCGTCATCGGCATGGCGGAGGAGGTGACGGCGAGCGTCATGATCGGCGGATCCGCCGGGTTCACCTTGCTGTAGACCGGCGGGTTAGGCAGGTCAGACGGCAGCAGGTTGGTGGCGGCGTTGATCGCGGCCTGCACCTCCTGCTCGGCGACGTCCAGCGAGAGCGTCAGCTGGAACTGCAGCGTCACGACGGATGCCCCTCCGGAGCTTTGCGATGACATCTGCTTCAGGCCAGACATCTGCCCAAACTGGCGCTCCAGCGGTGCGGTAATGGCGGACGTCACCACGTCCGGGCTCGCACCCGGATAGAGCGTTACCACCTGGATGGTGGGATAATCCACTTCCGGCAGCGCCGACACGGGCAAGAAGCGGTAACCGATAATCCCGGCCAGCAGGATCGCCATCATCAACAGCGTGGTGGCGACAGGTCGCAAAATAAACAGGCGTGAAGGCCCACCTGTAGAGCCTGGTGGCATCACCTGCATCAGGCTTTCGCTCCCTGTTTCGCCGGTTCAACCACTTCCACTTTCGCCCCTTCGGTCAGGCGGTCGATGCCGTCTGTCACCACGCGGTCGCCAGCGGTAAGCCCGGCGGCGATCACCACCGTCTGGCTGTCCTGAATCCCGGTTTTCACCAGATGTTTACTGACTTTATTGTCGCTGTTCAGTACCCAGACGAAGTTACCTTCGTTACCCATCTGCAGCGCAGCCGTTGGGATCACCACCGCGTTCTCTTCGGTCGCGACCAGCATCCGCGCATTGACGAACTGGTTCGGGAAGAGGGCATCGTCCTGGTTGTTAAAGCGCGCCTTCAGCTTGATGGTGCCGGTCGTTGTGTCGATCTGGTTATCCAGGCTGAGCAGAGTACCTTCGCTCAGCTTCTGCTTGTTGGTGCGGTCCCAGGCTTCCACGACCAACCCCTTTCCGGCTTTTTGCGCCTGCACCACGGTGGCAATTTCGCTTTCCGGCAGGGTAAAGACCAAATCGATAGGGTGAGTCTGGGTGATGACTACGATGCCCGTGGTGTCGCCGCTGGAGATCTGGTTGCCGATATCGACCTGTTTCAGGCCCACGCGTCCGTCAATCGGCGCGGTAATGCGGCTCCAGTCCAGCTGCAGCTGTGCGCTGGCGACGGCGGCTTCGTCGGCTTTGAGGGTGCCCTGCGTTTCGCTGACCAGCGACTGCTGGGTGTCCAGCTCCTGACGTGACACGAGGTTGGTTTTCACCAGCTGCTGGTAGCGCGCTAAATCGCGGCGAGCGTTGGCGAGGGTAGCTTTGTCTTTCGCGAGCTGGCCCTGCGCCTGGGCGAGGGCAACCTTGAACTGGCTCGGGTCGATTTCCGCCAGTAAATCACCCGCCTTGACCTGCTGCCCTTCCTGGAAGTGAATGGCCTGAAGCTGACCGTCGACGCGGCTGCGCACCGTCACGGTGTTGGCGGCGGTAATGGTCCCGAGGCCGGTAAGATAGCGAGGAACGGCCTTGTTCACCGCCGTTGCCGCCTGTACCGGTGCCAGCGCACCGCCGCGCATACCGCGACGGCCTCCGGCGGCTGGGCCCTGCGACGCGCTCGTGGCACCGGCGGGTGCCGGGGTGTTAGCGGATTGGCTGTGCCAGTACCAGGCGGCGGCAAGGACCACCACAATGATGCCAGCGGCGATCGCCCAGCGGGATTTGTTACTGCCTTTCATCGTTATACGTTCTCATCCTGAAACACTTCGGGGAATGATACTAGTTTAGTCAGCTAACACAGCGGAAAAATGGAGGAAATATGGAAGACTGTCAGGAATGGTCTGAGTGTGGCGATCTTTTTAGCCGGGTGGCGCTTCGCTTACCCGGCCAACGGTTCGAGGATTTTGTAGGCCGGGTAAGGCGAAGCCGCCACCCGGCACAGCAGCACTACCTAAACATCACCTGTGCCCAGCGCGCCAGCCCTGCGGTAACGGAGCCAAAGTCATCCCCACCGGCAATCGGAATGCCCGGCAGTTGTTCTGCCAGCGCTTTCTTGATCAGCGGCGACCGTGCGCTACCCCCGGTCAGGTAAATCACGTCCGGCTTCTCTTTGCCGTTTTCCAGCGCCAGTTGCACCTGTTCCAGAATGCGCTGCAGCGGCTGAGCAAGTGCGGTTTCCAGCCCGTCCTGCGAAATCGCCGTAGCCAGATCGTCGCTGATAAACGGCAGCGAGACCGCATGTTCTGCGCGGTCGGAAAGCGCAATTTTACTCTCTTCCGCAGTACGTACCACGCGGTAGCTCAGGCGCTGACGCCACACCTTATACAGCAGCGCGACCTTGTCGGCGTCCTGCGCGTCGCGCACCAGATCGTTCAGGAAGCGGCCGTTCGCGGTGCTGTAAAAATCACTTTGCGCAGGCACGTCGTTAATGGCAATCGCGTTCCACCACGGCAGGATCGGCAGGGCGATGCCTTTTTCCGTTTGGCCGCCCATGCCGAGCAGCGGCATCAGGCTCTTGAATGCCAGCGCGATATCCAGATCGTTACCGCCTACGCGGCAGCCGCTGTGCCCGAGCAGGCTATTTTCACGATCGCGACGGTTATGCCACTCTGGCCCCATCAGCAGCAGCGAGCAGTCCGTGGTGCCCCCGCCGATATCCACGACTAATACGCGTTTTTCTTCCGTCAGCGTGGCTTCAAAATCCAGCCCGGCGGCAACGGGCTCATACTGGAACACCACGTCGCGGAAGCCCGCGCGGTGCGCCGCACGCTCAAGGATCCCCTGCGCCTGCTGGTTGGCCTCATCGCCGCCCAGCCCCTGGAAGTTGATCGGGCGACCAATCACCGCCTGGGTGATGGCATCCGGCACCTGGGTCTGCGCCTGATTTCTGATGTGCAGCATCATGGCGCACACCAGATCTTCAAACATCGCCACCTGCTGCGGCTTCAGGCCGCTGGCACCCAGGAAGGATTTCGGTGATTTGACGAAGTAAACCTCTTCCGGATCTTCAATATAGTGACCGAGCGAGGAGAGGCCGAACTGCACGCTGGACGGCGTAACGTCGATATCTTCTTCACGGTTAAAGCTGACCGCACGGCGCAGCAGCGCCTGGGTTTCCGCTGCGGTAGCAGGAACCTGGTGATGGCGGAACAGCCATTCGCTGACCGCTTCGCGCGTTGGCGCGCAGAGCATTGACGGTAGCAGCGTGCTCTCTTTTTCCATTTTCAGGAGCTGTGGCTGTCCGTTTTGCATAATCGCAACCGAGCAGTTTGCCGTACCGTAGTCGAATCCAATAAACACGATAAATCCCCATGCCAGTGAGAAGGGGCGAGACTTTAACGAAATGTCTTCATGGCGACAACAGGAATATGAAAGCAAGGCGAAACAGGACCTTTCCGTTTATGCTGTGGAGAACCCAAAAGGAGAGACGATGTATACCCTGACCTGGCAACCCCCTTACGACTGGCCGTGGATGTTTAGCTTTCTTGGCGCGCGTGCGGTCACGGGCATTGAAACCGTCACGGGCAACTACTACGAGCGCAGTTTCGCCTGCGATGGCCATCGGGGTGTCTTTCGCGTGACGCCAGATACCGCGGCCCATACGCTGGTCGTGACGCTCAGTCCGGGACTTATCCCGGTTGCGCAGACCTGCCTTGAGCGTATAGCGCGCCTGTTCGATCTCGCCTGTAACCCACAGCTCATCGCGGATACGCTGGGCGATCTCGGTGCCGCGCGGCCGGGCTTGCGTTTGCCAGGGGCTATGGATGCCTACGAACAGGGCGTTCGGGCCATTCTTGGGCAGCTGGTGAGCGTGGCGATGGCGGCGAAACTGACGTCGCGGGTGGTGGCGCTGTGCGGCGAACCGGTGGCGGATTGTCCGGGCTATCTCTGTTTCCCCACGCCGGACGCGCTGGCGGCAGCGGACCCTATGGCGCTGAAAGCCTTAGGCATGCCGGTAAAGCGCGCGGAGTCGTTGATTCATCTGGCACAGTCGGCGATCGACGGGACGTTTCCGCTTTCCCCGCCCGCGGATATTGAGGCCGGAATGAAGGCGTTACAACAGCGGCCGGGAATTGGTCGCTGGACGGCAAACTATCTGGCCCTGCGCGGCTGGCAGGCGAAAGATGTCTTTCTGCCGGATGATTACCTGATTAAGCAGCGCTTCGCCGGCATGACGCCCGCGCAAATCCGTCGCTATGCCGAACGCTGGCAGCCGTGGCGCTCCTATGCGCTATTACACATCTGGTATACCGACGGCTGGTCACCCTTAATTGATGGCGAAGTAACTGGTATTCAGCAGTAGCTCCAGCGGCTGCGCTTCAGCGATGGTATCGCCGTAAATGAAGTCGATACCAATGCCTGAAAGCGTATCCATGACGATCGGCTGATGACAGGGTCCCGCCAGGGTTTTCATCCCCAGACGCTGAGCGTGCCCCTGGATAATGGTCACCATCATTTCGTCCATCAAATTGCCGTGAACGTTGTTAACCACGTCGGTATCCAGCATCAGATAATCAGCCATGTTGGGGCTCAGGTGGTTAACGTCATTCATATCGCGTCCCACGTGGCTTAACACCACGCGGCAGCCCGCATGGCGGAGTTTTTGCAAATTACGCTGCGCGTTTTCATCCGGGTTGCGCACCACGTCAACCGGGATAACCAGATGCAGCAGACGGCCGGGCAGCGGGCTTTTCTCAAGCAAATCGAGCAGTTCATCCACCAGCGTGACGCTGGCTAATCCGGCTTCCGAGAGCGGCAGGGCAACGCCCATGCCTTTTGCAGCGACGGGCGCGGCAAAGGTACGGAAGAACTCGTTGAAGATCCGCCTGTCGAGGGCGTGCAGCAGTTCAGGCTCCGCCAGACCTGAGCGGAAGGCATGCTCTTCCTGCATTTCACCCTGGCTGGTCCACAGGCGGAGCGACAGCAGCCAGAAGCTGGCGCTTTCCGGAATGCGCGGGGAGGCGACGCTGCGGGCTATCATCATCAGGTGATTGTCTTTGATCATGTGCCACTGCTCGTCCAGTGACATCATGCTGCGGTTGCTGTGGATCCGCTCCTGCTGTGGCTCGTAGAGCGTGACCACACCACGACCGCTGTTTTTCGAGGCATAACAGGCGATATCTGCCTGAGACATCACTTCCGCCGCCTGATGGTTACTCTCATCAATCAGCGTGATACCCGCGCTGGCGCCGATCCGGTGCAGCCGTCCTTCCCACGTGAAGTGATAGTTATTGATGGTGTTAATCAGCCGTCCCGCGATATAGCGCGCGCTTTCGAGATTGCAGTCCGGCAGCAGGAGGCCAAACTCATCCCCACCCAGCCGCGCCAGAACATCGCTGGAGCGCAGCATGGTCAGCATGAGGGAGGAGAGTTCCCGCAGAAGGGCGTCGCCCGCGGCATGACCTGCCGTATCGTTAACGGCTTTGAAGCGATCGAGATCGATAAACACCAGCGCATGACGCTGGTGCGTCTCCTGCACCGTTTGCAGCAGGCGTTTGAGATGGTTCTCGAAACTGACGCGGTTTGCGAGCCGGGTTAGCGCATCATGGGAGGCGCTATAGCTCAGCTGGCGCAGCATTTTGCGCGACTCGGTCACGTCCTGAATCACCAGTACGGAGCCAATATTGTGCCCGTCAAGGGTACTTAATGGAGTGATGCTGTAGTGAATGTCGAAGCTCCCACCGTTGCGGCAGTTGAGCACCACGTCCTGTTCGATATCGGACCGTGACATATCGCCGCTGTGGATGTTCTCCATCAACGGTCCATTTTCGCCAAAGGTAATGTGCAGCACGCGCAGGATCGGTTGCCCGATGGCCTCGGTTTGCGGCCAGCCGCTCATTTTCTCGGCGACCGGGTTCATAAAGGTGACGTTCATGTCGATGTCGGTACAGATCACCGCTTCGCCGATGGAGTCGAGCGTAATATGCAGACGCTCCTTTTCCTGGAACAGCGCTTCGTTAAGCTGCTTCACCTCGGTCATATCCATATTGATGCCGAGCAGGCGTTCCACCTCGCCCTGCTTGTTCAGCACCCGATTGGCCAGCGAACGAATGTGGCGAATGCCGTCCTTCACCCGAATGCGAAATTCCAGCTTAAACGGCAGCCTTGCGATTAATGAATCGCGCAGCACTTTTTCAGCATGCTCCCGGTCTTCTGGCACCATGGCGTCATGCCAGAGCTGCCAGGTCGGTTTGATGTGCGGCGGGATTTCGTAAAGCTCGAACATCCGCTTGTCCCAGCTAATAATATCCGGCTCCAGATCCCACTCCCAGATGCCAATCCCGCCCGCTTCGTTGGCGAGCGTAATGCGCTCCATCAGGCGTTTGTTGACCCACTCGGTTTGTTTCAGGTCGTTAATATCTTCAATCTGGGCGATAAAATAGAGCGGCGTGCCGTCAGCATGACGGACAACGGAGACGGCGAGCAGCGCCCAGACAACCTCGCCGTTACGGGTGTAATAGCGTTTTTCCAGCGTATAGGTATTAATTTCGCCGCTTACCAGCTGCTCAAGTTGCTCCAGATCGGTGTTCAAATCCTCAGGCCAGGTCAACTGCTGGAAGGTGAGGGACTGAAGCTCCGTCTGGCTATAGCCAAGGAAATTGCACAACGCTTTGTTGGCCTGCAGCCACTGGCCTTCGATCCCCACCAGCGCCATACCGATGGCGGAATACTCCATCGCATTACGAAAACGCTCTTCGCTTTCGGTGATGTGCTTGCGTTCGGCGCGAAACGCGTACATCACCATGGTCATGACGTTGGCGGGCAGCAGCATCATCAGGAAGGGGAGCCAGGGCGCGTTGAACGCAACGATAACATTCTGCGGCGTTATGGACGCCGGGTTTCTCGCCATCATCAGGGAGACCATCATGATAGTGGCTAAAAATACCAGGTAGGCTTCCATCCGGGGCAGGCGAACGGCACTCCACATCAGCAGGACGATGACGCAGGTAAAAGGCCAGGGGAGCCAGGTGATCGCCGCCCAGCAGAGAACCAGCGTTATCACCGTCGTCACCAGCGTTTCCAGCAGCAGTTTCGGGTTACGGTGACGCAGCAGGTAGTGTGGTTTAAATAGCAGCCCTAACGGCACCAGCGCCAGCGCGCCGATGGATTCCGACAACACCCAGATGAGGAAATTACGCAGGGGTTCAGCGTTCGGTACCAGTAAATAAACCAGTACCCCGCCCACAAGAGGCGGGATCAGCGCACTGCCCACGGCCAGGCGGATCCAGTCGTTCAGGTTCTGCAGCGGGTTGTACCAGGGCAGCAGTTTGCGGAGCAGTAACGCCCCCACGCACGCCTCGATAATGTTCACAAAGGTATAGGCGAGGTTGAGGGATCCCCATGAGAAGAGCATCCACGAGGCCAGAATATTGCCGAACGAACAGGCCAACGCGATACCCGGCCACATTTTCCCGGCGTGGCGATAAAAGGCCACCATCATGATGGACGTCGGGAACCACAGCGGTGCCAGCAGCGTGCCAAAGCGGGTCAGCTCGAGTGAAAATAGGGTAAAAATGAAGGTGACCAGGCCCAGGCAGACAAGTCGTAATAAAGGATGTGGGGTGGTAACCAAAACCCGTTGGTATTGTTTATTCATTACCGCTCTATCCAGGGACGCCATGCCGTCAGGAGCGAGGTCCGGGCGCGTGAAAGGATTAATTTCGTTTATGCTAGTACAAACAATTTACAAATCATATGCTGACTGCTCAGATTTTGACATCATAGACTTATTAAATAGTTACTCCGGGAAAAATTCCGGGTGAACGCCGAAAAAGCAGGCATTAAAATTTCACTCAGGGAGTAAAAAGACACTTTTCAGGCAGTCTCGCATAACCTGCGCTTTCGACTGGTATCACGCCCGCGAAATCCCTATAATTGCCGCGTTTGACGCTCCGGCGTCGTCCTTCCTTAACATCCAGGTTAATCAGGTCGCTAAATTTATGACTGATAAGTCTCATCAGTGCGTCATCATAGGCATCGCCGGCGCATCGGCTTCAGGTAAGAGTCTAATTGCCAGTACGCTTTATCGCGAATTGCGTGAACAAGTCGGTGATGAGCACATCGGCGTCATTCCCGAAGACAGCTATTACAAAGACCAATCCCATCTTTCGATGGAAGAGCGCGTCAAAACCAACTACGACCACCCCAGTGCGATGGATCACAGCTTGTTGTTCCAGCATCTTCAGTCGCTGAAAAACGGTACGGCCATTGAGCTGCCGGTCTACAGCTACGTAGAACATACCCGTACGCAGGAAACGGTTCACATTGAACCGAAAAAAGTCATTATCCTTGAAGGCATCCTGCTGCTGACGGATGCGCGTCTGCGTGAGTCGATGAATTTCTCCATTTTCGTCGATACGCCGCTGGATATCTGTCTGATGCGCCGCATCAAGCGCGACGTTAACGAACGCGGTCGTTCCATGGACTCCGTCATGGCGCAATACCAGAAAACCGTGCGTCCAATGTTCCTGCAATTTATCGAGCCATCTAAGCAATACGCCGATATTATCGTGCCTCGTGGCGGTAAAAACCGTATTGCTATTGATATCTTAAAAGCGAAAATCAGCCAGTTTTTTGAATAAGCCGCGCGAATTGTGTACCGTTCAGAGATAACCTGGTTTTGCCCTGCGACCCTACGGTTGCGGGGCACGATGCACGAAAGGAGAAAGTGCCATGCGTCTTTGTGACCGCGATATAGAAGCCTGGCTGGATGAAGGCCGCCTGTCTATCACCCCGCGTCCGCCGGTAGAGCGCATTAACGGTGTCACCGTTGACGTGCGCCTGGGGAATAAATTCCGCACCTTCAGCGGCCACACGGCACCGTTTATCGATCTCAGCGGGCCGAAAGATGAAGTCAGCGCCGCGCTCGATCGCGTGATGAGTGACGAAATCGTCCTTGATGAGGGCGAGGCGTTTTATCTGCATCCCGGTGAGCTGGCGCTGGCCGTGACCTTTGAGTCGGTGACGCTGCCTGCCGATCTGGTGGGCTGGCTGGATGGCCGCTCTTCGCTGGCGCGTCTGGGCCTGATGGTTCACGTTACCGCTCACCGTATCGATCCCGGCTGGTCTGGCCGCATCGTGCTGGAGTTCTTCAACGCCGGTAAATTGCCTCTGGCGCTGCGCCCGGGCATGATGATTGGCGCGTTGAGCTTTGAGCCGCTGACAGGCCCGGCAGATCGTCCTTACAACCGCCGTCAGGACGCGAAATATCGCGACCAGCAGGGTGCGGTTGCCAGTCGTATTGATAAAGACTGATTGTTCGTTCACTGAGGATGCCATGAGAAGAGTTCTGACAACGCTGATGATTTTGCTGGTGGTACTGGTGGCTGGCCTTTCTGCGTTGGTGCTGCTGGTTAATCCCAATGATTTCCGTGCTTATATGGTGCGGCAGGTCGAAGCACGCAGCGGTTATGAACTGAAGCTGGACGGGCCGCTGCGCTGGCACGTCTGGCCGCAACTCAGCATCCTCTCGGGGCGTATGTCGTTAACCGCGCCAGGGGCGTCTCAGCCGCTGGTGTCGGCAGACAATATGCGCCTCGATGTGGCTTTGATCCCGCTCTTCTCGCATCAGCTTCAGGTTGACCAGGTGATGCTGAAAGGGGCGGTGATCCAGCTGACTCCCCAAACCGAGGCGGTGCGTAAAGCGGATGCCCCGGTCGCGCCACGCGAAAATAACCTGCCTGACGAGCCGTCTGATACCGGCTGGTCGTTCGATATTGGTAACCTGAAAGTGGCCGACAGCGTGCTGGTCTTCCAGCATGAAGGTGACGAGCAGGTCACCGTGCGCAACATCAACCTCAGGATGGAGCAGGACGCCAACCATATCGCCACCGTGGAGTTCTCCGGGCGGGTCAACCGCGATCAGCGCGATTTGAACCTCTCCATGAACGCTAACGTGAACGCGTCGGACTATCCCCATCGTCTGACGGCGGATGTCCAGCAGCTGAACTGGCAGCTGACGGGTGCAGACCTGCCGACAGCAGGGATTACCGGTCAGGGCACGCTGCAGGCCGTCTGGCATGAAGAAAACAAGCAGCTGGAGCTAAACGCGCTCAACCTGCAGGCCAACGACAGTACCCTGAAAGGGCAGGCGAGCGTCTCCCTTGCTGAAAAACCGAAATGGGTTTTTGACCTGCAGTTCGACAAGCTGAATCTGGAAAACCTGCTGCCACCGCAGCCGAACGCTGCGGCTGACGGTGATGTCGCGCAGACAGGGCAAAGCCAGGCCGCGAAACCGCGTCCGGTGATCTCCTCAAACCTCGATCAGCCCAATTACAACGGTCTGCGCGGGTTTACCGCCGACATACTGCTGAAAGCCAACAGCGTACGCTGGCGCGGTATTGATTTCACCGACGTCAGCAGCCAGATGTTCAACCATAACGGCCTGCTGGTGATCTCTGAACTCAGCGGCAAGATGGGGGCGGGGAACATGTCGCTGCCGGGGACGCTGGACGTGCGCAAAGACGTGGCCACCGCCGAATTCCAGCCACGCCTTGAAAACATTGAGATCGGCGCGATCCTCAAAGCCTTCAACTATCCGATTGACCTCACGGGTCAGCTGACGCTGGCGGGGGATTTCTCCGGCACGAAGATTGACGCGGAGGCATTTCGCCGCGACTGGCAGGGTCAGGCGCACGTTGAGCTGAAAGACACCCGAATGGAAGGCCTCAACTTCCAGCAGCTGGTGCAGCAGGCGGTAGAGCGCAGCAGCAATGTCAAAGCGCAGGAAAACTACGATAGCGCAACGCGTCTCGATAGCTTTACCAGTGAGCTGACCCTGGATAACGGCAAGCTGTCTCTGGACGAGATGCAGGGAACGTCTTCTCTGCTGTCGTTGACCGGTGAGGGCAAGCTGGATTTAGTGAAAGAGACGGCGGATACGCGGTTTAACGTCCGCGTGCTTTCCGGATGGGAAGGCGAAGGCGAGCTTATCGATTTCCTGAAACAGACGCCGATCCCGCTGAACGTTTACGGTAAATGGCAGGCGCTGAATTACAGCCTGCAGGTCGATCAGATCCTGCGTAAGCATCTGCAGGACGAAGCAAAGCGTCGGCTGAATAGCTGGGCGGACCGCAATAAAGATTCCCAAACCGGCAAGGACGTGAAGAAGCTGTTAGATAAGCTTTGATGTCGGTGGTGCCGGGTGGCGGCGTCGCCTTACCCGGCCTACAAAAACCGGACACCGTAGGCCGGGTAAGCGAAGCGCCACCCGGCTTTTTTACACCTCAAAATCCATTTCTTCCTCATCCCGCAGTGGAATGAGCTGCACTTTCTGCACGCGATGATTTTCAATTTGCAGCGTTTTCAGCAGATAGTCGCCTACCTGAACCTCTTCCCCCGGCTGCGGGATACGCTGTAAATACTCCATCAGCAGTCCCGCAATGGTGTGATACTCACGCTTCTCATCCAGCGGCAGCGGCACAAACTGCACCAGGTCTTCCAGCGGCATATGGCCGTTAGCCGTCCACGTACCGTCTGCATTTTTCTGAATGTCATGGCGCGCATCGATTTCATCCACCTCATTTGGCAGATTACCGGCGATGGTTTCCATCACGTCGCTCAACGTCACCAGCCCCTCGACGGACCCGAATTCATCCACCACAAAGGCGAAGTGGGTACGCGCGTTACGGAACTGCTCAAGCGCGGAGAGCAGCGGCAGTCCTTCCGGGAACACCAGCGGCTGGCGTACCAGCACGCGCAGATTAAGCGGCTCGCCGTGGAGCTGCTGCTGCAGCAGGTCAATCACGTGCACCACGCCCAGCAGCTCCTCTTCCTCTTCACCGCCCGTGACCACGACCCGGGTGTGCTGGTTTTTATCCAGCAAGGCGCGGATTTGCTCTTCCGGGGCCGTCAAATCGATGTGCTCGATATCGTGACGCGAGGTCATGATGCTGCTGACGGAGCGCTGGTTCAGGTTGAGCACCCGCTCAATCATCCGTCGTTCCTGCGGATCGAAGATCTGCCCGTCGCTGTGATCGGCCAGCATCGCAGAGGATTCGGCGTCCAGCTCGGCATCCTCTTTTCGCCCGCTCAGCAGGCGCATTACCGTATCGGCAGTGCGCTGGCGCAGCGTCTGATTTGCGGAGAGAAAGCGGCGACGGTTAAAGATTGCCAGCTGATTTAACGATTCGATCATGACCGAGAAGCCAATCGCCGCGTACAGGTAGCCTTTAGGAATGTGGAAACCAAACCCGTCGGCGACCAGGCTGAAACCAATCATCAGCAGGAAGCTCAGACACAGGATCACGATGGTCGGGTGGCTGTTCACAAACCGCGTGAGCGCTTTACTTGCCATTACCATCAGCGTAATGGCGATGATCACGGCGGCCATCATCACCGCGAGGTGATCGACCATGCCCACGGCGGTGATGACGGAGTCCAGGGAGAAAACCGCGTCGAGCACCACAATCTGCGCCACCACCGGCCAGAATTTCGCCCCGCGCCGCTGCGTGGGGCTATCGCTGTCTTTGCCTTCGAGCCGCTCATTGAGTTCAACCGTGGCTTTGAAAAGAAGGAACAACCCGCCAAAGAGCATGATCAGGTCACGCGCGCTGAAGCTCAGGCCGTAGAGCGTAAACAGCGGTGTGGTGAGGGTAACCAGCCAGGAGATTGAGGCCAGCAGCAGCAGACGCATCACCATCGCCAGCAGCAAACCCGTAACGCGCGCACGGTCGCGCTGCGCGGGGGGCAGCTTTTCGGCGAGGATGGCGATAAAGACCAGATTATCAATACCGAGCACTAATTCGATGACGACCAGCGTAACCAGCCCGGCCCAGATTGATGGATCGGCAATCCATTCCATAGTAATAGCAATACCTTCAGTTACATGAGCAATGTCACACTTCGATCATGGATAAAGCTGACCGAAATTGCAATGCCAGGCTGAGATTTCTCTTAATAGAAGAGGGGATAAAACGAATGAAAAAATGAGCTGTGTAAATAAGGTAATGGAGAAGATTTAATTACACTGGGTCACATTTAGGATATATCGCAATAAATGGTTTTAACGCATATTTTGTCAATATAAAGAAAATCCTAAAACCTCAAAACTTTGCTCTTAATATTAATCTTAAAAACAGATATTAGGAGGGTTGTCTCCTTGCCTGCTATTAGGTTAGCTGCAACAATTCTCCCAGCATCAAATGTTAAATTTCTTTGTTGCTATTTTTGTTTCGTTCTTATGGTGTGGCAATTCATTGCCAACGGGCTATTTAACGTGGCTGAAATATTTCCATAAGACCTTGTTTAAGAGGGTGTCTATCCATAACACATTGTTTAGTCAGTGGATTGGTAACTGAAAGCCAAGGGCGGTAGCGTGCCTGAAAGCGTGTGAATCAGCCTCGATTATTCTGTCAATAGCCAATGGATGAATAAGCTTTTTTTAGGACTGATGCCAGTTATATTTCTAATTGCTTAACTGCATTCTGAATGCCAAAACGACCCGCGCTTATTTAAATTGCACAGGATAATTACTCTGCCAAAGTGATAAATAATCAATGATGAAATCCAAAATGAAATTGATGCCATTATTGGTGTCTGTGACCTTGATGAGTGGTTGCACGGTCTTTCCCGGCAGCAATATGTCAACTATGGGCAAGGATGTGATCAAACAGCAGGACGCCGATTTTGACCTCGACAAAATGGTGAATGTTTATCCATTGACCCCACGTCTGGTGGAACAATTACGTCCGCGTCCCAATGTTGCCCAGCCGAATATGTCGCTGGACCAGGAAATCGCCTCTTACCAGTACCGCGTAGGACCGGGTGACGTGATCAACGTGACCGTATGGGACCACCCGGAACTGACGACCCCAGCGGGCCAGTACCGCAGCTCAAGCGACACCGGTAACTGGGTTCAGTCTGATGGCACGATGTTCTATCCGTACATCGGCAAAGTGCATGTGGTCGGCAAGACGCTGGCCGAGATCCGTAGTGATATTACCGGCCGCTTAGCGCAGTACATCGCTGACCCGCAGGTGGACGTTAATATCGCCGCCTTCCGCTCGCAGAAAGCCTATATCTCCGGCCAGGTGAACAAATCCGGCCAGCAGGCCATCACTAACGTCCCGCTGACGGTTCTGGATGCCATCAACGCCGCAGGCGGCTTAACCGACGGCGCCGACTGGCGCAACGTTGTCCTGACCCACGAAGGCAAAGAGCAGCGCATTTCGCTGCAGGCGCTGATGCAGAATGGCGACCTGACGCAGAACCGATTGCTCTATCCGGGTGACATTCTGTATGTGCCACGCAACGACGATCTGAAAGTGTTCGTGATGGGTGAAGTGAAGAAACAGAGCACCCTCAAGATGGACTTCAGCGGTATGACCCTGACCGAAGCGCTGGGCAACGCGGAAGGCATCGACCTGACCTCGTCGAACGCCAGCGGTATCTTCGTTATCCGTCCGCTGAAAGGCGAGGGCACGAAAGGCAAGATTGCCAACATCTACCAGCTGGATATGTCTGACGCGACGTCGCTGGTGATGGCAACGGAGTTCCGCCTCCAGCCATACGATGTGGTCTACGTTACCACCGCGCCGGTTGCTCGCTGGAACCGCCTGATCAACCAGTTGCTGCCAACCATCAGTGGCGTTCGCTACATGACGGATACGGCGCGCGACATTCATACCTGGTAATCCGCGATGTTTAACAAAATTCTGGTGGTATGCGTGGGGAACATTTGCCGTTCCCCCACGGCTGAGCGGCTGCTGAAGCAGTACGAGCCAGCGTTAACGGTGGAGTCCGCAGGGCTTGGCGCGCTGGTGGGCAAAGGGGCCGACGAGCGAGCGACGAGCGTTGCGCAGGCTCATAACCTCTCCCTTGACGGGCATGTTGCCCGTCAGGTCTCAGGCCGGATGTGCCGGGAATATGACCTGATCCTCACGATGGAAAGACGCCACATTCACGCGCTGTGCGAGATCGCACCGGAGATGCGCGGCAAGGTGATGCTGTTTGGTCACTGGGATGGCGAGCGTGAAATCCCCGATCCGTATCGCAAGAGCCGTGAGGCATTTGAGGCGGTATACACCTTACTTGACCAGTCTGCCCGTCAGTGGGCGCAGGCACTGAAAGCTCAGCAGGGATAACAATGACAGAAAAAACAAAACCTTCTGCCGCCCCGACTTCGGGCAGTGATGAAATCGATATTGGTCGCCTGGTCGGCACCGTTGTTGAAGCGAAGTGGTGGGTGATAGGGATCACCGCCGTGTTTGCCGTGGCGGCGATCGTTTATACGCTGTTCGCGACGCCTATCTACAGCGCTGACGCGCTGGTGCAAATTGAACAGAACACCGGTAACTCGCTGGTACAGGATATCGGCTCTGCGCTGGCGAACAAACCGCCTGCATCTGACGCTGAAATTCAGCTGATCCAGTCGCGTCTGGTACTGGGCAAAACGGTGCACGACCTCGGGCTTGATATCTCCGTCACGAAAAACACCTTCCCGATATTCGGGGCGGGCTGGGATCGCCTGATGGGGCGCAGCAATGACACTGTCAAAGTGACGGACTTCGTGCTGCCAAAAGGGGCAGGCGATCAGACCTTTACCCTGACGGTGCTGGGTCCGAAGCAGTACCAGCTGACCAGCGATGCGGGCCTTAGCGCGCGCGGTGAAGTGGGACAGATGTTGACCAAAGACGGCGTCAGCATGATGGTGAGTGCAATCCACGCGCAGGAAGGCGGTGAGTTTACCGTCACCAAATTCTCCACGCTGGGGATGATCAATAACCTGCAAAACAACCTCACCGTCACCGAAAATGGGAAGGACACCGGCGTCCTGAGCATGACCTTCACCGGTGAAGATAAGGACAAAATCCGCGATATCCTGAACAGCATTACCCGCAACTACCTTGAGCAGAACGTCGAGCGTAAATCTGCGGAAGCCGCAAAAAGCCTGGCCTTCCTCGCCAAACAGCTGCCGGAAGTGCGCTCCCGTCTGGATGCCGCAGAGAACAAGCTGAATGCCTATCGTCAGGACAAAGACTCCGTTGACCTGCCGCTGGAAGCGAAATCCGTTCTTGATTCGATGGTCAACATTGATGCGCAGCTCAATGAACTGACCTTCAAAGAGGCGGAAATCTCCAAGCTCTACACCAAACGCCACCCGGCCTACCGCACGCTGCTGGAAAAACGCCAGACGCTGGAAGAAGAGAAGGCCAAGCTGAACAACCGCGTGACCGCCATGCCGAAGACGCAGCAGGAAATTGTGCGTCTGACCCGCGATGTGGAATCCGGTCAGCAGGTCTATATGCAATTGCTGAACAAACAGCAGGAGCTGAAGATCACCGAAGCCAGTACGGTGGGTGATGTGCGTATCGTCGACCCTGCCATCACCCAGCCCGGCGTGCTGAAGCCGAAGAAAGCGCTGATTATTCTCGGCAGCATTATTCTTGGCCTGATGCTCTCCATCGTGGGTGTGCTGCTGCGCTCGCTGTTCAACCGCGGTATCGAAAGTCCGCAGGTGCTGGAAGAGCACGGCATCAACGTGTACGCCAGCATCCCGCTTTCCGAATGGCAAAAGTCGCGTGACAGCGTCAAAACCATCAAAGGGGTTAAGCGTTACAAACAGAGCCAGCTGCTGGCCGTGGGTAACCCGACTGACCTGGCGATTGAAGCAGTGCGCAGCCTGCGCACCAGCCTTCACTTCGCCATGATGCAGGCAAAAAACAACGTCCTGATGATGACCGGCGTTAGCCCGTCAATCGGTAAAACCTTCGTCTGTGCCAACCTGGCGGCGGTGGTAAGCCAGACCAACAAGCGCGTGCTGCTGATCGACTGCGATATGCGTAAGGGTTACACCCATGAGCTGCTGGGCACCAACAACGTTAACGGCCTGTCGGAAATCCTGCTCGGCAAAGGGGAGATTAGCGAGAGCGCGAAACCGACCTCTATCCCGAAATTTGACCTGATCCCGCGTGGTCAGGTGCCGCCGAACCCGTCCGAGCTGCTGATGAGCGAACGCTTCACGCAGCTGATTGAGTGGGCGAGTAAGCATTACGACCTGGTGCTGATCGATACGCCGCCAATTCTGGCCGTGACCGATGCCGCCGTAGTAGGCCGTCATGCAGGCACCACGCTGATGGTGGCGCGCTACGCGGTGAACACGCTGAAGGAAGTCGAGACCAGCCTGAGCCGCTTCGAGCAGAACGGCATTGAGGTGAAAGGGGTGATCCTGAACTCCATCTTCCGCCGCGCGACCGGATACCAGGATTACGGGTATTACGAGTACGAATATAAATCTGACAGTAAATAACAAAACACACCCCATACCCCTCACCCTAACCCTCTCCCCAAAGGGGAGAGGGGACTGTTCGGTGCTGGATTTGGGGGACGAACGTAATGATAACCACTGGCTGCCTTTCACCCTCTCCCCTTTGGGGAGAGGGCCGGGGTGAGGGGAAAAGATGACCACACAACGCCCTTTAGTTTCAATCTATATGCCGACATGGAATCGTCAGCAGCTGGCGATCCGCGCAATCAAATCCGTCCTGCGACAGGATTACGATAACTGGGAGCTGATCATCGTCGATGACTGCTCTTCCTCGTATGAACAGCTGCAAAAGTTTGTGACTGACCTCAACGACCCGCGGGTGGTCTATACGCATAACGCCATTAACTCCGGCGCATGTGCGGTGCGTAATCAGGCGATTATGCAGGCGAAAGGGCAGTATCTGACCGGGATTGACGACGATGACGAATGGACGCCAAACCGTCTGTCCATCTTCCTCTCTCACAAAGCGCAGCTGGGGACGCACGCGTTCCTGTATGCCAACGACTACGTTTGCCAGGGTGAAGTGTACTCGCAGCCGGCCAGCCTGCCGCTGTACCCGAAATCACCGTACTCCCGCCGCCTGTTCTACAAGCGCAACATTATCGGTAATCAGGTCTTCACCTGGGCATGGCGCTTCAAAGAGTGCCTGTTCGATACCGAACTGAAGGCCGCGCAGGATTACGACATCTTCCTGCGAATGGTGGTGGAGTACGGCGAGCCGTGGAAAGTGGAAGAGGCCACGCAGATCCTGCACATCAACCACGGGGAGATGCAAATCACCTCGTCACCGAAGAAATTCTCGGGCTACTTCCACTTCTACCGCAAGCACAAGAACAAGTTTGACCGTGCCAGCCGGAAGTATCAGCTCTTTACCCTGTATCAGATCCGCAACAAGCGCATGAACTGGCGCACGCTGCTGACGCTGCTTTCCGTGCGTAACGGCAAGCGTCTGGCCGACGGGCTTCGGGGGAAATAATGTTTCTGGAAGATTGCCGCGCTAACAGCTGGAGCCTGCGCCCGTGCTGCATGGTTCTGGCGTACCGCATCGCGCACTTTTGCTCGGTGTGGCGTAAGAAAAACGTTTTAAACAATATCTGGGCGGCACCCGTGCTGGTGCTGTACCGCATCATTACTGAATGCTTTTTTGGCTATGAAATTCAGGCGGCTGCCACCATTGGCCGACGCTTCACCATCCACCACGGGTATGCCGTGGTGATCAATAAGTTCGTCGTGGCGGGGGATGATTTCACCATTCGCCACGCGGTCACCATCGGCAACCGTGGGCCAGAAAGCCTGGCCTGTCCGGTGATTGGTAATAACGTCGAGCTGGGCGCCAACGTGGTGATCATTGGTGACATCACGATCGGCAACAACGTCACGATTGGCGCAGGTAGCGTGGTGCTGGACAGCATTCCGGACAATGCGCTGGTGGTGGGAGAGAAAGCCCGCGTGAAGGTGATTAAATGAACATTCTGCAATTTAACGTACGCCTCGCAGAAGGCGGGGCGGCAGGCGTGGCGCTGGATCTGCACCAGCGCGCGCTGCAAAAAGGATTACAGTCGCGTTTTGTTTACGGCTACGGCAAAGGCGGCAAGAAAAGCGTTAGCCATGATAACTATCCTCAGGTGCTGAAGCAGACCCCGCGTCTGACCTCCATTGCCAACATTGCGCTGTTCCGCCTGTTTAACCGCGATCTGTTTGGCAACCTGAACAACCTTTACCGCACCGTGACGCGCACGACCGATCCGGTTGTGCTGCATTTTCACGTTTTGCACAGCTACTGGCTGAATCTGGAAGAGGTGGTGGCGTTTTGTGAGAAGGTGAAAGCGCACAAGCCGGACACCCGATTCGTCTGGACGCTGCACGATCACTGGAGCGTGACCGGACGCTGCGCCTTTACCGACGGCTGCGAAGGCTGGAAAGATAACTGCCAGAAATGCCCGACGCTGAACAATTACCCGCCGGTGAAGGTGGATCGCGCGCATCAGCTGGTTGAGGGCAAGCGTCAGCTGTTCCGCGACATGCTCTCGCTCGGCTGCACCTTTATTTCCCCAAGCCAGCACGTGGCGGATGCCTTCAACAGCCTGTACGGGGCAGGGCGCTGCAAGATCATCAACAACGGCATCGACGTGGCAACGGAAGAGATCCTGGCGGAACTGACGCCCGTAGCCGAAACGCCGGGCAAACCGAAAATAGCCATTGTTGCGCATGACCTGCGCTACGACGGCAAAACCAACCAGCAGCTGGTGCGCGACATCATGGCGCTCGGCGACAAGGTTGAACTGCACACCTTCGGCAAGTTTTCCCCGTTTGAAGGGGCGAACGTGGTGAACCACGGATTTGAAACCGACAAGCGCAAGCTGATGAGCGCCCTGAACGGGATGGATGCGCTGGTGTTCAGCTCCCGCGTGGACAACTATCCGCTGATCCTCTGCGAAGCGCTCTCTATTGGCGTGCCTGTCATTGCCACCCACAGCGACGCCGCGCGCGAAGTGCTGGAGAAATCCGGCGGAAAAACCTTCGCGGAGCAGGAGGTGCTGCCGCTGGTGCAGCTGCCGAAGGCCGCGATTGCGCAGGCCGTTTTTGGCACTGACCTGGAATCGTTCCGCAACCGCAGCCGCAAGGCCTACAGTGGACAACAGATGCTGGAGGAGTATGTCTCGTTCTATCAGAATCTGTAGTTATCTGCTGCTGCCGCTGATCTACCTGCTGGTCAACGTCAAGATTGCCCAGCTGGGGGAGAGTTTCCCGATTACCATCGTCACCTTCTTGCCTGTTCTGCTTTTACTCTACGTTGAGAAAATCAGTCTCAAGAAGCTGATGATAGCGTTAGGGCTCGGGGTGGGTCTGACCGCGTTTAACTACATCTTTGGTCAGTCGCTGGATGCCAGCAAATACGTCACCTCAACCATGCTGTTTGTTTATATCGTTATTATTATTGGCATGGTGTGGAGTATTCGCTTTAAAACTATTTCCCCGCACAATTATAAGAAAATCCTTAGGTTCTTTTATATTGTCGTTGGGGTCATTGTTATGCTTGCCGCGATGGAAATGGCGCAAATTATTTTGACCGGCGGCAGCAGCCTGATGGAGATAATTTCGAAATATCTCATATACAGTAACAGCTATGTACTGAACTTCATTAAGTTTGGTGGTAAGCGTACTACTGCGCTCTATTTTGAACCGGCGTTTTTCGCTCTGGCGTTAATCTCAATTTGGCTCAGCATCAAACAGTTTGGTATCAAAACCCCCAAAACCGATGCTATGATTCTTGCAGGAATTGTTCTGTCTGGATCGTTCTCAGGGGTAATGACATTTATCCTGTTTTACCTCCTGGAGTGGGCATTTCAGTACCTGAACAAAGATGCGATTAAGAAAAAACTGCCGCTGGCGATTATCTCCCTGACGGTATTTATGGTTGGCGTGATATTTGCCTTCCCGTACATCTCAGAACGTCTGGGAGATTTGGGAACGGAAGGGTCTTCGTCCTATTATCGCATCATCGGGCCACTGGTGATGGTGGGTTATTCCTTAACCCATATTGATGGGGTAGTAAGATTCGGCTCACTTTACGAATATGTTGCATCATTCGGAATCTTTAACGGTGCGGATGTCGGTAAAACCATAGACAATGGTCTGTATCTGTTAATTATTTATTTTTCGTGGTTCGCCGTACTGTTGACGATCTGGTATCTGTTTAAAGTTTTTAAAATGATGATTAACGCGTTTGGTGATAACCAAAACTTTCGCGTGCAGCTTTATCTTTTTACGCCAGTGTCGTTGTTCTTTACGGGGTCAATATTTAGCCCGGAATATGCTTTCTTGATTGTCTGTCCGTTTATTTTGCGCAAAGCGCTCAATATTACGCGCGTATGACGAAATGAGGTGATTTATGTTTCTTAGCGTCATTACTGTCGCCTTTCGTAACTACGAAGGGGTGGTAAAAACCTGGCGCTCGCTGCGCAACCTGGCGCGCGATCCGAGCCTCACCTTTGAGTGGATCGTGGTTGATGGCGGTTCGAATGACGGTACGGCTGAGTTTCTGGAAAAACTCAACGGTGAGTTCAACTTACGTTACATCAGCGAGAAAGATAAAGGCATTTACGACGCGATGAATAAAGGCATCGCGATGGCGCAGGGACGTTACGCCATCTTCCTGAATTCTGGCGATGTGTTCCATGACGACGTGGCCCTGTTTGCCCGTCAGCTCGCCCGCCAGAAAGAGGACGCCTTGTATATTGGCGATGCCCTGCTCGATTTTGGTGACGGAAATAAAGTGCTGCGGAGCGCCAAGCCGGGCTGGTATATCTACCACAGCCTGCCGGCCAGCCATCAGGCCATTTTCTTCCCGGTCAAGGGTCTGAAAAAACAGCCTTACGATTTGCAGTATAAAGTGTCTTCAGATTATGCACTGACTGCCAGTTTGTACAAATCAGGTTATCCATTCCGTCGAATTAAAGGGCTGGTATCTGAATTTTCCATGGGCGGTGTGTCAACCTCAAATAATCTGGAATTGTGCCAGGATGCAAAAAACGTGCAGCGTAAAATATTACGCGTGCCGGGGTTCTGGGCGGAATTGTCTTATTTTTTACGCCTGAAAACGACAGGTAAAGCGAAAGCCTTATATAACAAAACCTGAAATATAAGGAAGCCTAATGCAGGAACTTAACGGATTCTCGGTGCCGAAAGGCTTTCGGGGCGGGAATGGTATTAAGGTGCAGTTGTGGTGGGCGGTTCAGGCGACATTATTTGCCTGGTCTCCGCAAATACTGTACCGCTGGCGAGCCTTTTTATTGCGTCTCTTTGGCGCAAAAATCGGAAAAAACGTAGTGATTCGCCCCTCGGTGAAAATTACCTATCCCTGGAAATTAACGCTTGGGGATTACGCCTGGGTAGGGGATGACGCGGTGTTATATACCCTGGGCGAGATTACGATTGGCGCAAATTCGGTGGTGTCGCAGAAGTGTTATTTGTGCACCGGCAGCCATGATTTTATGAGTCAGCATTTTGATATTACCGCTTCGCCAATTGTGATTGGTGAAAAATGCTGGCTGGCAACAGATGTCTTTGTTGCACCTGGTGTTTCTGTTGGCGATGGCACGGTAGTCGGTGCCCGCAGCAGCGTTTTTAAATCGCTACCGGCAAATACAATTTGCCGTGGCAACCCCGCAGTGGTGATACGCGAACGCGTTGAAACTGAAAAACTTTGATAAGTACAGAGGAATATAAACATGTCTAAAGTCGCTCTCATCACCGGCGTTACCGGACAAGATGGTTCTTACCTGGCAGAACTGCTGCTGGAAAAAGGGTATGAAGTACACGGTATTAAACGTCGTGCCTCTTCGTTCAACACCGAGCGTGTTGACCATATCTACCAGGATCCTCACTCCGCGAACCCGAAATTCCATCTGCATTACGGCGATCTGACCGATTCCTCAAACCTGACCCGCATCCTGCAGGAAGTGCAGCCGGATGAAGTGTACAACCTGGGCGCGATGAGCCACGTTGCGGTCTCCTTCGAATCCCCGGAATACACCGCCGACGTTGACGCCATGGGCACCCTGCGTCTGCTGGAAGCCATTCGCTTCCTGGGCCTCGAGAAGAAAACCCGTTTCTACCAGGCGTCCACCTCCGAGCTGTACGGCCTGGTGCAGGAAATTCCACAGAAAGAGACCACGCCGTTCTACCCGCGCTCTCCGTATGCGGTCGCTAAACTGTACGCCTACTGGATCACCGTAAACTACCGTGAATCCTACGGCATGTACGCCTGTAACGGCATTCTGTTCAACCACGAATCCCCGCGTCGCGGCGAAACCTTCGTGACCCGTAAAATCACCCGCGCGATCGCCAACATCGCTCAGGGTCTGGAATCTTGCCTGCACCTCGGCAACATGGACTCCCTGCGTGACTGGGGCCATGCGAAAGACTACGTGAAAATGCAGTGGATGATGCTGCAGCAGGACAAACCAGAAGACTTCGTGATCGCGACCGGCGTGCAGTATTCCGTGCGTCAGTTCGTTGAAATGGCTGCCGCGCAGCTGGGCATCAAACTGCGCTTCGAAGGTACCGGCGTGGAAGAGAAGGGCATTGTGGTTTCCGTGACGGGTCACGACGCACCGGGCGTGAAGCCGGGCGACGTTATCGTTCAGGTTGACCCACGCTACTTCCGTCCTGCTGAAGTGGAAACCCTGCTGGGCGACCCAACCAAAGCGCACGAAACCCTGGGCTGGAAACCAGAGACCACTCTGCAGGAGATGGTTTCCGAGATGGTGGCCAAAGATCTTGAAGCAGCGAAAAAACACTCCCTGCTCAAGTCTCATGGCTACGAGGTTGCCATCGCGCTGGAGTCCTGAGAATGACAAAACAACGTATTTTTGTCGCCGGTCATCGCGGAATGGTGGGTTCCGCGATTGTTCGCCAGCTGGAACAGCGCGGTGACGCAGAGGTGATTGTCCGCACGCGCGACGAGCTGAATCTGCTCGACAGCAAAGCGGTGCAGGATTTCTTTGCCAACGAACGTATTGACCAGGTGTATCTGGCGGCGGCGAAAGTGGGCGGCATTGTTGCCAACAACACCTACCCGGCAGATTTCATCTACGAAAACATGATGATTGAGAGCAACATCATTCACGCGGCGCACCTGCACAACGTGAATAAGCTGCTGTTCCTCGGTTCATCCTGTATTTACCCGAAAATGGCGAAGCAGCCCATCGCCGAAAGCGAACTGCTGCAGGGTACGCTGGAAGCGACCAACGAGCCATACGCAATTGCCAAAATTGCCGGGATCAAGCTGTGTGAGTCCTACAACCGTCAGTACAACCGTGACTATCGCTCGGTGATGCCGACCAACCTGTACGGACCGCACGACAACTTCCACCCGAGCAATTCGCACGTGATCCCGGCGCTGCTGCGCCGCTTCCACGAGGCGACCGCCGAGAACGCGCCGGACGTGGTGGTGTGGGGGAGCGGTACGCCAATGCGTGAGTTCCTGCACGTGGACGACATGGCTGCGGCCAGCATTCACGTCATGGAGCTGGATCGCGAGGTGTGGCAGGAGAACACCGAGCCAATGCTGTCGCACATCAACGTCGGTACCGGCATTGACTGCACCATCCGCGAGCTGGCGCAGACTATTGCGCAGGTGGTGGGCTACAAAGGCCGCGTGGTGTTTGACGCCACCAAACCGGACGGCACGCCGCGCAAACTGCTGGACGTGACCCGCCTGCATCAGCTGGGCTGGTATCACGAGGTGTCACTGGAGCAGGGGCTGGCCAGCACCTACCAGTGGTTCCTGGAAAACCAGCACCGCTTCCGGGGGTAATGATGTTTTTAAGTCAGGAAGATTTTGCCACGGTAGTGCGTTCTACTCCTCTGATCTCAATCGATTTGATCGTGGAGAACGAACGCGGCGAGTTCTTGCTGGGGAAACGAACCAATCGTCCTGCACAGGGCTTTTGGTTCGTGCCCGGCGGGCGCGTGCAGAAGGATGAGACGCTGACCGATGCGTTTGAGCGTCTCACTCTGGCGGAGCTGGGCCTGCAGCTGCCGATGGCGGCAGGCCAGTTTTACGGGGTCTGGCAGCACTTCTATGACGATAACTTTTCAGGCACCGGGTTCTCCACGCACTACATCGTGCTGGGGTTCCGCCTGAAGGTGAGTGAGGCAGATCTGCATCTGCCTGATTCTCAGCATGACGACTACCGCTGGCAGACGCCAGAGGCGCTGCTGGCGAGCGATAACGTTCACGATAACAGTCGAGCGTACTTCCTCGCAGAACGTCAGGCCGAGGTGCCGGGTTTATGAAGATCCTTGTGTATGGCATTAACTATTCGCCGGAATTAACCGGCATCGGGAAATACACCGGCGAGATGGTCGAGTGGATGGCGAGCCAGGGACATGACGTGCGGGTCATTACCGCGCCGCCGTACTACCCGGAGTGGAAGGTGGGCGAGCGCTACTCAAGCTGGCGCTACCGCCGCGAAGAGGGTGCAGCGACCGTGTGGCGCTGCCCGCTCTACGTGCCAAAACAGCCTTCGACGCTGAAACGTTTAATTCATCTGGGCAGCTTTGCCCTGAGCAGTTTTTTCCCGCTGATGGCGCAGCGTCGCTGGAAGCCGGATCGCATTATCGGTGTGGTGCCGACGCTGTTTTGCACGCCGGGCATGCGCCTGCTGGGCAAACTTTCCGGCGCGCGCACCCTGCTGCACATTCAGGATTATGAAGTGGACGCCATGCTCGGCCTGGGAATGGCGGGCAAAGGCAAGGGCGGCAAGGTGGCGAAGCTCGCCAGCGCCTTTGAGCGCAGCGGGCTGCACAACGTGGATTACGTTTCGACTATCTCGCGCTCGATGATGAACAAGGCGCAGGAAAAGGGCGTCCCGGCGGAGAGAGTCATTTTCTTCCCGAACTGGTCCGAAGTGGCGCGTTTCCGCGATGTGACAGAGCAAGACGCTCATGCGCTTCGCGCGCAGCTCGGATTGCCTGAAGATCAAAAAATCATTCTTTACTCGGGCAACATCGGCGAAAAGCAGGGGCTGGAGAGCGTCATTGAGGCGGCGCAGCAGCTTAGCGCACATCCGTGGACGTTTGTGATTGTCGGGCAGGGCGGTGGAAAAGCGCGGCTGGAAAAAATGGCCCTCGAACGCGGCCTGACCAACGTGAAATTTTTCCCGCTTCAGTCTTACGAGGCGCTGCCTGCCCTGCTGAAGATGGGCGACTGCCATCTGGTCGTGCAAAAGCGCGGCGCGGCGGATGCGGTGCTGCCGTCCAAACTGACCAACATTCTGGCGGTGGGCGGCAACGCGGTGATTACGGCAGAAGCCGAAACAGAATTAGGCCAGCTGTGTAACAGCTATCCCGGCATTGCCGTTTGCGTGGAGCCAGAATCCGTTCCCGCGCTGGTAGCCGGTATTGAGCAGGCACTCGCCATGCCAAAAGAGAACACGGTGGCACGTGAATATGCCGAACGCACGCTCGAAAAAGAGAACGTGCTGAGCCAATTTATTGCAGATATACGGGGATAAATCATGAGTCAAACCACGTTGTATCCGGTTGTGATGGCAGGTGGCTCTGGTAGCCGGTTGTGGCCGCTGTCCCGCGTGCTCTATCCAAAACAGTTCCTCTGCCTGAAAGGGGACCTCACCATGCTGCAAACGACGGTCAACCGTCTGCACGGCGTGGAGTGTGAAAGTCCGGTCGTTATTTGTAACGAACAGCACCGTTTTATCGTTGCCGAGCAGCTGCGCCAGCTGAACAAACTCACAGAAAACATCATTCTGGAACCTGCCGGTCGTAACACTGCCCCTGCGATCGCCCTGGCGGCGCTGGCGGCAAAACGCAGCAGCCCGAACTGCGACCCGCTGATGCTGGTACTGGCGGCTGACCACGTCATTCAGCAGGAAGAGGCGTTCCGCGCCGCGGTCCGTGCGGCCATTCCTTACGCGGAAAGCGGCAAGCTGGTGACCTTTGGCATCGTGCCGGACCTGCCGGAAACCGGCTATGGCTACATCCGTCGCGGCAGCGTAACGCCGGGCGAAGGCGACAGCGTGGCGTTTGACGTGGCGCAGTTCGTCGAAAAACCGAATCTGGAAACCGCGCAGGCCTACGTGGCCAGCGGGGAATATTACTGGAACAGCGGCATGTTCCTGTTCCGCGCCGGACGCTACCTGGAAGAGCTGGAAAAATACCGTCCGGACATCCTGAGCGCCTGCGAGAAAGCGATGGCGGTGGTCGATCCTGACCTCGACTTTATTCGTGTGGATGAGCAATCTTTCCTCGCCTGCCCGGAGGAGTCCATTGACTACGCGGTCATGGAGCGCACGGCGGATGCCGTCGTGGTTCCGATGGACGCGGGCTGGAGCGATGTGGGGTCCTGGTCATCCCTGTGGGAGATCAGCGCGCATACCCCGGAGGGTAACGTCCATCACGGTGATGTGATTAGCCACAAAACGGAAAACAGCTACGTTTATGCCGAATCCGGCCTGGTCACCACGGTTGGGGTGAAGGATCTGGTGGTCGTGCAGACCAAAGATGCGGTGCTGATTGCCGACCGTAACGCCGTGCAGGACGTTAAAAAAGTGGTTGAACAAATCAAGGCCGATGGTCGTCACGAGCACCACATTCACCGCGAAGTCTACCGCCCATGGGGCAAGTATGACTCCATCGACTCCGGCGACCGCTATCAGGTGAAGCGTATTACCGTGAAGCCGGGTGAAGGGCTGTCCGTACAGATGCACCACCATCGCGCCGAGCACTGGGTGGTGGTTGCGGGAACCGCAAAAGTCACCATCGACGGCGAAATCAAACTGCTGGGCGAAAACGAATCCATCTACATTCCGCTGGGGGCCACGCACTGTCTGGAGAACCCGGGGAAAATTCCGCTCGACTTAATTGAAGTGCGCTCCGGTTCGTATCTGGAGGAGGACGATATCGTTCGCTTCCAGGATCGTTACGGACGGGTGTAGCGCCTCTGCTTCCTGCCCGGTGGCGCTGCGCTAACCGGGCCTACGAATGAAAAAAAAGAATTTGGCCATTAATTGGTCAGGGCCAACTGTTGCCTGAAAAAGGGGTCATCATGGAAAAGTTAACCTGTTTTAAAGCCTACGATATTCGCGGCAAGCTGGGCGAAGAGCTGAATGAAGACATTGCGTGGCGCATTGGCCGCGCGTACGGCGAATATTTAAAGCCACAAACTATCGTGCTGGGCGGCGACGTGCGCCTGACAAGCGAGTCCCTGAAGCTGGCCCTGGCGAAAGGGCTGCAGGACGCGGGCGTGGACGTGCTGGACATCGGCCTTTCCGGCACCGAAGAGATCTATTTTGCTACCTTCCACCTGGGCGTGGACGGCGGTATCGAAGTGACCGCCAGCCACAATCCGATGGACTACAACGGCATGAAGCTGGTGCGCAAGGGCGCGCGTCCAATCAGTGGCGATACCGGCCTGCGCGACGTGCAGCGTCTGGCCGAAGCCAACGACTTCCCGCCGGTGAACGACGCGAAGCGCGGCAGCTACAAGCAGATCAATTTGCAAAAAGAGTACATCGACCACCTGCTGGGCTACATCAACGTGGCAAACCTGAAGCCGCTGAAGCTGGTCATCAACTCCGGTAACGGCGCGGCCGGTCCGGTGGTGGATGCCCTGGAAGCCCGCTTTAAGGCGCTGAACGTGCCGGTGACCTTCATCAAAGTGCATAACACCCCGGACGGCAATTTCCCGAACGGTATTCCTAACCCGCTGCTGCCGGAGTGCCGCGACGACACCCGTAACGCGGTGATTGAGCACGGTGCCGATATGGGGATCGCCTTTGACGGTGACTTCGACCGCTGCTTCCTGTTCGACGAAAAAGGGCAGTTCATTGAGGGCTACTACATCGTCGGCCTGCTGGCGGAAGCCTTCCTCGAGAAAAACCCGGGGGCGAAAATCATTCACGATCCGCGCCTCTCCTGGAACACCGTCGATGTGGTGTCCGCTGCGGGCGGTACGCCGGTGATGTCCAAAACGGGCCACGCCTTTATCAAAGAGCGCATGCGTGAAGAAGACGCCATTTACGGCGGCGAGATGAGCGCTCACCACTACTTCCGTGATTTTGCCTACTGCGACAGCGGAATGATCCCGTGGCTGCTGGTGACCGAGCTGCTGTGCCTGAAAGGGCAGACCCTGGGCGAGCTGGTGCGCGACCGCATGGCGGCCTTCCCGGCGAGCGGGGAGATCAACAGCAAGCTGGCGCAGCCTGCCGACGCGATTGCCCGCGTGGAGCAGCACTTCGCCATCCACGCGCTGGAAATTGACCGTACCGACGGCATCAGCATGGCGTTCCCGCAGTGGCGCTTCAACCTGCGCTCGTCCAATACCGAGCCGGTGGTGCGCCTGAACGTGGAATCCCGTGCCGACACGGCGTTGATGGAAGCCCGAACGAAGGACATTCTGGCGCTGTTGAATCAGTAATATTTGCCCCTCCCGGTGGGAGGGGGAACCGAATACAGGAACAACGATGACGAATCTAAAAAAACGCGAACGAGCGAGAACGAATGCATCGTTAATCTCTATGGTGCAGCGTTTTTCTGATATCACCATCATGGTCGGCGGATTGTGGGCGGTGTGTCGGATTAGCGGGCAACCGTTCTTATATATGCATCTGCTGATGGCATTGATTGCGCTGGTCGTGTTTCAAATGATCGGCGGGATGACCGATTTTTACCGCTCGTGGCGTGGGGTGAAAATCACCACCGAGCTGATGTTGTTGCTGCAAAACTGGACCTTAAGCCTGATTTTCAGCGCCGGGCTGGTGGCATTCAGCCATGATTTTGATAACCGCCTCGTGACCTATCTCTGCTGGTACCTGTTGACCAGCGTGGGCATGGTGGTCTGCCGTTCGCTGATCCGCTTCGGTGCGGGCTGGCTGCGCAATCGGGGTTACAACAGACGCTATGTGGCCGTAGCAGGGGATTTGCCCGTCGGCCAGGTGCTGCTCGACAGCTTCCGCAAAGAGCCGTGGTTAGGTTTTGAAGTGGTGGGGATCTACCACGACGCGAAGCCGGGCGGCGTCCCGTCTGAGTGGGCTGGCAACTACGAGCAGCTTATCGACGACGCGAAAGCAGGGAAGATCCACAACGTCTATATCGCCATGCAGATGAAAGACGAATCCCGCATTAAGAAACTGATGCGCGAGCTGGCGGATACCACCTGCTCGGTGATCCTGATCCCGGATGTCTTTACCTTCAACATCCTCCATTCCCGCATTGAAGAAGTGAACGGCGTACCGGTTGTGCCGCTGTACGATACGCCGCTGTCCGGCATTAACCGCGTGCTCAAGCGCGTGGAAGATATTGTTCTCTCTTCGCTGATCCTGCTGCTGATTTCGCCTGTGCTGTGCTGCATTGCGCTGGCGGTGAAAATCAGTTCACCCGGGCCGATTATCTTCCGCCAGACCCGCTACGGCATGGACGGCAAGCCGATCATGGTGTGGAAATTCCGCTCCATGAAGGTGATGGAAAACGACAAGGTGGTGACCCAGGCGACGCAGAACGATCCGCGCGTGACCCGCGTGGGGAACTTCCTTCGCCGGACCTCGCTGGACGAGCTGCCGCAGTTCATTAACGTCTTCACCGGCGGCATGTCGATTGTTGGCCCGCGTCCTCACGCGGTAGCCCATAACGAGCAGTACCGTTCACTGATTGAAGGCTACATGTTGCGCCATAAGGTGAAGCCAGGCATCACCGGCTGGGCGCAGATCAACGGCTGGCGCGGCGAGACCGACACGCTGGAAAAAATGGAAAAACGCATTGAGTTCGATCTGGAGTACATCCGTGAGTGGAGCCTCTGGTTCGATATCAAAATTGTTTTTCTGACCATCTTTAAAGGTTTCGTGAACAAAGCGGCGTACTAAGATGAGCTTACGTGAAAAAACCATCAGCGGCGCTAAGTGGTCGGCCATGGCCACCATCGTCATCATCGGCCTTGGGCTGGTGCAGATGACGGTGCTGGCGCGCATTATCGATAACCACCAGTTCGGCCTGCTGACCGTCTCGCTGGTGATTATCGCGCTGGCCGATACGCTGTCTGACTTCGGTATCGCCAACTCGATTATCCAGCGCAAAGAGATCAGCCATCTGGAGCTGACCACGCTCTACTGGCTGAACGTTGGGCTAGGGATCTTCGTGTTCGTACTGGTGTTCCTGCTGAGCGACACCATCGCCCGCGTGCTGCACAACCCGGATCTGGCTCCGCTGATGCGCACGCTGTCGTTTGCTTTTGTGGTGATCCCACACGGGCAGCAGTTCCGCGCGCTGATGCAAAAAGAGCTGGAGTTCAACAAGATCGGCATGATCGAGACCAGCGCCGTGCTGGCGGGCTTTACCTTCACCGTGGTGAGCGCCCATTTCTGGCCGCTGGCGATGACCGCGATCCTCGGTTACCTGGTTAACTCTGCCGTGCGTACGCTGCTGTTCGGCTACTTTGGCCGCAAGATTTACCGTCCGGGGCTGCATTTCTCTCTCGCTTCCGTCTCGTCCAACCTGCGCTTTGGCGCGTGGCTGACGGCGGACAGCATTATCAACTACGTCAATACCAACCTCTCGACGCTGGTGCTGGCGCGCATTCTGGGCGCGAGCGTGGCGGGGGGCTACAACCTGGCCTACAACGTCGCGGTCGTACCGCCGATGAAGCTGAACCCGATTATCACCCGCGTGCTGTTCCCGGCGTTTGCCAAGATTCAGGACGACACGGAAAAGCTGCGCGTTAACTTCTACAAGCTGCTTTCCGTAGTGGGGATTATTAACTTCCCGGTGCTGCTGGGGCTGATGGTGGTCTCCAGCAACTTCGTGCCGCTGGTGTTTGGTGAGAAGTGGAACGGCATCATCCCGATCCTGCAGCTGCTGTGCGTGGTAGGGCTGCTGCGCTCCGTGGGGAATCCGATTGGTTCCCTGCTGATGGCAAAAGCGCGTGTGGACATCAGCTTTAAATTTAACGTGTTTAAAACCTTCCTGTTTATTCCGGCAATTATCGTGGGTGGACACATGGCGGGCGCTATCGGCGTTACGCTCGGGTTCCTGCTGGTGCAAATTATCAACACCGTGCTGAGCTACTTCGTGATGATCAAGCCGGTGCTGGGCTCCAGCTACCGTCAGTACATCCTGAGCCTGTGGCTGCCGTTTTATCTCTCCTTGCCCACGCTTGCGGTCAGCTATGGCCTGGGCGTGGTGCTCAGCGGTCATCTGCCGCTGGCGGCGCTGCTGGCGGTTCAGGTCGCCGCGGGCGCGCTGGCGTTCGGCGTGATGATTGTGCTGTCGCGCAACGCGCTGGTGGTGGAGATGAAGCGCCAGTTTTGCCGTAACGAAAAAATGAAAACGCTGCTTCGCGCAGGCTAATTTTAAGAGGCCATTATGAAATTACTTATTCTTGGCAACCATACCTGCGGCAACCGTGGCGACAGCGCCATCCTGCGCGGTTTATTGGATGCAATTAACACCCTTGAGCCTGAGACAGAAGTGGATGTGATGAGCCGTTATCCGGTCAGCTCATCCTGGTTACTGAACCGCCCGGTAATGGGCGACCCGCTCTACAGCCAGATGAAACAGCACAACAACGCCGCTGGCGTGATGGGGCGCGTGAAGAAAGTCCTGCGCCGTCGCTACCAGCATCAGGTGCTGCTTTCCCGCGTGACCGACACCGGCAAGCTGCGCAATATCGCCATTGCCCAGGGCTTTACGGATTTTGTCCGTCTGCTCTCCGGCTATGACGCCATTATTCAGGTCGGCGGTTCGTTCTTCGTCGATCTGTACGGCGTGCCGCAGTTTGAGCATGCGCTCTGCACCTTTATGGCGAAAAAGCCGCTGTTTATGATCGGCCACAGCGTCGGGCCCTTCCAGGATCCGCAGTTTAACCAGTTGGCGAACTACGTGTTTGGTCATTGCGACGCGCTGATCCTGCGCGAGTCCGTGAGTCTGGACCTGATGAAGCGTAGCGAGATCGACACGTCAAAAGTTGAGCACGGCGTGGACACCGCCTGGCTGGTGGATCACCAGGTCGATAATTTCCAGCCGAGCTACGCGGTACAGCACTGGCTCGACGTGGCGGCGAAACAGAAAACCGTCGCCATCACCCTGCGCGAGCTCGCGCCATTTGATAAACGTCTTGGCACCACGCAGGCGGCGTATGAGAAAGCCTTCGCCGACGTGGTGAACCGCGTGCTGGACAGCGGCTACCAGGTGCTGGCGCTCTCCACCTGTACCGGTATCGACAGCTACAACAAAGATGACCGCATGGTGGCGCTTAACCTGAGTCACCTGGTGAACGACCCGTCGCGCTACCACGTGGTGATGGACGAGCTGAACGACCTGGAGATGGGCAAACTGCTCTCCGCCTGCGACCTCACCGTCGGCACGCGCCTGCACTCGGCCATTATCTCCATGAACTTCGGCACGCCGGCGATTGCCATCAACTACGAGCACAAATCAGCGGGCATTATGCAGCAGCTTGGTATGCCGGAAATGGCGGTCGATATTCGTCATCTTCTCGACGGTTCGCTGGGTGCCATGGTCGGCGACACGCTGGGACAGCTGCCTGCGATTAACGAACGCCTGGCCGTGGCGGTGAAAGCCGAGCGCGAAAAAGGGATCGGCATGGTGAAATCGGTGCTCGACCGCGTCGGGGAGGGGAAATGAAGGTTGGTTTCTTCTTACTGAAATTTCCGCTGTCGTCTGAGACCTTTGTATTGAACCAAATTACCGCGTTTATCGATATGGGATATGACGTGGAGATTGTCGCCCTGCAAAAGGGCGATACGCAAAATACCCATGCGGCGTATACCCAGTATGGGCTGGAAGCCAAAACCCGCTGGCTGCAGGATGAGCCGGGCGGGCGGCTGAACAAACTGCGCTACCGCGCCAGCCAGACGCTGCGCGGGCTGCACCGTCCCTCGACGTGGCGAGCGCTGAACGTGTCACGCTACGGGGCGGAATCCCGCAATCTGATCCTCTCCGCCATTTGCGGGCAAACGGCGCAGCCGTATCGTGCGGATGTGTTTATCGCCCACTTCGGCCCGGCGGGCGTGACCGCCGCGAAGCTCCGCGAGCTGGGGGTAATTGACGGCAAAATCGCGACCATTTTCCACGGTATCGATATCTCCAGCAGGGAAGTGCTGAACCACTATACCCCGGAGTATCAGCAGCTTTTCCGCCGCGGTGACATGATGCTGCCCATCAGCGAACTGTGGGCCGGTCGGCTGAAAAAGATGGGCTGCCCGAGCGAAAAAATTACCGTTTCGCGGATGGGTGTCGATATGGAGCGCTTCACCCAGCGCCCGGTGAAGGTGCCGGGGAAACCGCTACAGATTATCTCGGTCGCGCGTTTAACCGAGAAGAAAGGGCTGCACGTCGCGATTGAAGCCTGTCGTCAGCTAAAAGCGCGTGGGGTGGATTTCCACTATCGCATTTTAGGTATCGGCCCCTGGGAGCGCCGACTGCGCACGCTGATCGAACAATACCAGCTGGAAGGCTGCGTGGAGATGCCGGGCTTCAAGCCAAGCCATGAGGTGAAGGCGATGCTCGACGAGGCGGATGTTTTCCTGCTGCCCTCCGTGACTGGTGCGGACGGTGATATGGAAGGTATTCCGGTCGCGCTGATGGAGGCCATGGCCGTGGGGATTCCTGTTGTGTCGACGCTGCACAGCGGGATCCCGGAACTGATCAGATCGGAGTATTCCGGCTGGCTGGTGCCTGAAAATAATGCTTTCGCCCTGGCCGATCGCTTAGCGGCCTTCAGCGACATCGACCAGCAGGAGCTGGTACCGGTGCTGCAAAATGCCCGACAAAAAGTCGAAACAGAATTTAATCAGCAGGTGATTAATCGCCAGTTAGCGAGCCTGCTGCAAACGCTGTAACGCCGAGGTTGTATGCTGAAAAAGATTACCCGACGCCATTTTGTCTCTTCCTTATCCGTCCTGGCGGCAATGCCGCTGCTGTCGCCGCGCGCCGCGCGGGCAGCCACCGGGAGGACGGTCTCTGTGGAACAGTACAACAACAGCGACTGGATCGCCGCCTTTAAGCAGGCGTTCTCCGGGGCCGACACCGTTGTGGTACCCGCCGATCTCGTCTGCGATAACATCAATACCGGGATTTTTATCCCCGACGGTAAAACGCTCCTGATACGGGGTGGGCTCAAAGGCAACGGGCGCGGGCGCTTTGTGCTTCAGGAAGGCAGTAAAGTCATCGGTGAGGGAGAAGGGCGCACGCACAATATCACGCTGGATGTCCGCGGCTCCGATTGCGTCATCAAAGGTCTGGCGATGAGCGGCTTTGGCCCCGTCACGCAGATCTACATCGGCGGCAAAAAGCCGAGGGTGATGCGCAACCTCCTCATCGATAATATCAACGTGAGCCAGGCCAACTACGCCATTTTGCGACAGGGCTTCCATAATCAGGTGGACGGTGCGCGCATTACCAACAGTCGATTTAGCCACCTGCAGGGTGACGCGATTGAGTGGAATGTGGCGATCAACGACCGTAACATTCTGATCTCTGACCATGTGATCGACAACATCAACTGCACCAACGGCAAAATCAACTGGGGGATTGGCATCGGGCTTGCGGGCAGTACCTACGACAATGACTACCCTGAAAAGCAGACCGTGAAGAACTTCGTGGTGGCCAATATAACGGGCAGCAACTGTCGTCAGTTAGTCCATGTCGAAAACGGTAAGCACTTTGTTATTCGCAATATTAAGGCTAAAAACATTACCCCCGACTTCAGCAAAAAAGCGGGAATAGATAACGCCACGGTAGCGATTTACGGCTGTGATAATTTCGTTATTGATAATGTCGACATGGTCAATAGTGCTGGAATGTTAATCGGTTACGGCGTAATTAAAGGCAACTACCTGTCGATACCGCAGAATTTTAAGCTCAACGATATTCGCCTGGATAATCGGCAACTTGCCTATAAGCTGCGCGGCATACAAATTTCATCCGGCAACGCGACCTCGTTTGTTGCCATCACTAACGTTGACATGCAGCGCGCGACGCTTGAGCTGCACAACAAGCCTCAGCATCTTTTCTTGCGTAACATCAACGTGATGCAGGAAGCGGCCGTGGGACCGGCGCTGAAAATCAAATTCGATTTGCGTAAGGACGTGCGGGGCAAGTTTATGGCCAAAGACGAAACGCTGCTGTCGCTGGCAAACATTAAGGCCGTCAATGAAAAGGGGCAAAGCTCGGTGGATATTGACCGGGTTGACCAGCATGTTGTGAATACGGAACGGCTGAATTTTGCGCTGCCGAGTAGATAATCACCCGCGGGTAATTTTTGCGACGATTCCTGGTTGGATAATGTGATCTATTCAGATTACAACTACTGTAATTTGTGGTGCCTGCGCGTAACATGAATCCAGAATTACAGCAAAACGTACTGGCGAAAACAGGTTTAAAAGCTATAATTCGTCAACCATTTTAAGGTGGAAGATATAATGATTAATTTGAAAGCAGTCATTCCGGTAGCGGGTCTGGGCATGCATATGCTGCCAGCCACCAAGGCAATTCCTAAAGAGATGCTGCCGATCGTCGACAAGCCGATGATTCAGTACATCGTCGACGAGATTGTTGCTGCAGGGATCAAAGAAATCGTTCTGGTCACGCACTCCTCGAAGAATGCGGTTGAAAACCACTTCGACACCTCTTACGAACTCGAAGCGTTGCTTGAGCAGCGTGTTAAGCGTCAGCTATTGGCAGAAGTTCAATCTATCTGCCCGCCTGGCGTAACTATCATGAACGTGCGCCAGGCGCAGCCGCTGGGTCTGGGCCACTCGATTCTGTGTGCGCGTCCGGTCGTGGGTGATAACCCGTTCATCGTCGTTCTGCCGGATATCATCATTGATACCGCATCTGCGGACCCGCTGCGTTACAACCTGGCGGCAATGGTGGCGCGTTTCAACGAGACGGGGCGCAGCCAGGTGCTGGCGAAACGCATGGATGGCGATCTGTCCGAGTACTCTGTTATCCAGACGAAAGAAGCGCTGGAGACGGAAGGGCAGGTGAGCCGCATTGTTGAGTTTATCGAAAAGCCGGATCAGCCTCAGACGCTGGACTCCGACCTGATGGCCGTTGGCCGTTATGTTCTGAACGCCGATATCTGGGCCGAGCTGGAAAAAACGGAGCCAGGCGCCTGGGACCGTATCCAGTTGACCGATGCGATCGCAGAACTGGCGAAAAAACAGTCCGTAGATGCCATGCTGATGACCGGCGACAGCTACGACTGCGGTAAGAAAATGGGGTATATGCAGGCGTTCGTGAACTACGGCCTGCGTAACCTGAAGGAAGGGGCGAAGTTCAGAAGCCGCATTGAGAAGTTGCTGGCTGACAACTGATTTTTCTTTCTTGATTTGCACAAGCGGCAGTCATCATTTGGGTATGTTGAAACATAACCAAAATGGTAGCTGCCTTTTTTTGTTATTAATTCTAATGATAATATGGATTTATCTGATTTAAATCTGGTCAGATTTGTAACGATTTGTGCTTGTTTCTGAGGTCGTTTAGGACGACAATTAACGGCAGTTTTTTGTCTGTAATCAGACCTCAAAATCCTTTATTCAACATTCGCTCAGTGCACTGGTAGCTGTTAAGCCAGGGGCGGTAGCGTGCAAAATTTCTGAAGCCGTTATTATTAATCGGCTTCCAGAGCATCAATATCTCGATATACCCATTAGATGGAATAGCTAACGTGAAGATTCTTGTTACGGGCGGTGCCGGTTTTATCGGCTCAGCAGTGGTGCGACATATTATTAAAAATACCCAGGATGCAGTCGTCAATGTGGATAAACTGACGTATGCCGGTAACCTGGAGTCACTGACCGACGTTAATGATAGCGATCGTTATGTCTTTGAACATGCGGATATTTGCGATAAAGCGGCAATGGATCGCATTTTCGCCGAGCATAAACCGGATGCGGTGATGCACCTTGCGGCAGAAAGCCACGTTGACCGCTCTATTACCGGCCCCGCTGCGTTTATTGAGACTAATATTGTCGGTACCTATGTGCTTCTGGAAGCCGCACGGGCTTACTGGTCGACGCTGGATGACGCGGCCAAAGCGGCGTTTCGCTTCCACCACATCTCTACGGATGAAGTGTACGGTGATTTACCTCATCCTGATGAACACTCTGCCTCTGATGAGCTGCCGCTGTTTACAGAAACCACAGCCTATGCGCCAAGCAGCCCGTATTCTGCGTCTAAAGCGTCCAGCGATCACCTGGTTCGCGCATGGCTGCGTACCTACGGTTTCCCAACGATTGTGACCAACTGCTCCAATAACTATGGCCCGTATCACTTCCCTGAGAAGCTGATCCCGCTGGTCATTTTGAATGCCCTGGACGGTAAAGCGCTGCCTATTTACGGCAAAGGCGACCAGATCCGCGACTGGCTGTACGTTGAAGATCATGCGCGCGCGCTGTACACCGTCGTAACCCAGGGTAAACCGGGTGAGACTTACAACATCGGCGGGCATAACGAAAAGCAAAATCTGGACGTAGTGCACACCATTTGCGATCTGCTGGATGAAATCGTGCCGAAAGAAGGCTCCTATCGCGATCAGATCACTTACGTCGCTGACCGCCCCGGGCATGATCGCCGCTACGCGATTGATGCACATAAAATAGGCGTTGAGCTGGGATGGAAGCCTGAAGAGACCTTCGAAAGCGGTATCCGCAAAACAGTTGAGTGGTATCTAAATAATAAAAAATGGTGCATTCGAGTGCAGGATGGAAGTTATCAACGTGAGCGTCTGGGGTTAGTATAAATGAAAGGTATTATTTTAGCGGGTGGTTCAGGAACCAGACTCTATCCTATTACGATGGGTGTTTCGAAGCAGTTATTACCTATTTATGATAAGCCGATGATCTATTATCCATTATCGGTTTTAATGCTTGCAGGTATAAGAGATATTTTGATAATTACCACTCCGGAAGACCAGGAAGGATTTATCCGTCTTCTAGGCGATGGTTCAAATCTCGGTTTGAAGCTGCAGTATGCTATTCAACCTTCTCCTGATGGACTTGCTCAAGCGTTTATTATAGGTGAAGAATTCATCGGCAACGATTCTGTTTGTCTTGTTTTGGGAGACAATATTTTCTATGGTCAGGGGTTCTCGCCAAAATTAAAAGAGGCAGCAGTTCGGGCAACAACAAAAGCAACAGTTTTCGGTTATCAGGTCAAAGACCCTGAGCGATTTGGTGTTGTAGAATTTGATGAAAACCGCAACGTGCTCTCAATTGAGGAAAAACCGGTTAAACCGAAAAGTAATTATGCAGTGACAGGTTTGTATTTTTATACAAACGAAGTCGTTGAATTTGCGAAAAAAGTTAAGCCCTCTGAACGAGGTGAACTTGAAATAACAACAATAAACCAAATGTATCTCGAGAAGGGCGATCTAGTTGTTGAGATGCTAGGTCGTGGTTTTGCCTGGCTGGATACAGGCACTCATGAAAGCCTTTTACAGGCAGCACAGTTTGTTGAAACTATCGAAGTCCGACAGGGCTTTAAAGTCGCTTGTCTGGAGGAGATTGCGTATAACAACGGATGGTTGGCAAAGGAAGACGTGCTGAAGCAGGCTGTCTTAATGTCAAAAAATGGTTATGGTCAGTATCTTTCTCAACTTGTTAAGTAATGCATAGTGTCTGAACTTAAAAGTAAGACCGTCAATGGTCTAAAATGGAGCGCTCTTGAGAGAATACTCTCACAAGGTGTTCAGCTCATTTTGATGCTGATTTTAGCTCGTCTATTGGGGCCAAAAGCCTTCGGTCTCATCGGGATGTTAGCTATCTTTATTGCGATAGGCCAGGTCTTTATTGATAGCGGGTTTAGCTCTGCACTGATAAGAAAGACCGATCGTAGTGATGTAGATTATTCAACGGCGTTTTATTTTAATATCATTGTAGCCTTCTGCTTCTATATTTTACTTTATATAAGCTCAGGTTACATTGCTGATTTCTATCAACAGCCAGAATTAGCCTTACTGACAAAAGTAGTAGGTTTAACGCTGATGGCAAACAGCTTTTCAGTTGTGCCTAGAACAATTTTGACAGTGTCGATGAATTTTAAAGCGCAAGCAAAAGCCTCGATCTGCTCGGTTGTTCTGGGAGGAGGCGTTGCATTGATTATGGCGTTGAATGGTTTTGGCGTTTGGGCACTTGTAGCACAAACGCTAACCACAGCCGTGTTCAGCGCTGTTTTTCTTAATCTCATAACACGCTGGGTTCCAGTTTTTTGCTTTTCAAAAAAATCGTTTGATTATCTCTTTGGTTTTGGCGGTAAATTATTAATATCTGGTCTACTTGATACAGCTTACAATAATCTCTACCAAATCATTATCGGTAAAAGATTTAATGCGGAGAATGTTGGGCAGTTCACACAAGCCAACCAGGTATCTAGCATACCTGCTATGACGATGACTAACATTATTCAACGTGTTACCTATCCTATGTTTAGTCATATGCAAAGTGATCATCATAAGATGGATGAGTATTATTTGTTGACAATGAAAGTTGCTGCATTATTTATTTTTCCGCTAATGGCCGGAGTTGCTATTCTTGCACAACCATTATTGCAACTAGTATTAGGTGAGCAATGGAAAGAGGCTGCGGAACTTGTTGCCGTTCTTGCATTAGCGTATATGCTTTATCCCATACATGCCATTAATCTGAATGTGCTACAAGTCAAAGGCCGTAGCGACCTTTTTCTGAAATTAGAAATTATAAAAAAAATCATAGGTATTTGTATCATAGCAGTAACTATGAATTATAGTATTTACCTGATGTGTGTCGGATTGCTAATTCATTCTTATTTGGCTCTTTTGTTAAATACTTATTATACAGGTAAATTAACTGGTTTAACGATATGGCGTCAATTCAAAGAAGTTTCTCCTATCTGGTTGATTACCATGACCTCATGTTTAATTGCTAAAATGACTGCTGTTTATTTTACGGCTCATGATGTTTGGCAGATCGTTACAATGTTAACTTTGGCGCCTGGTATTTATGTAGTCTTGATTTACCTCACGCAAAGAAAATTATTTAAGATTGTATTGTCTATCAAAGAATAGAGAAAACTAAATGAAAAATATACCAGTGACTCAACCTTTTCTTCCTGAACTCAGCGAGTTTATTCCTTACCTCGAACAAATTTGGGATAATAAATGGTTAACTAATAATGGTCCTTTCCATCAGCAACTTGAAAAAGAACTGTGTGAGTATTTGGGGGTTGAGTACATATCTCTTTTTAATAATGCGACTATTGCACTCATTACTGCTCTTCAGGCACTTCGTATTTCAGGTGAAGTGATTACTACGCCATACTCCTTCATAGCGACCAGTCATTCAATTTTATGGAATGGGTTGAAGCCGGTATTTGTCGATATTGATCCTAAGACATTCAATATCGATCCAAAGAAAATCGAAGCTGCCATCACGCCAAATACAACAGCTATCATGCCTGTGCACTGTTATTCCAGCCCTTGTGATGTTGAAGCTATTCAGGAAATTGCGGACAATTACGGCCTGCGCGTAATTTATGACGCGGCTCATGCTTTTGGTGTCAATTACAAAGGCCAAAGCATTTTACAGTTTGGCGATATGTCTATCCTCAGTTTCCATGCCACAAAAGTATTCAATACCTTTGAAGGCGGAGCGATTATTTGTCAGGATGCCAAAACTAAACAGCGCATTGACAGATTAAAGAATTTTGGAATTGCTGATGAACTCACCGTAACGGCGCCTGGAATCAATGGTAAGATGAGTGAAATCAACGCTGCCTTTGGTCTGGTTCAACTCAAGCATATCAACAGTGCAATTGAGCAGCGTAAGAAAATTGACCTGGCCTACCGTGAAGCGCTTTCGAGTATCAAAGGTATTACAGTTCCTGCATCATCAGAACATTCAAATAGTAACTATTCTTATTTCCCTGTGTTGGTTGAACCTGAATTTCGTGTTTCAAGGGATGAGCTTTACCTAGAGCTAAAACGAAATGATATCCTTTCTCGCCGTTATTTCTATCCACTGATCAGTAATATGCCAATGTACAGAGGAATTGAATCATCTGCCGTTGAGAATCTTCCTTTATCAAATACTGTCTCTGATAAGGTACTGTGTTTACCAATTTTCAACGAATTAAGTGAGGAAGATTTCTCGCGTATTGTAAATGTTATTCGAGGGTAGAAATGGCTATCTTAACCCGTGAAGAAATTGAACAGATAGGTTTTGCCTCCATTGGCGAAAATATTCATATATCAACGAAAGCATCATTCTACGGTATATCAAAAATTCATATCGGGAACAATGTTCGAATAGACGATTATTGTGTTATTTCCGCAGGAGAAGGGGGGGTATTTATCGGGAATTATATACATATTGCGGTTTATTCGTCTTTGATCGGTGCGGGGAAAATCACGGTAATGGATTTTTCAAATATTTCGTCGCGGGTTTCGATTTATTCTAGTAACGATGATTATTCTGGGGAATCTATGACAAACCCAATGGTTCCCACTGAACTAACAAATGTTTATCATGCATCCGTTACTATCAATAAACATGTTATCATTGGTTCTGGGTGCGTTATATTACCAGGTGTAGTTATTGGGGAGGGGACCGCAATAGGTGCTCTTTCTCTTGTTAAATCGGATTGTGAACCCTTTTCAATATATGTAGGAAATCCCGCATACAAAGCTAAAAAAAGAAGTATGGGCATGATCGATCTTGAAAAAAAATTGGATATAAAATCGGATCAGTAATGATAGAAATAAATGATGAGCAAATAAAAAAAGATTGGATCACGTCGATTGAAGAAATTAAAGTGAGCATTTGTTGCATTGCATATAACCAAGAGCTTTATATTTCTGAAACGATTGATAGCTTCCTAAAACAAAAAACAAACTTTCCCTTTGAAATACTTGTTTCTGATGATTGCAGCACTGATGCAACCAAAGAGATTATAGAACAATATGTGCATAAATTCCCTGGCATAATAAAATCAGTTGGTGTTGCTAAAAATCTAGGTGCTAATGGAAATATTATGAATGTACTATCTCATGCTAAAGGGAATTATATAGCCTTTTGTGAAGGAGATGATTATTGGATAGATGATAACAAGTTGCAGGTTCAACTTGAGGCTATGGAATCAAATCCGCATATTAAATTTTCATTCCACCCCTGTTATTTGCTCAATAACAATGTATTGAATGAATCAAGATCCTTTTATAAAGGGCCTAACCCTACAGTTTTTCACATCAAGGATGTCTTAAACAGTTTAAATCAATTCGCACCGACTGCATCTTATATGTTTCATAGAAGCTTAATAGATACTATTCCTGATTGGTTTATAAACGCACCTGTGGGCGATCTATTTTTAGAACTTTATGGGATGAAATCTAGCGGAGGGTTATATATTCCGGATATAAACTCAGTATATCGATTAGCATCATTAGGCTCATGGTCTACAGAAACACAAAAAGAAACCACAACGCATAAAAACAGACATCTTAAACTTATTGAATTTCTATCTTTAGCACAAAAAGATTTTTCTGAATACTCCAACGCTTTTTCACGTAAAAAAGCATATATATTTTTATCATTAGCAACTCGTGCGGTAAAAGTTGGAAACTATCAAGATTTTAATAAATATCTCAAAGCCGCTAATGAGCACTATAAGCAATTAGATTTCAGACATAAATTTTTCAATTATATGCACAAACTTCCGCTAGTTATTCGTTTGTTTATCAAAATGAAAAATAAACTTTCCCATTATAAATAGTTTTGGTATTCTTATTAGAGATAATTGAGAGAACAATGACGAGAAAATATCTATTTGCTCTATATATATTCCTAAATATATCATGTGCGTTATATTTTGGGGTGTTAGGGATGTTGGGCGGGGATTTCAAGTATGAATACCCTGCAGATTCAGAATTGTTGTTATTATCTCTTTTAATTGTATTATTAACTTTTGGGATTGTACAAAGAGTTATATTTAAGATTTTTGAGAATATACCCGTCAAAAAAACAATTAATTTAAATAATTCAATCGTTCTGGATTGGCTAGTTTTTGCTATAGTCATTATTGGTTTGTTCTCATCAATATTTTTTAGTGTCGGTGTACTGGGTGCAAGTAAGGATGTCGCAGAGGATGCGCCAAAACTGATATTTTACTTTAATTCTTTCTTCCAACCTTCATTATTTGTTCTTATCTATTTGTTTTATAGATATGATAGCACTCGTTTTTTATATTATATTAATTTCATTCTGTATATTATATTGATTTTAGTGAGTGGGCAAACGGGGCAATTATTATTATTGTTTTGCCTCTATCTTTTAAGGAAAAAAAATCCGTTAAATTTCTTCCAGCTTTGTATATTAACTTTACTTGGCATAGGATTATATCCATTTGTAAGGATTATCAAGGACGCGATTGTTCAAAGTGTCAATGCTGGCTCGAATTTAATTGAAACAGTTCTCACCGCAATGTCCAACATTGATATGGACATGTATTTTAGCTATTTATTCATAACACTTGAACGCTTTCAAAGTGTAAGCAACATACATTATCTTCTCCAGAATGGAGAGAGGTTATCAACGCTTTTTGATCTAACAGGATCAACATACTCTTTCTTTTCCTTATATTGGATTATGTCAGCTTTTTTACGCATGTTTGGAATTGATTTGTCCAATATAACTTCAGCACAAGATTTTACCGCCGTAAGTATTAATGGCGTTTCAACTTGGTCTTCACAAATCGGTGTGTTTGGATATGTTTACTTTCATGGTATATATTCAGCTATCATCTTTTTTTCAATTATGATTGTATTGTTTTTTTGTATCCGGATGAGTAAGTTGTTAAATAAAAATAATGCTATAACAAACTTAACATGGTTCATGTCATTACTTTTGATATGCCATGGGTGGTTTATTCCATTTTATAACTATGCTCAGGCATTATTAATTTTTCTAGGTTTAGTATTAACCTTAAATGCTTTTAAAATGAAGCATAGGGTATATGGATCATGAATGCATTGCAAAAAAAAATAGTTGTTTTTAGGACTAAGTTATTGCCATACTCTGAGACTTTTATTAAAGAGCAAGTATTATCATACCAGCAATGGTCTCCGATTTTAGTTGGACACTTTAGGTTGTCTGACGGTATTGATTTAAAAGATGTAAATTACGTCACCTTTGAGAAAAAATATAATACATTCTCTAATTTTAAAAGGAATGTTTATAAACTTATTGGGTTTTCACCTTATTGTGACTTTGCTATGTTGAACAATATAAAACCTGATCTAATCCATGTGCATTTCGGTGTTGATGCTGTTGTAAATTGGCCGCTGTTAAAAAACATTCACGTGCCCCTGCTTATTACTCTTCATGGATATGATATAACAATAGATAAGAATTGGTGGGAAGCTGGTAAAGAAGGAATACATCTAAAAAAATATCCTGAAAAATTAAATGAAATTGCTAAATATGAGAACGTCAAGTTTATTGCTGTTTCACAAGCAGTTAAAGAAAAAGCAATAGAGTTTGGGATACCTTCAGATAAAATAAAAATATCATACATTGGTATAGATCTTCAAAATTTCTCATTATCAACTAACAAGTTTGATAACCGTAAACAAATCTTATTTATAGGACGTTTGGTAGAGAAAAAAGGCGCTCATATACTGCTAAATGCATTCTCAAAAATAAAAGATAAATTCCCTGATCACATCATTACATTTATTGGTGATGGACCATTGAAGCCTCAACTTTATGACCAGGCTCATACTTTAGGAGTGAATGCGAAATTTTTAGGCGCATGCTCAAAAGAAAAAATTATAGAGGAGTTGCATAATACAGCAGTATTTTGTTTGCCTAGCATTCGCGCAAAGAATGGTGATTCCGAAGGGTTTGGGTTGGTAATCCTTGAGGCTGCAGCATGTGGTGTACCTGTCGTGACTTCTGCATTGGGTGGGGCAACGGAGGGGATTGTTCACGGTGAAACAGGTTTTAGATTTGGTGAAAACAATAGTGATGAGTTGGCTTTATATTTAGATACCTTATTGAGTGATCCACATTTAATGAAATCAATGGGGCAAAATGGCAGAGAGTTTGTTGAAAAAAACTTTGATATAAACAAATGCACGAGATCTCTTGAAATAATATATGCAGATATTATAAACGGTTGTTAAAAAAGGTTGAGATAGTAATGACTCTGAGGAATAAAGTGGATGTAATTATCCCTTGTTTTAATCGATTAGAACTTATAATGAGTTCAATACGAAGCGTCAAGTTGCAAACATATCCTATTAATAAAATAATTATTGTGGATGACTGCTCTTCCTTTACTAATGAGCAGTTTTGGTTGGCGCTTAATAATAATATATCTGATCCTTCAAATATTGAATTTCATAGAAAAAAAAATAATGGTGGCGCATGTCAATCCAGGAACCAAGGCGCAAGCCTTAGTGAAGCTGAATTTATTGCTTTCCTTGATGATGATGATATGTGGGAGCCAGAGCATATAGAAAAGCTAATAAACTGTTTCAAAGATGATAAAGTTGCATTAGCCTACTCTGGGAAGAAAATAACTAACTTTGCCAAAGATAGCGTTAGAAAAAGCTTAAATGTTATCCCTAATAAAGAACAATATAAAGCGCTTCTTAAATGTAACTATCCAGGTTCAACTTCTTCAATTCTTGTAAGGAAAAAGTATTTCCTTGAGACTTCAGGATTTGATGAAAAACTGCCTGCCATTCAGGACTATGATTTTTATTTAAGATTAGTCAAGAAAGGTAAAATTGCAACAAGCAAAGAATATACATTGATATATAGAGATGATACGGGAATTAAAATTACGAATCAATTGAATAAAGCTCGTTGTGCATTTCATATGATAATCGGTAAAACAGATGGCTGTTTTAAAAAACAACTTGCTTATACAATTTTCATTCAAAATATTAAAAAAGCCGTCATAAATAAAAACATCACGTATGCTTTATTGTTTAGTCTGGATTATTTTAAATTCTTATTGATGAGTAAATGAAATGAAATATGATTACCTGATTGTTGGGTCTGGGCTGTTTGGTTGTGTCTTTGCTCATGAGATGCACAAACGTGGTTTCAAAATTAAAGTGATTGAAAAAAGAAATCATATTGGTGGAAACATATACTGTAAGGATATCGAGGGTATAAACGTCCATGCTTATGGTGCGCATATCTTTCACACAAATGATAAAAAAATCTGGGACTACGTTAACACTCTTACTGAATTTAATCGATTTACAAATTCCCCGGTTGCAATATCAAAAGGTAAAATGTATAACTTACCTTTTAATATGAATACATTTTATCAATTATGGGGGGTAACTAAGCCTGAAGAGGCTAAAAGTAAAATTGCTTCCCAGAGTGCGGAAATGGATGGGAAGGACCCCCAAAATCTTGAAGAACAGGCGATTTCGTTAGTCGGTAGAGACATCTTCAATACTTTAATAAAAGAATATACTGAAAAGCAATGGGGACGAGATTGTAAAACACTTCCTCCATTTATCATCAAGCGACTTCCTGTGCGCTTTACTTTTGATAATAATTACTTTAATGATAAATTTCAAGGCATACCAATTGGCGGCTATAATAGCATAATTGAATCCTTGCTTAATGGCATAGAAGTTGAAACAGAAGTAGACTTTTTTGACGATAAAAACAGATGGATCGAATCTGCTTCAAAAGTTGTTTATACTGGGCCTATCGATAAATACTTTGATTTTGAGTTTGGTGAGCTCGAATATCGCACACTTGAATTCCAGAATGAGGTTCTGGAAACAGATAATTTCCAGGGTAATGCGGTGATAAACTACATTGATGCTTGTTTCCCTTATACCCGTATTATCGAGCATAAACATTTCGAATTTGGAACTCAAGCTAAAACAGTAATCACTAAAGAATATCCGAAAGAATTCAAGCATGGCGATGAGCCGTATTATCCTGTTAACGACAGTAAAAATAATAGAATTTTCTCTCAATATAAACAAAAATCAAAAACATTAAGCAATATTCTATTTGGCGGCCGTTTGGCTGAATATAAGTATTACGATATGCATCAGGTAATAGCTTCTGCATTGAATGCTGTCGAAAAGGAGTTAGAAGCTAAATGAAGAAGGTTATAGCTTTAGTCGTTACTTATAAACGCAAGGATTTTTTAAGCAAAGTAATAAAAGGTTTACATAATCAGTCCTATCCAATAAATGAGATCATTATTGTCGACAATAATAGTCAGGATGGTACAGATTTATTAGTCCAAGAGATGCAGAAAGAATTTGCTGATGCCGCTTTGACCTATTTTAATACTGGGGCAAACCTTGGTGGTGCAGGTGGCTTTTCATTTGGTTTCGACATTATTAAAAACAAAGAATATGATTGTGTATGGTTGATGGATGATGATCTGCTTCCTTCACCAGATTGCCTTTCTCATCTTGTGAAATTTGATAATAACGGTATTACGCAACCAATGAGATTCAATCTAGATGGATCATGTGCTGAAATTTCACCTTTGAAATATGATCTGTCAGATCCATTCATTATTAACCCAAAAAGATCAACGATTCAAGACTTATATGAAAAGCAGCCTTTTCATGAGCCAATAGAAATTGATGGTGTTCCTTTTGAAGGTCCATTGATATCCAAAGAACTTGTAGATAAAATTGGCAAGCCTGATGCTAGGTTTTTCATCTTCAACGATGATCTAGATTATTCAATTCGTGCTAGAAATAATGGGTATAAAATATTTTGTCATCCAAGCGCTAAAGCAACACGCTTATTGGTTAATAACCAAGGTAATGATTTAAATTCATGGAAGGGATATTTCATGTTACGTAATCATTTTTATATATTAAGAGTTCATGGTAATTCTATCCCTGTTAAAATGAGACCATTATTTTTGACGGTTGGATATTTTTGTTTATCCTTATTGCGTGGCAAAATTTCACTTGCTTTAACTACCTTAAACGCATACAGAGATTCCTTCTCTTTGAAAAATAATGATAAATTTAGACCGTGATTTTTATATGCAGTAATATTCAGTGATTATTGCTCATTTAGGCACAATTGTCCCTACACACACATGATAAAATTGGGTTAACATCAGAGCTACATTCAAGCCGCGCATTAGCCGCGGTGACCACACCTGACAGGAGTATGTAATGTCCAAGCAACAGATCGGCGTTGTCGGTATGGCAGTGATGGGGCGCAACCTGGCGCTCAACATCGAAAGCCGTGGTTATACCGTCTCCGTTTTCAACCGCTCCCGTGATAAGACTGAAGAAGTCATCGCTGAGAATCCAGGCAAGAAACTGGTTCCTTTCTATACGGTTAAAGAGTTCGTTGAGTCTCTGGAAACGCCTCGTCGTATCCTGTTAATGGTGAAAGCGGGCGCGGGTACCGATGCTGCTATCGATTCCCTGAAACCGTATCTGGATAAAGGCGACATCATCATTGATGGCGGCAACACCTTCTTCCACGACACCATTCGTCGTAACCGTGAACTGTCTGCGGAAGGCTTCAACTTCATCGGTACCGGTGTTTCTGGTGGTGAAGAAGGTGCACTGAAAGGTCCATCTATCATGCCTGGCGGCCAGAAAGAAGCGTACGAACTGGTCGCTCCTATCCTGACCAAAATTGCAGCCGTTGCAGAAGACGGCGAGCCGTGCGTGACCTATATCGGTCCTGACGGTGCTGGCCACTATGTGAAGATGGTCCACAACGGCATCGAATACGGCGATATGCAGCTGATTGCCGAAGCATACTCCCTGCTGAAAGGCGGCCTGAACCTCTCTAACGAAGAACTCGCCGAGACCTTCACCGAGTGGAACAAAGGCGAGCTGAACAGCTACCTGATCGACATCACCAAAGATATCTTCACTAAAAAAGATGAAGAGGGTAAATACCTTGTTGATGTGATTCTGGATGAAGCAGCGAACAAGGGTACGGGTAAATGGACCAGTCAGAGCTCTCTGGATCTGGGCGAGCCTCTGTCCCTGATCACCGAATCTGTGTTTGCACGTTACATCTCCTCTCTGAAAGAGCAGCGTGTTGCCGCTTCAAAAGTACTGTCTGGCCCTCAGGCCAAGCCAGCGGGTGATAAAGCTGAATTCGTTGAGAAAGTTCGTCGCGCACTGTATCTGGGTAAAATCGTCTCTTATGCACAAGGTTTCTCTCAGCTGCGTGCCGCTTCAGACGAAAACAACTGGGATCTGAACTACGGCGAAATCGCGAAGATCTTCCGTGCTGGTTGCATTATCCGCGCTCAGTTCCTGCAGAAAATTACTGATGCGTACGCTGAAAATGCCGGTATCGCGAATCTGCTGCTGGCACCGTACTTCAAGAAAATCGCGGACGAATACCAGCAGGCGCTGCGTGACGTGGTTGCTTACGCTGTGCAGAACGGTATCCCTGTTCCGACCTTCTCCGCTGCGGTGGCGTACTATGACAGCTACCGTGCTGCCGTACTGCCAGCGAACCTGATCCAGGCGCAGCGTGATTACTTTGGTGCGCATACGTATAAACGTACCGATAAAGAAGGTGTGTTCCACACCGAATGGCTGGATTAATCTGATTTAACTCAGCCTGATAACAAAGCCCGGTGATGTTCACCGGGCTTTTTTTATAACGGATAAGCCCATCTGGACTTGCTTTGTCCAGCGAGTGTCTTTAAACACCCTATAAACCACTGCGTTTTCTCATTTCTGCAGCCAGGCATTCGCCTTGACAGCCGCTCAACATAAGAGGTAAAAACCTCAACAGTTGTTTATTGCGGTGGTGTGCTTACGCCTCCTGAAACCTAAACTTGAAGAAGTTGAACGAATGAAAATAACTATCTCCGGAACAGGCTATGTAGGCCTATCAAACGGCATTCTGATCGCACAAAACCATGAAGTGGTGGCGTTGGATATCGTTCAGTCCAAAGTGGATATGCTTAATCAAAAGCAATCCCCGATTGTCGATAAAGAAATCCAGGAATACCTTGCTAATAAACCGCTGAATTTCCGTGCCACGACGGATAAAGAAGACGCCTACCGCGACGCAGATTTCGTCATCATCGCGACACCAACGGATTACGACCCTAAAACCAATTACTTCAACACGTCAACCGTGGAAGCGGTGATCAAAGATGTTATCGCAATCAACCCAAAAGCGGTGATGATCATCAAATCGACCATTCCTGTAGGCTTCACCAAATCGATTAAAGAAGAGTTGGGTATTGATAATGTCTTCTTCTCGCCAGAGTTTCTGCGCGAGGGCAGGGCGTTATACGATAACCTGCACCCATCCCGTATCGTGATCGGTGAGCGCTCTGAGCGTGCGGAACGTTTTGCCGCACTGCTGCAGGAAGGCGCAATCAAGAAAGATATTCCGGTACTGTTCACTGACTCTACCGAAGCCGAGGCGATCAAGCTCTTCGCCAATACCTATCTGGCAATGCGCGTGGCCTACTTCAACGAGCTGGACAGCTATGCAGAGAGTCTGGGCCTGAACACCCGCCAGATCATCGAAGGCGTGTGCCTCGACCCGCGTATAGGCAATCATTACAACAACCCGTCGTTTGGCTACGGCGGTTACTGCCTGCCGAAAGATACCAAGCAGCTGCTGGCAAACTATCAGGCGGTGCCAAACAACCTGATTTCCGCGATTGTGGATGCCAACCGCACGCGTAAAGACTTCATCTCTGATTCTATCCTTGCGCGTCAGCCGAAAGTGGTGGGCGTCTATCGTCTGATCATGAAGAGCGGCTCTGATAACTTCCGTGCCTCGTCTATTCAGGGGATCATGAAGCGTATTAAGGCGAAAGGCGTGCAGGTCATTATCTATGAACCCGCGATGCAGGAAGACGAGTTCTTCCACTCCCGCGTGGTCCGCGATCTGGACGCTTTCAAGAAAGAAGCGGATGTGATTATCTCGAATCGTATGGCGGAAGAGCTGGCAGACGTGGCGGATAAGGTTTACACCCGCGATCTGTTTGGTAGCGACTAATCTCCCGTCTACCGCACATAAAAAACCCGGCTCATGCGCCGGGTTTTTTTGTATTAAACCTTATAGAAATTACGGTACCAGTTGACAAAGTTCTTCACTCCGTCTTTTACCGAGGTCTGCGGTTTAAAACCAATCACGTCATATAACGCCTTCGTATCGGCGCTGGTTTCCAGCACGTCACCGGGCTGGATGGGCATCATGTTTTTCTCTGCCACTTTACCTAACGCGTCTTCCAGCGCGGTAATGTAATCCATCAGCTCGACAGGCGAGCTGTTGCCGATGTTGTAGACGCGATATGGTGCGGAGCTGGTCGCTGGCGAACCGGCCTCGACGGTCCAGTTTGCATCGGCCTGAGGGATCACATCCTGCAGGCGGATGATCGCTTCAGCGATATCATCGATGTAGGTGAAGTCACGCTTCATCTTGCCGTAGTTGTAGACATCGATACTCTTGCCTTCAATCATCGCTTTGGTGAACTTGAACAGCGCCATGTCCGGGCGTCCCCACGGGCCGTACACCGTAAAGAAGCGAAGCCCGGTTGTCGGCAGGTTGTAGAGATGCGAGTACGTGTGCGACATCAGCTCATTGGCTTTTTTGGTCGCCGCATACAGTGAAACCGGGTGATCCACTGAGTCGTCAGTTGAGAACGGCATCTTACGGTTCAGGCCATAAACGGAGCTGGAAGAGGCATACAGGAGGTGCTGAACCTTGTTATGACGGCAGCCTTCCAGCACGTTGAGATGGCCAACCAGGTTAGCATCAGCATAGGCGTGCGGGTTTTCCAGCGAGTAGCGTACGCCCGCTTGGGCGGCCAGATGGATCACACGGTCAAATTTCTCGTTGGCGAAAAGCGTGGCCATACCTTCACGGTCGGCTAAATCCAGCTTGTAGAAGGTGAAATTATCGGAGTTGAGCAGATCCAGACGTGCCAGCTTTAGGTTCGGATCATAATAGTCATTCAGATTATCAATACCTACGACCTGATGACCTGCGTCCAGTAGTCGCTTGCTGACATGTGAACCGATAAAGCCTGCTGCGCCCGTTACCAAAAATTTCATATCTTTCCTCGTTAACGCTTCGTTCTTGTTGATGCCTGAGGCATCAGAATTTGTCTATGATAGCGCGTAGCGCATAAGTTACATAACCCATCTTTCCGATATAACTCATCGAATTCCTATAGAAAAATCCGCAGTAACAGATAAACTATGTAAACATTATTTTTTTGCCCTTTTCATCTGTTAGGGATTGTATGACGCAAAACAACAGTAGCCAGGTTACTCGAAGCAATGACCCGGAACAAATTGATTTACTTGATTTTATGCTGCAACTGTGGCATGGAAAGTGGGTTGTAGGGGCGTTTATCGCTGTTTTTATTATTCTTGCAGGGGTTTACATTACTTTTGCAAAAGAAAAATGGACCTCGTCTGCTACAATTGCCCAACCTGATGCGGCGCAGATTGCCACTTATGCTAACGCATTAAATATTCTTTACGGGAATGCAGCACCGTCAATGGCAGACATACAGAACCGGGCAATTGGCCGTTTCTCTTCCTCCTTTTCTGCTCTGGCTCAAGCTTTAGAAAACCAAGATGAGCCAGAAAAACTCATCATTGAGCCAACAGTTAAAGGACAGCCGTTACCATTAACTGTTAGTTACCAGGGCGAATCGGCCGAAGGTGCGCAAAAGCAACTGGCACAGTATATTCAACAGGTTGATGAACAGACTGCAAAAGAGCTGGCTCTTGACCTAAAAGATAACATCAAACAGCAGATCACAACCCTCAACGACTCCCTGGAAAACCAGGAGAAAGTGTCACAGGAGCAAAAAGATCTGCGTATCAAACAGATCACCGAGGCGCTTAAAAACGCTGAAGCGGCAAAAATCACAACACCTCAGATTCAGCAAACGCAGGATGTAACCCAGGAAACCATGTTCCTGTTGGGAAGCGAAGCGCTGAAGTCAATGATTGATAACGAAGCGTCCCGTCCGTTGGTCTTCTCAGGTGCGTACTACCAGACCAAACAGAACTTACTAGATATCCAGAACCTGAATGTGAACCCGGACACCATTCACGTTTACCGTTATGTGATGAAACCGAATTTACCTATCCGTCGCGATAGTCCAAAAAAATCCATTGCTCTGATTCTTGCCGTATTGATGGGGGGCATTTTTGGTTCAATGACTGTATTGGGTCGTAATGCGGTACGGAGACACTATGAATGATTTGTTATTTTATTTTAATGATTTAATGTGATATTTATACACTATTATTTTTTCTCTTTTATATTGTTGTATGGTTTTTGTGAAATTTAATAAAGCGGAGCATAAGCTCCGCTTTATTATGCGATTTTTTTTGCGAGAATGTTGCTATATTTTACTGAGCCATTATCGACGAATTTTTCGAAATAAATGGCAGTTATTATTGTCATGAAATACACCATTGAAGATAAGGCTATCATCGAGATAAATGTAGTTGGCACTACATGTTTGAAGTTTAGGAAGAAAATCAGGAATGGCACATGCAATATGTATACAGAAAAGGATATTTTCCCCATGAATTGTAAGGGGCGTTTATTGAAAAATGATATTGATTTCTGAAGGCTGAATAATCCAATAAACAAAGCCATGCTACCAAATTTTATGAGATACTGATATGTTTTATTATGGTCAGAAAAAAGCATCATATATTGATAGATTCCTCCAATTTCCGTTCCGGTTCTAGGGTATGGGAATGATATTAATATCAATGATGATATTATTAATATAATTGACAAGGATTTTTTACGGAAGGTAATTGAATAATTATCATGAAGGAGTGAGTTCACTGTCATCCCAAAGATAAAAATACAGTAATATGTGTCTAATGTGAAGATAAAACAAATTAAATACACTATATATTTATAGCGAAAATTACCAAATATAGCTAACAACGCAAAAACGAGAAAAGAACCGAATAATTCATATGTAATTGTCCACATTGCGCCATTTTCTAAACGTTCACCTCCGAAAGGAACATAAACAAAAGATTGCATAAAAACATCTTTGATTGTCATTTGAAAGGACGTATCAAAGGTATAGTTGCTCACTTGATATATTAGATATAAAATAACCATTGCAAAAAAGATCGGAATAATTAGTCTTGGGTATCTTTTTATACTTGCTGATGTAAGAATGCTAATATCCTTTTGTTTGTTAAATTTGTGTGATAACACAAATCCACTGAGAATGAAAAATATGTATACAGATGGTATTCCGCTATAAATTAAATTCAATGGAGACCATGCGATTATCCGTTGTATCTCTCCCCCAATCCCCGAAACATTTGTATGCCTGAAGGCTGAATTAAAGGCTGTAACACAATGATCGAATACCACTATGAAGCAGCATAGCCCTCTTAACCCTTCTAAATGTGTTATTTTTTGCATTCGAAGTACTAACCCTTCTAAACTTAATTTTTTTGATTGAAACTCTTAACAGTAGTGAATGACTTGCCTTCATGTCTCAACTATTGAAATATTAGGTTGCTTAGCATTGGATATCTGATTAAACGTAGAATTTTGGTTCAATAAGGCGCAGACTAACTCTTAAAGAAAGTGTGGTTGAGACAGAATTTTTTATTATAACTGATTGTGGGGGAATGTAAATGTAACTATCAAATAATTTGTCAGCTTTATGAATCGATGAGGTAATGACTTCGAACACTTAACTAGCTGAGAACGTTTACAAATGTGTTCATGAGATAGCTTATCTTTTTGCTTAAAAATTCTCTGTATTGGAGGCAAAGATGAAACTATTGTGGAAAAAGCATTACAAAAATAAGAATTGAAAATCAATACAAAAGCGACAAATTAAATATGACAACTTGTCGCTTGAGTAGTTTTATTTATGGCGCTTACGTAAGTTCTCAATCACCGCCGTTAAATTCAGCTCCTGATCCTGCAGCAGCACCAGCAGGTGGTACATCAAATCCGACGCCTCGTTAGTCAGCTCGTCCCGATCATGCACCGTCGCCGCCAGTGCCGTCTCGACGCCTTCTTCGCCCACTTTCTGCGCTATGCGCTTGGTTCCGCTGGCGTACAGCTTCGCGGTATACGAACTTTCAGGATCCGCCATTTTACGTTCAGCCAGAAGCTGCTCAAGCTGGTAAAGGAACAGCCACTGGTGGCTCGCCTCACCAAAGCAGCTGCTGGTCCCTTTGTGGCACGTCGGGCCAATCGGATTTGCCAGCACCAGCAGGGTATCGTTATCGCAGTCAGGGGTAATGCTGACCACGTTCAGGAAATGACCCGAGGTTTCGCCTTTGGTCCACAGGCGTTGTTTGGTGCGCGAGAAAAAGGTGACCTTACCGCTGTCGAGCGTTTTTGCCAGCGCGTCCTGGTTCATATACCCCAGCATCAGCACTTCACCTGAAACAGCATGCTGTACAACTACCGGCAATAATCCGTCAGTCTTTTCCCAGTCCAGCTGCGCCTGTTGTTGCTCTGTTAACATACCCTAATCTCCACGCCCTGGTCGGCCAGGTACGTTTTTAACTCACCAATATTGATAATTTGTTTATGGAACACGGACGCGGCCAGCGCGCCGTCCACGTTCGCATCGCGGAAGGCTTCAAGGAAGTGTTCCATGGTGCCGGCGCCGCCGGAGGCGATCAGCGGCACATGGCATACGGCGCGCACTTTTTTCAGCTGCTCCAGGTCGTAGCCGTTACGCACGCCGTCCTGATTCATCATGTTCAGGACAATCTCGCCCGCGCCGCGCTTCTGCACTTCCTGCACCCAGTCCAGCGTCTCCCACTGGGTGACGCGGGTGCGGCTTTCGTCGCCCGTGTACTGGTTAACGTGGTACTTGCCGGTGGTATCGTCAAACCAGGTGTCGATACCGACCACAATACACTGCACGCCAAAGCGATCGGCCAGGCGGGTGATGAGTCCCGGATCGGCCAGCGCAGGAGAGTTGATGGAAATTTTATCCGCGCCAAACGAGAGAATTTTGGCCGCGTCGTCAGCGGATTTGATTCCGCCCGCCACGCAGAACGGGATGTCGATCACTTCAGCCACGCGTGCGACCCAGCTTTTGTCGACCACGCGTCCATCGCTGGAGGCGGTGATATCATAAAATACCAGCTCATCGGCACCTTCATCGGCATAGCGTTTTGCCAGCGGAACGATGTCGCCAATGATCTCGTGGTTGCGGAACTGCACGCCTTTCACCACCTGGCCGTCACGTACGTCCAGGCAAGGGATTATCCGTTTTGCCAGCATTGAATCGCCTCCGTCACCGTAAATTTGCCTTCCAGTAAGGCCCGTCCCACAATCACGCCCTGCACACCGGTACCGCGCAGCGCGGCCACGTCGCCAATATCACCGATACCGCCAGAAGACTGGAACGCCACCTGCGGATAGCGCGCGCAGACCTCTTCGTACAGCGAAACGTTAGAGCCGGCCAGCGTGCCATCGCGGGAGATATCCGTGCACAGCACGTGCTTCAGGCCGACGGGAAGATAAATATCGACCAGCTCTTCCAGCGTTACGCCGGAGTTTTCCTGCCAGCCGCTAACGGCAACCTGCTTGTTACCCTGTTCATCAATGCGAACGTCCAGCGCCAGCACCAGCGCATCGGCGCCGAAGCGGCGGAACCAGCCCTTCACCGTATCAGGATCTTTCACGGCGGTAGAACCGACCACCACGCGCGCCACGCCCGCGTCCAGCAGGGCGGCAACATCGTCTTCCGTACGCACGCCGCCGCCAACCTGCACGGGGACATCCACGCCAGCAACCAGCTTTTTGAGCAGAGGGATCTGGCGTTTCGCCGGATCTTTCGCGCCGGTCAGGTCGACCAGGTGCAGCACCTCAGCGCCCTGCGCCGCATAGTCCTGCAGGCGCGGCAGCGGGTCGTTGCCGTAGTCGCGCTGCTGCCCGTAATCGCCCTGGTGGAGACGAACAACCGTGCCGTCAATTAAATCTAAAGCGGGAATAATCATCACATCTCCAGGAAGTTTTTCAGCAGCTGCGCGCCCGCGGCACCAGAGCGTTCCGGGTGAAACTGCACGCCGTAAAAATTATCTTTCTGTACCGCTGCGGTAAACGCCTCGCCGTAGTTGCACTGGGCAATGGTGTTCGCGTTCACCGGCATGGCGTAGCTGTGCACGAAGTAAAAGTACGCGCCGTCTTCGATGCCGCGAAACAGCCGGTCGCCCGCTTTGGCGTAAACGCGGTTCCAGCCCATGTGCGGCAGCGGTAAACCGTGGTCGGTCATTTTCGGCACGTCTTCGTCAATAATGCCCAGCAGCTCGACGCCGTTGCTCTCTTCGCTGCGGCGGCCCAGGATCTGCATACCCAGGCAAATGCCGAGGACCGGTTGGGTACAGGCTTTGATCAGATCGACCAGCTCGCGTTCGCGAATCTGATCCATCGCCGCCTGCGCGGTGCCCACGCCCGGTAAAAAGAGTTTGTCGGCGCGCAGCACCACGTCCGGGTCACGGCTCACCACCGGCTCGTAGCCGTGGCGGGCAATCGCCGACTTCACGGAGTTCAGGTTGGCGCATCCGGTATCCAGAATCACCACGTTCATTACAACACTCCTTTCGACGAGGGAAGGGCGTCACCTTCAACGCGGATCGCCTGGCGCAGCGTACGGCCAAAGGCTTTAAACAGGCTCTCCACGCGGTGGTGATCGTTCTTGCCTTTGGTTTTCAGGTGCAGCGTCAGGCCCATAGTGTAGGTGAGCGAACGGAAGAAGTGCTCCACCATTTCGGTGCTGAGATCGCCCACGCGCTGGTAGGTGAAATCGGCTTTATATTCCAGGTGCGGGCGACCCGAGATGTCCATGGCACAGCGCGCCAGGCACTCGTCCATCGGCAGGACGAAGCCGAAACGGTTGATGCCGCGTTTGTCACCAAGTGCCAGCTTCAGGGCTTCGCCCAGCGCCAGGCCGGTATCTTCCACGGTGTGGTGATCGTCAATGTAAAGGTCGCCTTTTACCGTAATTTCCATGCGGAAACCGCCGTGGGTCGCAATCTGGTCCAGCATGTGGTCAAAGAATCCGACACCGGTGTGGATCTTGCTGCCGCCTTCACGGTCCAGCCAGACCTTCACGTCAATCTGCGTCTCTTTGGTGTTGCGCTCAACGTGTGAGTAACGGTCGCGTTTGGTCAGCTGTTCGCCAATCTTCGCCCAGTTGAGATCGCTGCTGCTGTAACGCAGGCCCGCGATGCCCATGTTTTCGGCGAGGGTGATGTCGGTGGCGCGATCGCCAATCACATAGCTGTTGGCTTTATCTAGCGCTTCTTCCGCCAGATAACGCTCAACCAGCTTCACTTTCGGTTTACGGCAGTCGCACTCGTCGGCTGGCAGGTGAGGGCAAATCAGCACTTCATCAAACGCCACGCCCTGCGAGGTGAGGATCTGCATCATCAGGTTGTGCGGGCCGTCGAAGTCGGCCTGCGGGAAGCTGTCCGTACCCAGCCCGTCCTGATTGGTGATCATCACCAGCTTAAAGCCAGCCTTCTGCAGTTTGAGCAGAACCGGGATTACGTCGGGTTCAAAAGCCAGCTTGTCGAAACGATCGACCTGAAAATCGGTAGGTGGCTCCGAAATGAGGGTGCCGTCACGATCGATAAAGAGATACTTCTGACTCATACTTTCTCCGCTTTCAGGGCGTCAATCACGCGCTGGCTCTCTGCACGGGTGCCGACGGTAATACGCAGGCAGCCGCTTAAGGATGGTTGTTTATTTTGGTCTCGTAAGATAATGCCCTGATCCCATAAAGATTTAAATACGGAGCTTGAAGCAGTAAAGCGAACCAGAATGTAGTTGGTTTCAGAGTCAAACACCTGCTCTACGCAGGGGATCGCTTTCAGGGCCGTCACCAGGTACTGACGCTCTTCCAGAATTTGCGCCACGCGTTCACGCATGGCGTTAATACCCTGCGGCGCCAGCGCCTGTGCGGCAATGTCGGCAACCGGCGTAGAGAGGGGGTAAGGGGCAATGACTTTCAGCAGCAGGTCGATGACCTCTTTATTGGCCAGCGTAAAGCCGCAGCGCAGGCCCGCAAGGGCGAAAGCCTTCGACAGCGTACGCAACACCACCAGGTGCGGGTACTCTTCAATCCAGCCAGCCAGCGTCGCCTGCGGGCAGAATTCAATATAGGCTTCATCCGCCACCACCAGCGCCTTGCCGCGGGTCATTTCCAGCAGGGTACGAATATCCTGCGGGTTGATAATCTGGCCGGTCGGGTTATTTGGGCTACAGACGAAGACCACCTTCACGTCGTCGAGGTTGTCGGCGATGCCCTGCAGATCGAGCTGCCAGTCTTCCAGGGACAGCACGTTGCGGCACGCCACGCCGAAGGTTTCCGCGCTGACGCTGTACATGCCGTAAGTAGGCTGACAGTACATCACCGCATCTTTACCGGGCTCGCAGAATGCGCGGATCAGCAGTTCGATACCTTCATCCGCACCGCGGCTGACCAGCACCTGCTCCGGCTTCACGCCCGCGTATTGGGCGTAGTTTTCGATAACCGCTTTCGGCTGGCACTCCGGGTAGCGGTTCAGCGTTTGCTGCGAAAGCTCGAACTGTACCGCTGTCGGAAATTCGTTGGCGTTCAGCCAGACATCGCCGTTACCGCCCAGGCGACGGGCAGACTGATACGGAGTCAGTCGTCGGACATTTTCGCGGGCTAATTCTTCAATGTTCATGCTTGCTCCTTCAGGGCGGCAACGCGCAGGGTCACGGCATTTTTGTGGGCGCTCAGGCGCTCGGCGGCGGCCAGGGTTTCAATGGTGGAAGCCAGTGATGCAAACCCCTCGCGGGAGAGTTCCTGCACGGTCATCCGTTTCTGAAAATCCGCCAGACCCAGGCTTGAGCAGGTGGAGGTGTAACCATATGTCGGCAGCACGTGGTTGGTGCCGGAGGCGTAATCGCCCGCGGACTCCGGTGACCAGTCACCGAGGAACACCGAGCCCGCGCTGGTTATGCTGTCGACCAGATCGCGCGCGCTGCGGGTCTGAATAATCAGGTGCTCCGGGCCGTACTGGTTGGAGATGGCAATACACTGGTCGAGATCGCGCGCCACAATCAGGCGGCTGGCGGACAACGCCTGGCGTGCGGTTTCGGCACGCGGCAGGTCCGCAAGCTGGCGCTCAACGGCTTCGCCTACGCGTTTCGCCATATCGGCATCCGGCGTCAGCAGGATGACCTGCGAGTCAGGGCCGTGTTCCGCCTGAGATAACAGGTCGGAGGCCACGAAATCCGGCGTCGCGCCGCTGTCTGCGATCACCAGCACTTCAGACGGACCGGCTGGCATGTCAATTGCCGCGCCGTCCAGACGCTGGCTGACCTGGCGCTTGGCTTCGGTCACGTACGCATTGCCCGGGCCAAAAATCTTGTCAACCTTCGGGATGGACTCTGTGCCAAAGGCCAGCGCGGAAATTGCCTGCGCACCGCCCACGTTAAACACCTCCTGCACGCCGCACAGTTTCGCGGCGTAAAGGATCTCGTCGGCAATCGGCGGTGGAGAGCAGAGCACCACTTTCTGACATCCGGCGATACGCGCAGGGGTCGCCAGCATGAGTACGGTGGAAAACAGTGGGGCAGAGCCGCCAGGGATATAAAGGCCGACCGACGCAACCGGGCGCGTCACCTGCTGGCAGCGCACGCCGGGCAGGGTTTCCACATCAACGGTCTGTAATTTCTGCGCGGTGTGGAAGGTATCAATGTTTTTCACCGCGACGGCCATCGCCTGTTTGATCTCGTCACCAAGACGGCTTTCCGCTGCCGCGATTTCCTCTTCGGTGACCCTTAACGCGCCAACCTCTGTTTTATCAAACTTCGCGCTGTATTCACGCAGCGCGTCGTCGCCACGGGTTTTGACGTTGTTGAGGATCTCGGCCACGGTACGGGTAATGCTTTCCGACGCGGAAATCGCCGGACGCATCAGCAGCTCGCGCTGTTGTGCGTCGCTACAGGTATTCCAGTCGATGATTGTGTTAAAGCTCATGGCCATTACTCCATCATCTTCTCAATTGGCAGCACCAGAATAGAGCTTGCGCCCAGTGCCTTCAGCTTTTCCATGGTTTCCCAGAACAGGGTTTCGCTGCTCACCATGTGCATCGCCACGCGCTGCTGATCGCCTGCCAGCGGCAGAATGGTTGGACGCTCCGCACCCGGCAGCAGGGCAATCACTTCGTCCAGGCGCTCGGTCGGCGCGTGCATCATGATGTATTTGGATTCACGCGCCTGAATCACGCCCTGAATACGGGTCAGCAGTTTGTCGATGAGCTGCTGCTTGGCATCGGCCATGTCGCCGTCGCGCTGAATAAGGCAGGCTTTGGAGCGGTAGATAACCTCCACTTCGCGCAGACCGTTCGCTTCCAGCGTCGCGCCGGTAGAGACCAGGTCACAAATGGCGTCAGCCAGACCTGCACGGGGTGCCACTTCAACAGAGCCGTTCAGCAGGCAGGATTTAAACTGCACGCCTTTCTGGTCGAGGTAACGCTTTAACAGGTGAGGGTATGAGGTGGCGATACGCTTGCCGTTCAGCGCAGCCGGGCCGTCCCACGCTTCATCGACCGGCGTAGCCAGCGACAGGCGGCAGCCGCCGAAGTCCAGACGACGCAGGGTGAAGTAACGTGGGTCTTCGCCCTGCGCGCGGCGGGTCAGCAGCTCTTCTTCCAGCACGTTTTCGCCAATGATGCCGAGATCAACGACGCCATCCATCACCAGGCCAGGAATATCGTCATCACGCACGCGCAGAATATCGATAGGCATATTTTCAGCCAGGGCAATCAGGCGCTGGGTGTGCAGGTTGATTTTAATCCCGCAGCGGGCCAGCAGTTCGCGTGAATCGTCACTCAAACGGCCTGATTTTTGAATAGCTATGCGTAAACGTGAGTTATCTAACATTCTTTATTCCTCGTTAACCTGTTTTAACCTGTCTGAATGCGGTCCAAAAAAAAGCCCCCGGAAGATGATCTTCCGGGGGCTTTCTCTTGCGTTCGCGCACCACTGGAAGATCCAAACGTCTTCCAGCACACATCGCCTGAAAGACTAGTCAGGATGATGGTGGTGATGGTGGTTTTTAAATGGAACGCGTGTCATATAAATTCTCGTTGAATGCTTATGCATCTGATGTCTTTTAACCTAAACCACTTGCCCGGCAGATTGCAAGGGCTTTTTGTGATCATTAATTCATTTCATATTGATGCTATGAATTGTGTGTTCTGCCGGGCTGGCGTAGCCTTAATACAAGCATGTGTAAGCGGAGAGTTTTCATGAAAAAGGTCGCGATTGTCGGTTTAGGATGGTTAGGAATGCCGCTGGCGATGTCATTAGCCGCGAAAGGCTGGCAGGTGACCGGGAGCAAAACCACGTCGGATGGGGTAGAAGCCGCACGCATGTGTGGTATCGAGGGCGTTGAGCTGCGCCTTGAGCCGGAACTGGTTTGTGATGCTGACGATCTGGATGCGCTGATGGATGTCGATGCGCTGGTTATTACCTTACCCGCCCGTCGCAGCGGGCCGGGAGAGTCTTTTTATCTCCAGGCGATGCAGGAGATTGTCGACAGCGCGCTGGCGCATCACATCCCGCGCATCATTTTCACCAGTTCCACCTCAGTCTACGGTGACGTTGAGGGGACGGTGAAGGAAAACAGTGAACGTCAACCGGTAACCGCGAGTGGTCGCGTGCTGAAAGAGCTGGAGGACTGGCTGCATAACCTGCCGGGCACTCAGGTAGATATTCTGCGTCTGGCCGGGCTGGTGGGGCCGGGTCGTCATCCAGGACGATTCTTTGCCGGAAAATCGGCTCCGGATGGACAACATGGCGTCAATCTCGTCCATCTTGAGGATGTTATTGGGGCAATTGAGCTGCTATTACAGGCTCCGAAAGGTGGGCACATCTATAATATATGTGCACCCTCTCATCCATCGAGAAGTACCTTCTATCCGCTGATGGCTCGTCAATTGGGTCTGGCTCCGCCAGTCTTTGGCGATGCGAAAGGGGAAGGGAAAGGCAAAATTGTTGATGGCAATCGAATTTGTCATGAACTGGGATTTGAGTATCAGTATCCCGATCCGCTGGTGATGCCCATGGAATAATGCCATCAGCGGAGACGATCGCACACCGTAAGGGGGCGAAGATGAAACCGCTGCTGGATGTTCTTATTATTCTGGATGCACTGGAAAAAGAGGGAAGCTTCGCCGCGGCGTCAGCGAAGCTTTATAAAACGCCTTCGGCGCTCAGCTATACCGTGCATAAACTTGAAAGCGATCTGAACATTGAGCTGCTGGATCGCTCCGGGCATCGCGCGCGTTTTACGCGAACCGGACAGATGCTGCTGGAAAAGGGGCGTGACGTTCTCCATACGGTTCGCGAACTGGAAAAACAGGCCATCAAACTTCATCAGGGCTGGGAAAACGAACTGGTGATCGGCGTGGATGATACCTTTCCCTTTTCTCTCCTGACGCCGCTGATCGAAGCGTTCTATCAGCGCCACAGCGTGACCCGGTTAATCTTCATTAATGGTGTGCTGGGCGGCTCCTGGGATGCCCTGACGCGGGGCAGGGCGGATATCATCGTTGGGGCACTGCATGAGCCCCCCCAGTTGAGCGATTTTGGCTTTGCGCGACTGGGTATACTGGAGCAAATTTTTGCCGTCGCGCCCCATCATCCGCTGGCGAATGAACCGGAGCCCATTAACCGCCGTATTATTAAAAACTACCGTGCCATTGTGGTGGGCGACAGCTCCCGGCCTGAATGTGGCGTCTCTTCGCAGCTGCTTGATGAGCAAGAGGCGATTACCGTGTTTGATTTTAAAACCAAGCTGGAACTGCAAATAAGCGGTCTGGGGTGCGGCTATTTGCCGCGCTATCTGGCACAGCGCTTTATTGATAGCGGTGCGCTTGTTGAAAAACAGGTACTTGCTCAAAGCAGCAACGAATCGGTGTGGGTGGGCTGGAATGAACAAACTGCCGGGCTTGCCAGCGCATGGTGGCGGGACGAAATTTTAGCAAATAGTGCTATCGCTGCAGTTTACTCGCAGGGCAGCGTCGAGAAATCAGCCAGTTAGAAAAAAGAAAATTGCCCGGTGCGTTGCAAACTATTGCCTTTTGTATCTGATGTGGGGCAAAATGCCGCCGCTGCAAACAAATGAATAATCGACGATATAAAAGGCGTCGGTTATTTTTTTTTGCATGTACGAAACGAAACTAAAAACCAAGAGGCCGGGCTTCGTACCGGATAGATATTTACTAAAATCCGACAGTTGTTGTCGCTGAGGAAGAAAGAAATGGGGCAATTTTTCGCTTACGTGGCGGTTATTACCGTAAAGGAGAATAACAATGTCGCATAACGCAACTCCAAACACCTCTCGCGTGGAATTACGTAAAACGCTTACGTTGATTCCGGTTGTTATGATGGGCCTTGCCTATATGCAACCGATGACGCTGTTCGATACATTCGGTATCGTATCAGGCCTTACTGACGGTCACGTTGCAACGGCGTACGCCTTTGCGCTGGTCGCCATTCTCTTTACAGCGCTGAGCTACGGAAAACTGGTTCGCCGTTTCCCGTCTGCAGGCTCTGCCTACACCTATGCTCAGAAATCCATTAGCCCGGCGGTTGGCTTTATGGTGGGCTGGTCATCTCTGCTGGACTACCTGTTCATGCCGATGATCAACATTCTGCTGGCAAAAATTTACTTCGAAGCGCTGGTACCTTCCGTACCGTCGTGGATCTTCGTGGTGGCGCTCGTGGCCTTTATGACCATCTCTAACCTGCGCAGCATCAAGACCGTGGCTAACTTCAACACCCTGATTGTTATTCTGCAGATGGGTATCGTTGCGGTTATCGTGGGGTTGATCATTTACGGCGTGTCCCACGGTGAAGGCGCAGGTACGCTGGCCAGCACCCGTCCGTTCTGGTCTGAAGGCGCGCACGTTGTGCCGATGATCACCGGTGCGACCATCCTGTGCTTCTCGTTCCTGGGCTTCGACGGTATCTCTTCTCTGTCTGAAGAGACCAAAGACGCCGAGCGCGTGATCCCGAGAGCGATTTTCCTGACCGCGCTGATTGGCGGTATGATCTTTATCGGTGCTTCCTACTTCCTGCAGCTGTACTTCCCGGACATCTCTCGCTTTAAAGAGCCGGACGCATCACAGCCTGAAATCATGCTGTATGTTGCAGGGAAAACCTTCCAGTGGGGCGTGCTGATCTTCTCCAGCGTAACCGTACTGGCATCCGGTATGGCGGCACACGCAGGTGTTTCTCGCCTGATGTACGTAATGGGTCGTGACGGTGTGTTCCCAACCCGTTTCTTCGGCTACGTCCATCCGAAATGGCGTACCCCGGCGTGGAACGTACTGCTGGTTGGCGCAATCGCACTGATGGCCATTAAGTTTGACCTGGTGACGGCAACCGCGCTGATTAACTTTGGTGCGCTGGTGGCGTTTACCTTTGTTAACCTCTCGGTGATCTCTCAGTTCTGGATCCGCGAAAAGCGTAATAAAACGCTGAAAGACCACTTCAACTATCTGGTGCTGCCAATGTGTGGCGCGCTGACGGTGGGTGCGCTGTGGATTAACCTGGAAGAGAGCTCAATGGTTCTGGGTCTGATCTGGGGTGCTATCGGTCTGATCTATCTGGCTTGCGTAACCAAAAGCTTCCGTAACCCGGTACCTCAGTACGAAGACGTTGCGTAACATAATGTCGGGTGCCCGACCTGCACACCCGTAGGCCCGTGTAAGCGTAGCGCCACCGGGCGAAAAAAAAGCCGGAGACAATGTCTCCGGCTTTTTTGTACCCATCACTCAAACAATCTCTTGCGCATACTGGAACAGGGATTTCAACAGCGCCAGTTTCTCAGCATTCCCTTCATACTGGCCGTAAAGCATTTCCAGCTCTTGCGCATAGCTGTTGAGAAATTCCGGTGTAAACACGTTACGTCGATGCTGCAGCCAGCGTTCCTGCTCCACTTCGTCCAGGGTACCCGGATAGTTTCGCGCCCGGTAATTGAACATCAGCTTTTCAATGCGCTTATCTGCAAAGGTAATATCCAGCGCCGGTAAATTACGCGGCTCGGTTTGCAGGACAATATTCATTGCCGCGCGATCGGCATCGCTGAAGAAACCGTTATAAAGCTGTGCGTCGACGTTCTCAGACGGTACAAACGGTTCGGCTTCCGCAAAGATAGCGACCACTTTTTCCCGTACCTGCGGGTTGTCGCGCAGCACCTTCAGGTTATCCAGACAGTGCTGACGATTAATACCCAGCCTGTCAGCATCTTCCGGTCGCAGCGTATTGGCCTGCGCCAGCACCGGACATTTATTGATGTGAACCAGCTTCACCGGTACCGCAGGCAGATCGCCGAGCTCGTTTTTCGGCGTGTAAAGCCGTTCACGCAGCGTATCGCTGTCCAGCTCCAGCAGCGGGGAGATATCGCCCGCCAAATCCACCATGATAACGGCATTACGGTTGTCGGGATGCCATGCCAGCGGCGCAACCCAGCTGGTATTACCGCGCCAGGCCCCGAACATCCCGGAGATGTGTACCAGCGGCTTCATCTGCGGTACATCAATCAGCGTAGTCAGCTTCTGTTTGCTGCGGTGACTCAACAGATACTCAAACAGACGCGGCTGGGCGGTTTTCACCAGCTTTGCCATGGCAATGGTGGCATAGACGTCAGCCATCGCGTCGTGGGCATTGCTGTGCTCGATGCCGTTGGCGCGCGTCAGGTGTTCAAGCCTGAAACTCGGCAGCCCATCCTCGTTCTCCGGCCAGTTAATACCTTCAGGACGCAGGGCGTAACAGGCGCGCATAATGTCGAGTAAATCCCAGCGCGAATTGCGGTTCTGCCAGCTCCAGGCATAGGGGTCGTAGAAGTTGCGGTAGAAGATATTGCGCGTCACTTCATCATCGAAACGAATATTGTTGTAGCCGACCACGCAGGTATGGGGAACGGTAAACAGATCGTGGATGCGGCGGGCAAACTCCGCTTCGCTCACGCCTTTTTCCCGCGCTTCCTGCGGTGTAATGCCCGTAACCATCACCGCGCCTGGCTGCGGCAGATAATCATCCGCGGGCCTGCAGTAAAAAACCTCTGGCTCGCCAATGATGTTGAATTCGTCGTCGGTACGGATGGCAGCAAACTGCGCCGGTCTGTCCAGCGCCGGGTGGGTGCCAAAGGTTTCGTAATCGTGGAACAAAAAAGTTGGGCGCGCGGCAGAATCAGACACCAGTAATATCATCCTGTAAAAAATACACGACGCTATGGTAAACGATCGCGCTAAGCAGTCCGAATAAAAAGCGCCGTCATGCGTGAAATTTGCGAGACACCGTCAGAGAAAAATATGCACTCTGTCACATTTTTTTGCAATTAAGGCAGGTAACGGCAGCAGAACTCCCGTAAAAAGGTCATCGATTTTTAATGACCTGAGGATATACCGTTGAAACGCCGTCTGTTTATTGCTGTTTCTTTACTTGCTTCGAGTATCACATCTGCGCTGGCTGCCGATCCGCTGGATTTCTCCCCGCAGCCACCGGCCATCCAGGCGGGGTCCTGGGTGCTGATGGATTACACTACTGGTCAGATATTAACGGCGGGCAACGAACATCAACAGCGTAATCCGGCAAGCCTGACCAAGCTGATGACGGGCTACGTCGTCGACCGCGCTATCGACAGCCATCGCATCAGCCCGGATGATATCGTCACGGTTGGGCGCGACGCGTGGGCGAAAGGTAACCCGGTCTTTGACGGATCGTCTCTGATGTTTCTGAAAGAGGGCGATCGCGTTTCCGTACGCGATCTCAGCCGGGGCCTGATTGTCGACTCCGGTAACGATGCCTGCGTGGCGCTGGCCGATCACGTCGCGGGTGGCCAGCCGCAGTTCGTGAATATGATGAATGACTATGTGCAAAAGCTGAACCTGCGCGACACCCATTTCGAAACCGTTCACGGACTGGATGCGCCTGGGCAGCACAGCTCCGCTTACGATCTGGCCGTTCTCTCCCGCGCGATCATTCACGGTGAGCCAGAGTTTTATCATATGTACAGCGAGAAGAGCCTGACCTGGAACGGGATCACCCAGCAGAACCGCAACGGCCTGCTGTGGGATAAAACCATGAACGTGGACGGTCTGAAAACGGGGCATACCTCCGGCGCGGGCTTTAATCTGATTGCCTCCGCGGTGGACGGGCAGCGTCGCTTGATCGCCGTGGTGATGGGCGCAGACAGCCCGAAGGGGCGTGAAGATCAGGCGCGCAAGCTGCTCCACTGGGGACAACAGAACTTTGATACGGTGCAGATCCTGCACAGCGGTAAAAAAGTGGGGACCGAGCGGATTTGGTACGGTGATAAAGAACAGGTAAACCTGGGAACCGATCAGGACTTCTGGCTGGCCTTGCCAAAAGTGGAAGTACCGAACATTAAGGCTAAATACGTACTGGATACAAAAGCGCTGGAAGCCCCAATTGCCGCCCATCAGCGGGTCGGTGAAATTCAGCTGTACGACCGCGATAAGCTGGTGGCGCACTGGCCGCTGGTCACGCTGGAACGCGTTGATAAAGGCGGTATTTTCTCCCGCCTGAGTGATTATCTGCATCACACCATCTAACCTTTCTGAGCAGACTGGCAGGGTTGCGAGTCTGCTCGCATAATAAACACTCCTCGTTTGCCGATAATATTCATTCTGCTTTATAGTGTATAAATATACAGTAATAAACGGAGGCAGCATGGACTACAGCATCAAGCAGCAACAGAAACGTAAAATCGCAGGTTTTCACCTTGTTGGGCCGTGGGAAAAAACCGTTAAGCAGGGCTTTGAACAACTGGTCATGTGGGTGGATGGGCGTCACATTCAGCCGCTGGAGTGGGTAGCGGTTTACTACGATAATCCTGATGAGGTCCCGGCAGAAAAACTGCGCTGTGACACCGCCGTCACGGTACCCGACGACTTTATCATTCCCGATAACAGTGAAGGGGTGATGATGACCGAAATTGTGGCCGGGGATTATGCGGTCGCGACGGCACGTGTTGAAAATTACGACTTTGCGACCCCGTGGTATCAGTTCTTTAATTCCCTTCTGCAGGACAATAAGTACCAGATTGCTCCAAAACCCTGCTTCGAACGCTATCTCAATGATGGTAATGCAGATGGCTACTGGGACATTGAGATGTTCGTCGCGGTAGAGCATAAAGCGGGTTAACCCTGTAAAAAGTGGGATTTTTAGCCGGGGGCGATCCACCCGGCTGAAAACACAGTACAATTGTGATTTGCCGTGTAGCTGGAGAGCGGGTGTGCGTCCCGACAAATCATTAACGCCGTTTGAAATTCGGTTGTACAAACATTACCGCGTGGTGCATGGGTGTCGCATCGCGCTGGCGTTCGTGTTGACGTTTGTACTGGTTCGCTTGCTAGATGTTCCGGAGGGGACGTGGCCGCTGATTACGCTGGTGGTCGTGATGGGACCCATCTCCTTTTGGGGAAACGTTGTTCCGCGCGCGCTTGAGCGAATTGGCGGGACCGTATTAGGCTCCGCCCTTGGGCTAATCGCCCTGAAACTGGAGCTGATCTCCTTTCCTGTCATGCTGGCATGGTGCGGCGCCGCCATGTTCCTCTGCGGCTGGCTGGCGTTGGGCAAAAGACCGTATCAGGCGTTGCTGATTGGGATTACGCTCGCGGTGGTGGTCGGTGCGCCCGCCGGGGATATGACTACGGCGCTGTGGCGAAGCGGGGATGTGGTGCTCGGCTCGTTGCTGGCGATGCTGTTTACGGGGATCTGGCCGCAACGCGCCTTTCTGCACTGGCGCATCCAGATGGCGAATTACGTGACGGCATTTAACCGTGTCTATCAGGCCGGCTTTTCCCCGAATCTGGTTGAACGGCCACGGCTGGAAAAACACCTGCAGAAGATCCTCAATGATGTCGTCAAAATGCGCGGCCTGATCACGCCCGCCAGCAAAGAAACCCATATTCAGAAAGCGATTTTCGAAGCCATCCAGACGGTAAGCCGCAATCTGGTCTGCATGCTTGAGCTGCAGATCAACGCCCACTGGGCCTCGCGTCCCAGCCATCTGCTGATGCTTAATGCGCATACGCTCAAAGAGACCCAGCAGATGACGCAGCAAACGCTGTTGACCATCGCCCATGCGCTCTATGAAGGCAATCCGCAGCCGATACTGGCCAATAGCGAGCGACTGAATGAGATCGTCGCGGAGCTGAAGCAGCTAATCAATGAACGCCAGAGCGATAACGTGGCGGAAACGCCCATTCATGGCTACGTCTGGCTGAGTATGGAACTGGCGCGGCAGCTAGAGCTCTTATCGCATCTTATTTGCCGGGCGCTGCGCAAATAAAAGGCGTATGTGACGCCTGCTGCTTCGATTCAGCAGCAATTGGGGTTATGATAGATTTAAACGATATACTCATTGTCATTCGCAGCCGCTGTCTGTTACAACGGTTGCCTTAACGAATCCGAATCTCACATTATCAGGGGTGTAAAAATGGAAACTACCAAGCCTTCGTTCCAGGATGTTCTGGAATTCGTCCGCCTGTTCCGCCGCAAAAACAAACTGCAGCGTGAAATCCAGGACGTTGAGAAGAAGATCCGTGACAACCAGAAACGTGTTCTGCTGCTCGACAACCTGAGCGACTACATCAAGCCAGGCATGAGCGTTGAAGCTATTCAGGGCATCATCGCCAGCATGAAGAGCGATTACGAAGACCGCGTTGATGACTACATCATCAAAAATGCTGAGCTGTCCAAAGAGCGTCGCGACATCTCCAAGAAGCTGAAAGTGATGGGCGAAATCAAAAACGCTGAAGCAAAAAGCGAGTAATCGCTGCTAATTGTGAAAAAGGCTCTCTGGTGACAGAGAGCCTTTTTTATTACGCAGAGCGCGGCTGTAGCTGATAAATCCAGGCCTTAACCTGTTTACCCTCAAGGGTAGTCACCGTGACCTCAACCCGATCGTAGCCGTCTTCAAACTCATCCAGCATTTGCCAGTGTGCGGCAAGGTTCTCAGAGATAAACAAATAGCCTTCGACGCGGGGGCCGTCCGGGTGGAGCACAATCCCCGGGAAATCCGCTGCAGCGCCCCAGCCGCGTTCGTAAAACGTACCGGATACGAAGCCAGCGAGCCATTCACCGCCAATGTTTTCAAGAATATGCGCGTTAGAGTGACCGGGGCGTAGTGTGCCGTAAACAAACAGTGCGTCCATTTATCCTCACCGGAAAAGCAAAAAGCCCGCTCGAAAGCAGGCTTTTCTAAATGTGGCTCCTCTGACTGGACTCGAACCAGTGACATACGGATTAACAGTCCGCCGTTCTACCGACTGAACTACAGAGGAATCGTTGTGGAGGCTTATCTTAGCGGCGAAAAAAGTTTTGTCAAACCTGATCTTAGGGAAAATCGACTGACTGCTGATTCTGTCGTCAGTTTGTTGTAAATCCAAACATCTTTTTTATGGAAATACTTTGCAGGATAGCCATTTCTCCCCCATCATTTGAAATGGAGTTTCAACTTTTCTCGCTAAGGTCCATTTTGAACGTCACTGCCCCCTTACGCCAGGCGATCATGCGCACGCCCTGGTATGCAAAACGTAAAAGTTATCGTGTTCTGTTCTGGCGTGAAATCACCCCTCTTGCTGTGCCTATTTTCCTGGAGAATACCTGCGTACTGCTGATGGGCGTGCTAAGTACGTTCCTGGTCAGTTGGTTGGGCAAAGAAGCGATGGCAGGGGTAGGGCTGGCGGACAGCTTTAACATGGTGGTGATGTCTTTCTTTGCCGCCATCGATCTGGGCACAACGGTCGTCGTTGCCTTTAGTCTGGGGAAACTTGATCCGAAGCGAGCGCGCGAGGCGGCACGCCAGTCGCTGATGATCATGACCCTCTTTTCGATCGTTCTGGCGGCGGTTATCCATTACTACGGCAAAGAGATTATTGATATTGTCGCGGGTGAGGCGACCAGTGAGGTAAAAGACCTTGCGCTGACATACCTGGAAATGACGGTGTTAAGCTATCCGGCGGCGGCTATTGCTCTGATTGGTAGCGGTGCGCTGCGTGGGGCGGGCAATACCAAAATTCCGCTGCTGATCAACGGCGGGATGAATATCCTGAACATTATCATCAGTAGTGTACTGATTTACGGGGCCTTTTCCTGGGACGGTCTGGGGTTTGTTGGTGCTGGCCTTGGCCTGACTATTTCACGTTACATTGGCGCGGCAGCGATTATCGGCGTGCTGATGACGGGGATCACCCCGTCGCTGCGCCTCACGTTGAAAAGCTATTTCAGGCCGTTTAACTTTGCCATTATCTGGGAAGTGATGGGCATCGGTATTCCGGCCAGCATTGAGTCGGTGTTGTTCAACGGCGGCAAGCTGCTCACGCAGATGTTTGTGGCCGGTATGGGAACGGATGTTATCGCCGGTAACTTTATCGCCTTCTCCATCGCCTCGCTCATTAACCTGCCGGGCAACGCCCTTGGTTCCGCCTCCACGATTATCACCGGCAAACGGCTCGGGAAAGGGCAGATAGGGCAGGCGGAGCGTCAGCTCCGGCATGTCTTCTGGCTATCGACCATTGGGCTGACAATGATAGCCTGGGGAACCGCGCCTTTTGCCGGGTTGATGGCCTCGTTTTACACCCACGAAAACGATGTTAAAGAGGTGGTTAAGATCCTGATTTGGCTCAACGCCGCGTTTATGCCGATCTGGGCCGCGTCTTGGGTGTTGCCCGCTGGCTTAAAGGGCGCGCGCGATGCCCGGTTTGCCATGTGGGTATCCATGCTCGGGATGTGGGGGTGCCGCGTGGTGGCGGGTTATACGCTGGGGATTATGTTGGGAATGGGCGTTGTAGGGGTCTGGCTGGGTATGTTCCTGGACTGGGCCGTCCGCGGTGCACTGTTCTACTGGCGCATGGTAAGTGGGCGTTGGTTATGGAAATATCCACGGAAGAATGCCTGACAAATGCGCGAAATGGAGAATAAATCGGCAAACGAACGGAAATCTGCATTCTGCCTTTGACATCATCGGGGAGCATCGATAATATGCGCCCCGTTCACACGATTCCTCTGTAGTTCAGTCGGTAGAACGGCGGACTGTTAATCCGTATGTCACTGGTTCGAGTCCAGTCAGAGGAGCCAAATTTGAAAAGCCTGCTTTTAAAGCAGGCTTTTTGCTTTTCTGCAGCGGGTAAAATTGTCGGGTGGCGGCTTCGCCTTACCCGACCTACGGGATAGGTAGGCCCGGTAAGCGCAGCGCCACCGGGCATCAGACCGCACGATGTTAGATACTCATCGGGGCGGTCGCTTCTTCCAGCCACGCTCGCGCATCGCTGTTCACCAGAGGTAACAGCGCCTCCCGTACCTGCTGATGATATTCATCCAGCCACTGCTTTTCCTGCTCGCTCAACAGATGCAATTCCACCTGGCTTAGGTCAATCGGGATCAGCGTCAGCGAGGCAAACGTGCAGAACCCCGGGCGGCTTTCAACAATCTCCACCTGATTTTCAATGCGAATGCCGTGGCTATCGCCCAGATAGTAGCCCGGTTCGATGGTCATGATATTCCCCGCCACCAGCGGCCACGGATTGACCTTTTTGGCGATGCGATGTGGGTTTTCATGGATCAGCAGCTGATGCCCCACGCCGTGCCCGGTACCGTGATCGTAATCCAACCCCATCTCCCACAGCGGACGACGGGCGAAGGCATCCAGCTGATGTCCCTGAGTCCCTGAAGGGAACTGCAGGGTAATGAGCGACAGGAAGCCTCTCAGCACGGCGGTATAGTGCAGGCGCTGCTGCGGATCGACTTTACCCCACGCCAGCGTGCGCGTGGCATCGGTGGTGCCGTTGTGGTACTGACCACCGGAATCATTCAGATAAAAATGGTCATGGCCGATGGGCTTATTACTGGCTTCGTTTGAGTGGTAATGGCACATTGCCGCATTGCTCGACGACGCGGAAATGGTCGCAAAACTCTGCTCAATAAAACCGGGCTGTTGCCTGCGGAACGCCAGCTGTTGTGCCTGTACCTCCAGTTCGGTCAACGGTTTCCCTGCCGCCTCGCGTCGTGGAACTTCCCGACTCAGCCAGGCAAGAAAATTAACCCACGCGGCACCGTCCTGATGATGGCATTCGCGATAGCCCGCCAGCTCCATCGGGTTTTTCGTGGCTTTCATCAGGGTGATGGGATCGGTCTGCCAGACGATCTCTCCCTGCGGCTCGATGGCAAAGCGTAATGCAACAGGCGCAGAATCGGCATCGACCAGCACCCGTTTGCCCGCAGCCTGCTGCTGGCAGCGTTCAATAAACGCCCTCTGCGGTGAGAGAGTGAAAGCATCACGCACGGGAGCCGGCAACGCGGTGAGCTTCGCATCGTCAACAAACCACTCCACGCTACCATCATGGCTGAGCAGGGCGAAGGAGAGAGGAACCGGGCTAAAGGGGATATCTGATCCACGCACGTTCAGCAGCCAGGCGATATTGTCCGGCAGCGTCACGGCAAGGAAATCCGCATTGTGTTCTGCCAGCACGGCGGCAACACGCTGACGTTTTTCTGCGCTGCTTTCACCGCTGACCTCAACGGGCATTTCGCGGATAATCCCCGCAGGCACCGCTGGGCGGTCAGTCCACAGCGTGTCAAACGGCGAGTCCTTCAGAGGCACCAGCTCGCACGGCGTGGCAGACAGCTGCTCAAACTCTGAATTTGTCATCAGCATCGCGTCAAAGCCAATGCGCGTCCCTGCCTCTACGTTTTTCGCCAGCCACTCAGCCAGCGGTTCGTTGTGAAGATGGTGGATCTCAATCTCGTCCATATTGACCTGAACGCGGGCCTGAACCTGATAACGACCATCGACGAAGAGCAGCGCTTTGTCTTTCAGCACCAGAGCCAGACCGGCCGAGCCGTCAAAGCCCGTCAGCCAGGCCAGCTTTTCGTCGTACGGTGCGCAGTATTCGCTCTGCCAGGCATCCGCGCGCGGGACGATCATCCCGTCGAGATGGCTGGCTTCAAGCCAGTGGCGCAGGGCAGAGAGCGGTGATGTGGTGTGCATGGTTTTTCCTTGTTATTAGCGGAACGGCGGCTCGTTGAAGGTGCGCAGCTTGCGTGAATGCAGCTTGTCGCCTTCCGCGCGAAGTAAATCAATCGCACGAATACCGATCTGCAGATGCTCAGAGATAGCCCCTTCGTAGAAACGGTTGGCCTGGCCCGGCAGCTTAATCTCGCCGTGCAGCGGCTTATCGGAGACGCACAGCAGCGTGCCGTAAGGGACGCGGAAGCGATATCCCTGCGCGGCAATGGTGGCGCTCTCCATATCAATCGCCACCGCGCGGCTCAGGTTGAACCGCAGCGCGGAGGCGGAGTAGCGCAGCTCCCAGTTGCGGTCATCCGTCGTCACTACCGTGCCGGTACGCAGGCGCTGCTTAACCTCTTCACCCGGCATACCGCTGACCTCTTTGGTGGCGTCATAGAGCGCGCGCTGTACTTCGGCGATGCTCGGGATCGGGATGTCCGGCGGCAGTACCGCGTCCAGCACGTGGTCATCACGCAGATAGGCGTGGGCCAGCACGTAATCGCCAATCAGCTGGCTTTCGCGCAGGCCGCCGCAGTGGCCAATCATCAGCCATACGTCCGGACGCAGGACCGCCAGATGGTCGCAGATGGTTTTGGCGTTTGACGGGCCCACGCCGATGTTGATCAGCGTAATGCCCTGTCCGTCGGCGGTGATCAGGTGCCACGCGGGCATCTGGTGTTTTTTCCACGCCAGGTCGGAGATAGCCTGCTCGGGCGCTTCGGTCTCCGCGGTGATCCAGATCCCGCCCGCGCAGGAAAGGGCGATGTAAGGGCTGTCCGGATCGAGAATTTGGCTACAGCCCCAGCGGACAAACTCATCCACGTAGCGGGTGTAGTTGGTGAACAGCACAAACGGCTGGAAGTGCTCCGCAGGCGTGCCGGTGTAGTGACGCAGGCGCGCCAGCGAGAAGTCCACGCGGCGCGCATCAAAGTGCGACAGGGGAGAAAATTCAGCCGGGTGATAGATGCCGTCAGCCGTCTCATCACCAATCTGGGAAAGCTCGGTGGTCGGGAAGTGGCGCGTCAGCCCCGCGCTCATGGAGCGATCCAGCGTCAGCGCCGAGCCGTCTATCACGTACGGATAAGGGATTTCGTGCAGCGAAGGTTCTACAGAAATGTGCGCGCCGTAATCCTGATACAGCAGCGTCAGCTGTTCCTCAAGATAGGGGCGAAACAGCGCAGGGCGGGTGACGGTGGTGCTGTAACAGCCGGAGTGGGTAAAGCGCGCGTAGGCCCGGGTTTTGGGATTACTGCTGGCACTGCCGTCCCAGGTAACAGAGAGCGAAGGATAAACAAAAAGGCCCTGAGTTCTGGCCTTTTCATCGGGAAGTTTCCCTGATTCGATGTATTCACTGATGGCGCTGCGCAGCGCGTTGACGGACTGTTCATACAGCGCGTCGAGTTTTTCCAGCGCCTGAGCCGGGGTCAGGCTGGAGCCCTTATTATTCATCTCTGTCTCCTTGTTCCACAGGTGTGTGACTCTACCCGATAGTATGTCACACGCCCGTGAAACAAAAGTGAGATCAGGTGTGGCGCGGCTCTTTCATAAACAGCGCCGTGGCGGCAGAGAGCAGGCAACCGGCCAGCAGATAAATCGCCACGCTGTGCCAGTTTCCGCCAGAGAAAGTCACCAGCGCGGCGGCAATAAACGGCGTAAACCCGCCACCGACTACGCTTGCCACCTGATAGCCCACGCCCGCACCGCTGTAGCGGTAGCTTGCGCCAAACAGCTCGGTGAACATCGGCTGCTGCACGCACACCACCATGTCGTGAGCGATGTTGGCGAGCATGATGGCGAAGAAGACAATCCAGAAGATCGACTGGGCCTCCAGCGCCATAAAGAACGGCCAGGCGCTGAGGGTGCCAATCAGCGCCCCGGTAATATAGACGCGACGGCGACCAAACCGGTCCGCCAGCCAGGCGAAGCAGGGGATAGTCAGGCAGCTTATCCCGCCGACCAGCAGGCCGATATTGAGGAACAGCTCGCGGGGAAGTCCGAGGTTCTGCGTCGAGTAGTTCAGCGCAAACGCGGTGACGATATACATCGTCAGCAGTTCACAGAGGCGCAGGGCGATAATTTTCAGAAAAGCGCCAGGATGCTGAACCAGCGCTTCCATCACCGGCAGCCGTTTTTTAGCGACCGGTTTTTCCCGCTGCTGCTGTTCGAATTCCGCAGACTCTTCCATCCCGTTGCGGATCCACAGCGCGGCGATGACTAGCACAATGCTGAAGATGAACGGAATGCGCCAGCCCCAGCTCAGGAACTGCTCGTCGGTGGTGAACTGGCTGATTAAGGAGACCAGCCCGGTGGAGAGCAGCAGGCCGACGCCATAACCCACCTGCACGCCGCTGCTGTAAAAGGCTTTCCTGTGCTTCGGCGCGCTCTCGACGGACAGCAGCGCCGCGCCGCCCCATTCACCGCCTACGGCGAAGCCCTGGATGGCGCGCAGGGTGACCAGCAGTACCGGCGCCCACCAGCCGATGGAGGCAAACGAGGGGAGAATACCGATAAGCGCAGTGGCGATCCCCATCATCCAGACGGTGAGCATCAGCATGCGCTTGCGGCCGAGGCGGTCGCCAAAGTGGCCGAAAATCACCCCGCCCAGCGGGCGAAACAGAAAGCCGACGCCGAAGGTGGCAAACGCCGCGAGCGTGCCCATCGCGGGGCTGACCTGGGGAAAAAATTCGCGGTTAAACACCAGGGCGGCAGTGATGCCGTAGAGCAGAAAATCATACCAGTCGACGACGGCACCCGCGAAGCTGCCTAAGGCTGCGCGGCGGGCACGGTTGAGCGAAGGCGTCTCCTCGTTGGGACGTTCGGAGATGAGGGTGGAGTCCATAGTTGTCCTGTCTGTACTGATTTTTAATTATTGGTATAAGAAAAGGTCACTCACATTGCGTCCGTCATATAAACGGAACCTATGAGACTACCGCGACAAAACGCCTGAGAAAACGTTTTTATCTTTCCGGAAGGCGCTGAATAAATAAATTTCATCTTCCCCTGCCTCGAGATAAATCAGTCTGTTTGGCTCCGGTTAGTGCTGAATGGATTACAGTAATAGAAACCGCTGCGTGACTTAAGCTGAGGGAAAAACGATGCAACGCACCTTTTCGGCCATATGGATTGTCCTGTTTTTATTCGCCGCACCGCTTCATGCCGAGTCGAAAGTCTATGGAGAACAGCGAATTAGCGGCTGGTGGAATACGCTGACGGAGGATATCTCCCAGACCTGGGAAGAGCCTCAGCGTTACGATTTGTACCTGCCGTTCCTGAGCTGGCACGCTCGCTTTATGTACGACAAAGAAAAAACGGACAATTACAATGAAATGCCGTGGGGCGGCGGGCTGGGCGTTTCCCGCTATAACGAAGAGGGCAACTGGAGCGCGCTCTTCGCGATGATGTTCAAGGACTCGCACAACGAATGGCAGCCCGCGATGGGCTATGGCTGGGAGAAGGGCTGGTATCTGGATAATGCGAAGGATTTCCGCCTGGGGCTTGGTGCTGCAGCGGGCATCACGGCGCGAGATGATTTTGCCAACTACGTGCCGCTACCGTTCATCTTTCCGCTGTTTTCGGCCGGGTATAAGCGCGTTACCGTTCAGTTCACCTATATTCCCGGGACGTATAACAACGGCAACGTGCTCTTTGCCTGGCTGCGCTTAGGCTTTTAAAGGGTAATCACCTTTTTTGCCACGGCGTTAGACAATACCAGCATGGAGAAGAGAACAGAGGTGACGAACGTGAGCACAATCAGCGAAAGCTTTATACCGAGGGAGGTCACCGGTATCAGCGCCGTCAGCAGGTGAAACACCGAGTAGTGCACAATATACACGCCGGTCATCGTTTTGCTGATGGCGGCCAGAACCGACTCTTTGAATTCGGCGTTGCGACGAAAGCGCACGCCGTTCGCCGCAATCACCAGCGCGATGATCAAAATGTAAATTTGAGAGCCGGTGAGAATAAAGGCGTTTCTGTCCGCCTTGAACAGCGCGAAGAAGAAGTGGCGCTCGTAAAACCAGGTGAAGAGATAGATAAACGGGATGGCGACAACCGCCGCCCTGACGACATTTTTGCGGCTAATCCACTCGGCGATTTTCGGGTCGCAGAAGAGTTGCCCCGTCAGATAAAACAGCAGCCATGTCCACAGCCGATACTGCGGTGACAGGGAAAAGATGTGTGTTTCAGGATAAAGCGCCGATAGCAGATCGTATCCGTAGGAAAAGAGCAACAGGGCGGCAATCGCCCCGCAGAATAGCGCTCGTCGCTGGCTTAGCCACTCCACCGCCGGGTGGAAGGTGTAAATCACGACAAAGGCGAACACGAACCAGGGCTGGATTAAATACCCGCGCTGATAGGGCTCCCACAGGTAGTAGATCGTTATCCAGAACAGAAAAACAATCACCAGGCTTTTAATTTTACCCAGCTGCCAGCGGGTGCCGTGCCGGGACTGTCCGTCGAGATAGCCCGAAACCACAAAAAACAGCGGCGTGGCGATGGTCGAAATAAAAGTTAAAAACCCCAGGATCCAGTGATAGTCATAATCATAATGATCCCAGGTATTGTAGATGGTAAAGAAGGTCACCGCCGTCATACAGCCCAGCGTCTTGATAATGTTCAGCCCTGTCGCATTCATTGTTGTTTGGCTTCGTCCTTACGATGGAAACATGCATAGATCACGGGGAGTACCAGCAGCGTCAGGATTGTAGCAAACCCCAGTCCAAACATAATCACAACGGCCATGCTCTGGAAGAAAACGTCCAGCAGCAGCGGAGCCAGGCCCAGTACGGTCGTAAACGCGGTGAGCAGGATGGGGCGCAGACGCGAAGTGGCAGCGTACACGATCGCCTCGTGCTGATCCTTTTGCGTTTTCTGCTGTTCAATCTCTTCCACCAGCACGATGCCGTTGCGGATGAGCATTCCGCTCAGGCTCAGCAGGCCAATCAGCGCCATAAAGCCAAAGGGAATGCCGGTAATTAAAAATCCCGGCGTCACGCCGATCAGCGCCAGCGGTACGGTCAGCCAGATGGCGACGGCATTTTTTACCGAGCTGAACATTAGCACCGTAATGACAAACATCACCAGATACCCGAGAGGTAGCGTAGTGAACAGCCCCTGCTGCGCTTCACTGGAGTTTTCCGCGTCGCCCCCCCATTCAATGCTGTAGCCGTGCGGCAGGGGAAGGGCATCTACCTGCGGCTTCACGCGGGCGAGGATGTCGCCGGAGGTTTGCTGGCTTAGCGGGTCCGGGTCTGTTTGCACCGTCAGTACCCGCGAACGGTCGCGTCGAAGGATGAGCGGATCTTCCCACTCCAGCGAGAAGCGGCTGACGACGTTACTCAGCGGGATATACTGCTGCCGCGTCTGGCTCCACACCAGCACGTTGTTCAGGTGATTGGCGTCCAGCCGTTCGCTCTCAGGCGGGCGCACCACCACGGGCAGCAGGTCGCTGCCTTCCCGGTACAGCCCCGCCCGGCTGCCGGAGAAGTTCATCTCCAGCGCGTTGTCGACGTCCTGCTTATCTACGCCAAGCTCGCGGCCCAGGGCGGCAACGTACTGTGGACGGATCACCTTGCTGCGGTTTTGCCAGTCGTTCCTGACGCTGCCCGTGGCCGGGTCGCGGGTGAGGATGTCGTCCACCTGGCTGGCAATCAGGCGCAGCCGGTCAGGATCTGGACCTTTAATGCGCACCTCAATGGCGCTGTCGCCGGAGGGGCCAAACATCACGCGTTTGCTGCTGGCGTTGACCTGCGGATAGTTTCGCGCGATGTACTCGTCCACGTGGCGCGTCAGGGCGGAGATGTTGCGCTGGTCGTCCATGCGCACCATGATCTGCGCATAGTTACTGTACTGCCGCTGTCCGCTGTAGGTCAGAATAAACCGCATACTTCCCTGACCGATGGTTGAAACGGTGGTTTCCACGCCCGGCTGGCCGTTAATGGTTTTTTCGATATCGCCGGTCATTTTCTCGGTCCATTTAATATCGGTGCCGTAGGGTAGCCAGAGGTCGACAAAGAAAATCGGCGTATTAGACGACGGGAAAAAGTTTTGCCGTACGGCGCCAAAACCCCAGACAGACGCTGCCAGCAGCGCAGCCATCACAATGAGCGTCGGTGCCTTATAGTGCAGCAGCGTGTTAAGCAGGCGCTGGTAGGCGCGGTAGAGTCGTTTATCGTAAGGATCTGACTCATCGGTTTTATCGGGGGTGTTGTCGTTTTTAAACAACCACCACTTAATCAGCACCGGGGTGAGGGTGAGCGCCGAAAACCAGCTCAGCATCAGGGAAATCAGCAGCACCTGGAACAGGGATTTACAGTATTCCCCGGTGGAATCCTGCGACAGCCCGATAGGGGCAAACGCCAGGATGGCAATCACCGTCGCCCCCAGCAGCGGCAGGGCGGAGCGGCGGATGATGTAGTTCACGGCGGCCAGCAGAGGCGAGCCCTGCTGTCGGGCAATCAACACCCCTTCGACAATCACGATGGCGTTATCCACCAGCATGCTGAGGGCGATAATCAGCGCCCCGAGCGAGATGCGCTGCAGCTCAATGCCCCACAGATACATAATCAGCAGCGTGCCGAGCACGTTGAGCGCGAGAGAAAACGCAATGATGATCCCGCTGCGCACGCCCATAAAGATCAGCAGCACGCCGATGACAATCGCCAGCGCCATCAGGAAGTTAATAATAAAACCGTTAACGGAGTGGCCCACTTCGGCTGCCTGATCGTAAAACAGGTCTATCTGTATGCCTGCCGGTTTTTCCGCCGACATCTGGCTTAGCTTCGCCTCCAGCGCGTGGCCCACGTCGATCACGTTCACGCCGGGAATAAACGAGACGCCCATGGTAACGGCTTTTTTGCCGTTGGCATGGTAAATGCTGGCTGGCGATTCGTTCAGCCCGCGCGACAGCGTGGCGATATCCCGCAGACGCGTCGCCGCCCCGGTGCCGGAAGGTGTGATGATGATATCCGCCAGTTCATCAAGATTCTCAAACTCACCGGTCGGGTGCAGGCGAATGGATTCGGTGCCGGAGGTGATTTCTCCGGCGCTGGAAACGACGTTAAGTCTGCTGAGCAGGGCGGAAAGCTGGTTCAGCGTAATGCCGCGCGCGGCCATTTTGGTCAGGGAGATATCGATGTTGACCTGTTGGCTAATGGCCCCGCCGATGGCCACCTTCGCGACGCCGGGGATCAGAATCAACTCCCGGCGCAGCTGCTCCGCATATCTCACCAGTTCAGGATTACTGAATTCAACTCCGGAAATGGCGAAGAAGAAGCCGAACACGTCGCCGAAATCGTCATTCACAAAGGGCGTGACGACGCCGGGCGGGAACTGACGCGAGGCATCGCCCACGCGGCGGCGAAGTTCATCCCAAATCTGCGGCAGTTCGTTCGAGTGATAGCGGGAAGCGATGTTAACAGTGATTTGCGACAGACCGTTTGACGAGATGGAGCTCACGTTGTCCAGATAGGGCAACTGCTGAAGGGCATTCTCCAGCGGAAGCGTTACCTCCTCTTCAACCTGCTGAGCGGATGCGCCGGGGTAGTGGGTAACCACCACTGCGGTTTTGATGGTAAAGGCGGGATCTTCCAGCCTGCCGATATTCAACAGGGCGAAAATCCCCCCGACGCCCAGCAGCAGGATCGTTAGCCAGACGCGAACAGGGTTATTAATAAATTGACGAGAGATATCCATTACAGTCCCCGTTCACGCGTCCAGATACGCACCGGCTGTTTAGCATGGAGTTCCCCAACGCCTGCGGCCACCACGCGCTCGCCCGCCTTCAGCCCGCTGGTAATCACCACGCCTTCGGTACTCACTTGCCCCACGCTCACCTTGCGGTCTTCAAGATGGAGCGTGTCGCCTTCGCCCGTTACTACCCAGACGTGCGGCTCATTGCGCGGGCTGTTGTCCGGGTTAAAGACTGCCTCAACCGGTACGACGAGCGCCTGAGCACCCGCACCGGCCGGGAGGTTGGTTAAATTGATGGTCACCGTACCGCTTACGCCACCGACGGCGGGAAAATCATCTGGCCGCGGCATGGTGAGTATCACCTGCCAGGTCAGGGTATTGCTGTCGCTGCTGCCCGAATGCTCTTTGTAGACGGCGGTAAATTCTCGATCCTGAAGGGCGTTAATTTTCACCACGGGGCGATACTGCGCGTTGCGGATATCAAAGGTCTTAAACAGGTTTTCAGGGATGCTGAACACCACGTCCAGCAGATCGGTACGGGTTAACGTCGCGATGGGCTGACCGGCGGACACCACCTGATGGTTTCGCACGTGCACGCTGGCCGCCGTCCCGCTGAAGGGCGCAACGAGCGTCATCTGATTTAGCTCTTCCCGGGCAATCTGCAGCGCCGCATTCGCCGAATCGCGGTTCGCACGCTGCACGTCCATCTCGGCTTTTGAAATGGCCTGTCGTCCTGCCAGCGTCTGGAAGCGGTCGAATTGCCTCTGGGCCAGCGTCGCCGCCGTTTGTCTGTCGTTAACCCGCTGCTGGGCTTCTCGGGCGTTCAGTCTGGCAAGCTGTTGCCCCTGTTTAATGGCAGCACCCTGACGTACATCGAGCGCTTCAATTTGCCCTGCGCGCTTGAAGGAAAGGTCTGTGGCATCGCCCGATTCAATGCGGGCGGGGAAAACGCGCTGCTGGGCGTGGCCGGGAACCGTCACCTCCGCCACTTTTACCATCCTGGGCAGGGGGGAGGCTTGCTTCGGTTTCGGGTCGCACGCCGTGAGCGTTAACAAAACGAACGGTAAAAGAGAGAGGTAGCGGTTCACTGTATTCCCCTAATAAATAACTGTTTTATTTATCCCATAACCTGGACAGGGGGTGACACTATTCTGCCAGAACAGTGACGACCATATAGGTAAATAAACCAATCGCCGTGCTGGCGATAATGGCGAGTGCAATAAACATACCCAGGCGGATCAGGCTTAAACCATACATACATTCCTCCATGAGCCGGAAGCGGTGGCTGACTATGAGCATAGTCGGCGAAAAGATAAATGTTAAATAACCATAATCAGTGGGGAAGCGCTAAACCTGATATTCCTGTGCTACGTTTAATATTATTCATCTCTTTTTACCGTAACTGGCATTAAGGGCAACCCCCTGCATTTAATGCGTTTTTTTGCTTCATTCACTCTCGTGTTGGTTATAAAAAGGATGCTCGATATGTATAAAAACATTCTCGTTCCGGTGGATGTCTACGAGACAAGCCTGGCGGATAAAGCGTTGCAGCATGCACAGTTTCTGGCGCAAAGCGCATCGGGTGACATTCATTTGCTGCACGTCATGCCCAAATTTTCAGCCGAACTGACGCGTGGTTTTATTTCAGATGCGCGCAAAATGGATGAATATATGATTAATAATTCGAAAGAAAAGCTGTCTGACCTGGTCAAAAAAGTGAATCTGCCAGAAGAACGTGTTCATCTCCATGTTCGTAGCGGGAATGTTCGTGATGAGGTTATTAAGCTGGCGGATGAACTGGCTGTCGGCGCGATTATTGTTGGCTCGCGAAATCCCAATATTCAAACCCATTTGTTAGGATCAGAGGCGGCAAGTATTGTTCGTTACGCTCATGTCCCTGTTTTCGTTATTCGTTAATTACAGAGAAGCAAGGTGATTTCTGAATAGAACCTGAGGAAGGAACGATGAAAACAGGAAAACCTGAACGTCCGTATTATCAACAAACCGTTGACGAAACCCTGTCGAATATCCACTCCACCCTGGAAGGCCTTAGCGGCACTGAGGCATCAGCCCGACTTCAGCAGCACGGTGAGAATGCGTTACCGCAAAAAAAGGGCAAACCCGCCTGGCTGCGCTTCCTGGCGCATTTTAACGATGTTTTGATTTACGTGCTGCTGGTGGCCGCGTTGCTTAAGCTCTTTATGGGCCACTGGGTAGACATGTTTGTGATCCTTGGGGTTGCCATCATTAACGCGCTGATTGGCCATATCCAGGAGAGCAATGCCGAAAAATCGTTGCAGAGCATTCGCAATATGCTCTCCAGCGAAGCCGTGGTGGTACGGCAGGGGAATCATGAAACGATCCCCACCACGGCGCTGGTCCCGGGTGATATCGTGGTGATCCGTGCCGGGGATCGTATCCCTGCGGATCTGCGCGTGATTGAAGCGCACAACCTGCGCGTGGAGGAGGCCATCCTGACCGGCGAATCCACCGTTGTTGAGAAAAACAGCGATGCGTTAAGCGGGGAACTGCCCTTAGGTGACCGGTATAATCTGCTCTACTCAGGCACTACCGTCAGCTCCGGCGGCGGTAAAGGCGTGGTGGTGGCAACCGGGGGCGAGACCGAGCTGGGCCACATCAATCAGATGATGTCCGACATTGAAAAACACCGCACGCCGCTGATGGTGCAGATGGATAAGCTCGGTAAGACCATCTTCATCACTATCCTGGTGATGATGGTGGCGCTGTTTGTCTTTAGTCTCCTGTTCCGGGATATGCCGGTTTCTGAACTGGTGCTGTCGCTTATCAGCCTCGCCGTTGCCGCCGTGCCGGAAGGCCTGCCGGCCATCATTTCCATCATTCTTTCGCTTGGCGTACAGGCCATGGCGCGTCGCAAGGCCATCATTCGTAAGTTGCCCACGGTGGAAACGCTGGGCGCAATGACGGTCATCTGCTCGGATAAAACCGGCACCCTGACGATGAATGAAATGACGGTCAAAGCGGTGATTACCGCTGACACGACCTATCGCGTGGAGGGCGACAGCTACGAACCGGTGGGGAATATTCACCCCGTCGATGACCCGACGCCCGTCAGCGTGACGCAGGGTTCCCTGCTGGAACGCTACCTGCGCACCATTGACCTCTGTAATGACAGCCAGCTGATCAAAGACGAGCAGGGGCTGTGGAAAATCACCGGGGGCCCAACCGAGGGCGCGCTGAAGGTGCTGGCGGCGAAAATCCCGCTCCCACCGCTCGATACCGAAATGCGCAGTAAAATCCCGTTTGATTCGCAGTATAAATACATGTCCACGCTGTACCGGCTGGGCGATGAAGAGGTGATTTTAATCACCGGCGCGCCGGACGTCCTGTTCCGCCTCTGCCAGTATCAGCAGACGAATGACGGACTACAGCCGTTCGATCAGCCTTACTGGGAAGGGAAGATTGAAGAGTATGCCCGGGAAGGATTGCGCATGGTGGCTGCGGCCTGGAAACCTGCTCGCGAGGGACAGCGCGAGCTGGATCACCCGGACCTGCATGATGGCGTGATCCTGCTGGGTATTGCAGGAATGATGGATCCGCCGCGTCCGGAGGCCATTACCGCCATTGCCGACTGTCTGCAGGCCGGGATCCGCGTGAAAATGATTACCGGCGACCACCCGCAAACGGCAATGAGCATTGGGCAAATGTTGGGGATAGGTAACGCCGCAAGCGCTATCACCGGACGTGAGCTGGAGGCGATGGACGATCGTCAGCTGAGTGATGCCGCCCAGCAGTACGATATTTTCGCCCGAACCAGCCCGGAGGATAAATTCCGCCTTGTGCAGGCTCTGCAAAGTAAACAGGAAGTCGTGGGCATGACCGGGGATGGCGTAAACGATGCCCCAGCGCTCAAGCGGGCGGATGTGGGTATCGCCATGGGGATTAAGGGAACGGAAGTCACCAAGGAAGCCGCCGATATGGTGTTAACGGATGACAACTTTGCCACCATTGCCCGTGCGGTGCACGAGGGACGTCGGGTTTACGATAACCTGAAAAAGACCATTCTGTTCGTTATCCCCAGCAACATCGCGCAGGCTCTGCTGATCATCATCGCGCTGCTGGCGGGGAACCTGATCCCGCTGACGCCGGTCCTGATCCTGTGGATGAACATGGCGACATCGGCCACGCTGTCGTTTGGCCTGGCGTTTGAAGCGGGTGAGAAAAACATCATGAACCGGCCACCGCGCAAGGCGAATCTCCATGTGATGGACGGCTATGCCATCTGGCGCGTGGTGTTTGTCGGTCTGATGATTGCCATCAGCGCCTTCGTGCTGGAAGCCTGGCTACAGCCGCGCGGCTATTCGGCGGAATTTATCCGCACCGTGCTGCTGCAAACCCTGGTCACTGCGCAGTGGTTCTACATGCTCAACTGTCGCGTGAATGACGGCTTCTCGCTGAGCAAAGGCCTGCTGGCGAACAAAGGGATTTGGATCGTCAGCGGCGTACTGCTGGCGCTACAGCTTCTTATTATTTACGCACCCTTCATGCAGATGCTGTTTGGCACCGAGGCGCTGCCGTTCCGCTACTGGGTCATCACCTTGCTGATTGGTTTTGTGATGTTCCTTATTGTCGAGGCGGAAAAAGTACTGACGCGCAGGTGGCGCAAAACCGAGGCGTGATAGCGTAAACTGAGAAAGCCTGCCTGAGCCCGGGCTTTCTCTTTTTATGAGCACAGGAAACTATGATTCGACTTATCTGGTTCGTCCTTACGCTGTGCGCCGCTGTTCCCGGTGCGTTTGCCGTAACCTATACGCTACCGCCGGAAGGCAGTCGTCTGGTGGGAACCCCGATTATCATCACCGTTCCCGAAGGCAACACGCTGCCTCTGGAGGCCTTTGCCGCGCAGTACGGGCAGGGGCTGAGCAATATGCTGGAAGCAAACCCGGGCGTGGATCCTTTTTTGCCTAAATCCGGCACCCGTCTGGTAATACCTCAGCAGCTGATTTTGCCTGACACCGTCCGCGAGGGGATCATCGTAAATGCGGCGGAAATGCGCCTCTACTACTATCCGCCTGTCGGCAACACCGTTGAAGTGCTGCCCATCGGCATCGGTCAGGCCGGACGCGAAACCCCGCGTAACTGGGTGACGGCCGTTGAGCGTAAGCAGGAGGGGCCAACCTGGTCTCCGACGCCGAACACGCGCCGCGCCTATGCGGCAGAGGGGAAAACGCTTCCGGCGTTCGTGCCCGCCGGGCCGGATAACCCGATGGGGCTGTATGCGATTTATATCGGCAGGCTCTATGCCATTCACGGCACAAACTCGAATTTCGGCATCGGGCTGCGGGTGAGCCAGGGCTGTATTCGTCTGCGTAATAACGACATCAAATACCTTTTCGATAATGTCCCCGTAGGAACCCGCGTGCAGCTTATCGACAGGCCCGTTAAAAGCACCACCGAGCCGGACGGCAGCCGCTGGGTTGAGGTTCATGAGCCATTATCACGTAACCGCGCGGAATTTGAGTCAACACGGAAAGTGCCTCTGCCCATTTCAGCCGCACAGCGGACACAGTTGGTAAACGAGGGGGCGGGAGCAGAACTGGAGCGGCGGTCGGGGATGCCGGTGAAGCTCAGCCATTGAGTTCGTTTCGCCCGGTGGCGCTGCGCTTACCGGGCCTACAGTCCCGTAGGTCGGGTAAGGCGAAGCCGCCACCCGACAATTTTACCCGCCGCAGAAAAGCAAAAAGCCTGCTTTAAAAGCAGGCTTTTCAAATTTGGCTCCTCTGACTGGACTCGAACCAGTGACATACGGATTAACAGTCCGCCGTTCTACCGACTGAACTACAGAGGAATCGTGTGAACGGGGCGCATATTATCGACCTGCGTTCGCCTTGTCAAAGGATGGATCAACACCTTTTGATCGTTTGCTGACAAAATCAGCAAAGTGACGCTTTTGCCAACGTAATGCACCGTCATGGTGCAAGCATACCTCTAATGGGGCAGATCATAAACCGCTGTTTCAGTCATTAAACCCCCATCCATGATTAGCTTTCCTTATTTTCAGCCGCTTAGCAACAAATCAGACCTCTTCGCAAAACTGGCATTCATATTGCAAAACCAGTTCAACAACGACAGCCGGTTCCGGCACAGTTTTTTGAACAGGGGGCAAAATGAACTTAAGACGACTGAAATACTTCGTAAAAATCGTCGATATCGGCAGCCTGACTCAAGCGGCAGAAGTGCTGCATATCGCGCAGCCTGCGCTGAGCCAGCAGGTGGCTACGCTGGAAGGCGAGATGGACCAGCAATTACTGATCCGCACCAAGCGCGGCGTGACGCCAACAGAAGCAGGCAAAATTTTGTATACCCATGCCCGCACTATTCTGCGTCAGTGTGAACAGGCGCAGCTGGCGGTGAACAATGTCGGCCAGACCCTGAGCGGCCACGTTTCCATTGGTTTAGCGCCAGGAACCGCGGCATCGTCTATCACCATGCCACTGCTGCAGGCCGTTCGTGCTGAGCTGCCTGAAGTGCTGGTCTACCTGCATGAAAACAGCGGTTCCGTTCTGAATGACAAACTGCTCAACGGCCAGCTGGATATGGCCGTCCTTTACGATCGCTCTCCCGTCGCCGGGATCACCAGCCAGCCGCTGCTGAAAGAAGATCTTTATCTGGTCGGCACCCGCGACTGCCCGGGTCAGAGCGTTGATTTAACCGCCGTGGCCGAGATGAATCTCTTCCTGCCGCGCGATTACAGCGCGGTGCGCGTGCGCGTGGATGAAGCGTTCTCCCTGCGTCGCCTGACGGCCAAAATTATTGGCGAAATTGATTCTATTTCCACGCTGACGGCAGCGATTGCCAGCGGAATGGGCGTAACAGTCCTGCCGGAGTCCGCCGCCCGCTCGCTTTGCAGTGCGGCAAACGGCTGGATGGCGCGCATCACCACGCCTTCAATGAGCCTGCCGCTGTCGCTGAACATGTCCGCACGCGGATCGCTGTCGCCGCAGGCGCAGGCGGTAAAAGAGATTTTGATGTCGCTGGTCAGCAAGCCGTCGCTTGAGAACCGTGAACTCCAGCTCGTGAGTTGATATTCCATAAAAGCATAAGATGCTGGTTTTTATTATTTGTTCTGCAGCTCAGCTGACTCTAACAATAGAGCTATGTCAGATGCGCCGGAGTGAATCGTGAATTTCCAGCAACTTAAAATTATCCGTGAGGCGGCCAGGCGGGACTACAACCTGACCGAAGTCGCTAACATGCTTTATACATCCCAGTCTGGCGTCAGCCGCCATATTCGCGAGCTGGAAGAGGAACTGGGGATAGAGATTTTTATCCGTCGCGGCAAGCGTCTGCTTGGGATGACGGAGCCGGGCAAGGCATTGCTGACCATTGCTGAGCGGATCCTCAACGAGGCCAGCAACGTGCGTCGTCTGGCGGATCTCTTCACCAATGACGCCTCGGGCGTGCTCACCATCGCCACTACCCACACCCAGGCGCGCTACAGCCTGCCGCCGGTGATTAAAGCCTTCCGCGAACTTTTCCCAGATGTCCGTCTGGAGCTTATTCAGGGCACGCCGCAGGAAATTGAAGTGCTGCTGCAAAACGGCGGGGCAGATATCGGCATCGCCAGCGAGCGTCTGAGCAACGATCCGCTGCTGGTGGCCTTCCCGTGGTTCCGCTGGTACCACAGTTTATTACTCCCAGTCGATCATCCGCTGAATCAGGTCTCTCCCCTGACGCTGGAAGACATTGCGAAATGGCCGCTGATCACTTACCGCCAGGGCATTACCGGACGCTCGCGCATTGATGAAGCCTTCAACCGCAAAGGGCTCACGCCGGACGTGGTGCTGAGCGCGCAGGACTCCGATGTGATCAAAACCTACGTCGAGCTGGGTCTGGGTATAGGCCTGGTGGCGGAACAGTCCAGCGGGGAACGCGAAGACGGGAACCTCGTGCGTCTTGATACGCGTCACCTGTTTGACGCCAATACCGTCTGGCTTGGGCTGAAGCGCGGACAGCTGCAGCGCAACTATGTCTGGCGCTTTATCGAGCTATGCAATGCCGGGCTGTCTGTGGACGAGATTAAACGTCAGGTAATGGAGCCGGAAGAAGTGGCGATTGATTACCAGATCTAGCTGCTGGCTTGCCCGGTAGCGCTGCGCTGGCCGGGCTCGTCGCTCAGTTGAAAGGATTGTTTTTAGAGAGGGAATAGCACGATGGGAAGAACCCTTGAGCAGCTTATAAAGAATGATGGAAAACGTCGCTGGTTTATCCGCCCGATCTGGCACCTGTAAAGTGTCTTTGTGTTCACCGGACAGATTTCGCCCCATTACAAAGGTACAAACATGACAACACGCGAAGCCGTTTTCCCCTTCGGACGGCAGGCGCTCTATGATCGTAATCGGTACTCACCTGCCATCAAATCTAGCGGTTTCCTACGGGTCTTGATATGACAGAGGAAAATTAATGAAAGCAGCGGTTTATGACGTGGAAGGCGCTCCCGACGTCCTGCAATACATTGATGTCCCGGATCCGGTCGCAGGGCCTGATGACGTCCTGATTTCTGTCGAGGCAATCTCGATTGAAGGGGGAGATCTGATCAACCGGCGTTCAACTCCGCCGCCTCTTCCTTCGTGGATCGTTGGCTACGCGGCCGCGGGCACAGTGGTTGCCGTCGGTTCGAAAGTCCGTCATCGCAGGGTTGGAGACAGAGTGACTGCGTTTAGCATGCAGGGATCGCATGCGGAACGTTGGGCTGTGCCTGCGGAACGAACCTGGCTTATACCGGATGGGGTGGATGCAGCAGACGCGGCGGTGGTACCGATTTCTTTTGGAACCGCGCATCATTGCCTTTTCACTCGAGGCATGCTCCGGCATGGAGAAACCGTCCTGATTCAGGCAGCAGCAGGGGGCGTGGGGCTCGCGGCCGTTCAGCTTGCCTCACAAGCAGGCGCGACGGTTATCGCTGTGGCAAGCGGGACGCAGCGAAGAAGTCGGTTGCTTGAATTGGGTGCCGATTATGTCGTGGATCGTGTAGAGGACAACATCGTTGACAGTGTCCGAGAGTGCACCCGTGGCGCCGGTGTTGACCTCGTCATCGATCCGGTAGGGACGACGTTGCCTGTTTCGCTTTCTGCACTCGCTCCGCAAGGACGTCTCGTCTTCGTCGGTAATGCGGGCGGTGGCAGTCTGACTGTCGACTTGTGGCCGCCAATGCAATCTAACCAGACACTCATGGGGGTATTCATGGGGCCCCTTTTTGAAAGGCCCGGCGTTCGGACAAGCGTGGACGACATCTTGCAGGCTGTGGCAGAAGGGCGCATCAGGGTTGTCATTGACCGCATCTTCCCCCTGGCTAACGCCGCCGCGGCCCATGAATACGCTGAGACAGCGAAACCGCTTGGCCGCATCGTTATGAAGCCGTGAGAGAGGGGGACCTCAACCTGGCCCCCACACAGCAGCGATCCGGAAGCCGCCTCGCATTTCGATTATCCTATCCGCCAAAATCCTTTGAACCGCAAAAATAGTTTTCTATTATCTACCTTCTTAGTGACGCACTTCGTTCCCACCTGCACTGCCCTTCGATAGATAACGGCTTTCTGCCCACTTCATTACGAAAAGGAAATCACCATGAATCTGATGAATAATTGCGCACCTCCCGTCCTGAATGTTATATTAAAATATAATATTCGGAGGTGCGCTATGTATACAACTCGCCTGAAAAAGGTCGGCGGATCCATCATGCTGGCGGTTCCTCCCGCCGTACTGAAAACGCTGGAGCTCTCGACGGACAGCGAAGTCGGCATGACCATTAATAATGGCTGCCTGATTATCGAACCCCAGAAACGGCCTCATTATTCACTTGAGGAGCTGCTGGCGCAGTGCGATCCGCACGCTGAAATGAGCGAAGAGGAGCGGGAATGGATTGATGCGCCTGCGGTAGGCAAGGAGATTCTGTAAATGGACAGAGGGGAAATCTGGCTTGTTTCACTGGATCCGATTGCTGGCCACGAGCAAAGTGGAAAACGTCCGGTGCTTATCGTATCGAAGGCGTCGTTTAACAAGCTGACCCGGCTACCGGTAGTGGTTCCCGTCACCAGCGGCGGAAACTTTGCTCGTACAGCAGGTTTCACCGTTTCACTGGAAGGGGCGGGGACAAAAACAACGGGCGTTATTCGCTGCGACCAGCCCAGAACCATTGATATGGCTGCCCGGAACGGCATGCGGCTGGAACGTATACCTGACGCCGTTGTAAATGAAGTACTTGCCAGGCTGGATGCGATTCTGAATTAACATCAGAGACGCAGAAAAGCAAAAAGCCTGCTTCAAAAGCAGGCTTCTTAAATTTGGCTCCTCTGACTGGACTCGAACCAGTGACATACGGATTAACAGTCCGCCGTTCTACCGACTGAACTACAGAGGAATCGTGTGAACGGGGCGAATATTATCGACCTGCGTTCCCCTTGTCAAAGGGGGAAAGTAAACTTTTCGTTCGTTTGCCGACAATTTCAGCAAATCGCTGATTTTATAGCAAATTCGCGTTGAAATTACACAGCAATATGCGCCGCCCGCAGGCGGCGCGCAGGATCAGAACAGTACGGAGTAGTTCAGACCAAAGGTGCGTCCGCGACCTTTATAGGTATACAGGCCCGGTGCGCCGTAGGTTGGGCTATACAGCCCCGGCGCGCGCTGGCCCCAGGCGGTGGTGTAGTCTTTGTCCAGCAGGTTTTCCACGCTGAAGCTGACCTTGCCCACCGGCAGGGCGTAGCTGCCCAGGAAATCAATGGTATTATAGCCATCAATCTTCTTACCGTCGGCGTCAGACACGTCAAAGGTCTGCGTGCTCTGCACGCGCAGCGCCCAGTCGCCCGGTGCCCAGTTAACCCATGCGCTGGCCTTCGACGGGCTGGCGCTGTCGACCGTCAGCTTCTCCCATTTTCCGTTTTCACGCGTCTCAGACTTAATGGCGTTAAAGTTCGCGCCTGTGCTCCAGTCGCTGTCGGTGAAGAAGTAGTCTACCTGGCCTTCGACCCCGTAAATACGACGTTTATCGTCTTCGAGGTTGATGGTCATGTCACTCTTGTTGATGGTGATGGTTTTATCGGAAAGCGAGTAGTACGCCGCGACCTGCGTGCGCAGGTTGTCGCCGGTGAAACGCCAGCCCAGCTCGTAGGCGTTGACCTTGATCCCGTCCAGCGTCGAGTCGTTCACGTTCACGCTGTTCAGCAGGCGATAGTGGCCGTCGACGAGCTGGTAGGTGCCAGAGCCGTAGTATTTCGCCAGGTCAGGGATTTCAAAGCCTTGCGAGAAGTTAAACCACAGCTGCTGCTGTTCGGTCAGGCGACCGAGTATCCCGGCGTTAAACAGGAAGTTGTTGTAATCCGTTTTCCCACCCGGCACCGCGTCGGCGGAGGTGGCTTTCCCGTTAGCGATGGCCTGCTGCTGGGCGTAACCAACAAAGTCATCCACCTTGTTTTCAGTGTACTGGTAGCGCACGCCGCCGCTCAGGGTGATGGCATCAATGTCATAGCTGGCCTGCAGGAACGGGGCAAGGTTGGTAATGCTGTAACCCGGATAACGGCCCACGTTGTAGGCATTTTCCAGATCCATGCCGCCGCTTGCCGCCGCTTTACTCAGATCGAAGAACTGCTGGTTGGCATCGAAGGTTTCATGGTCGGCATCGACACCCCAGGTGAGGGTCAAATCATCCACCGGCTTGCTGTTCAGGGTCAGCTTGCCGCCATAAAAGTCGGTTTTCTGCTGGGATGCGCCAATGCTGGTCACCGCACCTTTGCTCAGCGTCGGGAACGGGTAGTAGGTCAGGCTCTCATCGCGATAGTAAATCTGCGCGACCAGGTCCTGGCCCCAGAAATCGGTATTCGAGTACTGCAGGTTAATCAGGTGACGCTCGGTACCGGGGATACGATCGGAGTTGAGGTTGTCTTTGTTGTAGGCTTTTGCATCGCCCGTCACCGCCGAGAAGTTCTCGCCGAGGAACAAACCGTGCTTCCCGTCGGACTCGCTCTTGTAGTACTGCGTGGTGAGCTGCAGCTGCTGATGATCGTCAATGTTGATGGTGCCCGTGCCCATCACGTCAATACGGTCGGAATACTGCAGGCCGGTCTGGGTGTTATCGATAATCACCTCGTCGCCGTTGCCGTCATACCAGCCGCCGTAGCGCTGATACGACACCGACAGACGACCGGAGGCCTTATCGTTGCCGCCGCTGACGGCTGCCGACACGTTCTCATCGTGATCGTTGTGGCTGTTAAACCCGCTCTTTGTCCCGGTCTGGAACTCCACTTCGGTATCCGGCTGGCCCTTTTTGGTGACGATGTTCACCAGGCCGCCGGTGCTGCCGCCGCCGTAGAGCGAGGTGGCACCGGAGATCACTTCAATACGATCGATATTGAACGGATCGATAGAGTCGAGCTGGCGGCTGTCGCTGCGTGACGAGTTCAGACGCACGCCGTCCACCATCACCATCATCGAACGACCGCGCAGGTTCATGCCGTAGTTGGTGCGCCCCTGGCTGCTGACGTCCATGCCCGGGATCAGCTGGGCCAGCACTTCTTTAATCTCTTTCCCGCCCTGAACCTGCTGCTCAATTTCAGCCCGTTCAATGACCCAGGTAGTCTGCGCCATTTCAGCCACGCTGCGGTGAGCACGGCTGGCAGAGACCACGATATCTTCTTCCTTTTGTTCTTCCGCCCACGCAGAGGTAGAAAGCATTGCAAGCAAGCAAGGATTTAAAACCCAAAGATGAGAACGTTTCATTGTTATGTTGATCCTGAATGTGTGTGTCAGTACTCGGTCGTTTTTGCTAAAGATTTAAAAACCTGGCTACTTTCCGGGCTGGCGGTGCTTCGCCAGTGGATAACGCCAGGGGTGGTAGCCAGTTCAAACGGCTCTTGATCGTGCGCGCGATTCAGAATTCGCGCCGCGCGCCAGGCCATCAGGCTGAGCTGGGGTTCGGCAATGCCGAGACGGTGCATCCCGGCGTTTACGGCAAACAGGCGGTTGCTCTGTGGACCGTCCCATTCAAGGGTGAAATCGTTGTTAATGCAGAAGGCCTCATCCGTATCCCGATGGAGGCGGTGAGACAGCGGCGCGAGGAACGCAGGCTGCACGGCGCGGTAGCCAGTGGCGAAAATCACCACGTCGCTCTCCAGCTGTTCCTGACCGCCATCAAGATGATGCTGAATGCTCAGGCGATGTCCGTTTTCCTGGCGCGTGAGGGCCGTCACCGAGCGGGATGGCAGGAGGTGAGCCCAGGGTTTTTCACGCAGCACTTCGAAGCGGTGGTACATGGCGCGGTAAATCGCCAGCAGGGACTCGGTGGTGATGCCGTCAGAGGTCATCTTCTGCTCGTGCAGCATCTGGCGACGCGCCTCTTCACCGAGCGTGGAGAAGCTGTCCACGTACTCTGGCGTAAAGTATTCGTTGGCGAAGGCAGCTTCATCCAGCGCGTTGTAGTTGTTGCGGCGCGATACCCAGTTCAGGCTCCGCGGCTGGCCCCATTCACCGCGGAAGATGTTCAGGAACAGGTCGGCACCGCTCTGGCCACCGCCGATCACGGTGACGCGCTTGCCCGCGAGATCCGGCGTGCGCAGCATCATCTCGCTGGCGTGGAAGCAGGTATCGTCCTGCATCGTGACGCAGTCAGGCAGGTTGATCTGTTTGCCAATCCCCACGCAGACGTGGCGCGCCAGGAAGCGGTCTCGCTGGGTCACCACCTCAAACAGGCCGCTTTTCTCATCAAAGCTCACCTGCTGCACCTGCTGGCTGAATGACAGGTTGGTGAGGTTTTCCGCCGCCCAGCACAGGTAGTCCGCAAACTCCTCGCGGGAGACGGTGCGCTGCTCGGTGGTCAGAAAGCGGTAGAACTTTTTACGCTGCACCAGGTAGTTCAGGAAGCTGTGGCGGTTGGTGGGCTCCACGGCGCTGACCAGATCCTTCAGGAAGCTGGTCTGCATGTGACAGTCCGGCACCATCATCCCCGGGTGCCAGGAAAAATGCGGTTTACGCTCTAGGAACAGCGAGCTAAAGCCGTCCAGCCCTTCGGCCAGAGCGGCGATGCTGAGGTTAAACGGGCCAATACCAATGCCGATGAAATCATAGGTTTTCATTGCGCTGACTCCCGGGAGGCGAGAAAAAGAGGGTTATCAAGATCGGTAACGTAGTTCGGCAGCATGCGGCTGCCGCCGTCGTGTTCGGAGAAGGTCAGTTTGACCGGGTTGAGGATCACGCGAATAATCTGCGGCTTGAAGAGATCGAATTTGGCGAAGCGTTCTGCCAGATCCGGGTGTGCGGCCATATAGCCACGTAATACCTCGGCCAGAATCTGGTAGAAGCGCGTTTCGCTGACGCCGCATTGCAGGGTGAGGCGCGAGATAAAACGCAGCACCGTCACAAAGTTGCCGGTTTGCAGGTCGTGAATGATGTAATCCGCGCTGAGGCGCGCCGTGACGGCCTTCACCTGCTCCGGCAGGCTCTGCGCCTGCGGGAAGTCTTCATCCACCAGGCGCATATCGCCCTGGAAATCTTTCAGCAGGATGCGCTGCGGGACGTAGTCCTTCATCACCAGCGTCACGTTCTGTCCGTGGGCGATCAGCGCCACGCCGTAGCGGCAGAGCAGGTGATAGAACGGGATCACCGTTGCTTCAAACAGCTTTTCCAGCCAGGCGTCGGCGCTAAGCCCCGAGCGTGTTATCCACGCGTCGATCAGCGGGCGCCCTGCGTTATCGGTTTCCATCAGCGCCGCCATCAGCACCGCCTGTTCACCGTCCTCTAAATAACAGGACGGGTTCTCGCGCCAGATCACCCCCAGCATCTCCTGATAGCGGTAGGGCGCTTTCGGCAACGCGGCATAGCCCGGATGCGACAGATAGCCGGCGGCGGGTTCGCCAAGCACCTGCGCACCGGAGCGGGCAAGCGTGGCGTCGGTGGCAAACTGCTGCTGCAGCCAGCGCGAGGCCAGCGGCCCGGCGGCAATGTACTTGCCCGGAATGCCGCGATAGCAGGAGGTGTTGTAGATGGTCAGCGGCAGCTTGATGTCATACGGCGCGCGACGGCTGGCGTTGGTGAGGGTGCGCAGGGACTGCTGCGCCAGATACTCATCGCCAAACTCGCCCAGCTCGACCATCTCTCCGCGCGCCAGCTGCGCCAGGAAATGAATGGCGATCTTCTGCTGCCACTGCCACGGGTGCAGCGGCACTGGCAGCCAGCCGTCGTTGAGACCCAGCGCCTGCCAGCGGGCGTCAAAGCGGGCGCGCTCGGTATTGTCCATGGCGCTCGCCAGCAGATCGTTGATCTCGCAATCGGCATCGCTGCTCCAGACAAGATGCTCTCGCTGAACGGCAACCCAGTGCAGACGAAAACGTCCGCAATACTCGGGCGCGTACTGACGCAGCGCGTCCAGCCCCCAGCCGCGGCGACCTTTGTTGAAAATAAACTTCGGGTGACCGCTCATCAGACACTGTAATTCGTCCGGGTCGATGTGGATCAGCGCGTCCGCGTCCAGCGCTTCACGCGCCTGCAGCAGCTGCATATCGCCGCGCAGCGTGGCGTAGAGATCTTCCATGTGCTCTGCCGTTTGCGCGTCGCTCATCTCCAGCACCGTCGCCAGCTGCAGGAGTGCGCTTTCCGCTTCCACGGCATCGCCGCTGGCGGTGGTCAGGCTGGCAGGATCGATGTGCAGCCAGCCCCAGATCCCACGCGCGGCGCGAAACTGCCAGGACTCGCTGCCCATGGTGATGCGCCAGACGTCCGACGAAACCGGCTCAGCGCGCAGGGTGCGTTCGTATTCCAGCTCGGCGAGGATCTTCGCTACCATCTCGCGGTTCACTTTCTGCCAGAGCGCGTTCACAGGCCCACCTCGCTGAAGAAGCGGTGGCGCTGGCTCATGATGAGGCGTGAGCGCTTGTGCGGGAAGTCGAACTCTTTCATCGTGTCAAAACCGGCGGATGCCAGATGGCGGAACAGGCGCTGGTTGTCGAAGCGCGGCTCGGCGACAATGCGCGCGGTGCGCGGTTCATCGAGATATAAATAGTGGCTCAGGCCGCGCAGCCAGCTGCGGATGTACTGCGCTCCGCGCCAGTTCTCTTCACCCACCAGCATGTGCAGCCCGCGGTCAAACGGCTGCCAGCGGTAGTGACGGCCAATGCGGTCTTCCGCCGCCCAGTAGAGCTCAAAATAGCCGAACGGCTGGTCATCGAAGCAGCCGATAACCGGGTAGCAGTAGGTCGAGTCAAGCTGGCGGCGCAGGTAGTTTTCCTGCTCGGCCTGCGGGCCCGCCATCTCCCAGAAGGCGTTCACGCGCGGGTTGTTCATCCATTGCGTAAAGCGCTCGCCGTCCAGCGCCACGTCGGCCACGCGGAAGCTCAGGGTGCGCTTAATTTGCGGATCGTAACGGCGGTACACTTCGCCCTGCGGGCGGCGAGGACGCAGCGGGAAGTACAGCTGACGGCTCTCATCAAACTGCATCCCGCCGCTGGACTGCGGCTGTTCGCCTTTTAGCCACAGCGGCAGCTGCCAGAAGGTTTCACGCGCCAGATAATCCCCGCTTGCCAGACGAAACAGCGCCTGCGCCTGCGGTTCATCCTGCCAGGTTGCCCAGGGCAGGGTGATGCCGGTCAGCGTGGGTGCGGCAACAAACAGCTGATCCAGCGCCTCGGCCAGCCAGCCGTCCGGGATCCCGTTCAGACGCTCCAGCACCGCGCTGTCGTCAAGACCCAGCGTCAGCGGCAGGTTTTTTTCCGTGGCCGTGCAGCGAAAGCCGTAGCCGGAATGGACGATATTCGCAATGGCCATCACGCCTTCTCCTTGTAAAACGGGTTGCTAAAGTCGAAATAGATCACCGCCGGATCGACGATGGTGTTTTCATTGCGATCGTGCAGGTAGCAGAAGAAGTTGCCTTTGCAGTTCCAGGTCGGGCTGTCGAGCACGTAGTCGAGGCAGCGGGTCTGCAATGCCGTCTTGCGAAGTTCGGCCAGCGCGTCGCGCACCCGGGACATCAGGCTCTCCTCGCTGTCAAAACCGGCGGCGGCAAGGGCGGCGGTGACGGCAAGGGTAGAGTTCAGCAGCAGGTAGTACGGGAAGTAGCGCAGCAGCTGGCTGTCGCCGAAGCGGTTTTCCACCTCCGTTTCACCCGCCTCTTTCAGCCACGCATCGGCCCCTTCGGTCCACGCGCTGCCCTGGCAGTCGCGGTAGATAAGCCCGACGGGGAAATCCTGCTGCATTTCAACGAGGATATTCTGCTGGTGTGCCAGCAGGACAAGGCCGTAGTCCGCCTCGGCGCTGAACAGCGGGAGTAACACGCGGTCGCAATAGGCGTCGAGCCAGCAGCGGGCGGCCCGGTCGAGCGGTAATTCCAGACGCTGGCTGAGACGGCGCACCGCCGCGGCCAGCAGGCTGTCACCGCCGTCCGGCGCGGCCTGGGTCAGGCTCACCAGCACGTTGGTCTGGGTGTCTGGCGTATCGAACAGCAGATTGACGCGCAGGGCCATCAGGCTCTCTTCCTGAACGATGCCGTTTTCGTCACGCAGACCAGCCCAGCCGTCTTCCTGCATCACGCGCATGGTCGGGTAGCGTGCCTGCAAACCTTGCCAGCGTTCCGTTTTCGCCAGGCGCGCCAGGCGCATCCCGCGCTTCACTTCTTTCACCGACAGCGTACGCACGGAGTTGGTCAGGCGCACGCTGAGGGAGAACTTAATCATGTCGCTGTTGGTTTCGCTGTACAGCGAGCGTGACGAGCTGGTGGGCAGCCACTGCGCGCCCGCTTCGCCGAGATCCTGCAATGAACCTTTTTCCGCCAGACGCTGGCACCACGCCTGCTCCAGCAGATAGTCGGCCTGCCACGGATGCATCGGCAGCAGCCAGCGGGTGTCGGTGAAGTGGCCGAGCAGCTCAGGCGCGCTCTGTGCGGCGAAGCGCAGCAGACGTTCGCGCAGGGAGACGTTCAGGCTATCGCCGGCAATAAGCGTGCTCTCAACGGCAAACCAGCGCAGCGGGAAACGGGAGGCGAAATCAGGCAGATAGCGCCGCGCCTCGGTTTCGCTGAACGGTTCGTGGGATTTTGGCGCAGGGTGAAACGCGTGGCCGACCAGCAGCGCCTGTTCCGCCTCGGCAAACGTCAGCGGTTTATCGCGCAAGGTTGCCCAACTGTGGCGCAGATCGATTGCCTGCCAGGTGTGCGCATGGCTCTCAAGGACGCGCTGTTTAAAGCGTGCCAGCGTTTCGCTATCCAGTGAGCCTTTTACGGAAACTTTTTCAAGAATTAAATCAACCAATTGCGTAAAGGTGACGGCGTCACCGCTATCGCTGTCGGCGTGGATCAGCGTTGCCGGAAAACGATACTGGTGATGCTGGGTAGGCGAAAAATAGCGTACGGGAACCCGAATAGCCTGGGTCTGGGAAAGCGGGATATGAATCTGCGATAACTCATCCGCATCGGTAGCGGGGTGATAGCGCCAGTCCTTCGTTTCGCGCAGCAGCGCGTTCAAAAAACACTGGGCCGCAACGTCTGTACCGGCGGAGCGGGGCAGAGCACGCATAAAAGTACCTCATTCCATGACTGATAATAATTCTCGTTATGATATTCATTCTGTTTACAGTCGCAACTATTTTTGCAATATTTGTTTTCATAAACTTCATAATTTCCACATATTTATTGACACTATCTTCACAATTCTATGCACCCATACTCTGAAACTCTGATGGACAACGTCACCCCGAAAGCGAACTGGCCCTTGGCGCTGTGCGCAGGTTTATTAGGTATCGGGCAAAATGGTTTGCTGGTCATGCTGCCGCAGCTGGTCAGCCTGACCGGACTCTCACTCTCCGTCTGGGCGGGGCTACTGATGTTTGGCTCAATGCTCTTTTTACCCGCCTCTCCCTGGTGGGGGCGACAGAGCGAGCGGCACGGCTGCAAGGTGGTCATGATCGCCTCCCTCGGTGGTTATCTGGCCAGTTTCCTGGTGATGGCGCTGGTGGTCTGGGCGATGAGCAACGGCGTGTTAAATGCTTTGTGGGGGCTGGCGGGGCTTGTTCTCTCGCGCACGCTGTACGGCCTGACGGTCTCCGGGCTGGTGCCCGCCGCGCAGACGTGGGCCATTCAGCGCGCGGGTCTGGAGAAGAGAATGGCGGCGCTGGCGACCATTAGCTCGGGTCTCAGCTGCGGACGCCTGCTGGGGCCGCCGCTGGCGGCGCTGATGCTCAGCGTTAACCCGGTGGCGCCGCTCTGGCTAATGGCAATAGCGCCTTTCATCGCGCTGCTGCTGGTGCTGCGCGAAGCCGCCGATCCGCCGTTGCCGCCGGTGGCGCACCAGTCGACGCGGCTGAAGGTATCGATGCTGCCGTTTCTGGGGCTGGCACTGCTGCTGGCGGCGCTGGTGAGCCTGATGCAGCTTGGCCTGTCACCGCATCTGCATCCGTTGCTACAGGGCGACCCGGTGCAAATCAGCCATCATGTTGCGATGCTCCTGAGCCTGGCCGCACTGGCCACGCTCGCGGCGCAGTTTCTGGTGGTCCGCCCGCAGCATTTCAGCCCGATGACGCTGCTCTGCATCGCGGCGGTGTTAATGGTGGCAGGACTTGGGCTGATGTCTGTCGCGGGTTTAACGCTATTCTACGTGGGGATTGTTATCACTTCACTCGGGGCGGCCATGGCGACGCCGGGATATCAGCTTCTGTTAAACGACAGGCTGACGACAGGGAAAGGGGCGGGCGTTATCGCCACCAGCCATACGCTAGGATACGGGGTGAGTGCGATGCTGGTGCCTGTCGTCACTCGCTTTTTCGGTGAGTCGTTTTTAATTGCTGCCGCATGGGGAATGGCGCTGCTGTTTTTGCTGGTGAGCATAGGGGTACGCTGCTCCGCGCGTCCCCCTGCTGAAAAAGCTTAATGGATCTTGCGGGAAGGATGGCCGTCAGATTCCTCGTTTTGCCGCAGACGTTGCAACGGATCCTGCTGGTAAAACTGGCAAAAACGCTGCCACAGCGCCGGGAAGCGCGGGGCAAAGAGTTCCGGTGCGCTAAAGAAATACTCTGACAGCACCGCAAAACACTCGGCAGGATCGGTTGCGGCATAGGCATCAATACTGGCCGCGCTTTCCCCCACCAGGTCTATCTCATCCTGGATATTCTCCATCGCCGCATGAAGGTCGTGCTCCCATCCGGCCACTTCACGCAGCGGGATCAGCGGCACGCCGCTGGCGCGATCGCCGTTGCGGGTATCCAGCTTGTGCGCCACTTCATGAATAATCAGGTTGAAGCCTGAGGCATCAAACGAGTCCTGAATATCCAGCCAGTTAAGGATGATCGGCCCTTGCTGCCAGCTCTGACCGGACTGCACCACGCGCTGGTTGTGCACCAGCCCGATGTCATCTTCCCACTCGTCATCGACGATAAAGGGGGCAGGGTAGATCAGCACTTCGTGGAAGCCATCCAGCCACTCAATGCCGAGCTCCAGCACCGGCAGACAGAAAAGCAGGGCGATACGGGTATTTTTCAGCGGATCCAGCTCGAACCCCTGTAGCGGAACCAGGCGTTTTTGCTGCAAAAAACGATCCGCCATCTGAACCAGTTTCGATTGTTCATCCGGCTTAAGATTAGCCAGAACAGGGATCGCCAGCGCGTCATCCCACGGCAGCGCCATATCCCGGCCAGCCTCATTCGTTTTCCAGGGCCACTTAATCATCGCTTTGCTCGCAAACTCGTCACTTGAACAAAAAGGGAAAGTCAGGTTCAGTTAAGATGCCAGAAAATCGCTCACTGCGACAATTCCAGCCTGAATAAACTATCATTCGTACGTAGCAGTGGGTAGCGGTTTGCGGGCATCACCTTCATTTTGTGAAGTCTGTCGTAGCCTTAGCCCACAGGTTCAGTGAAGAAATCAGTACGGTATTGAAAAATGAGCGATTTCAAAGGTAACAAGCAGGATCTGCCCAGCCGAGCATGCGTGCACTGCCAGCGGCCTATGACGTGGCGAAAGAAATGGGCGAAATGCTGGGATGAGGTCAAATACTGTTCTGAGCGTTGTCGCAGGAGCCACCGTTGACCGAACTGCGCCTGATTCTGGGCGATCAGCTTAATCCACACCACGGCTGGTTTGATGACTGCAATCCGAATGTCATTTACGTGATGCTGGAACTGCGGGCAGAAACCGCGTATGTGCTTCACCACGCCCAGAAAGTTATCGCCATCTTCGCGGCCATGCGCCGCTGCCTGCCGTTGAAGGGTTTATCCGACAGATTCTCGGATGGCGGGAGTACGTGCGCGGGATTTACTGGTCGCAGATGCCGGGCTACCGGGAGCTGAATGCCTTAGACCAGCACACCCCGCTGCCGGACTGGTTCTGGACGGGCAAGACGCAGATGCGCTGCCTGGCGCATGCCGTTGGACAGTCGCTCACCGAGGCTTACGCCCACCATATCCAGCGCCTGATGGTCATCGGGAACTTTAGCCTGCTCAGCGGCCTGTCGCCGCAGGCGGTTCATGAATGGTATCTGGGGGTCTACATTGATGCTTTTGAATGGGTGGAGCTGCCCAATACCCTCGGCATGAGCCAGTTTGGCGATGGCGGGTTACTGGCCAGCAAGCCCTACGTCTCAAGCGCGTCATATATTCATAAGATGAGTAACTACTGTCAGGGCTGCCGGTATCAGCACAATCAGCGTACCGGAGAGCTGGCGTGTCCCTTCAATGCCCTTTACTGGGATTTCTTTGCGCGCAATCAGGCGCGTCTGGGTAACAATCCCCGCCTGGGCATCGTCTTTAAACAGCTTGCGAACATGAAGGAAGAGGAGCGGCAGGCCCTTGCCGATCGCGCCGGGTATGTTCGCCTGCATCTCAACGACCTCTGACGTATTTCAACACCGCACCGGTTGCGGTAGGTCAATAAGACGCTATTATTTTTGACTTTGTTGCGTATTCCCTGACAGGACATCCAGACGCTATGCCCGTGAATTTTGACCTTAACGATCTTTATGCTTTCAGAGCGTTAGTGGAATACGGTAACTTCCGTGTCGCTGCTGAATCTATCTGCTTATCCCAGTCGGCGCTGAGCCGCAGGATTGAAAAGCTGGAAGCCGCGCTGGGAAACCGGCTGTTCGATCGTACCACCCGCCGCGTGGCCTTAACGTTATACGGGCAAAACTTTGCTGAACGCTCCGCGCAGCTGCTCGACAACGTTGAGTCAATGCTCGCGGATGTTGATAAAGTCAGTGAAGAGCGGACGGGGCTGATTACGGTTGCCACGGTACCTTCCGCCGCCTGTTACTTTATGCCTGATGTGATCCGTCGTTTTCAGTCCCGCTATCCGCGCGTTCGCATTAAGATCATCGACAGCAGCGCGGGGAATGTGATTGACGCTGTGGCCCGAAGCCAGGCGGATTTTGGCATCTCCTTCGCAGGAAACTTACCGTCGGAAATTGAATTTTTCCCGCTGGTGGAGGATGTCTATGTTGCGGTGTGCAGAAAGGATCACCCGCTGGCGCAGAAGAGTCACCTGACGTGGAAGGCATTTTATCAGCAGGATTATATCTCCCTCGATAAAACGTCAGGCAACCGTAACCTGCTCGATAGGATGCTGGGGAATATCGTTCCCGAGCGCCCCAGCGTCTGTGAAACGCGCCACGTTACCACGATGCTGGGGATGGTGGAGGCGGGGATTGGCATTGCTGCCGTGCCCGCCATGTCGATGCCGACGTCAGCGCACACGTTGCTGACGCATCTGCCGCTGGTGGCACCGGAAGTGAAACGTACCGTGGGGCTTATCCGGCGCCGGGGGCGCATCCAGTCTTACATTGCGGCTGAACTGGAAAAGCAGATCACCGCGCAGTACCGCCGGACGTAACGGGGATCATCCCCGTCTTCTCGATGACGGTCCAGGAGGGCGGTGAGGCGAGATAGGTCAGCAGCGCTTTCCCCTCCGTGGGATGCTCTGCATGGCGGGTGACCGCACCCGCAAAGCGCGTGATGTATTGCAGATTATCAGGAATTTTCCCGATAAAGGTGACGCCCTGAACCGGCAGCAGCTCGCTGACCTGCTGGAAACCCACGGCGTATTTTCCTTTCGCCACTTCAGAGGCGACCGGAATACGTTCGACCATTGTCGCTTTGCCCGCCACTTCCTTTTCAATCCCCAGCTTTTTGAACAACGCCTGGCTGACATACCTGCCGCTGGCGCTGTCAGAGTAGGCGATGGAGCTGGCCTGCAGCAGCGCGTTACGCAGAGTCGCCTCGCTACTGATATCAGGGACATCCGCACCTTTTTTCACCACCATGCCAACGGGGGAATCTGCGAGTTCAGTTCGCGAGCCCGGCAGGGTCTGGCTGGTTTTTTCAAGCTTCTCCAGCGCATCACCGACCATAATCACCACGTCTGCTTTTTCACCGCGCGCCAGGCGGTTAGGGATGGCCTGCGGCGTAGTGCCCATTGAGGGGCCGGGGATAATCACAATTTTATCCCCGGTGCGGTGTTCATATTCCGGCGCGAGCTTTTCCAGGGCGGCTTTAAAACCGCCCGAGATCATGACGGTCACCTCCTGGGCCAGCGCCGCTGCGCTGGTTGCCAGCAATACCAGCCCGGTCAGTCCTGTACGTATAAATGTGTGCATATCATCCTCTCCGGATTAACGGGCTGTTTGCAGATGCAGCGCGCTGCGACGGTAGAGATAGAGCGTTGCCAGCATGGCACAGACTGCCGCGAAGCTCATCCAGTAACCCGGAGAGGCTTTGTCGCCGGTGTACTCAATCAGGGCCGTTGAAATGACTGGCGTAAACCCGCCGAAGACGGCGGTAGCCAGGCTGTACGCCAGTGAGAACCCGGCCACTCGCACCTCAACCGGCATGATCTCCGTTAGCGCCGGGATCATCGCGCCGTTATACAGGCCGTACAGGAAAGAGAGCCACAGCAGCACGCTCAGCATCATGGAGAAGCTTGGGGCCTGCGCCAGCAGCGTTAGCGCCGGGTAGCTGGTCGCCAGCGCCAGAAGCGTCATGGCAATCAGTACCGGTTTGCGTCCGAAGCGGTCCGACAGCGCGCCGCCTACCGGCAGCCAGATAAAGTTAGAGATCGCCACCAGCAGCGTGACCAGCAGGCTGTCAGAGGCGCTCAGCATCAACACCTTTTTGCCGAAGGTCGGCGCGTAGACGGTGATCAGATAGAACGCAGTGGTGGTCATCGCCACCATCAGCATGCCCGCAACCACAACCGGCCAGTTCGCCAGCAGGGTAGTAAAGACCTGACGCATCGCCAGCGTGTGGCGGCGCGCGCGAAACTCTTCCGTCTCTTCAAGCTTACGGCGCAGGAAAAAGATAAACGGCACGATTAAGCAGCCAAACAGGAACGGAATGCGCCAGCCCCATTCGCGGATGGCGCTCTCTTCCATCAGCGCGTTCAGGGCAAAGCCCATTGCCGCCGCCACCATAATCGCCACCTGCTGGCTGCCGGACTGCCAGCTGGTATAAAAGCCCTTGCGGCCCGACGTGGCGATTTCCGCCAGATAGACCGACACCCCGCCAAGCTCCGCTCCGGCGGAAAAACCCTGCAGCAAGCGCCCCATTAGCACCAGCAGCGGCGCCCACAGGCCGATGCTCTCATAGGAGGGGATCAGCACGATCAGGAAGGTTCCCGCCGCCATAATCGACAGCGTGACGATCAGCCCTTTGCGGCGGCCAACTTTGTCGATATAAGCCCCGAGGACGATGGCGCCGACAGGGCGCATCAGGAAACCTGCGCCAAAGACGGCGAAGGTCATCATCAGCGAGGCAAATTCACTGCTCGCCGGGAAGAAGGTGTGCGCGATGTAGGTGGCATAGAACCCGAACAGGAAGAAGTCGAATTGCTCAAGGAAGTTGCCGGAGGTGACGCGAAGTATCGCGCCCGCTCTTGCACGAACGGTTGCAGGTGGGGTCGAGGAAATCATGATTGTCTCCAGTTTTATCGTGACGTTATGCTCGTCTGTTTCTGAAAACTGGCTCAATAAAGGGAATTTAATAAGCGCAAATCGCGCATGAACTGATGCGTGCTGTGCATCAATGACAGGGCGTTGACCAGGATTTACAGTTCTAACAATAACTTAACAATTCATTGATTTCTCATTCACCATATTCCACTAAGTGGCTGATATCGCTGTTTTGTGACATCGCGCAGAAGAGAAGCCAGGCAGGGCCTGGCCGAGATGGATGGCTAACCCGCTATCAACAATTTAGCCGCCTTCTTGTCGGGTGGCGCTACGCTTACCCGACCTACAAAACCCGTAGGCCCGTGCAAGCGTAGCGCCGCCGGGCGAAACGCGCAGAGTGCTCGTGATCAACAACTTAGCCGCCTTCTACGAGCGGCAGTAATATCAATAAAGTGCACTATTCAGCGCAGCGCCTGAGCTATCGCGCTAAACATCAGCGATGCTTCCAGCGGCTGGGCGCTGAATGACGGTTCCGCCTGCGGCCAGGTTGACCACTGGACGATGACCAGGTTTTCCTTTTGATTCACCATAATCATTTGGCCAAAGATCCCCAGCGCCCAGAGTGAATCTTTCAGCGAATCCTGCACCGCGGGCTTAACCCCCGTGGCCGTGGCGGGCACTTCGTTATTCCACCACTGATAGCCGTATAACCCTTTCGGGTGTGCCTTTGACACCGATCCCGTTGCCTGCGTCCAGTCTGCGGACTGCTTCACCCAGCCTGCGGGCAGGATCGACTTCCCGTTCGGCAATGTGCCGTTATGAAGGATGAATAGACCGAAGCGGCCCCAGTCTTCCAGCGTGGCATTAAAGCCGTGGGCGCCGACGTCGTGCTGGCCTTTGCGGTAGGCATGCCATACGCCGTCGCTCGCCATACCGTAAGGCTGCCAGATGCTTTTCTCCAGATACGCCGCGAGCGTCATGCCGGTGGCGCGTTCAAGCACGTCCCCCAGCAGCCATGCGCCGCCCGAGGAGTAGGACCAGTTTTCGCCCGCGGGATGCTCGCGGTGTAACCCCTTCACCAGCGTTCGCACGCAGTCGTAGGTGCCCGGCTTCGCTTCACACTCGGTAAGCTGCGCGAAGTCTGATTTTGGGTTGGTGTAGTCTTCGTTCCACGCCACGCCGGAGGTATGGGTGATGAGCTGTTTCAGCGTCACGCCGTCCCAGGCGGTGCCTTTTAAATCCGGTTCATATTGGGTGATGAGATCGTCCAGGGAATGAATTTTCCCCTCCTTGAGCGCCACTCCCACCAGCGCGGAGACCACCGATTTGCCCACGGAACGCGAGGTCCAGAGCGTGGAGTCGGTATTGCCTTCACCCAGATATTTATAGGCCACTTTGCCGTTCTTCAGCACCAGCATACCGCTGACGTTCTGGCGTTTCAGGTAATCCTGAAGGTTCCAGGTCTTGCCGTTAACCCGGTAACGGGCATCGGTGAGCGGTTTGTCTGCCGCCAGCAGCGGCGTAGCGTTGCCGTGGCGGAACACGTCTCCCGCATAGTTGCGGTAGTCATTACGAAAGCCCACGACGCGGTCGGTCTGGCTCCAGGTCAGCATAGCATGCGCATCCGGCAGTTTTGCATCATACGGGGCAGGACAGGCCGTCAGCTCGCTGCCGTGACAGGCAGCCATGACGGCGGGGGAGAACAGGCTGCTGAAAACCAGACCGGCAAGCAGAGTGAGTTTTAAGGTTTTGTTTTTCATGTTGATCTCGTTTGGTCAGGAAGGGCTTCAGTTTACGAACCCGCGGTCTATAATAAAAAACGCGTTATGGGGGAAAATCCCCCGTAAATTAACGGGAGTGTGGTGTGGCAACATTGATGTATTCGTTTGCCCAGCTGGAGGCGTTCACCGCCGTGGCTGAGCACGGCAGCCTGATAAAGGCGGCCAGCAAGCTCGGAAAAGATCGCACCACCTTGCGCGATCTGATCGATTTTCTGGAAGACGGTCTGGGCTACGCGCTGTTCGTGCGCGAGGGGCGCCACCTGCAATTAGCGCCGGAAGGGGAGCAGCTTCAGCGTCAGGCCCATCTGCTGATGCGGCAGGTGAGGGCCTTCGAGGCGTTTGCCAGAGCGGTGCCGGACAGCGCGATGCAGGACATTTCCCTCGTCTACGATCCGTTCACGCCAAGGGCTTTTTTGCAGGCGCTGCTGGCGAAAATGGCGACGCGCAACGTTCGCTTGAGTTTGACCTGCGCCTCGCGCGACGACGCGGAAGCGATGCTGGCGCGCGGTGCGGCCGATCTGGGCATCTGCCAGGCGCGCAATCGTAGCGTCGGTAACGAGATGGAGTGGCGGGCGCTCGGCGCCATTGATATGGATTTTTACGCCTCGAAAGTGCTTTTCAGGGAGAATGCGTCGCCGGTGTCGCTCCTCGACCTCTCCCTTGTGCCGCAGGTGGTCATGCACCCTGCGTCTGACGAGCCGGTCGCGCGTCGCCTGCAAATCTCCGGCCATACGATTTTTACCAACGAGCTGGAGATGCTGCGCGGCCTGCTGGAGAAAGGGTGCGGCTGGGGATTTTTGCCAACGCATCTTCAGGCGGCGCGATGGCAAAACGTAAAAAGGCTGCACACCGAAGTGGGCAGCCAGGGGATCGGTCAGACGATGGTGACGATCTGGAAACCGGGCAGCGACAAGCGTGGGTTAATTAATGAAACGCTGTCGCTGCTGCCGGCATTGTGGAAAGACTCAGCGCTGTGAGCACCCTTTGCACTGCGCGTTCTGGATCTGCTGGAAGAAATCGTTGCCTTTGTCATCTACCAGGATAAAGGCCGGGAAGTTCTCTACTTCAATTTTCCAGATGGCTTCCATACCCAGCTCCGGATACGCGACGCACTCCAGGCTCTTGATGCTGTTTTGCGCCAGTACCGCTGCCGGGCCGCCGATGCTGCCGAGGTAGAAGCCGCCGTGTTTATGGCAGGCGTCCGTCACCTGCTGGCTGCGGTTACCTTTCGCCAGCATGATCATGCTCGCGCCGTGGGATTGCAGTAAGTCCACATAGGAGTCCATACGTCCCGCAGTGGTCGGGCCGAGTGAGCCAGACGCGTAACCTTCTGGCGTTTTCGCCGGGCCTGCGTAGTAAATTGGGTGATCTTTAACGTACTGCGGCAGTTCTTCCCCGTTGTCGAGCAGCTCTTTCAGCTTCGCGTGGGCGATATCGCGCGCCACGATGATGGTGCCGTTCAGCGACAGGCGGGTGGAGACCGGGTGCGCGGAAAGCTGCGCCAGGATCTCATTCATCGGCTTGTCGAGATTGATGCTCACCACGTCGCCTTCACCCTGTTGACGCAGGGACTCAGGAATATACTGGCCCGGATTGTGTTCTAGCTTCTCAATCCAGATCCCGTCGCGGTTGATTTTCGCTTTGATATTACGGTCAGCGGAGCAGGAGACGCCCATGCCGATTGGGCAGGAGGCACCGTGGCGCGGCAGGCGGATCACGCGAATGTCGTGGGCAAAGTATTTGCCGCCAAACTGCGCGCCCAGACCAAGGTTCTGCGCTTCCTGGAGCAGTTCCTGTTCGAGCTGAACATCACGGAACGCCTGACCGTGTTCGTTGCCTTCGGTTGGCAGCGCATCGTAGTAGCGGGTGGAAGCCAGCTTAACGGTTTTCAGCGTGGCTTCCGCCGAGGTTCCGCCGATAACAAAGGCAATGTGGTACGGCGGGCAGGCTGCGGTACCCAGGGTGCGCATCTTCTCAACCAGGTAGTTTTTCAGCTTCGCCGGAGTGATCAGCGCTTTGGTTTCCTGGTAGAGATAGGTTTTGTTGGCAGAACCGCCGCCTTTCGCCATGCACAGGAATTTATACTCGTCGCCGTCCACGCTGTAGAGGTCAATCTGCGCGGGCAGGTTGGTGCCGGTATTCACCTCTTTATACATATCCAGCGCCGCATTCTGCGAGTAGCGCAGGTTATCTTCAATGTAGGTGTTATAGACGCCCTGGCTCAGAGCGGCTTCGTCACCGCCGCCGGTCCAGACGCGCTGGCCTTTTTTGCCCATGATGATCGCGGTGCCGGTATCCTGACAGGTTGGCAGCACGCCTTTTGCGGCAATTTCAGAGTTGCGCAGGAACTGCAGGGCAACGTATTTATCGTTCTGGCTGGCTTCCGGGTCGTTGAGAATAGCGGCAACCTGCTTCTGGTGGGAAGGGCGCAGCATAAACGCGGCATCGTGGAAGGCCTGCTGTGCCAGCAGGGTCAGGGCTTCTGGCTCCACTTTCAGGACTTCCTGACCGTCGAACTCGGCAACGGAAACATGCTCGTTGGTCAGCAGATAGTATTCGGTGTCGTCATGGGAAAGCGGGAAGGGGTTCTGATAAAAAAACGGTTTATTCGACATAGTATTGCTCCACAAAAATAAAACCGCCGGAGGAGAAGTCCGGCGGTCAGGAATCAGAACATCATGGACATCCATGGATAACCAATCAGCAGCAGGGCCGCCAGGAAGATGGCACCGAAGATGGTGCCGAGGCGCCAGTAGTCTTTGGTTGGCAGGTAGCCGCTACCGTAGTAAATCGGGCTTGGGCCAGTACCGTACGGGGTGATAATCCCCATCACGCCCAGCGAGGTCACCATCAGCAGAACGAACACTTCCATATTCATGCCCGGGATGGTGGAGGCGATGGTCAGCATCGCTGGCAGCAGCGCGGTAGTGTGCGCGGTGGTGCTGGCAAACAGGTAGTGCAGCAGGTAGAACGCCAGCAGCAGGACGATGGTGGCCACACCCGGCGAGATACCGCTCATTAACAGACCGCCTTCTTTACCCAGCCAGCTAATAAAGCCGGTGGAGGAGAGGCCATCTGCCAGCGCTACCAGCGTGGCGAACCAGACGAAGGTGTTCCATGCGGCTTTGTTACCGGTGATATCGTTCCACTCCAGTACGCCGGTCCACAGCATCAGACCTACGATAAGCAGGGCAGCCATTGCCGGTTCAATCCATGCGGCAGCGAAGATCCACATCAGCAGCGCACAGCATACGAACACCAGCAGCAGGATTTCGTTGCGGGACAGTTTGCCCAGTTTTTCGAGTTCACGGGTCGCCCACAGCGGTACTTCGTCGTTCACTTTAACTTCAGGTGGATAGAACCAGTAAGCCAGCAGCGGCATGGTCAGAATCAGCAGCACGCCCAGCGGCAGGAAGGCAATGAACCAGGTGCCCCAGGAGATGTTGATCCCGACGGTGCTTTTCACCAGCGCCAGCGCCAGCAGGTTAGGAGCCAGAGCAGAAAGGAACATCGAACTGGTGATACAGGCCGCGGTGATCGCCACCCACATCAGGTACGAACCAATCTTACGCGCGCTTGGGTCATTAGGTTTTGAACCGTACAGCGGCGGCAGGTTAGCGATGATTGGGTAGATAGTCCCGCCGCTGCGCGCGGTGTTGGACGGGGTAAACGGTGCCAGCAGCAGGTCCGCGAAGGTGATAGCGTAACCGAGCGTCAGGCTGCGACGGCCCAGGTACTTCACCAGAATCAGCGCCAGACGGCGGCCGAAGCGGGTTTTGTCATAGCCTGCGGCAAACATGAAGGCACCGAAGATCAGCCAGACGGTTGAGTTACCAAAACCGCTCACCGCCCATTTAAAGGAGGCACCTGCCAGCTTGAATTTCGGGTCAGCCAGCTGTTCCGGGCTGAAGAGTACCCACTGGCTGCAGAGGGCAATGGCGACCACACCGGTCAGACCGATCACCGCACCCGGCAGCGGTTCGAAGATCAAACCCACGATCACGCCAACAAAGATAGCGAAGTAGTGCCATGCGTAAGGCGGCAACCCTTCAGGAACGGGAACAAACAGCAGCAGTACGGCGACAACGATGGGCAGCGCCATCATAAGCAGTCGTTTTGCTTGTCCATTTGATGCCTGATTCGCCACAGGAGGCGTTACAGCAGTTTTTGTATTCATAGTTTCACGTCTTAAGTTGTTAAGAATGCTTTTTATACTGAAATGACAAATTCGCTTTCTTTAGTTTCTTTTGCTTTATTTAGTTATTTAAGGTGCGTTTTTGTCGTTTCTGGAATAATGGTTTAACGCATATTGGTGTGCGTTAAATTAAAAAATATGATGTTTATATATTGCGCCTTTGGATGCCATAACTATTGATCGCGATCAAAAAAACAGAATTGCCGTCCTATTTTTATTCTTTTTTTAATAACCACTCTGGCGTATGTGGGTATTATGCTTTTTTAAGATTAAATTTATCAATCTGATAACATGATAAAAGCGGGGTGCAATTTAAGTTGTTGATATTATTCTTTTTGTATTGTTACTGGCTCTATGGTAAGACCATTGTTATTTTAACGAATTTTAAATTATTGTGAACGGGTGAATTATTGTTGCTAACACCAATGTGTTATTAATGTTATCGAAGGGATTAAATAGTTTTTTAACTAACGTAATAACTTTAGAAACTAAAAAAATCATTATATTACTATCATGACATCGGCATAAAAACGCGAAATAAAACTGAGCCCGATAACGAATTCTTAATTTTTAAAGTTTGGAGTTTTTATTATGAGCACTAACGAACGTATTCTAAGCCCCTTCACATTACCGAATGGCACTGAACTGAAAAACCGTTTGTTAATGGCACCCATGACAACCTGCACGGGCTACTATGATGGCACGGTCACCAGCGAGCTGGTGGAGTACTATCGGGCGCGTTCTGGCAGCATCGGGACCATTATTGTCGAGTGCTGTTTTGTTGACGATCTCGGCCTTGCCTTCCCGGGCGCGATCGGCATCGATAACGACGAAAAAATCGCCGGGCTGGCGAAAATCGCGGAGGCGATTAAATCTAAAGGCTCTAAAGCCCTGCTGCAGATCTACCACGGCGGCCGCATGGTCGACCCAAAACTGATCGGTGGCCGTACGCCGGTTGGCCCAAGCGCCGTTGCCGCGCCGCGTGAAGGTGCCGCAACGCCGGTTGCCCTGACCGCTGCAGAAGTGGAAGGCATGATCGGTAAGTTTGGTGAAGCCGTGCGCCGCGCCATTCAGGCCGGTTTCGACGGTGTGGAGATCCACGGGGCAAACACCTATCTGATTCAGCAGTTCTACTCACCGAATTCAAACCAGCGCGACGACGAGTGGGGCGGCAGCCGCGATAACCGCGCGAAATTCCCGCTGGCGGTTCTGGATATCACCCACAAAATGGTGCGCCAGTACGCGGACGACGCGTTCATTATTGGCTATCGCTTCTCGCCAGAAGAGATGGAAGTCCCCGGCATTCGCTTTGACGACACCATGTACCTGCTGGAAAAACTGGCGGCGCGCGGCGTGGACTATCTGCACTTCTCCGTCGGCGCGACCCTGCGTCCTTCCATTGTCGACACCCAGGACCCAACGCCGCTTATCGAAAAATACTGCGCAATGCGTTCTGACACGCTGGCGCAGGTTCCGGTCATGGGCGTGGGCGGCGTGGTGAATGCCGCTGACGTCAATGAAGCGCTGGACCATGGTTACGATCTGATTGCCGTTGGTCGCGCGACCATTGCGTACCCTGACTGGACCGACCGCATCGCAGCGGGTGAAAGCCTTGAGCTGTTTATGGACAGCACCCAGCGCGAGGCGCTGAGCATCCCTGAACCGCTGTGGCGCTTCTCGCTGGTGGAAGCGATGATCCGCGACATGAGCATGGGTGAATCTAAATTCAAACCGGGCACCTTCACTGAGAAAGTGCAGGACGACGCCAGCGAGCTGGTGATTAACGTCAGCCTCGAAACCGACCGCATTGCAGACATCGAGCTCGCGTCTGGCCCGAGTGAAGACGTTGAGTTTGTGACCAGCTTTGAAGAGATCCGTACCCGCATTCTTGACGCTAACACCCCGCACGTGGATGCCATCACCGGCGCAACCAGCCAGAGCGAAGCGGTGAAGAAAGCCGTATCCAAAGCGATGCTGAAATCCAGCAAGGCGCTGGCGGCAGAAGAGGGCGTTGACCCGAACGAAAGCAAATGTGTGGACGTGGTGGTGATCGGTAGCGGCGGCGCAGGTCTGGCGGCAGCGATTCAGGCTCACGACGAAGGCGCAAGCGTGCTGATCGTCGAGAAAATGCCCACCATCGGCGGGAACACCATCAAAGCCTCTGCCGGGATGAACGCCGCTGAAACCCGCTTCCAGCGCGTGAAAGGCATTCAGGACAGCAAAGAGCTGTTCTACCAGGAAAGCCTGAAAGGCGGCGGTAACAAGAACAACCCGGAATTGCTGCATCGCTTTGTGGAAAATGCGCCAGAAGCCATCGAGTGGCTGGCAACGCGAGGCATTATGCTTAACGACATCACCACCACCGGCGGGATGAGCATCGACCGTACGCACCGTCCAAAAGACGGCTCTGCGGTCGGGGGTTACCTGATCAGCGGCCTGGTGCGTAACGTCAACAAACGCAACATCGACGTGATGCTGGATACCTCCGTCAGCGACATTATCTTCGAGAACGGTGAAGTGACCGGCGTGCGCCTGACTACCGAAGAGAACGAAACGCTCACCGTAGCCACCAAAAGCGTGATTGTGGCGACGGGCGGCTTCAGCGCCAACAGCCAGATGGTGGTCAAATACCGTCCGGACCTGGAAGGATTCGTCACCACCAACCATAAAGGGGCAACGGGTGGCGGCATCGCGCTGCTGGAACGTATCGGTGCAGGCACCGTAGATATGGGCGAAATTCAGATCCACCCAACCGTTGAGCAGAAAACGTCGTACCTGATTTCAGAATCTATCCGCGGCGGCGGGGCGATTCTGGTGAACCAGAAAGGGGAGCGCTTCTACAACGAAATGTCGACCCGCGATAAAGTCTCGGCGTCAATCATCGCCCTGCCGGAGAAATATGCCTACATCGTCTTTGATGAGCATGTCCGCACGAAAAATAAAGCGGCGGATGAGTACATCGCGAAAGGTTTCGTGACCAGCGCCAGCTCGCCAAAAGCCCTGGCCGAGGCGCTGGGCATGGATCACCACGCTTTCCTGGCGACCCTGGAACGTTACAACGGTTTCGTTGAAAAACAGCACGATGATGATTTTGGCCGTACCACCGCGCTGCGTGCGCCAATCAATGAAGGGCCGTTCTACGCCATTCAGATTGCGCCGGGCGTGCACCACACCATGGGCGGCGTGACCATTAACACCGAAACCTGCGTACTGGACAGCAACCACAACGTGCTGCCAGGGGCGTTTGCGGCCGGTGAAGTGGTCGGCGGGATCCACGGCGGTAACCGTATCGGCGGTAACGCAGTGGCAGATATCATTATTTTTGGTACGCTTGCAGGACATCAGGCGGCTATGCGTTCGAAAAAGCAGTAAGACCCCTGTGTTGTATGCCGGATACGCGCAGCGTTATCCGGCATTTTCCCCGGCGGCGCCGTGCTTGCCGGGGCTACATCTGAGGACTCATGCTATGCCTGATGACCATCGCGTTTACAGTTATTCCGCCGTCCTGATGGGATCGCCCATCCTCCTCAAACTCTTTTCCCATGACGAAGCCCTCGCGTCCCGCGTATTTCGCCTGATCAAACAGTACGAAGACCTGCTTACCGTTAACCGTGCGCATTCGCAGGTGATGGATATCAACCATGCGGCCGGTCAGCATCCGGTTGCCGTCAGCCGTCCGGTGTTTGAGCTGATTCGCTGCGCGAAAGCGGCAAGCGTGCTTAAAGACAGCGCGTTTAACCTGGCCATCGGCCCGCTGGTGAAACGCTGGAAAATTGGCTTTCAGGGCGATAGCGTTCCGCCTGCCGATGAAATTTCGGCACTGCTGGGCATAACCGATCCTGCGGACGTGGTGCTGAATGAACCGGACAGCAGCGTCTTTCTGCTGAAAGCGGGAATGGAGATCGACCTGGGGGCCATTGCGAAAGGCTATATCGCCGACAGGGTACGGGATTATCTGCACAAAGAGGGCGCCGGGCTGGGGCTGATCAACCTCGGCGGAAACATCCAGACGTTAGGCTCACCGGAAGGGGGCTGGAGCGTCGGGTTGAAAAAACCGTTCGCCGGTGATGCGCTGATTGGCGCGATGGCGGTCGAGAACCGATCCGTCGTGACCTCGGGAACGTACGAGCGCTACTTCGAACAAAACGGCAGGCGCTATCACCATATTCTCGACCCGCGTACCGGGTATCCGCTGGACAACGAGCTGGACAGCGTCACCATCGTGTCGAAAGATTCCATCGACGGCGATATCTGGACCACGCTGATGTACGGCATGGGCGTTGAAAAGGGCTGCGCTGCGCTGCGCGCTCGTCCTGATATTGAAGCGATTTTTGTGACCAAAACAAAAGAAGTGGTGATCTCCTCGATGCACCACTTCCGCTTCACGCTGATGGATAACGGCTATCGCGTTACTGACAATACTGTTTGAGTAACCCCGTTTGCTCCGGCTGCAGCCGGTAGCGATACACCGGACGCCCGGTCGCGCCGTAGTGAATGCTGGTGAACAGAATGTTGATTTGCGCCAGCCAGATTAAATACTTACGGCAAGACACCCGCGAAATATTGACCGCGTTCGCCAGGTCATCGGTGGAAAACTCCATCTCCGGGTGCGCGTCGATCCACTGACAGATCGTGCGCAGCGTTTGCGGCGTTAACCCTTTCGGCAATTTCTTGCTGTCGGCGAGTTCCGGCGCCCCGCCGTGGATCAGTCTGTCCACGTCCGCCTGCTCATAATACTGGTGGGATCCCATCAGGCTGTGCTTTGCCTTCCAGCCGTTCAGCGCCTCTTCAAAACGCGGGAACTGGAACGGTTTGATCAGGTAATCCACAACCCCGTAATGCATGGAGGTCTGGATAGTGGTCGCATCGGACGCTGACGAGATCATAATCACATCAATCGGACGGCCTGACGCACGGATGATCGGCAGGAGATCGAGCCCGTTATCCTGCTGCATGTAGACATCCAGCAGCACCAGATCGACGGGCTGGTTCGGGTTATTGATAATGGCCTCGGCCTGGTTGAGCGTGGAGGCGACGCCGCAGCAGCTAAAGCCTTCAACACGGTTAACGTACAGACGGTTGAGGTCGGCTACCATGGCGTCATCATCGACAATTAATACATTTATCACGCGATATTCCTCTCGCTATCCCAGGGGATGTGAACAAAAAATTGGGTAAATACGCCAGGCTCAGATTCGACGGTGATATCGCCGCCCAGATTCTGGATTTGCTGACGCGCAAGGAACAGCCCAACGCCCCGGTTTTCACCTTTTGTTGAGAAGCCCTTCGTAAAAATAGCCTCCAGCTGAACCGGATCGATACCGGGGCCATCGTCGCTGACTTCACAGCTGAGCCAGCCATTTTGATAGTGTAACAGCAGAGTGATTTCGCCTTCCGGCTGGCCTTCCATTGCGTCCAGTGCGTTTTCAATTAAGTTACCGAGCACGGTGACCAGCACCGCAACCTGCTCTTCATTGGCGGTATCCGGTATCTGGCACTCGTCTGCCAGCGTGAGCGTGATGCCCGCTTCTTTGGCACGGTGAATTTTACCCAGCAAAAAGCCTGCGATAACCGGTGATTTGACTTTGCTCTGGATGGTGCCAATGTCCGTCTGGTAATTATGCGCCGTCTGGAGGATGTACTCCTCCAGTTTGTCATAGCGCTTAATATTCAGCAGGCCCAGGATCACGTGCAGTTTATTCATAAATTCATGGGTGTGGGCGCGCAGGGCATCGACGTAGTTGACCATCCCATCGATGCGCTGCATCAGCTGGCTGATTTCCGTTTTATCGCGGAAGGTGCTGATCGCCCCAATCACCCGATTCTGACTTTTAACGGGCACCATATTACAGAGCAACAACCGCCCGTTGCAGCTGATCTCCTGATCCTGACGCGCCACCCCGGTTTTCGACACGTCGCGCAGGCTGGCCAGCAGCGGTTCGCTGGCGTTTTCGGTCTGTTTGCCCGACGGCAGGAGCAAAATCTCTCTGGCAGCGTGGTTAATCATCGTCACGCGGCCGTGAATGTCGACCGCCAGAACCCCTTCCCGGAGCGACTGCAGCATCGCCTGACGTTGTTCAAACAGCGCGGAGATCTCGTACGGCTCCAGCCCAAACAGGATGCGTTTGAGCACGCGGACAAGGCCCCAGATCGCCAGCGAGCTCATTAAGATGCTGAATAACACGGTCCAGAGGGCGTTAAGCCGCCCGCGGGTGATTTGCTCTTCAACTTTTTTAAGGGAGATGCCGACCACCACCACGCCGATCTGCTCTTGCTGCGCGTCATAGACGGGCGTAAAGACGCGCAGCGCTTCGGCGAGCGCGCCCCGGTTGACGGAGACATTCTCTTTACCTTCCAGCGCGGGTGTTAAATCGTCACCGATAAAATGCAGCCCCAGCAGCGCTTCGTTCGGGTGAGAGTAGCGGATCCCGCGCATGTCAGTGACCACGGTAAACAGCAGATCGTTACGTTTTGTCACCGCCTGGGCGAGGGGCTGAATAATATCCGCCTGGGGCGCCTGCATCAGGCCGCGTTTGACTTCAGGGCTGTCCGCAAGGGTGCGGGCAATGCCGAGCGCGGTGTCTTTGACATCATCGCGGGTCGCACGGGTGATTTGCACAGAATAGAGCGCAAAGACCAGCAGCAGCACGGAACCGATAATCGCGCACACCATCAACGTGACGAGGGTGTTCAGTTTCATAGGGCGCTTGCGCGTCAGGGGGAAGGGCTGCAAATCGCTCATCAACACTCCGCGATGATTATAAAGAGGTAATTATCGCTGATGACGCGCTTTTCTTAAAGCCATGTAAAAGCATGTGTTTGGTCCTCTTTTCGTGACCCTCCTCTCATGTGACCTATATAAAACACTTTATAGTGTGTGGGTACTCATAATAAGGAGGCTGTTTATGAGCATTATGCTTACCGGTTCGGTCAAGGAAAGACGGCACGCCAGCACGATGAATATCGACAGATTGTCCACGCTGGATATGCTGAACGTCATTCACCAGGATGATGCACAAATCTCTTCTGCTATTACCCCTTTCTTAACAACGATTGCGCACGTGGTGGATAACGCTGCGGCGACGCTCAGTCATGGCGGGCGTCTGGTGCTCGTCGGCGCGGGGCCTTCAGGACGTATAGCAAGGCAGGCAGCTGATGAGTACGCGCCGGGTAAACATCCCGTTATCGCCATTACGACGGACGCTGAAGCGGCAAGCTACGAGCGCGGCGTTGCCGACCTGCAGGCGCTTAACTTTGGCGAGCACGACATGATGCTGGCGGTAACCGTCAGCGGAAAAACGCCGTGGGTATGGGGGGCCATGCGACATGCATGGTCGCTGGGATCACCGGTCGCGGTGATGACAGGTGATGCGCAAAGCGAGGCGGCACAGTTAGCGAGTATGGTGATTGCGCCTGAACTGGGGCCTGACGTGGTGGCGGGATACGCCAATGCCAAAGCGGGGATTGCGCAAAAAATGATCCTCAATATGGTGACCACAGGGCTGGCGGTGAGGTCCGGGCGCGTCTACAGCAACCTGCGCGTGGATCTGGAGGCAACCAGCACCAAATGGTCTGAGCGGCAAATCGCGATAGTGATGGAAGCGGGCGGATGCACCCGGGCTGAAGCGAAGGCCGCGCTGGAGAGCTGTAACCACAACTGCAAAACGGCGGTGTTGATGGTACTGACGGGGCTGGATGCCTGGAAGGCGCATGAACTGCTGGCGCAGAATAACGGGTTTATTCGCGTGGCGTTGCAGGAAGCGCCATAACATTTCACCGTTGCATAAAAAAAGCCCGCGAATGCGGGCTTGAGTATTTCTGGGGATTAGAACTGGTAGGTCATGCCTACGCCAACGATGTCGTCGGTCGCGATGCCGTTGTCGTTGTAGAACGCGTCATCTTCGTCCAGCAGGTTGATTTTATAATCAACATAGGTGGAGAAGTTTTTGTTGAACGTATAGGTCATGCCCAGGTCGATGTAGTTAACCAGATCCATGTCGCCATGCTGACCCTGTGGGTTTGATGCGTTACCCGGGTAAGTCATGTCCTTGCCCTTGGAATATACCCATGCCAGGGATGGACGCAGGCCGAAGTCGAACTGGTATTGTGCAACCGCTTCGAAGTTCTGAGTCTGATCCGCGATGCCGTAATCACCGTATGGTGTCATGTTACGGGTTTCAGCGTACATCATTGCCAGATAAACGTTATTGGCATCGTATTTCGCGCCAAGAGTCCAGGCTTCAGCCGTTTTGCCGCCAGCGAAACGTGCGCTGTATTTCTCACCATAACCTTCTTGCTTATTCGAACGGTCAGAAGAGGAGTATGCTGCACCCAGGCTCAGGCCGGACAGATCGCCGGAGAAGTCATAGGAGGTGGACATACCGAAGCCGTCGCCGTTCTCGAAACGAACATCTTTCTCCTTGCGGTTTTTAGTGCCTTCCTGGTCTTCTGAAGCGTCCTGACTTTCATTCGCGCCCTGATACTGCAGCGCAAAATTCAGACCATCAACCAGGCCGAAGAAACCTGAATTACGGTAGGTTGCAAGACCGTTAGCACGGCCATTCATAAAGTTATCGGTCCAGGTGTAAGAGTCGCCACCGAATACTGGCAGCATATCGGTCCAGGCTTCAACGTCATACACGACGCCGTAATTACGGCCGTAATCAAATGAACCGAATTCAGCGTATTTCAGGCCAGCGTAAGCCAGACGGTTAAATGATTTATCACCAGCGCCTTCGGTATCGTTAGCGTAGGTTTTATATTCCCACTGACCATAACCCGTCAGGTCGTTGGTAATCTGTGATTCGCCTTTGAAACCAATCTGCACATAGGTTTCATCGCCGTCGTCGCCAGCGTTATCTGAGAAGGTATGACGTGCATCGACTTTACCGTACAGGTCGACTTTGTTGCCGTCTTTGTTGTACATCTCAGCTGCGTTTGCTGCGCCAGCCATTAATAATGCGGGTACAAGAATTGCCAGAACTTTTCTTTTCATTATATATTCCCTTTAAAGATAATTTATATGAATATATGTAATCACCCTCCGTAATTACGTGTTTGATACTATTCTATGGCCAGATAATTTGGTTCAAAAATAAATGTAATTAAATTAGTAAAAATATTGCAAAATATTTCTATTAATCTCTTTATTTTTCATGTGAATTAATTTATTGAAAATATAGCGGGTAATTATTATTAAGTATTTCTCATATCTATTTTTCAATTGGTTAAATTTGGCTATGTTATAATTCACCTTTAATTTGATAACAGGAAAGAATGATGGAACTCACTCAGTGGCAACAGCGCTTCGAATCCTGGCTTGATCAACATCACGCTTGCGACGACGCCGCGCATGATATTTCGCACTTTCGTCGCGTCTGGATGACGGCGCAGAAAATCATGCCTCATCACAACGCAGACCCGCTGGTGGTAATGACGGCCTGCTACTTTCACGACATTGTCAGCCTGCCGAAAAATCATCCCGAACGCAGCCAGTCCTCACGGCTGGCGGCGCGTAAAACGCGTGATATTTTGCAGCGCGATTTCCCGGATTTTCCGCCAGACAGGTATGCCGCGGTTGAACACGCCATTGAAGCGCACAGCTTCAGCGCCGGGATTGCGCCACAAAGTCCCGAGGCCAAAATAGTCCAGGATGCCGACCGGCTGGAAGCCTTAGGCGCTATCGGTCTGGCGCGCGTTTTTGCCGTATCCGGTGCGCTGGGTGTCGCACTGTTTGATGCGCGCGATCCGTTTGCGGATTCCCGTGATGTAGACGACAAAGCCTTCGCCCTCGATCACTTCCAGACCAAGCTGCTGCGCCTGCCTGAGACGATGCAAACCGACGTGGGGCGTGAGCTTGCCCGACATAACGCCGATTTTCTGATCCAGTTTATGGCGAAACTGAGCGCTGAACTGCAGGGCGACTGCCTGGGGCTGGATGGTCAGGTATTGAGCCGCTTCCGTCGGAGTGTGAGCCGGTAAACTGTGGTAATCTGTCCCCAGTCTTTATTGCCCGGTTAAGAGAATGCAGGAAATACGATCAGTGATTGAGCCCGCGCCAGCGCAGGCTGAGAAATCAACGGCAGCCGTGCAGGCATTACTGCGGCAGCTGCTGGATATCTATGATGTTAAGACCCTTGCCAACCAGCTGGTGGCCCATGGAGAGAGTCACTGGAGCCCGGCAATACTCAAAAGACTGCTGATAAGCGACAGGGCCGGGCAGCGCATGAGCGACGGCGAGTTCCGTTATCTGCAAAATCTGCTGCCGCGTCCTCCCGCCGCGCATCCAGACTATGCGTTCCGCTTTATCGATCTGTTTGCCGGTATTGGCGGCATCCGCCACGGTTTTGAAGCCATTGGCGGGCAGTGCGTGTTTACCAGCGAGTGGAATAAACACGCGGTGCGTACCTATAAGGCCAACTGGTATTGCGATCCTGATGAACACCATTTCAACGCTGACATCCGCGATGTGACCCTGAGCCACAAAAGCGGCGTCAGCGACGAAGAGGCCGCAGAGCATATTCGGCAAACCGTTCCTGAGCACGACGTGCTGCTGGCGGGCTTCCCGTGCCAGCCTTTTTCGCTCGCCGGGGTGTCGAAAAAAAATGCCCTGGGACGCGCCCACGGGTTTGCCTGTGATACGCAGGGCACGCTGTTTTTTGACGTAGTCCGCATTATCGATGCCCGCCGACCGGCCATATTTGTGCTGGAAAACGTTAAAAACCTGAAAAGCCATGATCGCGGGAAAACCTTCCGCATCATTATGCAAACGCTGGATGAACTGGGCTACGACGTGGCCGATGCGCAGGACATGGGCGCAGACGATCCGAAAATCATCGACGGTAAATATTTCCTGCCGCAGCATCGCGAACGTATCGTGCTGGTAGGTTTCCGCCGGGATCTCAATCTGAAAGGCGATTTCACCCTGCGGGATATCCCGTCGCTGTATCCGGTGCGCCGACCGAGCGTGGCCGATCTGCTGGAGCCCGCCGTTGACGCCAAATTTATCCTGACGCCGGTACTGTGGAAATACCTCTACCGCTATGCCAAAAAGCACCAGGCCAAAGGCAATGGGTTCGGTTTTGGCATGGTGAACCCAACAAATCCAGACAGCGTGACCCGCACCTTGTCGGCGCGTTATTACAAGGATGGCGCAGAGATCCTCATCGACAGAGGCTGGGATAAAGCGCTGGGTGAAAAAGACTTTGACGATCCGCAGAACCAGCGCCATCGCCCACGTCGCTTAACCCCGCGTGAGTGTGCGCGGCTGATGGGGTTTGAGTCGCCGCAGGGCTACAGTTTCCGTATTCCGGTGTCAGACACCCAGGCTTACCGTCAGTTTGGTAACTCGGTGGTCGTGCCCGCGTTTGCGGCGGTGGCGAAACTGCTGGCCTCACGCATTAAACAGGCTGTGGCGCTGCGTCAGAGCGAGGCCGTCAATGACGGACGTACACAATAAAGCGACGCGCAGTAAAAACATGCGTGCCATCGGTACGCGGGATACCGCCATCGAAAAACGGCTGGCGGAATTACTGACGCAGGCCGGTTTTGATTTTCGCGTCCAGGATGCCTCGCTCGCCGGGCGTCCCGATTTTATCCTCGACGCGTATCAGTGCATTATCTTTACCCACGGCTGTTTCTGGCACCATCACAACTGTTACCTGTTCAAGGTTCCCGCAACGCGAACCGATTTCTGGCTGGAGAAGATCGGCAAGAATGTAGAGCGGGATAAACGCGATATTGCGACGCTGCTTTCTCAGGGCTGGCGGGTATTAGTCGTGTGGGAGTGCGCCCTGCGCGGCAGGCTAAAATTGAGCGACCTGGACCTGACAGAGCGGCTGGAAGAGTGGATCTGCGGCGGCGCGGAGGCCGCGCAGATCGATACGCAGGGGATTAAGGTTTCTCCACCTCGCACGGCGTGACGACCGGTTTCGCAGGCAGCAAATATTTGCCCAATGTTACCAGCACCACCGCAAAAACAATCACACCCAGCGCCAGCCATTCAACCGTCGATAATACTTCTCCCGCAAAACCGGTACCGAGCAGGACGGCGACCACCGGGTTCACGTAGGCGTAGCTGGTGGCGACGGCCGGGGAGACATTGCGGATCAGGAACATATAGGCGTTAATGGCAATAATGGAGCCAAAGAGCGCCAGATACCCCACGGCCAGGAAGCCAGACAGGTCCGGCATCGTTGTCAGCTTCTCACCCATCAGCGTCGAGGCAATCAGCAGTACGATACCCGCTGCGAGCATCTCAATCGCGCCAGCCATCATGCCGGAAGGCAGCTCAATCCTTGAGCCGTAGACGGAGCCAAACGCCCAGCTCATGGAGCCGACCATGATCAGCAGCGCACCCCATGGGTTTCCGCTCAGATTGCCACCGCTGTTGAGCAGGATGATCCCCGCAAGACCGATGCCGATCCCCAGCCATTCCAGCTTGCGGGTGCGGATACCGAACAGGCGGCTAAAGCAGAGGGTAAACAGCGGGACGGTGGCGACCACCACGGCGGCGATCCCGGACGGTACATTCTGGTGCTCCGCCACGGTCACGGCACCATTCCCAACGGCCAGCAACAGAAAGCCAATCAGTGCCGCGTTGAGCAGCGGGCGGAGTGGGGGAAGCTTATGGCCGCGCAGCAGCAGAAACGTTATCAACAATACGCCCGCAGAGAAGAAGCGGATCCCTGCCATCATCAACGGGGGCCAGCTTTCCACACCGATTCGAATGACAAAATAGGTGGATCCCCAGATGATATACAGCGAAAAAAGTGCTCCAATGAGCGGTAATAGTTGCCGGAAACGCATAGTCCCTCACGTCGAAATAAAAAGTTCGCTCATAGTAAACGCCAAAACTATCGGCCTGGCGAGTGCTTTAATTGTGGTCTGGATGTGAATTTTTTGTTGACGTCAGGTGCCTGTTTCCGGGTGTCCGGTTTTGTTCCATACTATTCACTTAATTAGCAAAAAAAGAAGGATAGAGATTTTGGCAGGAAGTAGCTTATTAACATTACTGGACGACATTGCCACCTTGCTGGATGACATTTCGGTCATGGGAAAACTGGCGGCCAAAAAGACCGCCGGTGTACTGGGGGATGATTTATCGCTGAACGCGCAGCAGGTCACCGGCGTAAAGGCTAACCGGGAGTTGCCGGTGGTATGGAGCGTGGCGAAGGGGTCCTTTATCAATAAGGTGATCCTCGTTCCGCTCGCGTTGCTGATCAGCGCCTTTATCCCCTGGGCCATCACGCCGCTGCTGATGATTGGCGGCGCGTTTTTGTGCTTCGAGGGGGTCGAGAAAGTCCTGCACTCTTTTGCCTCGCGTAAGGAGAGCGACACGCCAGAGGTGCGCCAGCAGCGACTGGAAGCCCTGGCCGCTCAGGATCCTTTGGCGTTCGAACGAGATAAGGTGAAAGGGGCCGTCCGCACTGACTTTATTCTCTCGGCCGAAATCGTGGCGATTACGCTGGGGATTGTGTCAGAAGCACCGCTGGTCAATCAGGTTATGGTGCTTTCCGGCATTGCGATTCTGGTGACCGTGGGCGTTTACGGCCTGGTGGGGCTTATCGTCAAGCTGGATGATATCGGCTACTGGCTGGAGGAGAAATCGAGCGCGGTAGCACGCGGTATCGGTAAAAGCCTGCTGACGCTGGCCCCCTGGCTGATGAAAAGTTTGTCGGTCGTGGGTACGCTGGCCATGTTCCTCGTCGGCGGCGGGATTGTCGTGCACGGTATTGCGCCGCTGCACCATGCGATTGAGCATTTTGCCTCGGCGCAGGGGGCGGTTGTCGCCGCTATTTTGCCGACGCTGTTGAATCTGGTGCTGGGCTTTATCATTGGCGCTATAGTGGTCGCTGCCGTAAAAGCAGTCGAAAAAATGCGTGGAGCCTCGCACTAATTGCTACCCGAACAGGGATGCAAAAAGGCCATTCCTCATCTAAATTGAAAAAGTTTCACCCTGATACAGGAGGCGGGTATGGTCTTTTTGGTCAGTGATGAAGTTAAGCCGAAGAACGGTGGTCCGCGTATGATTGTCACAGGTTATTCCAGTGGTATGGTGGAGTGCCGGTGGCATGATGGTTATGGCATCAAGCGGGAAGCGTTTCGTGAAGACGAGCTTCAGCCGGGGGACGGACGGCAACATCGCGAGAAGGCTTAATCACTCTAACGCCCGGTTCGCCGGGCGTTTTTATGTGACATTCAGGGAGTGTGTGTGCAGCGCGATACCTATGTTGTAAAACGATCTCTTCAGCAATGGCTGCATCAGCGTAGCAATCCCGGCCTGATTGTTAATCTCTGTTTTATTATTGTCCTGGTCTTTTCCACGCTCCTCACCTGGCGTGAAGTGGTGGTACTGGAAGATGCCTATATCTCCAGCCAGCGTAACCATCTGGAAACGGTCGCAAATGGCCTGGACAGGCAGTTGCAGTACAACGTCGATAAACTGCTTTTCTTCCGTCACAGCATGCGCGATGCGCTGCAAACTCCGCTGGCATTCGGTGTGCTGCACAATGCGGTGACGCGATTTAATACCCTGCGGAACACCACAAACTGGCAAATCGCGGTGGACGAAAATCGCACGTTACCCATCAACGGGGTGTCCGATGCGTTTGTTGAAAAAACCACGCTGCTCAACCGTGATAACGATCGCCTGGCAAACGAACTCTCTGCTGCCCTCGAAGTCGGGTACCTCCTGCGTCTGGCGTCATCGCACAGCAGTAACGTGGAGCGGGTGCTGTATGTTTCCCGCGCAGGGTTCTTTATCGCGACCGATACGCCTGCACAACCGAGAGATATTTCTCCCCGCTATTATCAGCTGGTCACGCAGCCCTGGTTTTCACAGCAGTCTGAGCGTGAAAACCGCGCACGTGCCGTTCGCTGGTTTATTTCGCCTCCGTCGCCATTTATCGGGAACAAGCGGCTTATTACCGCCAGCGTGCCGATCTATTACGACCATTTCTGGTATGGAGTGGTGGCGATGGATATCAGCGTTGACACGATGAAACAGCTGCTGGTGGAGGCCATGGACAACCATTCAGAAGGCGAATACCAGCTCTACGACACGCGCCTCAATATGATTGCGACCTCAGAATCACCTGAAAGCGAGGTTAACCACTTCGATGCAAGCGAGCTGGCGCAGATAGCTCACGCTATCGAGTCAGACACGGAGGGGGGGATTCGTCTGGGTAGCCGCTTTATCAGTTGGGAACGGCTCGATCATTTTGAGGGCGTTGTCCTGCGCGTGCATACGCTGCATGAAGGGGTTCGCGGGGACTTCGGCAGCATCAGTATTGTGCTGGCGCTACTCTGGGCGCTCTTCACCGCCATGCTGCTGATCTCCTGGCTCGTGATCCGGCGCATGGTCAGCAATATGTATACGCTTCAACACTCGCTTCAGTGGCAGGCCTGGCACGATCCGCTGACCCGCCTGAATAATCGCGGGGCGCTGTTTGAACGGGCGAATGCCCTTGCGAAGCAATGCCAGCAGCAGTCCCTGCCGTTGTCTGTCATCCAGATCGATCTGGACCATTTCAAGGGTATCAATGACCGCTTCGGGCATCAGGCAGGGGATAAAGTGTTGTCGCACGCCGGAGGATTGATTGCGAGTGCGCTGCGCGCCAATGACGTGGGCGGTCGTGTGGGTGGCGAGGAGTTCTGTGTCGTGCTCCCTGGCCTGACGCTTGAGGAAGCAGCAAATGTTGCTGAGCGGATCCGCGCACGGATCGACAGCAAAGAGATTCTGGTTAAGAAGAGCGTCACTTTGCGCATCAGTGCCTCACTGGGCGTCAGCAGCGCGCAGGAGAAGGGTAACTATAATTTTGAGCAGCTGCAGTCCATTGCCGATGCGCGGTTGTATGAAGCAAAGCAGGGGGGACGCAACTGCGTCGTCTGGCGCGATCACAACAAGAAGTGATCGAGCCCTTCGCGCCAGCCCGCGGGGCCGGGACGCTGCGTGTGATAAACCCGTTCCGGGCTATCGTTCTGCAGCGAAATGCCCTGGCGGTTAATGCCTTTGACCACCACCGCAAAGTCGACGCTGTCTAACAGCGGAGCGTCGTTGGGACCATCGCCCAGCCCAAGGGATGTCCACGCAACACGCTCCTGCAGAGAATACTGTTCAGTCAGCCATTTTACCGCCACATCCTTGCCGCAGCGCACGTCCAGGACGTGCCAGAATCTCGCCCCCTGTACAAACTGCAGGCCATGCGGTTCCAGCGCCTCTTCAAAGCGCGTCATTTGCGCATCGCTGTCGCGCCAGATTAACGTCAGGGACGCTTCATGCCTGCGCGCAAGCAGCGAACGGGAAGGCGTCAGTCCCGTCCATTCACCGATTACCCGTTCATTCACGTCATCAAAGGTGGTGAATTTAACGTGCGTTTGCAGTCTGATCTGCTCGATGATTTGACGAATCGTAGGGTGCGATATCCCCGTGATGCGCCGGGCAGGGGGATCCCAGCGAACATCAGGCTGAATGACCGCCCCATTTTCCGCAATGAACGGCAGCCCTTCCAGGCCTAACTCCTGCTGGATGTCGAGCATCTCAGCCGCCGTCTTGCTGCTGCAAAGGATAACGGGGACCTGTTTATCCTGTAGCCGCTCCAGCCATGCGGCGGCAGGCTGCCAGTCATAGGTATGAATATCCAGCAGTGTCCCATCCAGATCGGTGAAAATCAGCAGTGGATTCTGAAGCGAAGGCATAACGGCTCCTGATGGCTGACGCGCGCCTATCTAAGATTATTCCTAAAAAAAGACCGTGCCGGGAGAGCGGTTTGACGGAATCGTTCCTGCGTAACCCACACGCGGCGCATGTTGCTGCTCATAACTAAAATTCACATGTATAAAATATTATATTCACCAGGAGAATATATGCTTGTCAGACAAATCCGTTGGGGATAGTGTTGTTTCTACATCAGATTTCCTGGTGTAACGAATTTTCAAGTGCTTCTTGCATAAGCAAGTTTGATCCCGGCCATCCCCATGACCGGGATTTTTTTATCTTACCGATTCGCTTCAGACACGCTGAAGTCATGAATATCAAGCTCGAAGGCTTCGGCCAGCTCGCGGTAAGTGTGATAGTCCCTTCCGTTTACAATCACTTTGTCTGACTCATCGTCTGAGCGGCGAACTTCGGACTCACTGATCTCATTGATAGCGGCCAGCAGGGCATCGACATCCACCTCCACCTCACGCTTGATGGTGTCGCTGTACTCTTTATCGGTCTTCATTACGGGGTCCTCATGCAACCGTGTCCATCCATAAGTATAGACCGCACACAAAAACACCATTCGCGCCGGGGGTCGGTGCCAGTTAATGCGTTTTGTTCTACACTGGCTCAAAACCACAGGAGGAATGTATGAAGGTCAACGATCGGGTAACCGTTAAAACGGACGGTGGACCGCGCCGCCCGGGTGTGGTGCTGGCAATAGAAGAGTTTAGCGAAGGTGTAATGTACCTGGTTTCTCTGGAAGACTACCCGCTCGGTATCTGGTTCTTTAACGAACTGGGACATGAGGATGGTATTTTTGTGGAAGCAGCAGAATAGCGTGGTGTCGGGCGGCGTTCCCGTCCCCGGCCCATGCGGCTCTAAATGCAAAAATCTCTGGCCAGGCCAGAGATCGCAGGTAGGGTACAGAAGGTCTTACGCGGATCAGCGCATATTAACGAAAATTCCGTTTGTGACATTATCGGTCAGGCGAACGACGTGGTAGATCACTTGCTTATTATGCGTTTTAATTTTCCTTTTAATATTTCCTTTGTGTGACGAAACCGTTTTTGCCTTGATATTCATCTGGTCCGAGATCTGAATTGTCCCTTGTCCAGCCATCCACATTCTGAGCATACTTGATTCAGTTCTGCTTAATGATAGGGTGGGTAAGTTAACCGCTCCTACATTCTTAACTTCTTTATTCAAATAATCACCCAAAATGTCATCCAGCGACTCGGGTTTAATCGATTTAGAACTGATCAATAAATTTTTACGGACCAACAAGTATTCGTCAAAATGAATATTGGCGATCGCCATAAAAACAATAAACAACGTTTTAGGATGCTGATTAATGATTTGCTTAATGTGCTGACTGTTGGCTGGATCGTGAATGAAACAGTCCTCATTAATAAACACCACGCCGGGCTTGTGTGCTTCACAAGCGGCTTCGAGTTCGTCAACGGTGTGTGCATCGTTGATGTCTCTCTTTCTTACCCCTCTGCTTGCCAGATACCCGGTTAACCCTAGCCGGGTGTAGCTGCATAAATCCATAATGATCGTTGACATGGCATACCCTCACTCAATGCGTAACGATAATTCACCATCTGCCTGAGAGCTCATAAACAGCCATACGGGATGGAAAAAACCAAATAAAACCTGTGAGCATGACAAAGACTTTCAGGCGAACTCACTATCCCGTAAAGTTACTTATAATTTGCCAGGAATCTTCTTAAAGTAAAGTAAATATTAAGTATTGTGAGATGGTTAGAAACATTTAAACCGCGTCAGATATATCCTGGAAGATGTTTTTCGCGTTTTATTTTAGGAATATCCTCAGAAAGACAATATGGAGTGTGAGGACTATTATTTGCGGGGCAGTTCGCTGACAATATCCGCTAACAGGTTGAATATCTCGCTGAATAAATGTTCACAGAAGGGGGCGATAAGTGGCATTAGCAATGACATTAATAAAAGACCGACCGTCAACGTCACGGGAAAACCAATGACAAACACGGAAAGCTGCGGCGCCATTCTGTTCAGCAGGCCTAATGCCAGGTTAACGGTTAGCAGCAGGGTGATGATCGGCAGCGCCAGCATCAGCCCGTTGAGAAAAATCAGCCCGGCGGCACGCACCAGCGCCAGAAACGCGTTGCTGTTAACCGGATTTTCGCCAATCGGTAGCGTGTGGAAGGTGTCCACCAGCATTGAGATAAGCCATAAGTGGCCGTTAAACGACAGGAACAGCAGCATCGCCAGCAGATCGATGATACGCGCCAGCACCGGCATGTTGAGGTGGCTGCCGGGGTCGACGAAGGTGGCGAAGGATAACCCCATTTGCAGGCCGATCAGCTCACCCGCAGTACGCACTGCCGCAAAGGCGAGCTGCATGGTAAACCCAACGGCGACGCCGATCATCACCTGCTGAAGCGCCACCCATACGGCGTTAGCGGAAAATACAGGGATATCAACCGGCGGCAGGGACGGGGCGACAATAATCGTGATGACGATCCCCAGCCCCACTTTGATGCGCTTGGGTATCGATTTCTCGCTGAGAATAGGGGCGGTTGAGATGAGCGCCATAATGCGCAGCATCGGCCAGAAGTAGACGCCCAGCCACTGGACGTATTGATCGCTGGTGAAGTGCAGCATCGTGATATCAGCCGATGATGTACGGCAGATTGGTGAACAGGTTGCGCATATAGTCCAGCAGCAGGTTCAGCATCCACGGCCCGGCGACGATAATCGCCACGAACACGGCAATGATTTTCGGGATAAACGACAGCGTCATTTCGTTAATCTGCGTGGCGGCCTGCAGGATACTGATGATCAGACCGGTCACGAGGGCAACAAGCAGCAGCGGGGCGGCAACGGCAATCGCGACTTTCATCGCTTCCGTGCCCATCATCATGACCGATTCTGGCGTCATTGCGCGCTCCTCAACTGTAGAAACTCTGCGCCAGCGAACTGACCAGCAGCTGCCAGCCATCGACCAGCACAAAGAGCATGATCTTAAAGGGCAGAGCGATGGTCGCAGGCGGTACCATCATCATCCCGAGCGCCATCAGGACGCTGGCGATCACCAGGTCGATAATCAGGAACGGAATGAAAATAGTGAAGCCAATCTGGAACGCGGTTTTTAGCTCGCTGGTGACATAGGCTGGCAGCAAAATGCGCATCGGCACCGCTTCCGGTCCCTGAAGCTCGCCGGTGTTGGAGAGGCGGGCAAAGAGCGCTAAATCCGCTTCACGCGTCTGGCGCAGCATAAATTCACGCAGCGGCTGCGCGCCTTTCTCCAGCGCAACTTCCATCGAGATTTTATCTTCGCTAAACGGCTGGTAGGCGTCGGTGTAAATCTTGTCGATCACCGGCGACATAATGAAAAAAGTCAAAAACAGGGCCAGACCCAGCAGCACCTGGTTGGGCGGCGCGGAAGGGGTTCCCAGGGCGTTTCGCAGCAGGCCAAAAACAATGATGATGCGGGTAAAGCTGGTCATCATCAGCAGAATGGCCGGAATAAAGGTCAGCGAGGTGATGAACACCAGCGTCTGAACCGAAAGCGACCAGCTTTGACCGCCTCCGGCAAGCGGGGTCGAGACCAGACCGGGCAGTTGCGCATAGACCGCGGGAGCAAACAGGCCAACACCCGCAAGCGTAAGGGATAACAAACGGCGCATCAGGATCTCCCGGAACGCTTAAGCAAACTCTTCATAACGGACTGGAAATCCGCTGGGGCTTCTGCGCGCTCGTCACCCGTGACGGGGGCGGGCGGCAGTTTATGCAATACATTGATGTTTGAGGCGGTGATCCCCAGTACCAGACGCGCATCTTCCACGTCGACGATGACCACGCGCTCGCGTGGTCCCAGCGTGGTACTGGCGCTGACCTTCAGGCCGCGCGTTCCGGCGGTTTTACCCGCCAGACCAAAACGCTTTGCCAGCCAGGCCGCAATAAGAATGAAGGCAATAATACCGAACAGGGCACCGCTCACCTGGAGCAGCGGTGAGCCAGGTACCGCGGAGGGTTGGGACATTGTTGCCTGGGTTTTCATGCTTAACGGCTCAGACGACGCATACGTTCGGATGGCGTAATGATGTCGGTGATGCGCACGCCGTACTTATCAGCAACCACCACCACTTCACCCTGAGCAATCAGATAACCGTTGATCAGAATATCCAGCGGTTCACCGGCCAGGCCGTCAAGGGCGACCACGGAACCCTGCGTCAGGCGCAGCAGCTCTTTAATGGTCATGCGGGTGCGGCCCAGCTCAACCGTCAGCTTAACCGGGATATCCATGATCAGGTCGATATCCTGCAGCGTGCCGCTGACGTCGCCGCCGCCCAGCTGCTGGAATACCGCGTCCGCCGCGCTTTTCGTCGGGGTCGTCTTTTGCTCGTTTAACGCGTCAGCCCACAGATCGTCCAGTGCTCCGCTGTTCTCATCGGACGGATTGTTCATGTCACTCATTTGGGCTGTTCCTCATTCAGCGAATTCAATATCGGGTTGATCAAGTGCTCAACGCGTAACGCATACTGGCCGTTAATTGTGCCGTACTGACTGGTCAGCACGGGGACACCATCCACATGGGCAATAATGCGGTCGGGTTTTTCTATCGGCAAAACGTCGCCGGGTTGTAATTTCAGGATCTGAGATAACCGCAGCGGAATATCGGCAAAGCTCGCTACCAGCTCCAGCTGCGAATGCTGAACCTGGCGAACCAGGTTTTCACGCCAGTTCTGATCTTCGTGGCGCGAGTTCTCCAGCGGCGGGTTCACCAGCAGCTCGCGCAGCGGTTCAATCATGCTGAACGGCAGGCAGATGTTGAACTCACCGGTCAGGTTGCCGATTTCAACGTGGAACGGCGTGTTAACGACGATATCGTTCGGCGAGGTGGTGATATTGGTGAACTTCACCTGCATCTCGGAACGGACGTACTCCACTTCCAGCGGGTTAATCGCTTTCCACGCGTCGCTGTAAGACTCCAGCGCCAGCTTCAGCATGCGGTTAATGACGCGCTGCTCGGTGTGGGTGAACTCACGGCCTTCTACTTTGGTCGGGAAACGCCCGTCGCCGCCGAACAGGTTATCCACCGCTATGAACACCAGGCTTGGCGAAAACACCACCAGACCGGTGCCGCGCAGCGGCTTCAGATGGATCAGGTTAAGGTTGGTTGGCACCGGCAGGTTGCGGGCAAACTCATGATACGGCTGAATGCGGATCGCGCCGACGGTGATATCCGGGCTACGACGCAGCAGGTTAAACAGCCCCATACGGAACTGACGCGCAAAACGTTCGTTGATGATCTCCAGCGCCTGCAAACGTTCACGTACCACGCGACGCTGGGTATTCGGGTCATAGGGGCGAATATTGTCGTCGCCGCTCAAACCCGGTTGCGGATCATCACTCTTATCGCTGTCGCCGTTGAGCAGCGCATCGATTTCTGCCTGAGAAAGAATACTGTCGCCCATGTCGTTACCGCAGAATGAAGGCTGTATACAGAACGTCGGTGACTTCCTGCTTCGGTTGGCCGTTTACCAGCGGGGTCGACAGCGTCTGTTTGATGGCGTCGACCAGTTTTTGCTTACCGTCATCGGTAGCGAGCGTCGAAGCGTCCTGACGAGAGAACAGCAGCAGCAGACGGCTACGCACTTCAGGAAGATAATCGTTCAGACGAGAACGGGTAGCTTCGTCTTTCAGGCGCAGCGTAATGCCAACATAAAGCACACGATCCGCATCACCCAGGTTAACGGTGAAGGTGTCCAGCGGGAAGAACACGGGAGCCGGAGGCGGTGGCGCTTCAGCTTTGGCTGCAGCGGCAGTCGGTTCCTGCTGCATACGCCAGTAACTATAGCCCGCGGTAGCGCAGGCGGCGAGCGTGATCAACACCAGCAGCGGGATCCAGATGGAGCGCTTACTTTTTTTGGTGATAGCGGAGTCAGTCATCTGATACGAGCTTCCTGTTTCGGTACAGCTTAATAGGGTGATTATCCCGTGTCCGCCTTATCTCAAAGCGTGGAAAAGACGGGAATAATCACGCTACCTCTGGCGTTTAGGCGAAGATATCCACTGCGCCATTTCCCCGCGCGGCGGATTGCAGGGCGGCAGGGGTCGGCAATAACTCATCACTCTCTTCATTGAACGCGCCGTGCTGGCCCGAGCGGGAAGCCTGCTGTTGCTGCTGTGATGAGGATTGCTGCTGTCCGGCGAAGCTCTCGCTGCTGACGCTGCTCTGCGAAAGCTGAATGCCGCTTTCCGCCAGAGAGGTGCGTAAGACCGGCAGAGCAGCCTCCAGCGCCGCGCGCACGTGGCTGTGCGGAGACACCATCTGCAGCTGCGCCTGGTTATCATCCAGTTTAAGCGAGATTTGCACCTGGCCCAGGTCTTCCGGGTGCAGACGCAGTTCAGCGGTCTGCTGGCCTTGCTTCGTGAACAGCGTGATGTGCTGGCTCAGCGTCTGCTGCCATTCGCTGGTGCCGAGCGGCTGGCTCAATACCGGCGCGGTGGCAACGGTTGCAGCAGGCTGTGAGGTCGCGTGGCTGCTGAGGATCGGTGCCAGGGTTGCGGTGGGCGAGGTTGTCGTCGCGCTGCTCGCGATGTCCTGTTTCTCAGCCGCCGCCGCAACCGCAGGCGTCACGGGTACGCTGGCTGGCAGGGCTGCGTCAGCCGTTTGTGCCACAGGCTGAGACGCCGCCTGAGGCTGGTTATTCTCTTTGCCCGGCAGCGCGTTTTTCAGCGTTTGCGGAAGAGAGGAGGTGAGGGACGTCTGAGCGGTAACGCCGTCGACGTGGGTTGCCTGCGTCGTCACCGGTGTTGCCGTCTGCTGGTGCGGCAGCATCGCCATTAGCGCGCTGAGCCCCGCGAGTTCGTCTTCGCTGAGGTCAGTTTTGCTGTCATCTTTTGCGGACGCGTGCGTCAGCGTCTTTAACGCATCACCGTGGGTCGTCGGCATCAGCCCGGACACCAGCGTTTGCAGCGCAGTGGTTTTCGCCACGTCATCGTCGGCGGTCAGCGTCTCCTGGCGTGAGAGCAGGTCGGCAATTTTCGCCTGCAGGGTAGTCTCGCCTGCGTCCTGTTGCGCCACCCTGGACAGCTTGCTGCCAGCGGCTTTCAAATCAGCCAGGGTCAGCGGCGCATCTTTGCCCTGACCGGTCGCATCGGTCAACGCGCCCGCCAGCAGAGAAAGAAAGTCTTGCGCACCCTCGGCGCCTTTCCCCGTTTGCGTGCCGCCTGACAGGTCGCTGTCGGTCATCAGCAGTTGTTGCAGTGTGATCATTCCGGTTTCCTCATTGATGCGCGCTGGGCAAACTCATCCATTTTTTTCTGATCCAGGCGGTTTTCCGCCAGGGTTGACGCCGCGACCTGTCGGTCCTGTAGCGTTTGCCAGGCCTGCAGCCGCTGTTTTTTCTCGCGCCAGAAGTTGAGCGCGGTATCCACTTTTTCGGTCCACTGGTTAAGCTGCAGGCGGTGTTGCTCAATCGCCTTTTCCAGCGTCTGGATAAACTGCTGATAGTTGATCCAGCGCTGGCTGCCAATGCCCTGCGTCATATCGGTATTCAGGTTGGTGCGATATTCATGCTGATAGTCGATTAACATCTTCAACTGCTCTTCAGCCTGCTGGCACCCGCGTCGCATTGCGCCAAGCTGCAGTGCGGCATCATCAACTTCTTTTTCAGCCAGATCTTTTAGCGTTGATAACGCGCTGTTTTGCGCCATGACCTTCGCCCTCCACCTGTGTTACACCTGCGGGAAAATCAGATCCAGAGCCTGGATTGAGTCTTCCCAGTCGGCGCGTTCAAAAATACCTTGTTGCAAAAACGCCTCCAGCTGCGGCCAGAGCGCAATCGCTTTGTCGAGCATCGGGTCGCTGCCTTTGGCATACGCCCCAACGCTCACCAGATCGCGGTTGCGCTGGAAGCTGGAGAGCAGTTGTTTGAAGTTACGCACGCGGGCGTAGTGCTTCTCGGTTATCAGCGCCGTCATTGCGCGGCTGATGGATGCTTCAATATCAATCGCCGGGTAATGCCCGGCTTCGGCCAGACGGCGCGACAGCACAATGTGACCGTCGAGGATCGCACGCGCGGAGTCGGCAATCGGATCCTGCTGGTCATCGCCCTCGGTCAGCACCGTATAGAATGCGGTGATCGAGCCGCCGCCGCTGATGCCGTTCCCCGCGCGTTCGACCAGCGCCGGGAGCTTGGCAAATACCGAAGGCGGATACCCTTTGGTGGCCGGAGGCTCACCGATGGCGAGCGCGATTTCACGCTGCGCCATCGCGTAACGGGTCAGGGAGTCCATGATCAGCAGGACGTGCTGGCCGCGGTCGCGAAAATCTTCGGCGATGCGGGTCGCGTAGGCGGCACCCTGCATACGCAGTAAGGGTGATACATCCGCCGGGGCGGCAATGACCACCGAGCGGGCGCGGCCTTCCGCACCCAGAATGTTTTCGATGAAGTCTTTGACTTCGCGTCCACGCTCGCCAATCAGCCCCACGACGATCACATCGGCCTGGGTATAGCGCGCCATCATGCCGAGCAGGACGGATTTCCCCACGCCGGACCCGGCGAACAGGCCCATACGCTGTCCACGTCCCACGGTCAGCAGGGCGTTAATCGGGCGCACGCCGGTATCCAGCACGTGCTCGATAGGGGTACGCTGCAGCGGGTTGAACGGCTGGGTGATCAGCGCCCCCGTTTCGGTGGTGTCCGGCGAGGGCAGGCCGTCGAGCGGTTTGCCGCTGCCGTCCAGCACGCGCCCAAGGAGCGCTGGCCCAAGCGGTAACTGCTTGCCGCTTTGCAGACCGTCGCCTGAACTGTTTTTCGCATAGACGCGCGCGCCGGGCAGAATGCCTTCAACTTCTTCGAGCGGCATCAGGAACAGGCGCTGGCCGTTAAATCCGACCACCTCACTTTCGACCTCACGCATTTCCAGTCCGTCCTGACGCTCAATAACGCAGGTGGCACCCAGCGGAAGCTGCAGGCCCGTCGCTTCCAGCACCAGGCCGGTGGCGCGGGTCAGACGGCCATAACGACGAACAGATGGCAGTTGTGCCAACTTCGTTTCGAAGTTATCGAGCGTGTTGAGCCAGCGGGTAAGGCGTGCGGTCATCAGACAACTCCCGGTGCTGCCAGGCGGCACAGTTCTTGCCAGCGGGTGGCGACGCTGGCATCCAGATCGCCCTCATCCGCAGAGACTTTGCACCCGCCGTGGTGTAACGAGGGATCGCCCCGCAGCCGCCAGCCGTGCAGGCTGAGCGTTGCGCCAAGACTCTCTTCCACGCGCTGGAGATCGTCCGGGTGCACGCGCAGCTGCGGCTTTCCGCTGAACAGCGGCTCCTGCTGGAGCAGACCCTGAATCTGTTTAATCAGCGCCGAGTTATCGACGGTTGGCGTCTGGCCAATCACCTGACGCGCGGCTTCCAGCGCCATCTGCATCAGGCGCGACGCAATCACGCTGTCAAGCGCGTCCAGCGTATGCTGGAATTCGCTAACCAGCTGCTGCATACGGGCATTGAGGGGCGCCTGCTGCTGACGCGCCTGTTCGATGCCTTGCTCCAGCCCTTTTGCCAGCCCTTCCTGATAACCCTGCTCCTGACCTTTCTGTCGTCCTTCGTGCAGACCGGCGTTGAAGCCCTGTTCGTGCGCCTGCATTTGCATCTGCGCCAGCATCTGCGCACGCTGCTCTTCTTCGCTCAGCTCGGGCACCGCGGCATCGATATCGCCCTCATCGGACGGGAGTGCGGCCGGGATAAACTCGGAGAGGGGAGGCGCCAGATCGTCGGGTGTCCAGCGCGTCCACGGCAGCTCATTAGACATAGGTGTCGTCTCCGCTGCCAATCACCATCTCGCCGGTTTCGGCCAGTCGACGAACGATAAGCAGGATCGCTTTCTGTTCGTTTTCCACCTGAGACAGACGCACCGGACCACGGTTGGCCAGGTCGTCGCGCAGGATATCGGCTGCACGCTGGGACATGTTGCGCAGGAACTTCTCGCGCAGCGGCTGTTCGGCACCTTTGAGGGCGATAAGCAGCGATTCGGAATCCACTTCCTGAAGCAGGCGCTGGATGCTGCGATCGTCCACTTCGACCAGGTTTTCGAACAGGAACATCTCGTCGATAATTTTCTGCGCCAGCTCGCCGTCGAACTCGCGCACCGCGGTGATGACCGCTTCTTCCTGCTGCGTTTTCATCAGGTTGATGATCTCGGCCGCCGTTCTCACGCCGCCCATTTTGCTGCGCTTGAGGTTCTGGCCGTCGAGCAGGTTGTTCAACACTTCGGTCAGCTCCGCCAGCGCGGCTGGCTGGACACCGCCAAACGTGGCGATACGCAGCATCACATCGTGACGCAGACGCTCTTCGAACAGCGCCAGAATATCGGCTGCCTGGCCCCGTTTGAGGTGAACCAGAATGGTCGCGATAATCTGCGGGTGCTCGTCGCGAATAAGATCGGCGGCGCTCTGCGGCTCCATAAAGTTGAGCGTTTCGATACCGCTGGCGGTATCGCGGGTTTCCAGAATATCTTCCAGCAGGCTGGCGGCACGCTCTTCGCCCAGCGCCTTGACCAGCACGGAGCGCAGGTATTCGTTGGCGTTGACGTTGAGCGCGGCAAACTGTTCGGCTTCCTGCTCAAATTCCGCCAGCACTTCGGTCAGCTGCTTGTTGGAGATCTGCCGCACGTTGGCCATGGCCGCAGAGAGGATTTGCACCTCTCTTTGCGAGAGGTGTTTGAACACCTCTGCCGCGCGGTCTTCGCCAATGGTCATCAGCAGGATGACGCTTTTATCGGTACCTGTAAGCGTATTACTCATGTTCGTTACCCATCCAGCTGCGGATGACCAGCGCGACGACGCGCGGATCGTTGTCTGACATTTCGCGAATGCGCTGGCTCATGACCTCAGCGCCCATGCGCTGGTTAGCGCGGCGCTGCTGCACCTGCTCGTCTTTGCTGAGGCGCACTTCAACTGCTTCTTCCACTTCCTGGCGATTATTCATCTGTTCCAGAGCAGCTTTCTCGGCTTCAGCACGGCGCTGGAGCTGAGGACGTACGCCCTTACGCCACAGCAGCCAGGCAACAATCAGCACCAGTAACCAGCGGCCAGCGGACATCAGCTGATCGATAAACGACTGCTGTTGCCAGAACGGGAGTTCGCCACCGCTTTCATCAACCGAGTTGAACGGTGAGTTCACCACGTTCAGCGTATCGCCACGTTTTTCGGAGTAGCCCATCGCTTCACGGGTCAGATCTTCAATCTGCTTCATCTGCTCGGCCGTCAGTGGCAGAGGCTTGCCGTCCGGCAGGGTTTTGTAGTTCACCACCACGGCAACAGACAGACGCTGAATATCCCCCACGTTCAGTTTGGTGTGGCGGATAGTACGGTCCACTTCGAAGTTCGTGGTTTCGTTACGGCTGCTGGTACGCGGTCCTGCGTTAGTTGCCGTTGAGGTTGTCTGCTGGGCATTCTGCTGGTTGGCCGGAGGCGTTGAAATCGGTGCCGCGTTAGCCGGAGCAGGCTGGTTAGACAGCGCGCCCGGCACGCCGCCAGGGTAGGGGCCGCCCACCTGCTCGTTCGAGTTAATCTGACGAGAACGCATCACCGCCTGAGACGGATCGCCGTTCGGGCTGTATTGCTCTTCCGTTTGTTCTTTATTCGCAAAATCGATCTGCGCGGTAACCTGAGCATGCACGTTGCTGTTACCGACGACCGGGCCCAGGATCGCTTCGATACGGCGCTGAAGACGACCTTCCACATCGGCCGCGTATTTCAGCTGCGCGTCGTTCAGATCGCGACCGGCGCTGTTGTTTTGCGTCAGCAGATGACCGCCCTGATCCACCAGCGTCACGTTGCCCGGCGGTAAGCCTGCAACCGCGCTGGAGACCAGATGCGTGACCGCGCTGATTTGCCCTTCGTCCAGCGCGCGGCCAGGCTCAAGGTTGACGGTTACGGAGGCAGAAGGGGATTTCTGTTCACGAACAAATAAAGAGGGCTTAGGCATGGCAAGGTGCACACGCGCACTCTTCACCGGGCCTAAGGTTTCAATGGTACGGGCCAGTTCACCTTCCAGCGCGCGCTGGTAGTTCACCTGCTCGCTGAACTGGCTGATACCGAATTTTTCCTGATCTAGCAGTTCGAAACCGACCGCGCCGCCTTTCGGCAGACCCTGCTGCGCCAGGCGCAGGCGAAGCTCGTGCACCTTGTCCGCTGGCACTTCAAGCGCGCCGCCGTTATCGGCAAAGCGATAAGGGATGTTCATCTGGGTAAGCTGGGTGACGATGGCACCGCCATCCTGATCGGAAAGGTTACTGTAAAGCGTGCGGTAATCAGGGCTTTTCGCCCACAGGACCATCGCAACAAGGATCGCAATGGCGGCAGCGCCTGCCACGATCAACGGGATTTTAGGGTTCGCGCGAAGGCGGTTCATCCACTCGAGTGATTTATTCTGTGGCGCTGTCGATGCTGTTGCACTCATTGCGCACCTCTTAAATCCTGGTGGTTTACGTTATTCGTGTAGAGAAACAAAACTGACTCCCGGGTCGGCAAACACGACAAAAGTTCCATATTGATGGCCCTGCCATTATTTGATGATTCGTGATTTTCTATGCGTCAAATAACCTGGTTTTTTAACGCTATTTACCGCCATTATCTGATTGACAAGCTGTTAGTCTTGACCGCGTAAAAATCCATCCAGGGGAAAGTCATGGCTATACAGGGCATTGAAGGGGTAATCAGTCAGCTGCAGGCAACGGCAATGACGGCACGTAATCAGAACGTGATGGACGAACCTTCAACCATCAGCTTTGCGGGGCAACTGCACGCCGCGCTTGACCGTATCAGCGACAAGCAGAACGCTGCCCGGACGCAGGCGGAAAAATTTACGCTCGGTGAGCCGGGCGTGGCGCTCAATGATGTGATGGCCGATCTGCAAAAAGCGTCGGTGTCTCTGCAGATGGGCCTCCAGGTGCGTAATAAGCTGGTATCGGCCTATCAGGACGTGATGTCGATGCAGGTGTAAAACCTGCCGATCTTACGCTGGCACCCATACCGCTTTAATGCCACAATATTTTTTTCTTCCCACGCAGGAAAGATGATGAAAAAAATAGCAATTGTGGGTGCGCTTCTGGCGTTAACCGGCTGTGTTCAGGTTGATAATTATCAGGAAGTCATCAAGCACCCTGTGCCGTCGCATCTGGCAGGGTACTGGCAGTCAAAAGGGCCGCAAAGCAAGATGGTGAGCCCGGAGGCGATTGCCACGCTGGTGGTGACGGAAGAGGGCGATACGCTGGATTGCCGTCAATGGCAGCGCGTGGTGGCGGTGCCGGGCAAGATTATGCTGCGTTCGGATGATTACTATAACGTGACCCGCAAGCTGGATATCTATCCGCTGGAGCGTGATGGTGCAACGCTTGAGTATGATGGTATGGAGCTGCAAAAAGTGGATCGTCCAACGGTAGAGTGTGCGAATTACCTGAGCAAAAATCCGCTGGAGAGTAAGCTACCGTAGCCGTTTTTTGCCGGGTGGCGCTGACGCTTACCCGGCCTACGGGACGGTGCTTTTGTAGGCCGGGTAAGGCGAAGCCGCCACCCGGCATTGTTTCTACAGCGCATCCTCTATTACCCACACGCTGACGCTTCCTCCGTTACAGAAGAACGTTCCTTCACCATCCGCCGCCGTGGTCACGGTTTCCTCGCGATTGCCCAGAAAATCACGCCAGGTTTTATCGCCGTAATTCTCTCCCAGACAAATCACTTTTTCCCCGTCATCGCCATTGGAAAGGACCACCACGCAACCCGGCGCGTCGTCGGTCCCGCTGCGGCTGAACGCGATACAGTTAGGATGATCAAAAAACAGCGTCTGAATGCCGTGGGCAAAACGCTGGCGGGCGAGGATCAGCTCATGCAGTTGTTCAATCACGGGCATATCAATATGGTACGTGTTACCGTCTCCGCCCGTATCGTCGTAGCTGGCACCGAAGAGGTCCGGATAGAACACGCTCGGCACGCCGTTTTCGCGCAGCAGAATTAACGCATAGGCGAGAGGTTTAAACCAGGCTTCCACCGGGGCTTCCAGCGCCTGCAGGGGTTGGGTGTCGTGGTTGGCAACCAGCGTGACCGCATGGAACGGATCGGCTTCCACCAGCGTGCCGGTGAAGATCTGGCTCATGTCGTAGTCGCGCCCCTCACGCGACGCCTCGTGGAACTTCATCTGCAGCGGCGCATCGAACAGCATGGTTTTGCCGTCTACCTGATTGATGTAGTTCTGCAGTTTATCCACCTCGTGCGACCAGTATTCCGCGACAACAAACAGCGGCTGCGGCGCCACCTCCTGCACGTGCTCAATCCACTCCTTATAAAACCAGGCCGGAATATGTTTTACGGCATCCAGACGAAAACCGTCACACTGCGTTTGCTCCATCACCCAGCGCGCCCAGTATTTGATCTCCTCGGTCACGGCATGATTGCGAAAATCGATGTTCTCGCCCATCAGGTAGTCGAAATTGCCCATCTCGTCGTCGACCTGATCGTTCCAGCCTTCGCCGGTGTAGTCGTTGACGATTTTGAAGATATTATCTTCATTGGGGTTTTCAATGTGGTCGATGCCGCTGAAGCATTTGTAATCCCAGATAAACTGCGAATATTTCCCCGCGCGGGCAGGGAAGGTGTAGCGCGTCCAGGCTTCACACTCGATGATTTCATCGTCGATTTGCGTACGGTCTTGTTCATTGACGCGCTGCACGCGGATCGACTCTTTCTCGTCCGCCCCCATTTTGTGGTTGACCACCACATCCAGCAGCACGGCGATCTGGTTGCTTTTGAGCGCGTCGATGGCCTCCAGCAGCTGTGCTTTATCGCCGTATTTGGTGGCGACGCTGCCTTTCTGGTCAAACTCACCGAGATCGAACAGATCGTAAGAGTCATAGCCTACGGAATATCCCCCCGATGCGCCTTTGTACGCCGGAGGTAGCCACACCATGTTAATGCCGATTTCGTTGAGGTTGGGGGCTAAAGCCGTGACTTCTCGCCACAATTCACCGCCAGCGGGGTAATACCAGTGAAAGCATTGCAGTAAGGTTGGATTGCGCATGCACCGTCTCCATGAGGTCGCGAAACTCAAGTATGGAGTACGTTTTGCAGAAATGCCTGGCGAACGAAGCGGGAAACGTTCGTTCGCCAGCTACATGGCTAATTGAGATCGCTATTACTTTGCGGGACCAGGACATGACCGCCCTGGTTGCTGTAGGTGGAAAGAACGGTTTTCTGAATGGAGGATTGACCCACCATTTTAGCCAGTTCATTCATTCTGGACTGCAGCAATGTTTTCACCTGGCTTTCATTGTCGAGGATCACGCGCAGAGTCGGTCGAAGTTGCTCCTGCATTTGTGCAGAGGGTTCCGCTTCCTGCGTAAGACGAGCCAGCGAGTGCACCGCGTTGACATAATCGGTTTCACAAGTAATGAGATCATCCCATAAACCCTGGCGAGCCAGTCGCAACATCAACTGGCTCTGCTCAAGGAGTTGCTGATAAAGGGTATAGAGTTGCGGTGCATTACTCATTAGACGGCGTCCTGCATCAGTTGTGGCGTACCCGCAACCTCCTTCCACCCGTCAGCGATATTGCGCAGCAATGTTTCCACCTCTTCGATGGCGCTGGCGTCGTTATTCACGTTGGCGTGCAGGAGGCGACGTACCATATAGGCATAAAGGGCAATCAGGTTTTGCGTAAGCTCATCACCGTTATTGTCCACCAGGCCAACCTTCAGCCCGTTTTCAATAATGTTGATGGCTTTCGAGAGTGCCAACCCCTTTGCCGGAATATTGCCGTCTTGCAGGAACAGACGCGCGCGAACCAGCGCGCTGAGGGCTCCATCAAATAGCATGATAACCAGCTGTTGCTGGCTGGCGCTCATCACCGCGCTTTCAACCTCTATTTTTGCGTAGGCTTGCGTGCCTTTTGCGCCGTACATGTTATCCCCCTCGGGTTCGTTTAGCGTTTACTACTTGCTGCTGGACGTATTTTCAAACTGCTGCGTCAGGTAGCTGCTGGTGTTGTTCAGCGAGGTCATCAGTACGTCCAGCTGGGTAAACTGGGCTTTGTACTGTGCCACGCGCGCGTCAATACGCTCGCTCACGGCGTTGTACTGATCGGTAAGCTTGTTCAGCGTTTTACTGACGCCATCTTTTGCCGCCTGGATAATCCCTTTGCTGGAGAGCCAGTCAGTCAGTTGGGTGGCCATAGTGGTGGTGATGCCGGTGGTTTTACCGTCACCCACAACCAGATCTTTCACGGCAGTCGGGTTGTCCGTCAGCGCTTTTTTCAGCTTGGTGTTATCCAGCTCCAGTTTGCCGGAGCTTGGATCGGTCGTGATACCCAGAGACGACAGTGTTTTGTACGTGGTACCGCCGACGGTGTTGCTCAGCATGGTTTTCAGCTGGGTCTGAATCGTACGCAGCGTGCTGTCACCCAGCAGGGCACCGTTGCTGGAGTCCTGTGCATCCGTACCTGCATCAACCGCCGTATATTTGGTCAGTGAAGCAAAGCTGTCCTGCAGGGTGTTGTAAGCATCTACCCAGGCTTTCATCGCCGTTTCGGCTTTGGACGTATCTTTGGTGATCGTCAGCGTCTGGTTACCGGTGGTGACGTCATTCAGGTTCAGGGTGATATCTTCCAGCGCATCGCTAATGGTGTTGCTGCTGTTTTCGATATCAACATTGTTAACCTTCAGCTTGGCGTTCTGCGCGGTGACGCTTTCCGTCATGCCGTTGCTGGCGTCGGTGCTGGTGCCGTTGTAACCCATAAAGGATTGCAGGGCGCTGTCGCCGCTCACGCTGATGCTGACCGCGTTATCTGCACCGGTTTCCGTAGAGGTAATAGACAGACGATACTGACCATTACCGACGTTAATAATACTGGCGGTCACGCCCGCATCCGCTTTGTTGATGGCATCACGAATGCCGGTCAGCGAGGAGTTTGCCGCGCTGATATCAACGGTCACCGGATCTTTACCGTTGCCCGCGGTAAAGGTAATTTTGCTGTCCGCGGTGGCAATGGCAGTTTTGGTATCTGCCTGGGTATTTTTAGTGGTCAGCGTCTGCGCCTGCGCCAGCTGAGAGACGCTAATGGTGTATTTACCCGCAATGGCGCTGCCCGTCGTGGTCGCACTGAATGCCGTGGTACTGCTCGCCGTGCTGGTGGCCGTAAACAGGTCAGCTTTATTCAGCGCGGTGTTGGCGGTTTGAAACGCTTCCAGTGAACTCTTCAACGTGCCGTAAGCGCTAAGCTTGGCGGTATAGGATGTCTGCTGTTTGGAAATCGGCGTCAGCTGCGCTTTTTCGGCCGTGGTGAGACTATCCAGAATGTCTGCTAACTTAAGACCCGAACCAATCCCCAATGATGAAATACTTGCCATATTTATTCCTTAATCTATCGACACGTAGAACGAATAGTGGGGTTATCGGCCTTTATGCGTGAAAGTTTACGGTTAATTTCTTTTTTTTAATGGCGGGAATAACGGTAATAGAGAAGAGTATTTCCGTGGCTAAAAAAATTATCGAGATCCTGAAAAAAAATCTAAAGGTTGTTTTGGACCAGACGATAACACCTTTGACGGCGATGAAGCCGAAGGGTGGAAACCCAAATCTAACCAAACAGATTTGATGAACAACAGGAATCGAAATCATGGCACAAGTCATTAATACCAACAGCCTCTCGCTGATCACTCAGAACAACATCAACAAGAACCAGTCTGCTCTGTCTTCTTCTATTGAGCGTCTGTCTTCCGGTCTGCGTATCAACAGCGCTAAAGATGATGCTGCGGGCCAGGCTATCGCTAACCGCTTCACGTCTAACATCAAAGGTCTGACTCAGGCTGCACGTAACGCTAACGACGGTATCTCTCTGGCACAGACCACTGAAGGCGCGCTGTCTGAAATCAACAACAACCTGCAGCGTGTTCGTGAACTGACCGTTCAGGCAACGACCGGTACTAACTCTGATTCTGACCTGACGTCAATCCAGGACGAAATCAAATCCCGTCTGTCTGAAATCGACCGCGTATCTGGTCAGACTCAGTTCAACGGCGTGAACGTACTGGCTAAAAACGGTTCTATGGCGATTCAGGTTGGTGCAAACGACGGCCAGACTATCTCCATCGACCTGCAGCAGATCGACTCTTCTACTCTGGGTCTGAACGGCTTCTCCGTTTCTAACAACGCACTGAAACTGAGCGATTCTATCACTCAGGTTGGCGCGAGCGGTGCTCTGAAAGATGTTGACCTGAGCGCGGTTGCTACTACTCTGGGCGTGGACGCGAAGAGCCTGACTCTGCACAACGTGCAGACTCCAGCTGGCGCATCTACTACCAGCTACGTGGTTTCTTCTGGTTCTGACAACTACGCTGTGTCTGTTGACGATGCAACTGGCAGCGTGAAAGTGAACACCGCTGACATCACCTACACCGATGCTAACGGTGGTACCGGTACTCTGACTGGTGTTGCAGTTAAAGTTGGCGCAGACGCTGCTGGCGCTGCTGCAGGTTACGCTGAAGTTCAGGGTAAAAACTACTCCCTGACTGCTGCTGCTATCGCTGATGGCGGCGCGGGCGGTACCCTGAACAACGCACAGACTGTTACCCTGAACGCAGCGGGCGAGTTCAAAGGCGTGTCAACTGCAGATCCACTGGCTCTGCTGGACAAAGCTATCGCGTCTGTTGATAAATTCCGTTCTTCACTGGGTGCGGTACAGAACCGTCTGAGCTCTGCTGTAACCAACCTGAACAACACCACCACCAACCTGTCTGAAGCGCAGTCCCGTATTCAGGACGCCGACTATGCGACCGAAGTGTCAAATATGTCTAAAGCGCAGATCATCCAGCAGGCCGGTAACTCCGTGCTGTCCAAAGCTAACCAGGTTCCTCAGCAGGTTCTGTCTCTGCTGCAGGGCTAATCGCCTGATAATGCGTAAACCCCGCTTCGGCGGGGTTTTTCTTTAGCGCTATTTGCATAACCCCCCAAATAACCCCTCATTTCACCCACTATTCACCCAATTGAAACCCCTGCAGAATCGGATAATCATGCCGATAACTCAATTAACGCAGGGCTGTTTATCGTGAATTCACTCTATACCGCTGATGGTGTAATGGATAAACACTCGCTGTGGCAGCGTTATGTTCCGCTGGTGCGTCACGAAGCATTGCGCCTCCAGGTGCGTTTGCCGGCGAGCGTGGAACTGGACGATCTGCTACAGGCGGGCGGTATCGGGTTATTGAATGCAGTTGACCGATACGACGCTCTGCAAGGAACGGCATTTACGACTTACGCAGTTCAGCGTATTCGTGGGGCGATGCTGGACGAACTGCGCAGCCGAGACTGGGTGCCGCGCAGTGTTCGCCGCAACGCGCGCGAAGTGGCGCATGCGATGGGGCAGCTGGAACAGGAACTGGGACGCAACGCGACGGAAACCGAAGTGGCGGAGCGTCTTGGGATCGCTGTTGAAGAGTATCGTCAGATGTTGCTCGATACCAATAATAGCCAACTCTTCTCTTACGATGAGTGGCGCGAAGAGCATGGCGATAGCATCGAGCTGGTGACGGATGAGCATCAGCAAGAAAACCCGTTACACCATTTAATGGAAGGGAATTTACGCCAGCGCGTGATGGAAGCGATTGAAGCTTTACCAGAGCGCGAACAGCTGGTGTTGACCCTCTATTACCAGGAAGAGCTCAATCTCAAGGAGATTGGCGCGGTACTGGAGGTGGGGGAGTCTCGGGTTAGCCAGCTGCACAGCCAGGCCATCAAGCGCTTACGCACGAAACTGGGTAAGTTATAGGTGAGTGATTCACCTGGGAAATGCCGCACAACGTATTGACAACCAGGAGTTATCATGACGGTGCAGCAATCTAAAAGACGGCCTTTAAGCCGCTACCTGAAAGACTTTAAACACAGCCAGACGCATTGCGCCCACTGTAATAAATTACTCGACCGTATCACGCTGGTTCGTCGTGGCGAAATCGTGAACAAAATCGCGATATCCCGCCTCGACACGTTGATGGATGAGGCCGCCTGGCTCGAAGAGCAAAAAGAGTGGGTGGCGCTTTGCCGTTTCTGTGGCGATCTCCACTGCAAAGAGCAAAGCGACTTCTTCGATATTATCGGCTTTAAGCAATTCCTGTTTGAACAAACGGAGATGAGCCACGGCACCGTTCGCGAATATGTGGTTCGCCTGCGTCGCCTTGGGCAACATCTGACCGTCAACAATATTTCTCGCGACCTGCTGAAAACCGGTTATCTGGATGAAAATCTGGAACCGTGGCTGCCTGCGACCAGCACCAACAACTACCGGATTGCGCTGCGCAAGTATGCTCAATACAAGGTACAAATGCCGGGTGTCGTGAAGCAGAAAGCCCACGTCGGAACAACTTCTGATATATATTAAAAAAGAATAAGATGTAGCGCAGTCGCCTTTGACGTTGCAGGAGATTTCTCTACACTACGTAAAAATTCCACTGTATCGGGGTATTTATGAAATTTGCACTTCTGGGTCGTCAGGCGCTGATGGGTGTTATGGCCGTTGCGCTGGTTGCGGGCATGAGCGTAAAAACGTTCGCCGCAGAAAACCTGCTGAATAAAGTAAAAGAGCGTGGCACGCTGCTGGTGGGGCTGGAAGGAACCTATCCTCCGTTCAGCTACCAGGGCGACGACGGTAAATTGACCGGTTTCGAAGTGGAATTTGCGGAAGAACTGGCGAAACACCTTGGCGTGAAAGCGTCCCTGAAACCGACCAAATGGGACGGTATGCTGGCGTCGCTGGATTCAAAACGTATTGATGTGGTGATCAACCAGGTGACCATTTCTGACGAGCGTAAGAAGAAGTATGACTTCTCCACGCCGTACACCGTGTCCGGTATTCAGGCGCTGGTGAAGAAAGGTAACGAAGGCGGGATTAAAACGGCTGCGGACCTGAAAGGGAAGAAAGTCGGCGTCGGGCTGGGTACCAACTACGAAGAGTGGCTGCGCCAGAACGTGCAGGGTGTGGATATTCGCACCTATGATGATGACCCGACCAAATACCAGGATCTGCGCGTGGGCCGTATCGACGCCATTCTGGTTGACCGCCTGGCCGCGCTGGATCTGGTGAAGAAAACCAACAATACCCTGGCCGTTGCGGGTGATGCGTTCTCTCGTCAGGAAGCCGGTATCGCCATCCGTAAAGGTAACGAAGATCTGGTGAAAGCGATCGATTCCGCTATTGCTGACATGCAGAAAGACGGTAGCCTGAAAGCGCTTTCCGAGAAATGGTTCGGCGCTGACGTCACCAAATAAGTCTTTGACCCATAAAAAAAGGCGCTTTTAAAAGCGCCTTTTTTATTTCTTACGCGTCTGCGTGCATAATGAAAAATATCAGATGAATTAGCGTTACCGGAGGAACCATGTCACTGCAGAATTTAACGCGCTTTCCCCGCCTGGAGTTTATCGGCGCGCCCACGCCGCTGGAGTATTTACCCCGATTTTCTGATTATTTAGGGCGCGACATTTTCATCAAGCGCGATGACGTGACGCCGATGGCGATGGGCGGCAATAAGCTGCGCAAGCTGGAGTTTCTGGCGGCAGACGCGCTGCGCGAAGGGGCGGACACGCTGATCACCGCAGGGGCGATTCAGTCTAACCACGTGCGCCAGACGGCGGCGGTGGCGGCAAAACTTGGCCTACACTGCGTTGCGCTGCTGGAAAACCCGATCGGAACGCACGCAGAAAACTATCTCACTAACGGTAACCGTCTCCTGCTGGATCTGTTTAACGTGCAGGTCGAGATGGTCGACGCCCTGACCGACCCGACCGCGCAGCTCGACGAACTGGCCACGCGTCTTGAAGCGCAAGGTTTTCGTCCGTACGTTATTCCTGTCGGCGGGTCGAACGCGCTGGGCGCACTGGGCTATGTAGAAAGCGCGCTGGAAATTGCTCAGCAATGCGAGGGCGCGGTGAATCTCTCTTCTGTCGTTGTTGCCTCCGGTAGCGCCGGAACCCATGCCGGGCTGGCGGTGGGGCTGGAGCAACTGCTGCCGGATGTCGAGCTGATTGGCGTGACGGTCTCCCGCAGCGTTGCGGAACAGAAGCCGAAAGTGGTTACGTTACAGCAGGCGGTGGCAGAACAACTGGAGCTGAAAGCCAGGGCTGACATTCTGCTCTGGGATGACTATTTTGCGCCGGGCTACGGCACGCAAAATGAAGAGGGGATGGAAGCGGTGAAATTGCTGGCACGCCTCGAAGGCATTCTGCTCGATCCGGTCTATACCGGTAAGGCGATGGCGGGGCTGATAGACGGCATTGCACAGAAGCGCTTTAAGGATGAAGGACCGATATTGTTTGTTCACACTGGCGGGGCGCCTGCGCTGTTTGCCTATCATCCTCATGTCTAAAAATCAGGTCGAAAAATAATAATGCACGAAAGTATTCAGCTGGTTATTGATTCACTGCCGTTCCTGCTTAAGGGGGCGGTGTTTACGCTTCAGCTCAGTATCGGAGGGATGTTCTTCGGCCTGGTGCTTGGGTTTGTGCTGGCGTTAATGCGCATGTCGCCCGTCTTGCCGGTACGCTGGCTGGCGCGTTTTTACATCTCTGTATTCCGCGGCACGCCCCTTATCGCCCAGCTCTTTATGATTTACTACGGTTTGCCGCAGTTCGGTATTGAGCTTGATCCCATCCCGGCGGCGATGATCGGTCTGTCGTTAAATACCGCTGCCTACACCTCCGAAACCCTGCGAGCGGCCATCTCCTCCATTGATAAAGGGCAGTGGGAGGCGGCAGCCAGTATCGGGATGACGCCGTGGCAAACCCTGCGTCGGGCGATATTGCCCCAGGCCGCGCGCGTAGCGTTACCGCCGTTGAGCAACAGCTTTATCAGCCTGGTAAAAGATACGTCGCTGGCGGCCACCATTCAGGTGCCGGAGCTGTTCCGTCAGGCGCAGCTGATCACCTCGCGGACGCTGGAAGTGCTCACGATGTATCTGGCGGCCTCGCTGATTTACTGGGTGATGGCGACGGTGCTTTCCGCCCTGCAGAACTATTTTGAAAACCAGCTTAACCGCCAGGAGCGTGATCCGAAATGAGTGCAATTGACGTTAAAAACCTGGTGAAAAAATTCCACGGACAAACGGTGCTCCACGGTATCGATCTGGAAGTGGAGCAGGGCGAAGTGGTAGCGATCATCGGACCGAGTGGCTCGGGGAAAACCACGCTGCTGCGCAGTATTAATCTCCTTGAACAGCCTGAAGGCGGAACGATTCGCGTAGGGGATATCACAATTGATACCGGGAAATCTATTAGCCAGCAGAAAGGCTTAATTCGCCGTCTACGTCAGCATGTCGGTTTTGTTTTCCAGAACTTCAACCTTTTCCCGCACCGTACGGTGCTGGAAAATATTATTGAAGGGCCGGTCATCGTGAAGGGGGAGCCAAAAGAAGAGGCCACCACCCGCGCACGGGAGCTGCTGGCGAAGGTTGGGCTGGCAGGTAAGGAAACCAGCTACCCGCGCCGTCTTTCGGGTGGACAGCAGCAGCGTGTGGCCATTGCGCGCGCGCTGGCGATGCGTCCGGATGTGATCCTGTTCGATGAGCCCACCTCCGCGCTCGATCCCGAGCTGGTAGGGGAGGTGCTTAACACCATTCGCCAACTGGCGCAGGAAAAACGGACGATGGTGATTGTGACTCACGAAATGAACTTTGCGCGTGATGTTGCAGACCGGGCTATTTTTATGGATCAGGGTCGCATTGTTGAGCAGGGGCCAGCGAAAAGCTTGTTTGCTAACCCCCAGCAGCCCCGCACCCGCCAGTTCCTCGAAAAATTCCTCATGCAGTAGCATTTTTGCCGTAATTTGCTCCAGATTTTTCGTCTGGGGCAAATTATTCGCCTGTAAACGCATGTTCGTAGTTCTTTTATTCCACGCATGTTCGGATTAACCGTATTAAATCTAAAAATTCAGGAGCATTGGACGATATTTTGTATAAATAAATAAGATTTATGTGGTAGGTTATATTCACCATAATAATGATTATCTTTATCAGAGGCTTCATTCGGTAAGTATGAGGGATTCAGACTTTTTCAACTGGCGACGGGATTGCTTCCTCCGGTTTCAGGAAATGTCCTGTGCCGACGAGGTATATCAAGAACTTCAGCGACAAACGCAGGCACTCGAATTTGATTATTTCTCATTGTGCGTTCGTCATCCTGTCCCCTTTACGCGCCCCCGGATTTCGGTCCAAACCAGTTATCCGCAGGAATGGATGGCGCAATATAAGTCAGAGAATTTTTTCGCCATCGATCCGGTGCTGAAACCAGAGAATTTCATTCAGGGGCATTTACCCTGGACGGATGAATTATTCGCTGATGCTCAGGCACTCTGGGACGGCGCGCGGGACCACGGTTTGCGTACGGGAATTACACAGTGTTTGATGCTGCCTAATCACGCGCTCGGTTTCCTGTCTGTATCGCGTACTAGCGCACAGGCTGACAGGTTAAGCGGCGAAGAAATAGAGTTGCGCCTGCAAATGCTGGTTCAAATGGCCTTAACGTCTCTGCTGCGTTTTGAACATGAGATGGTCATGCCGCCTGAAATGAAATTCAGCAAGCGCGAGCGGGAAATTCTGAAGTGGACTGCGGAAGGAAAGACGTCTGCAGAAATAGCGATTATTCTCTCGATATCTGAGAATACGGTTAATTTCCATCAAAAGAATATGCAGAAGAAATTTAACGCGCCAAACAAGACGCAGATTGCCTGTTATGCGGCGGCGACAGGACTGATCTGAAGAGACAACACGTTCTGCGTGACAGACGAGATAACGGCTGAATGCACCGCATCCAGCCGTTTTTTTTACTGACGGTAAGCTTGTTTAATCTGCTTAACGGTGTTGGCGAATACGGCTGATTCAGCCTGGTCTTCCATCTGCGCGATTTGTTTTTCCATCTTAAGGATCACACGGCCCGCATCAGCCTGACCCATTGCCTGTAACATGAGCGTCAGCAGCGCTTTCAGACAGTTTACTTCCTGTGCCAGTTCTTGGTTATTTTCCGCAGTGGCGAAATCAGGTGAGCTCATTTATTTTCCTCAATATAAAACAGCGCTCGAGCGCGACGATGAAAGTCAAGGCCGCGGAGTATACCACAAGCCGTGACAAAAAAAGCAGTGGTTGTTTTTCGTACTTTTCCGCATTTTGTTTATTTACGTAAACAATACCCACAGGTAATGTCTCCTCTGCGATATTCACCATTTATTGTCATCGCCGGTTCGTTTGCCGTTAATTGTTGTTACAAAAAGTTTAGAACTGTTTTTAAGCCGATGTTGCGTGCCTGTTTTTTGTAACTTTTTGAATACAGATGCTTAAAAATAGACGCAAAAGCCCATGCAGCATGGGTTTTCTTTCCACTTGCTGTACAGGCTAATTTCCAAAAACGAGAGCGTAATCGTATAGCACGTTTTTTAACGTTTTAATCTTGCGAGGAAAACCGTTAATATAAACGCAATAAGTAGTCAGTAGCGTTATCCCTATTCTGGAGACATTTCCTTTGATCAACGTCCTTCTTGTTGATGACCACGAACTGGTGCGCGCAGGGATACGACGCATTCTTGAAGATATAAAGGGTATTAAAGTTGCCGGTGAGGCCTGCTGTGGTGAAGATGCCGTGAAATGGTGTCGCACAAACTCGGCCGACGTGGTGTTGATGGATATGAACATGCCCGGCATTGGTGGGCTTGAAGCAACACGTAAAATCGCCCGTACCTTTGTTGATACCAAAGTCATCATGCTGACCGTACATACCGAAAACCCGCTGCCCGCGAAAGTTATGCAGGCGGGGGCCGCCGGGTATCTGAGTAAAGGCGCCGCACCACAGGAAGTTGTGAATGCGATTCGCTCCGTGTTTGCCGGGCAGCGTTACATCGCCTCTGACATTGCACAACAGATGGCATTGAGCCAGATTGAACCTGAAAAAACGGAATCGCCGTTTGCCAGTTTGTCTGAGCGCGAGTTGCAGATTATGCTGATGATCACCAAAGGTCAGAAAGTGAATGAGATCTCTGAACAGCTGAATCTCAGCCCGAAAACGGTGAACAGCTACCGCTATCGGATGTTCAGTAAACTGAACATTCACGGTGATGTCGAGTTGACTCACCTGGCCATTCGTCATGGTCTGTGTAATGCGGAGTCGTTAATAAGTCAGTGAATGAAGCGTTCGATTCAAAAGCATTTCTAAAAACCGTCACCAGCCAGCCAGGCGTGTATCGCATGTATGACGCTGGCGGTACGGTTATCTATGTGGGTAAGGCGAAAGATCTCAAAAAACGCCTTTCCAGCTATTTCCGCAGCAATCTTGCCTCACGCAAAACCGAAGCGCTGGTCGCACTCATTCAGAATATTGATGTCACCGTCACGCACACCGAGACGGAAGCGCTGCTGCTTGAACATAACTACATCAAACTGTATCAGCCCCGCTACAACGTGTTGCTGCGCGATGATAAATCCTATCCCTTTATTTTCCTGAGCGGGGATACCCATCCGCGTCTGGCGATGCACAGGGGTGCGAAGCATGCGAAGGGTGAATATTTCGGCCCGTTCCCGAACGGTTATGCCGTGCGAGAAACGCTGGCGCTGCTGCAAAAAATCTTCCCGATCCGCCAGTGTGAAAACAGCGTTTACCGTAACCGCTCGCGTCCGTGCCTGCAGTACCAGATTGGTCGCTGTCTGGGGCCGTGCGTAGCGGGTCTGGTCAGCGAAGAAGAGTATGCCCAGCAGGTGGACTATGTTCGCCTGTTCCTCGCGGGGAAAGACGATCAGGTTCTCACCCAGCTTATCGCGCGGATGGAGAAAGCCAGCGCGGCGCTGGAGTTTGAAGAGGCTGCGCGCATTCGTGACCAAATTCAGGCCGTACGCCGCGTTACCGAAAAGCAGTTTGTCTCCAATACCGGTGACGATCTGGACGTGATTGGCGTGGCCTTTGACAACGGGCTGGCCTGCGTTCACGTTCTGTTCATTCGCCAGGGTAAAGTGCTCGGCAGCCGCAGCTACTTCCCGAAAGTACCGGGCGGCACGGAGCTGGGTGAAGTTGTCGAGACATTTGTTGGACAGTTCTATCTTCAGGGCAGCCAGATGCGCACGTTGCCCTCCGAGATCCTGCTTGATTTCAATCTCGACGATAAAACCCTGCTGGCGGATTCCCTCTCTGAACTGGCCGGGCGTCGGGTGAATGTCCAGACGAAACCGCGCGGGGACCGTGCACGCTATTTGAAGCTGGCGCGCACCAACGCGGCGACGGCGCTGACGACGAAACTGTCCCAGCAGTCGACGGTTAGCCAGCGTTTAACCGCGCTTGCTACGCTTCTGAAGCTGCCGGAGGTGAAACGTATGGAGTGTTTTGATATCAGCCATACGATGGGTGAGCAGACCGTGGCCTCCTGCGTGGTGTTTGATGCCAACGGTCCGCTGCGGGCGGAGTATCGCCGCTATAACATCACCGGGATCACGCCGGGGGATGATTACGCCGCGATGAACCAGGTGCTGCGTCGACGCTATGGTAAAGCCATCGAAGAGAGCAAGATCCCGGACGTGATCCTTATCGACGGCGGGAAAGGGCAGCTCGGGCAGGCGAAGGCGGTGTTTGAATCACTCGACGTCGAGTGGGATAAAAACCATCCGCTGCTGTTGGGCGTGGCGAAAGGGGCGGATCGTAAAGCGGGTCTGGAAACGCTTTTCTTTGAGCCGGAAGGTGAGGGCTTTAGCCTGCCGCCGGATTCGCCCGCGCTGCATGTGATCCAGCATATCCGCGATGAATCTCACGATCACGCGATCAGCGGCCACCGTAAAAAACGGGCGAAGGTCAAAAACACCAGCACGCTGGAGACCATCGAAGGCGTTGGACCAAAACGTCGTCAAATGCTGCTGAAGTATATGGGCGGATTGCAAGGATTACTCAATGCCAGCATGGAGGAAATTGCAAAAGTGCCGGGTATTTCGCAAGGGCTGGCAGAAAAGATCTACTACTCGTTGAAACATTGAGGGCTCTGTAGCAACATAGAGCTAAATTTTACTGACAACAGACAGTTACCGTCATTATGCGATTTAATATCCCTACGTTGCTCACTCTTTTTCGCGTCGTGCTTATCCCGTTCTTTGTACTGGCGTTTTACCTGCCGGTCGTCTGGGCGCCTTTTGCCTGCGCACTTATTTTCCTGGTCGCTGCGGTAACCGACTGGTTCGACGGTTATCTGGCGCGTCGCTGGAATCAAAGCACTCGCTTTGGCGCGTTCCTCGACCCGGTGGCCGATAAAGTCATGGTGGCGATCGCGATGGTGCTGGTGGCTGAACATTACCACACCTGGTGGGTCACGCTGCCCGCGGCAACGATGATTGGCCGCGAAATTATCATCTCTGCGCTGCGGGAGTGGATGGCGGAGTTGGGTAAACGCAGCAGCGTGGCGGTATCCTGGATTGGTAAGGTCAAAACAACGGCGCAGATGGCGGCGCTGGTCTGGATGCTGTGGCGTCCAAACGCCTGGGTTGAGTGGGCGGGAATTGGTCTGCTGTGGGTTGCCGCGGTACTGACGTTGTGGTCAATGCTGCAGTATTTGAACGCGGCGCGCGGAGATTTGCTTGAACAGTGATCGTTTCGACGTAATTTTCAGCAAACGATCCGGGGATGCAAAAAATAACGTTGACTCAAAACGACATATCAGTAGAATGCAACGCATCGAACGGCGGCACAGCTAGCCGGACGATAATGAAATCAAGTGGTTAGAAACAACTTGATGACATGCGGGAATAGCTCAGTTGGTAGAGCACGACCTTGCCAAGGTCGGGGTCGCGAGTTCGAGTCTCGTTTCCCGCTCCAGATTAAAGACATGCGCAACAGCGGGTGTCAGTTTGAAAAGTTTTACGGCGCGTTAGCAAAGCGGTTATGTAGCGGATTGCAAATCCGTCTAGTCCGGTTCGACTCCGGAACGCGCCTCCACTTTCTTCCCTGGCCGGATGGTGGAATCGGTAGACACAAGGGATTTAAAATCCCTCGGCGTTCGCGCTGTGTGGGTTCAAGTCCCACTCCGGCTACCATGGGAAAAGTAGAATAAAATCAATGATAAGCAGTGTCGTATAAACCACCGAAAGGTGGTTTTTTTATGCCTGAAATTTGCTTTTCCGAAGATGCGTCCGAAGATGATTTTTCCGCGAACGCATACCCGTAATGCGTTGATGGCGGATTACGGTGTATTCGTTCCGGTTGAAAAACGTGACCTGCGTAAACTGCTTGCAGACCCGCAGGGGCCATATCTGCAGCTCACCCTGGCGGCCGCCAACCGCAAAAAAGACGATGTTGTATATCGTGCGCTGCTCGATACCGTGCTGCGTAAAACGTCCAGCGGCGGGGCGTATGCGCCAGTGGCGTTGCCTGCGTCGCAAAAAATCGTTGCTGGCGGTACAGGTATGACCAAAGCCAAGCTGATCGCCGCGAAAGCGATGTTCCGCCGTAACGAGTGTGACGAACAGAACGGTGAAGAGCTGTACATCACCTACAACGCCGACATGCTGACGCAGATCCTCAGCGATACCACGCTGACTTCTGCCGACTTCATGGCGGTGAAAATGCTGCAGGAAGGTGCTGTGTCCGGCAACTGGCTCGGCTTTAAGTGGCTGGCATACGAAAAACTGGATTCTGCGACCGCAGGCGATCCGGCCGTGACCACCAAAACCGCCGCTGCGTGGTGTAAATCCGCTGTGCATTTCGGTACTGGCGCTGAGTACAACGTCGATATCGGTCCACGTCGCGATAAAAACAACACCATTCAGATCTCTGTTGATGCGTCTTACGGTGCTGGCCGCGCCAACGAGAAAAAAGTCGTCGCCATCGATTTTGTTGTTTAAGCCGCTGGTGTGTTTGCCGGGGTACACCCCCGGCCTTTTTTCATCTGAGGTTCTGTCATGACTTCGAGTGTATCAATCTGCTCAAATGCACTACTGGCGCTGGGTGCACACCCGATAAATGATTTCGACGAAGACACGGATCATGCCCGTCTTTGCGCCAACCTTTACCCGACCGTTCGAAATAAATTACTCCGTGCTCACCCGTGGAACTGCGCGATAAAACGACTTGTGCTTTCCCCTGTCAGCGCCGCGCCTGTTTTTGGGTACGGTTATCAGTTTCCTCTGCCCGGTGATCTGATCCGCGTTCTGTCCGTCGGCGAACCGCGGGACGATATTGATTATCGGATTGAAGGCAGCCGACTGCTGGCTAATGTCGATGTGATTCGCCTGCGCTATATCTTTCGTAATGAGGATGAGTCCACCTGGGACTCGGCGCTGGTGGATGTTGCCGAAATGATGATGCAGTCCAAGCTGGCATATGCGGTAACGGGCTCCACCAGTCTGCGTGATAGCCTTGCTCAGGAGGCTTCATTCCTGCTCAAGCAGGCCAAAGCCATCGATGGTCAGGAAGAACCACCAGAAGAACTGGGCGGTTATCCAACTTATGAGTCGAGGTTCTGACATGCGCGCGAACCTCATAAAAACCAATTTCACCGCTGGTGAAGTGTCCCCGCGCCTGATGGGGCGTGTTGATATTGCCCGCTACGCCAATGGCGCGAAGATTATTGAAAACGCTGTAGTGGTCGTGCAGGGCGGCGTGGTCCGCAGACCGGGCACCCGCTTTGCAGCGTCGACCAAATACGGCAATAAAAAATCCCGTCTCATTCCCTACGTGTTCAACCGCTCTCAGGCTTACATGCTGGAGTTTGGCGACGGTTACATGCGTATTTTTCAGAACGGTAAGCAGCTGGTCAACGAAGACAACACGCCGTATGAAATTGTCAGCCCCTATACCTCTGACATGCTGTCCGCCGTGAATTATGTCCAGGGCGCTGACACCATGTTTCTGGTGCATCAGTCTGTGAAACCTCACCGCCTCCAGCGCCGCGGTCAAACCGACTGGGTGCTTGAGCCTGCTCCGTTCATTGTTGAGCCGTTCGACGAGGTGCGAGATACCCCGCAGAAATGGTGCAAACCGTCCGTCAAAGAGTTTGTTGGGTCTGAAATCACGCTGACTCTGAGCGATGCGGACCCGGGTGATAACACCTCGCCGCCATTTACTGGCGCGGGCTGGGTTGCTCAGGATGTGGGCTCATACGTGCGGATTAATGAAGGACTGGTGCTGATAAAGAGCATTACCAGTTCGCAGGTTGCCGTCGGGACCATCCGCAGCGATTTAAGCGCCACGCAGGCAGCGTCGCCCGGTTCGTGGACGCGAGAGGACACGGTCTGGACAGATGAGTTTGGCTATCCTGGGGCGGTTACGCTGTACCAGCAGCGGCTTGTTCTTGCTGGTTCACCAAAGTACCCGCAAACAATCTGGTGGAGTGAAACGGGCGTTTATCTGTCCTTTGAGATTGGCACCGAAGATGATGACGCGATCAGCTTCACGCTGTCTTCTGACCAGCTCAACCCGATTGTGCATCTGGCGCAAATGAATACCCTTATTGCGCTGACCTATGGCGGCGAGTTTACGATCACCTCCGGTAATGATGCTGCCATAACACCGACCAATATCTCGGTGAAAAATCCGAGCCCATACGGCTGCAATGGGATCCGCCCGGTGCGCGTCGGTACCGAAATCATGTTCGTCCAGCGCGCTGGCCGTAAGCTTTACGCCGTAGCGTACGACCCCGACAGCTTTGTTTCCTATTCCGCCAATGACATGACCGTACTGGCCGAGCACATCACTTCTGGTGGCGTGCTGGACATGGCATACCAGCAACAGCCGGATGCGTTTATCTGGATGGTCAGGGCGGATGGCGTTGCTGTCACCATGGCTATGCCACAGTACACAGTTTCATCTGGTCAAATAACCCTGTCACGTCCGGCGAAAAGCGTGGAAATCGGCCTGCACTTCGAAAGCACGATCGAAACGCTTTCGCCAGAGGTTCAGACCACTGAGGGTACAACGCAGAACGCGAAGAAGCGCACCAGCGAAGTGACAATGCGTTTTCTCGAAACCACTGGTGCAGAGTGCAACGGCCAGGTCATTCCGTTCCGCCGGTTCGGTCCAAAAATCCTCAACCAGCCAGCACCACTTTTCACCGGCGATCACTACTGGGGAAAACTCGGCTGGGAGCGCGGGGAAGACACCCTGCTTATCCAGCAGCGCCAGCCGCTGCCATTCCACCTTCTCGCAATTATTTTCACGTTCACCAGTAACGGGAGCTGACATGGTACGTAACGCAACGGCAGGGGATATCCCGGCGCTGATCGAACTCGGGGCGCGGATGTATATCGAGTCCCGCTATTCGCAGAATTCACCTTTTGATGAAGAAAAGTGCGCAGAGCCCGCCCGCAACCTTATTTCATCTCCTGCCGGCTGTCTGCTTGTGGCAGAAAAAGACGGTGCTGTAATCGGCTGGCTGGCCGGGGGATTGCTGAGCAGTGGTTCAGCCGCCAGTTGATGGCGTTTGAGTATGGGCTGTTTATCGCTCAGGAGCATCGCGGCGGCACGGCTGGCCCGCGTCTCGCTAAAGCGTTTATCACCTGGGCGGAAGACCACGGCGCCGCCATCATAAATATGGGTATCACCACGGGCGTGCATGAAGAGCGCACTGGTGATTTGTATTCGCGTCTCGGCCTGTCCCGTACCGGTCTCCTTTATTCAAAAGAGGTGTAATGATGTGTACCGGGTTAGAGGTGGCTGCAATTGGCGCGTCTGTTCTTGCAGCGGGTGGTGCGGTCTATAGCGGGCAGCAGCAAAAGAAAATGTCCAACTATCAGGCGTCGCAGGCGGAAGCTGATGCAGAAGCCGCGCAGGCAGCTGCACGCGTAGAAGCTGATCGCATCCGTAAGGCGGGCAGGGCACAGGCTGCACAGGCAAATGCTGCACTGGCTGCGTCAGGTGTGGATACTGGAGAAGGTACTGCGTTGCGTATTCAGTCCGGCATCGTGGGTGATGCAGAGCAGGACGCGTACCAGACCATTCTGAACGGCGCGAACCAGAGCGCGCGGCTCAACGCGCAGGCGTCTGCCGACCGCATCAGCGGCCGTAATGCTTCAACATCTGGCTACATCAGCGCGGGCAGCTCACTGCTGAGCGCTGGCGGCACAGCGTATAACGGCTGGAAAAAAGCAGGGAGTAAATAACCGTGAGAATTCCAACGGGTAATTTTGGCAACGTTACGCCGCAGGCGAATCCAACCCGGGTCGGTGTCAGTAATGTCGGCCAGATAGGTAATGCGGTGGCAGGGCTGGGAGCTGCGCTGGGGCAGACTGTGGATGATTTGCAGCGTACGCAGGATAAAGCTGACGTAGCCGCTACCCAGGCGATACTAACCGATCTCGATGCGAAATCCAGTGACCGCTGGGAAAATCCGGAGACCGGCGCGCTGGTAACCCGGCAGGGGTTCAAATCTTCTGGCGTCGGTCTGGATATGGATAAACTGGATTCCTCCGATTATGAGGAAGCCCGTAAACGCGTACCGCAGAGCCAGCAGCAGTATTTTGACGCGCAATGAAAAGCAGGTCAGATCCGCCGCACCAGCACCTATAACAGCTTTGAGCGTACTCAAACCGAACAGGCCCAGCGCCAGCAGCTCGATGCGACGGTGAAATCCTCCGTTGAGCAGGAAGCGGGGGCGTTTGACGATCCGCAGGCTGCTGCGCTGATTCGAGGAGCACGACAGCACTCCATTTCGTTGTATGGCCAGGCACAAGGCTGGTCGCAGGAACAAATCGACCAGGCTGTTTCTGAGGCCAATTTGCGGGCGATGGACCAGCGAGCCCAAAACTATGCCGTTACCAACCCTCAGGGCTGGTTAAATGGCGATTTTCCGGTGAAAGATACCGGCGCTATGGATATGCGTGCTATCGGTATCGTCGAATCCGGCGGTAAGCATTTCAGCCCCGACGGCAGCGTTATAACCTCTCCAGCCGGTGCGCAGGGTAAATACCAGCTTATGCCGGACACGGGCAAAGAGCTGGCGGCAAAGCGCGGTGTTGAATATAACCCGGCAGACGAGGAGCAAAACGCCCTGCTGGCGAGCGATTACGCGAATCAGTTGTACGATAAATACGGCTCCGAAACGCTGGCAGGGGCTGCATATAACCCGTATGCTGATAAAAACGAGCTGCACGGGTACGAACAATGGGGATCCGCCTTTGCTGACTCCCGTTCGCCGGAAGAAACTGCCTGGCTGAAACAGCAGATCGACGACGAAAACGAGGACCGTCGGGTACTTTCCGAGGCTGGCGGGGAGGGGGCTATCGCCAGCATTGCCGCCGGGGTTGTCGACCCGGTTACAGTGGCTTCGATGTTTATCCCCGGCGCTCAGGGGGGCTCTGTGGCCCGTATTGCATCACAGGCTGCAATCGGTGCAGCTGCAACAGCAGCGAGCGAGGTTGCGCTGAATAACCAGCAGATTACCCGCACGTGGGGGGAGAGCGCTTCCCACGTCGCAGCCGGTGCGTTGATGAGCGGCGTATTTGCGGCGGCGGGTGCAGCGCTGTCACCCTCTGTTCGCACAGCGGCCACGCGCGAAGTGGCTGACGCGCTCGATAATATGAGTATCACGTCAGCGACGGACACGGCTGCTGCCTCGCTTCCCGAAGGTGGCAGCGTCGGCGCGGCGCGGATCAGTGAGGCCACGCTCGAGGATCTCACCCCGGCAGCTGGCGGACCGGTTGGTAAGCTGGCACGTAAGGCGGGCAGCTATCTGACACCGTTTACTCGCCTGATGGAGTCACCGTCGAAAACCTCCCGCCGTACGGCGCTGGAGCTGGCTGAGAATAACTACACACTGCAGGGCAATGCCCGCGGCATTGAGACACCCATCGCGGCAGAAACCCGCGTTCGTGGGTGGCGTCGTGAAGAGGCCGCCGTCGTGGTGACGAACAAGCAGGCCTACAGCCAGTACAAAGCCTCAGGCGGTGACCTGAGTTTTTCCCAGTTCCGCGAGGAAGTTGGTAACGCCATGCGCAGCGGCGATGTACATGCTAACCCGGTGGTGCAGGAAGCGGCGCAGGCAATGCGCACCGTTGTTAACCGGGTGAAAGTGGCCCAGCAAAAGCTTGGTCTGCTGCCACCTGACGAGGAGCTAAAAGTCATCGGGCAGGAGAGTTATTTCCCGCGCGTGTACAAAGTCGGCAAGATCGTTAACGAGCGCGATAAATTTCGCGTCATGCTGGTTGACTGGTGGTCGCGCGGTGAGAAAACCATGTCCCGCGAAGAGGCGGAAATTACTGCTGATGCCACGATCAATAAAATCGTCGGCGCAAAAATCCCGCAGGATTTCGCAAACGTCTTTATGGTAAAAGCGGCCGCCAGCACCTGGGCACGTACGCTCAGCGTTCCCGATCGCCTGATGAAAGACTATCTGGAGAGCGACGCCAACTACGTGCTACAGCGCCACATTCGCGAGGCGTCGGCAGAGGTTGAGCTGACGCGCGCATTTGGTAACAAATCGCTGGAAAAGCAGCTCAAGGATATTCAGGACGAATACGATGCGCTGATGCGTCAGAATCCTAAAGACCAGGCGAAGCTGGCGAAAGCCCGCGATAACGATATCCGCGATATTACCGCGCTACGCGATCGCCTGGCGGGCACCTACGGCATGCCGGACGATCCCTCATCATTTTTCGTACGAGCTGGTGCGTTTCTGCGCAGTGCTAACTTTGTCACCAAGCTGGGCGGTATGGCCGTTTCCGCTATTCCTGACCTTGCGCGCGGCGTGATGGTTAACGGATTTGGCAACACCATGCGCGGTTACTCTGCGTTGATCACCCGCTCACCGGCATTCAAGGCAAGCCGCGCAGAACAGTTAAAAATGGCCGTTGGCCTGGAAACCATCCTGCACACCCGTGCGCGTACGATGGGTGACCTGGTGGATAGCTCCGCACGAACCACGGCGGTAGAAGCGGGTATGGAACGCGTCACCGATGCGTTCGGTAAGCTCACCCTGATGGGTCACTTCGACGATATGAACAAATCGGTAAACGGTATGATCACGTCCGACGGTATTCTTTCCGGCGCGTTCGCTGGCCGCCGCCTGGCTAAGCTCGGAATTAACGACAATATGGCCGCGCGTATTCGCAGCGAGTTCGAAAAACACGGTGAGGTAATCAACGGCTGGCATATCGGCAATTTTGAAAAATGGGACGATCAGCACGTTGCTGGCGTTTTTCAGTCGGCGGTGCTGAAAGATGTGAACAATACCGTTATAACCCCGGGGATCGGTGATACACCGCTGTGGGCGAGCACACCGCTGGGTAAAACCATCTTCCAGTTTAAATCGTTCGCCACAGCATCCTATAACCGCGCCACGCTGGGCGGTCTGCAGGAGGGAACCGGTCAGTTTTACTATGGTACCGCTTTTCAGATTGGACTAGGTGCACTGACGTACGCGCTTAAGCAGTCTGCAAACGGCAAAGAGTTTGACTGGTCACCTCAGAAACTGGTCATTGAAGGTATTGACCGTTCCGGTATTCTCGGCCCGCTGATGGAGTATAACAATATGGCGGAAAAGGCCTCCGGAGGCATGGTCGGGCTGGGGGCTTTGCTAGGTACCGGAACTCAGTCACGTTACGCCAGTCGCGGCTTTATTGGCTCTGCGCTTGGCCCAACGTTTGGCCTGCTCGATACCATTACTGATGTGACCGCTGGCGTGCTCAACGGCGATGCCGGTGATCGGGTAATGCATAACGTGCGTACGCTACTGCCGGGAAACAATCTGTTCTGGATAGCACCGTTGATAAACCAGATTGATCCTGGTATGCGTTAGTTGTGCAGGTTTGGGGCTCTGAACTAAACGCTCATTTCAAGTCCAGTAGGCCAGAATTTTTTAGTTGTGCGCTATTCCTTGTATTGGCGTACGGCACTCTGAGCAGGTATAGTTAACCTAATTTTACTTCGATGAATACTTAAAATGCCTCTTGCGCTGCCGAAAACCAATGAACTTGTTGGAAAAATCAAACCGTCTTTAGTCTCTGGAGAACTCTTGTTGAGTCCTTTTGAGCTTAGACTGTTGGCGCGTGAAGCCGATAAAATCGATGTACCACATCATCGGTGGTGCATTCAGGGGCTGTTGGCTTTCCTCAATGAAAATGATGAGGAGGGCATTGCACTTTGTGAACAGGCTGTCGCTTATGACCCAAACGTTTCACAGTCATGGTGTAACTATGCCTCGGCTTTGAGGTACCGACATCTGCTCAGTAAAGAGTGGGAGGTTGTCAACCGTAGTGTAGAGTATAAGGGGTTATTGACCTTATCATATGCACATACTCTTGCTTCTTATTGGGTAGATATTGAACTGTTGAATCATACGACAGAAATTATTGAATCCATGGAAATGCCTAAAAGATTCAATAAAGTCCAGTTAGATCTATTTGGAAGCGGTATGGTAACGAGACAATTGTTGCGTGATGCAGGTCCTGCCGTTGCATCTGATTTGCGCGCCTTAGGCGCAGTTGTTCGTCAGATAGCTGAGGAAGAAAGATTACCACGCCTTAAACGACGTATCTCTTGTCATGAAGGTGAGTATGCATGTGTTTATGCAATTGACACTGATGATGTAGATTATTTGATTCGATTGGATGATTTATTATTTGATCGAATTGTTTCTGCTGGGATTAAGTCCAAAAATTGTATCGCTTTTTTTGAACCTAAATTAGGGGATGATAATTAATGGCGGTGCAATTTGATTGTTTTCTAAACGTAGCTAAAGACTCGCTTGATAAGAGTGGTGAAACTTGGACTCGCAATGCAATCAGTAGAGCCTATTATTACATGTTCCATGCAGTCCGTGATGTAATTAATAAGCCAATTCCAAAGAATGATAAAAGCGGAAATCCCTTTCCCTTTGGTGAGCATAAAAGGCTATCAGAATACCTATGCAATGGTGATGCAGCGACAGACTATAATTTTGACGCGGCTCAACTTGAGAAAATTGGTTTAAAGCTTAGAGCTGCGCATCACAAGCGATGTGATGCAGACTATGAGCTGCATTTGAAAATGAATAGGTTAGAGGCAATAAAGCTATTAGCGGTCGCAGAAAATATTAAGCAAGAAGTCGATAAGCTCAAACAGCCAGATTAGTCAGGATTCCGACCTTAAACCCGCGCCATCATAGCCCTGTATTCACTACGGGGCTTTTTTATGCATCAGGATTACAAAACACGCCTTACCGCGCTGAGCGATAAACTTACCGATGTGGTGCTCGAAGAAGCCGATCCGGGAAACTGGCCGGGGGCGGGGAAGAAACCGAGCGAACTGACCAAAGACGAACGCGGCGACCGCTACTGGGATAAGAAGAATGCAGCTGCATCGCTGACGCTCTTGATTAAGGTGCATTCACTTATCGGCATGCAGACGCGAGGCGGTACACCGTCGGATAATCCCGGAGAGGATGACGAAGCCTTTGCGCTGGGCCAGCAGGTTTCAAAAGCTGAGCGGGAGGCGGCCGCGATTATTGAGCGCCTGCAGGAAGGGAAAAAATGATTTCGTTCCTCGCCTTCTTTTTAATGTGGGCGGAGCGAATGAACTGGGACGTTCCGGACTGCCACTATCAGGCCTGCCACTGGCTGGAGCATCGCGGAAACCTCGCGGTGCTCCGCTGTTTCCGTGGGTTCGGTAAATCAACGATCCTTGCTGTCTATAATGCCTGGCGGTATTACTGCGATCGGCAGTATCGCATTTTGCACCAGTCTGAATCCGACGGTACCGCGTATAAAACCAGCCGCGACACGCAGAACGTTCTGCGCAACCATCCGTTGACCAAAGGCATGTTACCGGACGGGCAGGGGACAGTTGAGCAGTGGTGGGTCAACGGCGCGCTGGATTTACGTAACGGCAGCATGTACGCCAAAGGCATCCTGTCTAACGTTACCTCGGCGCGTGCCAACGAATGCCAGAATGATGACGTAGAGGTACCGCGTAATATACAGACGCCCGAGGCGCGCGAAAAACTGCGCTATCGCCTGGGCGAGCAGACTCATATTCTTATCCCTGGCGGCCGCAAACTCTACATCGGTACGCCGCACACGCATGACAGCCTTTACGATGAGGTTGAGTCTATGGGCGCCGACTGCCTGACCATCCGGTTGTTTGAGAAAGAAAAGCGTATTGAGGCTAAAGACGCCACGGAACTGCGCTATGCAGTGCCTTTTCGACCGGAGTATGTTTTTGCGGGCATCCACAAGGCGGCGCGGCTGCTGGTCGAAAATGTGGATTATAAGCTGACCGCCGACGGCGTTGAGTTTGCATCTGCACCGGACACAGTTATCGATTTTTATGCGGACTGCGCCTGGCCTGAACGATTCACCCGGGAGGAAATGGAGAATCGTCGCAAAGAAACTCGCACCATTAACGAGTGGGATAGCCAGTATCAGCTGCACAGTAAGCCCGTTGGCGACGTTCGTCTCGATCCTGACCGCATCCGTGAGTACAACATCCACCCGCAGATCCGCTATGCGAACCGTACGGCCTCGCTCTGGCTTGGTAACGTGCAAATTGTTGGGGCTGTCGCCTGGTGGGATGTGGCCACAGGTAAAGTTAAGGCTGATGCTTCGGCGTTCTCGCTGATGCTGACTGATGCCCGAGGGCATTTGTACTGGCACATCTGCCAGGAGCTTACGGGGGAGCTGGCTGAATTTGACGACAACGACAAAATCACCGGCGGGCAGGTCGCACAGATAAAAGAGCTGGTGCTCAAATACCAGATTCCGGTTGTGTGCGTTGAGGTGAACGGACCAGGCAGTTTCGCGGGCAAATTACTTCGTCAGGCGCTTAAGGGTACCGGCTGCGGCGTACGTGAAGAATTCAGCATCACCAACAAGCAGAAACGCATCCTCGATGCGTTCGAAGCGCCGCTGTCGTCGCGGTTCCTGTGGGCTCATACCGACGTGCTCGACGGCCCTGTCTATGACCAGATGCGTGACTTTAATCCGGCGCTGACCAACCAGCCAGACGATTTTATTGATTCCGGCGCTGGTGCAATAAGTCAGACCCCGGTACGTATCGGGAAAGTGGTCGGGATTCCGACCGGACATGCGCGCGAAGATTGGCAGTTAAGTGACGGAGATCATCTGGTCAACGTCGATTATTAACCCGCCAGAGGTTTCGCATCATGTCGGTACCTAACCAGACGCCATATATTATTTATAACGCCAACGGTCTGACGACCGTTTTTCCCTTCGAGTTTTACATTATCAACGCTGCAGATCTACAGGTATCGATCAACGGTACAACGGTTACCAGCGGGTATAGCGTTTCAGGGACGGGAAACGTCGGTGGCGGCGATGTCACCTTTATCACTCCTCCTGCAAGCGGCTCTGTTGTAATGCTGGAGCGAGTGGTACCAACATACCGGCTTACAGATTACCAGGATAATGGTGACCTTCTGGCCGATACAGTCAATAAGGATTTTGATCGCTTGTGGATGGCAATACAGCGTTCGTTTATTTACCTTGGACTGGCCTTACGCAGGCCTTTGCTTGGTGGGTCATTTAACGCGGAAGGTTACCGTATTGCCAACCTGGGCGACCCTGTGGATAGTCAGGATGCAGTAACTAAAAAATATTTAGAAAATAATACACTTGTTCGCACGCTAAGGGTGCCAGAGGCTTATGTTGAACAACTTCCTGCCGCGCCTCTTCGAGCAAATAAATTACTGGCTTTTGACAACTCAGGTAGGCCTATTGTAGTACTGCCTGCATCAGGTTCAGCTTCAGATGTGATGATTCAGCTGGCTTCCAATGATGGTGAAAAATACATTGGTGAATGCCCGACAATTGCTGTTCTGCGCACAATAGAACCTACGTATGATAAGCAGCGAATTACTCTTCGCGAGCATACGGTAGGTACCAGGCTGGGTGGTGGTCAGTTCCGTGCTGTTCTTTCTGGTTCTACCTATACAGATAACAACGGTACGATAATCAAGACTGCGGGTGGAGCTGTTTGGTTACGTATCAATGCTGATGTTACAAACCCGCTTATGTTCGGCGCGCTTGGTGATGGCGTTACAAACGATGTGGTTGCTATTAACAGGGCTATTGCAAGCGCGTCTAAGACGGATCTTCTTGGCAGAACCTATCTTATATCTGGTGGCGCAATTGAAGTGTATAACTCCAATCCTTGTTCTGTTTACGGTGGTAAGATAACTGAGCCAGCTGTCAACAACAGTACAATGATGAGAGTGTCAGGCTCCGGGAAAACTATTACCGACATAATTTTTGACGGAACTACAGGATTAACGAGTAGAGGTATTATTTTTGCTTCTGGTAGTTCTACGTCTAAAGTATCAGGATGCCAGTTCCTTAATCTTAAAATGCCTGGGATAGGTGTAAGTGGTGATTACACCAATAACATCTTTTGCAGCGATATTACCATCGATAGGAATTTATTTAACAACTGTGGTAACTCAGGAGTAAATTACGATAAGAATACCATTGTTATGGATGGTGCATTCCAGTGCGCAATTTCAAATAACAGGGCAACAAATTGTAATTGGGGGGTTATTTTTAGAAAGCCTTATACATACCCCGGCCTTACTGAAACTTACTGCCTATATAATAGAGTTGTAGGTAACTATTTTTCGGCGAAAACTGGATACCCTTACAACCAGTGCATTAGCACACAAAGTCAGAGGCACTTTGAAGCATCTGGTAACGCTATAGAAGGCTTCCTTGGGAACGCTATCGACAACCAAAGGTGTGATTTTAGTCGTATAGTGAACAACAGGATCAACTCCGGAGATGATGGTATATTCCTTGGAGATTTGAACTTTAGGGGGCATGTCGTATCAAATAACGTGATTACTGGCTGTGCAAGGGGAATTCGCGTTTATGGTCTCGCTGCTGCATCAGAAACTGATTTCAAAAACCAAGTAATGGCAGACCTGGTTATTACAGGTAATAGCATACATGATAGTACGCTATATGGGATTTACGTTTACAGGACAGAGCCGACTGATACATTTAGCGGATTTAATATATCCAATAATGTAGTTGATAATGCTGGCAGTCGAACAGTAACGACTTTAGCACAGGCTATACTAGTAACAGGTCTTTCAAATGGTTTAGTTAGTAATAACATTATTAGATATGCTAGGCAGGAAGGGCTGCGTTTTGAAAATTGCTATTCTGTAAATGCGATTGGTAATAATATTTCTGGTCACGATGTAAGTAATACCGGTACATATGGAGTTTACATTGATGTGAATTGCCGTGGCGTTACTTTGCGTAACACACATATCACAGGAAGTTCAGCAACAGGTGGAGCGGTCAGAGAGACAGGAGTAAACAATACAGTTACAGGTACTCGCTGGAATGCGGTAGCATCTGGAGTAAACTCAACAGGTACAGGGGCAGTACTGGCAGATAACGTAGCATTCTAAAAAAAGAGCGCCTTAGTGGCGCTCTGCAACTAACTTATTGTGTTGTAATTTTGTTTTTATTAACATGGGGAGTAGTGGCACTATAATGCCGAGAATTACATATAATGCAAATGAATATTGATTGTAGATATTGCTCAATTTGCCATTTGCATTGTTTTCAAATCCAATGAGCAGGAAAAATAAATTCAATATTGCAAATACAGATAAATGCCATGACATTATAGATTTTGAATTATCACCTATAATTTTCAAGAGGTAATTTTCTCTAGATGATAGAATGTTAGAAAATATCACCACGACAAATATACAGATCATTGATGTCACTGACGTCATAATAAACCCTGATGGATATGTCGACCATGCCATAGCACTTTGTTTTGTTAGTCCAAATGATATGATTGTTCCTGTTGCGGTTATCATAATCATAGCGACTATTGGGTTATACATAGATAGTGATTGTTTTTTCAACGAATAACCGAGCAGCATGAACATTGCGCCATAAAGTGACTGAGCAGAAACATTATAAAATTGATAACCAGTCTCCTTAAATTTTACGGCGCAGAGATGAAGAGCGACAAAACCAACAAGTACTGCAATGATAATTAAGGTGATACTTTGGAATTTAGACTCAGTAGTTACTGAAATTATAAGTCGTGAAACTATTGAGGATAAATAATAAGCAAGCAAAAACCAACAAACAAGAAATAATGGATTATTGTGAAAATTTTTTTCCAGTGGATTGGTAGTGAATGGATCGCCGAAATACAATCCTGTGAATTTACTTAATGCTATCGCCAAGATACCTGTGAGAATATAAGTCACAAAAATATACGGGATTATTTTTTTTGATAGCTTTCTTAATGCATTGAAAGTAACTATCTCATTTTTTAATGTTAATCCACCAACAAAAAAGAATAAAGGCATATGGTACAAATAAGGCTGCATCACATTGAAAAAACCGCTTGTGTAATGACCAATCACTACAACAATGATGCCTATCGCTTTCATATAGCTTATAGATAAACTTTGCTCAGACGTCAGAGTATTCACTTTTAACTAACCCCAAATTAAATTTTTTGTAATTTAACTATTTTAGACTGACATGTCACTGACTGTACACTGCCGATGGTCGGGATTCCGACCAGTTTCCGCGTTTACCCTCAACTCACATAAAGATTTTCCCCACAGGGGGTGAGGCATGAGGATGAACAACCTTTCAGACGTAGCGGCGGGGCTGTCGTACGGCACATCTATTGGCAGCTTTGGCTACTGGCTGCTGCAACTACTCGATAAAGTGAGCCCTAGCCAGTGGGCTGCAATTGGCGTCCTTGCCAGTATTCTATTTGGTTTACTGACATATCTGACCAACCTGTATTTCAAAATCAAAGACGATCGTCGAAAAGAGGCCCGTGATAATGGCTACCAGCAAGACTAAACTCAGCGCCGCCGTTCTGGGCTTAGTACTTGCCGGTGCACCTGCATCCGTAATCCTCGACCAGTTCCTGAATGAGAAAGAGGGAAACAGCCTAACAGCGTACAAAGACGGCGGTGGTATCTGGACAATTTGCCGCGGTGCCACGATGGTTGATGGTAGACCGGTAGTGCAGGGTTTGAAGCTGACGCAGGCGAAATGCGACCAGGTGAACGCCATCGAACGGGATAAGGCTCTGGCGTGGGTAGAGCGCAATATCAAGGTACCGCTGACCGAACCGCAGAAAGCGGGTATTGCTTCGTTCTGCCCGTACAATATCGGGCCCGGTAAATGTTTTCCCTCGACGTTCTACAAGCGCATCAATTCCGGTGACCGCAAAGGTGCATGTGAAGCGATCCGCTGGTGGATTAAAGACGGTGGCCGCGACTGCCGCCTGACCAAAGGCCAGAAGAACGGTTGCTATGGTCAGGTCGATCGCCGGGAGCAGGAAAGCGCATTGACGTGCTGGGGGATAGACCAGTGACCGTTAAAGCAAAGCTGTTAGTGCTGGCCGTTCTGCTGGCGCTTTTCGTTGTTGCCTTTTACGCGGATTATCTGAAAGGCTGGTACGCCCATAGCGAAAAGGTAAACAGTGAGCATGCAGCGAAAAACAAAAAGGCTGAGAAAGTCGTCGCCACTAGTGAGCAGAAAGCGGCAGCGGCCAGCGCAGAAGGGAAGGTGATTTACCGGACCATTTACCGAGACGTGGTGAAATATGTTAACGACCCGAATCATACTAAGTGCGATTTTGACGATCACGCTGTGCAGCTGCGGCAGCGAGCAATCGACGCGGCCAACAATATCCCAGGATTTGATGAGCCCGCCGTGCAAGGCAAGTAACGCCGGGCGGGATAGCGACGAAGACCTGCAGGCGGATACTCAGACGACTGACTGTGTGCGCGAGCTGCGGACAAACATCTATCGCTGGCAGGCGTGGTACAGGGCTACTGACTAGCGAATATCTATTCACTAACCATTCCGAAGATTGATTGCGAATAGGTTGTAAGTTCATGTATTTAAAGTGTTGTAGTTTTGCTCTATGTTCGGAAAAAATCCACAACGCATTGATTTTATGAGTTTTAACAACCAATTTAAAATCCCTCGGCGTTCGCGCTGTGTGGGTTCAAGTCCCACTCCGGCTACCATGGGAAAGCAAAGAATAATCAAAGCAATAAGCAGTGTCGTGAAACCACCGAAAGGTGGTTTTTTTGTGCCTGCAATTTACGCTCAAACTCCACCCAGATACGCCTTTCTCACGTCCTGATTTCCCAGCAGCTCCTCGCCGCTGCCGCTCAAGCGGATCTGTCCGTTAACCATCACATACCCGCGATCGGACAGCTTCAGCGCGTGGTGCGCATTCTGCTCAACCAGAAAAATGGTCATGCCGTTGCGTGCCAGCTCGCGCAGCGTCTGGAAAATCTGTTTCACCACGATAGGGGCCAGGCCCAGGCTGGGTTCATCCAGCAGCAGTAGCTTAGGACGGCTCATTAAGGCCCGCGCAATCGCCAGCATCTGCTGTTCTCCGCCGGACATGGTCATCGCACGCTGTTTACGCCGCTCCTTGAGGCGGGGGAAAAGGTCGAACATGCTTTGCATATCTTCAGATGCAAACTGGTTTCCAATCGGGATGGTGCCCATCAGCAGGTTCTCTTCCACCGTCATATCCGGGAAGATACGCCGTCCTTCGGGCGCCTGGGCGATACCGCCGGACGCGACGTAGTGGGTGGATTTATGGCTGATATCCTCTCCGCAAAACAGGATCTGCCCACCCCGGACCCGGGGTTGACCAAAGATAGACATCAATAATGTCGATTTTCCTGCACCGTTAGCGCCAATCAACGCCACGGTTTCGCCTTTGTTAACCTCAAGGGAAACCTGTTTCAGTGCCTGGATCACGCCGTAGAAAACGTCCACCTCCCGAAATTCCAGCATCATTTCGCTCACAGGTTAACCTCGCTCTCGTCGGTGCCCAGGTAGGCGGCAATCACTTTCTCATCGTGCTGGATCTGCTCTGGTTTCCCCCGCGCAATGACGTCTCCGTGGTCGAGCACGATAATGTCGTCCGAAATCTCCATCACCATCCCCATATCATGCTCAATCAGTAATACCGTGATGTCGTGGTGGTCGCGCAGAAAACGGATAATGCTGCTGAGCTTGTGCGTTTCCACCGGGTTCAGGCCTGCGGCAGGTTCATCTAGGCAGATCATCTCCGGACCAGTACACATTGCCCGGGCGATTTCGAGGCGTCGCTGTTGACCGTAAGACATTTCCCCCGCGAGGCGGTTGGCGCAGTCCACCAGGTCCACCACTTCCAGCCAGTAAAATGCACGATCGAGGGCATCACTTTCCGCCCGACGATAGGCGGGGGTGTTGAGCACACCGGCGAGGAGATTGCGATTTACACGCATATGCTGTGCAACCAGCAGGTTTTCGACGACCGACATCTCGCGAAACAGGCGGATATTCTGGAACGTGCGCGCAAGCCCCGCGCGGTTTACCAGGTGTGTTCCACCGAACATTTTGTAGAAAAGACGCGACCCTAACCGGGCTGGGTTAATCCAGTCACCGGGCTGGAATTTTTGACCGAGAACCTGAATCACATTGGTGGTATTACTGCGGGTGTTGAATAAGATATTTCCGCCGGACGCCCTGTAGAAGCCCGTCAGACAGTTAAACACGGTTGTTTTCCCCGCGCCGTTAGGCCCGATGAGGGCGGTAATCGACCCGCGTTGTACATCAAGGTTGACGTCATTTAACGCTTTAATCCCGCCAAAGTGCATCATCAGGTGCTCAACGCGTAATATGGTTCCGTTCATGGCGCGACCCCCTTACGCACGGCATAGCCGCTGCGGTTAATGCGGATCAAACCGCGCGGACGCCAGATCATCATGACCACCATCAGCACGCCAAACAGCAGCACGCGATACTCGGCAAAGCTGCGCAGCAGTTCCGGCGTGACGGTCAGGACAAAGGCGGCCAGCACAACGCCCAGCGTTGAACCCATCCCGCCCAGCACCACGATGGCCAGAATCAGTGCGGATTCAAAAAAGGTAAAGGAGGTGGGATTAACGAACCCCTGGTAGGTGGCGAAGAAAACCCCTGCAATCCCGGCCGTTGACGCGCCTAGCGTAAAAGCAGAAAGCTTCACCAGCACGTGATTAAGACCCATTGAGCGGCAGGCAATTTCATCTTCTCGTAATGCCTCCCACGCCCGACCAATCGGCATTCGCGTCAGGCGGTGCTTGATGTAGAGCACCATCAGCACCACCAAAAACAGCACGGCGTAAATAAAGATAAACTTCATGTTTGGGTTATAGGTCAGATGGAAAAAATCGTGGAAGGGCACGCCGCCTTCTTTGGCGCGTCGGCCAAACTCCAGACCAAAAAAGGTGGGGGCAGGGGCTGAAACGCCATTTGGGCCGCCAGTGAAGGTCAGCCAGTTATTGAGCACCAGGCGGATAATCTCGCCAAACCCGAGCGTCACGATTGCCAGATAATCCCCATGCATGCGAAGCACCGGGAAGCCAAGCAGCGCACCGGCGGCGGCGGCCATCAGCGCCGCCAGCGGCAGCATGCTCCAGAACCCTAGCCCCAGATACTGATACCCCAGGGCGAGGCCATACGCGCCAATCGCGTAAAAGGCGACATACCCCAGATCCAACAGCCCCGCAAGGCCGACCACAATATTCAGCCCGAGGCCGAGCAGAACATAGATCAGCCCCAGAATGGCAACGGTCAGCACGTATTTGGTCGCCACAAACGGAAAGCAGATCGCAAGCGTAATAACCAGCGGAATAATCCAACGCATGCGGCTCTTGTATCCGGGAGGGCGGACATACACCCCCGCGCTGTCCGCTTCAAACCTCGCCTGGAAACGCGCACCGGGGGCGGTCTGCAGGAAGATGCTCAGCAAAAAACGGCCCAGCATGACGATGGCAATCATCCACGCCAGCCGTTGTCCGGCAAAGTTAAAGCTGTAACCGTCGAGAACTACGCCAGCGATAGGGCCAAAGATAATCAAAGCAACCAGCCCGGAAAATACGGCATCCAGAATGCAGCGTTTAAGGGAGAAACCGGCAGATGTCATCGTCTTCACCCTCACACCTTCGCCACGACAGGGCGGCCCAGCAGACCCTGAGGACGGAAAATCAGGATCAATACCAGCAGCCCAAACGAGAACACGTCTTTATAATCCGAGTTCACCATCCCGGAGAATTGCGCTTCCGCCACTCCCAGAATCAACCCGCCGAGCATGGCGCCCGGCAGAGAGCCGATGCCGCCCAGCACCGCCGCCGTAAAGGCTTTTATGCCGATGACAAAGCCCACGTAGAAATCAAAGGTGCCATAGTTCATGGTAATCAATACCCCCGCCAGCCCGGCCATCGCCGCGCCGATCACAAAGACCAGCGAAATGATCCTGTCGGTATTGATCCCCAGAATGGAGGCCATTTTGCGATCCTGCTGCACCGCACGACACATCCGCCCCAGCCGGGTATGGCTGATTATCCAGGTGAGCAGCAGCATGCCCGCGAACGAGGCGATCAGAATAAAGATTTTGGTGTAGGTGATCTGGACGAAACCTTCTCCCAGATGCACGCGAAGTACGCCGTCCAGCATGGTTGGCACGCCTTGCTGGCGGGGGCCCTGGCTCAGCTGGGCGTAGTTTTGCAAAATCAGCGACATCCCGATGGCGGAGATCAGCGGTGCCAGTCGGGTGGAGTTTCGCAGGGGTTTATAGGCGATACGCTCAATAGTCCAGCCATACACGCCCGTCACCACGATGGTGAACGCCAGCGTGCCCAGAATCAGCAGGGGAAACGACTCAAGACCGAAGAATGACAGCAGGGCCAGTCCGATGGCGCAGAGATAGGCCGAGATCATATACACTTCGCCATGGGCGAAGTTGATCATGCCAATGATGCCGTACACCATGGTGTAGCCGATGGCGATTAAGCCGTAGACGGAGCCCAGCGTTAATCCGTTGATTAACTGTTGCAGGAAGAATGTACTCATCATCGCGCGCTCTTTTTATAGGCCGCACGACGCGTGCAGCCCGATGTGTATTCCGCGTCGGCAGGCGAACCTGCCGACGTTGAGCGTGACTCCGTCCCGTTACTGCACTTCCTTATATTTTCCCTTGTCGTCCCACTGATAAACCACGTAGTCAGACACTTTCAGATCGCCCTTGCTGTCCCAGGCTTTTTTGCCCATCACCGTGTCGACGGCGTTCGCTTTCAGCCACTCGCTGGCTTTGGCGGAGTCTTTGCCTCCGGTGGCTTTGAAGGCGGCGGCAATGGCCTGGATGGAGGCATAGGAGTAAAGGGTGTACCCTTCTGGTTCGAATTTACCGGCGCGGAATTTCTCAATCACCGCTTTACCGTCCGGGATCAGTCGCGGATCTTTACCAAAGGTCATGTAGATACCGTTGGTGTACTGCGGGCCACCCGCGGCGGTGACCATCTCTTCATTGACGATACAGTCCCCTGAGAAGAATTTCGCCTGTACGCCCTGTTCACGCATCTGGCGCACCAGCGGACCCGCTTCAGGGTGGCAGCCCCCGAAGAACACCACGTCCGGTTTTTGCGCGCCAATTTTCGTTACCAGCGCGTTAAAGTCTTTTTCCCCACGTGATAAGCCTTCATACATCACATCCTTCACGCCGCGTTTGACAAGCGCCGCTTTGGTGGCGTCCGCTAACCCCTGACCGTAGGTGTCTTTATCGTGAATGATCACCACGCGTTTGGCCTTCAGCTTATCGATGATGAAGTCGCTGGCGACTTGCCCCTGCTGATCGTCCCGCCCGCACATGCGGAACATATCGCTCATGCCGCGCTCGGTAATGAGGGGGTTAGTTGAGCCTGGGGTGATGGCAATAATGCCTGCATCGCTATACACCTCTGAGGCGGGCATGGTGGAAGAGGAGCAGAAATGGCCGACAACCGCATTGACTTTGTCCTGGTCGACTAAACGGTTAGCGACGGCAACAGCCTGTTTAGGCTCGCAGGCATCATCTCCCTGAACCAGCTTAATTTTCTCACCGTTGATCCCTCCCGCGGCGTTAATGTCTTCTGCGGCCTGCGTTGCGCCATGCCAGTACTGATCGCCATAGGTGGCATTTGGGCCTGTAAACGGCCCGGCCACGCCAATCACAATATCGGCCTGGGCGGAAAATGCCGTCACCAGACAACCGGCTAACACAAGAGAAAGGGGACTTCTGATAAATTTCAGCGACATTATTGTGTTCCTTAGCAAAGAGGTTTTTGCACCACGGCGTCAACCCAAACGCCCTACGGCGCAGCCAATCTATAAATAAGATCGAGAACAACATGCACTAAACGAACAAAATCCAGGCCACATCCTGCTTAATACGGCGAGGTTTCCATGCGCTATTTGCGCGCAGAACATTAAGCAAAATCGTTGCCAGAATGGTTAACCCATTGACCGGGTTGCGACATAGTTGAGTATAGAGCGCCGATTTACGCTGCCTTGCGGGACGCACTGAAATTACAGCGGAGATCACATCTCGTTAACAACAAAGCCCATAAGTTGTGCAAGGGTCACGATTTGCACGTTTTTGCAGCAATAAAGACCTCAACTTCAGCCAGGAAAGGCGTACGATATGTGTTAGGATCGTTTCCTTTTTTATCAGGAGTGTCAGCAATGACTGAAGGCCCATTAAATGAAAGCGAAATGGAGTGGCTGGAAGAGACGTTAATGTCTTACGGTCATGACGATGCGTCCGTGATTGACGTATCCGAACTGGACGGCATGCTTACCGCAGTGCTTTCCGGCCCAAGGGTGGTTGAACCCGATGCCTGGCTGGTAGCGGTCTGGGGCGGCGAGAAGTACATTCCGCGCTGGAAAAACGATCGTGAAATGAACCGTTTTATCGATCTCTGCTTTAAGCATATGAACGACATTGCTGAGCGCCTGAGCGAGTATCCTGATCAGTTCGAGCCCATGTTTGGTTTTAACGACGTTGATGGACAAAGCTACACCGTGGTTGAAGAGTGGTGCTATGGCTACATGCGCGGCGTGGCGCTGACCGACTGGTCGTCACTGCCTGACGAACTGAAAGCCGATCTGGATGTGATTGCTCTGCACGGGACGGAAGAGGGCAGCGAAAAGCTGGATGAACTGACCGAAGAAGAGTATACCGCCAGCGTCGAGAGCATCCAGCCCGCGGCGCTGCGTTTATACAACTACTGGGTTGCTAACCCGCAGCAGCAGGAAACACAAAAACCGATTATTAACGGCACGAAGGTCGGGCGTAACGATCCTTGTCCGTGCGGCAGCGGGAAGAAGTTCAAGAGTTGTTGTTTGCATTAATAAAGAAAGGGGCTAATCGTCGCCCCTTTTTTATTACCCCACTTCCGGCAGCATTCCCGCTGCTATGAGGAATTGCACCAGAATAATCACCACGCCACAGGCAGAGACGATGCACAGCAGCGGTTTACCCCCCGCCACGCGATAACCTTGCTGAGGATGCTGCTGACGGCTCTTCCATGCCAGCAGGGAAGGCAACAGCAGCGCGAGGACGGATAACGCCACACCCGCATAGCCCAGCGCCATTACAAAGCCACGCGGGTAAAACAGCGCAAAGGCCAGTGGCGGCAGGAAGGTAATTGCACCCGTTTGCAGGCGTCCGGCAACGGTATTGCGGCGCTGGAACAGATCGGCCAGATAATCAAACAGGCCGAGCGCCACGCCCAAAAACGACGTCGCCAGCGCCAGGTCAGCGAACAAATGTACCGCCAGTTCGACGTGTGGAGAGGTCACCACCTCACGCAGCGCCATCAGGAAACCATTCAGGCCGGAATGCGCAGCCATTAAACCGATAAAGGTTGAGGAGTCAATGCTGCCCAGCGTGACCAGTTGCCAGAAGATGTAGGCGACCAGCGGAATCGCGCTGCCGATGATAAAAATGCGGCGCAGCTTGCGGGTATCGCCATTCATATAGCTGACGATACTCGGCACGCTGCCGTGAAAACCGAACGAGGTGAAAATCACCGGGATCGCGGAAAGCGCCAGCCCTTTTTCCAGCGGCAGCGTCAGCAGGTTAATCTTGTGAACGTGCGGCGCAAGCAGAACCAGCATCACAACCAGGAAAATAATCTTGGCGCTGAACAGAAAGCGGTTAAACAGATCGACAAGCGATGTGCCAATACACACCACGCCGCCGCCGATGAGCGCGAAGAAGACCGCGCCTGTGCCTGGCGTAATGTGTGTACCAAACCCGTCATTGACGCTGGACGCGATCAGCTCTCCGGCTCCGCTAATGTAGGCAGCCGTCAGGGCGTACATCAGGAACATCATGCTAAAGCCTGTAACCCACTGGCCATAACGTCCCAGGTAGCGTGCAGCCAACGAACCTAAACCCGTGTCTGCAGGGACGTGCTGATAAACCTCCAGTAACAGCAGAGCGGTGTAACACATCAATGCCCAGAGTGTGGCGAGAAGCAATAACGTTACGCCAAATCCGACGCCTGCGGCCGCCAACGGCATGGCCAGCATTCCTGCGCCAATCGTCGTTCCTGCGACGATGAAAATACTTCCCAGAGCTCTGTTTTTCACGCTTTCCTCTACAACGATTCTTAATCGCGACCTAATCTGCGGCGCAGAGTAAGGGAAAAGCGTGAACTCGTCAAATCACCGTTACAACCCGTGTAATTTTAAGTTTACGCTTTGGCGAGGGGCAAGCATCTGTTGAACGGTGAGGCGAAGGGGAGAGGTAATAAGTAGAGGGGCATTAAAACGGTGCTGAGGGTTCAGCACCGTGTGGGAATTAATTCTGCGTATCGAGTGTCGCCAGTTCTTTATCAATAAAGTAAAGACCTTCACCTGATTTACCGGCCAGAGACAATTTATCCAGCACGGATTTAAACAGTTTTTCTTCTTCGTGTTGCTCAGCAACGTACCATTGCAGGAAATTAAAGGTCGGATAATCCTGGCTGGTCATTGCAGCGTGAACCAGTTCATTAATTTTCTGGGTGATCAGCTGTTCGTGCTCGTATGTGGCGCGGAACAGTTCATCAAGAGAACCGTATTCCGCAACCGGAGAGGCAACCGTATCAATGCGCGGCAGGCTGCCCGTATCCGTCAGATAATCAAAGAGACGCTGCATGTGCGTCATCTCTTCCTGTGCGTGACGACGCAGAAACGCGGCGGCACCTTCAAAGCTGTGATAGCTGCACCAGGCGCTCATCTGCTGGTAAAGAAGGGATGAATAAAGCTCAAGGTTCATTTGAGCATTGAGCTTGTCGATCATTTCAGTTTTCAGCATGGTGGCGCTCCGGTTTATTATTTCTGGTTCACAATGAGCGACACTATAATTTGTTATTTAATTATTTGCAAAACGTAAAATAAATATTTGTTTATTTAAAAATACGAATGGGAATAACACGCATTGGCACGTTTTATATTTATTAATGAGAATTGTTTGTGTTCTTAATTAAAAAGACTGCCAGCGCTGCTGGCAGACGACATTAATACCATGGATTCGTGACGTTAGGATTCACGGCGTAACCCATGCATTTATACTGAATGGTCACGCTCTCGTTCAGGCACAGCGATCCGCTAATCAGGGTACAGGTTTTGACAGGCTGACCATAGGCGGAGGCGGTGGCATATCCCATGCCCTGACAGGCTTTCACTGCGGTGCCGTTATTTACATACGCATCGGAATGGGCGTTTTGCAGCATGGCCTGGCCGTAGTCGAGGCGGACAACCCCGTTGGGGGCGTCAAGGTGACTGACCTCCGCCTGACGGTTAACATTGCATCCCGCGAGAAGCAGGATCGTTCCGGCGATGATTACTCTTTTCATGGTTCACTCTGCGTGAAGAGGGAAATACGCTATTTTAGCGTCCACCGTTCCAGTCAATGCCTCGAATAGCCCGAAGATCAACCCTTTCTCTTCGCAACGAACAGCAACAGGTCACGAAACTGTGAGCGCAATTGCGTTTTTTAAAACGCATTTTCACTTAATTTGAAAGAGTGTTTGTTTGATAGTAAGGTTAAGGGGATAAGGTATCCACAGCGGGCTTGTCCGCCACACATTCAGGAGAGACACGATGAAAATTGCGCTGATGATGGAAAACAGCCAGGCAGCTAAAAATCCCATCATCCTTAATGAGCTAGAAGCCGTTGCCGATGAAAAAGGCTTCCCGGTCTATAACGTCGGAATGAGCGGCGAGAACGACCACCATCTTACCTATATCCATCTGGGCATTATGGCGAGCATTCTGCTGAATTCCAGAGCCGTGGATTTTGTCGTGACCGGCTGCGGCACCGGCCAGGGGGCGCTGATGTCGCTGAATATCCATCCGGGCGTGATTTGCGGCTATTGCATCGATCCTGCTGACGCCTTCCTGTTTGCGCAGATCAACAACGGTAACGCGCTGTCCCTGCCATTTGCCAAAGGCTTTGGCTGGGGCGCTGAATTGAACGTGCGCTTCATCTTTGAGAAAGCCTTCACGGGCCGTAACGGCGAGGGGTATCCGCCAGAGCGTAAAGAGCCTCAGGTGCGTAACGCGGGGATCCTGAATCAGGTGAAAGCGGCGGTGGTAAAAGAAAATTACCTCGATACCCTGCGCGCCATCGATCCCGAACTGGTGAAAACCGCCGTATCCGGTCAACGCTTCCAGCAGTGTTTCTTTGAAAACTGCCAGGATAAAGAGATCGAAGCCTTCGTGCGGGGGATTGTTGGCTAACAGCGTGTGATTGCACCCATAATTTTCCTGGCGTATCAAAATTTTTTATAAAAATTTACTGGAATTTATATGGGCGTAACCTGTGGATTTTGCGGCTTTTTTCGTAACATTGTTGTAGCACTGGTGGATTTGTTGGTGTGATGTTCGTCACAAAATGATTGATTTTTGTGATGGTGGTCATATTATAAGCGCATTGACAATAACACCTGCATAACACGTTACTGGAGCAACATAATGAAACTGCGCAAAATCCTGAAAAGCATGTGGGCTAACTACTGCACGACTTTCAAAGACGTCCCACCGGGTGCGATGTTCTGATAAAAAACCTGCTTCGGCAGGTTTTTTTATGCCTGGAGGCGACGAGAAAGAGATGAAAGGGCGCGCGGTTTGCTACTATGGCGGCCTTTAACTAAGGAGAAACCCCATGTCACAAAACCTGAGCGCCGATCAGGAACTGGTCTCTGACGTCGTTGCCTGTCAGCTGGTTATTAAGCAAATCCTTGATGTGATTGACGTTATCGCGCCTGTCGAAGTGCGTGAAAAAATGTCGACCCAGCTGAAAAACATCGATTTTACCAGCCATCCGGCGGCAGCCGATCCGGTTACGCTTCGCGCTATTCAGAAAGCCATCGCACTGATTGAGCTGCGATTCACCCCGCAGGGCGAGTCTCACTAAGCCGTGAAACGGGCGACCCTGTCAGTCGCCCGAGATACTGTCAGAAGAAGGTCTGGACCAGCAGGTAGCTCGCCGCACAGGCGCAGCTCACGCCGATCAGCCCCGGCAGGATGAAGCTGTGGTTGATGATAAATTTGCCGATGCGGGTGGTGCCTGAACGGTCAAAGCCGATGCAGGCCAGATCGCTGGGGTAGGTCGGTAAGACAAAGTAGCCGTAGGAGGCCGGGAAGAAGGCGATCAGCATTTTCGGATCGATGCCCAGCATTAACCCCATCGGGGCAACCGCAGTTAACGCCGCCGCCTGGCTGTTCACCAGTTTAGAAACCAGAAACAGTACAATGGCATAGGTCCATGGGTGGCTTTTCACGACCCCTTCCAGCGCCATTTTCAGTTCATCCAGATGCGCCTGGAAAAAGGTATCGCTCATCCACGCCACGCCAAACACCGAGAAGATCGCAACCATTCCCGCTTTAAACACCGCACCGTTCGAGATGGCAGAGGCATTCACCTTGCAGGCCATTAGCATGACAGCACCGGCAATCAGCATCATCATCTGAATGACCAGGTTCATCGAAAGCGCCGCCATTTTGCCTTTTACCTCAAAAGCAGGGCGCAATTCAGGCAGGGCACCGAGCAGAACCACGATGGCAATCCCGGTGAAGAAGATCCAGGTGGACCAGTAGGCCTGTTTCGGGAAGCGCTGATTCATGAGCGTTTCCGTGCCGCCATAGATAAATTCCCGCTGTTTCGGATCTTTCAGCTTTTCCTGAAACTCTACGTCATCCGCTAAATCTTTGCCGCGACGTAAACTCCACAGGGCCGCAATCGCCACCCCAAACAGCGAGGCAGGTACGGATACGGCGAGGATCTCCAGGATCCCCCACGCGTGACCAATCCCGTGCTGTGCGCCGAGAATCGACACCAGCGACACAACCGCGACCGATACAGGCGAGGCGGTGATGGCCATTTGCGAAGCCACGGAGGCTACCGCCATGGGGCGTTCCGGGCGGATCCCTTTTTTCAGCGCAATATCGGCAATGATGGGGAACATGGTGTACACCACGTGGCCCGTGCCGCACAGAAAGGTCAGCATCCAGGTGGTGAAGGGGGCGAGGAGCGTGATGTGCTGCGGATGTTTGCGCAACAGACGCTCGGCGAACTGCATCATCACGTTCAGACCACCGGCAGTCTGCAGGGTGGCCGCACAGCCAATCACCGCGAGAATGGTCAGCATCACGTCAACCGGCGGTTTGCCGGGTTGAAGCCCAAAAATGAAACTCAGAATAAACAGGCCAATACCGCTGATTAGCCCCAGTCCCATCCCGCCAAAGCGGGTCCCGACCAGCAGACAGGCAATAACAACAATAAACTCAATGGTGATCATGATGCTCCCTCGTCAAACATTATGTAATTAAATAAATCATTACACGATGTAGGGTTATTCATTGGGAGCAAGATCTGATTTGTTAAATCTCAGACAAAGCAGGAGGTTGTGGGAGGAACCTGCCCCGGTCAGGAGCAGGTCAGTCGCGCTCAGTGACGCTGAACGGTAACAATGTCGAGCAGATGACGGTCAGTCTGCTCCGGGCATAAACCAGCATGCTTCGCATTGCGGAGTTCGTCCGCAAGCGTTTTGAGCAGCGTACCGTCCTGCTGCTGCTCTTTGTCCATATCGCGCAGGAATTTCAGGGTAATGCTGTCGTGCTGTGCTTTGGCTTCATCAGCCAGTTTGCTGAGTGTGCTGCAGCGCTGTTCATACTCTTCAAGCGTTTTCTGGAACAATTCTTCCAGCGAAGAGTAGTTATCGTCGATCGTGTCCAGGGCTTTTACGATAGGGTTCGCCCCTGCAGCTTTCAGAAAGTTAAAGACGCGCATCATATGCGTGACGTTACTTTGCGCCTGAGTACGAAAGAACGTGGCTGAACCAGTAAGACTGTTTTCGGAGCACCACGCGCTCAAATGCAGGTGCAAATTGGAGGCGTAGAACTCCAGGTTCATTTGGGCATTCAGTTTTTGCATCATCGTTTGGGTAGTCATACTCATATCCTTATTGACTGTGGGACGTGATGTCCGCAGCTAAACCTGACCCGGCAGGTACATAAAATCACATGGCAGAAGGCAATTCTGCATTGACGGAAGTTGACCGAATATTCACATCCTGTGTTCGATATAAATAAGCATACCCTTGTCTCCGGATTAAGAAAACTCTTAATCCGTCCGTATTTACCATAGATTACAAATTTTAATATAGTACAGAATCTCAAACAGATAGATATAAATTAATACATCAATAAGTGATTGATTTTAATAGGTGTTAATATATTTATTGCTCTGGGAACACAGCGTTAAATAGTCTGGTAACAGAATATTCTGTGAATAGAACAAATATGCATGATTAATTCAAAATATATTCTATGGGCGTAAAGTTGCGCTAAATCAATTTTTGCAAAAATGACGGTAATGTGATCGCCGTGCAGGATTGTTCCTGATGACTCTGTGAAAATGAAACAGTGTTTTAATGTATTCCATTCACTGAGGTTAACATGGCCAACGTTGCGGTGCTGCTGGCACCTGGTTTTGAGGAAGCAGAAGCAATTATTACGATTGATATTCTGCGTCGGTTGAATATCGAGGTGGAAACCCTGGCTTGCGCAGAATCTCGGGCGGTAATGAGCTACCATAACATCCCGATGGTGGCAGACTGTACGTTATCCGAACGTCTGAACACGCTTTACGATGCGGTGGTGTTACCCGGAGGGCCGCAGGGAAGCGTCAATCTGGCCGCTAGCCGGGAGGTCATCCGTTTTGTGTCCACACATGATGAAAGTGGAAAATTGATTTGTCCCCTCTGTTCTGCCGCAGCGCGCGTGCTGGGCGGTAACGGGTTACTCAAAGGACGCCGTTACGTCTGCTCGGGAGATTTATGGGAAACCGTAACGGACGGTGAATACGTGGATGCACCGGTCGTTGAGGATAAAAACCTGATCAGCGGTAAAGGTCTGGGCCACGCGTTTGACTTTGCGCTGACCCTTTCTGCTCGCCTGTTGGGTGACGAAGCGCCTGTCCGCGATCACGCGGATCACATCTATTACGCCTGGTAGTTTCCCTGCCGGACGTGATGGCGTCCGGCTGTCAGGGACTTCTTGGCTAATCTTATGGATTATTCTGCTTAACCCCATTTTAATTGTCTGACAATTCCTGCCGTTTTTATGTCATTTTCCGCTGAATTTATGTACGCAATTACTGTAATTCTGCGGTGTGATGCCGCTCTCTTATGGATGATTAATTTCCCGCTAAAACTATCACCAGCACTAACGCTTATGACGAGGTAAGCGCTAATGTCTTGTTTTAAGTCCGATTAAATAAGAAGCACGCAAATATTCCCTACAGAAAAGATTGCTAAAGCTGGAGTTTACCATGCACAAATTTACTAAAGCGCTGGCGGCCATCGGCCTGGCTGCCGTTATGTCACAATCCGCTATCGCTGAAAATTTAAAACTCGGTTTTTTGGTTAAACAACCTGAAGAACCCTGGTTCCAGACCGAGTGGAAATTCGCCGATAAAGCCGGAAAAGATTTAGGTTTTGAAGTGATTAAAATCGCCGTGCCGGACGGTGAAAAAACCCTGAACGCCATCGACAGCCTGGCGGCCAGCGGTGCGAAAGGGTTTGTTATCTGTACCCCTGATCCGAAACTGGGTTCAGCGATTGCCGCCAAAGCACGTGGCTATGACATGAAGGTCATTGCGGTTGATGACCAGTTCGTGAACGCCAAAGGTAAGCCGATGGACAGCGTCCCGCTGGTGATGATGGCGGCGACCAAAATCGGCGAACGTCAGGGCCAGGAACTCTATAAAGAGATGCAAAAACGCGGCTGGGATGTAAAAGAAACCGGCGTGATGGCGATTACCGCTGACGAGCTGGACACGGCGCGTCGTCGTACTACCGGTTCCATGGACGCCCTGAAAGCGGCCGGTTTCCCGGAAAAGCAGATCTACAAAGTTCCAACCAAATCTAACGACATCCCGGGCGCGTTCGACGCGGCTAACTCTATGCTGGTCCAGCATCCGGAAGTCAAACACTGGCTGGTGGTCGGCATGAACGACAACACCGTGCTGGGCGGCGTGCGCGCAACCGAAGGCCAGGGCTTCAAGGCGCCTGACGTTATCGGCATCGGCATCAACGGCGTGGACGCGGTCAGCGAACTGTCCAAAGCGCAGGCGACCGGCTTCTACGGCTCGCTGCTGCCAAGCCCGGATGTTCACGGCTACAAATCCAGCGAAATGCTCTACAACTGGGTGACCAAAGGGGCTGAACCGCCGAAATTCACCGAAGTGACCGACGTGGTGCTGATCACCCGCGACAACTTCAAAGAGGAGCTGGCGAAAAAAGGACTGGGCGGTAAGTAATACGTTGTGATTGTGCCCCTCATTTTTCTGAGGGGCCAGACGTACACACTACAGGAATCACGGAGTCGTTATGCAACAGTCTGATCCCTATCTCTCTTTTCGCGGCATCGGGAAAACCTTCCCCGGTGTTAACGCGCTGACCGATATCAGCTTCGACTGCTATGCCGGTCAGGTCCACGCGCTGATGGGGGAGAACGGCGCGGGAAAATCCACGCTGTTGAAAATTCTCAGCGGTAACTACACCCCCACAACCGGCACGTTGGCGATACGCGGCGAAGAGGTGGCGTTTGCCGATACGACGGCGGCTCTCAATGCCGGGGTCGCCATCATCTATCAGGAACTGCACCTCATTCCTGAAATGACCGTGGCAGAGAACATCTATTTAGGTCAGCTTCCGCACAAAAGCGGCGTGGTAAATCGTTCGCTACTCAATTACGAAGCGGGGCTGCAGCTTAAACACCTTGGGCTGGATGTTGATCCGCAAACGCCCCTGAAATATCTCTCCATCGGCCAGTGGCAGATGGTTGAAATTGCCAAGGCGCTGGCGCGTAACGCCAAGATTATCGCCTTTGATGAACCGACCAGTTCGCTCTCCGCCCGTGAAATTGAAAATCTGTTCCGGGTTATCCGCGAGCTGCGCAAAGAAGGCCGCATCATTCTGTACGTTTCGCACCGTATGGAGGAGATCTTTGCCCTAAGCGATGCCATCACCGTGTTTAAGGACGGTCGCTACGTGCGGACGTTCACGGACATGGCACAGGTTAACCATGACCAGCTGGTTCAGGCGATGGTCGGACGCGAGCTGGGCGATATTTACCACTGGCAGCCGCGCGAGTACGGCCCGGAGCGTCTGCGTCTGGATAACGTTAAAGCGCCCGGCGTACGCACGCCGATTTCTCTTTCGGTGCGCAGCGGTGAAATCGTCGGACTGTTTGGCCTTGTCGGGGCAGGGCGCAGCGAACTGATGAAAGGGTTGTTTGGCGGCACGCGGATCACACAGGGGCAGGTCTCGATTGACGGTCAAAAAATCGATATCCAGAAGCCCGCTCATGCGATCAATGCGGGCATGATGCTCTGCCCGGAAGATCGCAAAGCGGAGGGGATCATTCCGGTCCACTCGGTGCGCGACAACATCAATATCTCTGCAAGACGCAAATACATCCGCGCGGGGTGCCTGATCAATGACGGCTGGGAAGCGAGCAACGCCGACCACCATATCCGCTCGCTGAACATCAAAACGCCGGGTGCGGAGCAGCTGATCATGAACCTCTCCGGCGGTAATCAGCAAAAAGCGATTCTGGGCCGCTGGCTGTCGGAAGATATGAAGGTCATTTTGCTGGATGAGCCGACGCGCGGTATCGACGTGGGGGCAAAACACGAAATCTATAACGTGATTTATGAACTGGCAAAACGCGGCGTGGCGGTGCTGTTCGCCTCCAGCGATCTGCCTGAGGTGCTTGGCGTTGCCGACCGCATCGTCGTGATGCGTGAAGGTGAAATTGCCGGTGAGTTGCTGCATGAACAGGCGAATGAACAACAGGCGTTGAGTCTCGCCATGCCTAAAGTTAGCCAGGCTGTCGCCTGAGTAAGGAGTCAATGATGTCCTCTGTAACTACATCCGGAGCGCCGAAGTCGGCTTTCAGTTTTGGCCGCATCTGGGACCAGTACGGTATGCTGGTGGTCTTTGCCGCGCTGTTCCTCGCCTGCGCGATTTTTGTGCCGAACTTTGCCACCTTCATCAATATGAAGGGGCTGGGGCTGGCAATCTCCATGTCCGGCATGGTGGCCTGCGGCATGCTGTTCTGCCTGGCGTCGGGCGATTTTGACCTGTCGGTGGCCTCGGTAATCGCCTGCGCAGGCGTGACCACGGCAGTCGTTATCAACATGACCGAGAGCCTGTGGATTGGCGTCTTTGCAGGGTTGATGCTCGGCGTGCTGAGCGGCCTGGTGAACGGGTTTGTGATTGCCCGCCTGAAGATTAACGCCCTGATCACGACGCTTGCGACCATGCAAATTGTGCGTGGTCTGGCCTATATCATCTCCGACGGGAAAGCCGTGGGGATCGAAGACGAGCGCTTCTTTACCCTGGGCTATGCCAACTGGCTGGGTCTGCCTGCGCCAATCTGGCTGACGGTCGCCTGCCTGATCCTGTTTGGCTTCCTGCTTAACCGCACCACGTTTGGCCGTAACACGCTGGCGATTGGCGGGAATGAAGAGGCGGCGCGCCTGGCGGGTGTTCCGGTGGTGCGCACCAAGATCATTATCTTTGTGCTCTCCGGGCTGGTCTCCGCAGCAGCCGGGATCATTCTGGCATCGCGCATGACCAGCGGCCAGCCGATGACCTCCATTGGTTATGAGCTGATCGTCATCTCAGCCTGCGTTTTGGGGGGAGTTTCCCTGAAAGGCGGCATCGGAAAAATCTCATATGTGGTAGCCGGTATCCTGATTTTGGGGACGGTGGAGAACGCCATGAACCTGTTGAATATTTCGCCATTCTCGCAGTACGTGGTGCGGGGTCTGATCCTGCTCGCAGCCGTGATTTTCGACCGTTACAAGCAAAAAGCGAAGCGTACCGTTTAACGCCTTTCCGCGCTTTTTATTGCTCAACTAATAACCATAGTTGACCCCTTAACCGCCCCGCCAGTTTTACTGACGGGGCGGTTGTCAAATGGCGAGCACCGTCACACTGTCTATACTTACATGGCTGTTTACTCACTGTAAGGAGGAAAAGGGTGGCTGACTTGTTAACCGCACCGCCTGTACTGCCCGGAAAATTTGCTTTCTTTTTTGACCTCGACGGAACACTCGCCGGGATAAAGCCGCATCCAGATGAGGTCGTCGTACCGGATACGGTGTTAGAGGATTTGCAGCAGCTCTCGCGGATGAACGAGGGGGCACTGGCATTGATTTCAGGGCGCTCAATGGCCGAGCTGGACATGCTCGCCAGTCCATATCACTTTCCGCTGGCCGGTGTACACGGAGCGGAGCGCCGCGATATCCATGATCAACAGCATATTGTCTCACTCCCCGATGCCTTAATTCAGTCGCTGCATACTCATCTCTCTTCTGCTCTGGAGGCGCTGCCGGGTACCGAGCTGGAAGCCAAAGGTATGGCCTTTGCTCTGCACTATCGTCAGGCACCGCATCATGAAGCGGCAGTCTTTGCCATCGCCCGCGGCGTGGCCGATGCGCACCCGGAGCTCGCGTTACAGCCGGGGAAGTGCGTCATTGAGATTAAACCTGAAGGGATCAACAAAGGCGCTGCTATTGCGGCGTTTATGGCCGAGCCACCTTTTCAGGGGCGTAAGCCGGTATTTTTGGGGGATGACCTGACCGATGAGGCCGGGTTTATGGTGGTCAATAAGGCCGGCGGGATGTCTGTCAAAGTCGGGCCTGGAGAAACATGTGCCGGATGGCGGCTGGAAAGCGTCGCCAGCGTCTGGCAGTGGATATCTGACGTCGCTAACCAGCAACAACAACAAATAGCGCAACACAACGGGAGAAATCTATATGGGTCGCTTAATCGTCGTCTCTAATCGCATTGCACCGCCGGATGATAAAAAAGCCAGCGCGGGTGGCCTGGCGGTGGGGGTATTAGGTGCCCTAAAAGCCGCCGGAGGACTCTGGTTTGGCTGGAGTGGGGAAATCAGTAACGAAGAGAAGCCGCTTAAGAAAGTCTCGCGCGGCAACATTACGTGGGCCTCTTTCGCCCTGAACGAACAGGACTATAACGAATATTATTCCGAGTTCTCTAATGCCGTACTGTGGCCTGCCTTCCACTACCGCCTGGATCTGGTCAAATTCCAGCGCGAGTCTTATGAAGGCTATATGCGCGTCAATGCTCTGCTGGCCGATAAACTGCTGCCATTAATTAAAGAAGACGATATTTTATGGATCCACGATTATCATCTTCTGCCCTTTGCCCGAGAGTTGAGAAGACGCGGCGTCAACAACCGTATCGGCTTCTTCCTGCATATTCCCTTCCCGACGCCGGAGATCTTCACGGCGCTTCCGCAGCACGACGAGATCCTGGAAGCACTGTCCGATTACGATCTCCTGGGTTTCCAGACTGAAAATGACAGGCTGGCTTTCCTCGACAGCGTGTCGGGTAAAACGCGGCTGGTTACGCATGGCGGTAAATCGCACGCGGCCTGGGGTAAAACCTTCCATACGGAGGTTTATCCTATCGGCATCGAGCCGGAAGAAATTGCCGAACAAGCGTCTGGCCCGTTGCCGCCAAAACTGGCACAGCTGAAAAATGAGCTTAAAAACGTTAAGAATATCTTTTCAGTAGAGCGCCTCGATTACTCCAAAGGCTTACCGGAGCGCTTCCTGGCGTATGAAACGTTACTGGAGAAATATCCGCAGCATCACGGCAAAATTCGCTATACGCAGATAGCGCCGACGTCGCGCGGCGAGGTGCAGGCTTATCAGGATATTCGTCACCAGCTGGAGACCGAAGCAGGGCGCATCAACGGCCGCTACGGACAGCTAGGCTGGACACCCCTTTTCTATCTGAATCAACACTTTGAGCGCAAGATCCTGATGAAGGTCTTTCGCTATGCGGACGTCGGGCTGGTGACGCCCCTGCGTGACGGGATGAATCTGGTGGCAAAGGAGTATGTCGCAGCACAAGATCCTGCGGACCCTGGGGTACTGGTGCTGTCTCAATTTGCCGGTGCGGCGAATGAGCTTACTTCAGCACTCATCGTTAACCCTTACGATCGCGATGACGTCGCGAACGCCCTACACCGCGCCTTAACCATGCCGCTGGCGGAGCGTATATCTCGCCATGCGGAGATGATGGAGACCATCCGTAAAAATGACATTAACCACTGGCAGGCTCGTTTTATAGACGATCTGCGTGAAATTGAACCGCAGAGCCATGAGGGACAGCTGCAAAAAAAGATCGCGACTTTCCCTAAACTGGCGTGATATTCCTCGGGGGCTTTATGAGCCCCCGAGAGGGACTAACAACACATCGACCTGGCTTGAGGCGACAATCGATTTCGCAGAACATGCCGCGCGCGAAAAAAAGCTTTGGTTATGATTACCGCAGATCACCAAATCAATATTCTGTTTTTGGCACAAGCTAAGAATATGTTCGTTTAATTCCCCGGTAGCAATAATGGTCTGGTGAACCGGATATTGCGCCTTTTCGACCAGTTCTCGCAGAAACTGCTGTGTTTCTTCCTGCAAAACCTCACGAATATCCTCCAGCATGGGGGCCGCCAGTTGATTGTACATTTCGGGTTCGGCTGTCAGTGTGATCAGGCTGATGCGAGCATTGGTGGGTCTGGCGATAGAAACGGCACGGGCGACGAGTTGATGACTTTCCGGCGAAACCGCAACAGAAACAAGAAGATGGGTGTAACTCATCACGCACTCCTTTGATGTCTGAACAACAAGGTTTCTTCAGCTTTACCGCGATTTCAAGACTTCCGCAAGGGGGGAATAGGGCATTAGTGTGAAGCTTATCATAATTATTCATTAATTATTCTTATAAGAAGAATAATTGCAAAGTGTGTCTAAATGAAAAAAATTAACAACTTAACGTAAATCACACTTTTTTTAGTCAGTCGCGTTAAATCGTTTTAACCTGTTATAAACACAATTTGAATGATCACGCAGTGAAATAAATTTTATGCGCTTTTTTCATAACTATATGTTTTTACTAAGTAATGGAAGTGTGACTGCCAGATGTACGCGATGTGAATGATTGGCGTAGTCAATATAAGCAGAAAAAGCAATTGCTATGCCGTATCTGTTCATACGCATGCATGAGTATTCGCTCTTCAAGAATATAAAACAGTCTCGTTTGGTGAAATTTTGACCAAATTACAAGTCATACTGATGGATTTATGGAGAATATTCACTTAAATTGTGTGATGCAGATCACATTTTTTTTAAATTTGAGGATGGCTGCATTGTATGTGTCAAAACTGACGAGTAGAGTTTGCGTCGAATTAGGAAAAATCTTAGTTATTTGTAAGAAATGATAAAACGATATGAGGCGCAGCTGCGTTTCAGCTGTTGTACGTTTTGCTGAATACAAACCTAAATTCAACTATGCATTTAGCCTTTTCTTTTTTATACCGGGTGATTTCCCGGCGACATCACGGGGTGCGGTCTTTCCGCATAAAAATAATAGTTGGTTATTCGGGATGGGAACAATGCATACATCCGAGTTGCTAAAACATATCTATGACATCAATTTGTCATATTTACTGCTCGCGCAGCGTTTGATTAGTCAGGACAAAGCGTCCGCGATGTTTCGTCTGGGTATTAACGAAGAGATGGCAACCATGTTGGGGGGATTAACACTCCCGCAAATGGTCAAGCTGGCAGAAACGAATCAACTCGTTTGCCAATTCCGCTTTGATAATCCGCAGACAATCACGCGTCTGACCCAGGAATCCCGCGTTGACGATCTTCAACAGGTCCATACCGGTATTCTTCTCTCTACACGATTGCTCAGCGAAATCAGCCAGCCTGATGACGTTGCCCGTAAGAAAAGGGCATAAAAATGAGCGAGAAAAGCATTGTTCAGGAAGCGCGTGATATACAGCTGGCAATGGAGCTGATTACGCTGGGTGCTCGTTTACAAATGCTGGAAAGCGAGACTCAGCTGAGCCGTGGTCGTCTCATCAAACTGTATAAAGAATTACGTGGTAGTCCACCGCCTAAAGGAATGCTGCCGTTCTCAACGGACTGGTTTATGACCTGGGAACAGAATATCCATGCATCGATGTTCTGTAACGCCTGGCAGTACCTTCTGAAAACCGGTTTGTGTAGCGGCGTCGATGCCGTGATCAAAGCGTATAAACTTTACCTTGAACAATGCCCTCAGCAGGAAGATGGACCCCTGCTGGCACTGACCCGCGCATGGACGCTGGTGCGTTTTGTTGAAAGCGGAATGCTTGAACTGTCTCGCTGCAACTGCTGCGATGGCAATTTTATTACCCATGCTCATCAGCCTGCTGGCAGCTTCGCCTGTAGTTTATGCCAGCCTCCATCCCGCGCCGTAAAAAGACGTAAACTTTCCCGGGATGCTGCCGATATTATTCCACAACTGCTGGATGAACAGATCGAACAAGCTGTTTAACCCGAACGTGTGGGCAAGATTCCAGCAGCGGTAAGCAATTACCGCTGCTTTTTTTTACCCCGCATTCCGGTAACGCTGTCGAAATGAACGTCCTGCCTTAGTCACTAGCGGAAGGATGATGTCGTGCTTATCTTATTAGGTTACCTGGTAGTTCTCGGTACAGTTTTCGGCGGTTACATGATGACCGGCGGGCACCTTGGAGCACTCTATCAACCGGCTGAACTTATTATCATCGGCGGTGCAGGGGTAGGGGCTTTTATCGTTGGTAACAACGGTAAATCGATCAAGGGCACGCTGAAAGCGATTCCGTTGCTGTTCCGTCGCTCGAAATACACCAAAAGCATGTATATGGATCTGCTGGCGCTGCTCTATCGCCTGATGGCGAAGTCACGTCAGCAGGGCATGTTCTCGCTGGAGCGTGATATCGAAAACCCGAAAGAGAGCGAAATCTTCGCCAGCTATCCACGTATCCTGGCTGACGCGATGATGCTGGATTTTATCGTCGATTACCTGCGCCTGATCATCAGCGGCAACATGAACACCTTCGAAATTGAAGCGCTGATGGACGAAGAGATCGAAACCCACGAAAGTGAATCTGAAGTGCCAGCCAACAGCCTGGCGCTGGTGGGCGACTCGCTTCCGGCGTTTGGTATCGTTGCGGCGGTGATGGGGGTGGTTCACGCGCTGGCCTCGGCGGATCGTCCGGCGGCAGAGTTAGGTGCGCTGATTGCCCACGCGATGGTCGGGACTTTCCTCGGTATCTTGCTGGCGTACGGTTTTATCTCCCCGCTGGCGAGCGTTCTGCGTCAAAAGAGCGCGGAAACCACCAAAATGATGCAGTGCGTGAAGATCACGCTGCTCTCCAACCTCAACGGTTACGCACCACCGATCGCCGTAGAATTTGGCCGTAAAACGCTGTACTCCAGCGAGCGTCCGTCGTTTATCGAGCTTGAAGAACACGTGCGTGCGGTGAAAAACCCAAACCAACAGACGACAACTGAGGACGCATGAAAAACCAGTCCCATCCGATCGTCATCGTAAAAAAGCGCAAGCATAAGGGGCACGGACACGGTTCCCACGGCTCGTGGAAAATTGCTTACGCCGACTTTATGACTGCCATGATGGCGTTCTTTCTGGTGATGTGGCTGATCTCCATCTCCAGCCCGAAAGAGCTGATCCAGATTGCGGAATATTTCAGAACGCCGCTGGCAACGGCGGTGACCGGTGGGCCGCGCATTTCGAACAGCGAGAGCCCCATTCCTGGCGGTGGCGACGATTACACCCAGCAGAAGGGTGAAGTGAAAAAAGAGCCAAACATCGACGATCTGAAAAGACGAATGGAACAGGCGCGCCTGAAGAAACTGCGTGGCGATCTCGATCAGCTGATTGAAGCGGACCCGAAACTGCGCGCGCTGCGCCCGCACCTGAAGATCGATCTGGTGCAGGAAGGTCTGCGTATCCAGATTATCGACAGCCAGAACCGCCCAATGTTTAAAACCGGCAGTGCGGACGTTGAGCCGTATATGCGCGATATTTTACGCGCCATTGCCCCGGTCCTGAACGGCATTCCTAACCGAATCAGCCTGTCAGGCCACACGGATGATTTCCCGTACGCCAGCGGTGAGAAGGGATACAGCAACTGGGAGCTTTCTGCCGATCGTGCCAACGCCTCGCGTCGCGAGCTGGTGGCGGGTGGGCTTGATGATGGCAAGGTTCTGCGCGTGGTCGGCATGGCAGCAACCATGCGCGTCACCGACCGCGGGCCGGACGACGCCATCAACCGTCGTATCAGTCTTTTAGTGCTGAACCAGCAGGCGGAGCAGGCCATCCTGCATGAAAACGCCGAAAGTCAGAATGAGTCACTGGACGATTTAAAACAGCCTGGGGCCGTTCCTTCGGCTGCCGTTCCAACATCGCCACCAGCCAATCCGAGGTGATAGCGTGAGCATGGATATTAGCGATTTTTACCAGACATTTTTTGATGAAGCCGATGAACTGTTGGCCGATATGGAGCAACACCTGCTGGACCTGGTGCCTGAAGCACCGGATTCAGAGCAGCTCAATGCCATTTTCCGTGCAGCGCATTCTATTAAAGGCGGTGCAGGGACCTTTGGATTTACCATTTTGCAGGAAACGACCCATTTAATGGAAAACCTGCTGGATGAAGCACGACGCGGTGAGATGCAGCTCAATACCGACATTATCAACCTGTTTTTGGAAACCAAAGATATTATGCAGGAACAGCTCGACGCCTATAAAAGTTCGGCAGAGCCTGATGCCGCCAGCTTTGAATATATCTGCAACGCGCTGCGCCAGCTGGCGCTGGAAGCAAAAGGTGACGTGGTCGCTGCCGTACCGGCGGCGAAGCTGAGCGTTGTTGATGCCATGGCCGCACAGGACGCGGCGCCCGTTGCCGACCGCCCGGCGAAACTGCGCGTGGTGTTATCCCGTCTTAAAGAGAGCGAAGTCAACCTTCTCGAAGAAGAACTGGGCAACCTGGCGACATTGAGCAACGTGGTGAAAGGTAAAGACAGCCTTGCCGCGACGCTGGATGACGGTATCAGTCAGGACGATATTGTGGCGGTGCTGTGCTTTGTTATCGAAGCCGACCAAATTGCCTTTGAAACTGAAGCCGCGGCAGTCGATGCCCCTGTCGCAGTGGAAGAGGTCGCACAAGCGGCTGCGCCTGCCGTCGTACCGGCCACGCCAGCATTAAAAGCCGTGCCGAAAGATACGGCTGCACCTGCCCGCGGTGAAAAACCGGCCGCGCGCTCCAGCGAGTCCACCAGCATCCGCGTGGCGGTTGAGAAGGTGGATCAGCTGATTAACCTCGTCGGTGAACTGGTGATCACCCAGTCGATGCTGGCACAGCGTTCTAACGAACTGGACCCGGTGACCCACGGCGATCTCATCACCAGCATGGGGCAGTTACAACGTAACGCCCGCGATCTGCAGGAATCGGTGATGTCCATCCGTATGATGCCGATGGAATATGTCTTCAGCCGCTTCCCGCGCCTGGTGCGCGACCTTGCCAGCAAGCTCAATAAGCAGATTGAACTGACGCTGATGGGCAGCTCCACCGAGCTGGACAAAAGCCTGATTGAACGCATCATTGACCCGTTAACGCACCTGGTGCGTAACAGCCTCGACCACGGCATTGAGTTGCCGGAAAACCGCGTGGCGGCGGGGAAATCCCCTGTCGGAAACCTGATTCTTTCCGCGGAACATCAGGGCGGGAACATCTGCATCGAAGTGACCGATGACGGCGCGGGCCTGAACCGCGAGCGCATTCTGGCGAAGGCGATTTCGCAGGGGATGGCGGTTAACGAAAACATGACCGACGAAGAAGTGGGCATGCTGATCTTCGCGCCGGGCTTCTCAACCGCCGAGCAGGTGACCGACGTGTCCGGGCGCGGCGTGGGCATGGACGTGGTGAAACGTAACATCCAGGAGATGGGCGGCCACGTTGAGATCCAGTCTAAACAGGGCTCTGGCACAACCATTCGCATTCTGCTGCCGTTGACGCTGGCGATCCTTGACGGCATGTCGGTCAAAGTGGCGGACGAAGTCTTCATTCTGCCGCTGAACGCAGTGATGGAATCCCTCCAGCCGCGTGAGGAAGATCTGCATCCGCTGGCGGGCGGCGAGCGCGTGCTGGAAGTGCGCGGCGAGTATCTCCCGCTGGTTGAACTGTGGAAAGTGTTCGAAGTGGACGGCGCGAAAACCGAAGCCACGCAGGGCATCGTGGTGATCCTGCAAAGTGCCGGTCGCCGCTACGCGCTGCTGGTCGATCAGCTGATTGGTCAGCACCAGGTGGTGGTGAAGAACCTCGAAAGCAACTACCGCAAAGTGCCGGGGATTTCTGCTGCGACCATTCTGGGCGATGGCAGCGTGGCGCTGATCGTCGATGTGTCGGCGCTTCAGGGATTAAATCGTGAACAACGTGTGGCGTACACAGCCGCCTGATTAAGTAGAAGGTAAAAACATGACCGGTATGAGTAATGTAACGAAGCTGGCGGGCGAGCCATCAGGGCAGGAATTCCTGGTATTCACTTTGGGCGATGAGGAGTACGGCATCGATATCCTGAAAGTGCAGGAAATTCGTGGTTACGATCAGGTTACCCGCATCGCTAACACGCCTGCGTTTATCAAAGGCGTGACCAACCTGCGCGGCGTGATCGTGCCTATCGTCGATCTGCGCGTGAAGTTCAGCCAGGGCGACGTGGAGTATAACGACAACACCGTGGTGATCGTCCTCAACCTGGGACAACGCGTGGTGGGTATCGTGGTGGATGGCGTATCTGACGTACTCTCCCTGACCTCTGACCAAATCCGTCCTGCGCCGGAATTTGCGGTCACGCTGTCGACCGAATACCTCACCGGCCTGGGCGCGCTCGGCGAGCGTATGCTGATTCTGGTGAACATTGAGAAGCTGCTGAACAGCGACGAGATGGCGCTGCTGGATATCGCCGCGAGTCATGTGGCGTAGGTAAATGCAAAACGGCAACCCAGGTTGCCGTTTTTTGTGTTTGCTCCCTCTCCCTGTGGGAGAGGGCTGGGGTGAGGGCATCAGGCCTCACCCTTTTTAGATCCTTACGCTTCCTGCTCCACCAGATCTGCTTCCGCTTCCCGCGCACCTTCATTCTGCGACAGCATCGCGGTCGCAATACCATTCCCCAGAACGTTAATTGCGGAACGGCCCATATCCAGGAAGTGGTCGATGCCCATCAGCAGCAGAATACCCGCCACCGGAATATTAAAGCTCGGAATGGTTGCTGCCAGCACCACCAGCGACGAGCGCGGTACGCCCGCAATGCCTTTTGACGCCAGCATCAGAGTCAGCATCAGAACCGTCACTTCCGAGAAGCTCAGGTGAATGTTGTATGCCTGGGCGATAAACATCGAGGCGAAAGAGCAGTAAACCATCGAGCCCACCAGGTTAAAGGAGTAACCAATCGGCAGGACGAAAGAGGCAATACTGCGCGAGCAGCCAAAACGCTCCAGCTGTTCCAGCGTTTTAGGGTAGGCGGCTTCAGAGCTGCTGGTGGTAAAGGCCACCAGGACCGGATCTTTAAGCATGCTGACCAGGCGAAACACCTCTTTTTTCAGCACCATGTAACCCACGGCCAGCAGCACCATGCAGGTCAGCAGGATCGCCACATAGTAGCCGCCGATAAAGGAGGCGTAGTTCAGCAGAATGCCCAGACCCTGCGTGGCGATGACGGAGGAGATCGCCGCGAAAATGGCCAGCGGCGCAACGTACATCACGTAACCCGTGACCTTCAGCATGATATGGGAAACCACATCCAGCGCGGCCACCAGCGGCGCGTTGAATTTCTGCCCCAGCGATGCGCCAGCAATGCCGAAGAACATTGAGAACACCACAATCTGCAGGATCTCATTGTTCGACATCGCCCCTGCGATACTGGTCGGAATGGTGTGCGACAGGAAGGCTTTCAGCGTCATGCCGCTGACGGCCAGGCCGGTATCCACAGCTTCTGTCGGCACCGTCAGGTTCAGACCGCTTCCTGGATGCTCGAGGGTGACGATAAACAGCCCCACCAGAATAGAGAGCACGGATGAGCTGATAAACCACACCATCGCTTTGCCGCCTACGCGGCCAATGGTGGAGGTTTCGCCCAGCTTCATAATGCCAACGGTCAGCGTGCTGAAGACCAGGGGCGCAATCACCATTTTGATCAGACGGAGGAAAATATCGGTCAGAAGGGTAATATTATCCGACCAGGCTTTGATGGCATCCGCAGATGCATATTCATGAATTGCTGCCCCTGAAAGAATACCCGCCAGCATGAATATCACGATGAAGAGTGTGAGTTTGTTTGCACTTGCCACGAAAAAAGACCCTCTATGCGCTTCAGATGTAGCCCGCGTCGATACATATAAATTTTTTATTACGAAGCGGGAAATTATTCGGCCCATAAATTGACGCAAAGCGTAGGGGGATACAACTCCTTTTTAAGTTTTATTAAATTTGTTGTGAATGTGCTGACGATATATTGTGATTAAGATCACACTTCAATGGATATATTCTCTCCTGATAAAACAAAATAGCCGCCTGAAAAAATTTAACTCTCTGTTATTTATAAAGATAGGGAGTCAATAAGACATATCGCTTATGTGTAATGGGGAAGGTGGTCGAAGCGATATCCGTAAACTAAATTCTCAATAACCCCCCTCAGAGGAACCTTAAGCGGGGCTAACATCTTGAACAGCAAAAATAAAATGTGGCAAGGGAACGGCGACGTCTTCTGGAGAGTGGTAAATGAAAAGAAAACGCCTTTTGATCTGCGCAGGCTCGTTACTGGCTGCGACAATGGCCCCTCAGGCTTTGGCCGTGACCAGCAGCGGCACCATCGGCGCGACGCTGACGCTGACAAACGGGTGTCTGATAAACGGATCGCCCGCGCAAAGTGGCATTAACTTCGGTACGCTCGATTTCGGGACCCATCCCGCCACGTTTTCTACCCTGACCACGCAGCTCTCCGGTGCCAGCGGCGGAAACACCTTCACCATTCAGTGCACGACCGCCAGCTATACGGTGGCGATCGTCGGCAACACCAACTCCACGGCACCCGGCACCGTTGTCGGCACGCCAGGTACACCTGCGCGCTATCTGGTTAACACCGCCAATACGGCACAGGGCGTGGCTTACAGCCTGTACAGCGACAGCGGGTTTAATACCGTGATTGCCAATAACGCCGCGTTGCCGATCGCCTCTACGGCCGGAGGGGTAGACAGTTACACCCTCTACGGGCGTATTACCGGCGGCGGCAACAGCGTGACGGTCGTACCGGGGACCTACACCGACACGATAAACGTCAGCGTCACCTACTAGTCCTCTACCGCCATGAAGGCAACGTTGAGAAGTCTGCGCAAACGCGCAGAGGGACGCGTGCACCCTTTTTTCACGCTGATGGTTGTATTGCTCATGATGCCGACGGCGGATGCGGTGACGTCTCAGTCCTTTAAGGTCAGCGCCACGATTGTACCCGGATGTGCGGTGGCTACCGGTAGCGGCGGGCTTTTCGGCACGCTGGACTTTGGCAGTCATAACGGCGTCGAGAGCGCGCCGGTCAGCACCAGCTTTGTGCCAAACGGGGCGTTGTCCATCGCCTGTACGCCGGGCGTGGCGCTGAGCATGAGCATTAACGGCGGTCAAAATTATTCATCCGTTCGTCGGATGAAGCGGTCCGGTGGAACAGAACTGGTGCCATACCGGCTCTACAGCAGCAGCTCGCTGGCCGCCAACAGCGAAATTGGTGTTAACCAGGCGATACCGGTGACCTATACCAACAGCAACAACATCGCGCTGCCGCTTTTCGGCGTGGCGCTACTGACCGGGTTTAGCCCGGCAGGAACCTATACCGATCAGCTCACCGTGACCTTGTCATGGTAATAAAGGGAGAGTATTGATGAAGCCATTTTTCAGACCTGTTTGTCTGGCGGGCGCGTTGAGCATGACGGTGGCAACCGGGCAGGCGCAGGCGGCGGCCACCATCCTGCTGTGGCCGATCGATCCGTGGCTGGCTGCGGACGCCAACGCCACGGAGCTGTGGATCCAGAACCAGGGAAACAGCGCCACGACGATGCAGGTCCGCATCGTGCGCTGGAAACAGGAGGATGGACACGAGCGTTATACCACGCAGCAGGATGTGGTCGCCAGCCCACCCATCGTCACGATTGGTACAGGCAGCAAGCAGCTTATTCGCCTTATCAAACAGGCTTCCGTTCCCGCAGGTATCGAACAGGCTTACCGCATCATCGTGGATGAAATTCCCCAGCCAGATGCCAAAGCCGAACCCGCCATCGGCCTCAAATTGCAGATGCGCTACTCCATCCCTCTGTTTGTCTATGGCCAAGGGGTTCCGACTGTAAAAGAGGGCGCGCACCACGCGCTGGCGGAGACCCAAAATCTGAGCTGGCGGGTGACGCAGGCGGGTGGACAGCCTGCGCTGGAGGTTCGAAACCGGGGTGATGTTCATGTCAGACTGAGCCAGGTGGCGCTGGAGCAGGGAGGGCAGAAACGCACGGTCGCGGAGGGGTTACTGGGTTACGTCCTCCCGGGCAGCACCCGCAGCTGGCCAGTACCCGCTAGCGTTCGTCAGCCGGAGCGGATGAGCGCGCAGATTAATGCCAGGGACGAACAATGGCAGTCGACGCCCGTAAACTGAAGCCAGCGATGATGATACTGCTTTGCGTCAGTTCCGCGACCCTGGCCGAGCCCGGCGACGACAGTTTGCCGCCACCTCCTCAGGCACAGGCGATAAATGATGAAGCGGTCTTCCAGCTCGCCCTCGTGCTCAACCACTACGATACCGGTCTGGTTGTGCCGGTGACGCAGCGTAAAGGCGCGTTCTTTATTTCCAGCGCCGACCTGCTGCGCGCGGGGCTGCCCCCGGCGCATGTTCCTGCCGGAGAGGTGAATCTCTCCTCGCTTGATCAGGTTCGGGTGGCGTACGACAGCGCTGCGCAGCGCCTGCTGCTGACCGTTCCCCGCGACTGGGTGACGGCCCGCGTGACCCCTTTCAGCGCGCAAACGGCGCAGGCCAAACCGCACTACGGGCGCGGGGCGCTGCTGAATTACGATCTCTACACCAACCACACGGAACATATTGGCGGCCAGGCGTCGCTCTGGCATGAGTTCCGCTACTTCAACGAGAACGGCTCCTTTTCCTCCACCGGCTACGCCCGGGAAAACTTCACCGGTAACGACGGCCAGCAGGAAGGGTATGTTCGCTATGACACGACCCTGCTGTTCACGAATGAAGATGACGCGATGAGCTGGAGCGTCGGGGATGTGATCAGCGATGCCCTGAGCTGGAGCTCCAGCGTGCGGATGGGGGGGGTAAGCGTCGGGCGGGATTTCTCCCTGCGCCCCGATCTGGTGACATGGCCGCTGCCCGAGTTCGCGGGGGAAGCCGCAGTACCCACCTCGGTCGATCTCTTTATCAACGGCTATCGCTCCGGCTCAACCCAGCTTCAGCCTGGCCCCTTCACCCTGACCAATCTGCCCTATATCAACGGCGCCGGGGATGCGGTGCTGGTCACGACGGATGCGCTGGGGCGACAGGTGAGCACCACGCTCCCGTTCTACGTCACCAGCGACTTGCTTAAACAAGGGCTGAGCGACGGTGCCGTGACCCTGGGCAGCCTGCGGCGTAATTACGGTATCAAGAATTTTGACTACGGTTCGGCAGCAGGCAGCGGCTCGTATCGCTACGGGATGACGGACTGGCTGACGCTGGAGGGGCACGCGGAAGGGGCGCAGGAGCTGGCGCTGGGCGGGGCGGGGACGGTGATAAAACTCGGCCAGTTTGGCGTGGTGAATACCTCTTACTCGCAAAGCCGCATGCGCGGTGACGAGGGCGGGCAAATCAACTGGGGTTACCAGTACAGCACCAGCGAGTTTAGCGTCGCCACCCAGCACACGCGTCGCGACCGCGGCTTTGGCAACCTCGCCCTTTATGACCAGCCGACGGTCTATGACGAAAACGATAAGCCCATCGCCAGCTTCAGCCGCAATACGGACCAGTATTCTCTCACCTTCAATCTGGGACAATATGGCAACATCGGCGCGGCCTGGATCGGCGTGGAGAGTTTTGACGGTCAAAAAACCGAGCTGCTTAATCTCTCCTGGAGCCGCAACCTGTGGGGCGCGAGCAGTATTTACCTCGCCGGCAGCCGGGATCAACAGCGCGGAGACTGGACCGTTGCGCTGTCGCTACAGGTGCCGCTAGGGGAGCGCGACAGCGCTGCCGTCACCGTTGAGAACACCCCGGACGCAGGCAGTACTCAGCGCATTAACTACAACCACGCCATGCCTTCTGACGGTGGGTTCAGCTGGAATATGGCCTGGGCCAACCAGTCAAGAGCCAGTGATTATCAACAGGGCACGCTGGGCTGGCGCAACAACAACGTTGAACTGCAGGGCGGCGCCTATGGCGAACGGGACATGATGACCTGGTGGGGCGAGGCGATGGGTTCCGTTGTGCTGATGGACGGCGAGCTGTTTGCGGCGAACAAAATCAACGATGCGTTTGTGGTGATCAGTACCGACGGCCACCCGGATGTGCCCGTCAGCTATGAAAACCAGCCTGTTGGTAAAACCAATAACAACGGTTACCTGCTGGTGAGCGGGGTGTCGGCGTATTACCCGGCAAGCTACCGGATTGATACCCTGAATCTGCCCGCGGATACCCGGCTGAAAGAGACGGAGCGGCGGCTCGCCATTCGCCGTCACAGCGGCTATCTGGTGGACTTCCCGATGGAGCAGGAGCGGGTAGCCAGCGTTATTCTGCATGATGCGCACGGGCAGGCGTTGCCCGTGGGAAGCCAGGTCCGACGCGTCTCGCGCAGCAACGCGGTGGTGGGGTATGACGGCATCGCCTGGCTGGAAAATCTCAGCGATGTGAATCCGCTCGAGGTGATCGCACCAGACGGAAAACGCTGCAAGGCCACGCTGACCGTGGGAGCTAACCCGGAGCACAAGCTGCAAACCTACGGTCCACTGGTGTGCCGGGAGGGGCCATGACGCGCCTGCTGCTGTGGATGCTGCTGCTGTTTTCCGGCGGCGGCTGGGCGGCGTGCACCGTCAGTACGGTCAATGCATCGTTTGGCAGCGTCACCTCGTTCGCGCTCAGCGGAAACGGGGAGGTGGAAACCACCGGCACGCTGGTGGTGGCGTGTGACGCCGTGCTCAACGTCCTGACCAACGACTCGGTGACGCTGAACTTCACCTCGGCCTCGGTTTCGGGTAACAGCCGCGCCACCATGAAGCGCACGGATAATGCGGCTATTACGGACGTGATCCCCACCCGGCTGTGCGGATTATCCGGTTGCGCGAGCAGCAGCGAGGTGCAGATAAATAATTCGTATACCTGGAGCGGGAACACTCTGCTGGGGCTGCTCGGGTCAAAACGGTACAACATACCACTCTATTTTCGCACCGTCCCCGGACAAAACGTGACTGCCGGGCCTTACCAGGTGCTGCTGACCTTCAGCATCAACTACAACGTCTGTGCCTTAGGTATTGGAAGCCTGTGTACGTCCCCCCAGACGGGAACCGCAACGACCACCATTCTGCTTAACATGACCGTCACCAACGACTGCAGCGCCATGACCACGCCGGACGTGAACTTCAACAGCGCACCGCTGGTACAAAGTTTCCCTACCGTCTCGCAGGCCATTGCCGTCACCTGCACCAAAGGCAGCACCTACACTATCGGCATTAATAATGGTGCCAACGCCCTCAATAATGTCCGCCGGATGGTCAGCGGCAGCAACACCATGAGCTACGACATCTATAAGGAAGCCTCCGGTAACCGCTGGGGCAGCAGCGGTAGCGAGCGCTGGACCAGCGCGACATCGTCGCAGGTCAGCACCGACGGTTTACTGCGTACCTATAACTACACCGCAAAAGTTCTGACCAGCCAGGCCACGCCTCCCGCCGGAACCTACACCGACACGCTGATTGTCGACGTGGCGTTTTAACCCCGCGCTTTTCCCTTTCGCAAATGTAAAGTTCCTGTGGCCTGTGCCGATAACACCGTTAATAAATCTATGAGAAGGTGTTGTATGTTGAACCGTATCCGCGTTGTCACAATGCTCATGATGGTGCTGGTCATTTTCGCACTTCTTCAGCTTATTTCCGGGAGCCTCTTTTTCTCGTCCTTAAAACAGAACCAGGACAGCTTCGTGGCCTCGAACGATCTGCGGCTGCAGCAGAGTGAACTGACCACGACGTGGGATCTGATGCTGCAAACGCGTATCAACCTGAGCCGTTCGTCCGCGCGCATGATGATGGATCCCAACAATCAGCAGAGCAGCGCGAAAACGGACCTGTTGAAAAACGCGCGTGCGACGCTTTCCGACGCGGCAAAACATTACGACGCCTTCAAAAAGATTGCCCCGCAGCCTGCGATGGAGCAGGCGAGCGCCAATATTGATGAGAAATACAACGCCTACTTTGCCGGGCTGACGGAGCTGATCCAGTTCCTGGAGAGCGGCAACATGGATGCCTATTTCGCTCAGCCGACGCAGGGGATGCAAAACGCACTCGGTGCGGCGCTGGGTGAATATGCCAAAGCCAGCAGCGACTTGTACCACTCCGCATTTACTGAAAGCCAGAACGATTACCGTTTCGCTAAATGGCAGATGGCCGTGCTGGCGCTGGCGCTGGTCATCGTGCTGGTGGCCGTCTGGTACGGCATTCGTCACATCCTACTCAACCCGCTGGGCCGCGTGATTGCGCATATTCGCGACATCGCCTCAGGCGATCTGACCAAAACGCTGACCGTGTCCGGGCGCAACGAGATCACCGAACTGGCAAACAGCGTTGACCATATGCAGCGCTCGCTGGTGGAGACCGTCACCAACGTGCGTAACGGCTCCGAGGCTATCTATACCGGCACCAGCGAAATTGCGATGGGGAATAACGATCTCTCTTCCCGTACGGAACAGCAGGCGTCTGCGCTGGAAGAGACCGCAGCCAGCATGGAAGAACTGACGGCCACCGTGAAGCAGAACGCCGATAACGCCCGTCAGGCGTCTCAGCTGGCAGAAAGCGCCTCTGAGACGGCGCAGCGCGGCGGTCGCGTGGTGGATGGCGTGGTGAAAACCATGCACGAAATCGCCGACAGCTCGAAGAAAATCGCTGACATCATCAGCGTCATCGACGGCATTGCCTTCCAGACCAACATCCTGGCGCTGAACGCCGCCGTTGAGGCAGCGCGTGCCGGTGAGCAGGGCCGCGGTTTTGCGGTGGTGGCCGGGGAAGTGCGTAACCTCGCCAGCCGCAGCGCCAATGCGGCGAAAGAGATCAAAGCCCTGATTGAAGATTCCGTCTCCCGCGTGGATACCGGCTCCGTGCTGGTAGAAAGCGCAGGGGAGACCATGAATGACATCGTGAATGCCGTTACCCGCGTAACGGACATCATGGGTGAAATCGCCTCTGCGTCTGATGAGCAGAGTCGTGGTATCGACCAGGTCGCCCTGGCGGTATCGGAAATGGATCGCGTGACACAACAAAACGCCGCGCTGGTGCAGGAGTCCGCTGCGGCGGCCGCTGCGCTGGAAGACCAGGCGAGCCGTCTGAAGATGGCCGTCTCGGCATTTCGTCTCGCTTCACTCGCAGCAAAAACGGTCGATTCACATACGATGTATCGTGCGCCCGCCGCAGCAACGGCAGCAACACCTACGCGTACCGCGACGACCGGACAAGAAGAAAACTGGGAAACATTTTGACTGACAATTAAACCGCGGCTGCTTGCCGCTTGATGGGAGCGTGGATGTTAAATCGTATTCGTATCTCGACCACACTGTTTTTGATTCTGATCCTTTGCGGTGTGTTGCAGGTTGGCAGTAACGGGTTGTCTTTTTGGGCGTTTCGCGATGGTTATCAGAATTTGCAGGAAGTCGAGACGAGTAATCAGCAGCGCTCCTCGCTGGCACAAACCCGTGCCGTGCTGTTGCAGGCAAGCACTGCGCTGAACAAGGCGGGAACCTTGACCGCGCTGAGCTATCCGCCGGATGACATCAAGGCGCTGATGGCGACCGCGCGCGACAGCCTGAAGCAGGCTGACGCACAGTTTAAAGCCTTCACGGCGCAGGCCACCGACAGCGAGAAAGAGAAAGCGCTGAAAGCGGCCATGAAAAAGAATTTTGAACAGTGGTACAGCGATCTGGACCACCAGGCGACCTGGCTTGAAAACAACCAGCTTTCGGATTTCATGACCGCGCCGGTACAGGCGTCTCAGGCGGCGTTTGACGGCAGCTTTAACGCGTGGCAGCAGGATATTAACCAGTCTGTTCAGCGAGCCGGTGAAGCGAGCCGTACCAGCTATCACATGTCGGGCGTCATCTTTGCCGTGGTCGTGATTCTGGCGGGGTTGCTGACCGGCGGCGCGTTGTTCTGGGCACGCAAGATGATTGTGCAACCGCTGGCGATTATCAGCAGCCACTTCGACAGCATTGCAAAAGGCAACCTTGCGCGTCCGGTGGCGGTGTACGGGAAGAACGAAATTTCGGCCATCTTTGCCAGCCTGAAGGCGATGCAGGGATCGCTGCGGGAAACGGTGAGCGACGTGCGGCAGGGCAGTTATGCCATGCACACCGGGATCTCAGAGATTGCAGCTGGCAATAACGATCTCTCATCCCGCACCGAACAGCAGGCGGCCTCGCTGGCGCAGACGGCGGCCAGTATGGAACAGCTGACCGCGACGGTAAGCCAGAACGCCGACAACGCGCGTCAGGCGTCGGATCTGTCAAAACAGGCGGCGATGACGGCGAAGCGAGGGGGCGACCAGGCCTCTCACGTGGCCAGCACCATGCAGGATATCGCCGCCAGTTCGCAGAAAATTGGCGACATCATCAGCGTGATTGACGGTATCGCGTTCCAGACCAATATTCTGGCGCTCAACGCCGCCGTTGAAGCGGCGCGTGCGGGCGAGCAGGGGCGCGGGTTTGCGGTCGTTGCGGGCGAAGTGCGCAACCTGGCGAGCCGCAGCGCCAACGCGGCGAAAGAGATTAAAGGGCTGATAGAAGAGTCGGTCTCCCGTGTGCAGCAGGGTTCTGCCCTGGTCGATACGGCGGCGAAAACCATGACCGAAATTGTCACTTCCGTCACCCGGGTTAACGACATTATGGGTGAAATCGCCTCGGCGTCGGATGAGCAACGCCGTGGGATCGAGCAGGTGGCCCAGGCCGTCAGCCAGATGGATCAGGTCACGCAGCAGAACGCGTCGTTAGTGGAAGAGGCGGCAGCCGCGACCGATCAGCTGGCAAACCAGGCCGACCATCTTACCGGGCTGGTCGCGGTGTTTAATGTCAAAGAGCACGTTGAAGCAGTAACAGAAGTCGGGCGGTCGCAGGCCGTGCCAGTTGTATCCTGAATGTGATTAAGAAGGCGCTATGACATCACCCACGCCCTCAGGGCAAACGTCATTATTGTTACAGATGACACAGCGCCTCGCGCTGTCCGACGCGCATTTTCGTCGGATATGTCAGTTAATCTACCAGCGTGCGGGGATCGTGCTTGCGGATCATAAGCGAGACATGGTCTACAACCGGCTGGTGCGGCGCTTGCGCACGCTTGGGCTGGATGATTTTGGTCGCTATTTGAGCATGCTTGAAGCGAACCAGAACAGCGCCGAATGGCAGGCTTTTATTAACTCATTAACCACCAACCTGACGGCGTTTTTCCGTGAAGCTCACCACTTCCCGGTGCTGGCGGACCACGCGCGTCGACGCAGCGGCGAGTATCGCGTCTGGAGTGCGGCCGCCTCGACGGGTGAAGAGCCGTACTCGCTGGCGATCACCCTTGCAGACACGCTGGGCATGGCGCCCGGACGCTGGAAAGTCTACGCCAGCGATATCGACACCGAGGTGCTGGAGAAGGCGCGTAACGGTGTTTATCGCCAGGATGAACTGAAAACGCTGTCGCCTCAGCAGCTGCAGCGTTACTTCATGCGCGGCACTGGCCCGCATGAAGGCCTGGTACGCGTACGCCAGGAGCTGGCGAACTGCGTCGAATTCGCGCCCGTTAACCTGCTGGATAAGCAGTACAACGTGCCGGGTCCGTTCGACGCCATTTTTTGCCGTAACGTCATGATCTATTTTGATAAAACGACGCAGCAGGACATTTTGCGTCGCTTTGTTCCGTTGCTCAAGCCTGACGGTTTACTGTTTGCCGGGCACTCGGAAAACTTCAGCAACCTCGTGCGTGAGTTTAGCCTGCGTGGGCAAACGGTATATGCGCTGAGTAAGGAAAAAGCATGAGTAAAATCAGGGTATTGTCTGTCGATGATTCGGCGCTGATGCGCCAGATCATGACTGAAATCATCAATAGCCACAGCGATATGGAGATGGTGGCGACCGCCCCCGATCCTCTGGTAGCGCGGGATTTAATTAAAAAATATAACCCCGACGTACTGACGCTGGATGTCGAAATGCCGCGCATGGATGGCATCGATTTCCTTGAAAAATTAATGCGCCTGCGCCCGATGCCGGTGGTGATGGTCTCCTCCCTGACCGGGAAGGGCTCGGAAATCACCCTGCGCGCGCTCGAGCTGGGGGCGGTTGACTTTGTCACCAAGCCTCAGCTCGGCATCCGCGAAGGGATGCTGGCCTACAGCGAGATGATTGCCGAGAAGATCCGCACCGCGTCCCGGGCGAAGCTTGCGGCGCACAAACCGATGTCGGCACCGGCAACGTTGAAGGCCGGTCCGTTACTCAGCTCGGAAAAACTGCTGGTGATTGGGGCGTCAACCGGAGGAACAGAGGCAATTCGTCATGTACTCCAGCCATTGCCGCTTTCAAGTCCGGGTATTCTCATTACGCAGCATATGCCGCCGGGATTTACCCGCTCGTTCGCTGAACGTCTGAACAAACTGTGTCAGATCAGCGTGAAAGAGGCGGAAGACGGCGAGCGCGTGCTTCCGGGACACGCGTACATCGCGCCGGGCGATAAGCATATGGAGCTGTCGCGCAGCGGCGCGAACTATCAAATCAAAATTCATGACGGACCGCCGGTTAACCGGCACCGTCCGTCGGTGGATGTGCTGTTTCATTCGGTGGCGAAACATGCGGGGCGCAACGCCGTGGGGGTGATCCTGACGGGGATGGGCAACGACGGTGCCGCCGGAATGCTTGCGATGCACCAGGCTGGCGCCTGGACTATTGCGCAGAATGAAGCAAGTTGTGTGGTGTTCGGCATGCCGCGCGAGGCCATCAATATGGGTGGCGTGAGCGAAGTGGTCGATCTTAGCCAGGTAAGCCAGCAGATGCTGGCGAAAATCAGTGCCGGACAGGCAATACGTATTTAAAGAGGAGTGTAGTTTTATGGCGGACAAAGAGCTCAGATTTTTGGTTGTGGATGACTTTTCCACCATGCGTCGCATCGTGCGTAACCTGCTGAAAGAGCTGGGCTTCAACAACGTTGAAGAAGCAGAAGACGGCGTTGATGCGCTGAACAAACTGCAGGCGGGCGGCTTTGGTTTTGTGATTTCCGACTGGAACATGCCGAACATGGATGGTCTGGAACTGTTGAAAACCATTCGTGCCGATGCCGGTATGGCGTCACTGCCGGTGCTGATGGTGACCGCAGAAGCGAAAAAAGAGAACATCATTGCAGCAGCCCAGGCGGGCGCAAGCGGCTATGTAGTGAAGCCATTCACTGCAGCAACCCTGGAAGAGAAGCTCGGCAAGATCTTCGAGAAACTCGGCATGTGAGGTGATGGATATGTTGCAACCTGCTATGAAACCCGTTGAAGAACATTCACCGAGCGACATTATCGCCCGCATTGGTAGCCTGACGCGCATGCTGCGCGACAGCCTGCGTGAACTGGGACTGGATCAGGCTATCGCCGAAGCAGCAGAAGCGATTCCTGATGCACGTGACCGTCTGGACTACGTTGTGCAGATGACCGCGCAGGCCGCTGAACGTGCGCTGAACAGCGTTGAAGCGTCACAGCCGCATCAGGACGCGATGGAGAAGGGCGCGAAAGCGCTCACCCAACGCTGGGACGAGTGGTTTGAAAACCCTATCGAGCTGGCTGACGCGCGCGAGCTGGTGACCGATACCCGCCAGTTCCTGGGCGATGTGCCGGGCCACACCAGTTTCACCAACGCACAGCTGCTGGACATCATGATGGCGCAGGATTTCCAGGACCTCACCGGTCAGGTTATCAAGCGCATGATGGATGTGATTCAGGAGATTGAACGTCAGCTGCTGATGGTGCTGCTGGAGAACATCCCGGAACCGGCTGCCCGTCCGAAACGCGAGAACGAAAGCCTGCTCAATGGCCCACAGCTCGACGCCACCAAAGCGGGCGTTGTGGCAAGCCAGGACCAGGTGGACGACCTGCTGGACAGCCTCGGCTTCTGATTGAACGGATAACCCTCAGGTGCTGTTTCAACCTGAGGGTTATTCTGCTAGCGAAGATCCATCTTCACCGTCACGTTACCCTCAAAGCGGCCCGGTTCAGGCTCGGCATTTGTGGTGCTCACTGGCGCCGCCTGAATGTTGACCACGCCGTTTCCCTGCTCGTCCATCGTCACCGGAAACTCATAGGTGCCATCCAGCGCGACGTTCTCGCTGTTTTCATCGTACACCCGCACGCCGAGATCGTCTCTTTCCAGAAGCTTCGCAATGTACGGCGTACTGCTATCTGCCACGCCCTGGTCTGCTGAGAGCGTGAGCTTTATCCGGTCCGTATTCCCGACGGCGTTATCGTCGCAGTGGTAAGCGATCTCGACTTTTTTGAGGGCATAGCCTTTAGGGGGCTGCCCCTTACTGATGAATTGCTTGCTGACAACGCTGCCGAATTCAACCTCAATGGTGCTCCCCGCGTTGATGGTGCAGCTTAGCGGCGCCGTTAGCGTGCCGCTAAACCAGATATCTGAGACATGTTCTGCCTCTCCTGCATCACAGTTTGCTCCTGCCGTATAGAGGCAGGCATAGTTCTGAACAATGATTGTCTGCGGGATCGCCTCTTCCCCAAGAATAGGTTTTTTAATGTGAAGCATCACGGCAACGACATTCCAGCGGAATTTCCGCTTTGTCGCAGCAGAGTCTGTGGGGCGGGTATCGTTACTGCAGACGCTGGCGTCTCCCTCCTTTTTGGCAGTCGAGTTTTCCATAACACTGTTCATATTTCCCCGGGACGTTGGGTATTCATTAATAGGCACCGGGGTCAAAGAATTTCCGTCTGGGGAATTGATGGCATCGACGTAGCCCGTAACATCGGCATCGATCTTATCGGTCAGATAGCCGTAACCGTTTGTTCCTGGAGGGAGTGGGCTGCCAGCAAATGTTTTTTCATAGATGGTAGTCGATGAATACAGATTTGCCGGGCAGTTGCAATTGGCCTCCAGTTCAGCCCCAGCTCCGACAAGATGTTCGGGTATATCGTAATCGTGATTGGCAATGTTTTCGCTGGAGGCAAACTCGTGATTGAACGAGATGGTATATGTCTGCGGTGCTCCGAAACAGTTTTTGAGCACCATGCTGGACCCCCAACACGGGCTGGCAGATTCCAGACACAGTGCAATCGCTACTGAAATCCCAGCGGCGAGTCTCTTCAGTTTATTTTTCATGCGGTTGTTCCTGCTGACAAAGTGCGCTAACGGATCGAATACCGTTAGGGCTTTCGTTAGGCTGATCTGTCTGTTGTGAAATGCTGGTTTGACACTGCTGGTCCTTGCTGTTACCCCATTTCACAGTGAGCTGCGCGGTTTCCCCGATGCCCGCAAGATACACGGTGCCCGTATCATCCACGATCCCGCTTAATACAGGTGATGCGCTGGTAGCAATGGCACCAAACGGGACGTGTTGACCGTTAGGTCGCGTCAGGGTGATTAACAACCGGTAACCCACATGAGCATCAAAGTTAGCCATTACAGCAGCGTTACGAGAGGGAATGACGGTGACAGATGTATCACTGCTGTCCACGTTTTCCGGCAGGCTCGAGGTATCAATACGAATAGTGTTTTCCTGGTACGGGGTAAGCGACGGAATGACTGCGTTACCCTGCCAGTCGGTCTGTATGCCTCGCTGGTTCTGGAAGCGGACGCCAGAGGCGTCGTTAGCGCTCACGATGGCAAACTGGCTGCCTAAAGGCTGGGCCAGCGTGATGCCCTGAGGATGGGCAACAATACCGCCGCTAATACCGTAGTTAAGCTGCTGAGAGTCATCACTGGAAGCGTAATACCCGGCGGTCAGGTTGGCGTATTGCGAACGGTAGCTGCCGTATGCACTGCTGGTATCTTCTCCGTCGTGGTTGGAATGGCTCTGCTGCAGCGAGTAGCTCAGGCGCTCGTCATCCAGCAGCGTGCCGCTGAAGCCAAGGTTTTGCCGCGTATAGCCGTCTTTGGTGTTGCTGATGTTATAGCTGCTCCAGGCGCGGGGCAGCCATCTGGTGAGAGGAATGCTGAACCCGAAAGAGATCATTCTGTCGGACTCTTCGCCGTTGGTTTTGCTGTAGGTATAGGCCAGATGGTAACTCGTCCCGGCAATAACGGTATTCATGCCAACAGACAGACTGCGCTCCTTATTTGAGGTGCCCCAATAATCCTGCTGATAGCCGTTAAGATAAAGGCTGAGTCCTGCCAGGGTCTGGCTGACGCTGGCCTGAATGCGGTTGCGCTTATTGTAACGAAACAGCAGATCGTCTTCGTGGCCGTCAAGCTTTTGGTTAGCATCGGCAAAACTGTAGTATCCGCGGCTGGAGTAGCGATAGCTGCCCAGGCTGAAGTTGGTATTGGTGGAATCCAGTTTGCCGGTATAAAGCAGACGCCATGACTGGCCCGTATGCTGACTGTCATCGTCGAGCCGGGTATCGGCCACGGTGACGTCAGCCGACAGCGAGCCCAGTTGCCCAAGCGCCAGGCCGACGCCAGCATTGGCGGCGCTATAGTCTTGCGATAGCGTCAGCCCCCCAAACCCGGTGAGCAGGTTGTTTACACCGTAAATCATGCTTCCCTGGAGAAAGTCGGGCTCCTTTTGATCGCTCCCGCTGTCAGCGCGGTAACGGCCCGCCGTCAGTTCGTACTTCATCCGTCCCGGGCGCAGCATGACCGCGATGCTGGAGTAGGGCTGCGTGAAGTGGTGCTCGGTGCCGTCGGCCTCTTTCACCGTGACGTCCAGATCGCCGCTGTTGGTGGTGGAATAGAGGTCATTGATCTCGAACGCCCCCGGCGCGACATTTTGCTGGTAGATAAGATAGCCATTCTGATGCACCGAGACTTCCGCGTTCGAGCTGGCGATGCCGCGTATGACGGGGGCGTACCCTCGCTGGCTGTAGGGCAGCATCTCTTCATCCGACGCAAGGTTGACGCCGCGGAACTGTAAGCTATCGAAAACCTCGCCCCGCGTGTTGCTCTCTCCGGCGGTGAACTGCGCCTTGAGGGCATCGATGTCATGCTGAAGGAAGGTATTGATGGTCTCCCACTGGTTTTCACTGTCCGAATGGCTCCACGTCGAGTAGTTGCGCACTCGCCAGCCGCCCAGATTGGCGCCGGTACGCAAATTCAGGTACTGATTGGTGGTGCTGTTGTTCTCGCTGTCCTTATTTGTTGACCCTGAGAACGCATAGTCACTGAACATGACGGGCACCCCGTCGTCCCAGCGCGAGGGATCGATGTAATCATGACCGGACCCGTTTAACGCGGCCTGAGGAATGCTCAGCGCTAATGTCATGGTCGAGAAATCAAGCTGCGCGGACGCCAGGGGGATGTAGCTGCCGAGCGTGTTGGGCAGGGGCTCATTGGCTGGCAGCGCCAGCAACGCGGGATAACGATCGACAGCGATCCCCCAGGCGCGCAGCATATCCGGCGTGAGCTGTGGGATCAGTGCCCCTTGCGGAGAGCTGACGTAGGTGACAGTGGCGTCCCTCAGGCGGCGGTCGTTCACCTGAATGCTTGAAGACCAGGTGCCGGGAAGCTGAGCGTTCGACTTTGAAAAAAGTGACAGGTCGATATCCTGTTGGGACAGCATATCCCCTTCAAGCGATGAAGGAGAGAAGCGATACTCACGGGCCTGCCCCGAGCAGCTCACCATAAGCAAGACGCCGCCAAGGCAGCGCAGAAGCGGATTCAGTTTAAAGATCCGCCCGTGTGACAAATAATTACGTCCTGTAATCATTGCGGTCTTTTAATCCTGCGCCAGGGTGGAAGTGTATTTTTCGGAAGCGTTGCCGTAATCGGTGATGCAGCGCCAGGTGACGCTCGTACTCTGCGCGCCGTTTGGAAGCGGAATGGCAACGCTGGATTTAGGGCCAACCATGTCGGCTTTCTCGACTTTTTGTGCGCCCAGCGCAAGTGAATCAAAGACGCTATAGAACGCCCCGTCGTTGATGGCAGTGAGCTGCTGTCCGTGACGAACAAAACGCAGGTTTTTACAGGATTCGGAGGGGGTGCCGCTCAGTCCGACCGGACGCCAGAACACTTTCAGGCGCGTTTTATAGATGAGACGCAGGACGTTTTTGTCTTCCTCATCCGCCGCCGTGGCGGGGACGGTTCGCACGTTCAGATAGAACAGCGACTCTTTATCGCCCGGTAAGGACATGCCGTTCCAGGTAATGCGCAGGCTTTGCTCTTTTTGCGGATCGAGGCGAAAGAGGGGTGGTGTTACAATAAAAGGCCCGTGCGTTTTTCCATCACCTGTGTCCGTCCAGGACTGTATAAGCCAGGGCAGTTCGCGATCGTTATTTTGTAAAGGCAGGGCAACTTCCTTTTTTGCGGCATCGTAAATTATGCGTGTGCGACCTATCTGAACGCCTGCTGCGTGGCAAAGGGTACTCGCAATAACAGGAATGCATAATAAGAGCTTGAGGGAAATGCGCATGGTGAAACCTTTAATAAAGGAGGTTGAGAAAAGTGATAATAGTCCGAATCCGGACCCAGACTATTATCAGAGCATGACTCCTTAAACGTCATGACGCTGAGAAATATATATATCCTCTGAATGTCAAAAAGACGATTATTAGCGGTAAAGAATATTTACCGTCATATCCGCGTCTGCCGGACCGGGGGTGACCTCGGCAGCAAAGGATTTATAGCGGGCATTAAAATTAGCCAGAATGGTGTCTGACGATTTTGTTGCCAGCTCGATATAAACCTGACCTTCCGCACCGTCCATGGTAATCAGTTGGTCATCTTTACCCGCCGGGCTAACGGCAACGCCGATCCCGGTTGCTGCGGTGTCGCCCGTGGTGGTGATTTTACTGACGTCGAGCAGCGTATTGGTCCCGGTCAACGTCGTTGGGCCGTTGAAGGTTAGCTGCACTGCCGGGAGGCCGTCGCTTTTTAACGGACAGTTTGCCAGCGTAATGGTGAACGGCATATACGTGGTTTCTTTCCCAACCTCGGTAAATACTGATTTAGGATAGGTGCCCAGTGGAATAGTGCTGTCCGTGCCATTGTCACCCTCGATCGTACAGCTTGGTTCAATAATCTCACCCGTGAAGTGAATGGTGCCCGCATTCATTTCTGCGGCGAAACTATTCATCGATACGGCGGCGAGCACTATGCCCGCAAAAATATTATTTTTTAAGTCCATCTAACATTTTCCTTAAAGTGAACGCTATATTTGGCATGCCCTTTACGTCTTCGCGACGTCAAATCATGCCGCGCGAAATTATAGCGTTTAATTTCTCTCAGGTAAGGGTGTTTCAGGATTAATATTATATAGTCTAATGCAGTGCGGGTGGTTTGTAGAATAATAAGAGGTAGGGGTTCAATTACTATTAATTATCGAATTCACATATTTATATCATTCATGCAAAACCAAACGGTGAGAATGGCGGTATATGTTAATTTTCCTCTCGATATTTTTTTGTCATCGACGTTCATTAAAGCTGTGCTTAATTCATTTTGTAATATAAAACACATCAAAAAAAACTGGACTTTGTTTGTTCGTTTATTATTTGCGCTATCCACGCTCGGGTGAAGGGCAGGGCGTGAGCGTAAACTGGATAAAAAGACCCGGTTATAGGGTTTTTTCAGCCCATTGATGAAAGGCGGTGCTGGCATGATACCCGTGACGTAATGGGCTGAGCATGCACTGTGGCAGAAGAGAACGACGACAAAACGGAAGCCCCCACACCCCACCGACTTGAAAAAGCACGTGAGGAAGGGCAGATCCCCCGATCCCGAGAACTGACATCCCTGCTGATCCTTATCGTAGGCGTGTGCATTATCTGGCTGGGTGGGGAGTCGCTCGCCCGTAAACTGGCGGGGATGCTCTCTTCTGGGTTACGTTTTGACCACAGCATGGTCAACGATCCCAATCTCATTCTGGGTCAAATCATTATTCTGATTAAAGGCGCAATGATCGCCTTACTGCCGCTGATTACCGGCGTGGTGCTGGTGGCGATAGTGTCGCCGATCATGCTGGGTGGTCTGGTGTTCAGTGGCAAATCACTGCAGCCCAAGTTCTCTAAACTCAACCCGTTTCCCGGTATAGCACGTATGTTTTCGGCCCAGACCGGGGCTGAGCTGGTTAAAGCCATCCTCAAATCGACCCTGATGGGCAGCGCTGCCGGGTTTTATCTGTGGCATAACTGGCCTGACATGATGCGCCTGATCAGCGAATCGCCGCTCAGCGCTATGCGCAACGCCATGAACCTCATCGGGCTTTGCTCGCTGCTGGTGGTGCTGAGCATCATCCCGATGGTGGGCTTCGACGTCATCTTCCAGCTCTACAGCCACTTCAAGAAGCTGCGCATGTCGCGTCAGGATATTCGTGACGAATATAAGCAGATGGAGGGTGACCCGCACGTGAAAGGGCGTATCCGCCAGATGCAGCGTGCGGCTGCTCGTCGACGCATGATGGAAGACGTGCCTAAAGCCGATGTGATCGTCACCAACCCGACCCACTATTCCGTTGCGCTGCAGTATGACGAAAACAAAATGAGTGCGCCAAAAGTGGTGGCAAAGGGGGCTGGGCTTATCGCGCTGCGTATCCGTGAAATCGCGACGGAGAACCGCGTCCCCATTCTTGAAGCGCCACCGCTGGCGCGTGCCTTATATCGCCATGCGGAAATTGGGCAGCAGATCCCAGGTCAACTTTATGCCGCCGTGGCGGAAGTGCTGGCCTGGGTATGGCAATTAAAACGCTGGCGTCTGGCTGGCGGTCAACGACCTGTGAAACCTGAAAACCTTCCGGTGCCTGACGCGCTGGATTTTTTGAACGAGAAGGACACTGATGGCTAATCTGGTGGCAATGTTGCGCCTGCCCGGCAACCTGAAATCGACCCAATGGCAGATCCTTGCCGGGCCGATTCTCATCCTGCTAATTCTGTCGATGATGGTACTGCCGCTCCCGGCATTCATTCTCGATCTGCTTTTCACATTCAACATTGCGTTGTCCATCATGGTGCTGCTGGTGGCAATGTTCACCCAGCGCACCCTGGAATTTGCGGCGTTCCCGACCATTCTGCTGTTTACCACGCTCCTGCGACTGGCGCTGAACGTGGCGTCTACCCGTATCATTCTGATGGAAGGCCATACCGGCGCGGCGGCGGCGGGTAAAGTGGTTGAGGCGTTTGGCCACTTCCTCGTGGGCGGTAACTTTGCCATCGGTATCGTGGTGTTTGTCATCCTCGTGATCATCAACTTTATGGTTATCACCAAAGGTGCGGGGCGTATCGCGGAAGTCGGCGCGCGCTTCGTGCTGGACGGGATGCCGGGCAAGCAGATGGCGATCGACGCCGACCTGAACGCCGGGCTTATCGCAGAAGATGAAGCGAAAAAGCGCCGCGCGGAGGTGACGCAGGAAGCGGACTTCTACGGTTCGATGGACGGTGCGAGTAAGTTTGTGCGCGGTGATGCCATCGCGGGCATCCTGATCATGGTCATCAACGTGGTCGGGGGGTTGCTGGTCGGCGTCCTTCAGCACGGGATGGACATGGGCCACGCGGCGGAAAGCTATACGCTGCTGACCATCGGTGACGGTCTGGTCGCCCAGATCCCGGCGCTGGTTATCTCGACCGCAGCAGGCGTTATCGTCACCCGCGTGAGTACCGATCAGGACGTGGGTGAGCAGATGGTGGGGCAGCTGTTCAGCAACCCCCGCGTGATGCTGCTGTCGGCGGCGGTGTTGGGCCTGCTCGGCATGGTGCCGGGGATGCCAAATCTGGTGTTCCTGCTGTTCACCGCGGGTCTGCTGGGCCTGGCCTGGTGGATGCGCGGACGTGAAATGAAACCGGCGGCAGAGCCCGCGCCGGTGAAAATGCCGGAAAATACCCAGGCCGTGGAGGCCACCTGGAACGACGTGCAGCTGGAAGATTCACTGGGGATGGAAGTGGGCTATCGCCTGATCCCGATGGTGGACTTCCAGCAGGATGGCGAACTGCTGGGGCGTATCCGCAGCATCCGTAAAAAATTCGCCCAGGATATGGGTTTCCTGCCGCCGGTTGTTCACATTCGCGACAATATGGATCTGCCGCCCGCGCGCTACCGCATTCTGATGAAAGGTGTCGAAATTGGCAGCGGTGATGCCTATCCGGGCCGCTGGCTGGCGATTAACCCCGGCACCGCCGCGGGCACGCTGCCGGGCGAGCAAACCATCGATCCGGCCTTTGGCCTGGCGGCTATCTGGATTGAGAGCGCCCTGAAAGAGCAGGCGCAGATTCAGGGCTATACCGTCGTTGAAGCCAGTACCGTGGTGGCGACCCACCTCAACCACCTGATTGGGCAGTTCTCCGCCGAGCTGTTTGGGCGTCAGGAAGCGCAGCAGCTGCTTGACCGCGTGACGCAGGAGATGCCGAAGCTGACGGAAGATCTGGTTCCGGGCGTGCTGACGTTGACCACGCTGCATAAGGTGCTGCAAAACCTGCTTGATGAGAAGGTGCCGATCCGCGATATGCGCACCATCCTGGAAACACTGGCCGAGCACGCGCCGCTGCAAAGCGATCCGCACGAGCTGACGGCGGTGGTGCGCGTGGCGCTGGGTCGTGCGATCACCCAGCAGTGGTTCCCTGGCACCGGAGAAGTGCAGGTGATTGGACTCGATACGCCGCTTGAGCGTCTGCTGCTGCAGGCGTTGCAGGGTGGTGGTGGCCTTGAGCCAGGTCTGGCCGACCGCTTGCTGGCGCAGACGCAGGAGGCGCTGGCGCGTCAGGAGATGCTGGGTGCGCCGCCGGTTCTGCTGGTGAATCATGCACTGAGGCCGCTGCTTTCACGCTTCCTGCGCCGTAGCCTGAACCAGCTGGTGGTGCTGTCGAATATGGAGCTGTCGGACAATCGCCACATTCGTATGACGGCGACCATTGGAGGAAAATAATGCGGAAGTGGCTATGGATACTCTTTTTCCCGCTGGCGGCGCAGGCCGCAGGTGAGGGAACGTGGCAGGCCAGCAGCATGGGCGTCACGCTAAGCAATCGCGGGGTGGCAATGTCTTCGCGTCCGCTGTCGCCGCCGGAACCGGCTTCTGGCCTCATGACGCTGGTGGTCTGGAACTATACGCTGATTGGCCCAACGCCCGCCGGGCTGCGGGTGCGTCTCTGCTCTCAGACGCGCTGTACCGAAATAGACGGTGAAAGCGGAACGACCCAGGCGTTCAACGGTGTGCCCGCCGCCGAGCCTTTACGCTTTATCTGGGAGGTGCCGGGTGGCGGTCGCCTGATCCCGGCGCTGAAGGTTCAGCGCAATTCCGTCATCGTCAACTACCGTTAACTGCCTGCCTTTTCGCCAGCCTTCAGGCAAATCTGATGGCTGGCTCGCAAAATTGACCTCGCCTTTTGATGCAATAGAAACGCTGTTTTATAAATCAGTGACACGCGTGACGACACTCTTTGCATTTTTGCCATTCACCCCTGTGCGATGGCAGAAACAGAAAGGTATCAACAAGTCGATACTTTTACTGTAGCCGTGTAAAAACTCCCGGACGAGGTTTGCTTACAGGGAGTCTCCCAAAACTGATTAGGGTTGACGGCAATGAAAACACGTAAAATTGGACTCGCAAATTATCTTGCTTACGGGTCAGGCGATTTCCTCGGCGCGGGTACCACTGCGCTGACGGCGGCCTGGCTTTTGTATTTTTATACCACCTTCTGTGGACTCACACCGATTGAAGCAACGTTCATCTTTGCCGCTGCAAGGGTGCTGGATGCCGTTGTCAGCCCGCTGATGGGCTTTTTGACCGATAACTTTGGTACGACCTGGCTCGGTAAGCGCTTTGGTCGCCGTAAGTTCTTTATCCTGCTGGGTATTCCGTGCGTGTTCAGCTACTCGCTGATGTGGGTAGGGGACATGAGCTTCTGGTACTACCTACTGACCTATCTGGTGTTTGATATTGTCTACACCATGATTCTGGTGCCGTACGAAACGCTGGTACCGGAAATGACCGATGACTTTAAACAGAAAACTAAGTTCTCCGGGGCGCGTATCTCTATGGCGCAGATGTCCGCCATTCTGGCCTCCTTCCTGCCGGGGATCCTGCTGACCCATTTCGGGAAAGACAACGCGGTTTCCTTCTTCTACGCAAGCCTGGTTTTCTCCGTGCTCTGCGCGCTGATGCTGACCTTCGTTTGGTTCTTTACCTGGGAGCGCCCGCGTGAGGAGTGGTCTGAAGCGGCGCTGCGTGCCGAAGAGGAGAAGAAGAAGCTGACGCTGGGGCAGAGCCTGAACCGTCTATTTGTGGAGTTAAGCTCGACGCTGCGTATCAAGATTTTCCGCCAGCATCTGGGTATGTACCTCGGTGGGTACATCGCGCAGGACGTCTTTAACGCGGTGTTCACCTACTACGTGGTGTTCGTACTGATGCAGGAAGCCTCTATGGCGTCCAACCTGCTGGGCACGATGGCCATCTTCCAGTTCCTGGCCGTAATCGGGATGATCCCGCTGTGCATTCGCTTCGGGCCTGCGCCGTCTTACCGCATGGTGGTGGTGCTGTTTGGTCTGGCATCCATTTCTTACGCCGTGCTCTACTACGCGGGTCTGAGCGACGTTTACTCTCTGCTGTTGCTGATCTCTGCGGTGGCGGGCCTCGGTCGCGGCGGTATCAACTACGTACCGTGGAACACCTACACCTATATTGCCGATGTGGATGAAGTGATCACCGGCCAGCGCCGCGAGGGGATCTTCGCGGGCATCATGACCCTGACCCGTAAGGCATCACAGGCCGGTGCGGTGATGCTGGTGGGCATCGTGATGCAGATGTCCGGCTTTGTCAGCGGTCAGAAAGTGCAGCCTGCGGAAGTGAGCCACACTATTCTGATGATCCTGAGCGTGGGCACCATTCTGGTGCTGTTCTGCGGCTTCCTCGTTTCCCTGCGCTTCAAGCTCAATTTGCAGACCCATAGCACGCTGCGCGAAGAGACCGCCAAAATGCGCGAGTCCGGTCGGGCGATGCCAGAAGCCGCTACGCCGCAGGCCCGCGAGACAGTGGAAATGCTGGCCGGCATACCTTACGAGTCACTGTGGGGTAATAACAACATTGGTTATCTGAATCGTAATAAACCGGCGGCACCTTCGCTGAAGGATCGCGCGGTACTGAATTCGACATACAACAGAGGTTAAGATGATGAAAGTTTGGCCTGTCAAACATAGCCCGTTACTGCGTCAACCCGAGCGCTTTATCGCCCGGGACGAGCTGAAGTCGCTGATTCAAAAGGTGACGCATAACCTGGTCAATATCCACGACAAAACGGGGCAATTTTTGCTGCGGCTGGACGACGGGCGCGTAATCGACACCAAAGGCTGGGCCGGATGGGAATGGACGCACGGCGTCGGCCTGTATGGGATCTGGCAGTACTACTGCCAGACCGGCGACGAGGTTATGCGCGAGATTATCGACGGCTGGTTTGCCGACCGTTTTGCGGAAGGCGCAACCACCAAAAACGTCAATACCATGTCGCCGTTCCTGACGCTGGCCTATCGCTACGAAGAGACGAAAAACCCGGCCTGGCTGCCGTGGCTGGAAAGCTGGGCAGAATGGGCGATGAATGAGATGCCGCGCACCGAACACGGTGGCATGCAGCACATCACCCTCGCGGAAGAGAACCATCAGCAGATGTGGGACGACACGCTGATGATGACGGTCCTGCCGCTGGCGAAAATCGGCAAGCTGCTCAATAAGCCGGAGTACGTTGAAGAGGCGATCTATCAGTTCCTGCTGCACGTGCAAAACCTGATGGATCGGGAGACCGGCCTGTGGTTCCACGGCTGGAGCTACGACGGCAACCATAACTTCGCCAATGCCCGCTGGGCACGCGGCAACAGCTGGCTCACTATCGTGATCCCGGACTTCCTCGAGCTGGTGGATCTGCCGGAAAACAACGCCGTGCGCCGCTATCTGGTGCAGGTGCTGAACGCGCAGGTTGTGGCGCTGGCGAAATGTCAGGATGAGAGTGGGCTGTGGCATACGCTGCTCGACGATCCGAATTCGTATCTTGAAGCATCGGCTACCGCCGGGTTTGCTTACGGCATTCTGAAGGCGGTGCGCAAGCGCTACGTTGGCACGGAGTATGCCGAAGTGGCAGAAAAAGCCATTCGCGGTATCGTGAAGAATATCTCGCCGGAAGGGGAACTGCTGCAAACGTCGTTCGGTACGGGGATGGGAAGCGATCTTGAGTTTTATCGCCAGATCCCGCTGACGTCGATGCCGTACGGACAGGCGATGGCGATACTGTGTCTGACGGAGTATTTGCGGAAATACTTCTGAACCTGTGGATATCCCCGGTGGCGCTGCGCTTACCGGGGCTACAAAACAAAACCCGGCTTGCGCCGGGTTTTGTTTTTACATACGTTCTACGGTTTCGATACCTAGGGTATCCAGACCCAGCTTCAGGGTCTTCGCCGTCAGCTGCGCCAGCTTCAGGCGGCTGTTGCGAACCGCTTCGCTTTCTGCCGACAGGATAGGGCAGTGCTCGTAGAAGCCGGAGAACAGACCCGCCAGATCGTACAGGTAAGCACACATCACGTGCGGCGTACCGTCACGCGCCACAACCGTCAACGTCTCTTCAAACTGCAGCAGACGCGCTGCCAGCTGCGCTTCGCGATCTTCGGTAATATTCACCGTGGCGTTCGCCAGCACGCTTTCGTCGATATTGGCTTTACGGAACACGGAGAGCACGCGGGTGTAGGCATACTGCATGTACGGTGCCGTGTTGCCCTCAAATGCCAGCATGTTATCCCAGTCGAAGATATAGTCGGTGGTGCGGTTCTTGGACAGATCCGCGTATTTCACCGCGCCGATACCGACAGCGTTAGCCAGTTTTTCCAGCTCGTCGGCAGGCATGTCCGGGTTTTTCTCCGCGACCAGGCGACGGGCGCGTTCCAGCGCTTCGTCCAGCAGGTCGGAGAGCTTAACGGTGCCGCCCGCGCGGGTTTTGAACGGCTTACCGTCTTTACCCAGCATCATGCCGAACATGTGGTGTTCCAGCGGTACGGAATCCGGCACGTAACCGGCTTTACGCACGATGGTCCATGCCTGCATCAGGTGCTGGTGCTGGCGGGAGTCGATGTAATACAGCACGCGGTCTGCATGCAGGGTTTCGTAACGGTATTTCGCACAGGCGATATCGGTGGTGGTGTAGAGATAGCCGCCATCCTTTTTCTGGATGATGACGCCCATCGGTTCGCCTTCCTTGTTTTTGTACTCATCAAGGAACACCACAGTTGCCCCTTCGCTCTCTACCGCCAGACCTTTGGCTTTCAGGTCTGCCACAATGCCAGGCAGCATTGGGTTGTAGAGGCTTTCACCCATCACGTCGTCGCGGGTCAGGGTGACGTTCAGGCGGTTATAGGTCAGCTGGTTCTGGGACATGGTGATGTCAACCAGCTTGCGCCACATCTCGAGGAAGTACGTGTCGCCACCCTGCAGTTTTACTACGTAGCTGCGTGCGCGCTCGGCAAAGGCTTCGTCTTCGTCGTAGTGCTTTTTCGCTTCGCGGTAGAAGCCTTCCAGGTCCGCCAGCGCCATCTCGCCTGCGTTTTCCTGCTGCTGTTTTTCCAGGTAAGCAATCAGCATACCGAACTGGGTTCCCCAGTCGCCCACGTGGTTCGCGCGGATCACTTTATGACCGAGGAATTCATTGGTACGCACGGAGGCATCGCCGATAATGGTGGAACGCAGGTGACCAACGTGCATCTCTTTTGCCACGTTTGGCGCGGAGTAGTCGATCACAATCGTCTGCGCCTTCGGCTGGGAAACGCCCAGACGGTCTGATTTCAGCGCCGCGTCAACGTGGCTTGCCAGGAACGCAGGATCCAGGAAGATGTTGATAAAGCCCGGACCGGCGATTTCAGTCTTACTGGCAATCCCGGTGAGATCCAGATGCGTCAGTACCTGCTCAGCGAGCTGTCGCGGCGGCATGCCCAGTTTTTTAGCCACTGCCATCACGCCATTAGCCTGATAGTCGCCAAACTGTACTTTTGCTGACTGACGAACCTGCGGTTCGCAATCCGCAGGCGCACCTGCGGCAATCAGTGCCTGACTGACTTTTTCTGAGAGAAGAGCCTGAATATTCACCTGGATACCTTACGTTTTTGGTGCGGGGGAACAACGACCCGCGCCCGTTAAAGAATTTAGGGCGGGAGTATACTGCAAATGCCCTCTGGCGTCAGCATTGCGGGGGCTGAAGATAGTACAGAATCCAGGCTAAGAAGGTGTGCATAATCATGCAGTCGTAAAAACCCCTATTCTGCGGTTGGTCGAAAGAGGGGAACAGAGTAAATTAGCGGCTTTGCGACATGATAAGAGACTGACGTATGGCGAACTGGCAAACCATTGACGAACTGCATGATATTTCCGCAGATTTACCGCGCTTCACTCAGGCGTTCACAGAACTTGCCACCCGCCTGGGTCTGGATATCGCACCGCTTGAGGCCGATCACATCTCTCTGCGCTGTCATCAGAATGCGACAGCCGAGCGCTGGCGTCGCGGTTTCGAGCAGTGCGGTGAACTGCTTTCTGAGAATATCATTAACGGTCGCCCAATCTGCCTGTTCAAATTGCATGAACCGGTGTGCGTCGCGCACTGGCAATTCACCGTTATCGAACTGCCGTGGCCGGGCGAAAAACGCTATCCGCATGAAGGCTGGGAGCACATCGAAATTGTCCTGCCGGGTGAGCCGGAAACGCTGAACGCCCGCGCGCTGGCGCTGTTATCCGACGAGGGCTTAAGCCAGCCGGGTATCTATGTGAAAACGAGTTCACCAAAAGGTGAGCGCGAGCGTTTACCCAATCCCACGCTTGCCGTTACTGACGGACAGGTCACGGTGAAGTTTCATCCGTGGACGATCGAACAGATCGTTGCCAGTGAAGCCTAAGAGTTGTGAGTTCAGGCCGGGACCGAAAAGGGATGGCGTGGCATGATGGTTCGTTGAGTGGAAATTAAGGAGGATTAAATGGCGCTGCTGGAGATTTGTTGTTACAGCGTGGAGTGTGCCGTGACCGCGCAGGAGCAGGGTGCGGATCGCATTGAACTGTGCGCGGCACCGAAAGAGGGCGGGCTGACGCCCTCCTGCGGCGTGTTGAAGTCTGCCCGTCAGGCCGTCACGATTCCCGTACACCCGATTATTCGTCCGCGCGGCGGTGATTTTTGTTACACGGCGGGCGAGTTCAGTGCCATGCTTGATGATATCGCGCTCGTTCGGGAACTGGGGTTCCCAGGGCTGGTTACCGGTCTGCTGGATGAAGACGGCAATATTGATATACCGCGCATGCGTCAGGTCATGAGCGCCGCGCAGGGGCTGGCCGTCACTTTTCATCGTGCATTTGATATGTGTAAATATCCGCTTCAGGCCTTTGAAACGCTTGGAGAACTTGGCGTGGCGCGCATTCTGACATCGGGTCAGCAGTCGTCAGCTGAAAAAGGACTGCAATTAATTACGGAACTAAAAGCACATTCCGGTGTTCCAATAATCATGGCGGGCGCAGGAGTACGCGCCAGCAATCTGAAACTGTTTTTAGACGCAGGGGTAGAAGAGCTTCACAGCTCGGCAGGTCAATGGATACCGTCACCCATGCGTTATCGCAATACAGGGTTGTCTATGTCGACGGATGCTGAAGCGGATGAGTACTCACGCTACGGTGTAGATGGAGAGTCGGTTGCGGTAATGAAATCGTTGATTGAACGTCATCACGTGTAGCAACGTACCGATTTTTACCGCGCATCATGTCGCCCAATATGATGCTTGCTTGTACCAGGCCCCTGCAATTTCAACAGGGGCCTTTTTTTCTCCTGCGCCCGGTGGCGCTTCGCTTACCGGGCCTACAAAATCGGGAGTAGGCCGGGTAAGGCGTAGCCGCCACCCGGCTAAAGGGTTACGGCTTGGTCGCAATCAACACTGCACGCATCGGGGCCGGGTAGCCTTCAATGGTCTTGCTGTGGTCGGCCGGGTCGAGGAACTGCTCCAGCGATTCGGTGATCATCCAGTCGGTGCGGCGCTGTTCTTCGAGAGAGGTCACGCTGACATCCGCAATCCGCACATCCACAAACCCGCATTTTTCCAGCCAGTTCTTCAGCGCCAGCGCGGAAGGGATGAAATAGACGTTGCGCATCTGCGCGTAGCGATCGCCCGGCACCAGAACGGCATGTTCATCGCCTTCAATCACCAGCGTTTCCAGCACCAGTTCGCCGCCGCTGACCAGCTGATCTTTCAGTTGCCAGAGATGTTCAAGCGGGGAACGACGGTGGTACAGCACGCCCATGGAGAAGACGGTATCAAAGGCTTTCAGGGCAGGGAGTTGCTCAATGCCCAGCGGCAGCAGGTGCGCGCGCTGGTCATTGCCCAGCAGTTTACGCACCGCTTCAAACTGGCACAGGAACAGCTGCATCGGGTCGATACCGACGGCCAAATGGGCACCTGCGCCAATCATGCGCCACATGTGGTAACCGCTGCCGCAGCCCACGTCCAGAATGGTGCGCCCGCTCAGGTCTGAAAGATGTGGCAGAACGCGATCCCATTTCCAGTCTGAGCGCCATTCGGTATTAATGTCCACACCGTACAGCGAGAACGGCCCTTTGCGCCACGGCATCAGGTTACGCATCAGGGTCTCGATGCGGTTTATCTGCCCGGCAGGGAGCGGCTCTTTACTTTCCGCCGTCACGCTGTGCAGCAGATCCAGGCGGTGCGGCGTCAGTTCCGGCAGAAACTCCACCGCGTTGGACCACTGCTTAAGCAGCCCATGCTGCTGATCGCGCTGCCAGGTGGCGATTTGCGCAGGCAGGGTTTCCAGCCAGTGGGAGAGGTGATTTTTTGCAATCAGCTGATAGAAGTTGCCGAACTCAATCATGCTGCATCCTCAGCTTTCAGCGCCACCAGAGAGCCAAAGTTAAAGCACTGGAACCACAGTTCACTGTGCTCAAATCCCGCTTTGCGCAGGCGCGCCTTGTGGGTTTCTACGGAGTCCGTCAGCATCACGTTTTCGAGCATGCTGCGCTTCTGGCTGATCTCCAGCTCGCTGTAGCCGTTCGCACGCTTGAAATCGTGGTGCATGTTGAACAGCAGTTCGCCTACGTTAGCGTCTTCAAAGCTAAACTTCTCTGAGAGCACCAGCGCGCCGCCGGGATTCAGACCTTTATAAATTTTGTCCAGCAGCAGCTGGCGGTCTTCAGGCACCAGGAACTGCAGGGTAAAATTCAGTACCACCATCGACGCGTTTTTGATCTCGATATCACGAATATCGCCTTCCACCACCTCGACAGGGGTGGGCGCTTTATAGGCGTCAATGTGGCGTCGACAGCGTTCGACCATGGCTGGAGAGTTATCGACGGCAATGATTTTGCAGTCATCCTGACGTACGTTACGACGGATCGACAGCGTTGCCGCGCCGAGCGAACAGCCCAGATCATAGACCTGCGTGCCGGGTTGAACGAAACGTTCAGCCAGCATGCCGATCATAGAAATAATATTGGAGTAACCGGGAACAGAGCGCTGGATCATATCCGGGAAGACTTCGGCTACCCGTTCATCAAAGGTCCAGTCGCCCAGGCTGGCGATAGGCGCGGAAAAAAGCGTGTCGCGATCTGACATAACGTAAAAATCCGGGAAAAATAAAGGGGCGTATTGTGCGCTAACGGAAGGAGAAAACCAACTCCCACGGCATATACCAAAGGTTAGCCAGCACCATCAGCACAAGCGAACACCAGGTCGCGCTCATGCCGGAACGACGCCAGCGAAACACGCGATGGTGGTAGCCATAATAATGCATTAACCGACCCGCAATCAGGAGCAGGCCGCAGACGTGCACCATCCAGGTTTCTGCCCCGTTCATTTCCATAAACAGCAGCAGGATCAGTGCGACGGGAATGTATTCAACCGCGTTACCGTGAATGCGAATGGCGCTCTGCAGTTCGGAAAAACCACCGTCACCGTAGGAGACGCGGTATTGCATTCTCAGGCGCACAACATCAAATGAAAACTTAATCAGCAGTAATGCACCTAACACCGCATACAGCGCGCTGACCATACAAACTCCCTGTTATTTGGCAGATGGCACCTCTCTATGATAAGTGCCTTCCTCAAAAAAGAGAAGATTGTTGTGGAATAGAAGGGGCGCTGCCGACGGACGGTACCGCGGCCTGCAAGGCCTGCCAGAGAGCATCGACCAGTTCGGGAGCTTGGGCAATGTCGGGGGTGTGCAGGAAAAGATAGGGCGTGGTCGTTTGCTCCCATTTCGCTAACGTTTGCAGCCAGACGGCGAACATATCCTGATTTTGCTGCATGTTATCGCTGCCGATGAACCTGACCATTGGATTTTGCGCGGTCACGATGGCATGCACCGGAACTTTTGGCTTCTTGCGCTGGGCATCCACAATCGCCTCATTATGAGGAATTGCGCTGTGTACCGGGCGGCTATCGAGGATCACCCGGTTAATGGAACGTTCAAGAAGACCGCGATTGAGCGCGCGTTCGGCCTCACCTTTCGCAAAGAAGTCCTGGTGACGGACTTCAACGCCGTAGGTGAATTCACGGGGCAGAACATCCAGAAACTGCCACAGCGCAGGCAAATCGCGTGGGCCAAAGGTGGCGGGAAGCTGGAGCCAGTATTGGCCGATTCGGTTGGCCAGCGGGGACATGCGCGTAAAGAACTCTTCGGTTAAGTCACCGCAGTTACGCAGCGCGGCGTTGTGGGAGATAGTCGCCGGAAATTTAAAGCAGAAGCGAAACGCGTCCGTGGTTTGTTCCCGCCAGCGCTCAACAATCTCTGCTTTGGGGAGCGCGTACAGCGTGGTATTACCCTCGACACAGTTGAAGTGGCGGGCATACTCTTCAAGGCTGGTGATGCCCAGACGCACCCATTTCGGGTGCGACCACTGGGGCAGGCCCACGTATATCATAAGGCGCTTAAAATCTCGCTTGTGCTGCGTACGCGACCGATGCGCGGGAAGATGTGGGTCATGCTGCCCTGATGCTGCTCCGCAGATGCCGCGCTGCAGGCATCTTCGGCGATCACCAGATTAAAACCCAGCTCCCAGGCGTTGCGGGCCGTTGACTCCACGCCGATGTTGGTGGAGATCCCGCACAGGATAATGGTTTCGATCCCGCGACGGCGGAGCTGCAGCTCGAGATCGGTGCCGTAGAACGCGCCCCACTGACGTTTGGTGACTTCGATATCGCTGTCGCGTTTGCCGAGCGAAAGAGGATATGTCCACCAGTTGTCCGGCAATGCGTGCGCGGCAGCCTGTGCATCGACCGGCTGTTTCAACGCTTCGGCGAAATCCGCTGACCAGCCGACGCGCACCATGATAACAGGCGCACCGCTGGCACGGCATTTTTCCGCGAGACGGGCCGCACGGCTGACCACATCGTCAGCGGTATGTGGGCCACCGGCAAAGGGGAGGATCCCTTCCTGTAAATCAATCACCACAAGTGCAGTTTTGGTGGCATCGAGTGTCAACATAGTAACTCCAGTTAAATGAATAGCTTCGGATACACCTTACGACGTGATTGCCTGTTATCGGTCGGATAATTTTGTTAATTTTTGTGAGAATACGCAATAAGAGTGCAGCAAACGAGCGTCAGGCCGCGCTTCTCTCTTATCGTCTGGCAGAATTTCCAGTATAATAGCCGCCTTTTTTCATCCAGTTGTGACATACAGAAAGCTGCGACATCGTGGCCTGCAAGACAGGCGACAATCAGCCTGCGGCTAATTAAGGGATATCTCATGCGTACAGAATATTGCGGGCAGCTGCGTCAGTCCCACGTCGGGCAGCAGGTTACCCTGTGTGGTTGGGTCAACCGTCGTCGTGATCTTGGTAGCCTTATCTTCATCGATATGCGCGACCGCGAAGGTATCGTTCAGGTGTTCTTCGATCCGGATCGTGCAGAGGCGTTGAAGCTGGCTTCTGAACTGCGTAATGAGTTCTGCATTCAGGTCACCGGCACCGTGCGTGCGCGTGACGAGAAAAACGTTAACGCAGACATGGCGACCGGTGCGATTGAAGTCCTGGCGTCTGACCTCGTTATCATCAACCGTGCTGAAGCGCTGCCGCTGGACTCCAACCACGTCAACACTGAAGAAGCGCGTCTTAAGTATCGTTACCTGGATCTGCGTCGCCCGGAGATGGCTCAGCGCTTGAAAACCCGTGCGAAAATAACCAGCCTGGTGCGTCGTTTTATGGATGACCACGGTTTCCTCGATATCGAAACCCCGATGCTGACCAAAGCCACGCCGGAAGGCGCGCGCGATTATCTGGTTCCGTCCCGCGTTCATAAAGGCAAATTCTACGCGCTGCCCCAGTCTCCTCAGCTGTTCAAACAGCTGCTGATGATGTCCGGCTTCGACCGTTACTATCAGATCGTAAAATGCTTCCGCGACGAAGACCTGCGCGCTGACCGTCAGCCAGAATTTACCCAGATCGACGTCGAAACGTCCTTCATGACCGCCGAGCAGGTGCGTGAAGTGATGGAAGCGCTGGTGCGCGGCCTGTGGAACGACGTGAAAGGCGTTGAGCTGGGTGACTTTCCAATCATGACCTTCGCCGAAGCCGAGCGCCGTTACGGTTCTGATAAACCAGACCTGCGTAACCCGATGGAGCTGGTGGACGTGGCAGACCTGGTGAAAGCCGTTGAGTTTGCGGTATTTGCTGGCTCGGCTAACGATCCGAAAGGTCGCGTCGCGGCCCTGCGCGTTCCGGGCGGTGCGGCCCTGAGCCGTAAGCAGATCGACGACTACGGTAACTTCATTAAGATCTACGGTGCGAAAGGTCTGGCCTATATTAAAGTGACCGAACGTGCAAAAGGTCTGGAAGGTATCACCAGCCCGGTAGCGAAATTCCTGAACGCAGACATCGTGGAAGCGATCCTTGAGCGCACAGGCGCGCAGGACGGTGACATGATCTTCTTCGGCGCAGACAACAAGAAAGTCGTGGCGGATGCGATGGGCGCGCTGCGTCTGAAGCTCGGCAAAGACCTGAACCTGACCGACGAGAACAAATGGGCGCCACTGTGGGTTATCGACTTCCCAATGTTTGAAGACGACGGTGAAGGCGGTCTGACCGCAATGCACCACCCGTTCACCTCGCCAAAAGACATGAGTGCGGCAGAGCTGAAAGCGGCGCCGGAAGACGCGGTCGCGAACGCTTACGATATGGTTATCAACGGCTACGAAGTAGGCGGCGGTTCCGTGCGTATTCACAGCGGTGAAATGCAGCAGACCGTGTTTGGCATTCTCGGCATTAACGAGCAAGAGCAGCGCGAGAAATTCGGCTTCCTGCTGGACGCCCTGAAATACGGCACGCCTCCACACGCGGGTCTGGCATTTGGTCTTGACCGTCTGACCATGCTGCTGACCGGCACCGATAACATCCGTGATGTTATTGCCTTCCCGAAAACCACTGCTGCCGCGTGTCTGATGACCGAAGCGCCAAGCTTTGCCAACCCGGCCTCTCTGGCTGAGCTGGGCATTGAAGTGGTGAAGAAGGAAGAGAAAAACTGATATGGCATATAAGCTTCCCGTTTCTGTCCTGGTGGTCATTTATGCAGAAGACACGAAGCGGGTGCTGATGTTGCAGCGGCGCGACGATCCTGATTTCTGGCAGTCGGTTACCGGCAGTCTGGAAGAGGGGGAGACCGCGCCGCAGGCCGCCGCGCGTGAAGTAAAGGAAGAGGTCGCCATTGATGTTGCTCGCGAGCAACTGACCCTGAAGGACTGTCAGCGCACGGTGGAGTTTGAAATTTTTAGCCATTTACGTCATCGCTATGCGCCGGGTATCGAACGCAATACGGAATCGTGGTTCTGTCTTGCGCTTCCCCACGAACGGGAGATCGTGTTCACTGAACACCTGACCTACCGCTGGGTGAATGCGGCGGATGCCGCCGCACTCACCAAGTCGTGGAGCAACCGGCAGGCGATTGAAGAATTTGTAATTAACGCAGCCTGAGAAGGCGCGATTTTTGGAGAACTTTTTATGGCAGGTCATAGTAAGTGGGCCAACACCAAACACCGCAAAGCGGCACAGGATGCCAAGCGCGGTAAGATCTTTACCAAAATCATTCGCGAGCTGGTGACTGCAGCGCGTCTGGGCGGCGGCGATGCGGGTTCTAACCCACGTCTGCGCGCGGCTATCGATAAAGCGCTGTCGAACAACATGACGCGTGACACCCTGAACCGTGCTATCGCACGTGGCGTGGGCGGCGATGAAGACGCGAACATGGAAACCATCATTTATGAAGGTTACGGTCCTGGCGGTACAGCGGTAATGGTTGAATGTCTGTCCGACAACCGTAACCGTACCGTAGCGGAAGTGCGTCATGCGTTCACCAAAACCGGTGGTAACCTGGGCACTGACGGTTCCGTGGCTTACCTGTTCAGCAAAAAAGGCGTCATTTCCTTCGAGAAAGGCGACGAAGATGCGATCATGGAAGCGGCGCTGGAAGCCGGTGCGGAAGACGTTGTGACTTTCGATGATGGTGCTATCGACGTTTACACCGCGTGGGAAGAGATGGGTGCGGTGCGCGACGCGCTGGAAGCGGCTGGCCTGAAAGCGGACAATGCTGAAGTCTCCATGATCCCGTCCACCAAAGCGGATATGGATGCAGAGACTGCGCCAAAACTGCTGCGTCTTATCGACATGCTCGAAGACTGCGACGACGTGCAGGAAGTGTATCACAACGGTGAAATCTCTGATGAGGTTGCAGCGACTCTCTAATGAGAGCGTATAAATCCGTTACAGGAGACGCGTGATGTCGATTATTCTCGGGATTGACCCAGGCTCACGCGTCACCGGTTATGGCGTTATCCGTCAGGTTGGACGCCAGCTAACCTACCTGGGCAGTGGCTGTATTCGCACCAAAGTCGACGATTTGCCGTCGCGCCTGAAGCTCATTTATGCGGGCGTGTCGGAGATCATCACCCAGTTTCAGCCTGACTATTTCGCCATTGAGCAGGTCTTTATGGCGAAAAACGCCGATTCGGCGCTAAAGCTCGGTCAGGCGCGCGGCGTTGCCATCGTCGCTGCCGTGAACCAGGATTTGCCGGTATTTGAATACGCGGCAAGACAGGTTAAGCAGACGGTGGTGGGCATCGGTAGCGCGGAGAAAAGCCAGGTGCAGCATATGGTGCGTACCTTGCTGAAGCTTCCCGCGAACCCGCAGGCCGACGCCGCCGATGCGCTGGCGATTGCGATTACCCACTGTCACGTCAGCCAGAACGCGATGCAGATGAGCGAGTCGCGGCTTAATCTGGCACGAGGCAGGTTACGATAATAAGAAATCAGGCTGGATAAACATCCAGCCTTTTTTTATTATGTCGCCAGTCAACATTTTTCCAGAACGCAGGAGCGTCACGTGATAGGCAGACTCAGAGGCATCATCATTGAAAAACAACCCCCGTTAGTGCTGCTGGAAGTGGGTGGCGTGGGCTATGAAGTCCATATGCCGATGACCTGCTTCTACGAGCTGCCGGACGCGGGAAAAGAGGCGATTGTCTTTACCCAGTTCGTGGTGCGTGAAGATGCCCAGCTGCTGTACGGCTTCAACAACAAGCAGGAACGCACCCTGTTCCGCGAGCTGATTAAAACCAACGGCGTCGGGCCGAAGCTGGCGCTGGCGATTTTATCCGGCATGTCCGCTCCACAGTTTGTGAATGCCGTTGAGCGCGAAGATCCTGCTGCGTTGATTAAACTGCCGGGTATCGGCAAGAAAACCGCCGAGCGTCTGATTGTCGAAATGAAAGACCGCTTTAAAGGTCTGCACGGCGATCTGTTTACCCCGGCGGCTGACCTGGTGCTGACGTCCCCGGGCGCGCCTGCGTCGGATGACGATGCGGAACAGGAAGCGGTTGCTGCGCTGGTGGCGCTGGGCTATAAACCTCAGGAGGCCAGCCGTATGGTGAGTAAAATTGCCAAACCGGATGCCAGCAGTGAAACCCTGATTCGTGAAGCGCTGCGCGCTGCATTGTGAGGTAAAGGATGATTGAAGCAGACCGCCTGGTATCGGCAGGCACAATTCAGGCAGATGACGTGGTGGATCGCGCGATCCGCCCAAAACTGCTTGATGAGTATATCGGCCAGCCGCAGGTTCGTTCCCAGATGGAGATCTTCATCCAGGCGGCAAAACTTCGCGGCGATGCGCTCGATCACCTGCTGATTTTTGGCCCTCCGGGTTTGGGGAAAACGACCCTGGCGAATATCGTCGCCAATGAAATGGGCGTGAATCTGCGCACCACCTCCGGTCCGGTGCTGGAGAAAGCGGGCGATCTGGCGGCAATGCTCACCAACCTTGAGCCGCACGACGTGCTGTTTATCGATGAAATCCACCGTCTGTCGCCGGTGGTGGAGGAAGTGCTCTATCCGGCGATGGAAGATTACCAGCTGGATATCATGATCGGCGAAGGTCCAGCCGCGCGCTCCATTAAAATCGATCTGCCGCCGTTTACCCTGATTGGCGCCACGACGCGCGCCGGGTCGTTAACTTCTCCGCTGCGCGACCGTTTCGGCATCGTGCAGCGCCTGGAGTTTTACCAGGTGCCCGATCTCCAGCATATTGTTGGCCGTAGTGCCCGCTATATGGGGCTGGAGATGAGCGAAGAGGGCGCGTTTGAAGTGGCGAAGCGTTCCCGCGGTACGCCGCGTATCGCAAACCGCCTGCTGCGCCGCGTGCGTGACTTTGCCGAAGTAAAGCATGATGGCACGATTTCGGCAGAGATCGCCGCCCAGGCGCTGGATATGCTGAACGTCGATGCGGAAGGCTTCGATTACATGGACCGTAAGCTACTGCTGGCGGTACTGGATAAGTTCTTTGGCGGCCCGGTCGGGCTGGATAACCTGGCGGCGGCAATCGGAGAAGAGCGAGAGACGATTGAGGATGTGCTGGAGCCGTATCTGATCCAGCAGGGCTTCCTGCAGCGCACGCCGCGTGGACGCATGGCAACGGTGCGGGCGTGGAATCATTTTGGAATCACTCCGCCCGCAATGCCATAAAAAATGCCGGGTGGCGGCTACGCCTTACCCGGCCTACGCAACGGTTTTGTAGGCCCGGTAAGCGAAGCGCCACCGGGCAAAATATCAAACCGCGGCTTTCTTCATCATACTGAAAATAAACAGCGCCGCCGCACACAGCACCACTGACGGCCCCGCTGGCGTGTCATAGAACGCCGAGAAGGTTAGCCCACCCGTTACCGCAATCATCCCGATAATGACGGCCACACCGGCCATCTGCTCAGGCGTACGGGCGAAACGACGCGCGGTTGCCGCAGGGATGATCAGCAGTGACGTGATAATCAGCGCACCGACGAACTTCATCGCCACGCCGATGGTTAATGCCGTCACCAGCATCAGCAGCAGCTTCACGCGTTGCAGCTTCACACCGTCGACAAACGCCAGGTCCGGGCTGACGGTCATCGCCAGCAAATTACGCCACTGCCAGAGCAGAATAGCGAGCACCACCACCACGCCGATGGCGATAGAGATGAGGTCTTCCGGCGTCACGGCCAGCAGGTCGCCAAACAGGTATGCCATCAGGTCAACGCGGATATTCGACATCAGACTGACGACCACCAGGCCGAGAGAGAGGGCGCTATGCGCCATAATGCCAAGCAACGTGTCTATCGCAAGATGAGGGCGTTTCTCCAGCCAGACCAGACCGGCCGCCAGCAGCAGCGTCACCACAATCACCGCGTAGAAGGGATTTACGTCCAGTAGCAGGCCAAAAGCCACCCCTAACAGAGAAGCATGGGCCAGCGTATCGCCAAAATAGGACATTCTGCGCCACACCACAAACGAGCCCAGCGGGCCCGCGGCACAGGCAAGCATAATCCCGGCCAGCCAGCCGGGCAGTAACAGTTCAATCATGAGTGTCCGTTTCCCCGGCGCAGGACAATTCGTCCCTGTAAATCATGGCGGTGGTTATGATGATGGCGGTAAATTCCCAGCTGTTCTGCACCACGCGGGCCGAACATTGAGATGAACTCCGGGTGCATCGAGACCACTTCCGGCGTGCCGGAGCAGCAGATGTGATGATTCAGACACAGCACTTCGTCAGTTTTCGCCATCACCAGATGCAGATCGTGAGAAACCATCAACACCGCGCAATCAAGCTCACGACGTAGCTGGTCGATCAAATCATAAAGCGCAACCTGACCGTTCACGTCCACGCCCTGGGTGGGTTCATCCAGCACCAGCAGCTGCGGGCTGCTCAGCAGTGCACGGGCAAGCAAGACGCGCTGGGTTTCACCGCCAGAAAGCTTTTGTAACGGGGCGTCGACAAGATGACCTGCCTGCACGCGTTTCAGTGCGGGGAGGATATCGGCCTTGCGGGTACCCGGGCGCAGACGCAGAAAGCGACTGACCGTCAGCGGCAGCGTGGCGTCCAGGTGTAATTTTTGCGGTACATAGCCGATACGCAGTTTATCTTCACGTTTGATAACACCTTCATCGGGGACTACCAAACCCAGTACCACGCGCACGAGCGTAGATTTGCCTGCGCCATTAGGGCCAAGCAGCGTCAGAATTTTGCCGGGTTTGAGAACCAGCGACACGTCAGAAAGGACGCGGCGCTGACCGAATGATACCGACACATTTTCAAGAGAAACCAAAGTCGTCATGTCAATTTAAGCTTGCAGAAGTCAACGAATGTTATAATATCACATTCCACGCATTCATTACGATGATTAGTCGCATTATGTTACATAAAAATACGCTTCTTTTCGCAGCATTATCCGCTGCGCTTTGGGGGACAACAGCACAAGATGTTAACGCCGCCGTTGTCGCTTCGCTTAAACCGCTTGGATTCATTGCCGCCGCCATTGCTGATGGGGTGACTGAGACCGAGGTTCTGCTCCCGGATGGTGCATCCGAGCATGATTATGCTCTGCGTCCGTCTGATGTAAAGCGCTTACAAAACGCGGACTTAGTTGTCTGGATTGGACCAGAAATGGAAGCGTTCATGCAGAAGTCGGCGAAACAGGTACCCGATGCAAAACAGGTCACTATTGCTGAACTTTCTGGCGTAACGCCGTTGCTCATGAAAGGGGCAGATGACGACGGTGACGAACACGACCACGATCATGCTCACGACGAAAAAGGTGACGAGCATCACCATCACGGCGAGTACAATATGCATCTCTGGCTCTCCCCAGAGATAGCGCGGCTCTCGGCGGTTGCAATCCATGGCAAATTAGTGGAACTTATGCCGCAAAGTCGAGTCAAACTCGACGCCAACCTGAAAGCGTTTGAAGCTCAATTAGCCGCAACCGACAAGCAGGTGGGTACCGAGCTCGCACCGCTAAAAGGAAAAGGGTATTTCGTTTTTCATGACGCCTATGGCTATTACGAAAAACACTACGGCCTGACCCCACTGGGGCACTTTACCGTTAACCCTGAAATTCAGCCTGGTGCGCAGCGTTTACATGAGATCAGAACACAGTTGGTTGAGCAAAAAGCGACGTGCGTTTTTGCTGAGCCACAGTTCAGGCCAGCGGTCGTAGAAGCCGTGGCCAGGGGAACATCCGTGCGCATGGGAACCCTTGACCCGCTAGGTACGAACATCCAGTTGAGCAAAGCGAGCTATTCGCAGTTCCTCAGCCAACTGGGGAATCAGTATGCGAGCTGCCTGAAAGGAGATTAACGAGGAAGTGAATACGTGCAACAGATAGCCCGCTCTGTCGCCCTGGCATTTAACAATCTGCCTCGACCCCACCGCGTTATGCTGGGGTCGCTTACAGTTCTCACCTTAGCGGTCGCCGTCTGGCGGCCCTATGTTTACCACCCGAGTTCTGCCCCTATCATTAAAACCATCGAGCTTGAGAAAAGTGAGATCCGTTCGCTGTTGCCTGAGGCCAGTGAACCTATCGACCAGGCTGCTCAGGAAGATGAAGCTATCCCGCAGGATGAACTGGACGATAAAATCTCCAATGAGGCGGGTATTCATGAATATGTCGTGTCAACCGGTGATACGCTAAGCAGCGTGCTCAACCAGTACGGTATCGACATGGGGAATATCAGCCAGCTCGCGGCCTCAGACAAAGATCTTCGTAATCTGAAAATTGGTCAACAGCTCTCCTGGACCTTAACCGCAGATGGCGATTTACAACGTCTGACCTGGGAGATGTCCCGCCGCGAAACCCGCACCTACGATCGCACTGCAAACGGTTTCAAAATGACCAGCGAAATGCAGCAGGGCGACTGGGTTAACAGCGTGATGAACGGTACCGTCGGGGCGAGCTTTGTTTCCAGCGCGCGCGATGCCGGGCTGACCAGCGCTGAAATCAGTTCGGTGATCAAAGCCATGCAGTGGCAGATGGATTTCCGCAAGCTGAAAAAAGGCGACGAATTCTCCGTGCTGATGTCCCGCGAAATGCTGGACGGCAAGCGTGAGCAGAGCCAGCTGGTGGGCGTTCGTTTACGTTCTGATGGCAAAGATTATTACGCTATCCGTGCCGAAGACGGTAAGTTCTACGACCGTAGCGGTACGGGGCTTGCGAAGGGCTTCCTGCGCTTCCCAACGGCTAAACAGTTCCGTGTTTCCTCTAACTTCAACCCGCGCCGTCTTAACCCTGTCACCGGACGCGTTGCGCCGCACCGTGGTGTAGACTTCGCGATGCCACAAGGTACGCCAGTGCTGTCGGTTGGCGATGGCGAAGTGGTCATGGCAAAACGCAGCGGCGCGGCAGGGTATTACGTGGCTATCCGTCACGGTCGTACTTATACCACTCGCTATATGCACCTGCGTAAGCTGCTGGTTAAACCTGGCCAGAAAGTGAAGCGTGGCGACCGCATTGCGCTCTCGGGTAACACCGGACGTTCAACCGGCCCGCATCTCCACTATGAAGTGTGGATCAACCAGCAGGCCGTGAATCCGCTGACGGCGAAATTGCCGCGTACCGAAGGTCTGACGGGTAAAGATCGTACCGATTACCTGGCACAGGTCAAAGAGGTGATGCCACAGCTGCGCTTTGATTAAGCCCTCTGTTTGTTAATGAAGCCGGCGTATGTATGCGCCGGCTTTTTCTTTTGTACGCAAGCGACTGCCTCGCTACACTATCTGAATATATTTTTGCGTCACCAGACCCTGGAACCAGCATGGAAACCAAAAAAAACAATATTGAATACATTCCTGAGTTTGAAAAATCTTTTCGCCATCCGCGCAACTGGGGTGCCTGGCTTGGGGTTTATGCCTTTGCTGGCATAGCGATGCTGCCTGCTTCGGTGCGCGATCCCGTTCTGGGTAAAATTGGCCGTCTGGCCGGACGTTTAGGCAAGAGCGCCCGCCGCCGCGCGCAGATCAATCTTTACTACTGTTTTCCTGAAAAAAGCGAGGCCGAGCGCGAAGCTATCATCGATGAGATGTACACCACCGCGCCGCAGGCAATGGCGATGATGGCCGAACTGGCGCTGAAAGGGCCGGAGAAGATCGTCGACCGCGTTGACTGGAAAGGGCTGGAAATCATCGACGAAATGCGTCGCAACGACGAAAAGGTTATTTTCCTCGTGCCTCACGGCTGGGGCGTTGATATTCCGGCGATGCTGATGGCTTCTCAGGGCCAGAAAATGGCGGCGATGTTCCATAACCAGGGTAACAAGATCTATGATTTTGTCTGGAACACAGTGCGTCGTCGCTTTGGTGGACGTTTGCATGCGCGAAACGATGGCATCAAGCCGTTTATTCAGTCTGTTCGTCAGGGCTACTGGGGATACTATCTGCCGGATCAGGACCACGGCCCGGAGCACAGCGAGTTTGTCGATTTCTTTGCAACGTACAAAGCCACGCTGCCTGCGATTGGTCGCCTGATGAAGGTTTGCCGTGCGCGCGTGATCCCGCTGTTCCCGGTCTATGATGGTAAAACGCATCGTCTGAGTATTGAGGTCCGTCCGCCGATGGACGATCTGCTCACCGCGGACGACCACACCATCGCGCGTCGAATGAACGAAGAGGTGGAGATACTGGTGGGTCCGCATGCCGAACAGTACACGTGGATTTTGAAGCTGCTAAAAACGCGCAAACCGGGTGAAACAGAGCCCTATAAACGCAAAGAGCTTTATCCGCGGAAATAAAAAAAGCCCTCTCCAGATGGAGAGGGCTTTTTAACACAGACGTTATTACTCGACGGTCATAACGCGCGTGGTGTTGGTTGAGCCGATGGTGCTCATCACGTCACCCTGGGTCACAATGACGATATCACCGGACACCAGATAGCCTTTGTCGCGCAGCAGGTTCACCGCATCGTGCGCGGCAGCGACGCCGTCATTGGTGCTGTCGAAGTGAACCGGCGTCACGCCGCGGTACAGCGCCGTCAGGTTCAGGGTACGCTCGTGACGGGACATGGCGAAGATCGGCAGGCCGGAGCTGATACGCGAGGTCATCAGCGCGGTGCGGCCAGATTCGGTCATGGTGATGATGGCAGTCACCCCTTTCAGGTGGTTGGCTGCGTACATCGCAGACATCGCAATCGCTTCTTCCACGTTGTCGAACTGAATGTCCAGACGGTGTTTAGAGACGTTAATGCTTGGGATCTTCTCTGCACCCAGGCACACGCGCGCCATGGCGGCCACGGTTTCTGCCGGATACTGGCCCGCAGCGGTTTCCGCAGACAGCATTACCGCATCGGTACCGTCCAGCACGGCGTTAGCCACGTCCATCACTTCTGCACGGGTTGGCATTGGGTTAGTGATCATGGATTCCATCATCTGGGTGGCGGTGATCACCGCGCGGTTCAGCTGGCGTGCGCGACGAATCAGCGCTTTCTGGATGCCGACCAGTTCCGGGTCGCCAATTTCTACACCCAGATCGCCACGGGCAACCATCACCACGTCGGACGCCAGAATCACGTCGTCCATCGCGTCCTGATCGCACACGGCTTCAGCACGCTCTACTTTGGCAACGATCTTCGCGTCGCAGCCTGCATCACGCGCCAGACGACGGGCATAGTTCAGGTCTTCGCCGCAGCGCGGGAAGGAGACGGCCAGATAATCAACGCCAATTTGCGCCGCAGTCACGATATCCGCTTTGTCTTTGTCGGTCAGCGCTTCCGCAGACAGGCCGCCGCCGAGTTTGTTGATACCTTTATTGTTCGAGAGCGGGCCACCGACGGTCACTTCGGTGAACACTTTCATGCCCTGAACTTCGAGGACTTTCAGCTGTACGCGTCCGTCATCGAGCAGCAGGATGTCGCCAGGCACAACGTCAGCAGGCAGACCTTTATAGTCGATACCCACTTTCTCTTTGTCGCCTTCGCCTTTGCTCAGGTTGGCATCCAGCAGGAATTTATCGCCGATATTGAGGAAGACTTTGCCTTCTTTAAAGGTCGATACGCGGATTTTTGGACCCTGCAGGTCACCGAGAATGGCAACATGGCGGCCCAGTTTAGCCGCGATTTCACGTACTTTATCGGCACGTAATTTATGGTCTTCTGGCGTACCGTGAGAGAAGTTCATACGCACCACGTTGGCACCCGCGGCGATAATCTTTTCGAGATTATTATCGCGATCGGTAGCCGGGCCTAATGTAGTTACGATCTTGGTTCTGCGAAGCCTTCTGGACATGTAATACTCCGTTGACTGAAACAACTTTGGTGTTGCGTGAACATTAAATCGGCCTTCATCTGCCGCAAGGCAGCAAAGAGGGGACCGAATGCCGTAAGTCGTACATCTTAGTTATTAGGGAACATCGCTCTTTATAAGCAATTCTTTATCAAAACGCGATTCCTTGAGCGCTTCCTTGACACGCTTCAAGTTATCTCTGAATTTTGCACCCCTGCGCAAGGTAAAACCGGTCGCCAGCACGTCAATCACCGTTAGCTGCGCCAGACGTGACACCATAGGCATATACATGTCGGTGTCTTCCGGTACGTCCAGAGTGATGGCGAGCGTCGCTTCCCGCGCCAGTGGCGTGCCTGCGGTCGTCAGGGCAATCACCATGGCATCGTTTTCACGTGCCAGTTGAGCCAGCTCAACCTGGCTCTTGGTGCGCCCGGTGTGCGAGATCAGTACCACGACATCATCTTCGCTACAATTCATACAGCTCATGCGTTGCAGCACAATGTCATCGGTATAAATTACCGGTACGTTAAAGCGGAAGAACTTGTTCATGGCATCATGCGCCACGGCAGCCGACGAGCCAAGACCAAAGAAGGCAATGCGTTTGGCCTGCGTCAGTAAATCGACCGCGCGATTGACCGAGCCCATGTCCAGCGACTGACGTACGTGGTCCAGCGTCGCCATGGCGGATTCAAATATTTTCGCTGTGTATGCATCAACGCTGTCGTCTTCATCCACATTGCGATTAACATACGGGGTGCCGTTTGCCAGACTTTGCGCAAGATGCAGTTTAAAATCAGGAAAGCCGCGCGTTTCCAGGCTGCGGCAGAATCGATTAACCGTCGGTTCGCTGACGCCCGACTCCTGCGCCAGAGCGGCGATGCTTGAATGAATCGCCTGAGCGGGAGAGGCAAGAATAACTTCGGCCACTTTTCGCTCGGATTTGCTAAGGTGTTCCAGTTGAAACTGGATTTTTTCCAGCATGTTCATTGTTAACAGGGCGCTCGTGGGGGTGGAAACGATTTCATTAATAGATGAAATCGAGATTCGATTTAGCCGATATTACCCCTGTGTTTTACTAAAGGGTAACAGTCGACAAGAAATGTTGTTGTTTTTTTTCATTACTTGATCGATGTCGGATTTTGCTGGGACCCTGTTGCGCAAAGAATCGACGTTTGTTGCGTCATTGCGCCATCGCTAACGTCTGAAGGGCGGAAAATCGCGGTATCGCACGCGACGTTAAGCGCTAATGGTTTCAGGAATGACGTAAAAGCAGTACAGTGCATTGTAATAAAATTACAACGATACCTGGCAGAAGCACCAGGTGATCTAACTGAGGAGAATGACATGGCGGTAACGCAAACAGCCCAGGCATGTGACCTGGTCATTTTCGGCGCGAAAGGCGATTTAGCACGCCGAAAATTGCTGCCTTCCCTGTATCAACTGGAGAAAGCGGGTCAAATTCATCCGGATACCCGTATCCTGGGTGTTGGGCGCGCCGACTGGGACAAGGACGCTTATACAAAAGTGGTGCGCGAAGCGCTCGAAACGTTCATGAAAGAGAAAATTGATGAAAGTTTGTGGGATACGCTGAGCGGACGCCTTGATTTCTGCAATCTGGACGTAAACGACGTAAGCGCTTTTACCCGTCTGGGCGAGATGCTGGATCAAAAAAATCGCGTCACCATTAACTATTTTGCGATGCCGCCAAGCACCTTCGGCGCGATCTGCAAAGGTCTGGGCGAAGCGAAGCTGAACGCTAAACCGGCACGCGTCGTGATGGAAAAACCGCTGGGTACCTCGCTGGCAACGTCGCGGGAAATCAACGACCAGGTGGGCGAGTTCTTTGAAGAGTGCCAGGTCTACCGTATCGACCACTATCTCGGAAAAGAGACGGTACTCAACCTGCTGGCGCTGCGTTTTGCGAACTCCCTGTTTGTGAATAACTGGGACAACCGCACCATCGACCACGTGGAGATCACCGTGGCGGAAGAGGTGGGGATTGAAGGTCGCTGGGGTTACTTTGACCAGGCCGGTCAGATGCGCGACATGATCCAGAACCACCTGCTGCAAATTCTGTGCATGATTGCCATGTCTCCACCGTCTGACCTGACGGCCGACAGCATTCGTGACGCTAAAGTGAAAGTGCTGAAATCACTGCGCCGCATCGACCGCTCTAACGTGCGTGAGAAGACCGTCCGCGGCCAGTACACCGCCGGGTTTGCTCAGGGTAAAAAAGTGCCTGGCTATCTGGAAGAAGAGGGCGCGAACAAGTCCAGCAACACCGAGACCTTCGTGGCGATCCGCGTGGATATCGACGACTGGCGCTGGGCGGGGGTTCCGTTCTACCTGCGTACCGGGAAACGTCTGCCTGCTAAATGTTCCGAAGTGGTGGTTTACTTCAAAAACCCAGAGCTGAACCTGTTCAAAGAGTCCTGGCAGGAGCTGCCGCAGAACAAACTGACCATCCGTCTGCAGCCGGACGAGGGTGTGGATATCCAGATCCTGAACAAAGTGCCGGGTCTGGATCACAAACATAACCTGCAGACCACCAAGCTGGATCTGAGCTACTCCGAAACCTTCAACCAGACGCACCTGGCTGATGCTTACGAGCGTCTGCTGCTGGAAACTATGCGCGGTATCCAGGCGCTGTTCGTGCGTCGCGACGAAGTGGAAGAGGCGTGGAAATGGGTCGACTCCATCACCGAAGCCTGGGCAGCCGATCAGGATGCGCCAAAACCGTATCAGGCAGGAACATGGGGACCGGTCGCCTCGGTTGCGATGATCACCCGTGACGGTCGCTCCTGGAACGAGTTTGAGTAACAGTCACCTCTAGCCCAAAGGTGTTATTTTACCGGTAACATGATCTAACACAGCTAGTGGCACATTTTTTAAACTTTTAAGCTCCGCGTGGATTCACCCGCGGAGCTTTTTTTATTACACTGCCGGAAGCGATTTTGCCCTTGAGCTCCGGACAGCAAGCGTTTCAGCGTTGTTAACAACTGCCAGCGACTTTGTAAACTCCCGAGCCCAGACAAATAAATTAGAGGAGCTTTTATGAATCCGACATTGTTACGCGTAACACAACGCATCATTGAACGCTCGAAAGAGACCCGTTCCGCCTACCTCGCCCGTATTGAACAAGCAAAGAGTGAGACCGTCCACCGTTCGCAGTTGGCCTGCGGTAATCTCGCGCACGGTTTCGCCGCCTGCCAGCCGGGTGATAAAGATTCGCTGAAAAGCATGCTGCGTAACAATATCGCCATTATCACCTCCTACAACGATATGCTCTCCGCACACCAGCCGTATGAGGTCTATCCCACTATCATTCGTAACGCGCTGCACAGCGTAAATGCCGTGGGTCAGGTGGCAGGCGGTGTGCCCGCTATGTGCGACGGCGTGACGCAGGGACAGGACGGGATGGAGCTGTCGCTGCTGAGCCGCGAAGTGATTGCGATGTCTGCGGCGGTGGGCCTGTCTCACAATATGTTCGATGGCGCGCTCTATCTCGGCGTATGCGACAAAATCGTCCCTGGCCTGGTGATGGCAGCGCTGTCGTTTGGTCATCTGCCCGCGATTTTCGTGCCGTCCGGCCCGATGGCGAGCGGTCTGCCAAATAAAGAAAAAGTGCGTATCCGCCAGCTCTACGCGGAAGGCAAAGCCGATCGTCAGGCGCTGCTGGAAGCGGAAGCCGCCTCCTACCATGCGCCGGGCACCTGTACCTTCTACGGTACGGCCAACACCAACCAGATGGTGGTGGAGTTCATGGGGATGCAGCTTCCTGGCTCGTCCTTTATCCAGCCGGATGCGCCGCTGCGCAAGGCGCTGACTGAAGCCGCGGCGCGTCAGGTGACGCGTCTGACTGGGAACGGCAACGACTGGATGCCGATGGGCAAAATGGTTGATGAGAAAGTCATCGTCAACGGGATTGTTGCGCTGCTGGCAACCGGTGGTTCAACCAACCACACCATGCACCTGGTCGCGATGGCGCGCGCGGCGGGCATCCTGATCAACTGGGATGACTTCTCCGACATCTCCTCCGTGGTGCCGCTGATGGCGCGCCTGTACCCGAATGGTCCGGCAGACATCAACCACTTCCAGGCGGCAGGCGGCGTTCCTGTCCTGATGCGCGAGCTGCTGAGAGGCGGTCTGCTGCATGAAGACGTGAACACGGTGGCGGGCTTTGGCCTGCAGCGTTATACCCTCGAGCCGTGGCTGAACAACGGCGAGCTGGACTGGCGCGAAGGAGCGAGTGACTCTCTCGATCCTCAGGTAATCGCGACCTTCGAACAGCCGTTCTCGCGTCACGGTGGCACCAAAGTGCTGAGCGGTAACCTCGGTCGTGCAGTCATGAAGACCTCCGCAGTCCCGGAAGAGAACCAGATTATCGAAGCGCCTGCGGTGGTGTTCGAAAGCCAGCACGACGTGCTGCCTGCCTTTGACGCGGGCCTGCTTGATAAAGACTGCGTGGTGGTAGTGCGTCATCAGGGGCCAAAAGCCAACGGGATGCCAGAATTACATAAACTTATGCCACCACTTGGTGTATTATTGGACCGCCGTTTCAAAATCGCGCTGGTGACCGATGGACGCCTCTCTGGCGCATCGGGTAAAGTGCCTTCTGCCATCCATGTGACCCCGGAAGCCTACGACGGTGGTTTGCTGGCGAAAGTGCGTGACGGTGACATGATCCGCGTGAACGGCCAGACAGGTGAGTTAACCCTGCTGGTCGATGATGCAGAGCTGGCTGCACGTCAGCCTCATATTCCTGACCTGAGCGCATCGCGCGTGGGTACCGGACGCGAAATGTTTGGCGCGCTGCGCGAGAAGCTGTCCGGCGCAGAGCAGGGCGCAACCTGTATTACGTTTTAAGACGACGTGTTTTTAACGATCTGGCGAGAGAAAACTCTGATGAAAAACTGGAAAACAAGTGCAGAAGCAATCCTGACCACTGGCCCTGTCGTGCCGGTCATCGTGGTGAACAAACTGGAGCACGCTGTCCCAATGGCGAAAGCGCTGGTTGCGGGCGGCGTTCGCGTCCTGGAAGTGACCCTGCGCACCGCGTGTGCGATGGACGCTATCCGCGCTATCGCCAAAGAAGTGCCGGATGCCATCATCGGTGCGGGTACCGTTCTGAATGCGCAGCAGCTGGCTGAAGTGACCGAAGCCGGTGCTCAGTTCGCGATCAGCCCGGGACTGACTGAGCCTCTGCTGAAAGCGGCAACCCAAGGTTCTATTCCTCTGATCCCTGGTATCAGCACCGTGTCTGAACTGATGCTGGGCATGGATTACGGTCTGAAAGAGTTTAAATTCTTCCCGGCTGAAGCCAACGGCGGCACCAAAGCGCTGCAGGCGATTGCGGGTCCATTCTCTCAGGTGCGTTTCTGCCCGACCGGCGGTATCTCTCCTGCCAACTACCGTGACTACCTGGCGCTGAAAAGCGTACTGTGTATCGGCGGTTCATGGCTGGTGCCAGCGGATGCGCTGGAAGCCGGTGACTGGGATCGCATCACCAAACTGGCTCGCGAAGCGGTTGAAGGTGCGAAACAGTAAGTTAATCGCAGCATGAAAAACGGGCCTTTCGGCCCGTTTTTTTATCCCTCTACCTTGACGTTCGCAGCGGCCGCTTTCGCTCTCGCCACGGCGTCGTCCACGTTATCCCCGGTGGCTAACGCTACGCCCAAACGACGGGTTCCGTCGATTTCCGGCTTACCGAACAAACGGATCTGCAATCCTGCACCTACCGCTCCGTCGACGTTATCAAACGTCACGTTCCGGCTGGTCAACTCGGGCAGGATCACTGCCGATGCCGCAGGACCGTACTGGCGAATGCCGCCAACAGGCAGGCCGAGGAAAGCGCGCACGTGCAGGGCGAACTCGGAGAGATCCTGCGAAATAAGCGTCACCATGCCGGTATCATGCGGGCGAGGGGAGACTTCGCTGAAAATCACCTCGTCGCCGCAAACAAACAGCTCTACGCCGAAGAGACCATAGCCGCCGAGCGCCAGGACGGCCCTGCGGGCGATCTCCTGCGCGCGCTCCAGCGCCAGAGCGCTCATCTGCTGCGGCTGCCAGGATTCACGGTAATCGCCGTCTTCCTGACGGTGGCCAATCGGGTCGCAGAAATGGACGCCATCAACGGCGCTAACGGTGAGCAGAGTGATTTCGAAATCAAACTTCACGACGCCCTCAACGATCACGCGACCGGCTCCGGCACGACCGCCCTGCTGGGCGTAATCCCACGCGTTATCCAGCGTGCTGCTGTCCCGAATAAAGCTCTGTCCTTTACCGGAGGAGCTCATCACCGGCTTAATGATGCACGGGTAGCCAATCTCCTCTACGGCCTGCAGGAATGCGGCTTTATCGCCAGCAAAACGGTAGCTCGACGTGGGCAACTCCAGCTCTTCTGCGGCCAGGCGGCGAATGCCCTCGCGGTTCATGGTGAGCTTCGCGGCGTTGGCGCAGGGCACCACGCGCTGGCCTTCCTGCTCAAGAACAATGAGCGTGTCGGTGGCAATGGCTTCAATTTCCGGCACGACAAAATCGGGTTTCTCGCGCGTAATCAGCTCGCGAAGGGCATCGCCATCCAGCATGTTAATGACATAAGAACGATGGGCAACGTGCATCGCGGGGGCGTCGGCATAACGGTCTACGGCAATGACTTCAATGCCCAAACGCTGGCATTCAATAGCGACCTCTTTACCCAGTTCACCCGAGCCCAAAAGCATCACACGTGTCGCCGCAGGTCGCAGCGCGGTTCCTAAACGAGTCATAAAAATCCCCCTGAAAAAGTTGCGGGCAGTATAAACGAAAACGTTTGCGTCTGTCTTGCGCGCGGGGTCTTTCATCGCACAACAATTTGCGCTTCTTTAGCGCAGGCAGACATTTCCTGACACCCACTCGCTTAGGCTGAGAGCAATATGCACGGTTAAGTGAGGGAAATCATGTCAGGCTGGTTAAATCAATTGCAATCCATGTTGGGTCAGAAAGGCGTGTCGTCGGGTGAGCAAGGGCTCAGCAAGCTCCTGGTACCGGGCGCGCTGGGAGGACTGGCGGGGCTGTTGGTCGCCAATAAGTCATCGCGTAAGCTGCTGGCAAAATATGGCACTGGTGCGCTCCTGGCGGGGGGAGGAGCCATCGCGGGTACCGTCCTGTGGAACAAATACAAGGACAAAGTGCGCACCGCGCATCAGGGTGAACCGCACTACGGCGAGCACGTCTCCCCGCTGGACATCCGAACGGAGCGGCTTATCCTGGCGCTGGTATTTGCGGCCAAAAGCGACGGGCATATTGATAGCAAAGAGCGTGCGGCGATAGAGCAGCAGATGCGTGAGGCCGGTGTGGAAGAGCAGGGGAGAGCGCTGGTTGCACAGGCCATCGAACAGCCTCTCGATCCCCAGCGTCTGGCGCAAAGCGTGAAGAACGAAGAAGAGGCGCTGGAACTCTATTTTCTGAGCTGCGCGGCTATCGATGTCGATCACTTTATGGAGCGCAGCTACCTGAATGCGCTCGGCGATGCGCTGAAGATCCCTCAGGATGTTCGTGAGGGCATTGAGCAGGATATTCAGCAGCAAAAACAGACGTTACAGGCCGGGTAATCATCTGATGTGGTCATGTTTCGCTTGCATCATGCGCGTGTTTTGCCAACCTTATAGGGTGTAAAACTCAAAAGAATCATGACATGCCACCGAAAGCCCGACGTACTCCTTATGCGATCACCACGCATGGTGATACGCGCATAGACCACTATTACTGGCTGCGGGATGACTCGCGTTCCCAGCCAGACGTGCTCGACTATCTGCACCAGGAAAACGACTATGGCCGCAAGGTCATGTCCAGCCAGCAGGCGCTGCAGGATCAGCTGCTGAATGAAATGGTGCAGCGTATCCCCCAGCGCGATGTGTCTGCCCCCTGGACCAAAAACGGTTATCGCTACCGTCATATCTATGAGCCCGGCAATGAATACCCCATCTATCAGCGCCAGTCGGTGCTATGTGCCGAATGGGACGAATGGGAAATCCTGCTGGACGCCAACCAACGTGCCGCTCACAGTGAATTCTATACGCTGGGCGGTATGTCGGTGTCGCCAGATAACGCCATTATGGCGCTCGCAGAAGACTATCTTTCTCGCCGACAGTACGGACTGCGCTTCCGCAATCTCGAGTCGGGGAACTGGTATCCGGAAATGCTGGAGAATATCTCCCCGGATTTTGTCTGGGCGAATGATTCTGAAACGGTCTACTACGTCAAAAAACATGCGTCCACGCTGCTGCCTTATCAGGTCTGGCGGCACACCGTAGGGACGGATTCTGCCGATGATGAACTGGTGTACGAAGAGAAAGACGAGACGTTTTACGTCAGCCTGCACAAAACCTCATCGCGTCACTATGTGATTATTTACCTGGCCAGCGCCACCACCTCGGAAGTCCTGCTGCTGGATGCCGAACTGCCTGATGCGCAGCCGCTCTGCTTCCTGCCGCGCCGAAAAGATCATGAATATAGTCTTGATCATTTTCAGCACAGTTTTTACCTGCGATCGAATCGCGAGGGTAAAAACTTCGGCCTCTACAAAACCAAAGTGCGTGATGAGCGCAAGTGGGAGGTGCTGATCCCCGCGCGGGAGCAGGTGATGCTGGAAGGCTTTACGCTGTTTACCGACTGGCTGGTGGTGGAAGAGCGTCAGCGAGGGTTGACCAGTATCCGCCAAATCAACAGGAAAACGCGGGAAGTCGTGGGAATTGCCTTCGACGATCCGGCCTATGTCACGTGGATTGGCTTCAACCCTGAACCAGAATCGTCGCGCCTGCGTTATGGCTACTCTTCAATGACGACGCCGGACACCCTGTTTGAACTGGATATGGACACCGGGCAGCGCCAGGTGATTAAACAGGCTGAGGTAAAAGGATTTGAGTCGGATAACTACCGCAGCGAACACCTGTGGGTGACCGCCCGCGATGGCGTTGAGGTGCCGGTCTCCCTGGTGTATCACAAGGCGCATTTTAACAAGGGCAAAAACCCTCTTCTGGTTTACGGCTACGGCTCCTACGGCTCCAGTATGGATGCGGATTTCAGCGGTAGCCGTTTGAGCCTTCTCGACCGCGGCTTTGTCTATGCTATTGCCCACGTGCGCGGTGGCGGTGAACTGGGCCAGCACTGGTATGAAGAGGGGAAATTCCTGAAGAAGAAAAACACCTTCAACGACTATCTCGACGTCTGTGATGCCCTCATCGAACAAGGCTATGGCGACCCGACGCTCTGCTTTGGGATGGGGGGAAGCGCGGGCGGCATGCTGATGGGGGCCGTGATTAATCAGCGCCCTGAGCGCTTTAAGGGCATCATCGCGCAAGTTCCGTTTGTCGATGTGGTGACCACCATGCTGGATGAGTCCATCCCGTTAACCACGGGAGAATTTGAAGAGTGGGGGAATCCTCAGGACGAAATCTATTATCGCTACATGAAAGAGTACAGCCCCTACGATAACGTGGAGGCGAAAGCGTATCCGCATCTGCTGGTCACCACCGGCCTGCATGATTCACAGGTGCAATACTGGGAACCCGCGAAATGGGTGGCGAAACTGCGGGAACTGAAAACCGACGATAATCTGCTGCTGCTCTGTACCGACATGGACTCCGGGCACGGGGGTAAATCAGGGCGATTTAAATCCTATGAAGGCGTCGCGCTGGAGTACGCGTTCCTGATTGGCCTGGCGCAGGATACGCTGCCAGGCCGCGCAGAACGTTAGGCGTCGCCCAGATAGTGCTTCAGCGTCAGGCGAAGCTCCGGGCTCATTCTGTCGAGGTTGTTATACAGCCAGCGCAGATAACCCGGATCTTTATCCGCCACTTCCGACACCGGTTTGCCGCGATATTTCCCAAAGGTAAAGGTGGTCAGTAACGCAGGGCGTCCGGTGATGGTTGCCATATCATCCGGCGTCCAGCCAGAGATATTCATAATATCAATCAGCAACGCGGCGGTGATATAGCAGTCATAGAGGGCGCGGTGATGGTGCAGCCCCTCGGGCGTCCTGACGCTGAGCTTGCGGGATTTATACAGCGCCATATTGCTGTATTTAATCCCCGGCCACAGTCGACGAGCCAGCTTCATGGTGCAAATCCATTCGCCCGGCATTTCCGGAAGAACGCGACGATCAAAGCTGGCGTTATGTGCGACATACCATGGGCTGCCGTAATAATGCGGTATGATCTCTTCAATCCATGGCTTGTCCGCCACCATCGACTCCGTAATGCGATGGATTGCCATCGCCTGCGGACTTATCGGACGGTCGGGACGCACCAGGTGGCTCATCGGGTTGACTATCTTTCCGTCAACCACATCGACTGAAGCCACTTCTACTATTCCGCCCTGCAGATCGCAGGTTTCGGTATCGATGACGCGCAGCATTGATCGCTCCTGACCCTAAAACGCTTAGCCTAAAGGAATGATATCGCCTTGCCAACCCTGTCTGCCAAGAGATCCGGTTAAGAGCAGTTCGCCTTTGTCGGCGCGAACGATCAACTGACCTTTTTCATCCCATAATGCACTGCCGCTGCGGGCGTTGGCCATCAATACCGCAATAGCATACTTATGCGCGAAGCGCTGCAATGTGCTGATGGACTGCCGCCAGCGGTTATCGCCCACCGCCTGGCAGCTGGTAAATAACGTGGCTTGCGGATCGAGGTTAGGGGTGTCTGACTGGGTATCGATAATGGTGAGCTGTTTATCCCCCGGGATCAGACTTGCCCCGCTTCCCTGAGGATAACGGAGGACAGTATCGAGATGGGGCGTAAAGAGGGCGAGCCCTTTCTGACGCTGGCCCTGATGAACGAGCGTCAGCCCTGCAATAACCGTTATATTGTGTGACTGCGCGGCGTGAAGGAGTGGGGCAAGCTGCAGATCGTCGGGCGGCGCGGGCAGGTCAGCCTCGCCGGGGCCTGTTAATGAGAGTTCAGGAAACACCAGTAACTGACACTGCTGTCGCGCCGCTTCGTCAATGAAACGGAGGTGGTGTTTTACATGGCTATCCACACTGGGGTGCTGTGCGGCATATTGAGCTGCTGCAATATTCCATCGAGACATCGTGACTTCCTTATACACTGAGTCGCCGGGATTTAAGAATACACCTAATTTTATAAGGGTTTTCTTATCCTGCCATAATCCGCGTAAGGAAGTGTAATGCGTCGTTAAGCTTATTTAACTTTAGGTTCGTACGGCAGTCGCGAGAGATTAACCGAGGCCAGGCGATGCGCAATCAGGCGTTCTCGAAACCAGTCGCGCAGGTGCGCGGGTTGTTCACGCTCGACAACTTCAGCCACGATGGGCATGTTGTAGCGTTCTTTAAATGCCACGCCAGCGGCAGCGAGATCGACATTGACTTTGTCCATCTCGTCCTGAGGAAGGGCAGCCAGATTAATGTTCATTACCTTCTCCTTTTTATGCGGCGGCAACGTTACCGCGATTGGATGACGATGACAAGCGAAGGGAGGATGATCCTCGACTCGTTTATTATACAGCGTTATTCTTTACCTTACAGGCATAACAAAAAGGAATGATTGTGATGGATTTCTCCTCTTCCCGCGCGGTGCGCGCGCTCACTTTATTGATCGCGTCGGCAGCGACGCCCGCCGTTCTGGCACACGCGCATCTTAAACAGCAATCCCCGGCGGCCAATACTCAGGTAGCGGCCCCGCAGACCCTTACGCTGAACTTCTCCGAAGGTATTGAACCGGCATTTAGCGGCGTTGTGGTGACCGACGCGCAACAGCAGGTGATGAAAACCGGTACCGCTAAGCGGGATGAAAAAGACAACGCCCGGCTGGTTGTGCCACTGGAACAACCGCTGGCGGCGGGCACCTATCAGGTGGACTGGCATGTGGTCTCAGTTGATGGCCACAAAACCAAAGGCAGCTATCACTTTAGCGTGAAGTAATATGCTGGCGCTGGTCTATGTGGCGTTACGCTTCATCCATTTCGGCGCGTTGATGCTGATTTTTGGCAATGCGCTCTACAGCGTCTGGTTTGCGCCGTCGTCACTGCAACGCCTGATGCTGCGACGCTTTCAGGCGCAGCAGAAAATGGCCGCGTTAATCAGCCTGGCGACCGCACTCCTGATGTTTGCGGTGCAGGGCGGAATGATGGGCAACGGATGGCCCGATGTGCTGAGTACGGATATCTGGCGGAGCGTGCTGGGGACGCAGTTTGGCGGCGTCTGGCTGTGGCAAATCATTCTGGCCATCATCACCGCCGGTGCGGCGTGGCTGGCACCCCAAAAAGGTTCGCGTCTGTTGCTGCTTGCGATGGGGCAGTTTGTCCTGCTGGCGGGCGTCGGGCATGCGGCAATGGATGACGGAGCGCCTGGAGCACTGCACCGCCTTAATCATGCGATCCATCTCCTCTGCGCGGCAACCTGGCTTGGCGGACTGCTGCCGCTGCTGTTTTGTATGCGTCTCTCGAGCGGACGCTGGCAGACGGCGGCGGTCTATACCATGATGCGTTTTTCCCGCGTGGGGCACTATGCCGTGGCTGGCGTGATATTCACGGGTATCATTAACGCGCTGTTTATTACCGGCATCAATGTGCCCTGGCAGACGGGCTACGTAAAAATGTTGTTGTTCAAATGTGCGCTGGTGGCGTTGATGGTGGTAATTGCGCTGGCGAATCGGTATTTTCTGGTGCCACGCTTTCGTCCGGATGCCGGGTGGGAGCAAACCCTTTTTATCAGGATGACACAGGCAGAAGTGGTGCTGGGCGCGTTGGTACTGGCCACGATCAGTCTGTTTGCGACCTGGGAACCCTTTTGACAAGGTTTAAAGACATATGAAAAAGACACTACTTTCTCTTTTACTGCTGGCCTGCACCGGCAGTGCGCTGGCAGCGCCGCAGGTGATCACCGTCAGCCGTTTCGAGGTGGGCAAGGAAAAATGGGCCTTCAATCGTGAAGAGGTGATGCTGACCTGCCGTCCTGGCCACGCCCTGTACGCGATCAACCCAAGCACGCTGGTGCAATACCCGCTAAACGATACCGCAGAGCAGCAGGTTGCCAGCGGTAAGAGTAACGGACAACCGATTAGCATTATCCAGATTGACGATCCCGCTAAACCTGGCCAGAAGATGAGCCTGGCACCGTTTATCGAGCGCGCGGATAAACTTTGCTAACGCCAATGTTTCCAATAAAAAACCGCAGATGCTAGCGAAAGCACTGCGGTTTTTTACGTTTAATGATGCTCCGACGCTTTTTTTCAGGCCACTTTAGCTGTGGACTGGAAAACCTGGCGTCGTCATCTATTCTTAAAAGGCAAGGCGACTTAGCCTGCATTAATGCCAACTTTTAGCGCACGGCTCTCTCCCAAGAGCCATTTCCCTGGACCGAATACAGGAATCGTATTCGGTCTCTTTTTATCTGCATGAAAGTAAACGATAAAATCCGATTATCGACCTCTGCAGCGAGCACATTTCCTGTGCGCCTGGTTCAAACATACCACAACACGGCAGGCCAAAGTCCAGCCCTTTTTGACTGTTTTGTTAAATTCTTGTGCGTAGTTGGCGAAAGCCCTCAGTAGTCTGGAAGCGAGAACTCATCGATCCCGCGATATCATCCAGCAGCTCGAAGCGGCGACGATATTCAGCCCGCTTTTTACTGGCAATCTCTTCCAGCGATTTTCGTTCCACCTGCAGGGGGAGCTGCCAGCAGAAAGGCGAGAGCTTGCGGCCGCTAAGCGTTTCCCAGAATTCGTCATAGCTGGCGTGGAAATGTCGACCTTTGCTCAGGCGATAGCGCAACGCGCGGAACACGTGTCCCTCATCGCTGACGGCGAAAATGGCGTGAATATTCGCCTGTGCGGCCAGCTGGAAAATCACTTCCATCAGGACGCGCTTAGGGAACAGGCCGTGGCAGGCTCGGGTGGCCTGCTTGATTGCCTCCCGCGATACGTTGCGGCGCGGTCCCTGAAGTCCGCCAATGACCAGCACTGGCCGACCGTGGCTGCGCGCGACGCAAAACGTCAGGCTGGCGAGCAAGGTGTTATCGCTGTCATGGAGCCACAGCGTACTCTCGCCTTCACGCTCGGCTTTGCCGGCGGAGGAAGCATTGACGGTATAGGTCACGTCGTTTTTTGCCTGAAATTGCACAATGCACTGCTCGTGCGGGCTCGTCAGGGCGTGGCCAAGATCGCTGTTCTTCAGGCTATCGATCCAGTGATAGTGACTGACAACAGCGTCGGCGCGATCGCCAGGACGCAGGCCGCGCATCAGGTACTGGCGGTGGGTTTTACTCGGTAACGTGATTTGCGATGTCAGCAGCCTGTCAAAATCATCGCGTCCTGATAGCGCGTCCAGCATGCGATGGGTGGAAGCGCGGAATAACAGTGAGCGCAGAAGAAATTTCAGCCGGTAGTCGCGTTTCTGCCAGATTGGGCCCGGAACGCGTTTTCCTTTCACCAACTCGGAGATGATATTTGTGCGACAGGGATACAGCACATCGTTTTGCAGGTGTATGTTAGACACGTTAAGACCTCTCATTCTATTTCGCTCTATTTTAGAGGGGCGGGAATAAGGGATTAATAGCCCGACGATCTTTATTTCCGTTTGGTTGAAGGTTTGTTTGGGTTGGTAAAAAACGATGTCGGGACAGGATATTTTCTGCTGCAGCTATACTCTTTAAAGGAGGCATTATGTATCAGAAAATAGAAGGTGACCGCTGGCGTCACGTCTGGGTCGTCAGCGATATACATGGCTGCTATCAATGTCTTATGGACGCACTGAAGCGTCGACATTTCAATCCTTACGAGGATCTTTTGATTTCCGTTGGCGATATTATCGATCGCGGCCCCGATTGCGTGAAATGTTTACAGCTTATGGACGAAAAATGGTTTCGGGCGGTGCGAGGCAATCATGAACAAATGGCGCTGGATGCAATAGAAAATAATGATTTTGCGCTTTGGATGTCAAATGGCGGCATATGGTTTTCAGCGCTCGAAGACAAACGGAGCGCTCTGAGGCTACTCAACGCGTGTCGGGACTTACCGCATATTATTGAAATAACCTGCGCAAACGGTCTGAATGTTATTGCTCATGCGGATTATCCGGCAGCGGAGTATGTCTGGAATAAACCGGTCAGCGCGCAGCGGGTGCTGTGGGATCGTGACCGTTTAATGGGGTTTATGGTGGGTAAAGGGCAGGGGATCCAGGGGGCGGATCATTTCTGGTTCGGTCATACGCCGCTGGATAAACGCTATGACTTTAACAATCTGCACTATATCGACACCGGTGCGGTGTTCGATGGCTTCCTTACGCTGGTTCAGCTGCAGTAATAAATAACCCGCCTTCGGGCGGGTTCACTTTAGGTCAGGCAAGACGCAAGACCCAGGCATCGGTGTTACGGTCGTAATGCTCGCGGTAAAGGACTGAGTGTTCTCCATCAAGGATCGCCGGGACGCTGGTGTCGGCATCCCAGGCATCCAGCTGCATGCACAAATCCGGGTCGGATTTGCAGGGAATACTTAACGTTCGATCGCCTTGTGCTTCGCCGCGCAATTCTGCGTCGTCGATTTCAAAAGCGCCAATACGCACGCTGGTTTTCGTCATAGTGCTCTCCGGGTTCGTTGCAAAAATCTGGTATGACCAGTACGGGCATCCATTTTTTAGCCTAGACAAGGAGAGCAAAATCGCCAGTAAAAAAATGCGCTTTTTTAGTCGGTGCGAGTGTTACCCGTAAACAAGCGACCATCGCGAACCAGCTCGCGCGGATAATTATTTTTCAGCCGTGACCCGATCTTTTTCGCCTGCCCCAGCGGGAACCCCTGATAGGTGACAATGACCTCATCCTGGGACGGGGGGCTTTCAGGATAAACATCACGGCCGCGATACCACTCTTCGGCTTCCTGATGCGTCAACTCAAAGGTGTTGTCGCTACCCGCCAGCGCAATAACCGCCTCGTGCTGCCAGCGGTACCCCTTGTTGTGTACTTCCGCCAGGCGGATACCGATACGGGAAAAGCGGACTTTGCCGATAAGCGGCTCAATGTGTGCCGGGAACAGCCATATCTCTTTATCACGTATCCAGAGGTGCAAACTCTCGTCCCAGACCAGCCCAACCCTGTTGGCGGCGGCTTCAAGCTGCGCGGCATCGCGACCTTTAAGCGGCGCAAACGGGAAATTGCCGACTTTGAATTTTGGTATTGGCAGGGGAGCCACCGCCTGCGTTTTACGCAGACGTGCGACAAAGAACCCTTCACAGTCGTAAATTTGTGGGAACACGTGGAGAAAACCGTCGGGCGTGGCCGCCTCATGTGCCGTGGGGAATAAGTCATTAAGGGGCAAGAACTCGAGCGCATCCGGGTATTGCGCTTTCAACCACAGACAAACCTCTTCGTTCTCATCGCGGTTTAAGGTGCACGTTGAGTAGACCAGCGTGCCGCCGGGACGCAACGCGTGAAACGCACTCTCAATCAGCTCGCGCTGCGTGGCAGCGATATCCAGGTTGCTTTCCACCGACCAGTTTTTGAGTGCATCAGGATCTTTGCGCACCACGCCCTCGCCGGAGCAGGGAGCATCCAACAGAATGGCATCGAATGCCTCCGGCAAGGCGGCACCGAATACGCGGCCGTCAAAATGCGTCAGGGCCACGTTATGGATACCGCAGCGGCTGATATTGGCGTGGAGCACCTTCACGCGGCTGGCGGAAAACTCGTTGGCGAGAATCGCCCCGCGGTTGCCCATGCGTGCGGCAATCTGCGTGGTTTTTGAGCCGGGTGCGGCGGCGACATCCATCACGCGTTCGGGCGCGTTACCCTCAGCGAACAGGGCGGCAACCGGCAGCATCGAACTCGCTTCCTGAATATAAAACAGTCCGCTCAGATGTTCAGCGGTGCTGCCCAGCGGTAAAGCGTCCTCGTCGTCGCGCTCGATCCAGAAACCCTCTTCACACCATGGCACCGGCGTAAGTTGCCAGCCATACGGCGACACCAGCGTCAGAAAATCGGCCACGCTGATTTTGAGCGTATTGATGCGGATGCTACGACGCAACGGGCGCTGGCACGCGGCGATAAAATCATCGAAGGAAAGATGAGAAGGAAGCGCCTCGCGCATCTGCGCCAGGAATTGTTCAGGAAGAAATACGGAGTTTTGAGCCACGGGCACACCACAGGGAAACATTCAGGCGCGCAGTGTAACATAAAGGCTCCGGCGCGTTGACACCGGAGCCTTTCAGATTAACGCGGCAGGGCGGTTCCCCATTCGCGCCACTCTTTAGGTTCACTTTCAAGGAGCAGGAAGTGTTTACCCGGCTGGGCTTTCGGTGCCAGCGGTGTACCCGGTGGCGTTGCGAAGGCGATACCGCCGCGTATGAACTGGTTAAAGGTACCGGTTTTCACCACGCCACCCGTCAGGCCAAAGTCCAGTGAATATCCGGAGGCCAGCCAGAATACGGAGTTGTTGCGTACCAGGTGCTGGTAACGATCGCTAATGCGCAGCGCGACCATCACGCGGTCCGAAAGGGTACCCAGCGTCAGGCCCGTCACGGTACCGACTTCAATACCGCGGAACAGCACCGGTGTACCGATGGACAGTCCACCGGCTTCCGGGACTTCGACCACAATGCTCAGGCCATCAAGGTAGCGCGAGTCGGTAATCGTTGCTTCCTGCAGTTCAAAGTCACGACGGGCTTTCCCTCGACCGGCTTCAACGTTGATGTAGGGCTGCAAAATCGTGTCGAGATGCTCAACGCCTGCGGCAGAAATCTGCGGCGTGACAACGGAGAAACGTGAGCCCGCGCGGGCGAAGGTCTGCACATACTCCGGATAGAGCACGGCGGTGGCCTGCACTTCATTGCGCGATGTGATCAGCGTTAGCTTCTGGATCTGCCCGATATCAATGCCCAGATAGCGAATAGGCATTCCCTCAGCCAGTTTCCCCGCATCGAAGGCATGGAGGGTAATCTGTCCGCCTACGGCACGCGCCGCGGTCTCAGACGGGAAGAGGATACGCTTATCCCCCTTGCGCATATCGCCGCCCGCACCGGGCAGATTATCGAAGCTAATCGCACCGCGCAGTGCGCGGGAAAGAGGAGAGGCCTGCACGGTTAATCCGCTGCCGTTAAGCTGGACCTTCGCACCGCCTTCCGCCCAGAACACGCTATTTGCGGTGAGAAGCTTGCGGTATTCCGGCTTGATATGCAGTTCGATATCAAAGGCGTCCGCGCGCGGACGTACGGTGATCACTTCCCCGACCTCAAACTTGCGATAAAGCACAACCGAACCGGCCTGCACGTCTGGCAGCGTCTCGGCGCTCAGCGTCAGCGTGGTGGTTGGCAGATCGCTCAGGCTGTTTTCTATCGCCTTGTCCAGATTGGCATACAGGGGATAACTCTCCCGCACGGGGCCTTTATTGCCCGGCAGAATGCGGATCCCACCGTTGACCCATTCGCTGGCGCTGGCGCCGAGAAACTCAACGCCGTCCAGACCGACTTTCACATCGACGCGGCTGTTCACTACAAACTTACTGTCACCATGCACCAAATCGCTGTACTGCGGATCGATAGCGGCCGAGAAGGTGACCCCTTTTTCCGACAGGGTGCGCTCCAGCACCTGGCCCACCTGCACGCCATGTAAGATCAGCGGCTGACCGGCTTCAATGCCGTAACTTTCCGGGGCGTTAAGCGTGACGGTCACAACGCCGGGTTTTTGCAGCAGCGCTTTGTCCGCCGGGGCAATAACAAAACTGTTGCTGGGCTGCCCCTCTCCGGGGATAAGTTCAAAGGTAGCGCCCGTGAGCAGGCTGCTGATGCTGGCATCACTCAGCGACAGTTTTGGACTGCGCATCTCAATACGCGTTTTCTCTCGCAGGAGATCGACCACGCTCGGATCAACGGTCATCTCACCGGTTACCGAACCGCCGGGATTGAGCGTCATTTTCGTCAGCTGTCCGACCTCAAGCCCTTGATACATCAGCGGAGTCGAACCGGCTTTCAGCCCTTTGGCGTCGGGCAGGGCAAGTTTCACGATCACACCGCGCTGGCTGTGGGCCAGATCGGCGTACAGTCCAAAGGTGTCATCGGCTTTGGCAGGGCTGGACCCTTCCGGGGAATCGAAGGCGATAGCGCCGTTCACCAGCGCCGCCAGGCTTTCCAGCTTCACTTTTGCACCGCTCAGGCTGACGTCCGCATCCACGCCGGACACATTCCAGAAGCGGCTGCCTTTTTTCACCAGGTTAGTGAAGCGGCGATCGATCAGCACGTCAATGGTCACACCCTGTTTGTTCGGGTTGATGGCGTAATCGTAAACGCGACCCACCGGAATTTTGCGGAAGTAAACCAGCGAACCGCTGTTCAGTGAACCCAGGTCAGGTGCCTGCAGGTGGATCATCAGGTCGCCGTTATTGAGTCGGTACTTCGGCTGCGTATCGAGCGCCACAAAGTGATCCTGCGGCTCGCCTTTACCCGGCATCATGCCGATATAGTTACCGCCAACCAGGGCATCCAGCCCCGACACACCGGCGAGAGAGGCTTTCGGCGTCACCAGCCAGAACTGCGTTTCGCTGCGCAGAGCATCCTGCATGTCAGATTTGATACTGACTCGCACCTGAATTTTGTTCAGCCCTTTTCCCAGCGTGATGTCCTGGACTGTACCGACTTCCACCCCCTGGAAGCGAACAGGGGTGCGCCCGGCGACGATACCGTCGGCGGTCTGGAAGTCAATGGTGACAGTACTTCCGCGATCTTCATAGCTCGTCCAGATAAGCCAGCCCGCGATCATCAGGGCGATGACGGGCAGCAACCAGAATGGCGAAATGCGGCGTTTTGTTTTAATTCTCGCTTCAGTCGGCGAAGCGGGCGTTTCCTGACTCATGTGCATCCCAAAGTAAGCGGCTATCCAGCCATTCCACAGCAAGAATAGTCAATATCACCGCAGAGCCGAAATAAAAAGCTGCGGGTCCCATTGTAAAAGCAAGCAGCTGATCGCGATTGATGAGCGACATCATCAACGAAATCACGAACAGATCCAACATCGACCAGCGACCAATCCAGGTAACAAACCGCAGAAGCAGGATGCGTGTGCGCAGGCCCTGTTCGCATTTAAAATGGATGCTGATAAGTAACGTAAACATCACCACCACTTTGGTGAACGGCACCAGGATACTGGCGATAAACACAATGGCCGCCACGCCCACGTTGCTGTGGGCGAGGGAGATAATCCCTGAAAGGATGGTGTCTTCCTGGCGCGCGCCATTCACGTAAATGATTGAAATCGGCAGCATGTTAGCCGGGATTAGGAATACCATGGAAGCAATCAACGCGGCCCAGCATTTTTGCAGGCTGTTGTTGCGCCTCAGCCTTAGCGGAATATGGCATCGCGGGCAGCGTCCCCGTGTATCCGGCAAGCCGGTATAGTGGCAACCTAAACAGACGCGCAGGTTTTCATCCGGACGCGAGGCCGGGCGCTGGGGATAAAAACGCTCCCAAAGCTGCTCTACGTTCAGATGGATCAGCGTCAGAATACTGAGCAATACCAGGCAGATGAAGGCGAACAGTCCAACGCCGGGCTGCAAAAATGCGTAGTCCTGCACTTTAATTGACGCCACACCGACCCCGACCAGGTAGATGTCCAGCATGACCCACTCTTTCAGCTTATCGAGCATCAGCAACACGGGGCGCAGATTCATCCCAAGAATGTTACCAAGCCACAGATAGGCGATGGCGGCGACCAGAACCAGTGGCGCACCGACGGTACAAAACAGCACCATTGCGGCGGTCAGGGGATCGCCCTGGCGCGTCATCTGCCAGATCCCTTGCAGCACGTTGGCATCAATACGCACGCCGAGCAGATAAAGTTTCAGCAGCGGCTCGCTCCAGGCAAAGGGCATAAGCAAGAGCATCGTCACGGCCATGGCTGCCAGACGGGTCAACGACCAGTCCCGCCCGTCGCGGATTTTGGCGTCACAGCAGGGACAAAACGCACTTTGGTGCGATTTCATCTTCGGCAACATAAAAAGCGTATCGCACTGCGGGCAACGCTGATAATGTGCACGAGGCAGGGCCTCACTTACCGTATGGATAGTGATCTTCTTTGTCGGCGTAATTTTGGTTGTTTTTAAGGCCATCAGCTGCGCACAAAAGTGTATTGTTGAAAGTTATATTAACTCATGAATTGATTCATCTTGAGCATGAGCGCATTTAATGCTTATTTTAATAGGCTATGCGGTAATTTTGTAAGACAACTAAGTGATTGAAGAATGAGCAAAACAGAATTCTACGCGGATCTCAACCGCGATTTTAAGGCATTGATGGCAGGTGAAACCAGCTTCTTAGCCACTCTGGCAAATACAAGTGCATTATTGTTTGAACGGTTGACCGAGGTTAACTGGGCCGGTTTTTACCTTCTGGAAGGTGAAACACTGGTGCTGGGGCCTTTCCAGGGAAAACTGGCCTGTGTGCGTATTCCGGTCGGACGCGGCGTATGCGGTACCGCGGTGGCCACCAACCAGGTTCAGCGCGTGGAGGATGTTCACGCTTTCGACGGCCACATTGCCTGTGATGCGGCAAGTAATTCTGAAATCGTACTGCCGCTGGTGGTAAAAAATCAGATTATTGGCGTTCTGGACATCGACAGTACGGCTTTCAGTCGCTTTACGTCTGAAGACGAGCAGGGCCTGCGCGAGCTGGCGGCGAATCTCGAAAACGTTCTGGCAGCAACCGATTATCAAAAATTCTTTGCGAGCGTCGCAGGATAATCAACGGATAACGTAGCAATTACTGATAGCGTCATTATAATGTCGCCTGTTCATGCCTGCGCGAGTTGGCAACGTCCGTTGTAATCAGGAAATTTCATGGAAAATCAACCTAAGTTGAATAGCAGTAAAGAAGTTATCGCATTTCTGGCCGAGCGTTTTCCTCAGTGCTTCAGCGCTGAAGGTGAGGCTCGTCCTCTGAAAGTCGGTATCTTTCAGGATCTGGTCGCGCGCGTTGAAGGTGAGATGAATCTCAGCAAAACGCAGCTTCGCTCTGCCTTACGTCTTTATACGTCTAGCTGGCGTTACCTGTACGGTATCAAACCGGGTGCAACCCGTGTTGATCTCGACGGCAACCCTTGCGGCGAACTGGATGAGCAGCACGTTGAACATGCGCGCAAGCAGCTGGAAGAAGCCAAAGCACGCGTTCAGGCACAGCGTGCCGAACAGCAAGCGAAAAAACGCGAAGCCGCTGCGGCAAATGGTCAGGAAGATGCGCCTCGTCGCGAGCGTAAACCGCGTCCAGCACCGCGTCGTAATGAGAATAACGATCGCAAACCGCGTGCAGACAAGCCAGCAGCTAAAACCCCACGCGCGCCTCGTGAAGAGCAGCGCCATACCCCAGTTTCTGACATTAACGCACTGAGCGTCGGTCAGGCTCTGAAGGTCAAAGCGGGTAACAATGCGATGGACGCCACCGTACTGGAAATCACCAAAGACGGCGTTCGTGTGCAGCTGACTTCTGGTATGTCAATGATAGTACGCGCAGAACACTTGTTGTTCTGAAACGGAGGCCAAGCCTGGCATGAACACTTTTTTTAAGCTCACCGCGCTGGCGGGCCTGTTTGCTATAACAGGTCACGCCTTCGCTGTGGACGATATTACGCGTGCTGATCAAATTCCGGTATTGAAGGAAGAGACACAGCACGCGACGGTGAGTGAGCGCGTGACGTCGCGCTTTACTCGTTCGCACTATCGTCAGTTCGATCTCGATCAGGCCTTTTCGGCCAAAATCTTCGACCGTTATCTGAACTTGCTGGATTACAGCCATAACGTATTGCTGGCCAGCGACGTCGAACAGTTCGCTAAACGTAAATCCGACGTGGGTGACGAACTGCGCTCCGGTAAGCTGGATCTGTTCTACGATCTGTATAATTTATCGCAAAAGCGTCGTTTTGAACGTTATCAATACGCGCTGAAAGTGCTGGAACGTCCAATGGACTTTACCGGCAACGACACCTTTAATCTGGATCGCAGCAAAGCGCCATGGCCTAAAGACGAAGCCGAGCTGAATGCGCTGTGGGACGGAAAAGTTAAATATGACGAACTGAGCCTCAAGCTCACCGGCAAAGACGAGAAAGAAATTCGTGAGACCTTAAACCGTCGCTACAAATTTGCCATCCGTCGCCTGGCGCAGACCAACAGTGAAGATGTTTTCTCCCTGGCAATGACGGCGTTCGCCCACGAAATCGATCCACATACCAACTATCTTTCCCCACGTAACACTGAGCAGTTTAATACCGAAATGAGCCTGTCTCTGGAAGGTATCGGCGCGGTGCTGCAGATGGACGATGACTATACCCTGATCAACTCCATGGTGGCTGGTGGCCCGGCCTCCAAAAGCAAAGCGATTAGCGTAGGCGATCGCATTGTCGGTGTTGGTCAAACCGGACAGAACATGGTCGATGTGATCGGCTGGCGTCTGGACGATGTGGTTGCGCTGATCAAAGGGCCGAAAGGTAGCAAAGTTCGCCTGGAAATTCTGCCTGCAGGGAAAGGGACAAAAACCCGTATCGTCACCCTGACACGCGAACGCATTCGTCTTGAAGACCGTGCCGTCAAAATGTCGGTGAAAACTGTCGGTAAAGAGAAAGTCGGTGTTCTGGATATCCCTGGCTTCTACGTTGGTCTGACCGACGACGTGAAAGTGCAGCTGCAGAAGCTGGAAAAACAGAACGTTAGCAGCGTGATCATCGATCTGCGCAGCAACGGCGGTGGGGCGCTGACCGAAGCGGTTTCCCTGTCGGGTCTGTTTATTCCGTCTGGCCCGGTTGTTCAGGTTCGTGATAACAACGGTAAAGTGCGTGAAGATGCCGATACCGATGGTGTGGTCTATTACAAAGGCCCGCTGGTGGTGTTAGTCGATCGCTTCAGTGCGTCTGCTTCTGAGATCTTTGCCGCGGCAATGCAGGACTATGGCCGTGCGCTTATCGTCGGTGAGCCGACCTTTGGTAAAGGCACCGTTCAGCAGTACCGCTCTCTGAACCGTATTTACGATCAGATGCTGCGCCCGGAATGGCCTGCGCTGGGCTCCGTTCAGTACACCATTCAAAAGTTTTACCGCGTGAACGGTGGCAGTACGCAGCGTAAAGGCGTGACGCCGGATATCATGATGCCAACGGGCACCGAAGAGACCGAGACGGGCGAGAAGTTTGAAGATAACGCGTTGCCGTGGGACAGCATCAATGCTGCGACGTTCGTGAAATCTGGCGACATGACTCAGTTTGGTCCTGCGTTGTTGAAAGACCATAACGAACGCATCGTGAAAGATCCTGAATTCCAGTATATCCTGAAGGACATTGCGCGTTTCAATGCCCTGAAGGCGAAACGGAACATTGTTTCTCTCAATTACGCTCAGCGTGAAAAAGAGAACAATGAGGATGACGCAACGCGTCTGGCGCGTATCAACGATCGCTTCAAACGTGAAGGTAAGCCTCTGCTCAAAAAACTGGACGATCTGCCAAAAGATTACCAGGAGCCGGATCCGTATCTGGACGAGACGGTGCATATCGCCCTCGACCTGGCGAATCTGCAAAAAGAGAAACCCGCAGTGCAACCGGCACCTGCAAAATAATCCCTCAACAGGCACAAGACATTGTGCCTGTTTTTTTTAGTTCTGCTTCCTCTCGTCAAGCTGCTCTTCAATTGTGTAAAGTTGTGTCTTTCTGGTGACTTACACCCCTCGAATCCTTGAAAATAGCCACAATACCCATACGATGTGGGTAATCGCATAGTGCGTTTTGTTAAACAGAGGTTAAAAGAAAATTATGATGCGAATCGCGCTCTTCCTGCTCACCAACCTGGCGGTTATGGTGGTATTCGGGCTGGTGCTAAGCCTGACAGGAATTCAGTCGAGCAGCGTTCAGGGTCTGTTGATTATGGCGCTGCTGTTTGGTTTTGGTGGCTCATTCATCTCACTGCTGATGTCGAAGTGGATGGCGCTGAAATCAGTCGGTGGTGAAGTTATCGAGCAGCCACGTAACGATATGGAACAGTGGCTGATGAACACGGTGGCTCAGCAGTCAAAGCAGGCAGGCATCGCGATGCCTCAGGTTGCAATTTACCATGCACCGGACATTAACGCCTTCGCAACGGGGGCACGTCGTGATGCGTCTCTGGTTGCCGTCAGCACCGGTCTGCTGCAGAACATGAGCCGTGACGAAGCCGAAGCGGTTATCGCTCACGAAATCAGCCATATCGCGAACGGTGATATGGTGACCATGACCCTGATTCAGGGCGTGGTGAACACCTTCGTGATCTTCATCTCTCGTATCCTGGCGCAAATCGCGGCAGGCTTTATGGGGGGCAACCGCGACGAAGGTGAAGAGAGCAACGGAAACCCGCTGATCTATTTCGCTGTTTCGATGGTACTTGAGCTGGTGTTCGGTATTCTGGCAAGCATCATTACCATGTGGTTCTCACGTCACCGTGAATTCCACGCGGATGCAGGCTCTGCAAAACTGGTAGGGCGTGAGAAGATGATTGCTGCGCTGCAGCGTCTGAAGACCAGCTACGAGCCGCAGGAAGCGAACAGCATGATGGCCTTCTGCATTAACGGTAAATCGAAATCACTCAGTGAGCTGTTTATGTCTCACCCGCCGCTCGATAAACGTATTGAAGCGCTGCGCAGTGGCGAATACTTGAAGTAACGCGAAGACACCGAAAAAAGCCGGGCTGGAGAGTACTCCGCCCGGCTTTTTTTATGCCTTCACGCCGGGCTGGGTGACCCGAAGTCCGCTGATTATGGCCGCGAGGGTTGCAAGGAACCCTGCGGTCAGGAGCGCAACGTGGTTACCGTTCTGCCCGGCAAGGTTAAACATCAGCGCAACCAGTGCTGCACCGGTACTTTGACCCAGCAGACGTGCCGTGCCGAGCATGCCGCTGGCTCCCCCGCTGCGATGACGCGGTGCGGAAGTGATAATGGTGTGGTTGTTCGGCGACTGGAACAGACCAAAACCCGCACCGCACAGGATCATGCGCCAGATGATATCCAGATCCGTAGGCGATGGGGGAAGCAGCGCCAGGGCAAACAAGCCGGTTGCCATCACCGCCAGCCCGATTGCACCCAGCAGTCCGGCATGCACGCGTTCGATCAAATACCCGGCCAGCGGCGCCATCACCATCGTCGCCAGCGGCCATGGCGTTAACAGCAGCCCGGTTTCAACCTCAGAACGACCGACCACACTCTGCAGGAAGAAGGGCAGGGAAACCAGCGCCAGCATCTGGGCACAGAACGAGCAGATCGAGGTGCAAATAGACAGTGAAAAAAGGGGAATACGCAGCAGGTCTACCGGCAACAAGGGTACCGGCAGTGCAAGCTGGCGACGCACAAAGAAAAAGCCTACAACCAGCAGAGCGGCAAGTTCAGCGCCGGTAAGCGCTAACGACTGACCCTGAGCAAACCCGCTCAGAGCAGTAATCAGCAGGCCAAAGGTCAGGGCATTCATTACCGCACTGGGCAGATCAAAGCGGGGCATGGTGCTTTTCGGGCCATTACCAGGGAGATAGCGCAGGGCAAAGACGATCGCGATGATGCCGAGCGGCACGTTGATGGCGAAAAGCCATTGCCAGGAGGCGACTGAAAGAATGGCCGCCGCAATAGTCGGTCCGGCGGCAGAAGAGACCGCGACAATAAATGAGTTGATCCCCATACCGCGTCCTAAATGGCGCTGAGGGTAGATTAAGCGGATCAGCGCGGTGTTGACGCTCATCAGCGCCGCGCCGCCAAAACCCTGGGCAATACGGGCTATCGTCAGGGTATGCAGCGTATCTGAAAGGGCGCAGAAAAGTGACGTCAGGGTAAAAACCACCAGCCCGCACTGATAAACCCGGCGATAGCCGAACATGTCGCCCAGAAAAGAGAATGAGAGCAGCGAAACCACAATGGCTATCTGATAAGCGTTGACGATCCAGATAGAACTGGCGGGGGAAGCCTGCAGATCGCTGGCAATCGTTGGCAGGGCAACGTTAGCAATGGCACCGTCGAGAACGGCCATGGAAATGCCGATGATAATCGTCGCAATAGCGCCGTAACGCTGGGGCAAAGGCAGACCATCGGAAAGGATTTTTTGCATTTTGAGTGAATAGCTCGGTAGGAAATTATTCTCAGGGTAACTATTTTAGCACTGTTAATTCCGTTTTATGTCGCAGATTTGTAACGAAGTAAACGAGGATTGATTGCAGCTAGCATGACGGGAATTTATAATAAAAACCGGTTCTGATTTTTATAAAACACTCTCTATGAGGTGATAAATGGCAATTGCAGATTTGGATAAGCAGCCAGATTCTGTTTCTTCCGTGCTGAAGGTGTTTGGCATCTTACAGGCGCTCGGAGAAGAGCGTGAAATTGGTATTACAGAGTTGTCGCAGCGTGTGATGATGTCGAAAAGCACCGTTTATCGCTTTTTGCAAACCATGAAGTCACTGGGCTATGTTGCGCAGGAAGGCGAATCTGAAAAATACTCGCTGACGCTGAAGCTGTTCGAACTGGGTGCCCGTGCCCTGCAAAACGTTGATCTGATCCGCAGTGCGGATATTCAGATGCGTGAACTTTCTCGTCTGACAAAAGAAACGGTCCACCTTGGCGCACTGGATGAGGACAGCATTGTTTACATCCACAAAATTGATTCCATGTATAACCTGCGCATGTATTCGCGCATTGGTCGCCGGAACCCGCTCTACAGTACCGCTATTGGTAAAGTACTGCTGGCATGGCGCGACCGTGAAGAGGTGGAACAGATCCTCTCTGGCGTGGAATACAAACGCAGCACGGAGCGTACCATTACCACCACCGATGAGCTATTAGCGGTGTTGGATAAAGTGCGTGAGCAGGGTTACGGTGAAGATAACGAAGAACAGGAAGAAGGGCTGCGCTGCATTGGCGTTCCTGTGTTCGACCGCTTCGGTGTTGTTATTGCTGGCCTGAGTATCTCGTTCCCGACGCTGCGCTTCTCCGAAGAACGCCTGCATGAGTACGTGGCTATTCTTCATACTGCCGCGCGTAAAATTTCTGAGCAGATGGGCTATAACGATTATCCGTTTTAACCCCGGCAGGGATAAAAAAAACGCCGCATTTGCGGCGTTTTTCATGGATGCGGTTCAGCGATATTTAGCCGTTATCAATTACAACGGACGATTTACGCAGGACGGGGCAGTTGGTCAAACCGATGATCCCACTGTCCGAGTGGATGTACTGCGCAGTACTCATGCCCTGGGCTGTCAGATATTTACACTTGATACCTAAACCTGCGGCGTTTTCGGTGCTCCCCACAAGCACGCCATATCCGGTTAACAGAAGACCAATCCAGAGAACGGCCAGTGCAATAATAGTTCGAATGATTAAATGCATCATTGCCTCTTTATCGTTGTTGTCATGCATTTAGCCTAACCTGTTTACTCAGTGAAACAAGTGCACGATTCCGAAAAGAGTTTGATGAGGGTACAGTTAGACGCTGTTTAAGATAGCCGTGATAACCTGGCTGCCTCGGGTCATAAAACGGAGAGTGGAGTGAAAAAAATACGCTGGGTAATTCTGGTTATCGTGTTGGTGGCATGTGTGGTGCTGTGGACACAGACTATCAACGTGATGTGCGATCAGGATGTACAGTTTTTTAGCGGCGTTTGCGCAATCAACAAGTTTATTCCGTGGTAAGACGCATTTTTTCCTAAGGTCATTTCCTTCCTTCGCGCCAGTGGTAAAATGGGCGTTTTTATTGAGGTGGTGAAATGGGTGAGTTAATGAATTCAGGGCTGCTAAATCTGGCATCCCTGATGGTCTCGTTGGTTATTCTGGTCGCTGGACTGGTCATTTGGTTTTTCGTCAACCGTGCCAGCTCGCGCACGAACGAGCAAATCGAATTGCTTGAAGCGCTGCTCGATCAGCAAAAGCGCCAAAACGCGCTGCTGCGCCGTCTGTGCGAAGCAAACGAACCAGAAGAGAAAGAAGCCCCTAAAGAAGCGGTCGTCGCAGACAAAGAAGACGAAGACGACTTTATCCGTCTGGTGGCCGAACGATAACCTGTTGCTCGCGGGAGGTGGCCGTGGTCTGGAAAAATCCCTGGTATGACCCCTCCCGGATCCATCACACGCCGAATGGCTTTCGCAATACTGCACCTGTAGGACATCAGCCCGGCGATGTTGAGCGCTGGCGTAAGGCGCGGAAAGCGGCAGGTTTACCTAAACCGCCTGCGCTGGGATATGACGTTTTCATACGCCAGTGGTGGCAGCCTGTTGAGCTGAAACAGCCACAAGGCGACGGGGTCTGGTGGCTTGGACACGCGAGTCTGCTGGTGCAGATAGATGGCAACACCATTCTGACCGACCCGGTCTTTTCGCGACGCGCTTCTCCGCTTCCTTTTGCAGGACCGGTGCGCAAAACACCTCCTGCACTGTCTGTTGAACAACTTGTGCAGCTTGATGCAGTGGTTATTTCGCATAATCACTACGATCATCTCGACGATGCAACCATTCGCCGTATCCTGAAACGTTTTCCAGACGTAATGCTGTTTGTTCCCTTAGGTCTGGCAGACTGGTTTCGCCGTCGCGGAGCCAGGCACATCGTACAACTCGACTGGTGGCAGAGCATAACCTGGCAGGGAATCACCCTGACAGCCGTTCCGGCGCAGCACTGGAGTATGCGTACCCCCTGGAACCGGAATCGTTCATTATGGTGTGGTTGGGTCTTTGAGGGACGAAAGCACCGCTTTTGGTTCAGCGGTGATACGGGCTATTCGCCGGATCTGTTAACGATACCCGAACGTCTGGGCAAAATTGACGCCGCCGCGTTGCCGATTGGCGCCTATGCACCAGAATGGTTCATGGCGGTCCATCACATGGACCCGCAATCTGCCGTGGCGCTATGGCAGCAGCTCGGCCAACCCCTGGCCTTTCCCATCCATTGGGGCGTGTTTGAACTGGCAGATGAATCCCTTGATGAACCCGTCCTTGCGTTAACTCAGGCACTGAATAATGTAGCACCGGTTAATAATTCCTTCAGGATACTGAAAATTGGCGAATATTTATCCTTTTAAACAATGCGCGCAATAGTTGCATATATTTTGTATTTATAGTCCTTCAGGATTGTTTTATTTTTATCGAAACGTTTTGCTTGCCTTGTTTTGAGGCAGAGTCATAAAAATTTCATTATTTTGGTGCATCATAGTCTTTATTCACTGGTGATTTTTAATGCAGTGTCAGTATGTTTATTAACACCAAATGTGCATTGTCCTATTCCCAATGCGTTGGAATGTTTTGAGCATAAGTTTTCACAAAATGTTCTAACGCAATCAAGGTTCTAAAGAAAGTTACCCCTGAATCTGGACGGCAAGAACAGTATGGTCTATGGTAAAAAAGTCTTAGATAACAGCGCTTGCGGTAATAGCGCAGTGGCGGTGTAAAGAACACACGTTGTCCATGATCGTTGCGCATAAGTGTGCAGATCATACCAGGGCAGTGTTTGAATTTGTGCGGCGGATCGAGACACGTTTAAAAATGGCTTGCCATATTAATCGTTGTGTGTGATAACACGTTTTGGGTCAAACGAGGTACAGTTCTGTTTATGTGTGGCATTTTCAGTAAAGAAGTCCTGAGTAAACACGTTGTCGTTGAATACCGCTTCTCTGCCGAACCTTATATTAGTGCCTCATGCAGTAATGTCTCAGTTTTATCTCAGTCAAGCCTGCGGGCTAAGAAAACACTCTAAGGAATTTTGCAAATGGCAAAGATTAAAGGTCAAGTTAAGTGGTTCAACGAGTCTAAAGGTTTTGGTTTCATTACTCCTGCTGACGGCAGCAAAGATGTGTTCGTACACTTCTCTGCAATCCAGGGTAATGGCTTCAAAACTCTGGCTGAAGGCCAGAACGTTGAGTTCGAAATTCAGGATGGCCAGAAAGGCCCAGCTGCAGTTAACGTAACTGCTATCTGATCGAACCACTGCTGACTGAAGTGCCTGGCGCTTCAATCTCAGATATAAAGCCTCGCGTATCGCGGGGCTTTTTTATTCCATTATCTTTCAAAATATTACCATTCCTCTTCTTGTTAGTAACTTGTTGCAAAGCTACGAGGTTATTAGCATAGTTTCCTCTCCTTCAGATCGGTTTTTCCCGTTAAATCAGGGCGTTGATCAACAGCCCTGAGGCTCAGGTGAAAAAGAAAACCATAATGACCACCGGAAACTTTACTCCGGCGCGTTTTGCTCTGCTTTGTTTTGCTATTTTTTGCAGTCTGGCTTTTTTGCTGGGGCGGGTGGCTTGGCTGCAAATCGTTAAACCTGACAACCTGGTTAAGCAGGAGGACATGCGCTCGCTGCGTGAGGTCGCCATTGATGCTCCGCGCGGAATGATCGTGGACCGCGAGGGAAGGCCGTTGGCGGTGAGTGTGCCTGTCCGTGCGGTATGGGCCGATCCTAAAACGGTACTGGCAAAAGGTGGTGTAGGGTTTGACGACCGCTGGCAGGCGCTGGCCAATGCGCTGCATCTCTCTTTGAGCACGCTGTCGTCGCGAATAAACAGCAGTCCGCAGGGACGGTTTATTTACCTGGCCCGTCAGGTCGATCCTTCGCAGGCGCAGTGGATAGACAAACTCAACCTGCCGGGCATTAATTTACGCGATGAATCCCGCCGCTTTTACCCTGCGGGACATGTGGCGGCCAATCTTATTGGCTTTACCAATATCGATGGACAAGGAATTGAAGGTGTCGAGAAAAGTTTCAATACCCAGTTGATGGGCAAGCCTGGCGTCCGACAGGTGAGGGAAGACCGCTATGGGCACGTTGTTGAAAATCTGACGGAAGTGGCACCCGTGCCTGCCCATAACATTCAACTGAGTATTGATGAGCGTCTGCAAACTATCACTGAAGATGCGCTCGATAATGCGGTGGCGTGGAATAAAGCCGAGTCGGGGGCGTCGGTATTAATCAATATCCAGACGGGCGAAATTCTTGCGATGGCAAGCTATCCGGATTTTAACCCCAATAATCGCGAAGGGGCGACGTTAAACGATTTCCGTAATCGTGCGATAAGCGATACCTTCGAACCGGGTTCGACCGTCAAACCGCTGGTGCTGATGACGGCGCTGCAGCAGGGGCTGGTACAGCCGGACAGCGTGATTGACACCCACCCGTACATGCTTGACGGGCACCGTATCCGCGATGTGGGTTACTACCCGGAACTGACGATGACCGGCATTCTGCAAAAATCGAGCGATACGGGCGTGTCACGCCTCTCTCTTGCGATGCCGGTCCAGCATCTTATTGATACCTACAGAAACTTTGGTTTCGGCACAAACACTGGCCTTGGCTTAACGGGGGAAAGTGCGGGGCTATTACCACAGCGTAAATTCTGGAGCCAGCTCGACAGGGCGACGTTTGCATTCGGCTATGGCCTGATGGTGACGCCGCTTCAACTGGCGCATGTTTACGCCACTATCGGTAGCTTTGGTCTTGAGCGTCCACTCTCTATTACCCGCATTGATCCTCCCGTTATGGGCCACCGGGTGATGTCAGAGGCGATTGCGCATGAAGTCGAACATATGATGGAAAGCGTTGCGCTGCCGGGTGGCGGCGGTGTTAAGGCCGCAGTACGTGATTATCGCGTGGCGGTGAAAACCGGGACGGCGAAGAAGATTGATGACAGCGGGAAATATGTCGATAAATATGTCGCCTATACCGCTGGCGTTGCGCCTGCCAGCGATCCGCGCTTTGCGCTGGTGGTGGTCATCAACGATCCTCAAAACGGCGCCTACTACGGTGGTGCCGTCTCCGCGCCGGTGTTCAGCGAAATTATGGGCAACGTGCTGCGTCTGGAGAATGTGAGACCGGATGGCCTACCGGCGGATTCTGACCACCTTATCGTCATGCGTTAACCCTGGCGTTTATAAGACGGGCGAATAGCGGTACACTTCGCCCTTTAGTTTATGCCCCCGGAGTTGTCATGTCCTTCAGTTGTCCCCTTTGCCATGCGCATCTGCTGCGCTCAGAGAAAAGCTTTACCTGTCCGCAGGGACATCAGTTTGATATGGCCAGGGAAGGGTACGTGAATCTTCTCCCTGTGCAGCACAAGCGCTCCCGCGACCCGGGTGATAGTGCAGAGATGATGCAGGCGCGCCGTGCGTTTCTGGATGCAGGACATTACCAGCCGCTTCGGGACACCGTTGCGCAGGTGCTGGCGCATCGCCTGCCTGATAATGCTACCGCTGTGCTGGATATCGGCTGTGGCGAAGGCTACTACACGGCAACGTTTGCAGAGATTGCCCGCGAGAAGGGCGCAGAGACTTTTGGTCTGGACGTGGCAAAAGTGGCGATTCGCGCGGCGGCAAAACGCTATTCAGCCGTAACGTTTTGTGTGGCATCCAGCCACAGGCTGCCGTTTGACGACGCCAGCATGGACGCCATTATCCGCATTTATGCGCCCTGCAAAGCGGAAGAGCTGGCGCGCGTGGTGAAACCGGGTGGCTGGGTGATCACCGTCACGCCAGGACCACGGCATCTGATGGAATTGAAAGGGCTGATTTACGACGAAGTGCGTTTGCACGCGCCTCACTCTGAACAGCTGCCGGGTTTTATGCTGCAACAGGAACACACTGTGGCGTATGAAATGGAGCTCAAAGGGGAGGAGGCAGTAGCGTTGCTGCAGATGACGCCGTTCGCGTGGCGGGCAAAACCAGAGGTGTGGGAAACGTTATCAAAGCAGACCGTTTTTCGCTGCCAGACTGATTTCAGTATCCACGTCTGGCAGCGCGAGGTTTAACCGGCGAAATGCGCCCAGAGGATTTGAGCGCCAATACCGATTAACACGATACCGCCCAAAATTTCGGCTCGCTTGCCCAGCAGCGGGCCGATAAACCGACCCACCATCATCCCCAGCGTTGACATAATCAACGTAGCGCAGCCGATGGCCAGTGCAGTTGCAATAATATTGACCTGCAGGAATGCCAGACCGACACCGACCGCCATAGCATCGAGGCTGGTGGCAATCGCCGTGGTGACCAGCAGCCAGAAGCCGTGGCGATGTTGTGGCTCATCATCCTCATCGCTGTTACCGCGAAAACCTTCGATGACCATTCTCCCCCCCAGGAACACCAGCAGGACGAATGCAATCCAGTGGTTCCACTCCAGCACGAACTGGCTGGCGAGCATCCCCAGACCCCAGCCAATAAGCGGCGTTAGCGTTTCGATAGCACCAAAAATCAGGCCGGTACGCAGGGCTTCTGAGAATTTAGGTTTGTGGAGCGTGGCGCCTTTTCCGATGGAAGCAGCAAATGCGTCCATGGACATGCCAAAAGCAAGGAGGATCGTAGCGGAGATGTTCATAACAGCGTCCAGACCGGGGATATCCATATGACACATCACTGCCCCCAGTAAACAGCAGTTGATGTATCTATGGTCTCGCCTGATCGCAACACACCTGAAATGTGCTGAAAGCGATCCGTACGCGCCACGTTTTTCAACGAGTATGTTGACACGTACATTTCCTGGGAACAGGAAATCGGCTACTCCCCAACGACGGGCGCAACCTTAACATATTTTGAGAATATAAAACAACAATGAAGCAGGCTTAATTTAGCTGCTTTTCTGATAACGATTTTCATTTAGATTTATGCGTGAAAATATCGTTAATAAATATAAGTTAAGATGATGGGGGATATAGCAACGGCTATATTGTCTGCACGCGAATATCGGACTTTATAGCCGATGCTATAATAATAACCTATTGAGTTTTAAGGAGTAATCTGGAGATCTTTTCAAGGTCATCAATATTCTTGACCCGAATCAGCAGACGACGCTGTTCTAATTGCATCACCAACACACCGTCTTCGGATAAATTCATCTCTTTAATGCGGTTATATTCTATCCAGACATTGGCGAAGAAGAATCCGTGTTTTTTAAAAATGATTTTTGGCGAGCGGATCCAGAACAGGTAAATCGCCATTAATGCCAGCGCACATAATAACCATGTGGTTAATAGTGCACCGTTGCTGGTCACGTTGTTGTAGATCAGAATGACGATCAGGCCCGCGAAGATGAATCCATCAACGCGCCCGCGTCGCAGAAGGGGAAGAGAAAGCAGCGTCTCGCCGTGGCGGCGGGGCATGATGAACTCGTCATAGATCGCGTAAGCCATAAGGGCAACAATAAACAAAACCAGTACGATGTCCGTGACAGTCATTCATCCTCCAGATAAAAAGACCGGGGGCAAGCCCCCGGCGTATAGCATTGAAACTTATAGGCCCAGCAGACCGACAGCGTAGCCCGCGATACCGATGACGAAGAAGCCAACGATGATCCACAGCGGGTTCACTTTCTTACGCAGCAGCCACATACAGGCGAAGGTCAGCAGCAGCGGCACCAGGCCCGGCATCAGCTGGTCCAGAATCGTCTGCACGGTAGTCACACGCGTCTGACCATCCTGGCCGGTGATGGTCGATACCACCAGCGGGATGTTTACGTGCGTCCACTTGTTAACCAGTGCCCCCATCACAAACAGGCCGAGGATTGACGCCCCCTCGGTCAGTTTCTGCAGGAAGCCGCCGCCCATGTCCTTAACGATATCCACGCCTTTACGGTAGCCGTAAGCCACACCGTAGTAACGGGTCAGCAGGCGTACTGCGTTGAAGAGGATGAAGAACAGCAGTGGGCCAAGCAGGCTGCCGCTCATCGCGATACCGGCACCCAGTGCCGCGAAGACCGGACGAACGGTGCCCCAGAAGATCGGGTCACCGACACCGGCCAGCGGGCCCATCAGGCCGACTTTGATACCGTTGATGGCACCATCGTCAATCTCTGCGCCGTTCGCACGCTGCTCTTCCATCGCCAGCGTTACGCCCAGTACGGGGGCCGCAACGTAAGGATGGGTGTTGAAGAATTCCAGGTGACGCTTAATCGCCTGACGACGTGCTTCGTTGTTTTCCGGATACAGGCGTTTGATTGCCGGTACCATGGAGAAGCAGAAGCCCAGCGCCTGCATACGTTCGAAGTTCCATGAACCCTGGAACAGGTTAGAACGAATGAACACGCCACGAATATCACCCGGAGTGAGTTTTTTCTCAGTGGTAGTTTTTGTCATATCAACCATTTCGCTCACCTGCTAGTCCAGTTCGTTATCGAGATCGTTGTTACCAGCAGCCTGCGCTGGGGCACCCGCGACGCGGTTATATTTCGGGCTGAGCTGGATGTAGAGAATCGCCATCACTGCACCAATCACACCCAGAGCGACCAGGTTGAAGTTGGTGAAGGCGGCGGTCACGAAGCCGAGGTAGAAGAACGGCATCAGGTAGCCTGCGCGCATCATGTTGATGACCATCGCGTAACCGACAACCACGATCATGCCGCCTGCGATGTTCAGACCGCCGGTGACCACTTCTGGAATGGCGTTCAGCATGCTCTGGACTTCACTCGTACCGACAGAGATCGCCACGATAACCGCCGGGATCGCAATACGCATCGCTTGCAGGAACAGGGACGACACGTGGATCCAGGATAGCGCCGTCAGGTTGCCGTTTTCGGCCGCCTTATCCGCCGCGTGCTGGAAGGCAACGGTGATGGTACGCACGATGATGGTCAGAACCTGGCCTGCTGCAGCCAGTGGGATCGCCAGGGCGATACCGGCACCAATGCTTTGATGACCGGCAATAACCAGAACGGTTGAGATAATCGACGCCAGCGCGGCATCGGGCGCAACCGCTGCACCGATGTTCATCCAGCCGAGGGCGATCATTTCCAGGGTACCACCGATGATGATACCGGTTTTCATATCACCGAGAACGGCACCGATCAACGTACAGGCCACCAGCGGACGGTGGAACTGAAATTCATCAAGTACGGATTCCATACCCGCAATACATGCGACGACGAACACCAGCACAATCTGAAGAGTGGTAATCTCCATTGTACTTCTCCTATTGCATAAGCTTTATGTGAAAAACCGGCGCGGGCTTATTTCCCAACTTTGCCGATCAAATCCATCATTTTCAGTTTCTGATCCGTGGAAACCTTACGGGCTTCCAGCTCAATACCGCGTGCATTCAGCTTGTTGAATGCCTCAATATCTTTTTCATCAACCGAAATCGCGTTGTTGACCTGCGTTTTGCCCTGACGGAAAGCCATACCACCAATGTTAACGGAGGTGATTTTCACGCCGCCTTCAACAATGCGCTCGACGTCTGTTGGGTTAGTGAACAGAAGCATCACGCGCTCGCCCGCATATTTCGGGTTGTTGTAGACGCGGATCATCTTGGCCACATCCACCACGTGCGCGGTAACGCCTGGAGGGGCAACCTGAGTCAGAAGGGTTTTACGTACGGTATCCGCAGCCACTTCGTCACTGACGACGATGATGCGGCGAACGTTGGTCTCTTTGGTCCAGCGTGTCGCCACCTGGCCGTGGATTAAGCGGTCATCAATACGCGCAAGCCCGATGACCATATAATCGTTCGGGCCCATCGGTTTCGCTGGGGCTGCAGCTTTCGGTGCCGCCGCAACCGGGGCGGTTTTTTCAACCGGTTGCGCTTTCAGCGCCTTAACGCCTTCACGCCCGGTTTCCACCGCCAGGGCCACAAGCTCATCGAAGCTCGGGTTGTCGTCGCGCGCCATGAAGGTTTCCACCAGCATCGGGATATTCACCCCGGCGACAACTTCATAGTGCTCTTTATCGACGACAATGCGGCTGGCAGCATTAAACGGGCTGCCGCCCCACGTATCGACGAGAAACAGCACGCCTTTGCTGGTATCCAGCTTCGCGAGTTGAGCGTTGTACTTCTCTATCAGCGTCTCGGCGTTTTCACCGGGAACGAAATCGATCCAGCCGACGTTTTCCTGCTCGCCCAACAGCATCTCTGCCGTCTTGAGTAGCTGCTCAGCAGCCCAACCATGTGTGCCTATGACAATAGCAATGGTCACTTGCTACCTCCTTTTATTATCATTAATACGCCTGTCGGGCAGACGTACTGAGAATCGTATTGGCGAACCGAATCGATTCAGATAAGGGTTAGAGTTAAATTAACTAAGACTTCCGCGAATTATTTTAGACAGTGAAAAAATAATTTATGTGATGAAGATCCGTAATTTAGCTTTCCCGATCGAGAAAATTCTCAACACAAATTTAGTCTTATTGCGTTTTTGCAAAAGAACGTAAATCTTTGCGTAAAACCTGTTATCTCTGATATGTTTAGCCTCCGTTTAATTGTTCAGGAGTACAGGGCTACAGCCCGCTATATGGACCGTCACCGACGTCAGTCATCTACCAGGCCATTCCGCGCCTTTTTCGCCGGCGATCCTCGCCAGATCTCGTCTCTGTTTGCCTCTGTTTTGCCCACATTGAGTGGGGCACCGTTTTGTCATTCCTTTAGCAGGAGCTTGCCATGGAATTCTTAATGGACCCATCAATCTGGGTAGGATTGCTCACGCTGGTCGTACTTGAGATCGTTCTCGGTATTGATAACCTGGTCTTCATCGCCATCCTTGCTGACAAACTGCCGCCAAAACAGCGTGATAAAGCACGTCTGATTGGTCTGTCGCTGGCCTTGATCATGCGACTGGGCTTGCTGTCCGTCATTTCGTGGATGGTCACGCTGACCAAGCCACTGTTCTCCGTGATGGATTACACCTTCTCCGGCCGTGACTTGATCATGCTGATCGGGGGGATATTCCTGCTCTTCAAAGCGACGACGGAGCTACACGAACGGCTTGAAAACCGGCAGCATGATGATGGTCATGGTAAGGGCTATGCCAGCTTCTGGGTCGTGGTTCTGCAAATTGTCGTGCTTGACGCGGTCTTCTCGCTGGATGCGGTTATTACCGCGGTCGGTATGGTGAACCACCTGCCGGTGATGATGGCGGCTGTCGTCATTGCGATGGCGGTGATGCTGCTGGCGTCGAAACCGCTGACGCGTTTCGTGAACCAGCACCCAACGGTGGTCGTGCTGTGTCTGAGCTTCCTGCTGATGATTGGTCTCAGCCTGGTGGCAGAAGGCTTTGGCTTCCATATTCCGAAAGGCTACCTGTACGCCGCGATTGGTTTCTCAATCATCATTGAGCTGTTTAACCAGATTGCGCGCCGTAACTTCATTAAGCAGCAGTCAAACCAGCCGCTGCGCGCCCGTACCGCTGATGCGATTCTGCGCCTGATGGGCGGTCGTCGCCAGGTGAACGTGCAGTCTGATAGCGAGAGCCGTAACCCGGTTCCGGTCCCTGAAGGGGCATTTGTTGAAGAAGAGCGCTACATGATCAACGGCGTGCTCTCCCTGGCCTCCCGTTCCTTGCGTGGGATAATGACCCCGCGCGGTGAAATCAGTTGGGTGGATGCCAACTTGAGCGTGGACGAGATTCGCCAGCAGCTCCTCTCTTCACCGCACAGCCTGTTCCCGGTGTGCCGTGGCGAACTGGATGAAATCATCGGCGTGGTCCGTGCCAAAGAGATGCTGGTGGCGCTGGAAGAGGGCGTCAACGTGGAAGCGATTGCGGCCTCGTCGCCTGCGATTGTCGTTCCGGAAACGCTGGATCCCATCAACCTGCTGGGCGTGCTGCGTCGCGCACGCGGTAGCTTCGTTATCGTCACCAACGAATTTGGCGTGGTTCAGGGTCTTGTCACGCCGCTGGACGTACTGGAAGCGATTGCGGGGGAATTCCCGGATGCGGACGAAACGCCGGAAATCGTTGCGGACGGCGAAGGTTGGTTGGTCAAAGGTACTACTGACCTGCACGCGCTCTCGCACACGCTGGGGCTGGAAAATGTCATTAACGATGAAGAAGACATTGCCACCGTGGCAGGGCTTGTGATTTCGGTTAACGGTCAGATCCCGCGTATCGGCGATGTGATTGAACTGCCGCCGTTGCATATCACCATTGTCGAAGCCAACGACTATCGCGTTGATATGGTGCGTATTGTTAAAGAGCAATCTGCACACGACGAAGAAGAGTAAACTTTTTCAGCGTAACGGCATTAAGGGCACGATGTGTCCATTGTGATGTGCTGGCGGGGGAGAACTTCCCGCCAGCCATTTCGGAAACTCCCGCAGCGGCATTGGCCGCGCAAAGAAATATCCCTGCAAAATATGCACCCCGTGGCGACGTAAATACCGTGACTGTTCCTCGGTTTCTACTCCTTCCGCCACCAGTTCAATATTCAGCCGCTGGCCCAGCGCAATAATGATATCCGTCACCGTTGAGTTTACGGCATCGGTCCCGATGGCGGTGGTGAAGGATTTATCAATTTTCAGCACGTCAGGATGGAGCTTTTCGAGCCAGGAGAGTGAACTGTTGCCGGTGCCAAAATCATCAATGGCGAGCTTAACGCCTTTTCGATGCAGCTCGCGCACTATGCGGTAATCCACGTCCCTCAGGGCATCGCGCTCCGTAAGCTCAACCACCAGCTGCTGGGCCGGGTTTGCACTGAACCACGATTGATTCAGATCCTGCAGCAGGGCGGCGTGGCGGAAGTGGCTGGCGGCCACGTTAATACCGATATGAAAATCGGACGTGGCCGGGAAGTAGCCTATCTGACGTACCGTTTCGGTGATGACATAGCGGGTGAGCGGAATAATCAGGTTGTGTTCTTCTGCCAGAGGAATAAATACGTCCGGCGAGATCCACCCCTGACGAGGGTTATTCCAGCGCAGCAGGATCTCAACGCCGACGCAATCCTGGGTGCGGGCATTGACCAGAGGTTGGCAAAACAGCTCAAATTCCCGCGCCGCAAGCCCCATGTTTATTTCCCATGTAAAGCTCATTCGACGCGCGGTGGCCAGCCAGGCAATGTAGCCCAGCAGCATGCTCAACATCAGTGCCAGCGGTAACTGTGTCGGCAGATTTTTGAGTGCTATTGAGCCTGGACCCGGCCCGCTCACGGTGATGCTGAAGGGGTAGCGCGTTGATGCCAGCGACAGAAGCACATCGCCATCATCAAACGTCAGGGTATCCGTAACCTGCTGACCGTAGCGCAGGTAATGATTACCGACGGATAAACCCACATCGGTAATCAGTGGTCGCTGCGGTTCAAGGATCATTCTGGTGAGAAGGTCGATATTGACAACCTCCATCACCCCGTCCTCGCCGTCACCTGAAGCCGGATACCACTGAATGAGGATCGGGCTGCCCTTCAGCAACCACTGGTCGGTCGACAATACCAGCCGGGGTTCTTGCGCGGGAAAAATCGGCAGGAACGTGCTTGCAGGCACGCTGCGTGAACCGAAAATGCTCGAGCAGTAGAGAAGTCCATCTTTAATCAGGGCAATTGAGCGGACGGTCTGCAGAATGGCCGCCTGTTTGCGTAATACCAGTTGGGCCTGGCTGCAGGGCTGTCCAACCTGGGCCTGTAGCACATCGCGTCGGTTTTCCAGTGAAAGCAGCACTTTTTCGAGGGAGTGTACCGTATGGTCAGCAAAATTCTGGATGCGCTCCTGATTGACGTTACGCTGCGAAATAAACCGAATGCCCAACGTCAGGATGAGCGTAAGGAGCGCAACCGTGACACAGACGATAACGCGTTTTCGGCGATAATCTTTAATGATCGCTTGTGCTTTTTGCATGAACGGTCGCTCTGTAAGCCACCAGCCCCAAAAGCCGGACGCAACAGAGAAAGTGTAGTGGGGATTACATAATGAGACGAGGCGTGACGTTAAAATTCGCCCATCCGTTGCAGATGGGCGAAGGGAAGTATTAGTCGCACTGCACCTTAATGGCCAGACCGCCTCGTGAGGTTTCACGGTATTTGGCGTTCATATCCTTGCCGGTTTCGTACATGGTTTCGATCACTTTATCCAGTGAAACGCGAGGTTCACTGGTACGACGCATCGCCATACGGGAGGCGTTGATCGCTTTAACCGAGGCAATGGCGTTACGCTCGATGCAAGGCACCTGCACCTGGCCTGCCACCGGGTCACAGGTCAGCCCCAGGTTATGCTCCATGCCGATTTCAGCCGCCACGCACACCTGCTCAGGGCTTGCACCCAGCAGTTCCGCGAGGCCAGCCGCCGCCATGGAGCAGGCTACGCCCACTTCACCCTGACAGCCTACTTCCGCACCAGAAATTGAGGCGTTCATCTTGTACAGCGCACCGATCGCACCCGCCGCCAGGAAGTAACGGATGTAGATATCCGCCGTCACCGGTTCGATAAAGTGGTCATAGTAGGCCAGTACCGCTGGCACAATGCCGCATGCACCGTTGGTTGGCGCCGTCACGACGCGGCCACCGGCGGCGTTCTCTTCGTTCACGGCCAGGGCAAACATGTTCACCCAGTCGACCACGTTCATCGGATCGTTAGAGAACTTGTCTGTCGTCACCAGCATACGGCGCAGCGCGGAGGCACGGCGCGGCACGCGAAGTGGACCCGGCAATACGCCTTCGGTATTCATCCCGCGATCGATACAGGCACGCATGGTTTGCCAGACGTTTGCAAAATAGTCTTCAATCTCTTTCTTGCTGTGCAGCGCCAGTTCGTTCTGCATCACCATGCCGGAAAGCGACAGGCCGGTCTCTTTGCAGTAGCCCAACATCTCGGTAGCAGATTTGAACGGGTAGGGCACGTTAACGTCGCCTACGCTGTCTTTGCCAAAATGTTCTTCATCAACGATAAAACCGCCGCCGATGGAGTAGTAGGTTTTGCTGTAGATCTCTTTTTCGCCGTTCCACGCATGGATGGTCATGCCGTTTTCATGCAGCGGCAGGTTGTCGCTGCGAAAACGCATGCCGTCATCCTGTGGGAAATCCACTTCGTGCTGGCCGTTTGCCAGCAGCAGGCGACCGCGCGCTTCCACGTCGCGGATAAATGCCGGAATGGCATCAATATCAACGGTGTCCGGCATATTACCTGCCAGACCCATAATAATGGCGATATCGGTGTGGTGGCCTTTACCCGTTAATGACAGCGAACCGTAGACGTCTACGGCAACACGGGTAACGCTTTCCAGTAATCCTTTTTCGACCAGATCATCGACGAACTGTTTACCGGCCTTCATCGGCCCTACAGTGTGGGAAGAAGACGGACCAATCCCCACTTTGAACATGTCGAATATACTAATCACTTTTACACTCCTGACAGGGTTACCGGGGTTCCAGTAACGATGTTATAACTGCGCATAGTGTAAGAGGGAACACCAACCTCGGCTTAACTATTCACATGAATTAAACTAATGGTTAACGATGGTTTTGCTAATAGCGCGACAGCGATCGCAAACCTGCCAGAAAAGGGTGAAATGTAAAGTATAGTCAAGGTTTCAGGCCGATCTGCAACGCCAGCTCACGAATGATGCCCGCCGTCATGCCCCAGACAAAATAATGCTGATACCAGGACAACCACACCCGATGGTCATGTCCACGACGCTGAATATCCAGCGGGTGATAACGGCTCAGTCGGAGGGCTTCTTCCAGCGGCATTTCAAACACCGCAGAGACTTCATCGACGCTGGCGTGATACTGAAGATCGGGGGGAATAATGCCGACCACCGGGGTCACCTGGAAACCGGTGACGCTGTCGACAGGGGGTAATACGCCAACGATCTCGACGGCTTCCGGTGGAATCGCGACCTCTTCCTGTGCTTCCCGTAGCGCGGCGGCAATCAGCGACGCATCGGTGCTATCCACTGCGCCGCCCGGAAAGGCGACCTGACCGGCATGTTTACGCATATGCGGCGATCGCTGGGTGAGCAGCAGGCCCGGCTGTTCGCGCCGCACCACCGGGATCAGCACCGCCGCCTGACGTTGATTCAGCGCTTCACGGTTCACCGCAGGTCGCAAAAGCTGAAAGCGCGATAAAAAATCATCCAGCGTCAGGTTCTCTTTTTCCACCCGTCAGGTCTCCAGCTGTTGAAGGATACGGTTAACTTTATCAAAAGTTTCCTGATATTCCGCATCGACCTGGCTGTCGGCCACAATGCCGCCCCCTGCGGAACAGTACAGATTCCCGTCGCAGGCGGTTAGCGTGCGGATAGTGATACTGGTATCCATGGTCCCGCAAAGGCTCACATAGCCGATGCTGCCGCACCAGGCGTTGCGGCGGTGCGGCTCCAGTTCATCGATAATTTCCATCGCCCGCACTTTGGGGGCGCCGGTGATGGAGCCTCCCGGAAACGCGGCGCGGAGCAGATCGCAGGCTGTGCGCGAGGCGGGCAGCTGTGCGGTGACGGTGCTGACAAGATGATGCACCGCCGGGAAAGGCTCGACGACGAACAGTTCGGGCACGCGGACGCTGCCCGGCACCGCGACCCGGCCGATATCGTTACGCATCAGGTCGACGATCATCAGGTTTTCCGCGCGGTCTTTCGGGGAGGCGGCGAGTTTTTCCGCCTGCTTGCGGTCGGCCTCGGGATCGGCAAGACGCGGCAAAGTGCCTTTAATCGGACGGGTTTGAATCATGCCCTCGGCCAGATGAATAAAACGCTCGGGCGACAGGCTGAGGACCGCTCCCTGTTCCAGACGCACAAACGCGCTGAAAGGCGCCTTATTGCTGGCATTAAGACGGCTAAACGCCTGCCACTCATCTCCCCGGTATGCCGCCTGGAAACGTTGGGCGAGGTTGACCTGGTAGCAGTCACCGCTGTGCAGATACGCCTGAACGTGCGCGAATTTTTCGGCATACTCCGCTGCGCTCATATTTGAACGCCAGTCGGAGGTCAGCGTGAACGGCTCTGCAGGTGCAGGCTGTTGCGCCTCAAGCCACACCAGACGCGCCTGCACGTCACGATGGCTTAGCAGGGAAACCGTTTTTTTCTGGTGATCAACAATTAATGCCCAGTCGTAAAGCCCCACCGCCATATCGGGCAGCGGAATATCATCCTGAGCAAGATCAGGCAGCGTTTCGAAACGGCGACCCAGATCGTAACCAAACAGGCCCAGCGCGCCCCCCTGAAAAGGCAGGTCCGGGTTCGGTGTGGCAGATAAGCCCAGCGCGTTAATGGCTTGCTGAAGCTGCACCAGCGGATCGTCCGTTAACGGCAGGTCATCGGTTGTCAGCGTCTTGACCGGGTCGGCCACGACAATATCAAACCGGCTGTAGGGGTGATCCGCATGGCCGGAGTGCAGCAGCATCGCAAACGGAAGGTGGCTCAGGCGAGCAAACCAGAACTCAGCGGCGTCAGCACGCCAGGGCAGGGTAATAACAGTGGGGAAGCGCATGTTCATGTATGGCATACTACCGGGCAGCGTGAAATAATTAGCGCGAATAATTTAGCAGGAGTTGACGATGTTTGCAGGTTTACCTTCTCTGAGCCATGAACAGCAGCAGAAAGCGGTTGAACGTATCCAGGAACTGATGTCCCAGGGGATGAGCAGCGGACAGGCGATTGCTCAGGTGGCGGAAGAACTGCGCGCCACCCATACCGGCGAGCGGATCGTGGCGCGTTTTGAGGATGAAGATGAAGAATAATCGGGCTTAAACTGCCGCGATAATTTTAATCTCGACCTTGTACTCCGGTTTCATCAGCGTGGCCTGTACGGTGCAGCGTACAGGCGCGTGACCCGCCACCACCCACGCATCCCAGGCTTTGTTCATCGCCGCGAAATCGTCCTTGTTTGCCAGGAAAATCGTCGCATCCAGAATGCGCGATTTGTCGCTGCCCTGTTTTTCCAGCACCGCGTCAATCTGCGCCAGGGTGTTCGCCGTCTGCTCGAACGCATCCGCGTCCAGGTTAGCCGGTACGCCGGTGTAGTAGAGCGTCTGGTTATGGATCACCACATCAGACCAGCGGGCTTCGGCATCAATGCGCACAATCGTCATAAACGTTTCCTCGTTATTTTGCGTATTCAGGCGGCAAGACTGCCATATTGTGCATCTGTCGTCACTATTTGGGGTGGCACATGAAAGGATGGGCTGACATAATCCCTGTGCAAAAATACAGTGAGAGAGCACCGTGGCAGACGATTTTTCCCCTGAAGGTCAATTAGCGCAGGCTATCCCCGGCTTCAAACCCCGTGAACCTCAGCGTCAGATGGCGCACGCCGTTGCGCACGCTATCGATAAGGCTCAGCCGCTGGTGGTCGAAGCCGGAACCGGCACGGGTAAAACCTATGCTTACCTTGCTCCGGCGCTGCGCGCGAAGAAGAAGGTGATTATTTCCACCGGATCGAAGGCGCTGCAGGATCAGCTCTACAGCCGCGATTTGCCCACGGTGGCGAAAGCGCTGAAATACAAAGGGCGTCTGGCTCTGCTGAAAGGGCGTTCTAACTACCTTTGCCTTGAGCGACTCGAGCAGCAGGCGCTGGCGGGTGGCGATCTGCCGGTACAGACGCTGAGCGACGTCATTATCCTTCGGTCATGGGCGAACCAGACCGAAGAGGGGGACATCAGCACCTGCGCGAGCGTGCCGGAAGACTCTCCAGCCTGGCCGCTGGTGACCAGCACCAACGATAACTGCCTCGGCAGCGATTGCCCGCTGTATAAAGACTGCTTTGTGGTTAAAGCCCGCAAAACTGCCATGGACGCCGACGTCGTGGTGGTAAACCATCACCTGTTTCTCGCGGATATGGTGGTCAAAGACAGCGGTTTCGGCGAGCTGATCCCTGAGGCTGACGTGATGATCTTCGATGAAGCGCACCAGCTCCCGGATATCGCCAGCCAGTATTTCGGCCAGTCGCTCTCGAGCCGCCAGCTTCAGGACCTGGCGAAAGATTTCACCATCGCCTATCGCACCGAATTAAAAGATACCCAGCAGCTGCAGAAATGCGCCGACCGCCTTGCGCAGAGCGCGCAGGATTTCCGCTTACAGCTCGGCGAGCCGGGCTATCGCGGTAACCTGCGAGAGCTGCTGGCGGACAAAAATATCCAGCGCGCGCTGCTGCTGCTCGATGATGCCCTGGAACTCTGCTACGACGTGGCGAAACTCTCGCTTGGACGCTCCGCGCTGTTAGATGCAGCGTTTGAACGCGCCACGCTGTATCGCGGGCGGCTCAAACGGCTGAAAGAGATTAACCAGCCGGGCTTCAGCTACTGGTATGAGTGCACCTCGCGGCATTTCACGCTGGCGCTCACGCCGCTGACGGTGGCGGATAAATTTAAAGAGGTGATGGCGCAAAAACCGGGAAGCTGGATCTTCACCTCGGCAACCCTGTCGGTGAATGACGATCTGCATCACTTCACGGAACGTCTTGGCATTGAGGAGGCGGAATCGCTGCTCCTGCCCAGCCCGTTCGATTACGAAAAACAGGCGCTGCTCTGCGTTCCCCGTAATCTGCCGCTGCCGAACCAGCCGGGCGCGGCGCGCCATCTGGCGGCGATGTTAAAACCGATGATTGAGGCCAACAACGGCCGCTGCTTTATGCTCTGCACCTCTCACGCCATGATGCGCGACCTCGCCGAGCAGTTCCGCGCTACCATGACGCTGCCGGTTCTGCTGCAGGGCGAAACCAGCAAAGGCCAGCTGTTACAGCAGTTTGTTTCCGCCGGTAATGCCCTGCTGGTGGCGACCAGCAGCTTCTGGGAAGGGGTCGACGTGCGCGGCGATACCCTCTCGCTGGTCATCATCGACAAACTGCCGTTTACGTCCCCGGACGATCCGCTGCTGAAGGCGCGGATGGAAGATTGCCGTCTGCGCGGAGGCGATCCGTTTGACGAGGTCCAGCTGCCGGACGCGGTGATTACCCTCAAGCAAGGGGTAGGGCGTTTGATCCGCGACGTCACCGATCGCGGCGTGCTGGTTATCTGTGATAACCGACTGGTGATGCGCCCTTACGGTGCCACCTTCCTCGCCAGCCTGCCGCCCGCCCCGCGGACGCGGGACATAAAACGCGCGGTGCGCTTCCTGGCAAACCCAACGGCGGAGTAATTCGCCCCGGAATGTGCTAAGATGCGCGCCATTTTGTGACTGACCCTTGCGAGAGCGCGACGACTGATGCGAATTCTGGCTATTGATACCGCGACAGAGGCTTGCTCTGTCGCTCTGTTGAACGACGGTGCTGTTTCTGCTCATTTCGAAGAGTGCCCACGGGAACACACCCAACGTATTCTGCCCCTGGTAAAAGCCATGTTAACCCAGGGTAACACCTCCTTAACCGACCTCGACGCGCTGGCCTTTGGCCGTGGCCCTGGCAGCTTTACGGGCGTGCGTATCGGGATTGGCATTGCGCAGGGGCTGGCGCTGGGCGCTGAACTGCCGATGATCGGCGTCTCTACCCTCGCCACCATGGCGCAGGGGGCCTGGCGTATGACTGGCGCAACCCGCGTGCTTGCGGCCATTGATGCCCGCATGGGCGAAGTTTACTGGGCTGAATATACCCGTGATGAAAACGGCGTCTGGCACGGTGAAGAGACGGAAGCCGTGTTGACGCCTGAAGCCGTCACCGAACGCCTGAAACAGCTCTCAGGCGAGTGGGCGACGGTAGGGACGGGCTGGCCGGCATGGCCGGAAATGGGGAACGACACCGGCGTAACGCTGGTTGACGGCAATATGCTTCTGCCTGCCGCCGAAGATATGCTTCCCATTGCCTGTCAGCTGTTCGCGAAAGGAAAAACCGTTGCTGTTGAACAGGCTGAGCCGGTTTATTTACGAAACACCGTTGCGTGGAAGAAACTTCCAGGCCGCGAGTGAATCTCAGTAACAGGAACTGAGAAAAAGGAGTCGCATCATGGCGGTTCAAACTAAAGTTGTTCGCCTTTTAATGGCAGGCGTTGTTGCCACAGCACTGAGCGGTTGCGTAACCATTCCTGATGCGATTAAGGGCAGTAGCCCAACGCCACAGCAGGATCTGGTGCGCGTCATGAATGCACCTGAGCTGTATGTTGGGCAGGAATCGCGCTTCGGCGGCAAGGTGATCGAGGTCTTTAACCAGCAGGGTAAAACCCGTCTGGAAATTGCGACGGTGCCGCTGGACAGCGGTGCCCGCCCCGTTCTGGGGGAGGCCTCGCGCGGGCGCATTTATGCAGACGTCAGCGGTTTCCTTGACCCGGTCGATTTCCGTGGGCAACTGGTGACCGTTGTTGGGCCGATTACCGGTTCGGTGCAGGGCAAAATCGGCAGCACGCCGTATAAATTTATGACTATGCAGGTGACGGGCTACAAACGCTGGCGTATTGCCCAGCAGGTCGTCATGCCGCCACAGCCGATCGATCCGTGGATGTGGGGTCCTCATCCTTACCGTTATGGTTACCCCGGCTGGGGCTGGTATAACCCGGGCCCGGCGCAGGTTCAAACGATCGTAACTGAGTAACTAACTGTTATTATTAGGAAAGAGACAGCGGCTCAGCCGCTGTCTCTGTTTTTTTACGGATAAAATGAAAAAAAAGAGTGACGCGCTTCGCAACCTGCAATCTGAACAATTAATAAACTGGTACGCTGAGTTAATATAATGTTAACAAACTGTTTATTATCGGGGCTGTGATGACGACGAATACTCATTTCAGAGGTGATGCATTGAAAAAGGTTTGGCTTAACCGGTATCCCGCAGATGTGCCTGCGGAGATCAATCCTGACCGTTATCAATCCCTGGTTGAATTATTTGAACACTCGGTGCGGCGTTACGCTGACCAGCCTGCGTTTGTGAACATGGGCGAAGTGATGACCTTCCGTAAGCTGGAAGAGCGTAGCCGGGCGTTTGCGGCGTATTTACAGGAAGGGCTGGGACTGCAAAAAGGGGACCGCGTCGCGCTGATGATGCCAAACCTGCTGCAATACCCGGTAGCGCTGTTCGGCATCCTGCGAGCCGGGATGATTGTCGTCAACGTGAACCCGCTGTATACCCCGCGTGAACTTGAGCATCAGTTGAACGACAGCGGCGCGGTCGCAATTGTCATTGTCTCGAATTTTGCCCACACGCTGGAAAAAGTGGTCGACAGAACCCAGGTAAAACACGTCATTTTGACGCGCATGGGCGATCAGCTTTCCACGGCCAAAGGCACGCTGGTTAACTTTGTCGTTAAATATGTGAAGCGGCTGGTACCCAAATATCACCTGCCGGACGCCATTTCCTTCCGCCGTGCGCTGCACGCGGGCTACCGTATGCAATACGTCAAGCCAGAAGTGGTATCAGAAGATCTCGCCTTCCTGCAGTATACCGGTGGCACCACCGGCGTGGCGAAAGGCGCGATGTTGACGCACCGGAATATGCTGGCGAACCTTGAACAGGTGAACGCTACTTACGGGCCTCTGCTGCATCCGGGCAAAGAGGTGGTAATCACCGCGCTTCCGCTGTATCACATCTTTGCGCTGACCATGAACTGCCTGCTGTTTATTGAGCTGGGTGGTCAGAACATCCTCATCACCAATCCGCGCGATATCCCGGGCCTGGTGAAAGAGCTGGCGAAATATCCGTTCACCGCCATGACGGGGGTGAATACCCTGTTTAATGCGCTGCTCAATAATAAAGAGTTCCAGCAGCTGGATTTCTCCACGCTGCACCTCTCCGCAGGCGGCGGGATGCCCGTTCAGCAGGCGGTCGCCGAGCGCTGGGTGAAGCTGACCGGTCAGTATCTGCTGGAAGGCTATGGTCTGACGGAGTGCGCGCCGCTGGTGAGCGTGAACCCGCACGACATTGACTACCACAGCGGCAGCATTGGCCTGCCTGTTCCGTCAACCGAAGCGAAGCTGGTGGATGATGAGGATAACGAAGTGCCTCATGGTGAGCCAGGCGAGCTGTGCGTAAGAGGGCCGCAGGTGATGCTGGGCTACTGGCAACGTCCGGATGCTACGGACGAGATCATCAAAGACGGCTGGCTGCATACCGGCGATATTGCCGTGATGGACGACGAAGGTTTCCTGCGCATTGTCGATCGTAAGAAAGACATGATCCTGGTCTCCGGCTTTAACGTCTACCCGAACGAAATCGAAGATGTGGTCATGCAGCACAGCGGCGTGCTCGAAGTGGCGGCTGTGGGCGTCCCTTCCGGCAGCAGCGGTGAAGCGGTGAAGATATTTGTGGTCAAGAAAGATCCTTCGCTGAATGAGGAAGAGCTGATAACCTTCTGCCGTCGTCAGTTGACGGGCTACAAGGTGCCGAAGCTGGTGGAATTCCGCGATGAACTGCCAAAATCCAACGTCGGGAAGATATTACGACGAGAATTACGTGACGAAGCCCGTGCCAAAGTAGACAATAAGGCCTGAGCTTCACGTTAATCGCCCAGACGCCGGTTAAGCCGGCGTTTTTTATGGGTGCAAACAAAAGAGAAAATGATTTGAATTACCAGATGATCACGACCAACGACGAGCTGGCTTCGCTGTGCGAAGTGACGCGCGACTATCCCGCCATCGCCCTGGATACCGAGTTTGTCCGTACGAGAACCTATTATCCGCAGCTGGGCCTGATTCAGATGTACGACGGCAAACATGTCTCGCTGATTGACCCGCTCGGTATTACCGACTGGGCACCAATGCGCGAGTTGCTGCTGGATACGGCCGTGACCAAATTCCTGCATGCGGGCAGTGAAGATCTGGAAGTGTTTATGAATACCTTTGGCATCATGCCGCAGCCGCTCATTGATACGCAGATCCTCGCGGCGTTCAGCGGGCGTCCGCTCTCATGGGGCTTTGCTGCCATGGTTGAGGAATACACCGGCCTGACGCTGGACAAAAGCGAATCCCGTACCGACTGGCTGGCGCGTCCGCTGACCGAGCGTCAGCTGGAATATGCGGCGGCAGACGTCTTCTACCTGCTGCCGATTGCCGGACAGCTGATGAAGGAGGCAGAAGCCTCCGGCTGGCTGTCTGCTGCGCTGGATGAGTGCCGAATGACCCAGCAGCGTCGTCAGGAAGTGGTTGACCCGAAAGAGGCCTGGCGCGACATCACGAACGCCTGGCAGCTTCGCACGCGTCAGCTGGCGTGCCTGCAGCTGTTAGCGGACTGGCGTTTGCGCAAAGCGCGCGAGCGCGACCTGGCCGTGAACTTTGTGGTGCGCGAAGAGCATCTCTGGGCGGTCGCGCGCTACATGCCGGGCAGCATGGGCGAGCTGGACAGCATTGGTCTCTCCGGGAGCGAAATTCGTTTCCACGGTAAAACCCTGCTCGCGCTGGTGGCGCAGGCACAGCAAACGGCGGATGAAGACCTGCCGGAACCGCTGCTGAATCTGATGGATATGCCGGGCTATCGTAAAGCGTTTAAAGATATCAAGGCGCTGGTGCAGGACGTCGCAACGGAAAGCAAGCTGAGCGCGGAGCTCCTGGCATCACGTCGTCAGATTAATCAGTTGCTGAACTGGCACTGGAAGCTGAAGCCGCAGAATGGGCTGCCGGAGATGGTGGCGGGATGGCGCGGAGAATTGATGGCCGATCGCCTGAATACGCTGCTGGAAGGTTATCCGCGATAAAAATATGCCGGGCGATATACCCGGCATATTCCCCCGGTGGCGCTGCGCTTACCGGGGCTACGAAATCACAAACCTACGGACGCGACTCTTCCGCTTCTGGCAACGTAACGTTTAGCTCCAGAATCGAAATATCCCCGTCTTTTTGCTCCAGCTGTACGGTGACCATCTCCGGGTCAATCTGCACGTACTTACAGATCACTTCCAGGATGTCCTTGCGCAGCTGCGGCAGGTAGTGAGGCTCGGCGTCGCTACGACGACGCTCCGCAACGATAATTTGCAGACGTTCTTTTGCGATGTTGGCGGTGCTTTTTTTCCGCGAGAGAAAAAAGTCCAGTAATGCCATAACTTATCCTCCGAACAGGCGTTTGAGGAAACCTTTCTTCTCTTCTTCAATGAAGCGGAAAGGACGTTCTTCTCCCAGCAGACGGTCAACGGTATCGGCGTAAGCTTTACCTGCATCTGCCATCGTATCCAGAATCACTGGCTCACCCTGGTTAGAAGCGCGTAACACGGACTGATCTTCCGGGATAACGCCAACCAGCTTGATGCGCAGGATCTCAAGCACGTCTTCCATGCTCAGCATGTCACCTTTATTCACGCGGCCCGGGTTGTAACGGGTCAGCAGCAGGTGCTCTTTGATCGGTTCCTGACCATTTTCCGCACGGCGGGATTTAGAGGCGAGGATACCGAGAATTCGGTCTGAGTCACGCACGGACGAGACTTCAGGGTTCGTGGTGATGATGGCTTCATCCGCGAAGTAGAGCGCCATCAGCGCACCGGTTTCGATACCGGCAGGGGAGTCACAGACGACGAAGTCGAACTCCATCTTTTTCAGATCGTCGAGCACCTTTTCCACGCCTTCGCGGGTCAGCGCGTCTTTGTCACGCGTCTGGGAAGCAGGGAGGATGTAGAGGTTCTCGGTGCGCTTGTCTTTAATCAGCGCCTGGTTAAGCGTGGCATCGCCCTGGATGACGTTGACGAAGTCATACACGACGCGACGCTCACAACCCATGATCAGGTCCAGGTTACGCAGGCCGATATCGAAATCGATAACGACGGTTTTCTTTCCCTTCTGGGCCAAACCAGTAGCGATGGCCGCGCTGGAGGTGGTCTTGCCAACGCCTCCTTTACCCGAAGTAACAACAATAATGCGTGCCATAGAAATTCCTTGTTAAAAAGGGATCAATTCAACGGTTGAACGGTCAACGCGTCGTCTGCCAGCAGCAGACGAGCCGCTTTGCCATAAAATTCGGCTGGGATCTTGTCGCTCAGCCAATATTCACCTGCGATGGACACCAGTTCCGCCGTCAGGTGACTACAAAATATTTGTGCTTCCCGATCGCCACTTGCGCCCGCGAGCGCACGCCCACGCATCATACCGTAGACGTGAATATTGCCATCCGCAATCAGTTCAGCGCCAGCACTGACGTGGCTTGTAACAATTAGATCACAGTTTGGCGCATAAATTCGCTGACCGGAACGAACCGGCACATCAATCAATCGCGTTTTTGTGACAGGTGTAACGTTTTGAACCGGGGGAGGGGGCGTCTGCACTGCCGCTGGGGCCGAACGAGGGGCTTTTTCTTTGCCTTCGGTCAGAAGCGGTAGCCCTGCCCGGTCAATCTCGGCTTTCAGTTCAGCATCTTTACAGCCGCTAATGCCGACAATACGCAGCCCGGTGGATGAAACCGCCTGCTGGAGAAGTTTCCAGTTAACCGGGGCATCCAGACCGCTCACATTGACGACAACGGGGGCATGTTTCAGAAAGGCGGGTGCCTGCGCGATTTTATCTTCTAACGCCTGACGAATAACCTCGGGTTTTGCATCATGCAAATGAACCACTGATAAGGTGAAGCTACTGCCTTTAAGCTCGATGGGCGTGTTTGACATCCTGGCCTTACTCAATTTGCTATTAACCGCAACAACTCGCTGCGATATTCCGAAGAGTATCAGGCATGTTATAGTCAGGAGTATATTGAGGCAAGCAACCACCCATTAATTCAGAGTAAAAACATGTTTTGTGTGATCTATAGAAGTACAAGCCGTGACCAGACCTATCTTTATGTCGAAAAGAAAGACGATTTTTCGCGCGTGCCTGAAGAATTAATGAAAAACTTTGGCCGCCCTCAGCTGGCGATGCTGCTGCCGCTTGACGGGCGTAAGACGCTGGTGAATGCCGATCTGGAAAAAGTGAAATTGGCATTAACCGAGCAAGGCTATTATTTACAGCTTCCGCCACCACCCGAGAATTTATTAAAACAGCATCTTGAGGTGAACGGAAAGAAATAAACCCGGACGCTTCCGGGAACAACACATCAACCGTTTAGGGGTCGACCATGTATCAACATCATAACTGGCAAGGTGCATTACTGGATTATCCCGTCAGCAAAGTCGTCTGCGTGGGCAGCAACTACGCAAAACACATTCAGGAAATGGGCAGCGCGACGCCAGACGAGCCGGTCCTGTTTATTAAGCCCGAAACCGCACTCTGCGATATTCGCCAGCCGCTGGCGTTACCGCAAGGGTTGGGTTCTGTCCACCACGAAGTGGAGCTGGCCGTGCTGATTGGCGCCACGCTGCGCCAGGCTTCTGAAGAGCATGTCCAAAAAGCGATTGCCGGTTACGGTGTCGCCCTGGATCTCACCCTGCGTGATGTGCAGGGCAAGATGAAGAAAGCGGGGCAACCGTGGGAAAAAGCCAAAGGCTTTGATAACTCCTGCCCCATTTCGGGTTTTGTTCCGGTGAGCGAGTTTACTGATGACCCGCAGGACACCCCGCTCAGCCTGAAGGTGAACGGCGAGGTTCGCCAGCAGGGCACCACGGCCGACATGATTCACAAGATCGTCCCGCTGATTGCCTACATGAGCCGCTTCTTCACCCTGAAACCGGGTGATGTGATCCTGACCGGTACGCCAGAGGGCGTCGGCCCGCTCAACGGTGGCGATGAGCTTGAGGTCAGTTTCAACGGCCTGTCGCTGAAAACACGCGTGCTGTAAAAACACCTTGCCGCCCGAAATGGGCGGCAAAACTTGCATCAACGTGCCAGACTCGTTATAAGGTGCGCTTTCTTTTGACGTGTGGACATCCTGATGAACGACATCCCTTTCTGGCAAAGTAAAACGCTCGACGACATGACCGACGCGGAGTGGGAGTCGTTGTGCGACGGCTGCGGACAGTGCTGCCTGCACAAGCTGATGGATGAGGACTCCGACGAGATCTATTTCACCAACGTCGCCTGCAAGCAACTGAACATCAAAACCTGCCAGTGCCGCAACTACGAACGCCGCTTCGAGTACGAGCCGGACTGCATCAAATTAACCCGTGAAAATTTGCCGACCTTTGAGTGGTTACCGCACACCTGCGCGTATCGCCTGCTGGCGGAAGGAAAAGATCTGCCGAAATGGCATCCGCTGCTGACCGGCTCTAAAGCGGCTATGCACGGCGAACGCATTTCCGTGCGCCATATTGCGGTGAAAGAGTCTGAAGTGCGGGACTGGGAAGACCACATCATGAATCACCCTAATCGGTGATAATAAAAAACCCGCCGAGGCGGGTTTTTTATTATGCGCTGTTGTGTCGGGTGGCGCTGCGCTTACCCGATCTACAAAACCGTAGGCCCGCGCAAGCGAAGCGCCGCCGGGCAACTTAGCGCCCGAACAGATCGCGTTTCTTCGGCTTAAACGGCTGGGCAATCAGCACCAGCAGGGCCACAACGAAGTAGGCCACAAAAATACCCACCAGCCACTGCGGCATCTCCAGCGTCAGGAATTCCCACTGGCGCACAGAACAGTCGCCGGACGCCACAAACACCTGCGGCAGCCACTTATCCAGCGGCAGCCAGCTCGGGAAGCGGGCGGCAAAATCACAGGTCATAAACGGTGACGGATGCAGCTGCATCATGGTGTGCTCCCAGGAGAGTTCAATTCCCTTCCAGGCACTGTACAGCCAGATAGCGATACCGGCATAGCGTAACGGTGATTTCGGGGCAATCGCGCCCACCAGACCCGCGCCCATAATGCCGAACAATGCGCAACGTTCGTAGATACACAGCACGCAGGGCTTCAACCCCATCACATGCTGGAACCACAACGCGACCATTTCCAGCGCAAAGGCGGTCAGGGCCATTAACAACCACGCTCCGCGACCGCGAGAGCACTGGTTTAAAAATCTCAACATAATCATTTCCCTGGAACATGCTTAGAAAGCGCAGTGTAAACGAATTCGTTTTCCGCGCCACCTGTACCTGACGAAATAAAACGTAATTGGATGTTTATCATGCGAAAAGGCAAACGGGCAGCGAACTGCCCGATTTACACATCTTAATGCGCGGCAAGTATACCCGCTTGTATCAGCCAGTGCGTATAAGGAATGAGGGTAATTTTGACGCAAAGCAAACCCACAATCGTCAGTACCAGCGTATAGGGCAGGGCCATCCAAACCATTCTTCCATAAGAAAGTCGTATGAGTGGCGCAAGCGCTGAGGTCAGCAGGAACAGGAATGCGGCCTGGCCGTTAGGTGTCGCCACGGAAGGGAGGTTAGTGCCGGTGTTGATCGCCACCGCCAGCAGCTCAAATTGTTGAGCGCTGATAACGCCTTGCTCCATGGCTGCTTTCGCTTCGTTGATATACACCGTGCCGACAAAAACGTTGTCGGAAATGGAGGAGAGCAAACCGTTAAACAGGTAAAACAGCGAAAGCTGGGCGTCGGGCGCGGCCTGTAATACAAAGGCAATAATCGGCGCAAACAGGTGCTGATCGATAATCACCGCCACTACCGCAAAGAATACCGCCAGCAGCGCGGTAAACGGCAGGGCTTCGGTAAAGGCTTTGCCGATAGCGTGCTCGTCGGTCACGCCGCTAAAGGTGGTGGCGAGTATAATAACCGACAGGCCAATTAACCCCACCTCAGCAAGATGAAAAGCCAGCGCGGCGATAAGCCAGACGCCAATGATGCCTTGTGCGGTCAGGCGTAGCGTATCCTGGCGTGTGCGCTGACGGCGACTTTGCTCGTCAAATGTATGCAGCTCCTGTCGTACCGTTTCAGGCAGCTTCGCGCCGTAACCAAAGACGCTGAATTTCTCGACAAGAATACAGGTGACGACGCCGCAGATGAGCACCGGAACGCTCACTGGCGCCATGCGCAGGAAGAATTCGCCGAAATGCCAGTCCGCCGCTTTGGCGATGATCAGGTTTTGCGGTTCCCCCACCATCGTCATCACGCCGCCCAGCGCTGTCCCCACACCCGCATGCATCATCAGGCTACGCAGGAATGCGCGGAACTGCTCCAGCACCTCACGGTTATGCGCGTCGACATGGCTATCGTCCTGCAAATCCTCACCGGGTCGAGAAGACGCGACGCGATGATAAATGCCGTAAAAGCCGACGGCCACGCTAATCACGACGGCCACCACCGTCAGGGCATCAAGGAAGGCCGACAGAAACGCTGCCGCGAGACAAAACGCCACCGACAGGATCGTTTTTGAGGGAATGCTCAGCAGCAGCCGGGTAAAGATAAACAGCAGTAGCTGCTTCATAAAGTAGATGCCAGCCACCATAAACATCAGCAGCAGAAGCACCTCAAGATTGGATGCCAGCTCCTGTTTAACATGCTCCGCGCTGGTCATGCCAATCACCACCGCTTCAAATGCCAGCAGGCCGCCGGGAAGGAGTGGATAGCATTTCAGCGCCATCGCCAGGGTGAAGATAAATTCCGCCACCAGCAGCCATCCGGCAACAAACGGATTGACATAAAACAGGATGGGGTTAACGACCAGGAATACCAGAAGTATGAGTTTGTACCAGTCAGGTGACTGGCCTAAAAAGTTGCGCCACAGCGCGCGGCCAAATGAAATTTCCACGACAGACGTCCTTCCCCGTCAAATAAGGCAAAACATCAGTATACGCAAAAATGGTGACGTAGAGGGGCATTAGGTCAAATTGTAAATTTCACAAAAATGAAACGGCGATCCCTCTTTTCTCTCTTTGCTGCGCTATCTGCCTCTGCGAGCCTCTGGTATGATGAGTCCAATTTGCTAAAGCTGTGTAATGGAAATCTCACTATGGTCATTAAGGCGCAGAGCCCGGCGGGTTTCGCGGAAGAGTACATCATTGAAAGCATCTGGAATAATCGTTTCCCTGCGGGATCAATTCTACCTGCTGAACGCGAACTCTCTGAACTGATTGGCGTCACCCGTACTACGTTGCGTGAAGTTCTGCAGCGTCTGGCACGTGATGGCTGGTTGACGATTCAGCACGGCAAGCCAACGAAAGTAAACAACTTCTGGGAAACGTCCGGGCTGAACATTCTTGAAACGCTGGCGCGTCTCGACCACGAAAGCGTGCCGCAGCTGATCGACAATCTGCTCTCCGTGCGTACCAACATCGCGACTATCTTTATCCGTACCGCGTTCCGTCAGCATCCTGAAGATGCGCTCGCGGTGCTGGCCAGCGCGAACGAGGTCGAAGACCACGCTGACGCTTTCGCCACGCTTGACTATAACGTCTTCCGCGGCCTGGCCTTTGCCTCCGGTAACCCGATTTACGGCCTGATCCTGAACGGGATGAAAGGGCTCTATACCCGTATCGGTCGCCACTACTTTGCTAACCCTGAAGCCCGTAGCCTGGCGCTGGGTTTCTACCATAAGCTGAGCAAGCTCTGTACCGAAGGGCTGCACGATCAGGTTTATGAGACGGTACGTCGCTATGGGCATGATTCCGGTGAAATCTGGCACCGCATGCAGAAAACGCTCCCAGGCGATTTAGCGATTCAGACCCGCTAAAAGAAAAAACCTCTCGTACGAGAGGTTTTTTTTCGCCCGGTGGCGCTTCGCTTACCGGGCCTACAAAACCCGTAGGCCGGGTAAGGCGTAGCCGCCACCCGGCAAACTACAGCGTATTCAACCGCGTCGGGCACCGCTCCAGCAGCTCCACGCTGCCGTCTTCATTCTGCTGTTCAAGCAACACGTCAAAGCCCCACAGCCGATGCACGTGCTTCAGCACCTCTTTACGCCCTTTATCCAGCGGCGCGCGGTTGTGCGGGATATAGCGCAGCGTCAGGGAGCGGTCACCGCGTAAATCCACATTCCATACCTGAATATTCGGCTCAAGGTTGCTCAGGTTGTACTGGGAAGAGAGGCGGGAGCGGATCTCGCGGTATCCCTCTTCGTTATGTATCGCCGAAATTTCCAGGTAGTTGTTACGGTCATCATCCAGCACGGTGAAGAAACGGAAATCTCGCATGATCTTCGGCGACATAAACTGGCTGATAAAGCTCTCATCCTTAAAGTCACGCATCGCGAAATGCAGCGTTTCCAGCCAGTCAGAACCGGCGATGTCCGGGAACCAGTATTTGTCTTCCTCCGTCGGCGACTGGCAGATGCGCTTGATGTCCTGGAACATCGCAAAGCCAAGGGCGTACGGGTTGATGCCGCTGTACCATGGGCTGTTATAAGCAGGCTGGAACACCACGTTGGTGTGGCTGTGCAGAAACTCCATCATAAAGCGTTCGGAGACTTTCCCTTCGTCATACAGGTGGTTAAGGATGGTGTAGTGCCAGAAGGTCGCCCAACCTTCGTTCATCACCTGCGTCTGTTTCTGCGGGTAGAAATACTGGCTCACCTTACGCACAATGCGCAGGATCTCGCGCTGCCACGGCTCCAGCAGCGGGGCGTTTTTCTCCATAAAGTAGAGCAGGTTTTCCTGCGGCTCAGACGGATAACGACGCGCTTCGGCGACCGTTTTCTCCTCCTCACGCTTCGGCAGGGTACGCCACAGCATATTCACCTGGCTTTGCAGATACTCCTCGCGGCTTTTCTGCCGGGCCTTCTCCTCCTGTAAGGAGATTTTTTGCGGACGCTTGTAGCGGTCAACGCCGTAGTTCATCAGCGCGTGGCAGGAATCGAGCAGTTTTTCCACTTCATCCACGCCGTAGCGCTCTTCGCATTCGGTAATGTATTTACGGGCGAAAATCAGGTAATCGACAATCGAGCTGGCATCCGTCCAGCTGCGGAAAAGATAGTTGTTCTTGAAGAAAGAGTTGTGCCCGTAGCAGGCGTGCGCCATCACCAGCGCCTGCATGGTAATGGTGTTCTCTTCCATCAGATAGGCAATACACGGATTGGAGTTAATGACGATCTCATACGCCAGCCCCTGTTGACCGTGTTTATACAGCCGCTCCGTTTCAATAAATTTCTTACCAAACGACCAGTGCGGATAGTTGATCGGCATCCCGACGCTGGAGTAGGCATCCATCATCTGTTCGGACGTAATGACTTCAATTTGATGGGGATAGGTATCCAGGCGATAGAGTTTTGCTACCCGGTCAATCTCGGCCAGATAGACATCAAGCAGCTCGAAGGTCCAGTCGGGTCCATCGCTCAGACGTGTGTTGTCCTTGGATATGGAATCAATAGTAGCCATTAGCGCGCCCTCGTTGTTGGGAGCTCTCTCTGTCTGGAGAGCCTCCTTTCAAGCATAGATCAACGTGTTAAAAAGCGTGCTGAAGCAGAAATTTTTTCTTTGCGATTTCGCGTTTTTGATACGGCAAAAAAAGCGGGTCTCGCAGAGTTTTATGCTGGCTAAAAATAACGCGCAGCAGGAGATCCCAAATTAGCCCTATCCCCTGATACAGAGGGATGTGTGAGGTAAGTCACCATAAAAAAGTCGTATGTTGAATAATATTTTCAACTAGGTTATCAATCTGTAATTAGAAGATTGTTCTTTTGCACATAATGGAGTGGCTATGCGTGTTGTCATACTGGGAAGTGGTGTCGTTGGCGTAACCAGCGCCTGGTATTTAAGTCAGGCGGGGCATGAGGTTACCGTTATCGATCGTGAATCTGGCCCGGCGCTTGAAACCAGTGCGGCGAACGCCGGACAAATCTCTCCGGGTTATGCGGCGCCGTGGGCAGCACCCGGCGTGCCGTTAAAGGCGATTAAGTGGATGTTTCAGCGTCACGCGCCGCTGGCGATCAGTCTCGACGGCACGCAGTTCCAGCTGAAGTGGATGTGGCAGATGCTGCGCAACTGTGACACCCGCCACTACATGGAAAATAAAGGACGCATGGTGCGTCTGGCGGAGTACAGCCGTGATTGCCTGAAAGCCTTACGCGCCTCGACGGGCATTGAGTACGAAGGCCGTCAGGGCGGTACGCTGCAGCTGTTCCGCACTGAGCAACAGTATGAAAACGCCACCCGCGATATCGCCGTGCTGGAAGATGCGGGCGTACCCTATCAGCTGCTGGAAGCCAGCCAGCTGGGGCAGGTGGAGCCTGCGCTGGCGGAAGTGGCGCATAAACTGACGGGCGGCCTGCGCCTGCCGAATGACGAAACCGGCGACTGCCAGCTCTTTACCCAACGTCTGGCGCAAATGTGCGAGCAGGCAGGGGTGAAATTCCGCTTTAACACCTCTGTCGACAAGCTGCTGTCGGAAGGGGAAAAAATTTACGGCGTGAAGTGTGGCGAAGAGGTGATCAAAGCCGATGCCTACGTGATGGCGTTTGGTTCGTACTCCACCGCCATGCTGAAAGGTATCCTCGATATTCCGGTCTACCCGCTGAAAGGCTACTCGCTGACCATTCCGGTGAAAGAAGAGAGCGGCGCGCCCGTGTCGACCATTCTGGACGAAACCTACAAAATCGCCATCACCCGCTTCGACAACCGCATTCGCGTAGGCGGCATGGCGGAGATCGTGGGCTTCAACACCGAACTGCTGCAGCCGCGTCGTGAAACGCTGGAAATGGTGGTGGGCGATCTCTTCCCGCGCGGAGGCTTTGTCGAACAGGCGACCTTCTGGACCGGTCTGCGCCCCATGACGCCGGACGGCACGCCGATTGTCGGCCGCACGCCGTATAAAAACCTGTGGACCAATACCGGGCACGGCACGCTCGGCTGGACGATGGCCTGCGGCTCGGGTCAGCTGCTGAGCGACCTGATATCTGGCCGCACGCCAGCAATTCCGTTTGACGATTTAAGTGCCGCACGTTATCAATCAGGGTTTACCCCATCGCGTCCGCAGCACCTGCACGGCGCACATAACTAAGGAGTCGTCATGTCCCGTCCCATTCTGGCTCAGCTGGATTTGCAGGCCCTGAAGGATAACCTGCAAATTGTTCGCCGTGCTGCGCCGGGTACACGCGTCTGGTCGGTAGTCAAGGCAAATGCCTACGGCCACGGCATTGACCGCATCTGGAGCGCCCTTAGCGCAACTGACGGTTTTGCGTTACTCAATCTGGAAGAGGCGATTCTGCTGCGCGAGCGCGGCTGGAAAGGGCCCATCCTGCTGCTGGAAGGCTTTTTCCACGCCGACGATCTGCCGCTGCTGGACAAATACCGTCTGACCACCAGCGTTCACAGCAACTGGCAGATTAAGGCGATTCAGGATGCGAAGCTCCACGCGCCGCTGGATATCTATCTCAAGGTGAACAGCGGCATGAACCGCCTGGGCTTCCAGCCTGAGCGGGTCCATACGGTCTGGCAGCAGCTGCGTGCCCTGAAAAATGTCGGTGAAATGACGTTGATGGCGCATTTTGCGGATGCTGAAAAGCCGGACGGCATTGCCGATGCCATGGTCCGCATTGAGCAGGCGGCAGAAGGGCTGGATTGCCCACGTTCGCTGTCGAACTCGGCGGCGACGCTTTGGCACCCTGAAGCCCACTATAACTGGGTGCGTCCGGGTATCGTACTGTACGGCGCGTCTCCCTCAGGGCAGTGGCAGGATATCGCCAACAGCGGCCTGAAGCCGGTCATGACCCTGCGCAGTGAAATCATTGGCGTGCAGACGCTGAAGACGGGTGACACGGTAGGCTATGGCAGCCGCTACCGTGCGGCGGGCGAGCAGCGCATCGGGATTGTCGCGGGCGGTTATGCGGACGGCTATCCGCGTCTGGCGCCAACCGGCACGCCCGTGTGGGTCGATGGGGTTCGCACGGGCACGGTAGGGACTATCTCAATGGATATGATGGCGATAGATTTAACCCCCTGTCCGCAGGCGGGCATCGGATCGCCGGTCGAGCTGTGGGGTAATGAGGTTAAAATCGACGATGTGGCTTCCGCTGCGGGCACGGTCGGCTATGAATTGATGTGCGCGCTGGCACCGAGAGTGCCGGTTGTGACGGTGTAACGAATGGTTGTGTCGGGTGGCGGCTTCGCCTTACCCGACCTACAAAACCCTCGAACGTAGGCCGGGTAAGCGTAAGCGCCACCCGGCAAAAAACTACTCCACGTCCTCTTCCATCGGCCTGACCCCGACTTTTCTCACCGCGTTATCTTCTTTCTCCGCAACCGTCCAGATCATCCCGGCAAACTCCACCTGGTCACCGACGACGGGTGCAGCGCCCAGCAGCTGCTGAATGATTTCCCCGAGCGTTTGCTGCTTGTCGCGGTACTCAAGCCCCTCATCCAGCCCATAAATCAGCGCCACATCGGCAAACTTAGCGCTGGCTTCGAGAATAAAATCGCCGAAGAACCGCTGGTCAAGCGCGACAGGAGGCGACTGGCTGAACAGTTTGCCCAGCGCGGGCAGGTCGCGCTCGCGGCCGATGACGCACAGAATATCGCCTTCGCGCAGGCGGGTGCTGCCGGTAGGGTGCAGAAGGGCATTATCGCGGAACAAGGCGGCAATGCGCGTTTCGGCGGGCATATGCAGATCGCGCAGTGAGGCTCCCACGCACCATTTGTCGGCGCTGAGCTGGTAAACAAACTGCTCCCACGGGTTTTCCGGGTGAATATCCAGCCCCACGCGGGAGACCGGCCAGCCAACGGGCGGCACCACCACTTTGGCCTTTTTCGCCGCCCACCCGAGCGACGTTCCCTGGAACAGCAGCGAGATCAGCACCACGAAGAACGCCACGTTAAAGAACAGCCGCGCGTTGTCCAGACCGGCCATCATCGGGAACACCGCAAGGATAATCGGCACCGCGCCGCGCAGGCCCACCCAGCTGATGAACACCCGTTCGCGCAGGTTGAAGCCGCGAAACGGCAGCAGACCCGCAAACACCGAGAGCGGACGGGCGAAGAAGATCATCCACGCAGAAAGCAGCAGCGCCGGAACGGCGATCGGCAGCAGGTCGGATGGCGTGACCAGAAGGCCCAGCACCAGGAACATGCCGATCTGCGCCAGCCACGCCAGGCCGTCGAAGTTCTGCAAAATGGCATGGCGGTTACGAATCGGCCGGTTGCCCATCAGGAAACCGCAGAGGTAGACGGCGAGAATGCCGCTGCCGTCCAGCGCGGTGGTGACGGCAAAAATCAGAATCCCGCCGCTCAGCGCCAGCAGGGGGTAAAGCCCCGCGGGCAGCGAGATGCGGTTGATCATCTGCTGTAACAGGTATCCCCCCGCCAGGCCGATAACAATCCCCAGCCCAAACTGCTGCAGGATATGCCAGGCGAACATCCAGCTTAATCCGGTTTCGTGCTGCTGAATCATCTCAATCAGCGTGATGGTGAGAAACACCGCCATCGGATCGTTACTGCCGGACTCAATCTCAAGCGTTGAGCCGACGCGCTCGTTTAGCCCTTTACCGCCAAGCAGGGAAAATACCGCTGCGGCGTCGGTTGAACCGACAATCGCGCCGATCAGCAAACCTTCCATGAGATTGAGATGGAAAAGCCACGCGGCCATCATCCCGGTGAGGCCGGAGGTAATCAACACGCCGACCGTCGCGAGCGACAGCGCAGGCCCTAAGGCGACGCGGAAAGAGCTCGCCTGGGTGCGCATCCCGCCGTCCAGCAGGATCACCGCCAGCGCCAGGTTACTCACCATGTAAGCGAAAGGGTAGTTATCGAATGGGATACCGCCGATGCCATCAATGCCAGCCAACATGCCGATGGCAAGGAAAATAACAAGAATAGGTATGCCGAGACGTGATGAAAATGAACTCAATAAAATACTGCTGGTTACAAGCACAGAACCCAGAATGAAAAGGCTGATTATTGCTGCGGCATCCAATGTTGTCGTACTCCCACCTCAATGTTAACGCTGTTATTAAAACCCTAACATATTAACGACAGGAACAGCGTTTTATTGAGGCGGTTTAAGCGCTTTTTTATGCCTTTAAGACCGGATGGCCGCTGAGAGTGAGCCGACTGCCTGAATTATTATGCGTCAGCGTTGCCTGAGCGCCCAGCGGCAGGGTAACGGTCTGCTGCTCATGGCCAAAATCGAGCCCCGTAATCACCGGAATGTCCAGCCGCGAACGGATGAAATCAACCATCGTCTCAAGGGAGTAGCCTGCATCATAGTCATTCGGTGCCGATCCGCTAAAGCTACCGAGCACAATGGCGGACTGTCGCGCGAGGATGCCCGCATGGTAAAGCTGGAGCAGCATGCGCTCGACGCGGAACGGATGCTCGTTGATATCTTCCAGCACCAGGATGCCATCCTCAATCTGGGGCAACCACGGCGTGCCAATCAGCGACACCAGCATCGCCAGGTTTCCACCCCAGAGCTGGCCTTCACATTCCCAGTGCGGCCCATTTCCCTGCCACTCAACGCTGTAGGTCGAATTTTGCAGCGCGCGCCAGAAATGTTCCTGGGTGAACGCATCCAGCTCCGGCGCGCCGAAGTTACCGGCCAGCATCGGGCCGCTGAAGGTAATGACGTTGTGCAGTGCCAGCAGGCCGAGCTGGATCGCCGTGAAATCGCTGTGTCCACAAATCAGCAGAGGATCCTGCTGCTGGCGTTTTGCCAGACCTTGCCAGTCGATACTCTCCAGCAATCGGCTCGCGCCATACCCGCCGCGCACCGCAAGCACAATCTGGTTAGCGCCCTTCAGGTTCACCAGGTTGTTGATATCATTCAGTCTCTGCGCTTCTGTTCCGGCAAAACGCTGCAGCCGGCGGGGGATAATAGTCTGATTTTCTACCCGATGGCCGGATTCCAGTAAGCGCTGAACGCCCCGCTGTGCCGCGTCCTGGTTGATGCAGTAACCCGACGGCGCGATGAGATGAAACTGAGACATGGCAATTCCTTGCTGAATGAGAAACTAATTGTCTATATCATGCCGCTTATACGCCGCCTGCTTCAAGAGGCGGCGCACTGCGATGACCGGCTATAAGGATAGATGACGTGAAATTGAGATGGTTTGCTTTTTTGATTGTGTTGCTTGCTGGCTGTAGTTCAAAACATGATTATCAAAATCCGCCCTGGAACCCGGAAGTGCCGGTGAAACGGGCCATGCAGTGGATGCCTATCAGCGAACAAGCCGGGAAGGCCTGGGGCGTGAGCCCGCGACTGGTCACGGCGATCATTGCCGTGGAATCCGGCGGCAACCCAACGCTCGTCAGTAAATCCAACGCGGTGGGGCTGATGCAGCTTAAAGCATCAACGGCAGGCAAAGAGGTCTACCGCTATATGGGCTGGCGCGGTCAGCCGTCGACCAGCGAGCTGAAAAATCCGGAACGCAACATCTCGATGGGAACAGCTTACCTGAGCATTCTGGAACACGGCGTGCTGAAGGGGATTGAAGATCCTGAAGTGATGCAGTACGCGCTGGTGGTCTCTTACGTGAACGGTGCCGGTGCGCTGCTCAGAACCTTCTCGTCCGACCGTAAAGAGGCGATTGAAGAGATAAACGACATGGACAAAGACGAGTTCTTTGAACATGTTGTGAAGAACCACCCGTCACCGCAGGCACCTCGGTATATCTGGAAAGTACAGAAAGCGATGGACGCCATGTAACGCCGTTGTCGGGCGGCCTCGCTGCCCGACGCCCCTCACAAGACTTTATTCGCCCGTTCCCGCGCCTCTCGCTCCAGAGAGAATATGATGCGCTGAAGCTCGCGCTCTGCACCCGGCCCCACGTTGAGAAAGCGAAAGCTCAGACGGGGCGTGGAAATGGTCTCGTTCTTGCTGTCCACCACCTTACGCTCGCTGATGGCAATCAGCTGCGCATCGAAATAAAACCGTCCCCAGCCGCCCATATCCAGCTCAATCTGCGTGAATCGCATGCCTTCAACCAGCCCGTCAGGTTTTGGGGTATCCATCAGCGCGCCCATGCCGCCCAACGACAGGTCAAAAAGGCGGAAGCGGATCTCTTTTTTATCCGGCATTTTTGCCCGACAAAAATAAGCGGGATGGAGCGGGGCGCTAATGCGGAAATATTCCCGACGCTGGACAAACCAGAGGTTATCAGGCAGCGGCGCGGTAAAAGCAGGCAGCCCCATATATTCGCTTAATTCAAGTCGCGGCAGAATAAACTCCACCTTTGCGCCTTGGGTTTCAGCCATCACCGCGATTTTTTCCGCCCGCTGTGCGGCGCGGTTCTCATGCTCCTGGCTGCCCAGGTCGACGATCAGACGGTCGGACGACACGTCCAGGATCTTGCTGATAAACTGATTGTTTGACCAACGCATGCGTAGCGGCACTTCACCTTTTTGCAGGTCGCGTAATACCCCTAATACAGCCAGCGGATTTTGTTTCAGGAACTGCTCACTGTAATTACTCACGCCAGATTGCTCCTTGATATTTGACAGACTGTCTCTGCGTTATCGGCAATCTGAAATGAAACTTAATACAAACCGGTGATTTTTTTTACTGACCGCCGTAATTTAAGTCGGTGAGATGAAAATGATTTTCGGGCGATGACCTATACTTAAGTCACCAGCGCGGAAGGTTTTCCGTGCATGCGTTAAACCTGCAAGAGGGCATCGCTATGGGTATCATCGCCTGGATTATCTTTGGTCTTATTGCCGGCGCTATCGCCAAATTGATCATGCCGGGAAATGATGGTGGCGGCTTTATTCTGACCTGTGTACTCGGTGTGGTCGGGGCGGTTGTCGGCGGCTGGCTGGCAACGATGTTTGGCTTTGGCGGCAGCATCAGCGGTTTCGATCTCCACAGTTTCCTGGTCGCGGTGGTCGGCGCGATCGTTGTACTGGGCATATTCCGGTTACTCCGACGGGCATAACATCTTCACAAGCGGCTCTCACCTGAGGGCCGTTTTTTTTATCCGCGTATTGATTTGCTAATCGAAATGATAATAATTGTCGTTCCCAGTACTATCTATAACAAAGACGACAATTATGAATACCTCACGTTTTGCGTTATGTGCGTTGGCAGGAGCCGTGGCGCTGGCATTGCAGGCACAGGCTTTTGCCGAAGAATCGACTATTGTAGTCACGGGCGCAGAGCAGGGCAGCGCGCTTCCTTCATGGACGAACAGTGCGACCAAATCGGCGGTGGCTGAAAGTAAAACGCCGCAGGTGATCAATACCCTTTCTGAGCAGGAGATAGAAAAGCGTCACGCGAACTCCGTGAATGAAATCCTGCGCTATGCCCCGGGCGTCTCGACCGAGGTGAGGGGCAGTACCTCGTACATGAGCGAATACAAAATCCGCGGGTTTACCGTTGACCAGGAATTCTATAATGGTCTGCAACTGCCGTATAACGTCACCGGTAACACCAAAGCGCGCATCGATCCGCTGCTGATTGAGAGCGTTGATATTCTGAAAGGTCCCTCTTCAGTGCTGTACGGTGGCGGCTCGCCGGGTGGGCTGGTGAATATTCAAAGTAAGAAGCCGCAACAAGCGTCCCGTACCGAGGTGGGTTTTAACACCGGCACCCGTAACCTGAAAGAGGGCTACCTCGATTCAACCGGGCAAATCGCTGACAGCGACTGGAATTACCGTCTGCTGGGGAAAGCGACGGAAAATGACGACCAGCCGCACACCACGCGCTACGAAAACTACCTCGTGGCACCGTCAGTGACCTGGCAGCCGGACAGCAAAACGCGTCTCACCATTGATGCGCTGGCGCAAAATACCCCGAGCCTGTCGCCGTCCGACCCGCTGCCGCTCGCCTATCTGCGCTCGAGCTATGCCGATCGCCGGGACTATGCCGGAGACGAGTGGAGCGGATTCAAACAGCGCCAGTGGATGCTGGGCTACAGCTTTGAACATGAGTTTGATAGCGGCTGGGGCTTTAATCAGAAAGCGCGCTATTTCGACGTGGACACCCATCAGCGCAGTGTCTATTCAACCGGGCCTGGGAGCGAGGTCTATCAACTCAATCGCTTTGCTTACACCACGGATGAAGACCTTCAGAGCTTCAACATCGACAACCAGGTCACCAAAACGGTTGCGCTGGGGGATTGGAAACATCATCTGCTGGCCGGGTTTGACTATCAGAAGCTGAACTCGCACTTCCACTACCGATACGCCTCCTCAACACCTGGTATTGATATGCGCAATCCTGACCACGCGCAGATCGATGAAGGCGCGCTGGGGCTGTATACCGCCCAGAAAAACCGTCTGAGCTATCAGCAGAACGGTTATTACCTGCAGGATCAGGTGGAGTTCGGCGGATTAAACCTGCTGGGTAGCCTGCGCTATGACGATTACCGCTCCGTGACCACGAATTACCTGCAAAACGGCGACAAAGCGTATGTCTCTCAGGATCGGGTCACCAAACGTCTGGGGGCGCTTTACGCCTTCGACAACGGGATTTCGCCGTTCATCAGCTATTCCGAAGGCTTTGCACCGGTATCCCCACAGGGGACGCTCGTCGCCAAAGACGTCAAGCCAACCACCAGCAAGCAGGTTGAGGGCGGGGTGAAATACCTGCTGGCGGACTACGCCACCACCTTTACCGCATCGGTGTTTAACATTCGCCAGAAAAATGTCGTCACCTCCGATCCCGGCTTCCTCAACTACCGTCAGACCGGGGAAGTGGAATCCAAAGGGGCTGAGCTGTCGGCGGTCAGCCGTCCGACGGATAACCTGACGCTGATTGCGAACTACGCTTACACCCACGCGATCAATACGGAAGATGATAAATACCAGGGCAAGCGTCCAACACAGGTGCCGGAGAATGCCTTTAACCTGTGGGGCGATTACACCTTCGACAGTACGCCGCTGAAAGGGTTAATGCTGGGGGCTGGCGCGCGCTATACCGGGCCGATGGAAATTTCACCGAGTAACGATGCGGGCAAACTTGGGGGCACCACGCAGTACGATCTGGCGGCCTCTTACCGCATGGGCGAAGTCCTGCCGTCTCTGGAAGGGCTGACGGTGAAAGCCAGCGCGCAGAACATCACCAATAAAGAGACGCTGACCTGTTACGACGCAACCAACTGCTGGATTGGGCGTGACCGGACGTTCCAGTTAGGGGCGAGTTACAGCTTCTGATGAGCTTTACCCCTCTCCCTTGAGGGAGAGGGGGAGCACGTGTAGGCCGGGTAAGGCGTAGCCGCCACCCGGCAATACCCTTACTGCGCCGCGCTTTTCGCAGGCGCGGCGTCATCATTCGCCGCAGGCTGATTCTCCGGCACGCTGTCGCACGGTTTCTCTTTCGGACAAACCAGGTCCAGCATCTTGAGCGTCACGCCGTTGCTCCAGCCAAATCCATCCTGCAACGGATATTCACCGCCGCCTCCGCCTGTGCCGGTAGACGAGACGTCATACTTCTCCACCAGCTTCTTCTCGCGGTCGTAGGTGTGCTGAACGTTTTTCAGGAAGCGCCAGGTCACGTCCATCGCCACTTTGTCCTGTCCATAGTTCTGCAATCCTTCCGTTGCAACCCACTGCAGCGGTGCCCAGCCGTTTGGCGCATCCCACTGCTGGCCGCTGTTGATGGTGGTGGTCGTAATGCCGCCCGGCTTCAGCAGGCGTGAAGAGGTCGCTGCAGCCACTTTATCCGCGCGGTCCTGTGCCGCCGCCTTCACGTAAAGCGGGAACAGGGCTGCGGCGGTGAGCTGATTACGCACCTTTTTACTCTTGAGATCGTAATCCGCGTACCAGCCCTCTTTTTCATTCCACAGATGGCTCTCGATGGCCTTCTGGCGCGAAGTGGCCAGCGCGTCATATTTGCTCGCACCGGCGGTATCGCCATCCTCCTGGCTTGCCCGTGCCAGTAGCTTCTCCATCTTGAACATCAGGGCGTTCAGGTCCACCGGCACAATGCTGGTGGTGCGGATGGTGCCAAGCTTTTGCGGATCGTCCATCCAGCGGGAGCTAAAGTCCCAGCCTGACGCGGCTGCCGAGCGCAGATCGCGGTAAATTTCCGTCGCCGGGCGGTTAGGGTTGTTTTTAGCGGTGTTTACATCATCGAGCCAGGATTCAGGACGCGGGGTATCGCGGTCATCCCAGTAGCGGTTGAGGATTGTCCCGTCATCCAGCTTCACCACGCGTTTGTTAGCCTGGCCCGGCTGCAGGCCATCGACGCCCTCCATCCAGTAGGCATACTCTTTTTCCATCTGTGGACGGTACTTTTTCAACGCATCTTTATCATGCGTCGCCAGCAGTTCGACCATCAGGGAGAAGAACGGCGGCTGCGAACGGCTCAGGTAATAGCTGCGGTTGCCGTTAGGAATGTGGCCGAAGGTGTCAATTTCATAGGCGAAGTTGTCCACCATATCGCTGATTTTGTCCCAGTGGCCGCTTTCGGCCAGGCCGAGCATGGTGAAATAGCTGTCCCAGTAATACACCTCGCGGAAACGCCCGCCGGGCACCACGTAAGGTTTCGGTAGCGGCAGGAGCGAATCCCACTTGTTGCTGGCTTTATCGGTGGTGCGGGTCAGTACAGGCCAGAGATCGTCAATATGCTCACGCAAACTTTGTCCAGCAGGCGGAACATATTTTTCACCTTCCGCGGGGAGCGTGAAGTTCATCTCGACAAAGTGGCGTAAGTCAAAGCTGGACTGGGCGTGCTGCATCCGATAATCCGCCAGGATCATCAGCGGGTCGCTTTTGGGTACGGCATCAGCAAACGTTTTTTGATCGGGAAACAGTTTGGCACTTTGCACATCATTAAACAGAGGACCCAGCAAAATATCGGGTGAGGTTGTCTGGGTTGTAGGGGGCTGGTCAGCATAAGCGAATGCTGTTACGCCGAGCAGCGCGCCTCCCAGCGCAAGCTGCAAGAACGCAGGGCGTAGTGTACGAGGTCTTATCATGAGTTCGTCTCCTGTCTTCACTAAACAGCGTGACCGCTGTTGTCAATCACCTGAAAACCTTAGACGAATATTGCCCGCTTCGCGTGTTGAATATCCCATTTTTCACATAACCAGACGATTTACCGCTTCGTCCGGCCCGTCCGATAGGAATGAATTTGTTATGTGAATGGAATTAAAAAAATTATACCTTTAAATAATCATATATATTCCACATTAAAATATAGGTGTGGTTAATAAAATAAGAGTGTGAAGTGGGTTGTCTTTCTTTTATTAATCGTGAGATGTTTCTTCTATGCCGATCACACAAGTTAAAATTCATAATTAGCTTATCAAAAAACATAATGGTACCTCCGATGGTATTTGGTCGAAATGGCGAGGTTCACTATTTAGGTATTCACTTCTATAATCAGGATGGATTCTATGAAATTAAAGAAAACGGTAATTCTGATGAGTGCGTTCTATTCTGGCGCACTTTTCGCTGCACAACCCTCGACAAGCGTAGAAGAAAAACTGGCGCAACTAGAAGCGCAAATTCAGGAGCTTAAACAGCAGCAGGCGACCGCGGCGCAGGCTGCATCCGCTGTGGTTGTACAATCGGAAGAACCGGTGAGCGGGACGGCACCGCCAAAACTGACGCTTTCGGGATATGGTGATATTAAATTTTATGGCGACGTTGAATTTAATATGGATGCCGCCAGTAAAACAGGCAGCCTGACGTCTATTAAGCAAAGTGCTAATAGCGACTGGGCTCCGGGAGATAAGGAACGTTGGGATATTAATGGACGTATTTTATTAGGCTTTGACGGTTATCGTAAAATGGATAACGGCAATTTTGCTGGTTTCTCCGTTCAGCCTCTCGGCGATCTTGTCGGAAAAATGTATCTCGATGATGCCGTATTCTTCTTTGGCGCTGAGAACGACTGGGAAATTAAGGTCGGGCGCTTCGAGGCCTACGATATGTTCCCGCTCAATCAGGATACTTTTGTGGAATACTCAGGAAATACCGCGGACGATCTCTACAGCGACGGCTACGGCTATATCTATATGCTAAAAGAAGGGCGCGGGCGAACCGACAGCGGGGGCAACTTCCTGATGAGCAAGACGCTGGATAACTGGTATTTTGAGCTGAATACCCTGTTCAAAGACGGCAGCGATTTGTACGTCGACCAACGCTATCACGGCGCAGAGCTTGAGAACGATAAAAATGTGGCCTACGTGCGTCCGGTCATCTCATGGCAAAATGGACCGTTTTCAACTGCGGTGGCCATGGAGAGCAACCTGGTGAACAACGCTTACGGCTATCGTGACGACGCAGGCCGCTGGGTCGATCAGTCAGACCGAACCGGCTACGGATTTACTCTGACCTGGGACGGGCTCAAAACCGATCCGGAAAATGGCGTGGTCATGAACCTCAATACGGCTTACCTGGACGCGACGGGCGAAACCGATTTTACCTCAGGCATTAATGCCTTATGGCATAATTTCGAACTGGGCTATATCTACGCCCATAACGAAATCGACGAGTTTAATACCTCAACGTTTGACGCCGAGTGTGAAAACGACTGCTGGATCACCGACCCGGGCGAGTACGACATTCATACGATCCATACGTCGTACCTGATCCCGAACGTCATGAAGATGAAAAACTTCAACATCTATCTGGGCGCGTATGCATCCTGGGTCAACGCATCACCAAAAGAGGGTGACAATAAAAACGACGACCGCTACGGTGGCCGCGTGCGCTTTAAATACTATTTCTGATGCTAGCCGGTCGGTCAGTCAGACCTCTTCCGGGGTCTGGCTGGCTTCCCGCAGCGTGCCCGGCGCATGTCCAATAATGCGCTTAAATGCCCGGCTAAATGCTGCCAGAGACCCGTAACCCAGACGCAGCGCGACCGTTTCGATGGGCTGGTTTTCATGACGGATGTACTGAATAGCCAGCCGCATTCTCAGCTCGCTGAGATACTTTGCCGGGGTGGTCCCCGTCGCGGCCAGAAACCGTTCGGCAAACACGGAGCGGGAGGTGCCCGCTTCTTTGGCCAGATCCGCCACGCTCCAGTTCAGGCCGGGCTGCTGATGCATGGCGTATATCGCTCTGCTGAGGCGGGGATCGCGCAGCACCTGCACCCACCCCGTGGCTTTACCGCATCCGGCTTCGACCCAGCCCCGCACAATCAGCGCCGCGACGACGTCAGCCAGACGTGCCAGGATCCCGGCAAACCCCACCTGACGGGTCATGGATTCTCGCTCCATGGCAGCCAGCAACGGGTGGATCTCCGGCCAGGTGGACATCAGCCTGCTCACCATCATCACTTCCGGCATGGCCTTGATCAGCGGCTGCATCCCGCCCAGCTCAAAATCCATGCATCCGCTAAAGATAATCGTGTTCTCGCCGTCCGGGCAGGGCTCACAGGCAATCGCGCAGACCGAGCTGCAGATAGGCTCGCTGGGAAAGGCATTCACCGGGGTAAGGGGAGCCTGCGCGTCAGAGAGCAAGGCATGGGCGTTGCCGTTCGGGATAAAGAGCGCATCGCCACCGCTTAATTCAAAGGTTGCGCCACTCTCCATACGCAGCAGCGCGCTGCCGTGGCTGACGAAATGGAACTGCGCCTTACCGGGCGCCTGATGGAACGCCACACCAAATGGCGCGCTGGCTTCAATTCGCCGGTATTTCACCCCAGAAAGGCGCATGCCGCGTAAAAGCTCGCTGATCAAATCGGGTGAATGAACGGTCATCGCACAACTCCGGACGAATAATCAATAAGTGGAGATTATATGTCATAGATCGTCCATGGGGAACACTCTATGCTTTTGCGACATTAGTCACATTTTGATAACGGGAGATCAACAGATGAGTTCATGTGTCGCGGCGAGCGAGGCGATAGCGCCTGCAAAACCCGCCTGGCGAGCGGTCTATTCGCTGGGGCTGGGCGTATTTGGTTTGATCACGGCGGAGTTTCTGCCCGCCAGTTTGCTCACGCCAATGGCTGCCAGTCTCGGCGTAACGGAGGGGATGGCCGGGCAGGCCGTCACGGCAACGGCGCTGGTGGCGCTGGTCACCGGTTTGCTGATTACGCCAGCCACCAAAAGTATCGACCGTCGCTGGGTGTTGATGTTCTTTTCGGTGCTGCAAATTATCTCCAGCCTGCTGGTGGCCTTTGCGCCAACCCTGCACGTTTTGCTGATGGGGCGCTTGCTGCTGGGCGTTGCTATCGGGGGATTCTGGGCGATGTCGACCGCTACGGCGATGCGGCTGGTACCTGCCGATAAGGTGCCGAAAGCGCTGGCGGTGATTTTCTCCAGCGTGTCCATTGCAACAGTTGTCGCGGCGCCGCTGGGAAGTTATCTGGGCAGCCTGATAGGCTGGCGTAACGTCTTTGTTCTCTGCATAGTGCCGAGCGTGGCGGCTCTGCTGTGGCAGGTCTGGGTCCTGCCGTCGATGAAGCCGGAGAGCAGCGGCAGCCTGGGAACCCTGTTCCGGGTGCTGCGTCGTCCGGGGATGATCGGCGGGATGCTGGCAACCATTCTGATTTTCAGCGGCCATTTTGCTTTCTTTACCTATCTGCGCCCGTTCCTGGAGACCGTCGGTCAGGCAAGCGTAGAGACGATTTCGCTGATCCTGCTTGGCTTTGGTATCGCCAACTTTATCGGCACCTCCATTGCCGGACATCTGCTGGCACGAAATCTGCGCCTGACGCTGGCGCTGGTGCCGTTCGCCATGGGCGTACTGGCGCTGATGATGGTCGCGTTTGGTCATCTGGCGATGCTGGATGGGTTACTGGTTGCGCTTTGGGGCTTTGCCTTTGGCCTGGTACCGGTGGGCTGGTCAACCTGGCTGGCAACCACCGTCCCTGATGAAGCCGAAAGTGCAGGCGGTTTGCTGGTAGCCTCTATTCAGCTGGCAATAAGCGCAGGCGCGGCGGGTGGCGGGGCGGTATTCGACCTCAACGGTGCCAGCGGCGTATTTGCGGGCAGCGGTTTCCTGCTGGTGACGGCAATGGTGATTGTGTTTATGGGCGTGAAAGTAAAAGTGGATTAAATTATTTGCCGGGTAAGCGCAAGCGCCACCCGGCATCAAGGTAAGGCTTACAGCCCTTTCTTATCCATCAGTACCGCCAGATCCACCAGGCGGTTTGAGAATCCCCACTCGTTATCATACCACGCCAGAATTTTGACCATGTTGCCGCCAATCACCAGCGTCGACAGCCCGTCGATAATCGAGGAGCGCGGGTCGCCCTGGTAATCGCTGGAGACCAGCGGTTCATCGCTGTAGCCCAGGATCCCTTTCAGGGGTCCGCTAGCCGCGGCCTGACGGAACGCGTCATTCACCTCGTCGGCGGTCACGTTACGGCTCAGCGTTACCGTCAAATCCACAATTGACACCACCGGAACCGGCACACGCAGAGAATACCCGGTCAGCTTACCGTCCAGAGAAGGGATCACTTTCCCCAACGCCTTCGCCGCGCCGCTGGAGTAAGGCACAATCGACAGGGCCGCCGCACGTGCACCGCGCAGATCTTTCTCCGGCTGGTCGTGCAGCGCCTGGCTGTTGGTATAAGCATGCGTGGTGTTCATCAGGCCGTGCTCAATACCAAACTGCTGATGCAGCACCTGTGCTGCCGGAGCCAGTCCGTTAGTGGTACAACTCCCGTTACTCACGACGGCGTGCAGGGCCGGATCGTACAGCTCGTGGTTTACACCCATCACCACCGTCAGGTCATCGTTTTTGCCCGGTGCAGAGATGATGACGCGCTTAGCGCCGCCGTGGGTGATATGTACCGCCGCCTTTTCGCGTTCGGTGAAGAAACCGGTGGCTTCAATCACCACGTCCACCCCGACGTCGCGCCACGGGATGTTTGCCGGATCGCGTTCGCTGAAGACGGTGAGCCGCTGCCCGTCCACCTGTAACGCGCCGTCAGCCGCCTCAACGGGTGCCTGCAGCGTGCCGAGCAGGGAATCATATTTGAGCAAATGGGCGAGGGTCTGGCTGTCCGTCAGATCGTTAATGGCCACAATCTGAAGATCCGGGTTACCCAGCGCCGCGCGCAGGAAATTACGTCCGATACGGCCGAAACCGTTAATACCGACCTTAACCATGATGCACTCCTTATCTCTGTTGTCTGGAGTCACTGTAGGCGTCAGGCTGAATGGCGTAAATGACAAAAAAGGATCACATTACGCCATCTTGCGGCAGTGGAAACGCTGGCGATATTCCGTTGGGGTGAGATGAAGCTGTTTCTCGAAAACACGACGCAGGTTGATGCTGGTGCCAAACCCGCTTTGCTCAGCAATCAGCTCCAGCGGATCGCTGGTTTGCTCAAGCAGCTGTCGGGCGGCGGCAAGACGCGCTTCCGTCACGTAGCGGGCCGGAGAGATCCCTGCATCCCGCGTGAATACGCGGGTGAAATTACGGGGACTCATCGCCGCTCTTTCCGCCAGGCTCTCAACGCAGAGATCGGCCGTCAGGTTTTGCAGGATCCAGCTTTGCAGTTCGCTAATCGGCCCCTGGGTGCCGGACTGCTGCAAATTATAACGGCTAAACTGCAGCTGCCCGCCCGGACGGCGTAGGTACATCACCATATCCTGCGCCACGTCGCGGGCGAGAGAGAAACCGTAATCGTCTTCAACCAGCGCCAGCGTCAGGTCGAAACCGGAACTGACCCCACCGGAGGTCCAGATGGGCCCATCCTGAACGTAGATCGGGCCGCCTTCCACCCTGATGGCCGGATAAGCGGCCTGCATCGTCTCCAGCAGACGCCAGTGTGTGGTTGCCCGCCGTCCGTCAAGCAAACCGCTCTGCGCAAGCAGCATCGCGCCGCCGCAGATGGAGGCAATACGACGCGCATGGGGCGCAGCGAGATGCAGCCAGTCCACCACGGCGGTGCTCTCCAGGTCATTCATGCCGCGGCCGGTAATGATGATGGTATCGAGTGGTTCACGCGGATCCAGTTCAGGCAGACGATAATCTGCCAGCAGGTTTAATCCGGATTGACCGTGGATTACCTGATGGGGCTGCGTGGTGGCGATGATGATGCGGTAACACGGGTGAGACAGACCTTCCGGGTGCAGTCGGTTGGCCTGCATCAGAATGTCGGCGATACCGGCGGCTTCAAACAGCATGCCGCCGTCGGGAACAATAATCAGGATTTTTTTCATGTCCTGAAAAGTAGCTTTATTACAAAATAAGTCAACAGGCAGAGAGCGCATAAACGCCATTTCTGGCAAAGCAAAGCGATTTAAGTTCTTTGTTATTTCAGCCGTTTTCCCGGATCGTCAGGACACAGAATGACAGGCGGAACGGCATCGGAAGGAATGAGTCACTATTTACACCTGCAACAGCGAGAACATATTCACTGGCTTGCCACGCGGTTTCTGTGGCGAAGCGAGCTTCCCACCTGGCTGTTAATTATCGCTATCTATACCGGCTGGTTTACCACCCTGGCGTACTGGCAGACGCTCGGTTTACTGCCTGCCACGGTGCTGCTGATCTGGTTTACCGCGTGGTATATGTCGCTTCAGCATGAGCTGATCCACGGTCATCCGACACGCTTTCCCCGGTTAAATCAGCTTTTCGGTACGCTGCCGCTGGCGGTCTGGTATCCCTATGGCCTGTACCGCGACTCGCATCTGGCCCATCACCGCAACGATCATCTAACGGTACCGGTGGACGATCCGGAATCCTACTATTTTACCGAACAGACCTGGGCGCGTTTTACGCCCTGGCAGAAGCGCATTATTCATGTGCGTAATACTTTTCTGGGGCGGCTGTTACTGGCTCCGTTGCTGGATATCGTTCAGACGCTGGGAAGTGCCGTGGCGGTGTTTCGCCAGCTGCACCTGCGGGCGATGTTGATGTGGCTGGTGCATGGCGTGCTGTTGGCAGGGCTGTTTGTCTGGATGCGCCATGTTGGTTTTTCACCGGTCTGGTTTGTGCTGGCGGTGAGCTATCCCGCGCTGGCGCTCACCAAAGTGCGCTCTTTCCTCGAGCACCGCGCTGCAGACGATCCTCTCGCGCGATCGGTCATTAACGAAGCCGGGATCTTCTGGCAGGTGTTGTTCCTGAATCTCAACTACCATTCAGTGCATCACGATCTGCCAGGCGTGCCCTGGTATGGTCTGAAGGCGCTCTACCAGCAAAACCGCGCGGTGTATCAGCAGCGGAATCACGGTTTTGTGGTCAAGGGATACGGCCAGTGGCTGCGACAGTTTTGGGATAAGGCCGTGGATGTCACGGTTCATCCGGGGATAAAGCGAGAAGAGCATGAGTAACCTGCTGGCGTTTCCGATGTATGCCGTCAATCGGGCTGATACCGACGCGCTGTGGCGAGCTGTGCACGCTTTGCTGCTGGCACGCGGTGTGCCGGTGGGCGATCTTGTGCCGGGCATCCCGGAAGAGAACTTACTGACGCACTGGCAGCAGCCTGGACTCATCCTTAGCCAGACCTGCGGTTATCCGCTGGTCACACAGTTGCCGGACGTGCAGGTCGTCGGCTGTTTTCATTATGCGGCGCCGGGCTGCGAAGGGATCGCTTACCGCAGCCTGCTGGTGGTGCGGGAAGAAGATAAACACCTGCGCGTTGACGATTTCCGTGGGCGGCGGGTGGTGTGTAATGCGCCGGATTCCCAGTCCGGCTACAACACGCTGCGAAGACGAGTGGCACCTGATACGGTCAATGACTATTTTTCACGGGTGATTTTCAGCGGCAGCCATCGCCAGTCGCTGATTGATGTAAAAGACGGGGTGGGGGATATTGCGGCCATCGACTGCGTAACCTGGGCTCTGCTGCAGCGCCATGAGCCGGAACGGCTCGCGGGGCTGGCGGTCATTGACCGTACCCCTCTGACGCCTGGACTGCCGCTGATCGCCTCGCAAAACACCTCGCCTGAAACCCTTAATGCCATTCGCGATGCGCTCCACGCGCTGGTGAGTTCACCGGAACATCGGGAGAGTTGCGACGCGGTGCTGATCGGCGGTTTTAGCGTGGTGACGCGCGAGGCCTACGCCTCATTGTCCGCGTGATAAATCTCCTTCGCATCGGTAAAACAGCGTAGCGCCAGCGAGGAGACGGGTTTCTGCCTGCGCATAATCAGGCCGACAGGCGCTTCAATGTTCGCTTCGGCGATGGGGACAATCCTGAAATTGTTGTTCAGTGCCTCCAGCCCGTTGTTCAGCGGCATCACGGCGCAGCACACGCCGCTCTGAACCGCCTGAATGATCTGGAACGTCGAGTCGCTCTCGAAAACGGCCGTCGGATCGAGGCCTGCAGCGTTAAAGCTGGCCTCCATATGCGCCCGGTAGTGCATCCCTTTGGTCAGGAACCCCAGCGGAAATTCCGTCAGGTCGTGCCAGGTCAGCGTTGCCTGGCCGGGCTGGAAATGGCGAATGTCGTGCAGCAGGCCCATCTTCGTTTTTGGCAGTTGGATAATGTCAAACAGGCTGGTGTCGATGCTGTTGAGATAGCAAATTCCCAGCTCAAGCTGATTGCGGCTGACCCCGTCGGCAATCTGCGCTGAGGACATGGAATAGAGGCTGTAGGTCAGCTCCGGGTATTTTTGCGTCAGCAGGCGAATAAAGATCATCGGATCCACGCTCGCCAGCGGTACCATCCCAAGCCGTAATTCACCCACCACCTGGCCTTTGCACAGCGCGGCTTCCGCCTGCAGCCCGTCGTGCGCGGCCAGCAGCGCGCGGGCCCACGCGAGGATGCGTTCACCCTCTGGCGTAAACCCTTCAAAGCGCTGCCCGCGCACAATCAGCACCAGCCCCAGCTCCTCTTCCAGGCTGCGGATGCGCATGGAGAGGGTCGGCTGGGTAACGTTGCACTGCGAGGCCGCTTTACCAAAGTGCCGGGTCTCGTCGAGTGCGATTAAGTATTTTAACTGTTTAATATCCATCGTTTTCTCTGCGCGAGCAGCCTTACAGCATGCGGATCTCTTTTGAGCGCAGGGTGATGCGAACCGGAACGGATTTATAAGACGGCGTCCCGCTGTCCTTGTCGAGATAATCGAGTGGCACCAGCACGTTGGCCTCCGGGTAATAGGCCCCGACGGATCCCGGGGCGATGCTGTACGCCACCACGGTAATGTCCTCCAGGCGCTGAACGCTGCCGGGCAGGGCGGTTTCGATATCCACGCGGTCGCCATGCTCCAGCCCTGAGTGTGCCATATCGTCTTCGTTCATAAACAGCACGTCGCGGCGGCCAAAGACCCCACGGTAGCGGTCGTCCAGGGCATAAATGGTCGTGTTGTACTGATCGTGGCTGCGCAGCGTAATCAGACGCAGCACATGCTCGCCTTCACCGCTGGCGTTCTCATGACCCCCCTCGAATACCGAGAACATTGCTTTGCCCGTCGCGGTCGGCCAGATACGCTGCGTTGGCGGCAGCGGCATGCGGAAGCCCCCGGGAACGCGGATCCGCGCGTTATAGTCCTCGAACCCAGGAATGGTCTGCTCAATCAGATCGCGGATACGGTCATAATCCTCAACCAGCGTCAGCCAGTCCACGCGGGATTCCGGCAGGGTGGCTTTCGCCAGGCCCGCCACGATAGCGGGTTCCGAACGCAGCAACGGCGAGGCGGGTTTCAGCTTGCCGGACGAGGCGTGCACCATCGACATGGAATCTTCAACGGTAATGGACTGACGGCCGGTGGCCTGAATATCCAGCTCGGTGCGGCCGAGACACGGGAAAATAAAGGTCTCTTTGCCCACCAGCAGATGGGTACGGTTCAGCTTGGTGCCAACGTGCACGCTCAACTCCAGGTTACCCATCGCCGGAAAGCCCCGTTCATGATCGGGCATCGCAACCGCAAAATTGCCGCCGAGGCAGATAAGCGCCTTCGCACGACCGTCAATCATCGCCTGCGTGGCCTGCACCGCATCGTGTCCGTGGTGAGACGGCGGCTCAAAGCCGAATACGTCCTTGAGACGGTTCAGGAAGGCCGGTGTGGGTTTCTCGCTAATCCCGACGGTCCGGTTACCCTGCACGTTTGAGTGGCCGCGCAGAGGGCAGATACCCGCGCCGGGCTTGCCGATGTTCCCGCGCAGCAGCAGCACGTCGGCAATCAGGCGGACGTTCGCCGTGCCTTTATTGTGCTGGGTAATACCCATCCCGTAGGTAATGATGGTGGCATTTGATTTCGCATAGGCCTCGGCCACCTTCTTAAGCGCCGCCTGGCTCAGGCCCGACTCGCGCTCAATGTCGTCCCAGCGGGTTTGCGCGATATCGGCGCTGAAGTCCTCAATGCCCTGCGTGTGTTCGGCAATAAAGGCGCGATCCAGCACGTCACCGCGTTCGGCCTCCATCTCCAGAAGGTGTTTAGCAATCCCTTTCAGCGCGGCGGCATCGCCCCCGGCTTTCACCTGGAAATAGGTCGAGGCGATATCCGTGGAGCTGTAGGTCGCCATTTCAATCACGCTCTGCGGGTCCGCAAAACGTTCGAGGGCGCGCTCGCGCAGCGGGTTAAAGACGATAATCGGCACGTTGCGACGTGCCAGCTCATGAAGGGTGCCCATCATTCGCGGATGGTTGGTGCCAGGGTTATGGCCGATGGAGATCACCAGTTCGGTCTTATCGAAGTCGTCCAGTGAGACGGTGCCTTTCCCGATCCCGATAGATCGCGGCAAGCCGACGCTGGTGGCCTCGTGGCACATATTCGAGCAGTCAGGAAAGTTATTGGTGCCGTATTCGCGGGCAAAGAGCTGGAACAGGTATGCCGCTTCGTTAGAGGCGCGCCCGGAGGTATAGAACTCGACCTGGTCCGGTTCGAGCCCGCGCAAGACTTCGCCGATACGCTGAAACGCCTCGTCCCAGTCGACAGGGCGGAAGGTATCGCTTGCCCGGTCATAGCGCAGGGGATGCGTCAGGCGACCGTAGCCTTCCAGCTCAAAGTCCGATTTTGCCAGCAGCGAAGCGACGCTGTTTTCCGCCAGAAACGCGGGGGTAACGCGTTTGCTGGTGGCTTCCCAGGTCACCGCCTTCGCGCCGTTCTCGCAGAACTGGAACGTCGATTTATGTTCCTTATCAGGCCACGCGCAGCCCGGGCAGTCAAAACCGTCCGGCTGGTTGGTGCGCAGCAGCGTCGCGGGAGCGTCCAGGGTATCCATTTGGGTACGTACCGCGATGGCCGTCGCTTTTAACGCGCCCCAGCCTCCGGCGGGGCCGTCATAGTGCCTGATACCGGGAACTGCGCGTCTTTTCGTGTTCATACCCACTCCTGATTTGTTCGGTCACACAACATCTGACCCATAAAAGCACTGCAGAGGACAATAAGCGTAAGCAATGACGACCGTTTGGCTGTGCGCATGCGGTAGAGAAAATTGCTGCTTATGAATTCTTTTTATTACAGTGGTTTATATGGTGTGATGTTTAAAGATTTAAAGAAATTATAACGAATTTTTATCATTTTAATAATAAATCTTATCTATCACTCGGTAGGTGAGATAGATGGTGGTGAACAGGCAAGGATGTAGCAACAGTAAAACTTCGAATGAAGCGCCTGAGCGGGAGAAATAGACAATGTTCACAGCTGGCGGGTAATCGCGTGCATTTTTCGGTGGCGATAATGGCAGGAAGGTTAACTCTGGCTTAATGATTATTGGATATAATTTATGCCTTAAAGGGAAATTATCATAGCGGGAAATATAAAGTTATTTTGAGCCGTGAAATTAACGCCGGGCGGCATCAGTGAAATAGGCCCATTCTGAGCGTAAAGTACGTGAAATATTAAAGATACCCTGTTAATGCAACAAATAATTCATCGGCGATATGTTCTTTTGACATCACCAATACGCGAATTCTACTAATTATGGTAGTGGCGATAATAGCGACATTGCGTTAATGAAAGTGGTTCTCTTTTGTGTTTTTGTTATGTAAAACAAATGGTTGTATGGGTTTGAGATGAATAAATTAAAGGGGGTAGGCCATGTATAATTTTTTATTAAGATTAATCCTATAATCTATCGTCTGCTTCATTTACCAACAGTTACGTAACGGTAAATATTGAATTGATGCGAAGCTCATGTAAACTTGTTTACCGTTTGTCAAAATATGTCAGGAAGACGCTGGGCCTTATTCTGAAGGGCTCGTGCGGTAGCTATGCCTTTAAAATAGTAACGCCCCGAAAATATCCTGACTGTTTTAACAATAGCACTTAAGTCAAACTTCATCTCCTTATCTCCATCATCGAAATATCGCTACGGAAAAGCATATGAAAATGCGCGTACTGTTTTCACTTCTGTTTGTAATGGCGGTGGCGGGCTGTAAAGCGCCGCAGAAACCTGTGATCACTGACGATACTATCGTGACCAGTCAGGTTAACGGCGTCACCTTAACTCACCGTCATGTTGTGCTGCCTCCGGTAGAGTTCACCCAGGTGAATGAGCCTTATCGCGCCATGTACCCCGCATCCCTGATGAGCCGTCCGGACTACGGCGGAAAAGTGATCCGCACGCTCGAGACCGGCAAAACCTACGTGGTGCTGGGTCAGGTTGAACACTTCTGGATGGCGCTTGCCGACGAAGGGAACGAACAGCTGATTGGTTACGTCCCAATGCGCGCCGTCATCAAGGCCGACCAGTACGAAGCCACCGTGCGTAAACAGGCGATCCGTCCAAAAGCGCGTAAGAAAGCAACCTGTGTTGACGTCGATGGCAACAGCAAAGCCTGCAAAGACAGCGCAAACGGCACCTGGATCCTGAACTAAACGGGTTTCAAGAGCGTATTTTTTATGAATACAAAAACGTTTCATCAGCTCGGGTTAGCATTTTTTGCGGTGATTTTCACCCTGTTGAGTGGTTGTACGTCGTCTTCACACAGCGACCCCTCCCGCTACAATCTGCAGTTTCAGGCTCACCCCCAAATCAATGATTCTGCGCCATTAAAGGTCAGAGTGCTGCTGCTGAAATCCGATGCGGATTTCATGTCCAGCGACTTCTATTCCCTGCAGAACAACGCGTCAGCCACGCTTGGCGCGAATCTGCTTAACAGCGATGTGTTCTTCCTGATGCCGGGCCAGCTTTCGAAAACCCTGAGTGGACAAAGCTCGCCCGAGGCACGCTATATCGGCGTGATGGCGGAATATCAGACGCTGGACGGGAAAAAATGGCGCGTCTCAATCCCATTGCCTGTTCCCGGCGAAAACCATTTCTACCAGTTCTGGAAAGGGTCCGCAGATGAACTCATCGCCAACGTCTTCCTGGACGTGAACGGTATCCGGGTCATCAGCCAGTAACGCGCTTCATAACAGGAAACACATCATCATGACGAAAGCAGAAAAGGTCGTCTGGACCGAAGGCATGTTCCTGCGTCCACACCATTTTCAGCGGACAGAAAGTTACCTGCTGAACCACATTCGTGAATGGGGTGCGCTGCAGCGATCGTATCTGTGGGGCTTTCTCGACGTTGAGCTGGACGACGCGATGCTCCGCCAGGGCTGCATTGCACTGAGCTACTGCAGCGGGTTACTGCCTGACGGCACGTTTTTCCAGGTGCGCAACGGCCGCAACGGCCCGGTACCGCTGAAGATCCCTGACAATCTCACCAATGAGAAGGTGGTGCTTGCGCTGCCGGTTCGCCGCGGCGAACGCGAAGAGGTGATTTTCAGTGAAGAGCAGGCCTCGCTGGCGCGTTACCTCGCTTTTGAACAGGACGTCGAAGACGATAATGCCATGTCAGTGGGCGATGCCACGGTACAGTTTGGCCGCCTGCGTTTAACCCTGATGCTGGAAAAAGATCTCACGGCAGAGTGGACCGCTATCGGCGTGGCCTTTGTGAGCGAAAAACGCAACGACAACCACGTGCGGCTGGATAACAGCTACATTCCGCCGATGCTGAATGCCAACAACAGCCCGCAGATCTACAGCATGATTAACGATCTGCATGGGCTACTGGTCCAGCGCAGCCAGCAGATTGGTGGACGTCTGCGCCAGCCCGGCCGCTTTAATACCTCCGAACTGATTGAGTTCACGCTGCTTTCGCTGGTTAACCGTCATCTCGGTGAGATATCCCATTTAAAAACCCTGCCGCTGATCCACCCGGAAACGCTGTGGCGCAGCTGGCTGCCGTTTGCGACGGAACTTGCCACCTGGACCTCTCAACGCACAGCGGAGAGCGTGCTCCCGGTGTATGACCATGACGATCTGGCGGTCTGCTTCAGCAAGCTGATGTTGATGCTGCGTCAGGGTCTGTCGCTGGTGATGGAAGATCACGCCATCCAGCTGCCGCTCAACGAGCGTTCCCATGGTCTTAACATCGCTACCGTGCCGGAGACCAGCATGGTGCGCGAGTTCGGCTTCGTGCTGGCGGTGAAAGCCAACGTGCCGGGCGAACACCTGCAAACCCATTTCCCGGCCCAGATGAAGGTGGCACCGGTCTCGAAAATCCGCGATCTGGTTCAGCTACAGCTGCCGGGCATTATGCTGCGCGCCATGCCGGTCGCCCCGCCGCAAATACCGTGGCACGCGGGCTACAGCTATTTCGAGCTGGAGAAGGGCAGTGAGCTTTGGCACGAGATGGATAAGTCCGGTGCGTTCGCTCTGCATCTCGCAGGGGAGTTTCCGGGTCTCGATATGGAGTTTTGGGCCATCCGTAGCCCGACAGAATAATAAAGCGAGCACTAAATATGCAGGAACGACAGGATACCGGCAGTGATGCTGTGTTTACCGGAGCCAGTGGCAATAATCAGCTGGTGGCGGCTGCCAACCCGCTGCTCAACGCCATTCCACAAATCCGTCATTCGGTTTCTCATGACGATCAGGTGGCGTTGCGCCAGCGTCTGATCGACGAAATTCGCCGTTTCGAAGTGCGATGCCAGCAGGCAGGGTTGCCGTATGAAGTGATTGTCGGCGCCCGCTACTGTCTATGTACGGCGCTGGATGAAGCCGCCGCGCTCACCCCCTGGGGCAGCAGCGGCGTCTGGTCCAGCAGTGGCCTTCTGGTCACGTTTCATAACGAAACCTGGGGCGGAGAAAAATTTTTCCAGCTGCTGGCGCGCCTTTCTCAGAACCCGCGTGAACATATCCTGCTGCTGGAGATGATCAACTACTGCCTGTTGCTCGGTTTCGAGGGCCGCTATCGGGTGCTGGATAATGGCCGCACCCAGCTGGAAACCATCAAACAGCGACTGTGGCAGATGATCCGCAGCGTGCGCGGCAGCTACGCGCCGCCGCTCTCGGTGCACCCTGAAGATCGTCCTGTACTGCGCAAGCTGTGGCGTCCGATGGTCCCCCTCTGGGCCTGCGTGGCGCTGGTCGGGTTTATCGCCTGTCTGTTTTATATCGTGCTTAACTGGCGTCTGGGCGATAACACCAGCCCGGTGCTGGCGAAGATTTATCAGTCTCAGCTGCCGGAAACCTCCATTCAGCAGCCCGCTCGCCAGCTGCCTGCGGTACTAAACCTGCGCGGCTTCCTGAAGCCTGAAATCGATGCTGGTCTGGTGGCGGTGAAGGATGAAGCGGATCGCAGCGTGGTGATCCTGAAAGGAGACGGCCTGTTCGCCTCGGCCTCGACGGTGGTGCGTGACCGCTATGAGCCGGTCATCAACCGCATTGCGCAAGCGATGAATAACGTCAGCGGCAAAATTCTGGTGGTGGGCTACAGCGACAACGTGCCGATCCGCAGCGCGCGCTTTGCCTCCAACTATGAACTCTCTCTCGAACGCGCCCGGTCGGTGCAAAAACAGCTGCAGGGAAGCCTCTCGCAGCCTGAACGCGTGAAGGCGGAAGGGCGGGGCGAAATTAACCCGGTGGCACCAAACACGACGCCTGAAAACCGCGCCCGTAACCGCCGTGTGGAAATTACTCTGCTGGTGTCGCCTGAAAATACGCAGGCTGAGCTGAACGGATTGCCGCAAGGAAACTAAGGATGCTGACTACTCTTCTTTCCATACTGACCAATCGCATTCTGTGGAGCTTCCTCGGCGTAACGGCGCTCGCGGCGGTGATCTGGATGATTGGTCCGCTGTTGTCCATCGTGGATACCCGCCCGCTTGAATCTGAACAGAACCGCGTTATCAGTATCGCGGTGGTGTACCTGATCTGGGCCCAGAGCCACATTCTGCCTCGGCTGTATAACGCCTGGCTGAACCGCAAGCTGATGGACAAGCTCAACGAGAACACCACTAAAGCGGACGCGGCCGATCCGCAGAAACGCCTGAATAACGAGGAGCAGATCCTTGCAGGTCGTTTCGACGAAGCCGCGCAGATGCTGAAAAAAGCCCACTTCAGTAAGGCGGGCCACAGCGCGCAGTGGACGCAGCGTTTCAGCACGCAGTATCTCTATCAGCTGCCGTGGTACGTCATCATCGGCGCGCCGGGCTCCGGGAAAACCACCGCGCTGGCCAACTCCGGGCTGCAGTTCCCGCTGGCGGATCGCTTCGGTAAAACCGCGCTGCGGGGCATCGGCGGAACGCGCAACTGCGACTGGTGGTTCACCAACGAGGCTGTCCTGCTGGATACTGCCGGACGTTACACCACGCAGGAGAGCGAACAGGTTCAGGACGCCGGGGAATGGCTGGAGTTCATCAACCTTCTGCGTAAATATCGGCGTCGCCAGCCGATCAACGGTGTGATCATCACCATCAGCATTTCCGACCTGCTCACGCAGTCCGCCGAGGCGTCCCGCCAGCAGGCGGTGAACCTGCGCCAGCGTCTTTCCGAGCTGCATGAACAGCTGGGCATCCGCTTCCCGGTGTACGTGATGGTGACCAAGGCTGACCTGCTCAAGGGCTTCCGCGCCTGGTTTGCCGATTACGACAAAGCGCAGCGCGACCAGATCTGGGGCTTTACGCTGCCGTGGGAGCAGACCAAACACGCGGATTACGACCTGATGGGCAACTTCCAGCAGGAGTTTTCTCTGCTCCAGCAGCGCCTGGATGCCGGTCTGCCGGAGACCATGCTCAAGGAGCATGACGGTAAAACCCGTGCGGAAGCCTATCTCTTCCCGCAGGAGTTCGCCGCGCTGCGCCCGCTGCTGGCGGATTACCTGAGCACGGTCTTTGCCCGTTCAAACTTTGAAACCGAATTCTCGCCGCGCGGCATCTACTTTGCCAGCGGCACCCAGGAAGGCATGCCGTTTGACCGCGTGATGGGCGAGCTTAACCGTGCGCTCTCTCTGCCGGAAGGGTCCGAAAGCGATAACTGGGATTCCGTCAGCAAAGAAGCCCCCATCCCGGGCGCGAAAGGCCAGAGTTTCTTTATCAAGAATCTGCTGCAAAACGTCATTTTCCAGGAAGCGGGCATTGCCGGAGAAAACCGCTGGTGGGAGCTGCGCAACCGGGCGGTGATCTGGTCTGGTTACGCGGCGCTGCTGGCCCTGCTGGTGATTCTGGGCGGGCTGTGGCTGACCAGTTACGCCAAAAACAAGGCGTATCTGGAAGAGGTTGACGCCAAAGTGCCGGTGCTGGAACAGCAGAGTAAGGCGCTGCAAAATCAACCTCAGCGCGATCTCTTTGCGCTTCTGCCGCTGCTTAACGGGCTGGTGGACCTGCCGAAGAGCGACGCCTTTGACGTTAACGACCCGCCGGTCTCCCGCCGCATGGGGCTTTACCGTGGGGATGACGTCAGCGATGCGTCGCAGTCTCTGTATCAGAAAGCGCTGGATCAGATGTTGCTTCCTGCCGTGACGATGCATATCACCACCTGGCTGCGTAACGACAACGGCAGCGACGTGGAATACAGCTATGAGGCGCTGAAAGCCTACCAGATGCTCTATCAGCCGAAGCACTATGACGGCAAATTCCTGCACTCCTGGGTGATGCTCAACCTGCAGCGCAACCTGCCGCAGGACGTCACTCAGGCGCAGCTTCAGCAGCTTGAATGGCATCTGACCCAGCTGCTGGAACCGAAAATTCAGGCTTCACCCTATGCGCTGGATGAATCCCTGGTCGCGCGGGAAAGGGCGCTCATCAACCAGCAGCCGCTCTCGACACGCGTATACGGTCGTCTGAAGCGTCTGCTGGAGCATGACGAAAACCTCAAGCCGGTCTCGCTTTCCGATCTCGGCGGCCCGCAGAGCGAACTGGTCTTTTCCCGCAAAAGCGGCAAGCCGGTCAGCGAAGGCGTGCCGGGTCTGTATACCCCGGACGGCTACTGGAAAAGCTTTAACGGCCAGATCGACAGCGTGACGACCGCCCTGCATGAAGATGACGCCTGGGTATTAGGTGCCACCACGGCCCAGGAAGATAAACAGCAGATCGATAACGCGGTGCGCCAGCTTTACATGCGTGACTTTATCGGCAACTGGGATCGCTTTCTCGCCGACATTCAGCTCAACAGCAGTGCCGATCTCTCCCAGCGTATCAATACCGCGCGCCTGCTCTCCGGGGCAAACTCACCGCTGCGCCGTCTGGTGCTGAACCTGAGCCAGGTGCTGACGCTATCGCGCAATGCGCCTGCGCCAGAAGATGCCGGGAAAGCGGAAGCGCAGAGCAACCGTGCTACCCGCACGCTGCAGGCGCTGTTCAGTAACAGCGATGCGGCGCCAACGCAGGGTGCGGTAGCGGTACAGGCACCGGAGCAGCTGGTGACTGACCACTATGCGCCGATGATTGAGCTGGCGCAGCCGCTGGAGAAAGGCGGAAAGACCATTGTGTTTGACGATTTTCTCAAGCAGGTGGACGAACTGTATCGCTACCTGACCGCCGTTCAGGACGCGGCCAACAGCGGAATGCCTGCGCCGGGCGGCGACGCAATTAGCCGTCTGCAGGCCAGCGCGGGACGTCTGCCGGGCGGGCTGCAAACCATGTTCAGCAATATGGCCGTGGGTGCCAGCAGCGATACCCAGCGACGCGATCTGGAAAACGTGCGTAAACGCATTAACGTGGAAGTGGGCGGTTTCTGCCGTCAGGCGATTGCCGGTCGCTACCCGCTGGTTCGCAGCGCCAGCACGGAAGTGACGCCTGACGATCTCGCCCGCATGTTTGCACCGGGCACCGGGCTGATGGACACCTTTTTCCGCGATAACCTGACCAACAAAGTCGACACCACCCAGGCGAACTGGCGCTTTATGCCGGGGATCGACGGTAAAACCCTGCCGGGCAGCGAAGGGCTGCTGCGCCCGTTCCAGCAGGCACAGTCAATCCGCGATGCCTTCTTTGCCAACGGGGCGACAACGCCGTCCTATAAGGTCACGGTGCGCACCGTGCGGATGGATAACACCATTCTGAACCTGACGCTGGACGTTGACGGCCAGCTGTTGCGCTACAGCCACGGCCCTCAGGCGGTGCAGATCATGAACTGGCCGGGACCGGGCGGCACCAACCAGGTGCGTATGCAGCTCGGTCTGGCAAACGGCAGTACGGCATCTCTGGTGACTAACGGATCCTGGGCGCTGAACCGCTTTTTCGATAAAGCCCGGACCAGTCCTGGTGCGGGTAGCCTGAGCCGTCAGGCCACCTTCAACGTCGACGGTCATCAGGTCACGCTGGAGTTTGCGCCAAATAGCATTCGCAACCCGTTCCAGCTTCCCCGTTTCTCATGCCCATAACCGCAAGGACAGCCGTATGACGAATACCCCTGCGATGAACCGTTACAGCTGGTATGGCAAATTACCCAGCGCCGGTGACTTTTTGCAGCGTCGCTTTCCTGACACCCTTCAGCGCCAGTGGTCACACTGGTTTCAGGTCGGCCTGCTGGCCTGGCAACAGGAAGAGCAGCGCAGCGGTGAGCGCCAGTTTACGAAAGCCCCGGTGTGGAATTTTGTCGTTCCGCCCATGCTGGGCAGCCAGATGATCCAGATGGGCTGCCTGCTGCCGGGACGTGACAGCGTGGGTCGCCACTACCCGGTCTGCATTCAGCTGAGCTTTAGTCCCGCCGAATGGTCATCGCGCCTGCTCGGTCAGGCCGAAAGCTGGTACCAACAGCTGGGTCGTCTGGGCCTGCACGCGGTGCGCAACGGTTTTTCCGCCTCACAGCTTGACGAGATGTTGATGAGTATCCCGGCGCCGCAGCCCGTTGAGCCACAAAAGCGATCCGACATTCTGGACGTGATTGGCTATGACGATGACGGCCAAAGCACGCTGGGCTGGCCGCAGGCGGCAGAGTGTTTTGACCCGCTGCGTCAGACCAGCTTCTGGTGGACGAACCGCTGCGACGGCTACCCGCTCTACACGCACGTCCACAGCGGCAACTTTACCGGGCAGCTCTTTACGCTGCTGTTCGATCCGGCAGGCGGCGCCCGACCGGGGCGTCACGGTCTTTATCCGCCTATGTTTGAATAAGCAGGGATCTCATGAATATCGAAGAATTTCTCGCGCCGATAAGCCCCGACAAACCCTGTGGCGAAAACCTGGAGTATGACGCTGATTTCCAGATCATGAATCAGGCAAGTCAGGGGAAAGCGGAACAGCAGTTTGGCGACACCATTATTCCGGCAGAGCCCGCTGACTGGAACACGGTAGAAAAATTCGCTACCAGCCTGCTGACCCGCACCAAAGATCTTCGCGTCCTGCTGGCATTAACCCATGCCTGGACACGTCGCCGTGGACTCGCGGGCTATGCTGACGGGCTGTTACTGGTGCAGGAAGCGCTGACCCGTTACTGGGAGCAACTCTACCCGCTGCTGGAAGAGTATGGCGAAACCGATCCGTTCTACCGCATCAATGCCCTCGCAGGGCTGAGCGATAAATCTGACCTCACCGTCGCGGTACGCAACGCCTCGCTGCTCCGCTCTAACGGGGATGAAATTTCGCTTCGGGACGCGCAGGCGCTGCTCGACGGCAGTAAAACGGAATGCCCTGACTATCCCGGCGGCCGCCCAAGGCTGATTGACGAGCTGGCGCGCGGCGACCAGCCCGGCACCGCAGCGGTCATTGTGATTAACGAACGGCTGCTGGCCATTCGCGATCTGCTCACCGGGTATCTCGGTGAAAGCGGCGTACCGGAGATGGAACAGCTGCTGAAAACTGTTGGGCTGGTCGCCAGCGCCTGCCAGGTGACCGACATCAGCAAGCTGCTGCCGAACCGTGACGCGCAGGCTGAACCCCAGGTTGAGCAGCAATCGGCGGTAACGCAGCCCGTTCAGCAGGTCACCGACTGGCGCAGCGTGCAGGTCACCAGCCGCGCCGACGCCCAGCTGATGCTGGAAAAAGCGAAACAGTATTTTGCGCAGTACGAACCGAGCCATCCCGCACCGCTGATGATTGAGCGGGTGCAGCGGCTGTCTGAACTTAACTTTATGGACATTATTCGCGACCTGGCGCCAGACGGCGTTAACCAACTGGAAAACATCTTTGGACGCCGCGAATAACGCGTCCTGGCATTATGACGACAGGCATGGAGCCTGTCGTTTCACCTTCACCGCGCATCTTTGATGGAGAACATCATGGCAATGAGTAACAGTGGACAGAAATTCATCGCACGTAACCGTGCTCCCCGCGTCCAGATCGAGTACGACGTAGAGATCTACGGTGCAGAACGTAAAATTCAGCTGCCGTTTGTGATGGGCGTCATGGCCGATCTGGTCGGTAAACCGGTAGAAAACCTGCCTGCCGTCGATGAGCGTAAATTCCTTGAAATCGACATCGATAACTTTGATGAACGCATGAAGGCGCTTAAGCCGCGCGTGGCGTTTAACGTGGATAACACCCTGACGGGCGAAGGCAAACTGAATGTTGATCTGACCTTCGACAGCATGGACGACTTCCTGCCGGATGCGGTGGCCCGCAAGGTTGAGCCGCTGAACAAGCTGCTGGAAGCGCGTACCCAGCTCTCTAACCTGCTGACCTACATGGACGGCAAAAACGGTGCAGAAGAGCTGATCGCAAAAATTCTGCAGGATCCGACGCTGCTCAAATCTCTGAGCCAGTTGCCGAAAAATGACGAAAGCGCGAAAGGTAGCGAGGAATAATCGATGAGCAACCAGACTCAACAACATGAGCAGCAGGCGGGTCAGGCGTTCAGCCAGGATGAGTTCAGCGCGCTGCTGAACAAAGAGTTCCGCCCGAAAACCGATCAGGCTCGCTCCGCCGTAGAAAGCGCGGTCAAAACCCTGGCGCAGCAGGCGCTGGAAAATACCGTCACCTTCTCTAACGACACCTACCGCACCATTCAAAACCTGATTGCCGGTATCGATGAGCAGCTGTCTCAGCAGGTGAACCAGATCATTCACCACGACGAGTTTCAGAAGCTGGAGAGCGCCTGGCGCGGCCTGAGCTACCTGGTGAACAACACTGAAACTGACGAGATGCTGAAGATCCGCTTTATGAGCATCTCCAAGCAGGAGCTGGGACGCACCCTGAAGCGCTACAAGGGCGTGGGCTGGGACCAGAGCCCGATCTTCAAGAAGATCTACGAGCAGGAGTACGGTCAGTTCGGCGGCGAGCCGTTTGGCTGCATCGTGGGCGACTACTACTTCGACCACAGCCCGCAGGACGTTGAGCTGCTGGGTGAAATGGCGCGCATCGGCTCTGCGGCGCACTGTCCGTTTATCACCGGTACCGCACCGGGCGTGATGCAGATGGAATCCTGGCAGGAGCTGGCTAACCCGCGTGACCTGACCAAGATCTTCCAGAACACCGAATACGCGGCCTGGCGTTCACTGCGTGAATCCGAAGATGCCCGCTATCTGGGACTGGTGATGCCGCGCTTCCTGTCGCGTCTGCCGTACGGCATTCGCACCAACCCGGTGGACAGCTTTGACTTTGAAGAGCAGACCGACGGCGCGAACCACAACAGCTACTCCTGGGCGAACGCCGCCTATGCGATGGCGGCCAACATTAACCGCTCCTTCAAAGAGTACGGCTGGTGTACCTCGATTCGCGGCGTGGAGTCCGGCGGGGCGGTGGAGAACCTGCCGTGCCACACCTTCCCGAGCGATGACGGCGGCGTGGACATGAAGTGCCCGACCGAGATCGCCATCAGCGATCGTCGTGAAGCCGAGCTGGCGAAAAACGGCTTCATGCCGCTGGTTCACCGCAAAAACTCCGACTTTGCCGCCTTTATTGGCGCGCAGTCGCTGCAAAAACCGGCCGAATACCACGACCCGGATGCCACCGCCAACGCGCGTCTGGCCTCTCGTCTACCGTACCTGTTCGCCTGCTGCCGTTTTGCCCACTACCTGAAGTGCATCGTGCGCGACAAAATCGGCTCCTTCCGCGAGCGCGAAGAGATGGAGCGCTGGCTGAACGACTGGGTAATGAACTACGTGGACGGTGACCCGGCTAACTCCTCCCAGGAAACCAAGTCCCGTAAGCCGCTGGCGGCTGCGGAAGTGCAGGTGCAGGAAATCGAAGACAACCCGGGCTACTACGCCGCGAAGTTCTTCCTGCGTCCACACTACCAGCTGGAGGGTCTGACCGTTTCCCTGCGTCTGGTTTCTAAACTGCCGTCGCTGAAGACGAAAGACGCGTAATGATAATTGCCGGCCCGTAAGGGCCGGCACTATGACGTTGAATATGAAAAAGATAATGAATTTGAAGGAAAATTCTTGGTGAAAAAATTCATTATCTATTTCATCGCTTATTTATTGCTTTTGATTTCGGCAATGATGTTTTTTACCGCATGCGGTTACTACCTGTTGATATTTGACTGGCAACAGGGTGTTTTGAGAGCGATATTGCACGTACTTTTGCTTGTCGGATGTATTGCTCTCGCGATGTGCATATACGCTACCGGTGAGAAAATCAAAAAGCGTTGTTAATCCTTCACTGACCACGTTTAGTTATGCTGAAAGAGAAATCTAATCTGGAGCAGGAGAAACAATGAAGTTACTTACCCTACATGTTTTGCTGTTTACCGGTCTGTTGGGAGCGACGCCACTATGGGCTGCTAATGGCCAGAATGACTCATCAAATCTTCTACGCGACCCTAATACGCTGTCCCGTAATGATGTACGAATGAGCGGGGAAAAGTTTCTTTTAGCATGGCTCGCAAAAGATAACGAGCAGGAGCAGCTTAAAGCGAATATGTACCTGCTTGGGGTAATGGATGCGACGGAGGGCAAATCCTGGTGTGGATATACGGTCGCGTTGCCCGGTTCATTACGAGAGAGCATTTACAGCTATTTCAGAAAATTGCCTGAAAACCGTAAGAAAGAAGCTGCATCATCATTAATCACCGAGGCTCTCGCGCAGGATTTACCGTGCAAAAAAGGAGTTCAACCATGAAACCGTTGTATGCACAGTTAAAAGCACAACATTACTCCTCTAACGAAGCCCGTCCGGGTTATGTCCCTCGGGATGATCTCTTTAATGAAATAGGTTACGACGCAAGCGTGCTCATTAAGTCCAATCCAGGATATATGAATACTTGCGCAGTGCGAATGAGTCTTGCTCTCTTAAAGTGTGATGTTAAATTTGAAGGACGTTTGGCTATAAAGAGTGGGCCATATAAGGGTAAAAAAATTGAACCTGGTGCGAAGCTTTTAGCTGACCAGCTCTATAAAGCGAGTGTGTTTGGCAAGGCAGAAATCTATACTGATATTCGTGAGGCAGGTCAAAAACTCCGTAACCGTAAAGGTGTGATTTTCTTCAACCGTATAACTAATTACAACGGTGGACACATCGACCTATTGGAGCCGGTAGGAGATAACATGATGCAGTGCAATTCCGATTGTTATACAGACTGTAAAGAGATTTGGTTCTGGGAACTGAGATAGCGTCATAGCGCAAATAAAGATATCGCCATGTTTAAAAAAACACTTTGCCTGTTTCTTTTTCTGACTAGTTGCTCATCTTATTCTGCTAACACGGACCTTCAATTCTTTCATCAACAAACTTACAGGCAGGTGATGAAAGATTACGTTTTGGCACGCTGTCTTGCTGAGGTGGCAGATGAAGGTGGTCAGTTTTCTGCTGATGCAGGGCTCAGTGCAAGCGCACTCCTGGAGTGGATGCCCTTCGATGTTGAAAATGGCATGGAGAAAATTGAGGCTGTTATAAATAAATATAAAGACGAAAAGAACAGCTTTCACTCTGAACGTTCACAAAAAATCAAAGGCGTAACTTTAAATTGTCTCCGTCTTTATCATAGCGACGAACTGAATAAAATGGTTTCTCAGGTAATAGTTGGCGATCCTGACCGTAGCTGGATCCAGGATAACCCGCAGTAGTAAAAGACTTCACATTCTTTCTGTTCATTCAGGGGGAATGTAAGACTGTCAAATGACACGGGTCATTTGACGTGAGGCAGAGGTAAAATATGGACGGTTTTATTCAGCCCCATGCTTTCCTGTTTGCCATATAAGTGCTTTTTCGAAAGCAATATTGTTCATCCACGAAGAGTAGATATTATGGCTATTGATATGTTTCTGAAGGTCGAGGGTGTTACGGGCGAATCTAAAGATTCTAACCACACCGGCTGGACTGATATTACCTCCTTCTCCTGGGGCGCTTCCCAGCCGGGTAATATGAGCGTTGGCGGTGGCGGCGGTGCCGGTAAAGTAAACTTTAACGACCTGCACGTTAACGCGCTGATCGACAAATCCACTACAGCAGTCCTGAAACACTGCGCAAGCGGTAAGCACCTGACCAAAGTTGAACTGTCCGTCTGCAAAGCGGGTGGCCAGCAGGTTGAATACACTCGCATCACCCTGGAAGACGTTCTGGTGACTTCCGTTCAGTACACCGGTGCAGACAACGGCGATACCGTTGGTGTGACCTACGCATTCCAGGCTGCGAAAGTGAAACAGCAGTACTGGGAGCAGACCACTGCCGGTGGTAAAGGTGCTGAAAGCAGCGCTGGCTGGAACATCAAAGAGAACAAAGAAGCGTAATAGAGTATGTGGCCGGGGAGTTTTCCCCGGTCTTTATCAACCTAAAGAGCCCTAAGGATTGGCGGGCATGGTTATGCAAAAGTTATTCGGTGTGTTTGCAGTCACGTTAATGGCCAGCGCCTGTGTGTCGCATCCAGCACAATATCAGTCGCTTACGGTTACGCTAAAGAACAACGAACCCTGCTTTGCTATTCCCGCTAACTCCGGGTTAGACGCGCCTGTCACCAGCCATTCGCCCACCATAATGAAACGTGCAGGAAATGAATGGAAAGCGATATCGCCGCCGTCAACGTTTAGCCCTGAGGTGACGTTAACGACCCAACAGTGTCACCAGTGGAAGGGAATAGCGTGGCAAGCCGGAGAATATGATGTAGCCCTGAAGGTGTCAGGGAAAAACGATTCTTTTCGCTATGCTGCCCGTTTCACCTTACAAGAAGGTCCTTCAGGCCAGTTTAAGCTTACGCAGACTGAATAGAATGTGTTAACCCCCAAACGCCGCCGTTCTCGCCCCGAGAGCGGCAGCGTTTGAGCGCTAATCATACCAGCAGGAATACGCCATGCGATTCACGATTATTTCTACGAAACCCGGTCATCAGCCGCCGCAGAGCAGCTGTGATTTTTACGCCCCGGGCGGCACCATTGGGCGCGGTACGGATAACAATCTGGTATTGCCGGACAATGACCGCACCATCTCGCGTCTGCAGGCCATTGTTCACGTTGATGCCAATGGCGAATGTCGCGTCACTAACCGTGGCAGCGTTACGCGCGTGGTATTGAACGATATTCCACTGGAACGCGGGCGTCAGGTTGAACTGCAGGATGGAGACATTCTGGGTATTGATGACTACCGCATTGAAGTGGCTGAAATTATTCACGACACGCAGCCGGTGAGCCGCATGGCGGCCAGCATGCAGCAGCAGGTTCGACCATCCGCGCCAGCACCTGCATCGCAGCCGAAACCGGCGAGTGCCGCATCGCGCGGGAAGGGCGAGCCGACCGCCGTGCCAACGGAGATCTGGGATAGTCTGATGCAGGAGTTCTCCATCTCCGACAGCATCTCAAGCAACCGCACAAAACCTCAGCCTGCGGCATCACAGGATCCGTTCTCCCAGCCTGCTGCGCCGGAGCGTAACGCTGAAGATCCGCTGGCGATGTTCAACGACAGCGATCCGAAGCTTGAGCGTAAGAACGTTGACCCGGATACGCTGTTCAGCGATGAAGCCTTGTTCAAAAAAGAGAGCATCTTTGACGACATTACGCCCTCAACGCTGGTGCCGCCGGTTGAAACTAAGCCAGCCGAGCCTAAAGAAGAGGCGGCGGATGAACTCGATCCGCTGGCCCTGTTTGGCGGCACGGCCAGCGCGCCCGCCGCGCGTAATGATGACCCTCTCGGGCTGATGGGCGGTGCACCGTTGACGCATCCGGATGACATTGTCGATGACAGGCCGGAGCCAACGCCTGCACCGGTTGAGGAAGAGGATGTCCTCGCCGATTCTCCGCTGTTCGCCCCTGAGCCGCAGGAAGCCCCGCGTGCTGTTGAAGAAGAGCCCGCTCGACCTGATTACGCAGGTTTCACCATGCCGACTCCGCAGGCCGTTGCGCGCAGTAGCGCTCAGGCACCGAAGGGCCGCCTGCGCATCGACCCGGTCAATAACGCGGCCTCCCCAACCGCCACGGCTAACAGCGGCGAGAAAGGCGACGTGTTGCAGGGCGAGCTGCTGGAGGCGCTGCTGGAAGGGATGGGCCTGAGCGAAATGCAGCCCGTCCCGCAGTTTGACCGTGAGAATATGCGTCAGCTGGGGCAGATCCTCGGCATGTTCTCTCAGGGCACCGTGGCGCTGCTTTCCTCGCGCTCCATCCTCAAGCGCGGCGTGAAAGCCGATATGACCATGGTGCTGGACGATGCCAACAACCCGTTCAAGCTGCTGCCGACCGGCAAAACCGTCCTGATCCAGATGTTCGGCACGCCGATGCCGGGCTTTATGCCGCCAACAAAATCCGTGCGCGACGCGCTGATCGATCTGCAGGCGCACCAGCTGGGCATGATCTCCGGTATTCGCGCCATCATCGCCGCAATGCTGCAGTCCTTTAACCCGGAACAGCTGGAAGAGCAGGCGAAGCAGAACGGCATGACCTCCCGCCTGGCGCTGCCGGGCAGCCGTAAAGCCGCCCTGTGGGACTACTTTGTTCGCAGCTATGGCGAGACGGCAGGCGAGATTGAGGATGACTTCCACACCCTGTTCGGCGAAGCCTTCCTTCATGCGTACGACATGGAGGTGAATCAGTACAAAGACTCACAGAGCGGATCGGAAGACAAATGAATATCGCAACGGCTTCTCTCTCCCGCCAGGGGACGCGCGCCAGCAACCAGGATCAGACGGGAGAAACCATAGGGGAACGTTCAGCCTGCTTTGTCGTCTGTGACGGCATCGCGGGTTTGCCGGGCGGTGAAGTGGCCGCTGAGCTTGCCCGCAACAGCATTATTTCCCGCTTTGATGGCGAAAAGCACCTGAATGCGCAGCATATTCGCGACTATGTGCAAACGGCGAACCGCACCATTCTCAGCGAACAGCAGGCGGTTCAGGATTACCGTCGAATGGGCACCACGCTGGTGAGCCTGTTCATTGACCGGGATTACCGTCTGGCCTACTGGGCGCACGCCGGAGACAGCCGTCTGTATCTGTTTCGCCGAGGCTGGCTGTGGCATGTCACCACCGATCACAGCCTGGTGCAGCAGATGAAGGATGCGGGGCACCAGACCGACGATCTCAACAGCAACCTGCTGTACCTCGCGCTGGGGATTGAAAACGGTGGGCCGGAAGCGAGCTACAGCGACGTGGTGCAGGTGGAAGACGGCGATGCCTTTTTACTCTGCACCGACGGGTTCTGGCACGGCGTCAGCGAAGAACAAATGAAGCAGTCGCTGCATATGGTCAATACGCCGCAGGAGTGGCTGACCTTAATGAACCAAATCATTCAAAAGAATGGCGAGCAGGAGGGGAATGCTCAGGACAACTATACGGCCCTTGCGGTATGGATGGGCGACCCTCAGGACACCACTTTGCTGCATACGCTCTCTGACGCAGCGCAATTTCTTCCCTGCGGAACTGATTAGACACACAAGGAACGATATGAAACTTTGGCTATCGGGTTTAGCACTTCTGGCGGTGACCTCCACCGCGCAGGCTGAGAATTTCCGCATCGTGCAGTCCCCTGCGCAGAAGCTGGATATCTGGATCGACAACATCAAAGACAACACGCCGCAGAGCTGGTGTAAGCCTGAAGTGGCGCTGCGTATTGTGGCAAACGGCAAGAAAGACGTCTCCGTGCTGGAAAACTTTGTGCCGCGTCTTGGCTCACTGCTGGAACATCAGTGCAGCAAAGTGAATAAACTCAGCTGGACGCTTAACGATCCGGCGGGCGTCACGCTGGCTGAGGGTACCGCAGGGAAAGCGCAGGATTGGGCGCTGGTGGTGAAACAGGAACAGGCGGCTCCGGCCAGTACCGCCGCCAGCGGCGCGCTGCTGCCGCCGGATCAGAACGCTGAAGCCCGCACCGTCGCTGCTGACCGCACGCCGTGGCAGGAGTTTACCCTTCAGGACGGCTGCCATCTGCGGACGTTCTGGGAAGGCGGTGCGTCCGCACCGGCACTGTTCATCCCGGACACCGACACCACCCGCTGCGGCAACGGCAGCTGGCTGAGCGGTCATACCGTTATCTCTCAGACTCGCAACGGCGAGCAGAAAGAGATGGCGGTGACCTACATTCACGGCTTCCCGGTCATGGGCCTGAACAAAAGCGCCGATCCTGAAAACGCCCTGATCACCTCCGTCAACAAAGAACGCATGGTGTTCAGCACGCAGAACAGCGATCAAAGCTGGATGATCCTGCCCTACGACAACGCCCTCAACGGCTGGAAAAGCAACGGCACGGTGGCGGTAGAGATTTCCCGCGAGACAGCCAGTGATGACGCCAAACTGCAGGCGCGCATTGCCGAAGTCAAACAGACCTGGGGCGCGTGGGTGACTCCGGGTACCTCGCTGAATATTGTCCTGATTGACACCCTGCGTCCTCAGCTGCGCGATCCGGCAGTGGGCGCATGGCGCGCGGCAAACTAAGGAGTGGCGATGAATACGCTTTATCAACACCTGGCGGGTGAGCCGCTCAGCGATGCGCTGCGTCGTCTGGAAGCCGATATCAAAGTCCGTCCGGCGGATGCCGATCTCCGCGCCGCGTTTGTGCAGTTTCTGATCCTCAGCGGCAACTGGACGCGTGCGCTGACCCAGCTGAAAAGCTGGGTGGCGCTGAAGCCCCAGGCGAAGCCTACCGTTACCCTGCTGGAGCAGTCCATTCAGGGCGAGCTGCAGCGCGTGCAGGTGATGGCGGGACAGGCGCGTCCGGCCATGCCTGAAACCCAGTGGCCGTGGCTGACAACCCTGGCCGCGGCGCTGAGCGAGGAGGGCGAACGCGCCAGTGCGCTGCGTCTTGAAGCCCTTGAACAGGCTCAGGCAAACCCAGGCGGCATCACCCTCGAAAACGAGGAGACGCAGGCGTTTGGCTGGCTGATGGACGGCGATGCCCGCCTCGGCCCGGTGTGCGAAACCATCGTGAACGGCCGTTATTTCTGGCTGCCGTTTAGCGCTATCGCCGAGATCCGTTTTCAGGCGCCTGCCAGCGTCACCGATCTGGTCTGGCGTCACGCGCTGGTGCGCCTGACCGACGGTACGGAGCAGGTGTGTCAGATCCCGGCGCGCTATCCGTTTGCTGAAGACGCTTCGGATGCCGTCATGCTCGGGCGTACGACTGAATGGTTGCCGCTTGACGCTGACGGTACGCTGTACGAAGGACGGGGCCAGAAGGCGTGGCTGAGCGAACAAAGCGAATACCCGCTGCTTTCCCTGAACCTCGTGACGTTTGCGACGGATGGAGCCGATGAGTAATCCCGCTGGCGAAGGCGATCTGCTGCGCAGCGGCTGGCAAGCCCGCAGCAAGCAGGAGAAGGTGGGGGCGCGCGACAAAATGCAGCCCTCGCTGCTGGATCGTCTCACCGATAACGACCCGGAGAAAAAACGCGAGTCGGCCAACAACAATCTGATCACCCACGCCGCCCTGCGCCGCAATGTGCTGCGCGATCTGCAGTGGCTGTTTAACACCATCAATCACGATGCCTCCGGTGATTTGAGCGCCTTGCCGCACGTGAACCGCTCGGTGGTCAACTTCGGCGTCGCACCGCTGGCCGGGAAGCGAATGTCGGATATCGAATGGCACGATATTCAGCGCAAGCTCACCGAGGCCATCATCAATTTTGAACCGCGCATTTTGCCGCAGGGGCTGCAGGTCCGCTGCGTGTCGGATACCTCCTCGCTGGATCTGCACAACGTGCTCTCCATCGAGATCAAAGGGCGTCTGTGGTGCGTGCCGTACCCGCTGGAGTTTCTGTTTCGTACCGATGTCGATCTGGAAAACGGCCATTTTGAACTGAAAGATGCGGGGTAATCATGGAAAGTAAACTGCTCGAATACTACAACCGTGAGCTGGCCTACCTGCGCGAAATGGGGGCCGAGTTTGCCGAACGCTACCCAAAAGTCGCCGGACGGCTGGGCATGCGCGGCATCGAAGTGGCGGACCCGTATACCGAACGTCTGATGGAGGGCTTCGCCTTCCTGACCTCCCGCGTGCAGATGAAAATGGACGCGGAGTTTCCGCGCTTCTCCCAGCGTCTGCTGGAGATGATTGCGCCTAACTATCTCGCGCCCACGCCGTCGATGGCGATCGCGGAGATTGAACCCGACAGCAGCCGGGGTGACCTGAGCAAGGGCTTCATTGTGCCGCGCGGTACCATGATGGACAGCCTGGCGCTCAAGAAGACCGGCGTGACCTGCAGCTATACCACGGCGCACGAGGTCAACCTGCTGCCGCTGAAAATCGACAGGGTCGAGCTGGGCGGCGTGCCCGCCGATCTGCCGCTCGCGCAGCTGGGGCTGAGCCAGCGGGGGATCAACAGCGCCTTACGGATCCGCATCGCCTGCGACGGCCCGCAAAACCTCGGGCACCTGGATTTCGACCGTCTGGAATTCTTCCTCGGCGGTCCGGACATTGAAGCGCTGAAGCTGCTGGAGCTGGTGATGGAGCACCACGCCGGGATCGTCTGTCAGACGGTCAGCCCGCAGCCGCAGCGACAGCTGCTGGCGTCTGACGCGCTGCGCCAGGAAGGCTTTGAGCCTGACCAGGCGCTGCTCCCGGACGATCTGCGCAACTTTGACGGCTACCGTCTGCTGCAGGAGTATTTCGCGTTTCCGGCCCGCTTCCGCTTCATCAGCCTCAGCGGTCTGAGCAAGCTGATTCAGCGTTGTGAAAACGAAAAAGCCTTTGATATTTTCATCCTGCTGGATAAGTCGGATGAACAGCTGGAGCGCGTGGTCGATGCCAGCCATCTGGCGCTGCACTGTACGCCTGTCATCAACCTGTTCCCTAAGGTCGCGGCGCGTCAGAAGCTGAACGAAGGCCAGCATGAATACCATCTGGTGGTCGATAACATCCGTCCGCTGGATTATGAAATATACGCGGTCAAAAAAATCTATGGCAGCGCAGACGGCCAGCGTGATGACCAGACGTTTCGTCCATTCTGGAGCACCTGGAGCGGCGATGCGGGCAACTACGGGGCCTATTTTTCCCTGCGCCGCGAACAGCGCGTGCTTTCCGAGCACGCCCTGCGCTACGGCACCCGTACCGGCTATATTGGCTCGGAGGTCTTTATTTCGCTGGTGGATGAACAGCACGCTCCCTGGCAGGAAAACCTGCGCTATATCTCTGCCGAGGTGCTCTGCACCAGCCGCGACCTGCCGCTGATGCTGCAGCAGGAGCTCGGACAGTTCATTATGGCCGACTCCATGCCCGTGAAGTCCCTGACCCTGCGTAAAGGGCCGACGCCGCCGCGTCCGGCGCTGGCCGAAGGGTTCAGCACCTGGCGGCTCATCAGCCAGCTGCAGATGAACTACCTCAGCCTGATGGACAGCGAAAATGAAGACGGCGCGGCCGCGCTGCGCCAGCTGTTAGGGCTGTACGCCAACCTGGCAGAAACGCCCGTTGCGCGTCAGGTGGAGGGGGTACGCCACTGCGTGCTGGAGCCGGTTCACCGCCGCGTGCCTGAACCCGGCCCGGTCGTTTTCGCCCGCGGGATCGGCATTACCCTGATGGTGGATGAGCGAGCCTTTTCCGGCGCCAGCCCGTGGCTCTTCGGCAGCGTAATGGAGCGTCTCTTTGCCCGCCTGGTGTCCATCAACAGCTTTACGGAGTTCACCCTGAAGAGTCAGCAGCGCGGCGAGATTGGCTACTGGGCACCGCGCATGGGTAAAAGGGCGCTGATATGAGTGACGCTGCCACTGCACCGCTGCGCGTACATCGCCTGACCCGGTTGCCGGATACGTTCTGGAGCGGGGTCCGTGAGACGCCCTGGCGCTACGATCTGTTTCAGCTGTTAAGGCGCATTGATGCCCAGGGCGGCGAGCGCTACCCGCTGGGGCGCGCGCCGCTGCCGAAATTTGAGCCGCTGCGCATCGGCCAGCAGCCGTCGATGAGTTTTGCGCCGTCGACGCTGGCCCAGGTACGTCAGCGGGAGGAAAGCGGGCTGCACGAGGTCTCTATCCTCAGCTTCGGCCTGTTTGGCCCGAACGGCCCGCTGCCGGTCCACATGACCGAATATGCCCGCGAGCGTATTTATCATCATCAGGACACCAGCCTCAGCGCGTTTGCCGATCTGTTCCACCACCGTCTGGCGCTGCTTTTTTACCGCGCCTGGGCGGATGCGCAACCGGCGGTCTCTCTGGATCGCGCCGATAACAAGCGCTTTGAGGGCTACCTGGCGTCGCTGATTGGCATGGGGCAGCCGGGGCAGATGAACAAAGGCAGCCTGAGCTCGCATGCACGCTTTACCCACGCCGGGCACCTGACCCGTAACGGGCGGGATCCGGAGGGGCTAGAGAAGATCCTGCGCAACTATTTTAAAGCGCCGGTCAAGCTGGTCAGCAACGTGCCGCAGTGGATGCCGCTTTCCACGCGCGAGCAGGCGCAGCTGGGAGCAGGACGCCGCATGCCTCGCATGGGTGAGTCCGCCTTTCTCGGCGTCGCCGTCCGCGACGTTCAGCATAAGTTTCGCATCGACATAGGCCCGCTGAGCGCGGAGGAGTATAACCGCTTTCTGCCGGGAGAAGCGTGGGTCACCGAGCTGCGCGACTGGGTGCGTCAGTACGCGGGGGTGGAGTTTGAATGGGAAACACGGGTGATCCTGCGTGAAGACGCGGTGCAGGGCACCACGCTCGGCAGCAATGGGCGATTAGGCTACAACACCTGGCTGGGCCGTCAGCCGCAGCCTGTCCCGCGTGGCGATCTGGTGTATCGCGCAGAGCGGTAATCCTTCCGTATACCGAATTATTGTTAATGGAAACTAACATGTCAGAAATTAGCCGTGCCGTGCTTTTCGGCAAACTGGATACGCTGTTATTTACCTCTCTGGAAAGCGCCACTGCGTTCTGCAAGCTGCGCGGTAACCCCTATGTTGAGCTGGTGCACTGGCTCCATCAGCTGATGCAGCAGCAGGATGGCGATCTGCAGCAGGTCATCCGCCACTTTGCCCTTGATGAACAGCAGCTGACGCGCGATATCGTTGCGGCGCTGGATGTCCTTCCGCGTGGCGCAAGTTCCGTTTCCGATCTCTCTGAACATATCGACAGCGCCGTGGAGCGCGCCTGGGTCTTCGGCTCGCTGAAGTTTGGCGTCAGCCGTATTCGCGGCGGCCATTTGCTGATCGGCATGCTTAAAACCTGGAACCTGGCTAACGTGCTGAAAAGCATCTCGTCACAGTTCACCCGCCTGAACGTCGAGGTGCTGATTGAGCAGTTCGACGCTATCTGCGCCAACAGCAAAGAGACGCAGCAGGCCGCAGCCGCCGTCGATGCACCGGCGGGTGCGGTACCGGCTGCGCAGGGGACGCTGGCCCAGTACGGCCAGGACCTGACCGCCCGCGCTCGCGAAGGGAAGATTGACCCGGTTGTCGGGCGCGACGAGGAGATCCGCCAGATGGTGGATATCCTGATGCGTCGCCGCCAGAACAACCCGCTGCTGACCGGGGAAGCCGGGGTCGGCAAAACGGCGGTGGTGGAAGGGCTGGCGCTGCGTATCGCCGACGGCGACGTGCCGGAGCCGCTGCAAAATATCCAGCTGTGGCTGCTGGATATCGGCATGCTGCAGGCTGGCGCAGGCATGAAAGGCGAGTTTGAAGCCCGTCTGCAGGCGCTCATTAATGAAGTCCAGTCCAGCGCAACGCCGATTATTCTGTTCATCGATGAGATCCATACCCTGATTGGCGCAGGCGGCCAGCAGGGGACCGGCGATGCGGCGAACCTGCTCAAGCCAGCGCTGGCGCGCGGTCAGCTGCGCACCATCGGGGCCACCACCTGGGCGGAATACAAAAAGTACATCGAAAAAGACCCGGCGCTGACCCGTCGTTTCCAGACGGTGCAGGTGCATGAGCCGGACGAAGCGAAAGCCATTCTGATGCTGCGCAGCACCGTGTCGCCGCTGGAGACGCACCACCAGGTGCTGCTGCTCGACGAAGCGGTCAGCGCGGCGGTCAAGCTGTCGCATCGCTACATCCCGGCGCGTCAGCTGCCGGACAAAGCCGTTGCGCTGCTCGATACCGCCTGCGCCCGCGTCGCGGTCAGCCAGAGCGCGCCGCCCGCGCAGCTGGAAGACTGCCTGCGCCACCTTGCCGCGCTGGACGTGGAAATTGAGATCGCTGAGCGCGAAGCGCGCGTCGGTGCCGGTGACGCTGAGCGCGTAGCGACGTTACGCGCAGAACGCGACGTGTACGAAACAAAACGCGAATCTCTGGCTCAGCGCTGGGAAGAAGAACGCAGCCTGGTCCAGGAGATTATTCGCCTGCGCGCGGCGCTGTTCGCGGCGGGCGATGAAGATAGCGCTGAACTGCGCAGCCAGCTGGCGGAACAGCAGCAGGCGCTGAACGCCTTACAGGGTGATGAACCGCTGCTGTTTGCGGCTGTGGATGAAAACGTGGTTGCCGCCGTGGTCTCTGACTGGACCGGGATCCCGCTGGGCAGGATGGTGAAAAACGAGATCGACGCGGTGCTGAACCTTGCCGACACGCTGAACCAGCGCGTTATTGGCCAGCGTCACGGTCTGGATCTCATTGCCCGCCGCGTGAAAACCTCGCGAGCGAAGCTCGACGATCCCAACAAACCGGTGGGCGTTTTTATGCTGTGCGGCCCGTCCGGCGTCGGTAAAACCGAAACCGCGCTGGCGCTCGCGGAATCTCTGTACGGCGGCGAGCAGAACGTTATCACCATCAACATGAGCGAGTTCCAGGAAGCGCACACCGTTTCCACCTTAAAAGGTGCGCCTCCGGGGTACGTAGGGTATGGTGAAGGCGGGGTGTTAACCGAGGCCGTGCGCCGCCGTCCTTATAGCGTGGTGCTGCTGGACGAAATTGAAAAAGCACACCCGGACGTCCACGAGATCTTCTTCCAGGTCTTTGATAAAGGCTGGATGGAAGACGGCGAGGGACGCCATATTGATTTCCGTAACACCATCATTATTCTGACCTCTAACGTCGGCACCGACCTGATTAGCGCGATGTGCGCCGATCCGGAGCTGATGCCGGAGCCTGACGCGTTAAGCGGCGCGCTGCGCCAGCCGCTGCTGGAGGTGTTCCCACCGGCGCTGCTGGGCCGTCTGCTGGTGGTGCCGTATTATCCGCTCAGCGATGAGATGCTGGGGCTGATTGTTCGTCTGCAGCTCAAGCGCATTCAGCGCCGTCTGGAAGAGAATCACAGCATTATTTCTGAGTTTGACGACAGCGTGGTTGAACAGATTGTTCAGCGCTGTACCGAGGTGGAGTCCGGTGGCCGCATGGTGGATGCTATTCTGACCAACACCTTACTGCCTCAGATGAGCCAGATCTTACTTACCGCCAGCCGCAGCGACGAGCAGTACCGACGTCTGCACGTCACCTGCGAGCAGGGCGAGTTTCACTGTCAGTTTGCCGCGTAATAATCATCAAGAGAACTGTAAAAGATGACGGATAATGATAACAATCGGACTGTCCCAAACGCGCTCCCGGTCGGGTACCGCTTCAACGAGTTTGAAATTAAAGAGGTGATCGGCGGCGGCGGTTTTGGCATTGTCTATCGCGCGTGGGATCACCAGCTCGAACGCACTATCGCTATCAAAGAATTTATGCCTTCCTCGCTCGCCGTGCGCGGTGATGACATGACCCTCGTGCTGCGCAGCGAGCGCTTTGGCAAAGCGTTTTCCGCCGGCCTGAACAGCTTTATTCAGGAAGCCCGTCTGCTGGCGCGCTTCAACCACCCGAACCTGCTGCACGTCCTGCGCTTCTGGGTGCAAAACGACACGGCCTACATGGGGACGCTGTTTTACAGCGGCACCACGCTTTCACGCCTGCGTGAAGAAAAGCCGGAGCTGATCAACGAGGCGTGGATCCGCCGCACGCTGCCGATGCTGTTCGGCGCGATCAAAACCATTCACGACGAAGGCTATCTGCACCGCGATATCTCTCTGGATAACATTCAGATCCAGGATAACGGCCTGCCGGTGCTGCTCGATTTCGGCTCCGCGCGCCGCACCATCGGTAACCTCTCTGACGAAACGGAAACCATGCTGCGCCCGGGCTTTGCGCCGATTGAGCAGTACACCGACGACAACGAAAGCGAGCAGGGTCCGTGGACGGATATCTACGCCCTTGGTGCCGTGCTGCGTACTCTGATCGTGGGATCGCCGCCGCCGGTCAGCGTGGTGCGCTCTATCCAGGATACCTGCAAACCGCTGGTGGAAATCATGCCGCAGGGTTATTCCATCCCGCTGCTGCAGGCTATTGACCGCGCGCTGGCGCTGCACATGGAGGACCGTCCGCAGTCTATCGACGAGTTCGCGGCGCTGATTGAGATGCCGGTCGCCGGGATCAACGATGTGCTGACCGCCAAAAAAACCGGCACCATGCTGGTTCCGGTAGAGGAAGAGAAACCGGCTTCGGCGCTTGACTGGCGCCGCTACAAGATCCCGGGCATGGTTGCCGCTGGCGTGCTGGTGGGCATTGTCGCCGGAGCCATGCTGTTTAGCGGCGGCGGTCAGGATGCGCCCGAGCAGGCGGCACAGGCACCGGCAGAGACGCGTCCGACTGAAACCGCCGCGAACACGCCAGACGTGAAGCCGGAAACGGAGAAGGTTAGCGAGCCGGCGGCGGCGGAACAGACTCCACCACCTGTCGCCAGCCCGGTCGCGCTGGTCTATATCCGTATCCAGGACGGCGAAACGCTGAAAGTGAACGGCGAGCCAAAAGCGCTGCGTCCGGCGACCAACGGTTATGCATCGCTCAAGCTGCCAGCCGGAGAGGTGAAGATTGAACTGCAGGGCAACGGCAGAACGCGTACCCAGACGCTGGATATTGCCAAGCCGGGTACCTGGCTGGTGAATCCGTAAGTCAGGCAGGGACAGGGAACAGGACGGAGCGAATGTATAACATTAAGTTTGTCTATCTTTTCAGCGAGAACGTCTCGCCAGCGCTTTTTGCGAAAATTATCCGCCCGTCCGTCGCCGGGCAGTGGATTATGTCGGTGCCCGACAATTCGCTGCGCTCGCTGTTCACGCGCTACGATCTGCTGTACTCCATTACCGGTGCAAATCCGTATCAGTCAGGTCGCGATACCCGCAAGCTGATTGCGCAGGATCTCGACATGGGCAGGATCGTGGCTATCGACGAGAGTTTTCGCAACTGGTCGTCAGTGACTGAGATGTTTTATATCAATGCCGATGGGCGATTACAGGCTGCCTCAAATACGGGTCTGGGCTGGTATCCGGAGAGCACTATCGTTGAACGTTACGAAACCATGGTGCGCACCTATGGTTCCCGCCCCGCGCCAACGGAGCTGCCGACGCAGGTGGTGAAATCCAAAGCGGCTCAGGTGCCTGACCAGCCGACGCCGGGCAAAGACGGTAAAACCTATGCGGCGCAGTTGGAGAATATGACCAAAGCCGAACGCTGGCAGGCCCGTAAGGACCTGATTGCGAAGGGCAGCAACAGTCTCTATCCGGATGCGCAGATCGCGGCTAAACGGTTAGCGGCGAATAATATTGCCGTGGAGAAAGCGAAGCTTGCGGAAAATGTTTATAAGACCGTAAACCCGCTGGAAACGACGCCGGGCGTGCCGAAGGGATGGACGGATATTAGTAATGACGCAGCGGCGCTGAAGAAGCTTGGGCTGAACAGCAAATCACTTTTCGACAATACAGCCTCTCCTGATTTTCTGGCCCGCGTATATCAACCCGACCCCGAGGTGTTTGGTCGTGATATGAACCCAACGTTGGTTTTCAGAGGGTCACGGCAACCCGAATTTTTCCCCATGAAGAACATGGCTGACTGGAAAAATAACGGTGCGCAAGGGCTCGGAATGGCGTCAGATTACTATAAAAGAGCAGTGGGTCTTGGCGAACAACTCGCTAAATCCGGTCAACAAGTGGACATTGCGGGCCACTCTTTAGGGGGCGGATTAGCGTCTGCTACCGCGATGGCCAGCGGTATGCCGGGATGGACCTTCAACGCGGCCGGTCTGCATCCGGGTACCGTAGAGAAATACGGCGGAAGTTTGTTGGGCAGTACGGAAAATATTCAGGCTTACCGGGTTGAAGGTGAACTGCTGACAAAAATTCAGGAAGTTAACCTTTGGGAAGATTTCAAAACGGTTAAAGGACACGTGCCGGCGCTGATAGCCAAAGAAGAGCTTTCTGCCGTCATGCCTAACGCTGCCGGAATTGCACACGACCTTCCGGGGGGAACGGGAGGTGCTCTCGATCGCCATGGCATCGATCAGGCGATTAAATGTATTGAGCAACAGAAAGATGAAGACATCGCAATTATCGGGAGTCGCGCGTGAAATCATTGATTACTGGCTGGATAGCGCTTTGTTTAATGTTTATGGTTCAGGGGTGCAAGCAAAATATGGATTTAAAACCAGACAATTACTTCAGTGGTCAGCAGCTCACAGTCGCGCGTGCAATTGAAGCCGGTGAGATGAATGAGGTTATTAAATTAGCGTCGCAAACCGACCTTAATAAGCCCGGTAAAGAGGACATGACGCTGTTGTTTTGGGCGGTGATGAACGCAATTAACGATAAAAAAACACCAGAACAGCTAAATATTATTACCGCTCTGGTTAAATCGGGGGCAGATCCGCTCCAGCCAAGGCCTAAAGGAGAGAGCAGTCCGGCTGAATATGTGCTGAAAGCAGACAGTGGGGTCTGGATAAAGGCGATGCTTGAGGGCGGATTATCGCCGGATGCGAAGGATAAAACGTTTGGGGAACCGATTATCTTCGAGACCCTCGAAGCAAAAAACACCGATACGCTGCAGGCGATGCTTGACGGTGGAGCGGACATCAATATTACCAATTCACTGGGTAATACGTTGCTGATCGCCGCGCTTGACTTTCACTCTTACGATCATGTCCTGCTTTTGCTGGAGCGTGGCGCAAACGCTGAGATCAAGGCGGATAATGGCTGGACAATGGCCAACCAGCTGCAGCGTTATCTGAACCGGGCGAAAGAGGGCAGTGACGAATATCAAAAGCTGACTGAAATCAAAGACACGCTTATTCAGCATGGCGGTAAATGGCCTCCTGCACCGGTGAGTCAGTGATGTTGTTAAACAGCGCACTTCCTTGAGCAATGATGAGTGTTAAAAAGCAGGTATTCATTTTCTGGGGAACGATGGATGCGCTGGCTGTTGCGGTCTACTGTGCGCAGTCCGTGCGCCATGACAGAGTCCCCTTTGTATCCGATATATCCTCTTTCAGTGCGACAGGAAACTGGCTTTCTGGTGGTGGATCCGGCGTTCTGCTGCTTTTCTTTATTCTCGATTTCCTGTTGCTGTTGTCGCTCTTTGCCTCGGCATGGTGCTTGCTGACCGGGAAGCCTTTCGCGAGCAGACTGGCGCTCTGCCAGGAAGTTTTTCGTCTGATCTCCTTCCGGTACTCGGTGACCCTTTTCCCGCTGTTGTTGAATCTCGCGGGCGCCTCAAGCGTCTGGCTGTATAGTGTTTTGTTTATATTTTCAGAGTTTCTTAAGATCTACTCTCTGTGGATACATCAATACGGAAGGACGCGTAATGCTCGATCTTCACAGTGACGATGCTGTGGTTATCCAAAAGAGGCGTTGTTCAAGCTTCATCGGTTTCCTTTGTGTGCAAGGGTTATGATCGTTAACGCTGGTGAGTACAAGCATAAGTCGCGTCACCAGATTCGCTCCAGCGGTTATGTTATCGATACGCTTGAGGCCGCAATGTGGGCGGTATGGCATACGGATAATTTCCGTGATGCGATCCTTCTTGCCGCCAATCTGGCGGATGATGCCGACAGCGTTGCGGCAACGGCAGGTCAACTGGCCGGTGCGTTATATGGCTATTCAGGTATTCCGCAGAAGTGGAAAGATAAACTGGTCCAACACGAACGTCTCGTCAGCATGGCAGGGGAGCTATTTCACAGTGCACCTGAGGATAACTTTCTTTAACGTTTCTGACGAATAAGAGCACCGGCGCATATCCAAAACCACTTTGTCAAAATTAGCTTTACGTTCAAACACGTTTTCAGCATAAACCATTACGGAATACAGATTATGCTCAACCGAATTACCGTTCAGCTCCCGGTCGAGGGGCTGCTCTTCTGGAAACTTTCCGGCCGCGAGGCGATGTCCGAGTCGTTCGCCCTGACGCTGACCCTGCTCGGCACGGATGCGCGCATTGACCGCAGCAAATTGCTCGGGCAGCCGGTCACGGTGACCATCCCGACGCAGAACCTGCTCACCTCCCGCTATATCAACGGCAAAGTCACGCGCGTGGCGGTGAGCGCCGTTGAGCTGACGGGCACCCGCTACGCGGTGTACCAGCTGACGGTGGAGCCGGACCTGTGGCCGATGAAGCGCGACCGCAACCTGCGTATCTTCCAGGGGCAGACGGTGCCGCAGATAGTGAAAACCCTGCTTGGCGAGCATCAGGTCAACGTGGAGGACAAGCTCACCGGCAGCTACCGCGTATGGGACTACTGCGTGCAGTATCAGGAGTCGAGCCTGGACTTCATCAGCCGTCTGATGGAGCTGGAGGGGATTGCCTATCACTTCAGCCACGAGGCCGACAAACACACCCTGGTGCTCACCGACGCCGCCACCCAGCACCAGCCGTTCAGCGGCTACGAGGTGATTCCGTATCACCAGACACCGTCCGGCGGCAGTACCGACGAAGAGGGCATCGGCCAGTGGGCGCTGGAGGACAGCGTGACGCCGGGGATTTACAGCCTCGACGACTACGACTTCCGCAAGCCGAACGCGTGGCTGTTCCAGGCCCAGCAGAACCCGGCATCGCCGAAACCGGGCAGCATTGACGTGTATGACTGGCCGGGCCGCTTTGTCGAGACCGGGCATGCGGAGTTCTACGCCCGCATTCGCCAGGAGCGCTGGCAGGTGGAGCATCAGCAGATTCAGGCCACGGCCACGGCGGCGGGCATTGCGCCGGGCCACATCTTCACCCTGACCAACGCGCCGTTCTTCAGCGATAACGGCCAGTATCTGGTGACGGCGGCCGGATACCACTTCGAGGAGAACCGCTACGCCAGCGGCGAAGGTGAAACTATTCACCGGACTGATTTCACAGTCATCCCGGCGTCGGTCTCTTATCGCCCGGCGCAGAGCACGGCGTGGCCGCGCACCTACGGCCCGCAGACGGCGAAGGTCGTGGGGCCGCAGGGGGAGAGCATCTGGACGGACAAATACGGTCGCGTGAAGGTGAAGTTCCACTGGGACCGTCTGGCGAAGGGTGATGACACCAGCTCCTGCTGGGTGCGCGTGTCGAGCGCGTGGGCCGGCCAGGGCTACGGCGGTGTGCAAATTCCGCGCGTGGGCGATGAGGTGGTGGTGGACTTTATCAACGGCGACCCGGATCGTCCGATTATTACCGGGCGCGTGTATAACGAAGCCAGCATGCCGCCGTGGGCGCTGCCGGCAGCGGCGACGCAGATGGGCTTTATGAGCCGCACGAAAGACGGCTCGGTCGACAACGCCAACGCCCTGCGCTTTGAGGACAAGGCAGGTGCAGAGCAGGTGTGGATCCAGGCCGAGCGCAACATGGACACCAGCGTTAAGAATGATGAAACGCACAGCGTCGGTGGCGAGCGCAGCCATTACGTTAAGAAAAACGAGCTGCATCGCGTGGAGGCTAATCAGATCCAGGCGGTGAAAGGTGGAACCGAGATCCTGACGGGGAAAGGCAAGCTGGATGCGGCGGTGGAGCAGTACGTTATCGCTTCCGGAACAAAGCTGAGACTTGTCTCCGGCGAGAGCGCCATTGAGCTTAACGCGAACGGCAAAATTAGCCTGATCGGCAAAGAGTTTAACTTCTTTGTTGAAGGGGATGGTCATATCACGACGGGCGGAAAGCTGCACCTGAATACCTCAGGCACAAAACCGGGCACCACGGCGCCGGGCGCGGGGCATAAAGGGGATATTGATGCGGCGGTGCAGGCGAAATTCACGCCGCCGAAAGAATAACCGCTTTCTGTCTGCCACCATGTTGTCCATAACGGTCCTTAAAATTCTTCAGCATTCTTAGACGCGGATTCACCAATGAAATATACCCTCCAGGAAGGTTCGTTTTCCCTTTTCCCTGCGGCCTGGCAGGATAACAGCATGAATATTATTCGCGATGACGAAAGCGGGCTGTCCGTTGTGGTCAGCCGCGGCGTTATCCCGGATGGCAGCGATTATGAGGAAGAGTTCCACCGCCAGTGGGACGTGATGCGCCCTCAGATGGGCGAGGTCGTTCAGAGCGAGTTCCAGAGTGTGAAAACCGGGCCTGACGGCAACATCAGCGGTCTGGAAGTTGAAACCAACTTTGACCATAACGGGCAGCGCCTGTGGCAAAAACAGCTGGCCGTGCAGACGCCGGGCAAACCGGTGTTGATGATTTTTACCCTCTCAGCGCTCAGAGCATTCACTGAAGAGGACGAGGTGCGCTGGAGCGCGCTTAAGCAGAGCCTGACGCTAAACGACAACCGGAATGTGTAAGGCATGAGCGATAACAACGCGGCCCGTAAGGGCGATGAGATTATTCACTCCAGCATTTTTGCTGACATCACCAGCATTGTGGCGGAAGGCGCCGCTTATGCGGTGATTGGCGCGGCGGTGGGTGCCGCCGCTACCGTGGCAGCGCCATTGCTGGGGGCAGGGGCGGCAGCCGCAGGCGTGGCGGCGATTGGATCCAGCTGTCTGTTAAGCGGCATCATTGGCGGCGTGCTGGCAAACGTGGCGGGGATCACAGACGATATCAGCAACGCTGCCGAAGGGTTAGGCAACGCGATTTTCCCGCCGTCGCCTGCGGGTAAAATCACCACCGGCTCCAGCAACGTTATGACGAATGCGATCCCCGCAGCACGCGCGGCCGGAACGCTGACGCCAGCAGATACCCCTTCACCTGAGCCGCAGTCTCCGGGCAGCTTTGCCGATTACGCGGGCATGCTGCTTTCCGCTGCCGGACAGTTTGGCAGCGAAATGTGGCAGCCGAGCGTGGCCTCTGCCGCTGCGGGAACCTCGCCGCTGGAAGAAGACAAGGTGGCGTGCGAAAAGCACTCCGGGCCGCAGTATCTGGCGGAAGGCTCGAAAAGCGTCTTCATCAACGGGCAGCCCGCGGTGCGTGCGAAAGATCGCACCACCTGCGAAGGGACTGTTTCCGATGGCGTTTCCCCGAACGTGATCATCGGCGGCGACACGCTCACGGTTCGCGATATCAAAAGCGGCAAAACGCCGGGTCTGGCGCTGGGGATGATTGCGCTCTCCCTGCTCCGCGGCCGTCCGGGCAAGATCCTGAAAAACATGCCCTGCGCGCTGGCGGCAGCCGGCGGCGGGATGCTGGCCGATATGGCCGTCAATGCCGTGTTTGGCTCCTCGCACCCGGTTCACGCCGCCACCGGCGTGAAGGTGCTGAATGACGACGACGAACTCGATTTCTCGCTGCCAGGGCGATTCCCGCTTCGCTGGCAGCGCAGCTACAACAGCCTGACCACCCGCGAAGGGCTGTTTGGTCTGGGCTGGGCTACCGCCTTTGACAGCTATCTGACGCTGGAAGAAAACAATGCCACCTGGTACGACGAAACCGGGCGCGAGCTGAGCTTCGAGCTGCCGCCTGTTGACCGCGCGTTTTACAGCATCAGCGAAGGTATCATTATCCGCCGTAATGAGAGCGGCGACGTGGCGATTGCTGACGATGACGGCGCGGTGTGGCGTCTGTACAAACCGACACGCGCAAACCCCTTAATCCTGCGTCTGGCCTCCCTCAGCGATGAATACGGCAACGCGCTGCAGACGGAGTGGGACGAGCAGGGCAGGCTGGTCGGTCTTCACGACGAGCCGCGGGCGATAGACGTCACCCTGCGCTATGAAGATGAACGATTCCCGCAGCGCGTGACCGCTGCCAGCCATTTCGACGGCAGCCGTAGCTGGCCGCTGATGCAGTGGGGCTACGACGCGCGCGGACAGCTGGCGAGCGCGACGGATGCCTCCGGCGTGGTGACGCGTGAATACCGTTATAACGAGCACGGGCTGATGGTCTGGCACCGGATGCCGGGCGGTCTGGAGAGCGAATACCGCTGGAAAAAATTCGATCACTGGCGCGTAGTGGAAAACCGCACCAGCACCGGCGACGGTTGCCGCTTTAGCTACGATTTGGCCGCCGGGCTGACGATCGTTGAGCACTACGACGGTCAGACGCGCCGCCACTACTGGAACGCGCAAAATCTGATAGTCCGCTACGTTGACGAGCGCGGCGAGAACTGGCGCTACGCGTGGGATGACAACGAACTTCTGACGCGTCGCATCGATCCGCTCGGTAACGCCGTCACCTTCGTCTACGACGAAATGGGCAACCGGGTTCAGGAGACCGATGCCGACGGCAATACGCGCGCTACCACCTGGCTTGAGCACCGCGCGCTGCCGTCTGCGATTATCGAAGCCGACGGCAGCGCCACCCGGTTCTGGTACGACGAACATCACGGGCTGAAGCGCGTGGTGGATCCGATGGGACAGACCACACAGCTGCGCCGGGACGAGTTCGGCCAGGTCGTTGAAGAGATAGATGCCGCCGGCAACAGCCGCTACCAGGAGTACAACGAGGCGGGACAGCTGGTGCGCGCGACGGACTGCTCTGGTCGCACGACCCGGTATCACTATCATCCGCTGGGCTGGCTGGTGGTCGAGACTGGGGCCGACGGTGAAGAGACGCGCTACCGCTACGACGCCGCAGGTCGCCCGGTGCAGCTCGATCGCCCGGAAGGCTGGACGGAGTCGCTCAAATGGAACGAGCGCGGCCTGCCGGCGAAGCATGCTGGCGCGGATGGTAAAGAAAGTGAGTTCAGATACGATGAGGCCGGTCGCTTAACCACCACGCGTAATACTCAGGGTGAGGAGGTTCGCCGCCGCTGGGACAGCCGAGGGCGTCTGATTGCTCTTGAAAACGAAAACGGTGAAGCGTATCAGTTCCGCTGGGGAGCAGATTCGCTGCTGCTGGAAGAGGTAGGGCTCGATGGCGTGGCCTCACAGTATCGCTACGACGCCTGCGGGCGCACGATAGCGCGCACCTTTGCCGCCGGTCATCCCGAAGCCATTACCCACGCCTTCGCCTGGAGCGCGAGCGGCCAGCTGGTCGCCCGCACCACGCCGGAAGGGCAAACCCGCTATCACTACACGCCGTCCGGGCTGTTAAGCCGGATTGGGCTACACCCTGCGCTTTCAGCCGACGCGTGGAGCACCGAGGCAGAGCAGGAGCTCGCCTTTGACTATGACGCGCTCGGTCGCGTCACGCGCGAGGCGGGCGAGCACGGCGAGCTGGCGTGGGAGTATGACACGCTGGGTAACCGCACCTCCGTCACGCTGCCCGATGGCCGCGAGCTGAAGCAGTTCTACTACGGCAGCGGACATCTGCTCAGCATTGCTCTCGATAAGCTGTCGGTTTCTGATTTCACACGCGACGAACTCCACCGCGAGACCAGCCGTACCAAGGGGCTGCTGACCACCCGCAGCGAATACGATCGTCTTGGGCGACTGCATCGCCGTGACGTCTTTACCGGCAATGCCCAGCGCCCGTCGCCGCGCCGGTGGTCCCGCCGCTGGGATTACGATTACCGCAATAACCTGGTGCGGGAAGAGCGGGACGATAACCCGTTCAGATGGTACCGCTGGCAGTACGACAGCGCCGGGCGTCTGCTCGTTCAGGACGGTACGCTGCCCGGCCAGGAGCAGTGGCGCTGGGATGCTGCCGGTAACCCGCTCGAAGGCTCTGCTGAGAAGGTCACGCACAACCGCCTGACGCAGCTGAACGGCATTCGCTGGCGTTATGACCTCCACGGCCGCACCGTGGAGAAAGATAACGGTCAGACTCGCTGGCACTACCGCTATGACGGCGAACATCGCCTGACGGAGGTTATCAGCCAGCCGCGGGACCGTAACAGGCCGCAAACGCAGGTCAGCTTCCGCTACGATCCGCTCGGGCGACGCATAAGCAAAACGCGTCAGCAGATGCTGGGCGGTCAGCCAGCCGGCAAGCCGGTTACCACCCGGTTTGTCTGGGAAGGGTTCCGCCTGCTGCAGGAGGTGCACGGGGATGTGCCGCTCACCTACGTTTACAGCGACCAGGACAGCTATGACCCGCTGGCGCGTATTGACGGCGTGGAAGCGCCGGAGATTTTCTGGTTCCACTGCCAGCCGAACGGCACGCCGGAGCGGATGACGGATATCGAAGGGCAGGTGCGCTGGGAAGGGGTTAACAGCGCCTGGGGCAAGCTGCTGCGAGAAAGCGAAACGCAGCTATCAGGATATTCCCAGAACCTGCGGATGCAGGGGCAATACCTGGACCGTGAGACAGGGCTGCACTACAATCTGTTCCGGTATTACGACCCGGACTGCGGAAGGTTTACGCAGCAGGACCCGATAGGGCTGGCGGGGGGGATAAACCTTTACCAGTATGCGCCGAATGCGTTGGGGTGGGTGGATCCGTGGGGGTTGAAACCAAGATGTGCGCCGACGAAAGCAAATGACCATAATCAGGCTGCGTTCGGCAGGCAGTGGCAAGGTCATGGGGAGTACAAAGGACGCGACTTATGGTCTAACACAATGTTAAAAGAAGGTGATGTCATCTTCGGTGGTGCTCCTGGACAATCTGGTTTTTATTTTGATAAGGCAACTCTCGATGCCGCTGGCGGTAGTAGACAAAAACTATGGGAGAGTTTGCAGGTACAGCCACATAGAATATTTGGATTCCGTAGCAAAATTCAGGCGTACCGTGTAAAACGTGATGCAGTTGCTGGAACGGGACAAGCATTATCACAAGATCCTGTTGTTTTTGGTCAGGGCGGAGGAACGCAATTTTTCCTTTCAAATTATAAAACTGTGCTTGAGCCTATTGGCAAGCCTTTTGATATCGGAATATGACTATGAATCTTGATATAGATACAGGCGCTCTTTTCTTCAATAAAATGCTGGCGCTGACACCACTTACAACCAAAAAAGAAATAATGAATAATGATAATTTTAATTGGGAGGCTTGGCCAGATAAGGGATGTGATACAGTCTCTTATAGAGCTATTTTTAACATTAAAGGAAACACGCATGGTGACATTTATTTGATAGTTAACTTTATTCAGCCTAATGATGAAAATGCTATTATAGGTAGTTGGAGTTTTGCACCTTATAAATTAATCGATGGAGAACAAAAAAAACCTGAGGGAAAAGTTACAAAAAGATTAAGGGATTGGTTCAAAGAAAAAACGAATATTGACCTTCCAATTCATGGTGCATGGGGCCATATTAATTCGGCATATGACCATTGGAATTGTTCAGGTGCAATTTATTGTAATTATCGTTCCGGTTTCAGAGATGAAAAATCCTGGAGAGATTATTGTAAATGGAATAATATAAAATTATGAGTTGAGTGCGTATTGGTGTAAAAAACTCGCAATTATAATAATGGGGTGTTGAAAAATCACATGGGATAAATAGAGTTGAAATTGACCCTGTAGGAGGTCATCTTGTTATGCCAAAGGCCGCTGCCGATAAAAAAATTAATTAAACATTTGTGGTATTCCAAAGGCTAATAATGTCAGATTTAAATGCAGTTATTTTTTTGGATAACTCCCTAAGAACTTACATTAATAATCGTTAAGGGTTACGAGTGCCAACCGGAAATTAACTCGGTAAAAGTTTGTCTGATTGGCTGAAAGAATCACTAAACCTGGACACGCCTGATACCATGGAAACAGACATCATTAGGTGGAACTTTGCGTGGGGGCGGGTTTCAGTCTCATATGAGACAAAGTCGTTTAATCATGGGATATATATAGTTTGGAATATAACGTAGTCACTTCCAGACAAGGTGGTTTAAATATGTTAGAAATGAACCTTGATGTTCATACTGGTTTTGTGGCAATTAACAATTACCCTCTCGAATTAAAAGGTGTTGATACTTTTAAAAATTCCAAATTTTACCAATTCCTCTCTCCACTGACTAAAATAGGTTCTTTTTATTACTCTATCGATAATATTAAATGGAAAGATCAAGTTTTCATTTTGGAACTGAGGCCTTCAGTATTTTCTTTTTCTCCATCAATATTCCTTACCAGTAAGGATGGAAGTTTTTATAAAACTCTAGATGATTGGGATAAAAAGGCTAATCTGAGTAATTTATCGGATGAGCGGCAGCGTTTGACAGCATGGGTTGAGAATGAAATAACCTCGAAGCCTAAGCTTAAAATTACAACCCCCCCATATGGAATTCAATGGGAGCATGAATGGGGAAGTATTGTTGTACAGTCTAATGAAAAAAGCTTCGATTGTGGTATTTATATCGAATGGAATGGTTGACTAAATAATGTTATTAATTAATAAAATCCCTCATTTTCTTCTCGCCTTACTTTTTTATTAATAAAATTAAAAGCTAAAAAAATGAAAATAACTAATCGACTAAAGAAAAAGTTATTAGTCCTCGATGGCATCGACAATGATTTCATAGAGTATGGAAAGGAAATAGCATGCCCTGAATGCGAGGGTGTAATAGTCTACTCTATCGTAAACTCATATGATTTTGACACGCTCACTGAAGAGGTAAAATGCTTTTTGGTTAAGAAAATGAGAGGTGTGAAGCTTGTTAGTGAACATAAGAAATATAGCTTTGATGAAAGCCAATTAGATGTTTCGAAAAACACATGTTCAAAGTGTTTAAAAGAATTTTCCACTGTATTAACGTATAAAGAAGTGCAGCCAGCCCGATACCGGGTATATCTTGTGGGGCTTTTTGAAGGGGATTTGAAGCAGATCAAACTTTAAAAGTTGAGGTTTACCAATGATTGAAAATCTCATTTGTATTAAAGAAAAAGACCTGCTTCAATGGGCGTATGGTGAAAGTAACATACTGGTTAGTATGCCATTTTTTGACTATGCAATGGTCGACCCTACACGCCAATTAGTCTTTGCGTTAAGCGAGCCAAAGCCATTACCAACCGTTTTGACCATCTTCAATGCGCAGGGCGAAAAACTATTTTGGTCAGCACCTCCTGAAGGCGCATTTTTCTATTACTTAACTTTCAACCTGTCAAAGGAAGTGGTTGTGGTCTGTAGCTATGCGGAAAAGCAAAACGGCTGGCATGATTGGTTTTACTCCTGGGATATGAAGCGTAATGCTTTGTCTCAATTGGGCCCAGCGTATTAACATCAAAAGCGCCAAAAAACGATAACAATAACCGGTAGCAAAAGAGGGCTGCATAAGCAGTTCCAACAACCGGTTTAAAACAGAGCTAAGAGGCAAAGGATGAGTACGGTTTACATTGTCATATTGACCTATATCAAACCCCTTGAAGAGGTTGACGCAGCGATTCCTGCTCATGTGGAGTGGCTAAAAAAGGGGTATGCAGAGGGGATATTTCTGGCATCGGGTAGACGGATCCCAAGAACCGGTGGAGTCATACTCGCTAAATGCGAGAGTCTGGTCTCTCTCGAAGAGCACTTGCGCGAGGATCCTTTTCAGGCGTTGAAGCTTGCGACTGCCGAAATCATTCCCTTTGAACCCAGCATGAAAACAGAACTATTAGAAAATGTGTTTTAACCCCGCAATAAAAAATCCACGCCAGGGCGTGGATTTTTTTCATTCAAGACGAATCAGACGTTGAACAGGAAGTTCATCACATCGCCATCTTTAACGACATAATCTTTCCCTTCCGCACGCATCTTGCCTGCTTCTTTCGCGCCTTGCTCACCCTTGTAGGTGATGAAGTCTTCAAACGCGATGGTCTGCGCACGAATAAAGCCTTTCTCGAAGTCGGTGTGAATTTTACCAGCCGCCTGAGGCGCAGTTGCACCTACAGGGATGGTCCACGCACGTACTTCCTTCACGCCTGCGGTGAAGTAGGTCTGCAGGTTCAGCAGCTCATAGCCTGCGCGAATTACGCGGTTCAGGCCCGGCTCTTCCAGACCCAGCTCGGCCATGAACTCTTCACGGTCGGCATCGTCCAGCTCGGCGATATCGGATTCAACGGCCGCGCACACGGCAACAACCACAGAACCTTCCGCCGCTGCAATTTCACGCACTTTGTCGAGGTACGGGTTGTTCTCGAAACCGTCTTCGTTAACGTTGGCGATGTACATGGTTGGCTTCAGGGTCAGGAAGCTCAGGTATTTGATCGCCGCCTTGTCTTCTTCAGTCAGGTTTTTCAGCGCGCGCAGCATGCCCGCGTTTTCCAGCTGTGGCAGACATTTTTCCAGCGCAGCCAGTTCCGCTTTCGCGTCCTTATCGCCGCCTTTGGCTTTCTTCTGCACGCGATGAATCGCGCGTTCACAGGTATCGAGGTCAGAAAGAGCCAGTTCGGTGTTGATGACGTCGATGTCGTCAGCCGGATCCACTTTGTTGTTTACGTGGATGATATTGTCGTTCTCGAAGCAGCGCACAACGTGGCCGATCGCTTCGGTTTCACGAATGTTGGTCAGGAACTGGTTACCCAGGCCTTCACCTTTGGATGCGCCTTTTACCAGGCCCGCGATGTCCACGAACTCCATGGTGGTTGGCAGAATGCGCTGCGGCTTCACGATTTCCGCGAGCTGATCCAGACGCGGATCCGGCATTGGCACAACGCCGGTGTTAGGTTCGATGGTACAGAACGGGAAGTTCGCCGCTTCGATACCCGCTTTGGTAAGCGCGTTAAACAGGGTGGATTTGCCCACGTTTGGCAGACCGACGATACCGCATTTGAATCCCATTTCTAAATCACCTTAATATCTTGATAATCAATCCGTTAACGATAACCGACTGATGAAAAGTAAATAACTACGCCTATTATACACGTAACCCGCATGACGCGCGGTAAAAATGCCGTACCGGGTGGATTATTGCGCTTTGAAAGCGTGCAAGCGGTTTGTCGCTTTGGTTAGCCCGTCTTTCAGCCAGATTTCGGTGCAGCGCGCCGCTTCATCTACCGCTTCGTCAATCAATTTCTGCTCAGAAACCGGGGGCTTACCGAGTACGAAACCGACAACTTTGTTTTTATCGCCCGGATGACCGATTCCGACGCGCAAACGGTGGAAATTCGGGTTATTGCCCAGCTTGCTGATGATGTCTTTAAGACCGTTGTGGCCGCCGTGCCCGCCGCCCAGTTTGAATTTTGCTACGCCAGGCGGGAGATCCAGCTCATCGTGAGCCACCAGAATTTCATCCGGATTGATGCGATAAAACGTCGCCATTGCCGCAACGGCTTTACCGCTCAGGTTCATAAAGGTGGTGGGCACCAGTAAGCGAACATCCGCGCCTGCAAGATTGATACGTGAGGTATATCCGAAGAATTTAGGTTCTTCACGCAGGGGAGCACGTAACCGCTCGGCCAGCAGATCAACGTACCATGCCCCGGCGTTGTGGCGAGTGGCCGCATATTCTGCGCCCGGGTTGGCGAGGCCGACAATCATTTTAATCGTCACGATTCAATTCCTAATGGGTTCCAGATCTGGCGCGTAGTTTACTGTCTGGCGCGCCGCTTGACAAAATTCTGCGACCATCATAACGAAATACGAATAATTTCTGATTTGAACAATTAGAATTTCAAGCTGTTCAAAGCCTTATTTGTAAACTTTTGTTTGGGCGTTATCTGTAATTGTGATCATTCGCGCAACTCATAAAAGGGGCGTTGTCTATACTTTACACACAAGGATTAGGGGCTTTTCCCCTGACAACCCAAAGTTCCGGAGGTGACACATGAAACGCAAAAACGCTTCGTTACTCGGTAACGTACTGATGGGATTGGGGCTGTTCGTGATGGTAGCCGGGGTGGGTTATTCAATTTTAAACCAGTTACCACAGTTTGATCTCCCGCAATACTTCGCACATGGCGCGATATTGAGCATCTTCATTGGTGCGGTATTATGGCTGGCGGGGGCTCGCGTGAGCGGCCATGAGGAAGTGTGTGACAAGTACTGGTGGGTGCGCCACTACGACAAACGCTGTCGTCGCGACCAGCATAAGCACAGCTAGTGCTACGATGAAGAACACCGAAACGGTTCCCTGGGGAGCCGTTTTTTTTTTGCATCATGGGTTGACCCTCACGTAACGTAAGGCTCCAGAGTGGCGCCACTGGCTAAGAAAAGGAGCAGTTATGTTGATTCAGGTGGGTGAGCTGGCGAAACGTGCCGGGATCACCGTGCGGACATTGCACCACTATGAGCAAACAGGGTTGTTGCTGCCTTCAGCCAGAAGCGCGGCAGGTTACCGGCTTTATAACCTGGCGGATGTCCAGCGTCTGCACATGATCCAGGCGTTGGCAAAAGCGGGGCTGGAACTTGCTGAAATCAGGGATTTCCTGGAACAGGAGTCGCTGTCGTTAACCGAGTTACTCGATGCGCAAATCACGCTGCTGGATAAACAACTGCGCAGCATACATACGCTGCGCGACCGGCTGGTGGAGTTGCGGACCGGGCTTATCGACGATGCGACGCCGGATCTGGAATCCTGGCTACAGACTCTGGAGTTAATGAATATGTACGATCGCTGGTTTAGCAAAGAAGAGTTACAGCAGCTGCCGTTTGCAGTGCAGAAGGATGCGCTGGCGGCTATCTGGTCAGGACTGGTTGCACAAGCCAAAACGCTTCTGGAGCAAGATATACCCATTACGGACGCGCGAGCCATGGATCTGGCGACGCGCTGGATGGAACGCCTGGAGCAGGACACGGCGGGCAAGCCGGAGTTTCTCACCCGGCTGAACGAGATGCACAGCGTTGAACCGCAGATGCAGGCGCAAACCGGCATCACGCCGGAGATGACGGATTACATCACGCGCGCGTTTGCTGAGTCTAAGCTCTGCATATGGGAGAAGTATCTCACTGCCGAAGAGATGGCCTTTACCCGGGCACACTACTTTGACCGCATGATGGAGTGGCCGCCGCTGGTGGCGAAACTGCATCAGGCGCAGCGGGATAATATCGCTCCCGCCACGGAGGAGGCGCAAAAGCTCGCCGAAAACTGGCTGTCGCTATTCCAGTCGTACGCGGGCACGAACCCGGCGACCCAGCAAAAGTTTCGCACTGCCATGCAGCAGGAGCCGCATCTGATGAAGGGAACATGGATGACGCCTGCCGTGATTGCATGGCTACAGCAGGCGATCGGGGTGATGATGCAGAGACGTTTCTCTGCATCAGGTGACTCACAGATCCGCTAACGCAGCTTCGCGGTTAGGATAGAAGGCAAGGCGGCCAGGGATAGGCTGCACGCCCGCGCGCGCCATGGTGCGCAGCGGCTGAAACTCCAGGTTACTCACCCGCAGCTCGCAGCCTTCCGGCAGACGTGCCACAAAGCGCTGGAAGGCATCCAGGCCGCCTGCATCCAGTACCGGTACGGCATCCCACTTCAGCACGACAACCCGTTTCCCCACGATGCGGGACTCCAGATCGCTGAACAGGCCTTCCGCCGCAGCGAAGAACAGCGGGCCAATCACGCGCAGCACCAGCACATCGTCAGGTACTTCCACGTTAACCGCGGAAAGGCGCGTCATCTGCGCGATGCGGCGCATAAACAGCAGGGACGCCAGCACGATCCCGACGCTGATGGCGATAACCATATCGAACAGCACGGTCAGCGACATGCAGATTAGCATCACGATGATGTCGTCTTTCGGCGCGCGACGCAGCAGGTTCACCACCTTGTGCGCCTCGCTCATGTTCCAGGCCACCATCAGCAGCAGGGCAGCCATGGCGGAAAGCGGCAGCCAGGAGAGCAGCGGGGCGAGGACCAGCAGCGCCAGAATCACCAGCAGGGAGTGAATGACCGCAGAGACCGGTGACGTCGCCCCTGCGCGGACGTTCGCGGCGGAACGGGCAATCGCAGCCGTAGCCGTAATACCGCCGAAGAAGGGCGCGATAATATTACCTAAGCCCTGACCGACCAGCTCGCTGTTGGCTTTGTGTTTGGTGCCAGTCATACCGTCCAGTACGACGGCGCAGAGCAGGGACTCAATCGCTCCCAGCATCGCCATAGAAAATGCGGCGGGAAGCAAAGCGCGCAGGGAATCCCAGCTTAGGGTAAAGCTGGAGCCGGGCATGTCCCACGGCAGCACCAGCTGCGGCAACAGCTGCGGAATGCCGCTACCCTGTGAACCGTCCGCCAGAACATAGTGGAACTGCGAGCCGATGGTCGCGACATGACCACCGAACATATTGACGATAGCCATCACCGCGCAGCCCAGCAGCAGTGCGGGCAGATGGCCCGGGAGACGGATCCCCAGACGAGGCCAGACGATCAGCGTACCCAGCGTCACAATCCCAATGGCAGCGTCGCCCAGGTTGGCGGTCGGCAGCGCCATAAACAGCGCCCCCACTTTCTGTAAATAGTGCTCAGGAACATGAGTCATCTGCAGGCTGAGGAAATCCTTGATCTGCATGGTTCCGATGGTGATACCAATCCCCGAGGTGAATCCCAGCGTCACGGAAAGGGGGATGTACTCTATCAGCCGACCAAAGCGGGCCAGGCCAAACAGAATCAAAAAGACGCCGGACATCAGGGTGGCGACCAGCAGGCCTGCCAGACCAAACTGCTGCGAAACCGGGTAGAGGATCACCACAAAGGCAGCGGTCGGGCCGGAGACGCTGAAGCGCGAGCCGCCCGTAAGGGCGATGACGATCCCGGCAACGGCCGAGGTGTACAGACCGTACTGCGGTGCAACGCCGCTGCCAATCGCCAGCGCCATCGCCAGCGGGATGGCGATAATGCCGACGGTGATCCCGGCAATCAGGTCACGGACAAAGCGTGATGAGGTGTACTTCTCTTTCCAGCAGGCGTCGATGAGGGCGCGAAAGGGCAGAACATGTGAGGAGGTTACGTTTTTCACAATTATCTATCATCCGTATGCGCATCATCTGTCATGTGAATGGCAGGTGAAGGAGGCATTAATCATACAAATAAAACCCAGAGACAAAAAAACCCGCCGCAGCGGGTTTTTCGGCCGTATTCGATTAGTGTTCGAACATTGCTGAGATAGATTCTTCGTTGCTGATACGACGAATCGCTTCGGCCAGCATTCCGGAAAGGGTCAACGTACGCACGTTTGGCAGTGCTTTGATCTCGTCGCTCAGTGGGATGGTATCGCATACCACCACTTCGTCAATGACGGAGTTGCGCAGGTTGTTTACCGCATTACCGGAAAAGATCGGGTGGGTCGCGTAAGCGAACACGCGCTTGGCACCACGCTCTTTCAGCGCTTCAGCTGCTTTACACAGGGTACCGCCAGTATCGATCATGTCGTCAACCAGCACGCAGTCGCGGCCAGCAACGTCACCGATGATGTGCATCACCTGAGAAACGTTAGCGCGCGGACGGCGTTTGTCGATGATTGCCATGTCGGTATCGTTCAGCAGCTTAGCGATAGCACGGGCACGTACCACGCCGCCGATGTCCGGAGAAACCACGATTGGGTTGTCCAGGTTCAGCTGCAGCATGTCTTCCAGCAGGATTGGGCTGCCGAATACGTTATCAACCGGGACGTCGAAGAAGCCCTGGATCTGCTCTGCGTGCAGGTCAACGGTCAGTACGCGGTCAACACCGACGCTGGACAGGAAGTCAGCGACAACTTTAGCGGTGATTGGCACACGTGCAGAACGGACGCGACGGTCCTGACGGGCATAGCCGAAGTAAGGGATTACAGCAGTGATACGGCCTGCTGAAGCGCGACGCAGGGCGTCGACCATAACAACCAATTCCATCAGGTTGTCGTTTGTTGGAGCACAGGTGGACTGGATGATGAAAATATCACCACCGCGTACATTTTCGTTAATTTGTACGCTGACTTCGCCGTCGCTAAAGCGACCTACGGCGGCGTCGCCGAGGGAAGTGTACAGGCGGTTGGCAATACGTTGTGCTAGTTCCGGGGTGGCGTTACCAGCAAAAAGCTTCATATCAGGCACGAGAAGAACCTCAGGCATGCGTCCAGTGGCGGATAGCGTTCGCCGCAAACTGTGCGGGCCAGGCGAAGGCTATCCAGGCGGTGTATTAAAGAGCGCGATGCAACGTCTGGAACAGGGTGACGTTGTCACCGAAACTCAGTCTGCGCCAGAATGGCCTGCTGTAGGGGGGAGGTGTTCATCCCGCGTGCTACAAAACCATGCAGCCAAACTGGCGCTTGCTCAAGCACCTGACGAGCGGCGGATTCGGTGTCAAATTCAGCAAAGACACAGGCCCCTGTACCCGTAAGGCGCGACGGCGCGTATTCTAACAGCCAGGAAAGCACCGCATCAACCTCGCGAAAACGTTTTCTTGCGATATCCTCGCAATCGTTGCTGAATTCACAATTTAATAACGTTTCTATTGACCGTTCCGGGGTATTTCTTTTCAGGTCAGGATCTTTAAAGATGACCGGCGTTGGTATGCTCACGCCAGGGTGGGCAACCAGATACCATTTTTCCGGCGGGTCGACTGGCGTGAGGATCTCGCCTACGCCCTCGGCAAAAGCCGCATGACCGCGAACAAACACCGGTACATCAGCCCCCAGCGTCAAGCCTAAAGCTGCCAGTTCGTCCTGTGACAGCCCGCAGCCCCAGAGATGATTCAGCGCAACCAGTACGGTCGCGGCGTTAGATGAGCCACCGCCCAACCCGCCGCCCATCGGCAGACGCTTCTCGATACGGATATCCGCACCGCTTCCTGAGGGCAGACGACCTGATTCCGCTGCGGCTTTCATCAGAAGGCGCGCGGCGCGCACGATCAGATTGTCCTCATGCGCCACGCCTTCAACGGGCGTCAGCAGACATATCTGTCCATCCTGGCGCAGCTCAATGGCGATCGTGTCGCCATAATCAATAAACTGAAACAGCGTCTGCAGGGTGTGATAACCGTCAGCACGCTGGCCGGTGATGTATAAAAACAGGTTCAGTTTTGCCGGAGAGGGCCAGTGGGTCATCATTTAACGATCCAGTTGTCCATTTTCAGCTTAATGCGCTGGCTGCCTTGCGTCAGCTCCATATTCGACGGCAACGACGGTTTACTCTTGCTGTCATAGGCGCTGTACACCACTTTCCACGTCTTGCCATTCTGAGTGTAGTTCACCTGGCTGAGACGGTATTGATCGTCAAGCTGGTAGTCGGTTGCCTCACCCGGCAGGCCAAGGATCCACTGGCGCAGGCTGTTGAGCGGGATAGGCATCCCGGTCAGCTTGCCAATCATCTCTTCGGCGTCTGTCGCGGTGTAGTGCTGGCCTTTGTTATCGGTGATCTGCGCTTCGCCCGGTTTGGCGATAAGCTCCAGTTCGGTGCTGCCCAGCGGATTTAACAGCAGCAGGCGATAGTTGTCCTGACCCGTTTGCTGCCAGAAGAATCGTGCATAAACCTTTTGCTCGTCAGAGAGATAAGCGAAAGCGCCTCGGGTCTGGTACTGGCTCAAATTACGGACGTCCTGCTGGTGCTGACGCCACTGCGGTGAATCAGGGCTTTTGCCCGGGCCTTTTGGTTGGGTGACGGTACATGCGGTCAGAACCAGTGCCGCCAGCGGCAGCAGGCGAATCAGTCGGGTCATAATGAGGACAAATCCTTGAGATACGTTGCAGTTATAACTGTTAATGCTAGCGTCCCACAGTGCTACCGTCTACGTTCAAATTATCTCAAAGCGTTGTGTAACCTATTACTCCGAAAGGGGGCAGTCTCTTTTATTGATCTCGCGCATCCTGTATGATGCGTTCTGCTAACCTTATTAACGCTGGTACTACTCCCGCTCAACATGACCCTATTAGCACTCGGCATTAACCACAAAACAGCCCCGGTTTCACTGCGAGAACGCGTGACGTTTTCGCCGGATACGCTCGACCTGGCGCTGGATAGCCTGCTTGCACAACCGATGGTGCAGGGTGGCGTGGTGCTCTCGACGTGCAACCGTACCGAGCTGTATCTCAGCGTGGAAGAGCAGGATAACCTGCACGAGGCGCTGATCCGCTGGTTATGCGACTACCACAACCTCAACGAAGAAGAACTGCGCAATAGCCTGTACTGGCATCAGGACAACGATGCGGTCAGCCATCTTATGCGCGTGGCCAGCGGGCTGGATTCGCTGGTGCTGGGCGAACCGCAAATTCTTGGGCAGGTGAAAAAGGCGTTTGCGGATTCGCAAAAAGGGCATCTGAAGGCCAGCGAGCTGGAGCGTATGTTCCAGAAGTCTTTCTCCGTGGCAAAGCGAGTGCGAACCGAAACCGACATTGGTGCCAGTGCGGTTTCTGTTGCTTTCGCGGCCTGTACCCTCGCTCGTCAAATCTTTGAATCTCTGTCGACCGTCACCGTGCTGCTGGTGGGCGCGGGCGAAACCATCGAACTTGTGGCGCGCCATCTGCGCGAGCATAAAGTGAAAAAGATGATTATCGCCAACCGCACCCGCGAGCGTGCGCAGGTGCTCGCGGACGAAGTGGGCGCAGAGGTTGTTGCGCTGAGCGACATTGATGAACGCCTGAAAGAGGCGGACATTATTATCAGTTCTACCGCCAGCCCGCTGCCGATTATCGGTAAAGGGATGGTGGAGCGTGCGCTGAAGTCCCGCCGTAATCAGCCGATGCTGCTGGTCGATATTGCCGTCCCGCGTGATGTTGAACCCGAAGTGGGCAAACTGGCGAACGCCTATCTCTACAGCGTGGATGACCTGCAAAGCATCATTTCGCACAACCTTGCCCAGCGTAAAGCGGCAGCGGTGCAGGCGGAAACCATCGTTGAGCAGGAAACCAGCGAGTTTATGGCCTGGCTGCGCGCGCAAAGCGTCAGTGAGACCATCCGCGAGTACCGCGGACAGGCTGAACAGGTGCGTGATGACCTGACAGCCAAAGCGTTAGCGGCCCTGGAACAGGGCGGTGACGCAAATGCAATCATGCAGGATCTGGCGTGGAAACTGACCAACCGCCTGATCCATGCACCAACCAAATCTCTTCAGCAGGCTGCCCGTGACGGGGATGATGAACGCCTGACTATTCTGCGCAACAGCCTCGGGCTGGAATAGCGCCCTACACCCATTTTCTATTACAAGGTGCACTTACGCCTATGAAGCCTTCTATCGTCGCTAAACTGGAAGCTCTGCATGAGCGCCATGAGGAAGTACAGGCGCTGCTCGGCGATGCCGGGACCATCGCAGACCAGGAACGTTTTCGCGCACTGTCGCGTGAATATGCGCAGTTAAGTGATGTGTCTAAATGCTTTACCGACTGGCGACAGGTTCAGGAAGATATTGAAACCGCGCAGATGATGCTCGACGATCCTGAGATGCGCGAGATGGCGCAGGAAGAGCTGCAGGACGCAAAAGCGCGTTCTGAAGAGATGGAACAACAGCTCCAGGTGCTTCTGCTGCCGAAAGATCCGGACGATGAGCGTAACGCGTTTGTGGAAGTGCGCGCCGGTACCGGCGGTGACGAAGCCGCGCTGTTTGCTGGTGACTTGTTCCGTATGTACAGTCGCTACGCCGAAGCGCGTCGCTGGCGCGTAGAGATCATGAGTGCCAACGAAGGCGAACATGGTGGCTTTAAAGAAGTTATCGCCAAGATTAGCGGCGACGGCGTATACGGTCGTCTTAAGTTTGAATCCGGCGGTCACCGCGTGCAGCGCGTGCCTGCGACAGAATCTCAGGGACGTATTCACACCTCAGCCTGTACGGTTGCGGTGATGCCTGAACTGCCGGAAGCCGAACTGCCGGACATCAATCCGGCGGATCTGCGAATTGATACGTTCCGCTCCTCCGGGGCGGGCGGTCAGCACGTTAACACCACCGACTCCGCGATCCGTATTACCCACCTGCCAACCGGTATTGTGGTGGAGTGTCAGGACGAACGTTCCCAGCACAAAAACAAAGCCAAAGCGTTGTCTGTACTGGGTGCACGTATCCGCGCCGCCGAAGTGGCGAAACGTCAGCAGGCGGAAGCGTCTACGCGTCGTAACCTGCTGGGCAGCGGCGATCGCAGCGATCGTAACCGTACCTATAACTTCCCGCAGGGCCGCGTAACCGACCACCGCATCAACCTGACGCTGTACCGTCTGGATGAAGCAATGGAAGGTAAGCTCGATATGCTGATTGAGCCTATCGTGCAGGAATACCAGGCCGACCAGCTGGCGGCACTGTCCGAGCAGGAATAATGGATTTTCAGCGCTGGTTACGCGAGGCGGTCAGTGAGCTTTCAGAAAGCGAAAGCCCGAAACGCGACGCCGAAATATTGCTTGAGCATGTGACGGGGAAATCCCGCACGTACCTGCTGGCTTTTGGTGAGACGCTGCTGACTGCCGAGCAGGAAGCGCAACTCGCCGCGCTGCTTGCCCGCCGTAAGACGGGCGAGCCGGTGGCGCACCTTGTCGGCGAACGCGAGTTCTGGTCGTTACCGCTGTACGTCTCGGCGGCAACGCTGATCCCACGTCCTGACACCGAGTGTCTGGTGGAGCAAGCGCTGGCGCGTTTACCCACAGCGGCCTGTAGCATTCTCGATCTCGGTACTGGCACAGGCGCTATTGCGCTCGCGCTCGCCACTGAGCGGCCCGATTGCACAGTAACGGCGGTGGATGTGATGCCAGACGCGGTGACGCTGGCGCAGCGTAACGTGGAACGTCTTGGCCTCGGCAACGTGACGGTACTGCAAAGTAGCTGGTTTACCGCGCTGGAGAATCGCTTATTTGCGCTGATTGTCAGCAACCCGCCTTACATCGACGAACATGACCCACACCTTGCGCAGGGCGATGTTCGTTTCGAACCACTGACTGCGCTGGTCGCGGCCAATGAAGGCTTAGCCGATCTTGATCACATTGTGACAACGTCACGACAACATTTGCTTCCCGGTGGCTGGCTGCTGGTGGAACATGGCTGGACGCAAGGGAACGCGGTGCGCGCGCTGTTCACTCATGCGGGTTATCGCGAAGTGGCAACCTGCCGCGATTACGGCGGCAATGAACGTCTGACGCTGGGACAGTGGGTATGAATCACCGCTATCTGCCATTAACTGATAAAGGCGCATGGCTGACTGAAAAGTGGTTTGGCGTTATCATCTACATCGTTTTGAGTTTTATCGCGTCTGGACGTCATTGTACGCGCAGTCGTTACTGGGGTAAGTCATGAGGTCCTTAGCCGATTTCGAATTTAACAAAGTGCCGCTGTGTGAAGGCATGATCCTGATTTCTGAAATGATTCGCGATGATTTTACGTCGCAGTACGTCCACGCGGAACTGGAGAATCTGGTCAGCCTGGCACGGGAGGAGATCAGTCAGGCGCGTCCGCAGGACTGGCAATTAGAGAAGCTGCTAGAGCTTTTCTACGGCGAATGGGGTTTCTGCGACACGCGTGGCGTGTATCGCCTGTCAGACGCATTATGGCTGGACCAGGTCTTAAAGAATCGTCAGGGCAGCGCCGTCGCGCTGGGATCCATTTTGCTGTGGGTCGCCCATCGTCTGGATATTCCGCTGGTGCCGGTCATTTTCCCGACGCAGATGATACTGCGTGCGGAGTGGCTGGACGGCGAGATGTGGCTCATTAATCCCTTCAACGGTGACACGCTGGATGAGCACACGCTGGACGTGTGGCTGAAAGGCAATATCAGCCCGGTGGCCGAGCTCTTCAACGAAGATCTCGACGAGGCGGATAACGCCGAAGTGATCCGCAAGCTGCTGGATACGCTGAAGTCTGCGCTAATGGAAGAGCGTCAAATGGAGCTTGCGCTGCGTGCCAGCGAAGTGCTGCTGCAGTTCAACCCGGAAGATCCGTACGAAATTCGCGACCGCGGCCTGATTTATGCGCAGCTCGATTGCGAGCATGTGGCGCTAAGTGATTTGAATTATTTCGTCGAGCAATGTCCGGAAGACCCGATTAGCGAAATGATTCGTGCGCAGATCAACGCGATCTCGCACAAACAAATTACACTGCATTAATCTTAATTCCGATTCACACCTGAATAAGGCGATCCTATGAAACAAAAAGTGGTTAGCATTGGTGATATCAAGGTAGCAAACGACCTGCCGTTCGTGCTGTTTGGCGGCATGAACGTGCTGGAATCCCGCGATCTCGCCATGCGTATCTGCGAGCACTACGTGACCGTGACCCAGAAGCTGGGCATCCCGTACGTGTTTAAGGCCTCTTTTGATAAAGCCAACCGCTCCTCCATCAACTCTTACCGTGGCCCGGGCCTGGAAGAAGGGATGAAGATTTTCCAGGAGCTGAAGCAGACCTTTGGCGTGAAAGTGATCACCGACGTGCATGAAGCCTCTCAGGCGCAGCCTGTGGCTGACGTGGTAGACGTGATTCAGCTTCCGGCATTCCTGGCGCGTCAGACCGACCTGGTTGCGGCAATGGCGAAAACCGGTGCGGTCATCAACGTGAAGAAACCGCAGTTCGTGAGCCCTGGGCAGATGGGTAACATCGTCGATAAGTTCATTGAAGGTGGCAACGACAAGGTGATCCTGTGTGACCGTGGCGCAAACTTCGGTTACGACAACCTGGTTGTCGATATGCTGGGCTTCAGCGTGATGAAAAATGTCTCCGGCCAGTCTCCGGTGATTTTCGACGTGACGCATGCTCTGCAGTGCCGCGACCCGTTCGGCGCAGCCTCTGGCGGCCGTCGTGCCCAGGTTACCGAGCTGGCGCGTGCCGGTATGGCGACCGGACTGGCAGGCCTGTTCATTGAAGCGCACCCGGATCCGGCGAACGCAAAATGCGATGGTCCTTCCGCACTGCCGCTGGATAAGCTGGAGCCGTTCCTGAAACAGATTAAAGCGATTGACGATCTGGTGAAGAGCTTCGACGAGCTGGATACCAGCAACTAATAAAAAACCCGCTTCGGCGGGTTTTTTTATGGGGCATATTGCCGGGTGGCGCTTCGCTTACCCGACCTACAAAACCCGTAGGCCCTGCAAGCGAAGCGCCGCCGGGCAAAAAGGCTATGCAAAAATTGTCATTAAGTACGCAATAAACAACGCCATATGCGCCGCGCCGTTCAGCACGTTAGTGCGTCCGGTGGAGAATGAAATCTGGCACAGCAGCAACGAGGCCACCATCACAATCATCTCCGGCGCACCCAGCGCAAACTGCAGCTCGTTGCCCGTCATAAAGGCAATCAGCGTCACCACCGGAACGGTAAGTGAAATCGTCGCCAGTACGGACCCGAAGAACAGGTTCATTGCGCGCTGCACCTGATTATTCAACACCGCTTTCAGCGCGCCCAGCCCTTCAGGGGACAGGATCAGCAGCGCCACCAGGAAGCCGGTAAACGCCACCGGCGCGTTCAGCTCGGTTAACAGCGTCTCCAGCGGGTTGGCATTCATCTTGGTGACGGCAATCACCGCAATCAGATGCACGATCAGCCAAACCGTATGCCACGCGCTGCTGTGGGCCGACGGCTTACCGTGGTGCGGGTCATCGTCGTCGCCGTCGTCTTCATGCTCATACACGAACAGGCTCTGGTGCGTTTTGGTCTGAATCAACAGGAACACGCCGTACATGGCGGCGGAAATCAGAGCGACCAGCAGCGCCTGACCGGTAGAGAAGTTTGCACCCGGTAGCGCCATTGGGAACACCAGCACGATAATCGCCAGCGGGAAGAGGGCAATCAGATACTGTTTAATGCCGAACAGGTTCATATACTGGGTCGCGAACTTGCGGCCGCCCAGCAGCAGAGAGAAGCCCACCAGGCCGCCCGTCACAATCATAATGATCGAGTAGAGCGTGTCGCGCATCAGCGTCGGCGCGGCATCGCCGGTGGCCATGAGCGCGGAAATCAGGCTGACTTCGAGAATAACAACGGAAAGGCTGAGAATTAACGAGCCGTACGGCTCACCCAGACGGTGGGCTAATACGTCCGCGTGACGAACTACGCTAAAGGCGCTGGTTAAGATGCCGACCAGCGCAAGAATATTGATACCAACCACCACTGGCAGTGACTGACTGCTTCCCCAGAAGAGCAGCACAGCCAGTGCCAGAACCGGGAAAATGAGCGACGTCTCCTTGTGGCGGGTCTTAACCGCCTCGTGTGTTGTTGTCATGTGCTTCTCCATCAATGCAGGTGCTTGTAATTATAGATAGATTTTTGAGGGCATTAAACTAACAGATATCTAATAAATACCGTTGAAGTTTTACTTAATTTTACGGTTTGGCGTTAATATTTATTATCACTCCCATAAAGAGTGATTATCAAGAAAATAGCGCTGTATTACAGTTAATTAGATTTGTTGATTAAGCATAAATGAAATCAACCTGGCAGGCGCGGGCATCCTCAACCAAACTTATCTCTTTAGTAAAAAGAGAGGTTTTCGATGCCATACAAAACGAAACGCGAGTTACCCGATAGCGTGCAGCACGTCCTCCCTGCCCACGCGCAGGATATCTACAAAGAAGCCTTTAACAGCGCCTGGGATCAATACAAAGATAAGGACGATCGCCGGGATGATGCCAGCCGTGAAGAGACGGCGCACAAGGTCGCCTGGGCCGCCGTAAAACATGAATACGAGAAAGGCGACGATGATAAATGGCACAAAAAGAAATAGCCGCAAAATAATAAGCTGCCTGCATTTTGACTTTTCAGGCGGTTCAACTTCCGTTGTATTGCAACTGGTCCGCTAATTGCTTATCGTTATTTAACTGCTGGCAAAATGACCAGCATAGAATGCCGGGAAAGCGAATTACAGATGTCGCAAGGAAGCATGCAGTGGCGGAGGTGTAATGTGTTAACGCGTGATTTCTTAATGAAGGCAGATTGTAAGACGGCATTTGGTGCTATTGAGGAATCGCTTCTCTGGTCAGCTGAACAACGGGCGGCGTCACTCGCTGCCACGCTTGCCTGCCGCCCGGATGATGGCCCGGTATGGATTTTTGGCTACGGTTCCCTGATGTGGAACCCGGCTCTCGAATTTGTCGAATCGGCAACGGGAACCTTGCCTGGCTGGCATCGCGCATTTTGTCTGCGCCTGACGGCCGGACGCGGCAGCGCGTGCCAGCCGGGGCGTATGCTTGCACTGAAAGAGGGCGGGCGCACCACGGGTGTCGCTTACCGCCTGCCGGATGCCACGCTGGAGGAGGAGCTGACGCTGCTCTGGAAGCGCGAGATGATCACCGGCTGCTATATGCCGAGCTGGTGCAAGCTGGAACTGGATGACGGACGTACCGTCAATGCGCTGGTGTTTATTATGGATCCGCGCCACCCGCTGTATGAAGCGGATACCCGTACGCAGGTGATCGCGCCCTTGATTGCTGCGGCCAGCGGGCCGCTGGGTACCAACGCGCAATATCTGTTTTCACTCGATCAGGAACTGACGCGTCTGGGCATGCAGGACGAATGTTTGAATGAGCTGGTCATGAAGGTGAAAGCGCTGCTGGAAGGGAGCCTGCTTAATAACCCGCTACGTCCGGGTTTTGCCTGAAAAAACGCCCGGCTAAACCGGGCGTTCGTTTTATGCGGCAACGTAGCTGACCGAATGCTCCAGTGACTGACTGTGGCTGTCAATCAGGACATCCCAGGTGCCGGTATAAGGCACGGTCAGCCACGCCTTGTCATCCTGCACCGTCAGAATATCCGCCTGCGATTGCTTCTGTGCTTTTGAACTCATAAGATGAATGCGGCAGCGCTCTGAGCAACGCACCACGACCGTATCCCCGCCAAACAGTTTCAAACTTGTCTTCACCAGTGCCATTTTTTACCCCGTCGATTTTGCCCATCCCGAGCGTGATATTGTTCACAATTTACTCATTGCATAACACCAAAGGGGAGGGGGAAGGATGATGATTTTGATCAAAAAATGGCATAACGTTTAAACAAAAATGACAAAATGCCTGAAAGCATTCAGCTGGCGCGTGTTTTACCCGGTTAACCCGCGCCAGAAGAAAATTAAATGCGGAAATGACCTGCGGTTTCAGCAAGGTCGCCCGCCTGACTCTGCAGCGCGCTGGCCGCTGCGGCAGACTGCACCACCAGTTCGGCGTTCTGCTGCACCATTCTGTCCAGATGCGTTACCGCGTGGTTGATCTCGTGAATGCCTTTCATCTGCTCGCTGGTGGCAATCGAGATTTCACGCATAATCCCCGAGACGCTACCGATGCTGGAGCGGATCTCATCCATGCTTTCTCCGGCCAGATGAACGTAGCGCGAACCCGTTGCCACGCTGTCGGTTGTGGAATCGATAAGGGATTTGATCTCTTTCGCCGCCTGAGCGCTGCGGCTGGCGAGGTTTCGCACTTCTCCAGCCACCACCGCGAAGCCGCGGCCTTGTTCGCCCGCGCGCGCCGCTTCGACCGAGGCGTTCAGCGCCAGAATGTTGGTCTGGAAGGCAATGCCGTCGATGACGCTGGTGATATCGCCAATCTTCGCCGAGGCCACCTCAATCGACTGCATGGTAGTGATAGCCTGAGAAACCACTTCACCCCCGCGCGACGCTGCAGCAGAGGCTTTGCTTGCCTGCTCGTTCGCTTCTGCCGCAGATTCATTTGACTGGGTGACGGAGGCGGTGATCTCTTCGACGGCGCTGGCGGTTTCGCGAAGGCTTGACGCCGCTTGCTCAGTGCGCCCGGAGAGATCCTGGTTACCGGCTGCGATTTCCTGCGCCGCATTTTTCACCGAGGCGCTGGCGTCGCGCAGCTGGACCATCACGACCGAGAGCTTATCGCTAAACGCGTTGAATGCCTGGGCAATTTGCGCCACTTCGTCATCACCGCTGTCCGGCAGGCGCTGCGACAGGTCATTGGTGCCGTTAGCGATGTTATGCATGGCGTCGCGAATATCGGACAAACGTTTCAACAGGCGGGCTATCAGGAAATGAACAATCGCGCCGCTCAGCAAAGCGAGGATCACCAGCGACAGCGCAGAGGCTTTCAGCAGCGAGCGCATGCCGGAGGTGGCATCGTTGTTATCGAGCGCCACGGCCAGCATCCAGTGCGTGCCCGGCACGGCGGTTGCCACGAAGGTTTTTTCGCTGCCGTTGAACGTCCCCTCAACCAGGCTACCGCTTTTCAGTGCCGCAAAATCGGTCCCTTTGATGGTTTCAGCGAATGGCTTGAGCGTGAGCGCCGGATCGCTGGCGGCAATCACCGTGCCATCGCTATCAAGGAGTAACCCGCTGCTGGCAGGCGTCGGGTGAATACCGCGTACGTTAGCCACCACGCTGTCCATCGCCACGTCGCCTGCCACAACCGCTTTCAGCGCACCGTTCTCCTTCACCGGCACCGCAAAGGTCACCACCAGTTTTCCGGTGCCCGCGTCCACGTACGGGGCGGTCACGACCGGGCCGTCAGTACTCACCACCTGCTGATACCAGGGACGGATCGTGGGGTCATAATCTGCCGGGACGCCCGCCGGGTCGGAGAACTTCGCCGTTTTGCTGGCGTAGCCGACATAGACGTTGGTGAAGCCACCCGCCTGCGCAAGCTGTTTGAATACCGGAACCGGATCGTCATTCAGCGCAACGGTCTGCGCGGAGGCTATCACCGTCATTTTGCTTTTAACCCAGTCTGCAATCGCCATGTTATGGCTGGCGCTGGTGCTGGTCAGAATATCGCGCTGCGACTGCTGGTTATCCTGGCGCGTAACCTGGAAATTAATGACGGTATTGAGAAGAAGGGCGACGATCAGGCAACCTGTCGTCGCGGCAATAATACGGGCACGAATGGATCTGAACATAAGTGAAATACCTGCTGTGTTGTTTCCATGCCTATCGGCAGCCGCGCAGGTAAACTTGATGCTGAAACCGCGTCCATAAGAAAATAATATTTTTACGGGTTTATTATTAAAAAGTTAATACTTTATCAGCGGTCAGGGTCCACTCGGCCAGCTCAACCAGCGTCCCAATCTCGACGCCATCAATCAGCGGCAGTCCGGTGATACCGCGCCCGTCGGTGCAGGTCTTACAGAGTTTGACCGGCACATTTTGCGCGGTCAGGATCTCCAGCATCTGCTGGATGTTGTAGCCCTCGGCGGGTTTTTGTCCCTTCAGGCCTGCGGTGACGGCGTCCGACATCAAAAAAAGGCGCAGCTCAGGCGCGCTCTCTTTCTCGCGCAGCGCTATCGCCAGTCGCAGGCTGTTGAAAAGGGATTCGCTGCCGTAGGCCGCACCGTTGGCGACGATCACAATCTTCTGCATGTTAACTCCTGTTGTTTGAAAGGCACGAATATTGCTTAACTCTCTGGGAGATTCGCTACCCGGGAGAGTAAGCATGACATTAATGGCGGGCAGTTCACCCGCGGCAACCGAGTGGTTCCAGCGCGCGACATTACTTCGCCGGGAGCAGCTCGGCAGGCTGGCTGCGTTGGGCGTGCTGGTTAACGGCATCAGCCGCCTTGTGCATATGCTCCAGTGCGAGCGCGGGGCATCCAACGTCTGGCTCTGCTCTCAGGGTAAGCTGTATGCCCCCGAATGCAAAGCCAGTCGTGGGCTGGTGGATGAAAACCTCACCGCGCTGCAGGCCATGCTGAAAGCACAATTCCCGGTCACGGGGAGCGGCGTTTGTGAGCGCATCGCCTGTGCGTTACTCAGCCTGGAAACACTGCCTTTGCTGCGTGACGGGATAGACAGCCAAAGCATAACGGCACCTCAGGCAATGGATCATTACTGCCGGATGCTTCGCCATCTGCTCAGTATCGTACCGCAACTCAATGACAGCATTGACGATCCGCAAATCGCGGGCCGTTTTGTCGCCCTTTATAGCCTGATGCAGGGCAAAGAGCTGGTGGGGCAAGAGCGGGCACTCGGGGCGATAGGCTTCACGCAGGGGTTTTTCACTGATGAAACCCGCCAGCGACTGGTAGACAGGATTGACGGGCAGCAGGCCTGTTTTGAGATCTTTTTATCCCACAGCCACGCTGAGGTGCAGAACACCTTTGCCCACAACTGCCAGCCCGATCGAGAAACAGAGCAACTCCGGCGCGTCGCCTGCACCCGTCAGCCCGCCGCCGACAATGGCGATACCGCGCTGAACTGGTTTGCCCTGCAAACCTCGCGTCTTGAACATCTGCGCACGCTTGAAGAAATGGTGATTGCCGATCTGATGGTGGCGGTTGATGACGCGATTCAGGCGTCCGGTGAAGCCACGATGAGTGGCGAAGAGCATGACGATCCTCTTGCGCTTTACCCGGATAAACCCTTGCTGCTGCTGGTTCGCCAGCAGGCGCGAGAGATTGACCAGCTCTCCCGCCAACTGGCATCACTCCGCGATACGCTGGAGGAGCGTAAGACCATTGATAAAGCCAAAAGCGTGCTGATGACGCATCAAAGCATGAGTGAGGAACAGGCGTGGACGGCACTGCGCAAAATGGCAATGGACAAGAACCAGCGCATGGTCGATATCGCGCGCGCACTGCTCACAGTGAAGAATTTGTGGCAGCTAACACCAAAGGAGTAGTTGCACAATCAGTGGGCATTTAATGCCTGATTGAGGTGCGCTAACGCGACAGCTATCAGGTTAACACCCCGAAAGCAGGGCCTTAAAACCTGGCATTCACTTTGCATTATCTGTTTAACCATTTTCGACGATGCGCCAACGGCGGTGCATGCGTCTTCGGGATAAAGGCGTCCAGCGGTGCTCCGGCACGGCGGGCGCTTTTTTTTGGCTTTTTTTCAGGAGTGGTCATGGCGGATTTGTCGAGACGGCGGTTTTTGCAGGCCAGCATGCTGGCGAGTGGTGCAATGCTGTTACCGGGTGTCATGCAGGCCGCGTGGGCGGCAGGCTCGGATAAACCGGAGCAGGAAACGGTGCGCATCGGGTTTATCCCGCTGACCGACTGTGCCCCGGTGGTTATCGCGGCGCTGAAAGGGTTTGATAAAAAATACGGCATTACCATCGTGCCCACCAAAGAGGCGAGCTGGGCGGCGGTGCGCGACAAGCTGGTGGCGGGCGAGCTGGATGCCGCGCACATTCTCTACGGCCTGCTGTATGGGCTGGAACTGGGCATCGCCGGCAAGCCACAGCAGATGGCGAACCTGATGACCCTTAACCAGAACGGTCAGGCCATCACGCTCTCCAGCGATCTGGCAGAGAAGGGCGTTCGCGATCTCGACGGGCTGAAAAAGCTGATTGGGCAGCAGGCGCCTGGTACCTACACCTTCGCGCACACCTTCCCGACGGGTACACACGCCATGTGGCTCTACTACTGGCTGGCCAGTGCGGGCATTAACCCCTTCGACGATATCCGGACCGTGGTGGTACCGCCGCCGCAGATGGTGATGAACATGCGCATTGGCAACATGGTGGGCTTTTGCGTCGGTGAGCCGTGGAACGCGCGGGCGATTAACGACCGCATCGGCTTCACCGCCGCCACGTCGCAGTCCATCTGGGCCGACCATCCGGAAAAAATCCTCGGCACTCGCCGCGACTGGGTGGAGAGGAACCCGCATACCGCCCGGGCGCTGGTGAGCGCCGTGATGGAGGCCGCGCGCTGGATCGACGCCTCCCCGGAAAACAAACGCGAGACCGCGCGGATCCTCTCCCGCCGCGCCTGGCTCAACTGCAAAGAGCAGTACCTCACCGGACGGATGCTGGGCGAATACGACAACGGCCTGGGCCAGCGCTGGCAGGACGCGCACCCGATCCGCTTCTTCAACGAGGGAGCCGTCAGCTACCCGTATCTCTCTGACGGCATGTGGTTCCTGACCCAGTTCCGCCGATGGGGTTTGCTTAAATCTGCACCGGACTATGCGGGCATCGCGCAGCGGATTAACCAGACCGCAACCTGGCAGGATGCTGCCACCGCGGTGGGGGGCATTACCACACCGGCATCACCACTACGCAACAGCACATTGATGGACGGCACCGTCTGGAACGGTACCGACCCGGAAGGATACGCCAACCGCTTCGCCATTCATCGTAAAGGGGCCTGATTATGCAGCATCTGCAAAAGACGACATCACAAGAGACATCCGTGAGTGGGGAAGTCATCTCCCTGCCTCCCGTGCAGGTACGCCGTCGCACCCCGGCATTTGCGCGTCGGATTAACGACCTTCTCCAGCGCGTCATTCCCGCAATGCTGGGTCTGGGACTGCTAGTGCTGCTGTGGCAGCTGGCGGCCATCAACAGCAAAGGCTTCCCGACGCCGCTGAGCACCCTGGATTCGGCCATCACCCTGTTTGCCGACCCGTTCTACCGCGACGGGCCAAATGATATGGGCATCGGCTGGAACGTGCTGGCCTCATTGCAGCGCGTCGCCATCGGCTTTGGGCTGGCAGCGCTGGCGGGTATTCCGCTGGGCTTTTTGATTGGCCGTTTCACCTTTTTCTCGCGCATGTTCAACCCGCTGATTGCGCTTCTGCGTCCGGTTAGCCCGCTGGCCTGGTTGCCTATCGGTTTATTGCTGTTCCAGAAAGCAGAGCCCGCGTCGAGCTGGACCATTTTTATCTGCTCCATCTGGCCGATGGTGATCAACACCGCCGAGGGCGTGCGCCGCATTCCGCAGGATTACCTCAACGTGGCCCGCGTGCTGCAGCTCTCCGAGTGGACCATCATGCGCCGCATCCTCTTCCCGGCCGTGCTGCCTGCGGTACTGACCGGGGTGCGCCTCTCGATCGGCATCGCCTGGCTGGTGATCGTCGCCGCCGAGATGCTGACCGGCGGGCTGGGCATTGGCTTCTGGATCTGGAACGAGTGGAACAACCTCAACGTCGAAAACATTCTCATCGCCATCGTCATCATTGGCGTGGTCGGGTTGCTGCTGGAGCAGGGGCTGATGCTGATCGCCCGTCGCTTTAGCTGGCAGGAAAAATAAGGAGCGAACATGAAACCATTAATTCAGGTCCAGGCCGTGAGCCAGCGTTTTTCCACCGCCAGCGGCGAGTTTCTGGCACTGCAAAACGTCTCTTTTGATATCCACGAGGGCGAAACCGTCAGTCTGATCGGTCACTCCGGCTGCGGCAAATCGACGCTGCTGAACCTCATCGCAGGGATCACGCTGCCAACGGAAGGGGGGCTGATTTGCGACAACCGCGAAATCGCCGGGCCAGGGCCCGAGCGCGCGGTGGTGTTTCAGAACCACTCCCTGCTGCCGTGGCTGACCTGCTTCGACAACGTGGCGCTGGCGGTGGATCAGGTCTTCCGTCGCACCATGAGCAAGGCCGAGCGCAAAGAGTGGATTGAGCACAACCTCGACCGCGTGCAGATGGGGCACGCGCTGCACAAGCGCCCGGGGGAGATCTCCGGCGGCATGAAGCAGCGCGTCGGCATAGCCCGCGCGCTGGCGATGAAGCCTAAAGTGCTCCTGATGGATGAACCCTTCGGGGCGCTTGATGCGCTGACGCGCGCCCATCTGCAGGACTCGGTGATGCAGATCCAGCAGGCGCTGAACACCACCATCGTGCTCATTACCCACGACGTGGACGAGGCGGTGCTGCTCTCCGATCGCGTGCTGATGATGACCAACGGCCCGGCGGCCACTGTGGGAGAAATCCTGCGCGTTGACCTGCCGCGCCCGCGTAACCGGGTGCAGCTGGCGGACGACAGCCGATACCACCACATGCGCCAGCAGATCCTGCATTTCCTCTATGAAAAGCAGCCGAAAGCGGCGTAGCGAGGGGGGGCTTTGATGCGACTGGTCATTATCGGAAATGGCATGGCGGCCACGCGGCTGATTGCCTCGCTCACCGGGCGTGCTGCCGGTCATTTCGCTATCACCGTCATCGGTGACGAGCCGGAGCATGCCTATAACCGCATCCAGCTTTCGCCGGTGCTGGGCGGTGAAAAAGCGGCGGTGGACATCTGCCTTCAGGATGATGAGTGGTACCAGGCGCGCGGCGTGACGGTGCTGCGGGGCGAAAAGGCGATTGCCGTGAACGTGGATACGCGGGAAGTGCAAACCGCCGCCCGCACGCTGGGCTGGGATGCGATGGTGTTCGCCACCGGGTCAACGCCCTTTATTCCTCCCATCCCCGGCGGCGATGCGCCACACGTATTCACGTTTCGTACTCTGGAGGATACCCAGGCCATTCAGGCAATCGCCGGTCCGGCGGTGGTGCTGGGGGGCGGCGTGCTCGGGGTTGAAGCGGCGGCAGCCCTGGCGCGCTCAGGTGACAGCGTCAAGCTTGTTCATCGCGGTCCGTGGCTAATGGAGCAACAGCTGGACCAGCAGGCGGGAATGCTGCTGGAAGAGGCGCTGGCGGCGCGGGGCGTGCGCTGCGAGCTTTCCTCAGGCATCGCGGCCATTAACGGCAGTAGCGTGACGCTGCTCAACGGGCACAGCATCGCCGCCACGCGCGTGGTGTTGGCGACCGGCGTGCAGCCGAACGTTGCGCTGGCGCACGCCAGCGGCATTCGCTGCGCGCGCGGCATCGTGGTGGATCACCAGATGCAGACCTCCGCACCGAACGTCTACGCCATTGGCGAGTGCTGCGAAATTGACGGCCAGACGTTTGGCCTGGTCGCCCCCTGCATGGCGCAGTCGGATATCCTCGCCGCACGGCTGGCCGGGGACGTTACTGTGCCGTTTACCCTCACCGACAACGGCGTGCGCCTCAAGGTGACCGGCGTGGAGTTGTTTAGCCTCGGTCGCGCGGCAGAGCAGGAGGACGATGTGGTCTGGAGCGCATGGGATCCGCTGACCCGTCACTACCGACGTTTACTGATCCATCAGGGGGCGCTGGCAGGCGTGCTGCTGATGGGCGACTGCCGCAGCGCGGCAACATTTACCGATTTACTGGCAACGGCTGCGCCCGCCCACGCGGACTGGCTGTTCGATCGTTTCACTACGCAACCGCAGGTTGCAGGACAGAACGCTATGACAAAACCTACTCTGGTGGTGGTTGGGCACGGTATGGTCGGCCATCATTTCCTCGAAGACTGCGTTAACCGCAATTTGCATGAACAGTACCAGATAATCGTCTTTGGTGAGGAGCGCTATGCCGCCTACGACCGCGTGCATCTGTCGGAATATTTTGGCGGGCGCAGCGCAAAGTCGCTCTCGCTGGTGGAAGGGGATTTCTTTGCCGACAGCGGCATTGAGCTGCGCCTGTCGCAGCAGATTGTCGCCATCGACCGCGACGCGCGCGTGGTGCGTACCGCCAGCGGGCATGAAACCCACTGGGACAAGCTGGTGCTGGCGACAGGCTCTTATCCGTTCGTCCCGCCGGTTCCGGGCAACGATCTGCTGGGCTGCTTTGTTTATCGCACCCTCGACGATCTCGATAATATTGCCGCACATGCAAAGGGCTCGCGTCGCGGCGTGGTGATTGGCGGCGGCCTGCTGGGGCTGGAGGCGGCGAACGCCCTGAAGCAACTCGGGCTGGAAACCCACGTGGTTGAGTTTGCGCCCAATCTGATGGCGGTGCAGCTCGACAACGACGGCGCGGCGATGCTGCGCAGGAAAATCGAGGCGCTGGGCGTTGGCGTTCACACCAGTAGAGCGACGACGGAGATTGCCACCGCGGACGGTGGACTGGTGCTGCGCTTTGCCGATGGTGAACAGCTGGAAACGGACATGGTGGTCTTTTCTGCCGGTATTCGTCCGCAGGACGCGCTGGCGCGCAGTAGCGGGCTGGCTATTGGCGAGCGCGGCGGGATCGGCATTGACGACGGCTGCCGGACCTCCGATCCGGACGTGCTGGCCATCGGCGAATGCGCCCTGTGGGAGGGGAAAATCTTCGGTCTGGTCGCGCCCGGTTATCAGATGGCGCGGGTGGCCGCCGCCGCGCTGGCGGGTGAGGATAAAACCTTTACCGGCGCGGATATGAGCACCAAGCTCAAGCTGCTCGGCGTGGACGTGGCCTCGTTCGGCGACGCTCACGGGCGCACGCCGGGGGCGCTGAGCTACCAGTGGACGCACGGTCCGCAGCAAATCTACAAGAAAATCGTGGTCAGCCATGACGGCAAAACGCTGCTCGGCGGCGTGCTGGTGGGTGACGCCAGCGAATACGCCACGCTGGTGCAGATGATGCTCAACGGGATAGCCCTGCCAAAAGAGCCGGAAACGCTGATATTACCCGCGTCGACGGGCAGCGCGCCAAAAGCGCTCGGCGTGGCGGCGCTGCCGGAAAGCGCGCAAATCTGTTCGTGCCATAACGTCAGCAAAGGCGATATCTGCCAGGCGGTGAGCGCGGGGGCAACGGATATCGGCGCCATCAAGCAGTGCACCAAAGCTGCGACCGGCTGCGGGGGCTGCAGCGCGCTGGTGAAGCAGGTGATGGAGTTCCAGCTGGCGGAGCAGGGCGTGGAGGTGAAAAAGGATATCTGCGAACACTTCCCGTACTCGCGCCAGGAGATTTACCACCTGGTGCGCGTTAACCATATTCGCACCTTTGACCAGCTGATTAGCCGCTACGGGCAGGGGCACGGATGTGAGATCTGCAAGCCGCTGGTGGGGTCGGTGCTTGCCTCCTGCTGGAACGAGTATCTGCTGAAACCGGCACATCTGCCGCTGCAGGATACCAACGACCGCTACTTCGCCAATATCCAGAAGGACGGGACCTATTCCATCGTGCCGCGCATGCCCGCCGGGGAAGTGACGGCAGACGGGCTGATCGCCATCGGCCAGATTGCGAAACGCTATGACCTCTACAGCAAAATCACCGGCGGGCAGCGTATCGACCTGTTTGGCGCTACCCTGGAACAGCTGCCGGAAATCTGGCAGGCGCTGGTGGAAGCGGGGTTTGAAACCGGACACGCCTACGGGAAATCCCTGCGCACAGTGAAATCCTGCGTCGGCTCGACCTGGTGCCGCTACGGCGTGCAGGACTCCACCGGCCTCGCGGTCCGGCTGGAGCACCGCTACAAGGGGCTGCGCGCGCCGCACAAAATCAAAATGGCGGTCTCAGGCTGCACCCGCGAATGCGCGGAGGCGCAGAGCAAAGACGTGGGGGTGATTGCCACCGACAAGGGCTGGAACCTCTATCTGTGCGGCAACGGCGGGATGAAGCCGCGCCATGCGGACCTTTTTGCCAGCGATCTGGACGATGAAACGCTGATCCGCACCGTTGACCGTTTCCTGATGTTCTACATCCGCACGGCGGATCGCCTGCAGCGCACCAGCACCTGGATGGACAACCTGGAAGGCGGCCTCGACTACCTGCGGGAGGTGATCGTCAACGACAGCCTGGGTATCGCCCACGAGCTGGAGCAGGAGATGGCCCGGGTGGTGGAAACCTACCAGTGCGAATGGCAAACCACGCTTAACGATCCGAACCGTCTGGCGCTGTTCCGCACCGCGGTGAACGCCGCGCCGTCGGATGAAAGCAAGCGCTGGCAGGAAATCTGCGGCATCGACGATATTCCCGAGCAGGCGGGCATTGGCGCGCGTCTTGGCCGCAAACCGATCGCGCTGTTCCGTTTCGGACAGCGAGTTTACGCCCTCGACGACCTGGAGCCGGGCAGCAGCGCGAACGTGCTTTCACGCGGCATTCTCGGCGATGCGGCGGGCGAGCCGGTGGTAATCTCTCCGCTCTACAAGCAGCGCATTCGCCTGCGCGACGGGTGCCAGGTGGATAACGGTGAACCTGCGGTACGCGCCTGGCCGGTGAAGATTGAAAACGGCAAGGTGTGGGTCGGGAACGACGCGATAGTGATGCGTGCGGAGGCCTCATGACGGAAACCCGGACAACGTGCCCCTACTGCGGGGTGGGCTGCGGCGTGGTCGCCAGCGTGGAAGGCGGAGCGGTAAGCGTTCGGGGGGACGAAACCCATCCTGCAAACTTTGGACGCCTGTGCGTGAAAGGATCGGCCCTGGGGGAAACGACGGGGTTACAGGGGCGATTGCTGCGCCCCGTTGTTGACGGTGTTGAGGTGGGCTGGTCGCAGGCGCTGGGGGCGGCAGGCGAGCGACTCCAGGCGATCATCGACAAATGGGGGCCGCAGGCCGTGGCGTTTTACGCCTCCGGCCAGCTATTAACCGAGGACTATTATGTTGCCAACAAGCTGATGAAAGGATTTATCGGCGCGGCAAACATTGATACCAACTCCCGGCTCTGCATGTCTTCGGCGGTGGTCGGCTACAAGCGCGCCTTCGGCGAAGACGTGGTGCCGTGCAGCTATGAGGATGTGGAAAACAGCGATCTGGTCGTGCTGGTGGGATCCAACGCTGCATGGACCCATCCGGTGCTGTATCAACGGCTGGTGCAGGCAAAGCACAGCAATCCGCAGATGAAGGTGGTGGTGATTGACCCGCGCAGCACCGCCACCTGCGATATCGCCGATCTGCATCTGGCGCTTGCGCCGGGGAGCGATGCCGGATTATTTGTCGGCCTGCTGAACCTGATTCAGGGTGCGGATGAGTGGCCCGTTGAGCGCGTGGCGGCATTTTGCGGTCTTTCGCCGCAGGATATTGGCACCTTTTACGACTGGTTTATGACGGCACCTCGTGCTATCACGCTCTACACCATGGGGATCAACCAGTCCACCCGCGGCAGCGACAAGTGCAACGCTATCATCAACGTCCATCTTGCCAGCGGCAAATTCAATCGTCAGGGCTGCGGCCCGTTTTCGCTGACCGGACAGCCTAACGCGATGGGCGGGCGCGAAGTGGGCGGGCTGGCGAACCAGCTGGCGGCGCACATGAGCTTCGAGCCGGACGATCTCTCGCGGGTGGCGCGTTTCTGGGGAACCGAGCGGCTGGCGCAGACGCCAGGCCTGATGGCGGTGGAGCTGTTTGACGCCATCGCCCGCGGCGAGGTGAAGGCGGTGTGGATTATGGGGACCAACCCCGCCGTATCGCTGCCGGACAGCCACGCGGTGTGTCAGGCGCTGGCGGCCTGTCCGCTGGTTATCGTTTCTGAAGTGATGCAGGAGACGGACACCAGCCGGTTTGCCCATATTCGTCTTCCGGCGCAGGGCTGGGGCGAGAAAAACGGTACGGTAACCAACTCAGAGCGGCGCATTTCGCGCCAGCGCGCGTTTCTGCCCGCGCCGGGCGAGGCAAAGCCGGACTGGTGGATTATTGCCCAGGTCGCTAAAAGGCTGGGCTATGGCGAAGCCTTTGCCTGGGAACATCCGCGGGATATTTTTTGTGAACATGCGGCGCTAACGGCGTTTGAAAATAACGGCGAGCGCGCGCTCAATCTGGGTGAACTGGCGACGTTAAGCCGCGAGGAATGGGATGCGCTGGAGCCTTATCAATGGTGCGCCGGTCATTTTCCCCACAGACGGATTGTCCCGGTTATCCCATCGTTGCCCGCCGCGGGGATCAATACCCTGTACCCGCTGATGCTCAACACCGGCCGTATTCGCGACCAGTGGCATACCATGACCCGCACGGGATACGTCGCACGATTAATGCAGCATATCGCCGAGCCGTTGGTTGACATCTGCCGTTCAGATGCCGCGCGATATGGAGTGTGCGAGGGGCAGCTGGCGCGAATCGCTTCCCCGCGCGGGGTGATGGTTGCCCGGATCCATATTAACGACGCTCAGAAGGCGGGAGAGCTGTTTCTCCCGATGCACTGGAATGCGCAATTTTCCCGTCAGGGGAAGGTCAATGCGCTGGTGGAAGGCCGCGTTGACCCGGTTTCAGGCCAGCCAGAGAGTAAACAAACCGCGGTCAGGATCCTGCCGTGGCAGCCGGGCTGGCAGGGGGAGCTTTACGCGCGTGACTTACCGGAACTCCCGTCCTTCGTGTACTGGTGGCGCAAAGCGACTCGCCTGACGCTGGCGGGTGATAAACCGTTCCTGCCATGGGTCATGGATTACGCCAGCGGCAGGGGCTGGCAGCTGCAGGTTGCGCAGACCGGCGAGCGTAGCAGCGTGCTGGCCTGGCATAACGGCGAGCTGATGCTCGCCTTCTGGGAAGGAACCGCGCGACCGGAGCTGGCGCACCCGGTGATTGAAGCGGCTTTTCAGTCGCCCCCCTTAACGCCTGCTGCACGTCATGCGCTCCTCAACGGGCAGGGCGTGGGGGAGGTGGTGGATCCGGGGCGCATTATCTGTAGTTGTTTCAGCGTCGGGGAAAACGCGATACGCGAGGCGATTGCCGGAGGGTGCGATTCCATTTCGGCGCTGGGGGCACGTTTGCGCTGCGGAACGAACTGCGGTTCGTGCGTGCCCGAGCTGAAAGCGCTGTTTGGATAGCGGTGTAAGGGCGTCGGGTGGCGGCTGTGCCTTACCCGACCTACAAATTCGTGCCGCCCCGTAGGTCGGGTAAGGCGCAGCCGCCACCCGACAATAATGTTCAGGATAATCCTGGAATTTCCGTTAAGCCTGCATTTCACTGCTTATCGCGTTAACATAAAAAGAATTGCCTTATGAACACAGGTCCTTATTTACGACGTTGATGGCTGTATCGTCCCGCATTCATTTGCTGTTTTTACTCTCCCTTCTTACGGTCGGAGCCGTTCACGGTGCGCCGAATTCCTTTATGCAGCAAGCGCAAAATCCGTTTGATAATAACGGGGATAGTTTGCCCGACCTCGGCATGGCGGCGCCAACGGGTGAAGGGGAGAAGCACCTGGCCGAAATGGCCAAGGCCTTTGGCGAAGCCAGTATGACCGACAACGGCCTGACGACAGGCGAGCAGGCGAAGCAGTTTGCACTGGGTCAGGTACGGGATGTGGTGAGCGGGGAAGTGAACGAGCAGATTGAATCCTGGCTTTCCCCCTGGGGTAATGCCAGCGTAAATCTGCTGGTGGATGATGAGGGCAATTTCAATGGCAGCAGCGGAAGCTGGTTTATTCCCTGGAACGATAACAATCGTTACCTGAGCTGGAGCCAGCTGGGCCTGACGCAACAGACGGACGGTCTGGTGAGCAATGCCGGGATTGGCCAGCGATGGGTCGCCGGAGACTGGCTGCTGGGCTATAACACCTTTTACGATAACCTGCTTGAGGAAAACCTGCAGCGCGCCGGGCTGGGGGCAGAAGCGTGGGGGCGAAATCTACGCCTGTCGGCGAACTACTATCAGCCGTTCGCCAGCTGGCGCGACAGCGCGGATCTGCAGGAGCAGCGCATGGCGCGCGGGTATGACATCACCGCTAAAGCCTGGCTGCCGTGGTTCCATCATCTGAATACCAGCGTTAGTTTTGAACAGTATTTTGGCGATAACGTCGATCTGTTTAGCAGTGGAACCGGCTACCACAACCCGATGGCGGTCAATCTGGGACTCAACTATACCCCCGTTCCGCTGGTGACCCTGACGGCTGCCCATAAGCAGGGAGAGAGCGGCGTCAGCCAGAATAACCTCGGGCTTAAGCTCAACTATCGGTTTGGCGTACCCCTGGTCAAACAGCTGTCCGCCAGCGAAGTGGCTGTGACGCGTTCGCTGCGCGGCAGTCGCTACGATTCGCCAGAGCGGGAGAACCTGCCGGTCATGGAGTTCCGCCAGCGCAAAACGCTGTCGGTCTATCTGGCAACGCCGCCGTGGGATCTGAAAGGGGGCGAAACCGTCATGCTGAAGCTGCAAATACGCAGCAAGCATGGTATTCGCCAGCTGCACTGGCAGGGGGATACGCAGGCGCTGAGCCTGACCGCACCGGCTGACAGTACCAGCAGCGACGGCTGGAGCGTCATTATGCCCGCATGGGATAACGCTGAGGGTGCAACTAACCAGTGGCGGTTGTCGGTGATCGCGGAAGATAAAGACGGGCAGCGCGTCTCTTCCAATGAGATCGCGCTAACGGTGGTTCAACCGCTGGTCGCATTGCCCAACGACGATCCACGGTGGAAGCTGCTGCCGGATGAGTAAGTTAAAAAATCCGTTCCTGATGGACCCACACGGCGGCTTCGACGCGGGACTTTAACTTCATCTTCTTCAGCATGTGCTTCACGTGCACTTTTACCGTGCTTTCGGTGATGTCCAGACGGCGGGCGATCATTTTGTTCGGCAGGCCCTGGGCAATCAGCTTCAGAATATCGCGTTCGCGCGGGGTAAGCTGGCTCACGTCACGGTCTGAGGTTGCGCGGTTGGCCCGCAGGCTGGCGGCCAGTACCGGCGTTAAGGCTTCGCTCAGCACCATCTCTCCGGCAGCGGCCTGCTGCAGCGCCTTGAGCAGATCTTCCGGCTCCATATCTTTCAGCAGGTAGCCGTCCGCGCCGCGCTTCAGCGCCGTCACCACGTCTTCTTCATGATTTGACACGCTAAACACCACCACGCGGCCAGACAGGGATTTTTCGCGCAGTTTGTCCAGCGTCTCCAGACCGTTCATGCCCGGCATGTTGAGATCGAGCAGGATCAAATCAGGATCGAGCGCTTCGGCAAGCTCAATACCCTGTTCGCCGTTGCTGGCTTCGCCAACGACGGTAATATCGGGCGCCATGCTGACCAGCTGTTTCACCCCGGTGCGCAGCATGGGATGGTCGTCGATCAACAGGATGGATGCCGGTTCCTGATTAGTCATGGTGTTCTCCTTGGACAGTTGTAAGCGGTTTTTCGGGAATAAAGGTGACGACCACTTCCGTGCCACCCGTGTCTCTCCGGCGAACCTGGCAATCACCGCGCAGGCTTTGCGCGCGGTCTCGCATGATAATTAAACCATAGTGGTTGGTTCTCTCGGCATTTTCCGGCACGCCGCAGCCGTCGTCCTGAATCGTCAGCTTCACCTGATTATTGTGCTGGCTGACGGTTACCGTCACCGCCGTCGCGCTGGCGTGTTTGAGCACGTTGCTCAGGGCTTCGCGGGCGATCTGCAGTAAATGAATCGCCTGATGGGAGGGGACAAAACGCGGCGGAAGCTGGTAGTCGAGCTTCACCGGGAACCCCAGCCGGGCGCTAAATTCGTGACAGCTGGACTCCAGCGCGGGGCGAAGGCCCGGCTCGGTCAGCTGCAGTCGGAAAGTGGTTAACAGCTCACGAAGCTGAACCCACGACGTGTTCAGCTCGTTGCGGATCTGGCTCAGGAGCTGTTTATTGCTTTCCGGCATCTCCGCGTCCTGCATCTGCAGGCAACTGACCTGCATCTTCATGCAGGAAAGGGATTGGGCGATGGAGTCATGCAGCTCCCGCGCGATGGTTGCGCGCTCTTCCATGACAATCAGCTGCTGCTGTTTTTCCTGGTGCCTGTCCAGCGCCAGCGTGGCCGTGAGCTGTTCCACCAGGGTATCCACCAGCTGCTGCTGGTCGTGGCTCAAATGCCTTCCGGCGGGCAGGGTAGCCAGCAGAATGCCGTACTGGGTGTGGCTGTCCGTCAGACGCCACTTCAGCGTGGTGCCCGTCGTCGTTAGCGGTGGTACACCCCGCGGGCAAAGGTGACAACCTTTATCATCACAGGACATGTCAGACTGACAGGTAAATTCCTGATGATTTTCTTCGTCTTCAACGTCGTAGACTCGCAGCTCCAGATCGTGCAGCAGCGTCAAGTTTTGCAGGCCGTTCAGCACCGGCGAGAGGCGCTCGCACAGCGGTACCTGCATGTGCAAACGGCGGTTTGCCTGCCACAGGAAAGAGAGAATTTCGTTTTTCTGTTCGAGTCCGGCGGTTTTTTCCTGAACCCGATGTTCCAGTACCGCGTAGCTTTCAGACAGCTCTTCCGACATGGTGTTAAGCGCCTGGCCGAGCATCGCCATCTCGTTACGCCCGCTGATATGCGTGCGCTGGGTAAAATCGCGGTTCGTTACGGCGCGTGCCATTGCCAGCAGCTGTTTCCAGGGATTCAGCAGCCTTGCGCGCAGCCAGACGATGGTGAAAATCAGCAGCAGGCCCATAAACAGCGCCATCACCCGGTGGATCATAACCACCCGGTCAATGCGTAATTCGGTGGTTTGATCGAAAGAAGAGACCAGCGTATCAATGCGTGAGACGAAACCGGCAACGTCGCGCGCGACGGCGTCGGGGCTGTTCGCCTGCTTTAAGCCTGGCTCCAGCTGCGTGTGCCAGTAGCCCTGAAGGGCCTTGAGCTGGGATTTCTGACCAGCGCGAATGGCGGCACTTTCCAGCTCGGGGCTGAAAGCCGTACGCTCCATATCGTCGATCAGCTTCTGGTCGTCCTGCGTTAAGGGCACCGAGGCCAGCAGACGATAACTCTGCATGCGTAGCGAGCCTGCCTCGTTGATGGCATGCGCATTACCCTGTACGCCCTGGACCAGCCAGCCGGAAATCGCCATGCCGGTGACACCGATCGCGGTGGACAGCAAGACAATAAGCGCCAGTTGGTTAACCAGCGTCAGCGGGGATAGACATCTTTTTAACATGGTGTTGCCGGGCTCCTGACGTGACCTGACTGCAGGAATGGCGCTATTCTGGTGCATACCCTGGAGTATACCCATACCAATAAAGGATTACCTCTAAATTGCCAGAGGGGTAACGGTTAGGGGGAGGGAGTAGCCAGGATGGCTCAGCACCGTGAAAAACCACATCTTTTTTACCCCTTACTCCTACTCACTAAGAGTAATGCCTTTTTTTTCGCCACAAAACCCCGCACTTTTCCTTTGATTTATATCAACTTACCGCCGCCCTAAAACCCTAATGTTTGCAGCATCATTCGAGAATCAGAGGTGTCTATGAGTCACTCATCCGCTCCCGACAGGGAAAATGGTCCCGTTATTACAGAATGGCGACCAGAGGATCCGGCGTTCTGGCAACAGCGCGGCCATCGTGTAGCAAGTCGTAATCTGTGGATTTCCGTTCCGTGCCTGCTGTTAGCGTTTTGCGTATGGATGTTGTTTAGTGCGGTTGCGGTAAACCTGCCAAAAGTCGGCTTTACGTTCACGACCGATCAGCTGTTTATGTTGACCGCGCTGCCGTCCCTGTCCGGTGCGTTGCTGCGTGTGCCTTACGCGTTTATGGTGCCAGTGTTTGGCGGACGCCGCTGGACGGCTTTCAGTACCGGCATCATGATCGTGCCGTGCGTGTGGCTCGGTTTTGCGGTGCAGGATACCTCCACGCCGTTTAGCGTGTTTGTGATCATCTCTCTGCTGTGCGGTTTTGCGGGCGCGAACTTTGCCTCCAGCATGGCGAACATCAGCTTCTTCTTCCCGAAAGCGAAGCAGGGTGGTGCGCTGGGCATTAACGGCGGTTTGGGGAACATGGGCGTGAGCGTGATGCAGCTGATTGCCCCGCTGGCGATTTCGGTTTCCATCTTTGCGGCCTTTGGCGGCGGCGGTGTGACCCAGCCGGATGGTTCTTCTCTGTTCCTGCAGAACGCGGCCTGGATTTGGGTACCGTTCCTGGTGGTCTTCACGCTGGCGGCCTGGTTCTTTATGAACGATTTGTCCGCGTCGAAGGCGTCCCTGAGCGAACAGTTACCGGTCCTGAAACGCGGTCACCTTTGGGTCATGGCGCTGTTGTATCTGGCAACGTTCGGCTCGTTTATCGGGTTCTCTGCGGGCTTCGCCATGCTGTCGAAAACCCAGTTCCCGGACGTGCAGATCCTGCAATTTGCCTTCTTTGGTCCATTTGTCGGCGCGCTGGCACGTTCTCTTGGCGGGATGATCTCCGACCGTCTGGGCGGGACGCGCGTGACGCTGGTGAACTTCATGGTGATGGCGATCTTCTGCGCGCTGCTGTTCCTGACGCTGCCAGCCAACGGGCAGGGCGGCAACTTTATTGCCTTCTTCGGCGTATTTATGGTGCTGTTCCTGACGGCCGGGCTGGGAAGTGCATCCACGTTCCAGATGATCTCCGTCATTTTCCGTAAGCTGACCATGGATCGCGTTAAAGCGCAGGGCGGCACCGAAGAGCAGGCCATGCGTGAAGCGGCGACCGACACCGCAGCGGCGCTGGGCTTTATCTCTGCGATTGGCGCAATCGGCGGTTTCTTCATCCCGAAAGCGTTCGGAATCTCACTGGACCTGACCGGCTCTCCGGCAGGGGCCATGAAAGTATTCCTCGTCTTCTATATCGCCTGCGTTGTGATTACGTGGCTGGTATATGGCCGTAATACCAAGAAAAATAAGTAAGTGTGATTATCCGTTTGCGCGGCCTTCGGGCCGCGTTTTTTTTGTGTTGAAAATAGTTACAACATACTGATGACCTTTACAGCGGCAGCCTGCGGGTAACACTGTGATCGCCATCGCTTTCCAGTGGGGTCTACCCCTTAATACCTGAGATGTTAAATTTAGCCCTGCTTTTTGTACGATAAATATAAAATATCAATATTAATCATCATGATACGAATTTTACATTTATACTGCTTTGGTGGTATTTGATGTAACACCCACCTCCAGAGACCCCGTCCGCCTTGATCGTTATCAATTCTCCCCCGCTTTCAGAGCGTTACCTTCGCAGCAAATCAGCAATGTCGATTTAGAGAGCCACAGGCTCCACACAGGAGATACCCGATGAGCAAATTTTTAGACCGGTTTCGCTACTTCAAGCAGAAGGGCGAGACGTTTGCCGATGGGCACGGTCAGCTTCTGGAGACCAACCGCGACTGGGAAGACGGCTATCGCCAGCGCTGGCAGCATGACAAAGTGGTCCGTTCAACCCACGGCGTCAACTGCACGGGTTCGTGCAGCTGGAAGATTTTCGTCAAGAATGGTCTGGTGACATGGGAAGTCCAGCAAACCGACTACCCGCGTACCCGTCCCGATCTGCCGAATCATGAACCGCGCGGCTGTCCGCGTGGCGCAAGCTACTCCTGGTATCTCTACAGCGCTAACCGCCTGAAATACCCTCTGATGCGTAAGCGCCTGATGAAAATGTGGCGTGAAGCGAAAGTCCAGCACAGCGATCCGGTTGATGCATGGGCATCCATCATTGAAGACACCGACAAAGCGAAGAGCTTCAAGCAGGCTCGCGGTCGCGGTGGCTTTGTCCGTTCCTCCTGGAAAGAAGTGAACGAACTGATTGCGGCGTCTAACGTCTACACCGTCAAAACCTACGGCCCGGACCGCGTGGCGGGCTTCTCGCCAATCCCGGCGATGTCGATGGTCTCTTACGCGTCTGGCGCGCGCTATCTCTCCCTGATTGGCGGGACCTGTCTGAGCTTCTATGACTGGTACTGCGACCTGCCGCCTGCGTCTCCGCAGACCTGGGGCGAGCAGACCGACGTGCCGGAATCCGCCGACTGGTATAACTCCAGCTACATTCTGGCCTGGGGCTCTAACGTTCCTCAGACCCGTACCCCGGATGCCCACTTCTTTACCGAAGTGCGTTACAAAGGCACCAAAACCGTTGCGATTACCCCTGACTATGCGGAAATCGCCAAGCTGTGCGACCTGTGGCTGGCACCTAAGCAGGGCACCGATGCGGCGATGGCGCTGGCGATGGGCCACGTCATGCTGCGCGAGTTCCACCTGGACAAGCCTAGCCAGTACTTCACCGACTACGTGCGTCGCTACACCGACATGCCGATGCTGGTGATGCTGGAAGAGCGCGACGGCTACTACGCTGCCGGTCGTATGCTGCGCGCCGCTGACCTGGTGGATTCACTTGGTCAGGAAAATAACCCGCAGTGGAAAACGGTTGCCTGTAACAGCAATGGCGAACTGATTGCGCCTAACGGCTCTATCGGTTTCCGCTGGGGCGAAAAGGGCAAATGGAACCTGGAGCAGCGTAACGGCACCACCGGCGAAGAGACCGAACTGCGCCTGAGCATGCTGGGCAGCCAGGATGAGATCGCTGACGTCGGCTTCCCGTACTTCGGTGGCGAAGGCACCGAGCATTTCAACAAGGTTGAACTGAATAATGTTCTGATGCACAAACTGCCGGTGAAGCGTCTTCAGCTCGCCGATGGTTCAACGGCGCTGGTCACCACCGTTTACGATCTCACCATGGCGAACTACGGCCTTGAGCGCGGTCTGAACGACGAAAACTGTGCAAGCAGCTACGATGACGTGAAAGCGTACACCCCGGCATGGGCGGAGCAGATCACCGGCGTGCCGCGCGCGCAGATCACCCGTATCGCGCGTGAGTTCGCGGAAAACGCCGACAAGACCCACGGTCGCTCCATGATCATCGTCGGTGCCGGTCTGAACCACTGGTATCACCTCGATATGAACTATCGCGGCCTGATTAACATGCTGATCTTCTGCGGCTGCGTCGGTCAGAGCGGCGGCGGCTGGGCGCACTACGTTGGCCAGGAAAAACTGCGTCCGCAGACCGGCTGGCAGCCGCTGGCGTTTGCCCTCGACTGGCAGCGTCCGGCACGCCACATGAACAGCACTTCCTACTTCTATAACCACTCCAGCCAGTGGCGCTACGAGACGGTTACCGCAGAGGAACTGCTGTCGCCAATGGCGGATAAATCCCGCTACAGCGGTCACCTGATTGACTTCAACGTGCGTGCGGAACGTATGGGCTGGCTGCCGTCGGCTCCTCAGCTTGGTACCAACCCGCTGCGCATCGCGGAAGCGGCGAAGAAAGCGGGCATGACCCCGGTGGACTACACCATTAAGTCGCTGAAGGAAGGTTCGATTCGCTTTGCGGCGGAACAGCCGGAAAACGGTAAAAACCATCCGCGCAACCTGTTCATCTGGCGCTCAAACCTGCTGGGTTCTTCCGGTAAAGGTCACGAGTTCATGCTGAAGTATCTGCTCGGTACGGAACACGGTATTCAGGGTAAAGATCTCGGCAAGCAGGGCGGCGTGAAGCCTGAAGAAGTGGAATGGAAAGACAACGGCCTGGACGGCAAGCTGGATCTGGTAGTGACGCTGGATTTCCGTCTGTCGAGCACCTGCCTGTACTCCGATATCGTTCTGCCTACTGCAACCTGGTATGAAAAAGACGACATGAATACCTCGGATATGCATCCGTTTATTCATCCGCTGTCTGCTGCCGTTGACCCGGCGTGGGAATCCAAAAGCGACTGGGAAATCTACAAAGGCATCGCCGAGAAATTCTCTGAAGTATGCGTGGGGCACCTGGGCAAAGAAACCGACGTGGTGACGCTGCCCATTCAGCACGACTCGGCTGCCGAACTGGCGCAGCCGCTGGACGTGAAGGACTGGAAAAAAGGCGAGTGCGATCTGATCCCAGGCGTGACGGCGCCGCACATCATTCCGGTTGAACGTGACTACCCGGCGACCTACGAACGCTTTACCTCTATTGGCCCGCTGATGGAGACAATCGGCAACGGCGGGAAAGGGATCGCCTGGAACACCCAGAGCGAAATGGACCTGCTGCGTAAGCTCAATTACACCAAATCAGACGGCCCGGCCAAAGGCCAGCCAATGCTGAACACGGCGATTGATGCCGCAGAGATGATCCTGACCCTGGCACCGGAGACCAACGGCCAGGTCGCAGTAAAAGCCTGGGAAGCACTGAGTAAAATCACCGGTCGCGACCACAAGCATCTGGCCCTGAACAAAGAAGACGAGAAAATCCGCTTCCGCGATATTCAGGCCCAGCCGCGCAAAATTATCTCCAGCCCGACCTGGTCTGGTCTGGAAGATGAGCACGTCTCTTATAACGCGGGTTACACCAACGTTCACGAGCTGATCCCATGGCGTACCCTGACCGGTCGTCAGTCTCTGTATCAGGATCACCAGTGGATGCGTGACTTCGGCGAAAGCCTGCTGGTTTACCGTCCGCCAATCGACACCCGTTCGGTGAAAGCGGTAATGGGCGAGAAGTCCAACGGTAATCCGGAGAAAGCGCTGAACTTCCTGACGCCGCACCAGAAGTGGGGGATCCACTCTACCTACAGCGACAACCTGCTGATGCTGACGCTGGGACGCGGCGGTCCGATTGTCTGGATGAGCGAAGCGGATGCCAAAGATCTGGGGATTGTGGATAACGACTGGATCGAAGTCTTCAACAGCAACGGTTCATTGACCGCTCGTGCAGTGGTTAGCCAGCGTGTTCCCGCAGGGATGACCATGATGTACCACGCGCAGGAACGTATCGTGAACATTCCTGGCTCAGAAATCACCGAGCAGCGCGGCGGTATTCATAACTCGGTCACCCGTATTACGCCGAAGCCGACCCATATGATCGGTGGCTATGCGCAGCTGGCCTACGGCTTTAACTACTACGGCACCGTAGGATCTAACCGCGATGAGTTCGTGGTGGTACGTAAGATGAAGAATATTAACTGGTTAGACGGCGAAGGTAATGACCAGGTACAGGAGAGCGTAAAATGAAAATTCGTTCACAAGTCGGCATGGTGCTGAATCTGGATAAATGCATCGGCTGTCATACCTGCTCAGTCACCTGTAAAAACGTCTGGACCAGCCGCGAAGGGACCGAATACGCCTGGTTCAACAACGTGGAAACCAAGCCGGGCACCGGCTTCCCGACCAACTGGGAAGATCAGGAGAAATACAAGGGCGGCTGGATCCGCAAAATCAACGGCAAAATCCAGCCGCGCATGGGCAACCGCGCGATGCTGCTGGGAAAAATCTTCGCTAACCCGCATCTGCCGGGCATTGATGATTACTACGAGCCGTTTGATTATGACTATCAGAACCTGCATAACGCAGCGGAAGGTAAACATCAGCCGATTGCTCGTCCTCGCTCGCTGATCACCGGTCAGCGTATGAACAAGATCGAGAAAGGCCCGAACTGGGAAGACGATCTGGGCGGTGAGTTCGAGAAGCTGTCGAAAGACAAAAACTTCGAGAACATGCAGAAGGCGATGTACGGCCAGTTCGAAAACACCTTCATGATGTACCTGCCGCGCCTGTGCGAGCACTGCCTTAACCCAGCGTGCGTGGCGACCTGCCCGAGCGGCGCCATCTACAAGCGTGAAGAAGACGGCATCGTACTCATCGACCAGGACAAGTGCCGCGGCTGGCGTATGTGCATCACCGGCTGTCCGTATAAAAAAATCTACTTCAACTGGAAGAGCGGCAAGTCAGAGAAGTGCATCTTCTGCTATCCGCGCATTGAAGCCGGTATGCCTACCGTCTGTTCAGAAAGCTGCGTAGGCCGTATTCGCTACCTCGGCGTGCTGCTGTATGACGCGGACGCGATTGAAACGGCAGCAAGCACCGAGAACGAGAAAGATCTGTACCAGCGTCAGCTGGACGTGTTCCTCGATCCGAACGATCCGAAGGTGATCGAGCAGGCGCTGAAGGACGGCGTGCCGCAGAGCGTGATCGACGCCGCGCAGCAGTCTCCGGTGTACAAAATGGCGATGGACTGGAAGCTGGCGCTGCCGCTGCATCCGGAATACCGCACGCTGCCGATGGTCTGGTACGTGCCGCCGCTGTCGCCGATTCAGTCTGCTGCCGACGCGGGTGAACTGGGCGGCAACGGTATTCTGCCGGACGTGGAAAGCCTGCGTATTCCGGTACAGTACCTGGCGAACCTGCTGACCGCAGGGGATACCCAGCCGGTCCTGCTGGCGCTGAAGCGCATGCTAGCGATGCGTCACTTCAAGCGTGCTGAGACCGTTGACGGCGTTACCGATACCCGTGCGCTGGAAGAAGTTGGTCTGACCGAAGCACAGGCTCAGGAGATGTACCGCTATCTGGCGATTGCGAACTACGAAGACCGTTTCGTCGTACCGAGCAGCCACCGCGAGCAGGCGCGCGACGCCTTCCCGGAGAAAAACGGATGTGGCTTTAGCTTCGGTGACGGTTGCCACGGCTCAGACACCAAATTCAACCTGTTCAACAGCCGCCGCATCGACGCCATGGATGTGACCAGCAAAACGGAGCCGCACCAATGATTGAACTCGTCATTGTTTCGCGTCTGCTCGAGTACCCGGATGCTGCGCTTGCGCAGCATCAGCAGGAACTCTTTGATGCACTCGCGTCATCTGAAAACCTGGATAAAGCGGATGCCCAGAAGCTGGGCGTTTTCCTCCGCGATCTGTTAGCGCGCGATCTCCTGGACGCGCAGGCGGACTACAGCCAGCTGTTTGACCGCGGGCGCGCGACGTCTCTGCTGCTGTTTGAACACGTCCACGGTGAATCCCGCGATCGTGGTCAGGCGATGGTCGACCTGATGTCCCAGTACGAGCAGCACGGCCTGCAGCTCGACAGCCGCGAACTGCCAGACCACCTGCCGCTGTACCTGGAATATCTGGCGCAGCTGCCAAAAGAAGAGGCGCTGGGCGGTTTACAGGACATCGCACCGATCCTGGCACTGCTTGGCGCGCGTCTTCAGCAGCGCGAAAGTGCTTATGCGGTGCTCTTTGACCTGCTGGTGAAGCTGGCAAATGCCGCCGTTGATAGCGAAAAAGTAGCGGAAAAAATCGCGGATGAAGCGCGCGACGACACTCCGCAGGCGCTTGATGCGGTCTGGGAAGAAGAGCAGGTGAAGTTCTTTGCTGACCAGAACTGCGGCGAGTCTGAAATCTCCGCTCACCAGCGTCGTTTTGCCGGGGCCGTTGCTCCGCAATATTTGAATATCTCTAACGGAGGACGGCAATAATGCACTTCCTGAATATGTTCTTCTTTGACATTTACCCGTACATCGCGGGCACCGTATTCCTGGTGGGAAGCTGGCTGCGTTATGACTATGGCCAGTATACCTGGCGGGCGGCCTCCAGCCAGATGCTGGACCGCAAGGGGATGAACCTCGCCTCTAACCTGTTCCATATCGGGATCCTGGGGATTTTTGCCGGTCACTTCCTGGGCATGCTGACACCGCACTGGATGTACGAAGCCTGGCTGCCGATTGAAGTGAAGCAGAAAATGGCGATGTTTGCGGGCGGTGCCAGCGGCGTGATGTGCCTGGTCGGCGGTCTACTGCTGCTAAAACGTCGTCTGTTCAGCCCGCGCGTGCGTGCTACCACGACCGCTGCGGACATCCTGATCCTCTCCCTGTTGATGGTGCAGTGTGCGCTGGGTCTGCTGACAATTCCGTTCTCTGCGCAGCATATGGACGGTAGCGAAATGATGAAGCTGGTCGGCTGGGCGCAGTCCGTAGTGACCTTCCACGGCGGCGCATCTGAGCATCTGGACGGCGTGGCCTTTATCTTCCGCGTGCACCTGGTGCTGGGGATGACGCTGTTTGTGCTGTTCCCGTTCTCCCGCCTGGTGCACATCTGGAGCGCGCCGGTTGAGTACCTGACGCGCAAATACCAGATTGTGCGTGCCCGTCGCTAATTTGCCGTTTTGATACCCACCCCGCACTCGCGGGGTTTTTTTTCGCCCCAGCCCAGGTTGTTGCCCGCAGCGGCAAACAATATCAGCGCGCCGCCCGCAAGCTGCGTGAGGTTCAGCGAGTGTCCGAACACCAGGTTATCAACAACAATGGCGACCACCGGATAGATAAACGACAGCGAGCCGGTGACTGGAGTGGGGAGTTTCTGAATGGCGCTATACAGCAACTGGTACATGATGCCAGTATGGACAATGCCCAGCGTCAGCAGTATCGTCCAGGGGAAATCGCCCGAAAGGGAAGGCATATGCGCCAGCGGAAGAAGCATCACCACCCCTGTCAGGACCTGAATAAAGGCGATATGCTGCGGTGCGATGGATTTCAGTTTGCGGGCGATAATGGCAGTCAGTGCGTAAAAGAATGCTGCACCCAGCGCCAGCCCGATACCTGCGAGCCATTCACTGCCATGCGTGCCGCTCAGCTCGCTGGAAAGCAATATCACCACGCCGCCGAAGGCGAGGATCAACCAGCCCCACTTCACCAGACTGACGCGTTCGCCTAAAAGCATCCCCATCATCACCAGCATAAACGGCTGGGTGTTATAGACCACGGTTGACAGGCCAATCGAGATCCGCTCATAGGCTGCAAACAGCAGCAACCAGTTCACCACGAGCGCTACGCCGCCAAAAATGGCCAGCAGCAGCGTGGTGCGGGTGAGGGGACTGAAGGGCTTTCGACTTAACCGGATGAACATATAAAGCGTCACCGCGCCGATGACGCAGCGCCAGAACACCACTTCCGTTACCGGCAGACCGGAGAGTAAAACAAACGCGCCGATAGAGCCGGAAATTAACATCGCCAGGCACATCTGCCCGACGCCTTTTTGTAAATCACGCATCATCCACCTCCTGATTAATGACCCTATTGTCGAAAATCGCTGTCGGGTTTTACAGGGCTGATATAAGGTGAAACAGGTTAATGACTTTTTAAAATTAGGTGAAAGCGATGGAATACCTGCTTGATGATATCGATCGGCAAATATTGGCTTGTCTGGTAGAGGACGCGCGCGTGTCGCTGAAGGTGCTGAGTGGTCGTGTGGGATTAACGTCACCCAGCACGGCAGAACGTTTGAAGAGGCTGGAAGAGCGCGGTGTGATTCAGGGTTATGGTGCGCGGGTGAACCTGGCGGCGCTGGGATACACCTTGCAGGCGCTGGTGCGCGTGCGCCCATTGCCGGGGTTATTGCATAAGGTGGATAAATACATTCAGGCCATGCCGGAGTGCATTGAGAGTGACAAAGTCACGGGTGAGGACTGTTTTGTGATCAGGCTGGTGGTACGGTCGATAGAACAGCTGGATGTGTTGCTGGACGGCCTGGCAGAGCATGCCCAGTGTAATACGTCGATTGTGAAGAGCTCGCCGGTGAAGCGACGGTTACCGCCGATGTAGGTTTCTGTTGCCGGGTGGCGGCTGCGCCTTACCCGGCCTACGAAGGCTCGAATCGAACCTTAGTCGAAGCTTCTCATCCTTCCCCGTCACGGAAATGCATGATGCCTGGTGCGAACAGAAGATTTGGAGTCATTTGAAAGTGATGGTGGTGGGGGAAGGATTACTCGGCGCGTTGCGCCTCGCCCTTCGGGTCGTTGCCTGCGGCAACGCTTTCTCGCTACGCTCGAATCGAACCTTAATCGAAGCTTCTCATCCTTCCCCGTTACGGAAAAGCATGATGCCCGGTGCGAACAGAAAGTTAAGCGTTATTTGGAAATGATGGTGGTGGGGGAAGGATTCGAACCTTCGAAGTCGATGACGGCAGATTTACAGTCTGCTCCCTTTGGCCGCTCGGGAACCCCACCAGGGATAATTCAAATTTTGAGGTAATGCTGAGAGATGGTGGTGGGGGAAGGATTCGAACCTTCGAAGTCGATGACGGCAGATTTACAGTCTGCTCCCTTTGGCCGCTCGGGAACCCCACCACGGGGTAATGCTTTTTACAGGCCTGCTTCCTGTTGGAAGCGGGGCGCATCATATCAAATGAGACGCCCCTGTAAAGCATTCCTTTAGGGAAATGAAGTTGTTTGCCTGCTTTTTATCCGCAAAGGTGCAAAGCTAATCAATTCATTTTCCGAAAGATTAAAGAATGATGGTTCTGTTGCCGTAAACGAAGACGCGTTGGGCAAGCACCTGATACAACGCGCGGCTTAAGACGTTTTTCTCAACGTCGCGCCCAGCGCGCATCATGTCTTCTGCGGTATAGGTGTGATCCACATGAATCACGTCCTGCATGATGATGGGACCTTCATCCAGATTGTCATTCACGTAGTGGGCCGTCGCACCGATGATCTTCACGCCGCGCTCGTACGCCTGGTGGTACGGGCGCGCGCCGATAAAGGCGGGAAGGAATGAGTGATGAATGTTGATGATCTTATTCGGGAAACGCGATACGAAGGAGGGCGTTAATACGCGCATATATTTCGCCAGCACCACGTAATCTGGATTATGCGCTTCAATCGCCTGCGCCATCAGATCGTCGTGCTCTTCACGGGTATGTCCTTCGTGGCTGACCAGTTCGAATGGAATATCAAAACGCTCGACCAGCGTACGCAGCGTCTCGTGGTTGCCGATAACAGCGGCAATTTCGACATCAAGACCGCCGTAGTTGGCTTTCATCAGCAGGTCGCCCAGGCAGTGTGCCTCTTTGGTCACCAGGATCACAATGCGACGACGGCCAGCAGGCGTCAGTTCACGCACGGAACCTTCCGGCAGGGCGCTATCCAGATCGGCAAGCAGGGTGGTGTCGTTGAAAATACCTTCGAGCTCGGTACGCATAAAGAAGCGACCGGTACGGTGGTCAACGAACTCGTTGTTCTGCACGATATTCAGTTCATGTTTGTAACAAATGTTGGTAATTCGTGCGATCAGTCCTTTTTGATCGGGACAGATGGTGCGCAGAACTTTACGTTGTAGTGATTGCATCGCCGGGAAATCCTGTTTGTGTATTTGCGAAGTCTGGGTTGTCAGGCATTACTGCCCGCAACACTTTTTAAATTTTTTACCTGAACCGCAAGGGCAGGGATCGTTACGACCGAATTGAGGACGCGTTCCGTCAATATAATACCATTGCCCGCTTTCCTTTAAGAAACGGGAACGTTCAATAATGGCGCCGGGTTTGTGCTGTTCGGTAAAACGGGCAACAAAACTCACGTAACCCTCGTTTTCATCACGACCGGGGGCTGAATCAAAGACCGTAAGACCGAGCCAGTGGGTATTGGCGAAGCCCGCTTCAATGTCTTGCTGAAAATCAGCTGCATGGCAAGTGGGGTGCCAGGTCTTGACTAAATAATCTGCGTCTTTGATCACAAAAGCAGTATACCGCGAACGCATCAGGTGTGACGGGTCTGGAGCAACCTGCTCGCCAGTAAGATATCGCTGGCAACATAGGCTATACTCCAGAGCGCTACCACAGGGGCAGAGTTGAGACACGATTCTCTTCCTGGAACAAAAATAAGGGCGTTTAACGCTTAGGGTAGCACTATGTTAACTGAGCTGTTGCGTTGACGCTATGTTGGGGATCCAGGGGAAGTAAAACAGGGCTAATGAGAAAAGTAAAAATCGGACTGGCGTTAGGCTCAGGTGCAGCCCGAGGCTGGTCGCATATTGGCGTTATCAACGCCTTGAAACAGATGGGTATTGACGTTGATATCGTTGCAGGCTGTTCGATTGGTTCGCTAGTCGGGTCAGCATATGCCTGCGGTAAGCTACCGGAGCTTGAGAAATGGGTACGTTCCTTCAGCTACTGGGATGTGCTGCGCCTGATGGATCTCTCCTGGCAGCGTGGCGGCCTGCTGCGCGGCGAGCGCGTGTTTAATCAGTTCCGTCAGATTATGCCCCTTGATGACTTTACCCACTGTCAGTTGCCGTTTGGCGCGGTGGCCACGAACCTCAGTACAGGACGTGAGCTGTGGCTCACCGAAGGCGATCTGCATCTTGCTGTCCGTGCGTCCTGCAGCATGCCAGGATTAATGGCCCCTGTGCCACATAACGGCTACTGGCTGGTCGATGGCGGGGTAGTAAACCCGGTCCCTGTTTCCCTGACGCGTGCCATGGGCGCGGATATTGTGATTGCCGTGGACCTGCAACATGATGCCCACCTGATGCAGCAAGACCTCATGCCCGTTAATCTGCAAAGTGATGATGCCGAAGGTGAGAAGCTCGCCTGGCATGCGCGTTTGCGCGGAAGAATTGGACGCCTGGCAACTCGCCGAGCAGTAACGGCACCCACCGCCCTGGAAATCATGACCACGTCAATTCAGGTACTTGAGAATCGCCTGAAGCGAAACCGTATGGCTGGCGATCCTCCCGATATTCTGATTCAACCTTATTGTCCTCAAATCTCTACCCTTGATTTCCATAGAGCTGAGGCCGCGATTTCAGCGGGTTCCTTAGCCGTCGAAAAGAAAATAGATGAATTGTTGCCATTTGTGCGAACAGCACTTTAAGCATCCTTTATTTGATTACTTCAGCAAAATCTGACAGGCGATAGTCCCAATAGCATGCCACTATTGAGTAACTGTCAGCCAGGGGAGGAACCATGACGCAGCCATTGGTCGGAAAACACATTTTAATCGTTGAAGACGAGCCCGTTTTCCGCTCTTTGCTGGATTCGTGGTTATCCTCACTGGGTGCGGATACTTCTCTTGCCGAGGACGGCATCGACGCGCTGGAGAAAATGACGTCTATTGCCCCGGACTTGATGATCTGCGACATCGCGATGCCGCGAATGAATGGCCTGAAGCTGGTTGAGCATCTTCGCAACGAAGGAAACCAGATGCCTGTGCTGGTGATCTCTGCAACGGAGAATATGGCGGATATCGCGAAAGCGCTACGGCTGGGGGTGCAGGATATTCTGCTCAAGCCCGTCAAGGATTTGAGCCGTCTGCGTGAGACGGTACTCGCTTGCCTTTATCCCAACATGTTCAATTCTCGCGTTGAAGAAGAAGAACGTCTGTTTCAGGACTGGGATGCGTTGGTCAGTAATCCGCTTGCCGCAGCCAAATTGCTACAAGAGCTTCAGCCGCCGGTACAACAAACGCTTTCCCATTGCCGGATAAATTATCGACAACTCGTGGCGGCAGACCAGCATGGTCTGGTGCTCGATATAGCGCCGTTATCCGACTCCGATCTCGCTTTTTATTGTCTGGACGTGACCCGGGCAGGAGACAATGGTGTTTTAGCCGCATTGTTACTTCGTGCGCTATTTAATGGATTATTGCAGGAGCAGTTATCCCATCAGGGACAGCGGCTTCCTGAATTAGGCAGTTTGCTTAAACAGGTAAATCAGCTTTTCCGCCAGGCTAATTTGCCTGGGCAGTTTCCGCTTCTCGTCGGTTATTATCACAGCGGACTGAAAAATCTGATTCTTGTTTCTGCGGGTTTAAACGCTTCTCTGAATACGGGGGAGCATCATATTCAGGTGAGTAACGGCGTACCGCTGGGAACACTGGGGACGGCTTACCTCAATCAAATTAGCCATCGCTGTTCCTCCTGGCAGTGCCAAATTTGGGGTGCTGGCGGGCGGTTGCGCTTAATGTTGTCCACGGAATAAGCAGTTGAGTTTTATTCTTGAGATTGCTTTTCCAGTGTTTAGTTGGCGGTGCTACTATCGCTGCCAGATTCATGCGTATTTATCCTAATTGATCGGCAACGCGTTCTTTTCAGACCCGTACTAAAGGCTGAGGCTGATATACTCAACGCGTTATTTAATGCATAAAAGTTCAAAACTTGAACAGCTCAGGAGAATTTGAATGGCTGCCCTAAATTCGAAAGTCAGAAAGGCCGTCATCCCGGTAGCGGGATTGGGGACCAGGATGTTACCAGCAACGAAGGCAATCCCTAAAGAGATGCTGCCTTTAGTTGATAAGCCATTAATCCAGTACGTCGTAAATGAATGTATCGCGGCAGGGATTACTGAGATTGTGCTGGTTACGCATTCATCTAAAAACTCTATCGAAAACCATTTTGATACAAGTTTTGAACTTGAAGCGATGCTGGAAAAACGTGTTAAGCGCCAGCTGTTAGCGGAAGTTCAGTCTATTTGTCCTCCACACGTCACCATTATGCAGGTTCGTCAGGGGCTGGCGAAAGGTCTGGGTCATGCTGTGCTGTGTGCACACCCGGTTGTGGGTGATGAGCCGGTTGCTGTTATTCTGCCGGACGTTATTCTGGACGAATTTGAATCAGATCTGTCTCAGGATAACCTGGCTGAGATGATCAAGCGCTTCGACGAAACAGGCAGCAGCCAGATCATGGTTGAGCCTGTAGAAGACGTTACCGCCTATGGTGTTGTGGACTGCAAGGGCGTTAATCTGGAGCCAGGCGAAAGCGTTCCTATGGTAGGTGTCGTTGAGAAACCGAAAGCGGACGTCGCGCCATCTAATCTGGCGGTTGTGGGTCGTTACGTGCTGAGTGCTGAGATTTGGCCACTGCTGGCGAAAACGCCTCCGGGAGCGGGTGATGAAATCCAGCTGACCGATGGCATCGATATGCTGATCGAAAAAGAAACCGTAGAAGCTTACCATATGAAAGGTAAGAGCCATGACTGCGGTAATAAACTCGGTTATATGCAGGCATTCGTTGAATATGGTATTCGCCACAATACCCTGGGCGAAGAATTTAAAGCCTGGCTCAAAGAAAACGTGGGTATTAAGAAATAGTCTGATACTCAGTTGAACAAGACCGGTGTGGCGATGCCCACCGGTTTTTTTATGCCCATAACGAGGCTCAGTGGCTGCTGGAGAGGGATTGTAAAAGACATTAAATAGTCTGTGGCGACATATGACAGAGTGTAAAGGGTTGCTCAGCGGAATTTCGCGTAAAAAAAATCCCGCATTAAGCGGGATTTTTGTAATTAGATTAGGATTAATCCTTGATCAGGAAGTCATCCAGTTGTTTACCCTGCTCATCCATTGCTTTCTTGATAACAGCTGGAGTACGACCCTGGCCGGTCCAGGTTTTCTCTTCGCCGTTCTCATCAATGTAGCTATATTTAGCCGGACGAGCAGCGCGTTTTGCTTTGGTACCGGTTTTCGCCGCAGCCATGCTGTTCAGCAATTCGTTTGGATCGATACCATCTGCAATCAGCATTTCGCGATATTGCTGCAGTTTACGAGTGCGTTCTTCGATTTCAGCAGCAGCTGCGCTTTCTTCTTCACGACGCTCATTAACTACAACTTCTAATTTTTCCAGCATTTCTTCAAGCGTTTCGAGGGTACATTCTCTTGCCTGCGCACGAAGAGTACGGATGTTGTTCAGAATTTTAAGTGCTTCGCTCATTGTAGTAATCTCAAACTTATAATGGGGGGTGGTTTGTTGTCCTAATAATAGAGCGATAAATTGAGTTGTGCAATAGGTGGGAATGTAAGGAATTCAAAAAATACGAAATCGTCGGCGCTATTATTAATTACGCTAACTTAAATTTCACCGTGTGTCTGGTCTGATGATTTCACGTCAAACGGCAAAAACCAGCGGTATGCATGTTTGGTTTTGTGACATTTCCCCCAGGAATTATAGTTGCGGCGGATAAATATCAGCCTTTTGTATTACTTCAGGGACGCGCGGGTGAGACAAAAATAGTTAATAAATAGTGAATTTTAATGAACGTAAATTCCAGTATAAAAAGGAGTGTTATGTTTGGCTGCATAAGTTGCTTATTGGCAGCCCGATAAGCGTTTAATGTATGTTTTAACGCATTATTTTCTAAAAGCACCGAGGGTTAATCGCGGGTTCAGCGGCATAGTCTGTGCGGTGCATCGCTGATGACGAGACAAAATATGGTACAATGATTCATCGGGAATATTACACATTGATTAGGGTTCTTCGGCCAATGGCACAACTTTATTTCTACTATTCGGCAATGAATGCAGGGAAATCGACGGCGTTACTGCAATCCTCATACAATTATCAGGAGCGGGGGATGCGCACCGTTGTATACACCGCTGAAATCGACGATCGCTTTGGTGCAGGGAAGGTAAGTTCAAGAATAGGACTTTCGTCGCCAGCAAGGCTGTATAACCCGCAAACAGATTTACTGGATGATATCCGCACTGAACACGCCGCTAAGCCTATCCATTGTGTTCTGGTAGATGAAAGCCAGTTCCTGACGCGTGAACAGGTTCATGCACTTTCTGAAGTCGTTGACGAACTGGATATTCCCGTACTCTGTTATGGTCTACGCACCGATTTTCGCGGCGAGTTATTTGCTGGCAGCCAGTATTTGCTCGCATGGTCGGATAAGCTCGTTGAGCTGAAGACTATCTGTTTCTGCGGCCGTAAAGCCAGTATGGTGCTTCGTCTCGATCAATCGGGTAAACCCTACGCGGATGGTGAGCAGGTCGTTATAGGGGGCAACGAGCGCTATGTATCGGTCTGTCGCAAGCACTATAAAGAAGCACTTGTTGTCGGTTCACTGACGGCTATCCAGAGCGATAACCGGAAATAGGGCAGCGCAAATTTCTTTGTCGATCAGCAGGCATAAAAAAACCCGCCATTGGCGGGTTTTTTATTAGGCTGTCAATTAAGCGCTTTTCTTCGCTTTTTTGTCAGCTTTAACAACAGGCGCTTCAACTTTTGCCGCGACAGTGTCATTTTCTTTGAACTCGCGACCGTAGTAGGTATCCAGCAGAATCTGTTTCAGCTCGGAGATCAGTGGGTAGCGCGGGTTAGCACCAGTACACTGGTCATCAAATGCGTCTTCAGACAGCTTATCTACGTGAGCGAGGAAGTCAGCTTCCTGAACGCCTGCTTCACGGATAGATTTAGGAATACCCAGCTCAGCTTTGATGCTGTCCAGCCATGCCAGCAGTTTCTCAATCTTAGCAGCAGTGCGGTCGCCCGGTGCGCTCAGACCCAGGTGGTCAGCGATTTCAGCGTAACGACGACGTGCTTGTGGACGGTCGTACTGGCTGAATGCAGTCTGCTTGGTAGGGTTGTCGTTCGCGTTATAACGGATAACGTTGCTGATCAACAGGGCGTTCGCCAGACCGTGAGGAATGTGGAACTGGGAACCCAGTTTGTGTGCCATTGAGTGACAAACACCCAGGAAGGCGTTCGCAAACGCGATACCAGCGATGGTTGCAGCACTGTGTACACGCTCACGCGCTACCGGGTTTTTAGACCCTTCGTTGTAAGACGCTGGCAGGTTCTCTTTCAGCAGTTTCAGCGCTTGCAGAGCCTGACCGTCAGAGAATTCAGACGCCAGTACAGACACATAGGCTTCCAGGGCGTGAGTCACGGCATCCAGACCACCGAAGGCACACAGTGATTTCGGCATATCCATCACCAGGTTGGCATCAACGATAGCCATATCTGGGGTCAGCGCGTAGTCAGCCAGTGGGTATTTCTGACCTGTTGCATCATCAGTTACAACCGCAAACGGCGTCACTTCTGAACCGGTACCGGAAGTGGTGGTGACAGCGATCATTTTCGCTTTCACGCCCATTTTCGGGAACTTGTAGATACGTTTACGGATATCCATAAAGCGCAGCGCCAGTTCTTCGAAGTGAGTTTCCGGATGCTCGTACATGACCCACATGATTTTCGCGGCGTCCATTGGGGAACCGCCACCCAGTGCGATAATCACATCTGGTTTGAAGGAGTTAGCCAGTTCAGCACCTTTACGAACAACGCTCAGGGTTGGGTCAGCTTCAACTTCAAAGAAGACTTCAGTTTCAACGCCAGAGGCTTTCAGTACTGAGGTGATCTGATCAGCGTAGCCGTTGTTGAACAGGAAACGGTCAGTCACGATGAGCGCACGTTTGTGGCCATCAGTAATCACTTCATCCAGCGCGATTGGCAGAGAGCCACGGCGGAAGTAGATAGATTTCGGAAGTTTGTGCCACAACATGTTTTCAGCTCGCTTAGCAACTGTTTTCTTGTTGATCAGGTGTTTTGGACCAACGTTTTCAGAGATGGAGTTACCACCCCAGGAACCACAACCCAGAGTCAGGGAAGGTGCGAGTTTAAAGTTATACAGGTCACCGATACCACCCTGAGAAGCAGGGGTGTTGATCAGGATACGTGCAGTTTTCATCTTCTGACCGAAGTGAGCAACACGTTCTGGCTGGTTATCCTGGTCGGTGTACAGGCAAGAGGTGTGGCCGATACCGCCCATGGCAACCAGTTTCTCTGCTTTCTCTACCGCGTCATCGAAATCTTTCGCACGGTACATTGCCAGAGTAGGGGACAGTTTTTCGTGAGCGAACGGTTCGCTTTCATCGACAACTTTCACTTCACCAATCAGGATCTTGGTTGTTGCCGGAACGGTGAAGCCTGCCAGCTCAGCAATTTTATATGCTGGTTGACCTACGATAGCAGCATTCAGTGCGCCATTTTTCAGGATGATGTCCTGAACGGCTTTCAGCTCTTTACCCTGCAACAGGTAGCCGCCGTGGCTTGCGAAACGTTCACGAACGGCATCGTACACGGAATCAACAACCACAACAGACTGCTCGGACGCACAAATAACGCCGTTGTCGAAGGTTTTTGACATCAGTACAGACGCAACGGCACGTTTGATATCCGCCGTTTCGTCGATAACAACAGGGGTGTTACCTGCGCCTACGCCGATGGCTGGTTTACCGGAGCTGTATGCAGCTTTAACCATACCAGGACCACCGGTCGCCAGAATCAGGTTAATGTCCGGGTGATGCATCAGTGCATTGGACAGTTCAACAGACGGCTGATCAATCCAGCCAATCAAATCTTTTGGTGCGCCAGCGGCAATTGCAGCCTGCAGAACGATATCTGCTGCTTTGTTGGTCGCGTCTTTTGCACGTGGGTGCGGGGAGAAGATGATTGCGTTACGGGTCTTCAGGCTGATCAGTGATTTGAAGATAGCAGTAGACGTTGGGTTAGTGGTTGGAACGATACCGCAAATGATGCCGATAGGTTCTGCAATAGTAATGGTACCGAAGGTGTCGTCTTCAGACAGCACGCCACAGGTTTTCTCATCTTTATAGGCGTTGTAGATATACTCTGAAGCAAAGTGGTTTTTGATCACTTTATCTTCAACGATACCCATACCGGATTCGGCAACGGCCATTTTAGCGAGAGGGATTCGAGCATCTGCAGCAGCCAGTGCGGCCGCGCGGAAGATTTTATCAACCTGTTCTTGGGTGAAATTGGCATATTCACGCTGGGCTTTTTTAACGCGCTCGACGAGTGCGTTCAGTTCAGCGATATTAGTAACAGCCATAATGCTCTCCTGATAATGTTTAAACTCTTTTAGTAAACCAGCGCTCGATACGTCACACAGTATAGACAGAGCCGATACCACTTGCGTAACACACAGTAAAACAAGGGCTTACTTCTCGTTCCAGCTCACTAATTTACTAAAAGAGCCTTACCTTAGCATCATACCTTTTTGATAGGTGATCTCCCTGGCGGCGTAATCAGATTACTCACTTCTGAGTACGGAAATCATGATCTGCATCAATTTTTCCCTAAGCTGATACCTTTCAGCAGCCTATTTCGGCAAGAATTTTCCACCGTTAAATAATTACGTAACTATTAGAAGTGACACTATCATTGATTCTACAAATGTTTAACATCATGAAATGATAACGTTTTGGCACAGATTTCTGGTGAAGAATGCTGCAAAAAAGCGTATCTTCAGCGCGGTTTTATCATGACATATTTTTTGTCCCTGAACATGCTCATTAGCGGAGCTAAATGTGATTCAAACGCTCTTTGATTTCCCTACATATTTTAAGTTTTTTATTGGTTTGTTTGCACTGGTGAACCCAGTGGGGATTATCCCTGTCTTCATCAGTATGACCAGCTACCAGACAGCCGTTGCCAGAAACAAAACCAACCTGACGGCAAACTTATCGGTAGCCATTATTCTGCTGACGTCGCTTTACCTGGGCGATGCCATTCTGCAGTTGTTCGGTATATCTATTGATTCCTTCCGTATTGCGGGCGGGATTCTGGTTGTCACCATCGCCATGTCGATGATCAGCGGTAAGCTGGGTGAGGATAAACAGAACAAACAGGAGAAATCAGAAACAGCGGTCCGTGAAAGTATCGGTGTCGTTCCGTTGGCCTTGCCGCTGATGGCGGGGCCGGGGGCCATTAGCTCGACGATAGTGTGGGGGACGCGCTATCACAGTCTGATGCACCTGATCGGTTTTTCCGTGGCGATTGCGCTTTTCGCGCTCTGCTGCTGGGGCGTATTCCGCATGGCCCCCTGGCTGGTGCGGCTGTTAGGGCAAACAGGCATCAACGTTATTACCCGTATCATGGGTCTGCTACTGATGGCCCTGGGTATTGAGTTTATCGTTACCGGCATTAAGAGCATTTTCCCTGGGTTATTGCATTAAAACTTCATATGAAAGGACGGAGCCAGGGGCTCCGTTTTTTTTACGTCATTATCAGCAAATCATATAAATAAAGTTGAAATGTGAACATGACATAATAAATTCTACTAATAATCCTCTTTTCTTGTATTTCAACGAGTTAATTCTTTCTTACCCACCCGCCTGCACATAAATTCTTCGAATGCTCTGTTATTTTACTCACATGATAGTCTGGGGCTTGCTGAGTGATATCCGAAATGATATTAGTAATTTCAATGTTCCCCTAGAGGAATGTGCTAAATAATAACCAGTTGTTAAGTTTTTGTGCAAAATCTGCCTGAGGCGACGCATTGAAGTGCGCGCAAAGAAGGTTTTTTACATCTTATTGAATATTCAATGATTTTTTGATAAATGCTGTCCGGTGAGACGATTGTCAGAGAAACGGTATCCTTCGTAAAAGAGAATTGCTTAACAAATTTGCAAAATGTATTGGCGGGCGTATGCGCCATTTGATACTTTCCGGCCTTATATTTTGCAGAATTAAACAAGTAGATGAGAATTATTTTCAAATAGTTTTCGTCTCAGAAATCCATAACACGTCGCAGACGGGGCGGCGCGTTAAGAATCGACGCAAGACGGCCATACGAGCGGTCAGTAATAAAAAAGTCGGTGATAGCAAGAAGTAGAAAAAAGAACCTGGCAGCAGCATAAAAAAACTCCTGCGCTGTACAGGCCCCAACAGGGGATTACACAGCTGGCGAAGGCCAGTAATTATAATGAGTGGAGTACCAACACAATGACCATCATCACAAAAAAAAATCTGGTAGCGGCGGGGATTTTAACTGCGCTAATCGCGGGCAACGCAATGGCTGCGGATGTGCCTGCAGGGGTACAACTGGCGGAAAAACAGACGCTGGTGCGTAACAACGGTGCGGAAGTTCAGTCTCTGGACCCGCACAAAATTGAAGGGGTTCCTGAGTCGAACGTTAACCGCGATCTGTTCGAAGGTCTGCTGGTTACTGACGTAGACGGCCACCCGGCTCCGGGTGTGGCTGAGAAATGGGAAAACAAAGATTTCAAAGTCTGGACCTTCCATCTGCGTAAAGACGCTAAATGGTCCGACGGCACTCCGGTCACCGCCGAAGATTTCGTGTATAGCTGGCAGCGCCTGGCGAATCCAAATACCGCCTCTCCGTATGCGAGCTATCTGCAGTATGGTCACATCGCCAATATTGATGACATTATCACAGGCAAAAAACCTGTTACCGATCTGGGCGTAAAAGCCATTGATGCGAATACCTTTGAAGTGACGTTGAGCGAACCTGTTCCGTACTTCTATAAGCTGCTTGTTCACCCGTCCGTCTCCCCGGTACCAAAATCCGCCGTGGAGAAATTTGGTGAAAAATGGACGCAGCCAGCCAATATCGTGACCAACGGTGCTTATAAGCTGAAAGACTGGGTGGTCAACGAACGTATGGTTCTGGAGCGTAACCCGCAGTATTGGGACAACGCGAAAACCGTGATCAATCAGGTGACTTACCTGCCAATTTCTTCTGAAGTGACAGACGTTAACCGCTACCGCAGCGGCGAGATCGACATGACCTATAACAACATGCCGATTGAACTGTTCCAGAAACTGAAAAAAGAGATCCCGAAAGAAGTTCACGTCGATCCGTACCTGTGCACGTACTACTACGAAATTAACAACCAGAAAGCACCGTTCACCGACGTGCGCGTTCGTACCGCACTGAAGCTGGCGCTGGATCGCGATATCATTGTTAACAAGGTGAAAAACCAGGGCGATCTGCCCGCTTACAGCTACACCCCGCCTTACACCGACGGCATGAAACTGGTTGAACCTGAGTGGTTCAAATGGTCCCAGGAAAAACGTAACGAAGAAGCCAAAAAACTGTTGGCTGAAGCAGGATATACCGCTGATAAGCCTCTGACGTTTAACCTGCTGTACAACACGTCAGATCTGCATAAAAAACTGGCTATTGCCGTCGCGTCTATCTGGAAGAAAAACCTGGGTGCGAACGTCAAACTGGAAAACCAGGAGTGGAAAACCTTCCTCGATACCCGTCATCAGGGGACGTTCGACGTGGCACGTGCTGGCTGGTGTGCGGACTACAACGAACCGACATCCTTCCTGAACACGATGCTCAGTGACAGTTCGAATAACACTGCACACTATAAGAGCCCAGCTTTCGATAAGATTATCGGTGATACGCTGAAAGTGACTGACGATGCGCAACGCGCAGAGCTGTACGCGAAATCAGAAGAACAACTCGATAAAGACTCTGCAATTGTACCGGTTTACTACTACGTGAACGCCCGTCTGGTGAAACCGTGGGTAGGGGGTTATACCGGTAAAGACCCGTTGGATAATATCTCCGTTAAGAATCTTTATATTATCAAGCATTAATGGCAATGAGTGGGGCGAGGGTACTCGCCCCACGGTGTCTAACCAACGTCACATAATATAGGCACACGCCAGAAGGTACGGGCAATGTTGAAATTTATCCTACGTCGCTGTCTTGAAGCGATTCCAACGCTATTTATTCTCATCACGATTTCCTTCTTCATGATGCGTCTTGCACCGGGAAGCCCTTTTACCGGTGAACGTACGCTGCCGCCAGAAGTCATGGCCAACATCGAAGCGAAATACCATCTGAACGATCCTATCTCTACCCAGTACTTCAACTATCTGAAGCAGCTGGCACACGGGGATTTTGGGCCGTCATTCAAATATAAAGACTACTCCGTTAACGACCTGGTGGCGTCAAGCTTCCCGGTATCGGCTAAATTGGGTGCTGCAGCATTCCTGCTCGCCGTCGTTCTCGGGGTTGCTGCGGGCGTTATCGCCGCCTTAAAACAAAATACCAAATGGGATTATGCCGTCATGGGGGTCGCAATGACCGGGGTGGTTATCCCAAGCTTCGTTGTCGCACCGTTGCTGGTCATGATATTTGCCATCACGCTGAAATGGCTGCCGGGCGGCGGGTGGAACGGTGGGGCGCTGCAGTTCATGATACTGCCAATGGTGGCATTATCGTTGGCATACATCGCCAGTATCGCGCGTATCACGCGCGGGTCGATGATTGAGGTTCTGCACTCCAACTTTATCCGTACCGCGCGCGCGAAAGGTTTACCGATGCGCCGGATTATCTTACGGCATGCGCTGAAGCCTGCGCTGTTACCCGTTCTGTCTTACCTGGGGCCAGCTTTTGTCGGCATTATTACGGGGTCAATGGTTATCGAAACCATCTACGGCCTGCCGGGCATTGGTCAGCTGTTTGTTAACGGTGCGCTTAACCGTGACTACTCGCTGGTGCTGAGCCTGACGATTTTGGTTGGTGCGCTGACCATTCTGTTTAACGCCATTGTCGATGTGCTGTATGCCGTTATCGACCCTAAAATCCGTTACTAACTGGAGCACGCCATGATGTTGAGTAAGAAAAACAGCGAGGCGCTGGAAAACTTCAGTGAAAAACTGGAAGTCGAAGGTCGTAGCCTCTGGCAGGATGCGCGTCGTCGCTTTATGCACAACCGTGCTGCTGTCGCGAGCCTGGTCGTACTGGTGATCATTGCCCTGTTTGTGACGCTGGCACCGATGCTGTCGCAATTCACCTATTTCGATACGGACTGGGGCATGATGTCCAGCGCGCCAGATATGGAGTCCGGGCACTATTTCGGTACCGATTCATCCGGTCGTGATCTGTTGGTGCGCGTGGCCATCGGTGGCCGCATTTCGTTGATGGTCGGTATTGCTGCCGCGCTGGTGGCGGTGATCCTCGGCACGCTTTACGGATCGCTTTCCGGTTATCTCGGCGGGAAAGTGGACTCCGTCATGATGCGTCTGCTGGAAATCCTCAACTCCTTCCCGTTCATGTTCTTCGTGATCCTGCTGGTGACCTTCTTTGGTCAGAACATCCTGTTGATTTTCGTGGCCATCGGGATGGTGTCCTGGCTCGATATGGCGCGTATCGTGCGTGGTCAAACGCTGAGCCTTAAGCGCAAAGAGTTTATCGAGGCGGCGCAGGTGGGTGGGGTATCGACCAGAAATATCGTGGTTCGCCACATTGTGCCGAACGTTCTTGGCGTGGTGGTGGTGTATGCCTCACTGCTGGTGCCGAGCATGATCCTCTTTGAATCCTTCCTGAGCTTCCTGGGGCTGGGCACGCAAGAGCCGCTAAGCAGCTGGGGCGCGTTGTTGAGTGACGGTGCAAACTCGATGGAAGTTTCACCGTGGTTGCTGCTGTATCCGGCGGGCTTCCTGGTTGTCACCCTGTTTTGTTTCAACTTTATCGGCGATGGCCTGCGTGATGCCCTCGACCCGAAAGACCGTTAAGGAGCGCCGTCATGACGATTATTGAAACGGCCACTGCGCCAATGGCGCAACAGCAGAGCAATATGCTGCTGGATGTAAACGATCTCCGTGTCACCTTTAAAACGCCGGATGGTGATGTAACCGCCGTAAACGACCTTAATTTTAATCTGCGCGCCGGTGAAACGCTGGGGATCGTGGGGGAGTCTGGTTCCGGTAAATCTCAAACCGCATTTGCGCTGATGGGTCTGCTGGCGTCTAACGGTGTGATTGGTGGTTCTGCGAAATTCAACGGTCGTGAAATCCTCAACCTGCCGGAACATGAGCTGAATAAGCTTCGCGCTGAGCAGATTTCGATGATTTTCCAGGACCCAATGACCTCTTTAAACCCGTACATGCGCGTCGGCGAACAGCTCATGGAAGTGCTGATGCTGCACAAAGGTATGGGTAAAGCGGAAGCCTTTGAAGAGTCGGTAAAAATGTTGGATGCGGTAAAAATGCCGGAAGCGCGCAAGCGCATGCGCATGTTCCCGCACGAATTCTCTGGCGGTATGCGTCAGCGCGTGATGATTGCGATGGCGCTGCTTTGCCGGCCAAAACTGCTGATTGCTGATGAGCCGACCACTGCGCTGGATGTAACCGTTCAGGCACAGATCATGACCCTGTTGAACGAGCTTAAGCGGGAATTCAACACGGCAATTATCATGATCACCCATGACCTGGGCGTGGTTGCAGGTATCTGCGACAAAGTGCTGGTGATGTATGCCGGTCGTACCATGGAGTACGGTCAGGCGCGTGATGTCTTCTATCAACCTGCACATCCGTATTCTATCGGCCTGCTGAATGCGGTACCGCGTCTGGATGCGGAAGGTGAATCCCTGCTGACAATCCCGGGTAACCCGCCAAACCTGTTGCGTTTGCCAAAAGGTTGTCCATTCCAGCCACGTTGTCCGCATGCCATGGAGATTTGTAATAGCGCTCCGCCGCTGGAAGAGTTTGCACCAGGCCGCCTGCGCGCCTGCTTTAAGTCGCATGAGGAGCTGGTATGAACGCATTAGATGAAAAAAGAAATGTGCTGCTCGAAATTGCCGATCTTAAAGTCCATTTCGATATCAAAGACGGCAAACAGTGGTTCTGGCAGCCGCCTAAAACCCTCAAAGCCGTTGATGGCGTAACGCTTCGCCTGTACGAGGGCGAAACGCTGGGCGTGGTGGGTGAGTCTGGTTGCGGGAAGTCCACTTTTGCCCGTGCCATTATCGGTCTGGTGAAAGCCACCGACGGCAAAGTGGCCTGGCTGGGCAAAGACCTGCTGGGGATGAAACCGGACGAGTGGCGCGACGTGCGCAGCGATATTCAGATGATTTTCCAGGATCCGCTGGCGTCACTGAACCCGCGTATGACCATCGGCGAAATTATTGCCGAGCCGCTGCGCACCTATCATCCGAAGATGTCGCGTCAGGAAGTGCGCGATCGTGTGAAAGCGATGATGATGAAAGTGGGCCTGCTGCCAAACCTCATCAACCGCTATCCGCACGAATTCTCCGGCGGCCAGTGTCAGCGTATTGGCATTGCGCGTGCGCTCATCCTGGAACCGAAGCTGATCATCTGTGATGAGCCGGTCTCCGCGCTGGACGTGTCCATTCAGGCACAGGTGGTTAACCTGCTGCAGAAGCTGCAGCGTGAGATGGGGCTCTCGCTGATCTTCATCGCTCACGATCTGGCCGTGGTGAAGCACATTTCAGACCGTGTACTGGTGATGTATCTGGGGCACGCGGTGGAACTGGGCACCTATGACGAGGTTTACCACAACCCGCTGCATCCTTATACCAAAGCGCTGATGTCGGCAGTGCCGATCCCCGACCCGGATTTGGAGAAAAATAAAACCATCCAGTTGCTGGAAGGGGAACTGCCTTCGCCGATTAATCCGCCGTCCGGCTGCGTATTCCGCACGCGCTGTCCAATGGCCGGCCCGGAATGTGCAAAAACACGACCGGTGCTGGAGGGCAGTTTCCGACATGCGGTTTCCTGCCTTAAAGTAGACCCGTTATAATCGCAAGGGCTGACATGACGTCAGCCCTTATTTTTTGCGAGGTTACTGTGTCGCGTTTATTCACGTCAGCCCGTCGGCGGCTTTATCATTTTTTATTCGATCCTGAAACGGTATCCGGGCGACGCTTCGAAGGTCTTTGCGGTTTATTTGCGCTGCTCAGCGTGGTTGTCATCTTTATTGAATCGGGTGCCGGGACGCAATACCACCTGACGTTTGACGAATGGCATATCTTTGTCTGGCTTGAACTGGCGATTACCCTGGTCTTTACCGCCGAATATCTCCTCAGAGTGATAGCCTGGCCCAACCCGGCCAGATATGTTTTCAGCTTCTGGGGATTTATCGATTTAGCCACCATCCTGCCGCTCTATGTCATGTGGCTTTGGCCGGAGATCAGCCTGAGCTATGTCTTCGCCTGGCGAGCGATGCGCGTGATTCGGGTATTACGTATTCTGAAATTACTGCGTTTTATGCCGTCATTACGCGTGTTCTGGAGTGCGATCGTCAGTGCGCGGCATCAGCTTATTTTGTTCTACTCGTTTATTGCCATCGTCATGATTGTTTTTGGTGCGCTGATGTATCTAATAGAAGGGCCCAAATATGGCTTTACGACGCTTAATGCGTCCGTCTACTGGGCTATTGTGACCGTTACAACCGTTGGCTACGGCGATATCACACCGCATACGCCGCTTGGGCGTATTGTGGCATCGGTCCTGATTTTGATTGGCTATTCGGTGATCGCGATCCCGACGGGACTGATTACTACCCACATGAGCAGTGCATTTCAGAACCGCAAGCAGCAGCGTAAATGTTCGAACTGCCATCAGGGTGAGCATGAACACAGCGCGCGATTCTGTAACCGCTGTGGTAGTGAATTACCGGATTAAATAAAAAAGGCTGCGATCGCAGCCTTTTTTATTATTCGCGCCAGAGAATATGGCACAGCTTATGGTCTTTCTCGCGACACAGCAGAACGCGGGCGAAAATGTCGTTAATTTCACCGCCATCTTCATCGGCCAGCCCAATCACCACTTCAGCAAAGAAGTCCGGATTGAGATCAAAATCAACATGCTCAGCCCAGTCTTCTGAAGGGTCGAACAGCTCGGCACCGCCGCGTTCTTCAAACTGCAGATTAAAGAGGATCACATCTGCGGGATCGAGGTTATCAACCGCCAGTTCGAGAAAAATGTCATAGGCCTGCTCGAGCGTTTCGTCTTCGGTCAGGCGATTGTTCAGATCCATTTCCATGATGACTACCTGTTAAACATCGTTGGGCACGTTTTACAGCAACGGACTAAAGAAGTAAAACAGTCGTTCAGCAATTCTCTGCCAGAGAGGGCGTTTCACCCACAGTCTGGCATCCAGCAGGCGCGAGCGGGAGATATAATCATCCTGGACCGCTGCCAGATCGCCACCAAATCCGGCATCGTCAATCACGAGGGTGATTTCAAAGTTAAGCCACAGGCTGCGCATATCAAGATTAACTGTGCCCACCAGGCTCAGCTCACCGTCCACCAGCACGCTCTTGGTATGCAACAGTCCGCCTTCAAACTGATAAATTTTCACCCCTGCGGCAAGGAGTTCGCTAAAGAATGCGCGGCTTGCCCAACCGACCAGCAGCGAATCGTTTTTGCGCGGCATAATAATACTGACGTCGACACCACGCTGCGCGGCAGTACAAATAGCATGCAGCAGATCGTCGCTCGGGACGAAGTAGGGCGTCGTCATAATCAGATACTCACGCGCAGAATAGGTCGCCGTGAGTAATGCCTGGTGGATGAGGTCTTCCGGGAAACCCGGCCCGGAGGCAATGGTATGAATGGTATGCCCGCTAGCCTCTTCAAACGGCATAATATTGCCGTCCGGGGGCGGCGGTAAAATACGCTTACCGGTTTCTATTTCCCAGTCGCACGAGTAGACGATCCCCATCGAGGTGGCGACCGGGCCTTCCATTCGCGCCATCAGATCGATCCATTGACCGACACCGGAATCTTGCTTGAAGAAGCGCGGGTCAACCAGGTTCATACTGCCGGTGTAGGCAATATAGTTATCAATCAGAATCATTTTGCGGTGCTGGCGAAGATCCATGCGCCGCAGGAAAACACGCAGCAGATTGACCTTCAGCGCCTCAACCACTTCTATACCAGCGTTGCGCATCATTCCCGCCCACGGGCTGCGGAAAAACGCGACGCTGCCAGCGGAATCCAGCATCAGGCGGCAGTGAATACCGCGACGAGCGGCGGCCATCAGTGATTCAGCAACCTGATCCGCCATGCCCCCCGGCTGCCAGATATAAAAGACCATCTCGATGTTATGACGCGCCAGCTGAATATCGCGGATCAGCGCCTGCATCACGTCGTCGGACGAAGTCATTAATTGCAGCTGATTACCCTTAACGCCCGCGATGCCCTGGCGGCGTTCGCACAGCTTGAATAATGAAGAGGCGACGCTACTGTTTTCTTCGGCAAATATATGTTTGCAGGCTTTAAGATCGCTCAGCCATTTCGCCGTCGAGGGCCACATCGCGCGGGCGCGCTCGGCGCGGCGTTTACCCAGATGGAGCTCACCGAAAGAGAGATACGCGATAATGCCCACTAACGGCAGTATGTAAATAATCAGAAGCCAGGCCATGGCAGAAGGTACGGCTCTGCGCTTCATCAGGATGCGTAACGTCACCCCCGCGATTAACAGCCAGTATCCCAGAATGACCAGCCAACTCACCACGGTGTAGAAGGTTGTCATAAGTAAAAAATCCTTTTGAAAGCGTATTGTTATGAGTGTACGCATCAGGATTCATCTGGCAAATAAAAACGGCAGATAAAAGCGCTGGTTTGCGACGGGGTTGAGCTTATAATGGCGTCTCTGTGAGTGAAAGAGTTGTCGATATGAAGCGCAGTAGAACAGAAGTAGGGCGCTGGCGTATGTTGCGACAGGTGAGTCGTCGTAAGGCTCGTTGGCTGGAAGCACAATCCCGCCGCAATATGCGTATCCACGCTATCAGAAAATGTGGACTAAACAGACACCGCAACGCGTTGCTGTTCGCCGTCCAGGATATCTGAGAACCATGAGGGCACCGTCAAGGTGCCCGCTGATTTTATAAGACTATCATTTTTCGCAGTCTCTTCCCGACCTCATTCCGCGATATACTCCTCTTGCTTAACCTCATGAATTTAAAAGGAACAAAGGATGAATGGAAAAGTGGTCGCGGTACTTATGGGGATCGCTGTACTCAGCGCTTGCAACAGCAATAAACCCTCACCTGAAAGACATGCCTATTATTTCGTCTCGCATCAATCCAATTTTACGGGCGGGAATTATACCTCCAGTATTTCGCAAAATTATCGTCTCAATGTGCCGCAGTTTCGTGAGCTGTATAAGCAGGGGAAAGCTGACCGCGCCGCGGGGCAACCGCCGTCTTACGCTCAGCAGTATGCACAGGCTATTCGCGACCGGTTGAAGGAAGAGGCCAAAACGGAGCACGCCTTCACGGGGAATAGTGATAGCAAATGGACCTCGGAAATGGAGCCGAAGGATGCCATTTTATACGGCAACGAACTGGCCACGACTTATCTTGACGGCTATAACGGCGTACAATAACGCGACAGTTTTCGGGAATATCGTTTTTGCAGCGATATTCCCGTTGTTTTTCAGCAAAAGGAGGGAGAGGTGTTTGCGGAGTTTGGTGTACTGAATTTCTGGACGTACGTGGTCGGCGCATTTTTCATTGTGCTGGTACCCGGTCCGAATACGCTGTTTGTATTGAAAACGGGTATTGGTCACGGCGTCAAAAAAGGCTATCTCGCCGCGACCGGTGTGTTTATCGGCGATGCGGTTTTGATGTTTCTGGCATGGGCAGGCGTCGCGGCCTTAATCCAGACCACGCCGGTGCTGTTCAATATCGTCCGCTATCTGGGGGCGTTTTATCTGCTGTGGCTTGGCGGTAAAATGCTGTGGTCGGTCATTACCCGACAGACTAATGGGCACGAAAGTGGAGCCGAGCCTGCCAGCGCCATCATGAAGCGTTCTCTGGTATTGAGCCTGACGAACCCGAAAGCGATTCTGTTTTACGTGTCATTCTTCGTACAGTTTATTGACGTGAATGCGCAAAACACCGGAACTTCTTTCCTGATCCTCGCCACCACGCTTGAATTGATTAGCTTTATGTACATGAGCTTCCTGATCTTCTCTGGCGCGTTTGTCACCCGCTACCTGAAAACCAAAAAGAAACTGGCGAAGCTGGGGAATGGGTTGATAGGACTATTATTTGTCGGCTTTGCGGCGAGATTAGCGTCGCTACATTGACAGAAGAAAGGCTCCTGAGGGAGCCTTTTTAATGTCTGGCGTAGCTGGAAAGCCGCGCCAGACAAGGCTTCACGTTTTACTACTAGCAGTCAAAAGCCATAAAAAGCGGCTAGGGTGTGGACACATTGTGGACACTCTGACCACCATTAGCACCCTTCAACGGGTTAAGCGAAATCGCGTCCTGCAGGTACTGAGGAGCGAAGTGCGCATAGACCATTGTCTGCGCAATTTTCGTATGACCTAAGATCCTCTGCAGTGTGATGATATTGCCCCCGTTAATCATAAAGTGCGTGGCGAAAGAGTGTCGTAGCGCATGTGTTGCTTGCCCCGCCGGTAAGTCGGGCTTAACTTCTTTGAGGATTCGCCTGAATTCAGCATAACTGGCCTCAGGAAAAAGAAAGCCTCGTGCTTTGCCGACTACGTAAGCCGCAACGACATCAGAGATCGGGACCGTGCGCGGTGTGTTGGTTTTCGTCTTAATGAAAGATACCCGGTTATGAATCACATTCTCCGCCTTCAATCGCGCAGCTTCTCCCCATCTTGCTCCGGTACTCAAACACAAGACCGCAATTTTACGATTATCACCTGAGAGCGCAGCAAGTAAGGCGTCAATTTCCTCAAGAGTGAGATAGCCCGTTTCGGCTGTCTGCTCTTTCAGTTTTTTGAATCCCCTGAATGGATGTTCACCGTTATAGAGCTCTGACTCAATCAGGGTAGTGAACATCCCACCTAATGTGATCAGGTCGCGGTTGATGGTTGTTGGCTTAATACCTTCACCCCGGCGTTGAGCACAATATTGCGTTATCAGGCTCTTGGTAATCTGGAAAGCGCACGGGTTTCCGGTCATCGTTTCGAAACGCTCAATTTTCCTGAGATACGATTGACCGTGCTCCTCATGTTTACCTTTCAGCTTCCACCATAACTCTTTCAGTTCCGACAATTGGCGTTTGTCCGTTGGTTTTGAAAGCCATTCCTTTGAGTGATGGTTGTATTGAGTATGCTTTTCAAAAGCCATCGCCTCGCTTTTCTTGTCGAACTTCCGACGGATGCGTTTTCCGTTACGCCCGCTCGGTCTAATGTCCACTTCATATCGACCATCATCGAGCTTTTTAACAGACATAAAGCCTCCCGATGATGTTACTGCGTACTTCAATTTCCTGATTTAAATAGCAAAAACTCACTGTGCATTTACTGCACAAATAAGCGCCGTAAATAGTTAGCCAGTTTTCTGGTCTGAGTGGGATGACGTTGTTGTCGGCTGCCCAAAGTGCGCGAGAGCCGGTGCAATCTGCCCAGCTTCAGGTGATATTGTCTCTGTCATGAACCACATAGTGTATTTTTTGAACTGAGGATGATTCAAAATCTTCATCACAGCCTGTATGCCCATATCTTTTACACCCTTCTCGTAACTCGAAAGAGAACTGTATGGAACGCCTGTTAAGTCACTGAATTCTTTCCTATTCATACGTTCTGACTCACGCATGATCGCTAGCTTTTCATTTACGGGTATCATCGTAATTAACACTCCACTATTGATAGAAAAACGATAACGGAGTAATCTTCAATTCGTTATCGCAAAGCAATGGCTCCAATATGGCAATTAATAGCCATTAGGAGCAATTAAAACACTAACGAGGAATACTCACAAATGAATAGGGTCATTGATAGTGTGAGCGACGCCGTTCCATACCAGGAATTCGCGCGCCTTATCGGTAAAACACCTGCAGCCGTTAAAGGCATGATTGAGAAGGGCAAGTTGCCTGTAGTCGAGATGACTGATCCGCAGTCAACGAGTGGGCGCGCAGGGGAATATTGGGTTTATCTGCCAGCGTGGAACAAGGGCATGAAGATGGCCTATGACAGCCGACCGAAGGAAATTAGAGATGGTTGGCTGATGTGGCTCGGATTAGGGGGGCCAGTATGAAGAATGAACCTCGTTGCATTGCACAGTTGCTTAGAAGAGAAAGCCCTAATCCGATTAACTTCACTATCACTCACGGTCGCGGACGCAAGGGCATCATCATCCGAACCCGTAAGGCGGGTGTTATCGAGAAGATTTGTAGCTTAGTCAAAAAGAGAGGACTGTGGTTATGACGGTAATGACACTGGACGTGATCCAGAAACAACCAACAGCGCTTCGCGGTCTGGTCTGCAAGTATCTGGCTCAGCCTCGCTGGCAGGACACTTGCGATTTTTACAATCAGATGATGGAGCGGGAGCGTCTTACGGTTTGTTTCCACGCTCAATTAAAACAGCGCCACTCTGTTATGCGCTTAGAGGAAATGACCGAAGCCGATCGGGAGCGTCTTGTTTGTGCGCTTGATGAATTGAGAAATGCATTTGCCCGGCACCGCCAACTTGGCGCGTCAAAAGCAACTTTCATAAGCCGCCTGACCGTCAGCCAAAGGCGCTCATTGTTTCTTCATGCTGGACTGACAGAGCAGGAATTTATGATGCCGCACTGGCGTTTGAATGAGGAGGACTGTTATTGGCGTGACAAACTTTTCCGCGCTCTGCGAGAGCTGTTCAGCCTTTTTGAGTACGCACCAACCATTTTAACCTCGGTAAAACCTGAGCAGTATTTACATTAATTAATCTGGATTCGATTTATTACGCGCCTTACAGCGTGGGGACTCCTTTTGTCCGGAGATAGGCAAATGCAAGAACAAAATACAGCGCAGCGGGGGATGTGTTCGGCACATCTGGCGCAGGCAGTAAGCGAGGCACAGCGCGACTTGGCGACCCGTTACTCTTCTCAGTTTGATGGGCTTATCGCGTACATCAGTAAGTCAGAACTTAATCGCACCGAGATTATCGAGTTATTAGGCCAGGAGTCGGAAAAGTTACACAACTCAATTTTCGGTAGAGCTGGTTAACCTCTGTTAACAGGAAGCAAAAATGAGCATACACATCGAGATTAATAACCAATACGTCATCACCAGTGACCGCTATCAATTCATTTTGCAGGAAAAAAAGACCGCTACATCCGGGAAGAATGAAGGTAAGGAATGGTTGGACGTTGTGGGTTACTACCCAACTATCCCTAAGCTTATCTCAGGCTTGGTTTTGCATGATCTTTTGACCAGCGATCTTACCGGCTTCTCAGCTTTGGAAGCTCGGATTGAACGCATGGGGAAGCAATGTCTGGACGCTTTTAAATAATATGTCCAACGAAACTCGGGGGCGTGTTGCCCCCTCGCCACCACCACCATTTTTGAAGGGCACCAGTGATTCATTCGTTGGTGCTTACCCATGGAATGCTCCACGTCCTGCAATTGGCCGTGATAGACCCCTTACACGTGGCGAATTCCGTCAGGTGCAAGGCGTTTTAGTTAAAGTTAATCGCCTGCCATATGTCTTAAAAACGTTGTTTAACTCGCGGTATGACTTCATCCGTCGTACAAAAAGCCCACTTCATGGTTTCTATTTCCTCAAGAATACCGTTGAGCAAAGGGTGGGGCCGCGTCTTGAGCGGGTTAATCAGTTAAATGGAATGAACGAGACTGCATCGCTTCTCTTTCTGAGCGAGCGCGAAAGCTATTCACGATTAGCGGGTATGAGTGACAAAGCGCTCAAAAAATTTGCTGCTCGTATTGCTTCGCAGCTCTATGTTGCTTATGAGGAACTTAGCGACGCATGGGCAGATGCTCATGGCGGTAAAGAAACCCTTTTCACCGATGAAGCGCAGGCGCACTTATATGGTCACGTTGCCGGTGCAGCTCGTGCATTCAACATTACCCCAATGTTCTGGAAGAAATACCGCAAAGGGCAAATCACGATCCGCCAGGCATTTTCCGCCATCTCTCGTCTGATTAACGATGAATGGTGGATTAACCAGTTAAAGGCGCAGCGTATGCGCTGGCACGAGGCTTTGCTGATTGCCGCCGGTGAGGTGAATAAAGACCGCTCCCCATACGCCAGCAAAACGGCGATCCGTGATGTACATTCCCGCCGTCAGGCTAATTTCGAATACTTGAAGTCGTGTGACTTGGAAAACAAAGTCACCGGTGAGCGCATCGATCTCATCAGCAAAGTCATGGGAAGTATTTCAAACCCCGAAATCCGTCGTATGGAACTGATGAATACTATCGCAGGGATTGAACGCTATGCGGCCGGTCAGGGTGACGTCGGGATGTTTATCACTATCACCACGCCGTCGAAGTATCACCCGACACGTCAGGTTGGAAAGGGCGACAAAAAGACGGTGCAGCTTAACCACGGATGGAATGACACTGTCTTTACGCCCAAGGATGGACAGCGGTATTTGTGCCGTATCTGGAGCCTGATGCGTACAGCTTTTAAGGATAACGGTCTGCAGGTCTATGGGATGCGTGTTGTTGAGCCGCATCATGACGGGACTCCGCACTGGCATATGATGCTTTTTTGCAAACCAGAGCAACGCAAACAGGTCACCGATATCATGCGCCGTTATGCCTTAAAAGAAGATGGCGATGAAAAAGGCGCTGAAGCACAGCGCTTTGAAGCTAAGCACCTCAATCAAGGTGGCGCAGCCGGTTACATTGCAAAATACATCGCGAAGAATATCGATGGTTACGCGCTCGATGGTCAGGTCGATCACGACACCGGCAAAACTCTAACCGATACCGCAGCAGCTGTAACCGCATGGGCGTCAACATGGCGTATCCCGCAATTCAAATCAATTGGTCTGCCGACGATGGGCGCATACCGCGAACTGCGCAAACTGCCTCGCGGGGTAAGTATTGCTGATGAATTCGATGAGCGTGTCGAGGCGGCCAGAGCTGCAGCTGATGAAGGTGAATTTGACCGGTATATCGCAGCGCAGGGTGGGGCGAATGTTCCACGCGATAGCCAGACCGTCCGTGTGGCTCGTAACGTGACTGATGAGGTCAACGCCTATGAAGAGGATATAGAGAGAGTTGTGGGCATCTACGCCCCGCACTTGGGCTCTGAGCTGGTACGTGTTACCCGGACAGCCGAATGGCGCATTGTTCCAAAGCTTTTGGCCGTTGAGCCTTTGACTTTAAAAAGCGGCATTGCCGCGCCTCGGAGTTCTGTCAATAACTGTAGATGTTTGGAAAATGATTTTGATACATACACTTATGATATGACGTATAAGAAATGTCGAGTTCAAAAAGCATATCCAATAAAAATAGTAGTTAATTTTGGATTAAATAATGTAAAAGCAAGGGGCGAAGAGAAAGGTAGTTATTTGAGGGATGTGCAGGGATATGAAAGAAAGTGAATGGAATATTAATGAGTTCAAAAGGCGTCTTGGATGCATTTAAGACGCCTTTTATTAAAATTAACTTACTTAAGTTGAACAGCTGAGCCTTGAAGGAGGATGCTTGGTCGTATGAATGGTTGCTTAATAATAATAAAACCAAAACGATCGATTGCACCTTTAGACCTAATGTTAACATTTAGGCTTGCAAGCGTTTTTTTTGCTTCTTTGTTTTGTATATAACTTGTAGTGTGTTTTGGATCTGCGGTGCAATACAACTCTTTAGTATGGGACTTGTAGAGATTGACCATTTCTTCCCTTGGAAGAGAGCTGGAATCATAAGTTGTTAAAATACCGATAGGTTCTTGGGAAATTAGGTTTTGCCATGTTGGAACATGATAACCGGTTTGAGAACCATGATGCGGTATTTTAAATAACCCTACTTTTCTTCCTTTAGGAGCGCAAATCGCTTGACATACTGAATCCCAGCCTCGATTCGTTTTAATTTCTAGATCGGCACCGAGTAAAATGTCATGTGATGTTGTAAGTGTTGTATCGTAAATGCGTAATACAATGCAATAATGATTTGGTTTACCCTTGGGTAGTGCTTGAAGTTGATGGGGGTTACGTCCTGCATTATATGCGTGATTGATAAACTCATCTCTTGACTCTTGCATATCAGTATCACAAGGTGAAAGAGCCTCAACAGTAATATTTCCATTCCTGTAAAGACATTTGTCAACTACAACTTGCTCTATATTACTTCGCTTGGATAAACGGAAATAAGCGAATAATTCAGAAAACTCCCTTGCCTTGTTGCTTATCTCAGGGCTGTTGAATTCGAATATATAGTTGACAAATTCTTTATTTGTCAAGGCTGCGCTAATATATACTTTTGCATTAATGCATGTTTTTATGGTTTCTAGAATTCCTGCGATATGATCGTCATGAAAATGACTGATAACAATTATCTTAACTGCGGTTACAGGATCGATGCCATTAGATCGTAAATAATCAAGCGCAGCTGGATTGTTATCGTTATTTAAGCAAGAGTCAGTAATCAACCACTCATTATTCTTTAAATGAACGAGTACAGATTCGCCATTTCCTTTTCCAAAAATAACAGTTTCACATATTGATGACATACGGATGCTTCTTATATTTTAGTGGTGATTACTATGTGTTATTTTTTAATAATTGATTCAAAGAAATTGATGGTATCGTTTATATCTTGCTGTTTTTGCTTTAATTGAGCTGGGCTAAGCTTTATCACTCTACGTCTAAGTCTAAAATCAGAGACTTTACGATGCCCACCAAATAAATGATGGTCTTTCCCAACACGCCAGTAAAAAACGGAATTCTCGGAAAGATAACCTTGGTCACTTTTTGGAAATTCTTTAGCTTCGAACGTGATGTTATCTATGATTTTGTTTGTGTTGATATCATAAATTCGAGCATCGATTAATCTTGTTTTATGTTCTAAGTAGATATTATCAATAACTCCATAACACTCAAGCTGTTTTTCGAAATATACAACTTTCTGACTTAGCAGAGCCCGAACTTTTTTGTCTAATTCAGCCTTGGCTTTAGTTAAAAGATCATTAATGGGTTTAGTGTAAGTTTCATCGGGAATAGTATCGATTTCAACCTCAACCATCCCTACATTAGATTGAGTCAAGAAGTAATTTTCTGAAAAAGTATTGTCCTTCATCAAATCTTTTGATAGGCCGTTATTTGGATTATCCTGATCACTTATGTCATAAACGGTCTGATTGGGCGTACTAATTGCTTCTTTTAAAACTTCGGTGCTGTTATTATTCGCTTGTTTCTTTTCCCAGCCATTTGAGTTAGTGAAGTTTTTAGGAAGTGATTTGATGCTTGAGGTATCCTCAAAAAAAGAATTACCTAGCTCGTTTGAGAATGAATCAGAAGCAGGATTTAATGCATATGTCATGATAATATGTTCCTCATGATATTTTCTGCTGTTTCGCGATTGTTTGTAATATCGGAAACGAAATTATTTATAAGCAAGTCTGGAAGTTGTTCTGTAAATTGTATTTCCTGCTCTTTAACAGATGCAATGTGATGGTTGTAGGAGAATAAAACACCATATTCCATTCCTGTGCTTTTATCACTAATGCCACTAATATCAAGATAGATTGTATCGAGGAATTTATTATCATCTATAGGTTTGACTTCTTTATCAGAATTATGATGAATGGCATTCTCAAATGCAATTCTGCAACGTGCCATACCTATATGTACATCAGGATTTCCTATTAAACCTGATTTACTAGCTTCGTAAAGTTTGCTTTTAGGAACTAATTCATCACCTACTTTATGATAATCTTCAAAACTGTTTACTTTAAATTTTATTTTAGTATTCATGCCTAAGCCATAGGTCTTGACAGTACCCATGACAGAAATAACTGAACTAACCATATCCACAAAATCTTGTTCTAGCCCGTTTTTAGCCAGTTTGAAATGAATTTTTTTGTCTGATGAAATAATTTCGAACCAACCAAAATCGCAACATATTGAATTATTGTTTATTGCTACGCTTGCTTGATCGCAATCATCTGAAGGAAGAATCTCATAGTGTTTAAACCAGTCAGGAGTGAGATTCATTTGGTTGACTGCGGCAACCCAAACAATGCTAGAGCTTTGTTCTTGGATAGAAAACTTCATAATCAGATAATCCGATGAGATGATTTAGAGATAACCTATTGATTCTAAGGTGTTTTTTTTGATGATAAATTCTAAGGTGATGGCTACCGCACACCTGCATAAATGCAAGTGAGCTCTTGTTTAAAAATTTTTTAAAATTATAGGCATCATTAATGTAAATTGTCTATCTGCACATACACTATTGGGTCAATAGTTTGCATCAATTTGCATGTGAAATTTTCGTTTAAATTCATGGGAAGAGGTATAGCCAGCTTTACCTTCATGCTCATTTGCAACTGCATCAAGACCAATACCTTAAGCGTGCAGGCGAGGCGGGGATAGCACTGCGCGCCAGACGTGGTGAAAGGATTTATTTTGCGCGTCTGTGCGCGTCGTGGCGGCGCGCTGAGTGGTGAGGTTGAATCGTTAGGTGTTGGCAGGGTTGCGTGGCGTGTGCGGCGTCTGGTGAGGTCAGAGGATATGCCGCCCGGAGGCGGCATTTTGTGCGGGGTTAATCGGTCTCGATGTTGTAATCCTTAAAGCGGATCACCTCCATCCCGAGCCAGTCGTTTATCTCTTTGAAACGCTCCTGCAGCGGCGTCAGCTCGTTACGCACAAATACCCGCGCCACCTTCTCGATATCGCCCATCGAGCCGATATTTTCAGGCTTGCCTCCCATGAGCTGGAACGGCACGCGGTGCGCGTCGAGCAGGTCAGCGGCGCTCACCTTCTTGATGTTAAAAAAATCATCCTTCGTGGCGACTTCACTCAGCGGCACGATCTTAATGCCATCCGGTTTCCCGTTCGGGGCGTAGAAAAACAGGTTTTTAAAATTCCCGAGTCCTTTCGAGTCACGCATGGCGGAGCGCAGCGCCTCAACGTCTGTGCTGCTCTGCGCCGCGTCGGTCACGTACATGATATAACCCGCGTGCGCGCCGTTCTGGTAATACTTGCGACGAAACAGCGTGGCGGATTCATTCAGCCAGGCAGAATTAAGCGCGCTGAGGTATTCCGGCATCCCGTAGAGCTCCTGATTTATATCGGGCTCAAGCAAGTGAAACACCGAACCGGGCGCGAACTGGTGCGGGTGCGTATAGTCCGACACGTACCAGTAAACGCCATACTCAACGCCCCGGCGGGTGTATTTGGCCGGGGAGGTTTCCAGTTTAAAGAGCTGGCCGGTCACGCTCATACGCTTTTCAAGATAGCCGTTGGCAAACACCAGATAATCGAGCACAAGGCGGCTAAAGTCCTGACGGGACAGCAACGGGTGCGGGATAAAGGTGCTGGTCAGAATGTTGCGCTTGACGTAAATCGGGGAGCTGTGGTGTACGGCTGCGCGCAGGCTTTTTGCCAGTCCCGAGAAGTTGACCGGCGGCTCGTACCATTTGCCGTTATTGATGCATTCGACATAGTCGAGAATGTCCCGGCGATCCAGAACGGGAGACGGCTCACCAAAGGTGAATGTCTCCATTTTCTGCGGCGCGCTGGCCGTCATGCTGGTCTGTTTTGGCTGTTTCTTTTGGCGTTTTTTCATCTTAGTTAATATCCAGAATTGAGCTTGATTGCATACCGCTACCGGCGGAAAGTGGCTCGTTTAACAGGGCGTGCATGGTCGCCCACGCGATATCCGCGTGGCTGGCTTCTTCACTGCGGCTGGCTTCGTAGGTGGCGCTGCGGCCGCTGCTGGTCATGGTTTTGCGGATAGCCATAAATGACTGCGTGATGTCGGTCGCACCGGCGTCGTATTCCAGACACCCGCGGCGAATGGTGTCTTTTGCTTTCAGCACCATTGCGGTTTTCATTTCCGGCGTGTAGCGGATGGCGCGCGCCGCCGGGAAGAATGAGCGCACGAGCTGGTAAACACCCTGGCCGATGCCGGTCGCATCGATGCCGATATAGTCAACGGTGTATTTCTCGGTCAGTGCACGGATGGCCTCAGCCTGCGCGGCAAAGTCCATTCCTTTCCACTGGTGACGCTCAAGGATGCGGAACTTGCCACCGGCAACCAGCGGCGGAGCCAGTACCGCGCACCCGGCGCTGTCCCCAGTGTGTGACGGGTCATAGCCAATCCAGACAGGGCGCCAGTTAAACGGACGGTCGGCGAACGGCTCGAAGTCCTCCCATTCTTCCATCGCATCGACCATGCAGCGCTGCAGCTCCTCGAATGGGAATACCGACGCCTTATCGTCAACGAATTCGCACATAAACAGGTTACGGAAGTCATCCGCGCTGTTTTCCTGCTTAAGCTGGTCGAGGTTGAAAAGAGTGCAACCACCGGCAAGCGCGTCCTCAATGGTGACAATCTGCCGCCACTGTCCATCCCCGCATAACATGCCTCCGGCAAGCGCCTGATGACTGATGTCGATGTCGACACGTTCCTCGCGGTTGCTACGGCCAAGGTTAAACAGCTCGCCTGACCAGAACGGGTACGCGCCATGCGCCAGCGTCGACGGGGTCGAAAAATAGGTGGTGCGCAGGTGTGACTGCGAGGCCATGCCCGAGGCGACTTTGCGCAGCTTCTGAAAATTGGGGATCCAGAAAATTTCATCGACGTACAGGTCGCCGTTGTGGCTCTGCGCGGTGTTGGAATTGGTCCCGAGAAAAATCAGCTCAGCGCCATTGTTACCGATGACGATCGGGTCGCCTGACAGGTCGACGTCAACCAGACGGGCAAAGGCGATGATGTACTTACGGAACACGTAAGCCTGCGTTTTACTGGCCGACAAAAATATCTGGTTTTGCCCGGTTTTGAGCGCGCGCAGGAGGGACTCGCGCGCAAAGTAGAACGTCGCGCCAATCTGTCGCGATTTCAGGATGTGGCGGATGCGGTGCTCTAATCCCGCTCTATGCCAGCGGAGCTGATAGTCAAACGACTGGTCGAAGAAAATCTCTTCCAGCTTTTCAATCGCTTCATCACTGAAGAAATTGCGTTTCGGCTTTTTGCGATCCCCTTTGTTACGGCTGGCGATATTGGGGTTTAAATCCACCTCGTTTCCGGTCTGGCCGTAGCGGTTAACGCGCGCGAGCCGCTCCATCTGGCGCGACAGAAAATCAGCGACTTTGAAGTCATGCGCGGTCAGGTCTGGCTTTGCGTAGAGCTGAATAAGCCGCGCCTCTAACGTCGATTCCACGCGGTTAATCGGGGCGGTTTCCTCCCATCCATCGCGCTGTTTCCAGCTCTGCACCGTCGGGCGCTTGAGCTGCAGCATGTCGCAGATTTGCGGCACGGCGAACCCCTGCCAGTACAACAGGCGCGCCTGTCGTCGCGGGTCATTGAGCAGTGAAAGGTCAGTTGAAATGGTCATGCTTGCCTCGTTTTTGGTGTTACGTGGCAAGGCTAAGGAAATGGAGGGTAATTCGCGCTAAGTGCCTGTTGTGTCAGATCTAATCAGATCGTAAGCGGTGGCTGATACGGGTCAGAGTCGGGAAACTAAACCCGACCCGAAAACCCAACATCAGGACACCTGAACAATGGCAAAGAAAATCTCTAAATGGTTTCGCATCGGCGTCGAGGGTGACACCTGCGATGGCCGTGTCATCAGCGGCGATGATATTCAGGATATGGCCGACACGTTCGACCCGCGCGTCTACGGCTGCCGCATTAACCTCGAACATATCCGGGGGCTGATGCCTGACAGTCAGTTTAAACGTTATGGCGATGTGACCGAGCTCAAGGCGGAGATTATCAGCGATGGCTCAGCGCTCGATGGCAAAAAAGGGCTGTTTGGCAAAATCGCCCCGCTCGACGAGCTGGTCAGCATGGTTAAGGCCGGGCAGAAGGTTTACACCTCCATGGAGATCCGCCCGAACTTTGCTAACAGCGGCAAATGTTACCTCGTTGGCCTTGCCGTCACCGATGACCCGGCAAGCCTCGGCACTGAATACCTCGAATTCTGCAGCCGCGCCGCGCAGAACCCGCTTGCCGGTAAAAAAGACCAGCCGGACGACGTTTTCTCTGTGGCCTCACTGGCTGTGCTGGAATTTGAAGACGTCCCCGACACCATGCTCAACAGCCTGACCGATAAGGTTAAGGCCATTTTCAGCCGCAAGCAGGCCAGCGATGACATCCGTTTCGCCGATGTGCATGAGGCGGTGACCACCGTCACCGAACTGGTGCAGACCAACCTCACCGCCACCGACCAGCGCGTCACCGAGCTGGAGACCGAACTGGCGCAACTCAAGCAGGACGTGACCAGCAAGGCGGAAGAAAGCGCGCAGGCATTTAACGACCTCAAAAGCTCCCTCGATAACACCGAAAGCCAGCGCCAGCCGCGCCGCGAGCTTTCAAAAGGCGGTACGGGCGACGAGCTGCTGACCAACTGCTGATAACACGCCGGGCGTGCTGCCCGGCCTGAACCCTTTTACCCGAACAGGAAAAACCATGCGTAAAGATACCCGCTTCAAATTTAATGCCTACCTGTCCCGCGTCGCGGAGCTGAACGGTATTTCCACCGATGACGTGGATAAGAAATTCACCGTCGAGCCGTCGGTCACGCAAACCCTGATGACTACCCTGCAGATGTCATCCGCGTTTCTGACCAAAATCAACATCGTGCCGGTCGACGAGCTGAAAGGCGAAAAAGTCGGGGTTGGCGTTAACGGTACGATTGCGAGCACTGCCGACACCGCCGGTGATGATGAGCGTAAGACCGCTGATTTCACCGCGCTGGAGTCATTCAAATACGAGTGTGACCAGATTAACTTCGATTTCCATATCCGCTATAAACAGCTCGACCTGTGGGCGCGATTCCAGGACTTCCAGACCCGTATCCGTGACGCCATCATTAAACGTCAGTCGCTGGATTTCATCATGGCCGGTTTCAACGGCATCGAGCGCGTGGCGACGTCCAACCGTAAAAAATATCCACTGCTGCAGGACGTGGCGATCGGCTGGCTGCAGAAGTACCGCAATGAAGCGCCAGCGCGCGTGATGTCCAAAATCACCGACGAGGACGGCAAGGTTATTTCCGACGTGATCCGCGTGGGCAAAAACGGCGACTATGCGAACCTCGACGCGCTGGTCATGGATGCCACCGGCAACCTGATTGACGAGATTTATCAGGATGACCCGGAGCTGGTTGTCATCACCGGCCGTAAGCTGATGGCGGATAAGTATTTCCCTATCGTCAACAAAGAGCAGGAAAACACCGAGTCGCTGGCCGCTGACATCATCATCAGCCAGAAGCGTATCGGCAACCTGCCAGCCGTGCGCGTGCCTTACTTCCCTGCAAATGCCCTGATGGTGACGCGTCTCGACAACCTGTCTATCTACTTCATGGATGACGCGCACCGTCGCAGCATCATCGAGAACCCGAAAAAAGACCGCATCGAAAACTACGAGTCAATGAATGTTGACTATGTGGTCGAGGCTTACGCCGCCGGTTGCCTGATTGAAAACATCAAGCTCGGTGACTTCACTGCACCTGCAGAGCCGGAAAGCGGGGAGTAAGCCATGACGAGTCCCGCAGCGCGTCACATGATGCGGGTCTCGGCCTCTGAAACAGCGCGGCGGGCTGCTGTCCCGCTGCGCAATGCAACTGCCTATGAGCAGATGCTCGTTAAGCTGGCCGCAGACAACCGCACGCTAAAACAAATCAGCTCCAAAGAGCGCAAAGCCGCGAAAAAGCGCGAGCTGCTGCCGTTCTATCTGCCGTGGGTCGCTGGCGTACTCGAAAACGGCAAAGGCGCGCAGGATGACATCGTTATGACGGTGATGCTCTGGCGTCTCGATGCTGACGATATCGCCGGGGCGCTGGAAATCGCCCGTTACGCCATGACCTACGGCCTCACCATGCCGGTCGGTCGCCGTCCGACGCCGTGCCTGCTGGCCGAAGAAGTGGCACTGGCCGCGCAGCGCCTGCTCACGGCAAAACAGCCGGTCAGTCTGGCGAACCTGCTCGACACTATCGCGCTGACTGAACGCGCGGATATGCCCGATATCGTGCGTGCGAAGCTGCACAAAATCACCGGCTACGTGCTGCGTGACGCGGAGCAACTGCCCGAGGCACTGGCGCACCTGCAGCGTGCGATCCAGTTAGAAAGCACTATCGGGGTGAAAAAGGATATTGAGCAGCTAGAGCGCCAGCTCAGGCCAAAACCCGAACCGGCACCAAAAACCAAAACGACTCAACCGCGCACGCGCAAAACTGCCGCTAAACCGGCGGCACGGCGCGGGCGTCCACCAAAAGCGGCAAAAGCCGCTGGTTAACCGAGCGCTCCCCGAGCCGGGCGGCACGCCGGTCAATGCGGGTATCAATTGCCCTGACTGCGACCGGCGTCCACCGCCCATCCATTACCCGAGGTTGTCATGAAGACGCTGATTATTGAGCCAAAAAAAGAGCCGCAGGATGTGCCGGGCGTGGTGATACCGCCACCGGGCGTGAGCGAGCCGGTAATCAAAAACACCCCGTTTTTTCCTGATGTTGATCCGAAGCGCGTGCGGGAAGAAATGCGTTTAGAGCAGACCGTTTCCCCCGTGCGCCTGCGCCGGGCGATTAAGACCGCGATCGCGGAGACTAACGCGGAGCTGAGCGACTGGCGCGAAATTCAGCTCGATGCCGGTTACGCCACGCTGGCGGATGTCCCGACCGACAAGCTCGACGGCGAGAGCGTGCGCGTTTTCCACTATTTCAACGCCGTGTGCTCGATGACGACGGCCACGCTTTATGAGCGTTTTCGCGGCGTGGATGCGACTGCCAAAGGCGACAAAAAGGCCGACAGCATCGACAGCACTATCGATGAAATGTGGCGGGATATGCGCTGGTCTGTGGCGCGCATCCAGGACAAAGCGCGCTGCATTGTGGGGCAAATCTGATGAAAGCCTACGCGCTGCAGGGCGACACCCTCGACGCAATTTGCGCCCGGTACTACGGGCGCACCGTGGGCGTGGTCGAAACTGTCTTAGAGGCAAATCCCGGCCTGTCTGAGCTCGGCGTCATCCTCCCGCACGGCACGCTAATTGAGCTGCCCGAGACCGACAGCGCGGCCAGAACCGAAACGGTGAATCTATGGGACTGAGTATGGAAAAAATCACCACGTTTATCGCCTACTGGCTGGCCGTGGGGCTGGCGTATGTCGGGGCAATGTCCCCCGAAAAGATGGCGCTTTACGTGGGCGGCGGATGCGCCATTTTTACCGCGCTGACGAACTACTGGTTTAAGCGCAAGACGTACCTCTATCTGACATCGCTCGGACTCGATAAAGGGGCTATTCGTGAAATCAATCGTTAAAAAATGCAGTGTGGCCGCCGTGCTGGCGCTGGCAGCACTGATGCCTGACTTTCGTCTGCTTAACACCTCGCCCGGGGGGCTGGCGCTGATTGCCGACCTCGAAGGTTGTCGCCTGACGCCTTACCAGTGCAGCGCGGGAGTGTGGACGTCGGGCATCGGCCACACTGCAGGCGTCGTGCCGAAAGGGGAAATCACCGAGCGGCAGGCGGCGGCGAACCTCGTCGCGGATGTGCTGAACGTCGAGAAACGTCTGGCGGTCTGCGCGCCGGTGAAAATGCCGCAGCACGTTTACGACGCGCTGGTCAGTTTCTCATTCAACGTGGGAACCGGCGCGGCCTGCCGGTCGACGCTGGTCTCGTATATCAAACGCCAGCAATGGCCGCAGGCGTGCGACCAGCTCACCCGCTGGGTTTACGTGAATGGCGAAATTAACAAGGGGCTGGAAAACCGTCGCGCGCGCGAGCGTGCCTACTGCCTCAGGGGGATTGAATGAAAGTGATGTTGTTTTTACTGGCCGCGCTTATTGCGGTTGTGCTCTGGCAGCGTCATGAAAACGGCAACCTGACGCGCTCGTTTGAACGGGCAAACAGGGTCGCCACGGAACAAAAAACCGCGATCGGAATGCTGAAAAATCAGCTTTCCGTTTCGCAGGGTATTGCCAGGCGAAATGAAACCGCGCAGGTCAGTTTACGCGGCGAACTGCTGGCCGCCGGTGCGATGGCCGTGCGGCGTGAAGAAACCATTACGAGGCTGATAAATGAGAATGAAACCCTACGCCGCTGGTATAGCGCTGAGCTGCCTGATGTTGTGCGTCGGCTGCACACCCGCACCGCCTGCGCCTCCGCCGGTCATTGTTTACAGCGCCTGCCCGAAGGTGAGCTATTGCCCGATGCCGGGAAGCGACCCGGCCACTAATGGCGACCTGAGCGCCGATATTCGCAGGCTTGAGCACGCGCTCGCCGCGTGCGCGCTGCAGGTTGAAACCGTCAAAGACTGTCAGGATAAACTCGATGAAGAAAGCACGCAGCCTGCGCGAAGCGCTGATTAAAGCCGTCCCGCAGCTTGAAACAAATCCCGAAATGATGCGCATATTTGCCGATGAGGGGAATATCGATGCGCGTCTCGCGGCCTCCCTGTCGCATGAGAAAATTTACACCCTGAATGTGATCGTGTGTGACTTTGTGGGCGACCCTGACCTGATTTTCGTGCCGGTGGCCGCATGGCTCAGGGAAAACCAGCCGGATATCTGCACGCTCGATGACGGCCGCAAAAAGGGCTACCGTTTCCAGATGGATTTAAACGACGGGGACAGCGTCGATATCAGCATCAGCCTGCAGCTCACCGAGCGCACCCTCATCAAAGAGGAAAACGGCGCGCTGCACGTAAGCTATGCCCCTGAGCCGCCGCTGCCGGAGCCCGTCGCCCGGCCAAAGGAGCTCTATATCAACGGCGAACTGGTGAGCAAATGGGATGAGTGAATTTAAGCCCTTTGACGACCGGCTCAATGGTCTGATTGCTGCCCTGTCACCGGCAGCGCGCCGCAAGCTGGCCGGGGAGATTGCAAAGGAGCTGCGCAAGTCGCAACAGCAACGCATCAAGCTGCAGAAAGCCCCGGACGGCTCACCGTATCAGGCGCGAAAACGTCAGCCGCTCAGGGCAAAAAACGGGCGGATAAAACGGGCGATGTTCCAGAAACTCCGCACAAGCCGGTACATGAAAACCACTGGTCACGAAAACAGCGCGATGGTTGAATTCACCAGCAAAGTGCAGCGTATTGCTCGGGTGCATAATTACGGCCTAAAAGACCGGCCAAACCGCAATAGTCGGGATGTGCAGTACGAGGCGCGCCCACTCCTCGGTATTCCCTATGACGATACCAAGATGATTGAAAATGTTATAATAAAGAATCTAAGTACTTAATTGCTTTAAATTATAACAGGAACTGGGGTGTGGCCAGTTCCTGTAAATAGATGACTATTTCGAAGGGGGTTAAAGTATGAAGTTTAACCCTAGCTCTGTTTTTGCAATTTGTAATACGCTTTCTGAATTGCTCCAATTACCATTTTGATCACCACAACACTCAGGGCTTAGGCATATAGTCATGCAGGTTATTTTTTTTGTTTTCATGCCTTCGTTCAAAATTTTGAATAGATTCTGGATGAACTTGGTGTCGATAAACCTAAAATATTTCTCGTCCTTGTCAGTAAAGAAGTAATCAAGATCAATGTTGATAATGATTTTTTCATGGTTGTTAATAGCACTTTCTAAATCTTCCAAGAGTTCGTAAGGCTCAACGTTTTCGAAGCAGTGCTGGAAAGGGTTGTTAGGATATGTGCCGTCTTTATGGGTTGCAAAGTATATGGCAGCGATGTGATTTTGTAGTGCGCTGTCAGAAATGAAGTAAGAAAGGTAATTATCCCATCGAATTAAAGGCGAGTTTTGGTTGTTAGATTTGACTGTTAGGCCTAGGTAATCCTTAAGAGAGTTTAAATTAAAAACGCCCGGAAATTGTGCAGCGTAAGGCCCATGCAAAGGAAAAGTGTCATAGTGCCTGTCAATATGGAACAAAGCAATATCCTGATTCGGCTTTAAGTGCTGCATCCAGCACCAAAGAGCAGTTCGGTGGTTATCGCTAATGTATATACCATTTTCTTCTACTAAGAAATTTACATTGAATGCACCGGAGGTGCTTTTTTGATTTAAAGGAATCAGCCAATTCATATTAACTCCACATTCTAGATATTTTCAAAGGAAATTCCAACACAAAGGTAAAGCGTCACTGCGAGTTGTGCTGGCCGTGATAGAGAGTGACGAATTAGAAAACATACGATGTTAACTTCACAATAGTGCTCATGAATACACTGAACAGTCTACAAGAAATCGCACGCGCGATCCGCAACCTTATCCGCACCGGCATCGTGACCGACGTCGACCACGACGAGGGGCTTTGTCGTATCCAGACCGGCGGTATGGAAACCACCTGGCTGAACTGGCTAACCTGCCGCGCCGGTCGCTCGCGCGTATGGTGGGCTCCATCCGTTGGCGAGCAGGTGCTTTTGCTGGCGATCGGCGGCGAGCTCGATACGGCATTTGCGCTGCCCGGTATTTTCTCTGATGACCATCCCGCGCCGTCTGCCTCCCCTGATGCACTTCATGTTTCCTTTCCTGACGGGGCGGTTATTGAGTACGAGCCCGAAAACGGCGCGCTCACTGTGTCAGGCATCAAAACCGCAGACGTCACCGCGTCTGAGTCCATCACGGCCACCGTGCCACTGGTACTGGTGAAAGCCTCGACCCGCATCACGCTCGATACGCCGGAGGTGGTGTGCACCAACAAGCTGACGACCGGCACGCTCGAAGTGAAGAACGGCGGGAAGATGAGCGGGAATATCGAGCACACCGGCGGGACACTGAAATCAAACGGCGTGCAGGTGGATAACCACGCGCACGGCGGCGTCGAACGGGGCGGAAGCTGGACGGAGGGCATCAAATGACGGTGCGTTATCTGGGAATGAACAGCCAGACCGGCCTCAGTATCTCTGAGGTTGAGCATATCCGGCAAAGCGTGCGCGACATTCTGGTCACACCGGTTGGGTCGCGCGTCATGCGTCGTGAATACGGCTCGCTTCTTTCGCAAATGATTGACCAGCCGCAGACCCCGGCGCTGCGCCTGCAGATTATGGCCGCGTGCTATTCCGCGATCCAGAAGTGGGAGCCCCGCGTAAATCTCTCGACCATCACCTTTGAACGGTCGGAGACCGACGGTGGGCTGTATGTCGACATCACCGGCACCCGCTCCACCGGCGGCCAGCCTTTTTCACTCACCATTCCACTGAGTTAAACGCTATGGCAATTGTTGACCTGAGCCAGCTCGCCGCGCCTGACGTCGTGGAAGAACTGGACTATGAAACCAACCTGAGCGAGCGAAAGGCTACGCTCGTCTCGCTTTATCCCGAGGAACAACAGGAGGCCGTTGCGCGCACGCTGATGCTTGAATCAGAGCCGATTGTTAAGCTGCTGGAAGAAAACGCCTACCGGGAAGTAATCTGGCGACAGCGCGTCAACGAGGCCGCGCGCGCGGTCATGCTGGCCTACGCCACTGGCGCAGACCTCGACCAGATAGGCGCAAATTACAACGTCAAGCGCCTTGTTATCACGCCTGCAGACGACACCACGTTACCGCCAACGCCTGCCGTGATGGAGTCGGACACAGACTATCGTCTGCGCATTCAACAGGCATTTGAGGGGCTGAGTACCGCAGGCTCTGTCGGCTCATATCAGTTTCATGGCCGCAGCGCTGACGGGCGTGTCGCCGATATTTCGGTCATCAGTCCCGCGCCTGCGTGTGTCACGGTCACGGTGCTGTCACGCGAAAATAACGGGATAGCTTCTGACGAGCTGCTCGCCATCGTGCGCACCGCGCTGAACGATGAGGACGTCAGGCCGGTCGCTGACCGCGTGACCGTGCAGTCGGCGAACATTGTCGACTATAAAATCACCGCATCGCTTTACCTTTATCCCGGTCCCGAAAGTGAGCCGGTACTCAGTGCGGCAAAAGCAAAGCTGCAGGCGTATATCACCGCGCAGCACCGGCTCGGGCGTGATATCCGCAAATCTGCAATTTATGCCGCGCTCCACGTCGAGGGGGTACAGCGCGTTGAGCTGGCCGCGCCGGTGGCCGACATCGTGCTCGATGACACGCAGGCGTCATGGTGCACCGAGTACAGCGTGACCATCGGGGGCAACGATGAATAATACCCGACTGTTGCCGGTGGGCTCGTCGCCGCTTGAGGTGGCGGCGGCGCGCGCCTGCGCTGAAATCGAAAATACTCCCGTCCCCCTGCGCCGACTCTGGAGTCCTGACGACTGCCCGGCAAATCTGCTGCCATGGCTGGCGTGGGCGTTTTCCGTTGACCGCTGGGATGAGAGCTGGCCGGAGGCTACAAAAAGGGACGTGATCCGCGCGGCGTGGTACATCCACGCACACAAGGGGACGATTGGCGCAGTGCGCCGCGTGGTGGAGCCGCTCGGCTATCTGATTAACGTCTCTGAGTGGTGGCAAACAAACGACCCACCCGGCACGTTTCGCCTCGATATCGGCGTGTTAGAGACGGGCATCACCGAGGAAATGTACTACGAAATGGAGCGGCTTATTGCCGATGCAAAGCCAGCCAGCCGCCATTTAATCGGCCTCAATATTATTCAGGACATTCCCGGCTATCTGTACACCGGTGCCCTGAGCTATGACGGTGACATCATCACGGTTTACCCCGGATAAGTGAGAGCACAATGACAGTGAAATACAAAACGGTCATCACCAAAGCCGGTGCGGAAAAACTCGCGGCGGCGACCGTCCCGAACGGGAAAAAGGTGAATTTTACGGCGATGGCCGTGGGTGACGGTGGCGGCACGCTACCAGTGCCAGACCCTAACCAGACAAAGCTTGTCAAAGAGGTCTGGCGTCACACACTGAACAAAATCAGCCAGGACAGGAAAAATAAAAATTATGTCGTGGCAGAACTGCTTATCCCGCCTGAAACCGGCGGTTTCTGGATGCGCGAGCTCGGGCTCTATGATGACACCGGCACGCTGATTGCAGTCGGTAACATGGCCGAAAGCTACAAGCCAGCGCTGGCAGAGGGCTCAGGCCGCGCGCAGACCGTTCGAATGGTCATCATGGTGAGCGACATCGAGTCAGTCGAGCTGACCATTGACACCTCAACGGTGATGGCTACGCAGGACTACGTTGACGACAAGCTCGCGGAGCATGAGCAGTCCCGCCGCCATCCTGACGCCACCCTCACTGCAAAGGGTTTCACTCAGCTAAGCAGTGCGACCGACAGCACGTCTGAGGCGCTCGCAGCGACGCCGAAAGCGGTTAAGGCGGCGTATGACCTTGCCAAAGGGAAATACACGGCTCAGGACGCCACCACGGCGCAAAAGGGCATCGTCCAGCTCAGTAGCGAGACCGACAGCACGTCTGAGGCACTGGCTGCGACACCGAAAGCCGTTAAAGCCGCAAATGACAATGCCGCTGCAGCAAATAAAAATGCCAGTGAGCGAGTCAGTAAATCTGGCGACAGCATGACCGGAACGTTAAATCAGGACTCAGTAGCGCAGGCAACCTATAACCTGACGGCACTTTCCAACGCTGTTACAGGTAATAAAAATTATCTGCGTAAAATGCGCGGTGGCGGGACGGATACTATCTGGCATGAAACCGTTCAAGGTGGCGAGTATCGTCTGGCGACAGGGAGCACTGATGCACAGGAAGAGCTGGCAATAAGTACCAGCGCCGGTGTCAGAACGCGAGGGAATTTCACCTCGCAAACTGGCGGGTTTTATTCAGGAAACGCCAAAAAGTTTTCCTTTGTTTCTTCAAATACTTCTGACAAAAATGCCACCTTGCGCCTTTGGGGGAATGCTGACCGGCCAACAGTAGTTGAACTGGGGGACGACACCGGCTATCACCTTTATTCTCAGCGAAGTAAAGATGGTTCGTTACAATTTCAGTATAACGGCGCAGGGCTATTTAGCGGTTATTTACGCGCAGGCGGGGAAGTGCAATCAAGTTCGGCCAATAGTTACCGCATAGCATATGGCGCTTTTGGGACGTTCTGGCGAAATGATGGCGGAAGCCTTTATTTGATGCTGACAAACAAAGATGACCCGTGGGGGAATTACAACGCCCTGAGACCTTTCCGGGTAAGTCTCAATAACGGTGAAGTAATAATCAGCAAACTCAATTTATCTGACTTCGGATATTTTGATGCGCGTTATTATACTAAAGCACAATCTGATGCGGGCTATATGCCCAAGACTGGCGCATACACAAAAGCCGAGTCTGACGGGCGTTTCCAGCCGAAAGGGAATTACACTCCTGCAGGTCAGGCGTATACAAAAGCAGAGTCGGATGCGCGTTATGGGGTGGTAAATGGTATTCGCCGTGGTGGTCAACAAATCAGAAACCCGACTGATGCGTGGTTTGGCAACTGGGAGTCACCTGCCGGTTGCGTAGTGACGGGTATTCAAATGGACGGCAGAAGTGATGGCCGAAAACTAGGGGTATATTTCCGTCAAATGCAGTACCTGAACAAGCAAACTGGCGCATGGGTTAACATTGGGGATTAAATATGGATACGTTTATTAATCCAGTTATTTATAAATACGAACACATTGAAGTAAGCGGAATAATGCGTACCGGACTTTATTTTCATGATGAGCATGGCCGGGACTGGTACGAAACTTTAACCGGCTGGAAAGGTGCTGTTTCTCTGGATGATGACGGGATTGTCGTTGCTTACGAGCAGGATGTTTCGTATATGGGGATGGAAGAAGGCCGCAATGTCTATGAGGTCGACCCCCTGAGTGTGCCGGTAGATGTGTTAGGGAATTACAAATATGTGGATGGTATTTTTTACGATATCCGCCCTGATGCGACGACGCTTGCCGAACAAACCCGAAAACAGCTCATTGAAGATGCGGGGCTGATAATTTCAGTCCTGCAGGGCGCAGTCGATGAGTCGATGGCTACTGATGCTGAAAAGGCCAGCCTATCAGCGTGGAAGAAATACCGGGTTTTACTTTACAGAGTTGATACCAGTAAGCCCGAAGAAATTGAATGGCCTGAGCTACCACCGAAGAATTAATAAAAAAACCCGCGTTAAGCGGGTTTAATCGTAGGGGCATTCTTCATAGTCTTTTTCAGTTTCATCACCGGCAAACAGCCTGAGCCAGCAAAAGCCAAAGAGGCACCATGCAGCCAGACCACCACCAACCCAGAGTAATATCGTCATTCTCGCTCCCTCGTTAATGGCGAAACGATAGCGACAATATCCCTTCATTGATAATGGTTATCAGCGATCAATTCCAGGAGATTGATCACTGAAAACGATCAATCACCATTTCCGCACGCTTCACCGGTTGACTGCGCGTTGTACTGCCCATCCTCCAACGGCATTACGTTTCTTGCGCCTCGCGCACAACAGAAAATAGTCGCACCCCTTTACCACGGAGTTAAACAAATGGGCGACTATCACCACGGCGTCGAGGTCATCGAGATTAACGATGGCACTCGCACCATTTCCACCGTCTCGACGGCCATCATCGGCATGGTCTGCACGGCCAGCGATGCTGACGAAAAGACGTTTCCACTTAACGAGCCGGTGCTGATTACCAGTGTGCAAACAGCTATCGGTAAAGCCGGGAAAAAAGGCACACTGTCAAAATCCCTGCAGGCCATCGCCGACCAGTGCAAGCCGGTCATTGTGGTGGTGCGCGTTCCCGAAGGTATCGACGACCCGGAAGACCCGGAAGCGGCGCAGAAAGAAACCATTTCCAACATCATTGGCACGACCGATGAAAACGGCAAATACACCGGGCTGAAAGCGCTGTTAACGGCGAAAACCGTCACCGGCGTCAAGCCGCGCATTCTCGGCGTGCCGGGGCTGGATACGCAGGAAGTGGCGACCGCGCTTGCGTCGACCTGCCAGAGCCTGCGCGCATTCGGCTACGTGAGCGCGTGGGGCTGCAAGACCATTTCCGACGCCATCAAATACCGTGAGAATTTCAGCCAGCGCGAGCTGATGGTCATTCACCCTGACTTTCTGGCATGGGACACCACGGCGAACGAAACCGATATTGCATGGGCGACCGCCCGCGCGCTCGGCCTGCGCGCCAAAATCGACCAGGAAACCGGCTGGCACAAAACGCTCTCTAACGTCGGCGTGACTGGAGTCACCGGCGTCAGTACCTCGGTCTCATGGGATTTGCAGGAGAAGGCCACTGACGCGAACCTGCTGAATCAGGCCGGGGTGACAACGCTCATCCGTAACGACGGCTTTAAATTCTGGGGCAACCGTACCTGCTCAGATGACCCGCTTTTCCTGTTTGAAAACTACACCCGCACGGCACAGGTGCTGGCCGACACGATGGCTGAGGCGCACGCGTGGGCGATTGATAAACCCGTTACCGCAACGCTTATCCGCGACATTGTCGCCGGTATCAATGCCAAATTTCGCGAGCTGAAAAACAACGGCTATATCGTTGACGGTACGTGCTGGTACGACCCGGAGTCGAACAGCGTGGAAACCCTGAAAGCCGGGAAGCTGTATATCGATTACGACTACACCCCCGTCCCTCCGCTGGAAAACCTGACCCTGCGCCAGCGCATCACCGATACCTATCTGGCAGACCTGTCAGACTCGGTCAACAGCTAAGGAGCTCAGAGCATGGCGTTACCACGCAAACTGAAATACCTGAACATGTTTAACGACGGTCTCAGCTATATGGGCGTCGTTGAATCCGTCACCCTGCCAAAGCTGACCCGTAAGCTTGAGAAATACCGTGGCGGCGGGATGCCCGGCTCGGTGTCGATTGACCTCGGTCTCGATGACGACGCGCTGTCGCTTGAGTGGACGCTGGGCGGCCTGCCCGACGTCGAGCTGTGGGCGCAGTACGCGTCACCGGGTGCGGATAGCGTGCCGCTGCGCTTCACCGGCTCATTCCAGCGCGATGACACCGGCGCAATTTCTGCCGTTGAGGTGGTCATGCGTGGCCGTCATAAGGAGTTCGACGGCGGCGAAAACAAACAGGGCGAAAGCGGCACGACCAAAATCGCGACCGAGTGCTCTTACTACCAGCTCACGATTGACGGCAAAGAGGTCATCGAGATTGACGTCGTCAATATGGTGATGAAAGTCGACGGCGTAGACCGTATCGCTGAGCACCGCCGGGCGATTGGCCTGTAACCCGTTAACCGGTCAGCCAGGCTGGCCGGTCACTTACTCAGATTCAAAGAGAGCAACATCATGGAAAACATCAACGAAACCGCCACCACCGAAACCGAAAAACCGAACATTGTGATCCTCGATAATCCCGTCATGCGCGGTGAGCAGAAAATCGAGCAGATCACGGTCACAAAACCCAACGCGGGAACCCTGCGCGGTGTGAGTCTGGCCTCACTGGCAAACTCAGACGTCGATGCGCTGATTAAAGTGCTGCCGCGTATGACGTACCCGGCGCTCACCGAGCATGAGGTCATGCGTCTGGAAGCGTCAGACCTGATTTTGTTCGCCGGTAAGGTGGTCGGTTTTTTGTCGCCATCTTCGGCTCGCTGACCTTCCCGGATAACCTTTCGGTCGATGACCTGATGGCGGATATCGCGGTGATATTTCACTGGCCGCCATCAGAGCTGAATTCCCTGAGCGTGACCGAGCTCATCACATGGCGCGAAAAGGCGCTGCAGCGAAGCGGACACCACCATGAGCAATAATGTCAGGATTGAGGTACTGCTGAACGCAGTAGACCGGGCAAGCCGACCGCTCAAAGCTATCCAGAACGCCAGCAAGACCCTTGCTGGCGACATCCGCACTTCTCAGAACAGCCTGCGCGATCTGAATGCGCAGGCGTCCCGAATTGACGGATTCAGGAAAGCGAGCGCACAGCTTGCCGTGACCGGCCAGTCGCTTAACAAGGCGAAACAGGAAGCCGCCGCGCTGGCCGTGCAGTTTAAAAACACAGAAAACCCCACTAAAGCGCAGGCGCGGGCGATGGAGGCGGCAAAGAAATCCGCCGCTGACCTGCAGCTCAAATACAACAGCCTCAGGCGGTCGGTGCAGCGCCAGCGCACGGCGCTCGCGCAGGCTGGCATAAACACCAGAACTCTGTCGGCGGATGAGCGCCGCCTGAAAACCAGCATCAGTGAGACGACCGCACAGCTAAACCGGCAGCGCGGGGCACTGGCGCGGGTCAGTCAACAGCAGGCGCGACTGAGTCGCATTAAAGAGCGTTATCAGGCTGGTAAATCTCTTGCCGGAGGCGCTGCAGCGGCAGGCGCGGCGGGCGTCGGTATCGCCACGGCGGGAACGATGGCCGGAGTAAAATTACTCACACCCGGTTATGACTTTGCACAGAAAAACTCTGAGCTGCAGGCCGTGCTCGGGGTCGAAAAACAGTCGCCCGAAATGGAGGCGCTGCGCAAACAGGCGCGTCAGCTCGGGGACAATACCGCTGCGTCTGCAGACGATGCGGCGAGCGCGCAGATTATCATTGCGAAAAGCGGCGGTGATGCCGCAGCGATTCAGGCGGCGACGCCGGTCACGCTGAATATGGCGCTGTCTAACCGTCGCTCGATGGAAGAAAACGCCGCGCTGCTGACGGGGATGAAATCCGCGTTTCAGATGTCAAACGACCAGATCGCACACATCGGCGACGTGCTGTCGATGACGATGAACAAAACGGCCGCTGACTTTGACGGGCTGAGCGACGCGCTGACGTATGCTGCGCCGGTGGCAAAAAATGCCGGGGTCAGTATCGAGCAGACCGCCGCAATGGTCGGCGCGCTCCATGACGCCAAAATCACCGGCTCGATGGCGGGAACGGGCAGCCGTGCCGTCCTGAGTCGCCTGCAGGCTCCGACCGGTAAGGCATACGAGGCCATCAAAGAACTCGGCGTTAAAACGTCTGACAGCAAGGGCAACACGCGCCCGATATTTGCCATTCTGAAAGAAATGCAGCGCAGTTTTGAGAAAAACAATCTCGGAACAAGCCAGCGCGGCGAATACATGAAAACCATCTTTGGTGAGGAAGCCAGCTCGGCGGCGGCGGTACTGATGACCGCGGCCTCAAGCGGTAAGCTCGACCAGCTCACGGCGGCGTTTAAAGCCTCGGACGGCAAAACCGCTGAGCTGGTCAAAATCATGCAGGACAACCTCGGCGGCGACTTTAAAGAATTTCAGTCAGCCTATGAGGCCGTCGGTACTGACCTGTTTGATCAGCAGGAGGGGTCACTGCGTAAGCTCACCCAGACTGCCACGAAATATGTGTTAAAGCTCGACGGCTGGATCCAGAAAAATCAGGGGCTGGCGCAGACCATCGGCATCATAGCAGGCGGCGCACTGGCAATTATTGGCATCCTCGGGGCAATTGGTCTGGTCGCCTGGCCGGTCATTACCGGCATTAATATTTTAATTGCCGGTGCATCACTGCTTGGGACGGTTTTCTCTGTGGTGGGCGGTGCCATCATGACCGTGCTCGGGGCGCTTACCTGGCCGATAGTGGCTATTGGCGTTGCCATCGTCGCCGGTGCGCTGCTTATCCGCAAATACTGGGAGCCAATAAGCGCATTTTTCTCAGGCGTAATGGAGGGGCTAAAGCAGGCTTTTGCCCCTGTAGTGGAATTATTCGAACCGTTAAAGCCGGTTTTTGACTGGCTGGGTGACAAACTTAAAGCGGCGTGGCAGTGGTTTAAAGACCTGATCGCACCGGTTAAATCGACGCAGGAGACGCTCGACAGCTGCAAAAATGCGGGTGTGATGTTCGGTAAGATGCTGGCCGAAGCGCTGAGGTTACCGCTCAAAAGCTTTAATACATTGCGTACCGGCGTTAACTGGCTGCTGGAAAAGCTCGGGGTTATCAATAAAGAGTCGAGCGACCTTGATCAGAAAGCCGCAAAAGCCAGTGCCGCCACCGGCTCGCAAAACGGGTCTTATATTCCGGCAACCTCAGCATATGGCGGCTATCAGGTATATCAGCCGGTAACGGCGCCGACGGGTAAGACATACGTCGACCAGAGCAAACCAGAATATAACATCACCCTGAATGGTGGTATTGCACCGGGTACAGACCTTGACCGGCAGCTCCGGGAGGCAGTCGACAGACTCGACAAGCAAAACCGTGCGCGTCAGCGCTCAAGTATGCGTCACGATGGATGAGGGCTAAAGCATGTTAATGGTTTTAGGTTTATTTGTGTTTGAGCGCCGCACGCTGCCCTATCAGTCTATGCAGTATTCGAAAGATTATCGCTGGGCGTCAAACGACCGTATCGGCAAGCCACCGGCTTACCAGTATCTCGGGGAGGGAGAAACCACGCGCACGCTGTCGGGCGTGCTTTATCCCGAAATTACGGGCGGACGTCTGTCACTGACCGCCATCGAGCTGATGGCAGACGAGGGGCGAGCGTGGCCGCTGATTGACGGAACGGGCATGATCCACGGCATGTATGTCATCGACAAAGTGACGTATACGCACACCGAGCTATTCAGCGACGGAGCAGCGAGAAAAATCGAGTTTAGCCTTTCGCTTAAACGGGTCGATAAATCGCTCGCGGCCATTTACGGCGACCTGAAAACGCAGGCCGACAATCTGGTCACGTCTGCCGGTGACTGGCTGGGAGGGCTGGCAGGATGATTACAGGTATGGATATTCAGGCCGGAGCGAAGATAGCCCCGGCGTTTATGCTCAAGCTGGATAACGAGGATATCACGCAGGATTTTAGTGATCGCCTTATCAGCCTGACCATGACCGACAATCGTGGATTCGAGGCCGACCAGCTCGATATCGAGCTCGACGACACTGACGGTCAGATAGCAATGCCACCGCGCGGTGCAACGTTGACGCTGTGGTTAGGCTGGCAGGATTCCGCGCTGATAAAAAAGGGGACGTTCACGGTCGACGAAATCGAGCACAGGGGCGCGCCTGATACGCTGACCATCCGGGGGCGTAGCGCCGATTTTCGCGGTACGCTGAACTCGCGCCGGGAACAGTCATGGCATGACACCACGCTCGGGCAAATTGTGGAGACGATTGCGGCACGCAATAAGCTTGCGGCTAGCGTGGCCGACACGCTAAAAGCCGTCACAGTGCCTCACATTGACCAGTCTCAGGAATCCGACGCTGTGTTTCTGTCCCGTCTGGCTGACCGGAACGGGGCGGCGGTTTCGGTTAAAGCGGGGAAACTGTTATTCCTGAAAGCGGGGAGCGGTAAGACGGCCAGCGGGAAGCCCATTCCGCAGATGACGCTTGAGCGCGGGGACGGCGATCGTCATCAGTTTGCCATTGCTGACCGTGAAGCCTATACCGGCGTTACGGCAAAGTGGCTGCACACCAAAGACCCGAAGCCGCAAAAGCAAAAGGTGAAGCTCAAGAGAAAACCTAAGGAGAAGCACCTCCGCGCGCTGCAGCACCCGAAAGCGACCAAAGCCCCGGCTAAGGCCAAAGCCAAAAAAGAGCAGGAAGCGCGCGAGGGTGAGTATATGGCCGGTGAGGCTGACAACGTGCTGGAGCTGACGACCATTTACGCGACAAAGGCGCAGGCCATGCGCGCCGCTCAGGCGAAGTGGGACAAGCTGCAGCGAGGTGTCGCGGAGTTTTCAATCTCGCTGGCGATCGGCCGGGCAGATTTATTTCCTGAAACGCCAATCGCGGTGAAAGGCTTTAAGCGCGTTATAGACGAGCAGGCATGGATAATCAGCCGGGTGGTGCATAACCTCAACGGGAGCGGCTACACGACGGGCTTAGAGCTTGAGGTGAAGGTTTCGGATGTGGAGTACGAAAGCGAAGAATTAGCGCAGTGATTTATATTTAACTGTTTGTTATATAAGGATAAGTTAAGTAAAATTAGCGCATCGGAAATTAAATGAGGTGCTCGCCATGTTTCACTGTCCAAAATGCCATTTTGCCGCTCACGCCCGCACAAGTCGCTATTTTACTGACACGACCAAAGAGCGATATCACCAGTGCACAAACATCAACTGCAGCGCGACGTTTGTGACCACTGAGACGGTCGAGCGCTTTATCGTATCGCCGGGGGTTGTAGTACCAGCGGCGCCGCACCCTACATCTTCAGGCCAGCAACAAATGCACTGGCAGTGACCAAAAGTAAGCCCCGCATATGCGGGGCTTTCTCATTGGGCCGGAATCGTTTTTATATCGATAGTTTGGAGATAAGCTGAAGTAATATTGATCTCATTTAAATTATGACAGTATGAATATAAAAATTGGCCATGTTATTGAAATTCTACTTGTCACTAAGCATTACTAAATGATATAAATTAATCGCCCTAAGCGTAAGGCTTAGGGGTGATGTACAGGTTGTCAACTCTCGGACAGCGACCTTCGCTGAATACCTCCCAGAGGCTGATTAACAGGTGGACGATGCTCATAACGGTCTCCATGATACTGATTACATTATACAGTGTTTCTAACATTTGCGGTGAAATGCACTTAGCCTACTTGTAGTGCTATGTGTATGAGAAGGTTGGATAAAGACCACTTTGTTAAGCCGGGGCAATGTTTTTCTGAACGACCGCAGTTCGAAATTGCCCCGGTTTCACAATTTTGAGAATTCACAAAATGGAATCCCGTGAACATCCTTGGTTTAGGAAGCGTGGTTATCTTCATTTCGATAAACCAATTTCCATTGAACACGCTTTAGACATAGTAACAAACCCTCGAGCTGTTGCAGCTCATTCTTTTCTTCCTTTCATTACCTTTACTTCCACTACCTACAAAGTACAAAAAGATAAAGGCACTAATGCAATAAATAAAACTTTAAAAGAAAGACCTATAGCTTATTCTTCTCATGTAGATAGCCACATCTATTCTTACTATGCAGCGACACTGAATGAGCTTTATGAGAACGCACTGCAAATTCATGGAATTTCCAAAAATGTTCTGGCTTTCAGATCTCTCCATAAAAGCAATATTGAGTTTGCATATGATGCCTTTCAAGAAATTAAAAAAAGAGGTGAATGCAGTGCAGTTGCTTTAGACTTATCTAAATTTTTCGATACTCTTGATCATTCTTTTCTAAAAGATGCTTGGTGTCGATTGCTTTCTACTGATAAATTGCCAGAAGATCATTATGCTGTTTTCAAGGCTATAACAAAATATTCGAAAGTCGACAAAGAAAAAGTGTATGATTTGATGGATATCCCAAAAAATAATGCTAAATACACTAAGAAAACAAGAAAGCAAATTTGTTCGTTTGCAGATTTTAGAGATAAAGTCAGGAAAAATGCGTTAATAATATCTAATAAAGCGAATTTTGGAATACCTCAAGGCTCGCCAATAAGTGCGCTTCTTTCCAATATTTACATGCTTAACTTTGATATAGAAATGAAGGATTATGTTGCAACTTTAGGCGGAGAATACTTCCGATATTGTGACGATATGCTGTTTATTGTTCCTCTGTCTGCTAAAAATAATGTTGCGGGTGAAGCAGAAAAAAGGCTGAATAAACTAAAGGTATCACTAAATACCAAGAAGACAGAGATTAGAGAGTTTTCATTTGCCTCGAAAAAACTAAAGTGTGACAAGCCGTTGCAATATTTGGGGTTTGTTTTTGATGGGCAGAACATATTCCTAAGGTCATCTTCTCTTTCGCGCTACTCGGATAGAATGAAGCGAGGTGTACGGCTTGCAAAAGCTACCATGAAGAGAAAAAATAATATAAGAAAGCATAAGGGTTTGGCAAAAAAAGAACTTTTCAAAGAAAAAATTTATGCCCGCTACGCTCATGTAGGAAAACGAAACTTCTTAACTTATGGCTATAGGGCATCACGTATAATGAAGTCTAACTCAATAAGAAAACAATTGAAGCCTTTGTGGGAACGATTGCAAAAAGAAATAAACAGAAGCTAATGGTGTATGCTTTACTTCGGTGATGTAAGAAAAAATAAACTAGTTAAATTAATTAGACATCAAATTGTATGTTTGCTGGCACTACTAAATTAAGTCAGACATCAATTCTGAGGAAAAGCCCCGCAAAAGCGGGGCTTCTTGTATCGATGTGGTCAACATGTGGACGTGACCTGAAACAAATCCTTTTATTTCATTATGTTGTGAATTTTAAAAAGGCTCCTGAGGGAGCCTTTTTAATATCGTTGACAATGCTCCGTCATTTAGTTGTATAGTACAACTAAATGACGGAGAAAATAATGCATACTGTACCCCCTGTAGTTAGCGATATTCGCGTTGCGTCACGTCTGATGGTCAGAGAGCTGGGCTTTATGGCCTCCACGCTGGCCTCTACCCATTACTCACCCTCGGCCGTACACACCCTCGTGGAAATTGAGCTGCATAAGGAGATGACCGCAGGTCAACTGGTGCAGCTGCTGGGTCTGGAAAAATCCAGCGTCAGCCGGATGCTGTCGCGCCTTATTTCTGCAGGCGAACTGGAAGAGGGTGTTTCTGCGCAAGATGCCAGGGCCAAAAGTCTCCGGCTGACTGCAAAGGGGCGCAAGACCGTTGAGCAGATTAATGCCTACGGGAGTGAACGGGTCATTTCAGCGATACAATCACTGGATCCCATACAGCAGGAAACCATCTCTCAGGGACTGTCGCTCTACGCTAACGCGCTGCTGGCCTGCCGGGAGAGCGGCACTGAGCGGCAGCCTACGGCCCCAGTGATTGTCGCAGGCTACCGTCCTGGCATGATTGGCCGCATCGCGGAAATGCACGGCAGCTATTACGCACGCGAACATAACTTTGGCAGCTTCTTCGAAGCCAAAGTTGCTGCGGGGCTTGCTGAATTTAGCGAACGCCTCGAGAAGCCGTGCAACCAGGTTTGGCTAGCTGTGATGAACGGCAGAATTGTAGGATCTGTCGCCATTGATGGTGAAGATTTAGAGCCGGGTGAGGCGCATCTGCGCTGGTTTATTCTGGACGATGGCTGCCGGGGTCATGGGGTTGGCAAAAAACTGTTGAGCGAGGCCATGATGTTTTGCGACAGCGAGGGCTTTTCTGCCGTGCATCTCTGGACGTTCAATAAATTGACCGCTGCCCGACGCCTGTACGAATCCTTTGGCTTTACGCTAGCGAAAGAGTGGGAGGGCGATCAGTGGGGCAGTCGTATTATTGAGCAGCAGTTCACCCGGTTCAAACAGGTTTAGCGGTGCGATAAAAAAGGCTCCTTGCGGAGCCTTGAGGCATCAAAAGACTTTTTTGTACGGGCGCACCGTGACTTTTTCGTACACACCGGCAGCCACATACGGATCGGCGTCAGCCCAGGCTGTTGCCGCTTCCAGAGATTCAAACTCGGCAATGACCGTCGAGCCAGAAAAACCCGCGGCGCCAGGATCGTTGCTGTCTACCGCAGGCATAGGCCCCGCGGTCAATAAGCGGCCTTCATCCTGCAGCAGCTGTAGGCGTGCCAGGTGGGCAGGGCGAACAGACTGGCGTTTTTCCAGGGATTCAGCGACATCTTCAGAGTAAATCACATAAAGCACGGCGAAGCTCCTTAACCATTAAAAGTGCCAGTTACGTTATGTGAAAGGGCAAATGACTGCAATGTAAAGATAAAAACAATGTTAAAACCCTGATCTAAATGCCCCTTTTTTCGCCGCTCTGGCGCTTTAATTGCGCTTAGACAAAGTGTCTTATTGAATATGATTGCTATTTGCATTTAAAATCAGAGTTCGGTTTTTTAACGTTGATGATTATGACTTCGATGACCCTTGATTTACCTCGCCGCTTTCCCTGGCCGACGCTGCTTTCTGTCGTGATTCACGGTGCCGTTGTGGCGGGTTTACTCTATACCTCGGTTCATCAGGTTATTGAAATGCCAGCGCCCGCGCAGCCAATTTCCGTGACCATGGTTTCGGCAGCGGATCTTGAGCCGCCGCAGGTTGCGCCTCCGCCGCCACAGCCGGTTGTGGAACCTGAACCTGAACCCGAGCCTGTCCCGGAACCTCCGAAGGAAGCGCCGGTGGTGATCCACAAACCGGAGCCTAAGCCGAAACCTAAGCCGAAGCCAAAACCGGTGAAGAAAGTCGAAGAGCGTCCGAAACGCGAAGTGCGCCCGGTCGAGACGCGGCCAACGCAGCCGGTAGAGAATACTGCGCCTTCGCGTCCGGTGATGAACAACACCGCAACGACCACGAAGCCGACCGTTACAGCGCCTGCGGGGCCAAGGGCGCTCAGCCGCAACCAGCCTACCTATCCGGCGCGCGCTCAGGCGCTCCGTATTGAAGGGCGCGTGCGTGTGAAGTTTGACGTGACCTCCGATGGCCGCGTTGACAATGTGCAAATCCTCTCTGCGCAGCCCTCAAATATGTTTGAGCGTGATGTAAAGGCAGCGATGCGTAAATGGCGCTATGAAGCCGGTAAGCCGGGCAGTGGATTGATAGTGAATATTGTTTTCCGCCTGAACGGCGGGGCGCAGATGGAATGAAAAAAGCCTCCGCAAGGAGGCTTTTTTGTCTGACAATCAGGTTTGAGGGAGCTGACGCGGTTTACCCGCGTTATCGACCGCCACATAAATAAACAGCGCTTCCGTGGCTTTGTAACGCTGTCCAATCGGTTCGGAAGAGACCTTTTTCACCCATACTTCAATGTTGATGGAAATTGACGTGTTGCCGCGTTTCACGCAGCGCGCGTAACAGCACACCACATCCCCCACCGCGACCGGGCGCAGGAAGGTCATGCCGTCCACCCGGACAGTCACCACCCGCCCGTGCGCAATCTCTTTTGCTAAAATTGCCCCACCCATATCCATCTGCGACATTAGCCAGCCGCCGAAAATATCGCCATTGGCATTCGTGTCCGCAGGCATTGCCAGTGTGCGTAAAACCAGTTCGCCCTGAGGGGCGTCATTTGTTGTCATTGTTTTAAACTCGTAACTGAAGACTTCAGGCGGGATGCTACTATGATTTTTAGCGGGAGAAAATAGCCCGGAACGCGCATGTTCCGGGCGTGAGGATCAGTGCTTGTCGTCCTGAGGCATGTGTCGATAGATATAAACACCGCTCAACAGCGTGAAGATAAGCGTCAACGCGGTCAGCCCGAAGACCTTAAAGTTGACCCAGATGTTCTGCGGTAGCCAGAAAGCAATGTAGATATTGGCGAGGCCGCAGAGAATAAAGAACACCGCCCAGGCGACATTCAGACGGGACCACACCTCTTGCGGCAGCGTTAGCTCTTTGCCCAGCATGCGCTGGATCAACGGCTTTTTCATTACCCACTGGCTGATCAACAACGCACCTGCAAACAGCGCGTAAATCACCGTGACCTTCCATTTGATGAATTCATCATTGTGGAAGAACAACGTCAGGCCACCAAATACAGCCACCATAATGAAGGTGATCAGCGCCATTTTTTCAACTTTGCGGTAACGCACCCAGCTGTATATCAGCACGATAGCGGTAGCAATAATCAGCGCCGTCGTTCCGGCATAAATGTCGTACAGCTTGTAAAACGCAAAAAAGACGACCAGCGGTAAAAAATCAAGAAACTGCTTCATTCTACGATCCCAATTACTGACGAATTAACATATACAGGCGGAACAAGTAGACCAGCAGAACTGCTGATATCAGGTTGCTCAGCGTATTAGCAACGACCGCGCCAACGTTCGGCGTTAACACGGCAAAATTTGGTGCAAATAATAACAGTAGCGTTTTGGCAAGGAGCCAGCCGATCACCGCAGGTGCCACCAGACGCATGTTCGCCCACGCCAGTCTGATGCTGCTGCGCATCGCAGTAAAGATACCCATCTTATCCTGCACAATCATTACCGGCGCGAAAGAGAGCACGATAGCCAGTAATACACCCGGTACCACGACCAGCATAATCCCCATTTGTACCAGCAGCGTGGTTAAAAAGATGACGATGAACAGCTTAGGGAGCACTGGCGCGCTGGCGCCAATGGCGCGCAGGGCACTGACGCGATGACCCGCCGAAACGAGCTGAATCATCAGCAGCACGCCGCCCGCCAGAACAGCATTACCGATCAAACCTGAAAATGTCGATGCCGCGGACGCCCGCAGCAGGATTTGCTGTTGCTCCGGCGTCATGTTTTGCACCAGTTCAAATAACCCTACGCTACCGGCAAGATGGTCGCCCTGGCTCAGGCTGGCAATCTGTTCTTCACTCGGTGAGAACGCATGACCAAGCACCACCGTGATAAAGGCGCATAGCAGCGCGATCAGTAAAAAGGTAATGAACTGATTGCGGAAAAAATTTCCCGTGTCACGGTAGACAGACTTCGCCGTGATAGACATGCACTCTCCTTGAGTATTGCAGGTGTTAATTAGCCGGCAATTGTACACCGGATAAGAGTGCCGTGGCAGCATCAAGGCTTGTATGGAAAAGCATATCTTTGTAAAGCGGCAGTAATTTTTCGCTCATCACTAAAATTTGATGTAGAACCCACCTGGCGGGTTATGTTTGATTATCAAAAATTAACCCAGATCAATGAATGTTAACTTACTGGTTTTAATGTGATCTGTGATAGATCACTTAATACTCTTTTGTGAGTATATTCTCATCCGCACTTAAAACCACAACGATGGAGCGGATATGAAAAAATTAGCGGTGGCAGCCCTTATCTTAAGCAGTCTCTCTGGTGGCGCGTATGCGCATGAAGCAGGCGAATTTTTTATTCGAGCCGGTTCGGCAACGGTTCGCCCAACTGAAGGTTCCGATAGCGTACTGGGAATGGGCGGCTTTAATGTCAGCAATAACACCCAGTTAGGTTTGACCTTTACCTATATGGCGACAGAAAACATCGGCGTTGAGCTTTTGGCCGCAACGCCGTTCCGCCATCGCGTTGGCCTTGGGCCGACCGGCGATATCGCCACGGTGCACCATCTGCCGCCGACGTTGATGGCGCAGTGGTACTTTGGTGATGCCAGCAGCAAGGTGCGCCCGTACATTGGCGCGGGTGTGAACTACACGACCTTCTTTGATGAGAAGTTTAACGATACCGGTAAAGAAGCTGGTCTGACTGACCTTAGCCTGAAAGACTCATGGGGTATGGCGGGGCAGGTAGGTCTTGATTATCTGATTAACCGTGACTGGTTAATCAACGCCTCAGTCTGGTACATGGACATTGATACTGACGTTCGTTTCAAAGCCGGTGGCCAGCAGCAAAGCATCAATACCCGTCTGGATCCGTGGGTATTTATGTTCTCAGCAGGCTATCGTTTCTAACGCGTGCTCTTCAATGCGCCCTCTTCAGGGCGCATGTCATCGATTATTTCTGAATCAAATAACGAATCGTTGGTCCATCCTGCTGAATATCCAGCACGGTATAGCCGTGGTTTTTGGCATCCAGCGGAATGTTATTGATCGACTGCGGGCAATCGCTCACCACTTCCAGAATTTCACCTTTCTTAAGCTGCGGCAGTGCCTCAAGCGTGGCGACAGCCGGGTAAGGACAAGGTTCACCCACCATATCGAGGCGATAGTCAGGCACGATCTCTTTCATGCGGCATTCTCCTGCGTTGCAGTTTTGACGGTGGCACGACGGAAGAAGCGTTTCTCCTGTGCAATAACCAGTAAAAAGGCGAGCAGCAGCAGGGCATAGGTCACCACGAGCCCACCGAGTGGGCCAAAGGTATTCAGCAGATTAACCTTGTCCCAGTTCGTCGCCAGTACGGGTGACACGTCATCCCAGTAGTAGGCCAGGAGGGTGGAGCCAATCACATTCCCGAGTCCCACCCACCAGTAATGCACCTGACCTTCGACGGCGCGATACATCCAGCCGGTCTCACAGCCGCCCGCCAGCACAATGCCAAAGCCAAACAGCAGCCCGCCGATGACCGCATTAGGGCCAGCCCACATGATTTTCGGCTCGACGCCAAGCTGAACATAGCTGAAGATGCCGATCGCGCTCACGGCCATCCCGGCAATAATGGCTTTGGCCATCATGGTGCGTCCGGTGATCCACATGTCGCGAAACGCCGAGGTAAAGCAGATTTGCGCGCGCTCAATCAGCAAACCAAAACCAACGCCGAACAGCATCGCCAGCCCCAGTTTTGGCTGATTCAGCGCAGTACACAGTGCCCAGGCGATCATGGCGAAAAAGACCAGCATACCCAGACGAAAACGGCGGCGGGCCTGAGTGGGTTTTTGCGTTAATGGCGATGCGGCGCTAACTTTGGTCATTTTTACCGGAATGCGGAAAAACGGCAGAAGCGTGAATTTTGCGCCAAAGTAAGAGCCGATTGCGGTTGCCACGGCAAAAAACCAGGCGTGCAGCGAAAACTGTGGGATCCCGGTGAAGAACGCCGCCAGATTACAGCCCATCGCCAGACGCGCGCCAAACCCTGCGATAATCCCACCGGCTACCGCCTGCAGGATGCGGATACGGCTTTTTGGCATGCGCAGCTTCACGTTGTTAGCCCACAGCGCCGCCGCGAAGCAGCCGCCGAACATCCCGATAATCATCATCCCATCTATGCGGGTGAGCGGGGTACCGTCCAGGTGAATGAGCTTAAAGTAGCCCCACTCTTCAGCGTGGATGCCCGCCAGCTGCAGCAGCTGTCCGCCCCAGCGGGTAAATTCCCCGGTAACGGCCCAGAAGGTGCCGGTAATGCCAAAATAATAAGTAGAGAGAATACCTGCCGCGATAACGGCCGGTACAGGTGACCAGAACTTAACCAGATAAGCCTGTTTGAAATGTTGCCATGACATGTGTAAGCCTCTGAACTCAGAAGGTATAAACAGAAAGAAACCGAATCATACGCTTACGGCAGGGTTTGAAAAGTCATTCGCACCGAGAATATCGACGCGATCAATTTTGACGTAACTCGACAGGGGTAAAAGGGGAACCGTCTGGCAGTTGCGCCAGACGGGGAGTGCATCATGCTTTACGCGTTGCCGCTTTCATCTCGGTCACGAAGGTTTTGAGCTCGGCCAGCATCTGCTCTGGCTTATCCACGTTCTTCTCGATGATTTTTACGATGGCGGAACCGGAAATCGCCCCGGCGGCCTTCGCATCAATTGCTGCAGCAACCTGATCCGGGGATGAAATACCAAAGCCCTGCAACGGAGGCGCGGCATGATATTCAGCCAGCTTCTCCACCAGATGATGCAGCGGCAGCGCCGCTTTATTCTCGGCACCGGTGACGCCCGCTCGGGAGAGCAGGTAGGTATACCCGCGTCCGTAAGAAGCAATCTGGCGCAGCAGTTCGTCGTCGGCGTTTGGCGGGCAGATGAAGATCGGCGCAACGTTATGGCGCATCGCCGCCTGGCGGAATGGGGCAGACTCCTCAACCGGCACGTCTGCTACCAGCACGGAGTCGACGCCCACGCGCGCGCACTCGGCATAGAACTCATCAATACCGCGGTTAAAGACCAGGTTGGCGTACATCAGCAGGCCGATCGGAATGGTCGGGTGCTTCTGGCGGATCGCCGCCAGCATCTCGAAACACTGGGTTGGCGTCACGCCGGAGGCAAATGCGCGCAGCGTCGCATTCTGGATGGTCGGGCCATCTGCCAGCGGGTCAGAGAACGGAATACCCAGCTCCAGCGCGTCGGCACCGGCTTCAATCAGGGTATCGATAATCTTCAGCGACTGTTCCGGGCCTGGGTCGCCCAGAGTGACGAAGGGAACGAACGCGCCTTCCTGGCGGGACTTCAGTTCTGCAAATACGTTATCGTAGCGTTCCATCAGATTTCCCCTCGTGCTTTCAGAATATCGTGAACGGTGAAGATGTCTTTGTCACCGCGACCGGAAAGGTTTACCACCAGCAGCTGTTCTTTTTCCGGGTTCTCTTTAATCATTTTCAGCGCATGCGCCAGGGCATGAGAAGACTCCAGCGCCGGGATGATCCCTTCGCTGCGGCACAGCGTTTTAAAGGCTTCCAGCGCTTCGTCATCGGTAATGGAAACATAGTCCGCGCGGCCAGTGCTGTTCAGATACGCATGCTGTGGGCCAACGGACGGGAAGTCAAGGCCGGCAGAAATAGAGTAAGACTCTTCAATCTGGCCCTCATCGGTTTGCATCATCGGGGATTTCATTCCGAAGTAGATCCCTACGCGACCATGCTTCAGCGGCGCGCCGTGCTCACCGGATTCAATCCCGTGGCCGGCAGGCTCGACGCCAATCAGACCAACGCTGGTGTCGTCAATGAAATCAGCAAACATGCCGATGGCGTTAGACCCGCCGCCAACGCAGGCGATCACCGCATCCGGCAGGCGACCCTCTTTCTCGAGGATTTGCGCTTTGGTCTCTTCACCGATCATACGCTGGAATTCGCGTACGATAGTCGGGAACGGGTGCGGGCCTGCGGCTGTGCCGAGCATGTAGTGCGCGGTGTCGTAGCTGCCAGACCAGTCGCGCAGCGCTTCGTTACAGGCATCTTTCAGCGTGGCGGAACCGCTGTGTACCGGGATCACTTCTGCCCCCATCAGGCGCATACGGAAGACGTTCGGAGACTGACGCTCAACGTCTTTCGCCCCCATATAGATTCGGCATTTCAGGCCGAGCAGGGCACTGGCAAGCGCAGAGGCCACGCCGTGCTGACCCGCGCCGGTTTCGGCGATGATTTCGGTTTTACCCATACGCTTCGCGAGAAGCGCCTGGCCCAGCACCTGGTTAGTTTTATGCGCACCGCCGTGCAGCAGGTCTTCACGCTTCAGATACAGCGTGGTTTTGGTGCCTTCCGTCAGGTTGCGGCATTTGGTCAGCGCGGTCGGACGACCGGCGTAATTCTTCAGCAGGTCGGTAAATTCCGCCTGAAACGCCGGATCTTTCTGCGCGCTGACAAAGGCTTCTTCCAGCTGGCGCAGCGCGGGCATCAGGATTTGCGGGACGTACATCCCGCCGAACTCACCAAAATACGGGTTTAGTAATGTCGTCATCTTCTCTTCCTTAATATGCACGCAGAGTTTTAAAAACCGAGGCCAGTTTGTTGGCATCTTTAATACCCGGTTGGGACTCTACGCCTGAATTGAAATCGAGGCCTGCGCAGCCGGTTTTCGCGGCTTCTACGCAGTTATCCGGGCTTAATCCGCCCGCCAGTAGAACGTTGTCCAGCTTTTCGCCGCTCAGCAGTGACCAGTCAAAACGCTGGCCGGTGCCGCCCTGGCCGTTATCGAGCACGTATTTATCCACATGGTTCAGGTTACGTGCGGGCAGGGTCTCGCCGACGCTTTGCGCTTTCCAAATCTGAACCTGAGGCGCCAGCGCGGCGCGCAGGGCATCGATATACGCCTGATCTTCGCTGCCGTGAAGCTGCACCGCACTCAGGGATAACGCCTCGGCTTTTGCCGCAACATCTTCAATATCTGCATTGCGGAAAACGCCCACGTAGCTGAGCGGAGCCGCTGAGATGACCTTACGCGCCTGCTCTTCGCTGACCGCGCGAGGGGACGAATCGACAAAGATCAGCCCGCCATAAATCGCCCCGGCTTCGTACGCGGCCTGGGCATCCTGTTCGCGGGTTAAGCCGCAGACTTTGTTTTCACCCAGTAGCACGCGACGCACAGCCGCGTTGAGATCGTCATGCTCCATCATGGCGGAGCCAATCAGGAAACCGTTAGCGAAGTGGCTCAGCTCGCGCACCTGGGCGTAGCTGTTAATGCCGGATTCGCTGATAACCGTAACGCCAGACCCGAGACGCGGTGCCAGCTGGCGCGTGCGGTTCAGGTCAATGGACAAGTCGCGCAGATCGCGGTTGTTAATGCCGACCACTTTGGCTTCCAGCGCGATGGCGCGCTCAAGCTCTTCTTCGTTGCTCACTTCGGTCAGCACGCCCATGTTCAGGCTGTGCGCGACGGCGGAGAGCTGGCGATACTGCTCGTCGTCAAGCACCGAGAGCATCAGCAGGCAGGCATCGGCCTGGTAGAAACGCGCCAGCCAGATCTGATACGGATCGATAATAAAGTCTTTGCACAGGATCGGCTGCGGCGCGATGCCGCTGACGATCGGCAAAAAATCGAAGCTGCCCTGGAAATATTTCTCATCCGTCAGCACGGAGATGGCGGACGCATGATGCTTATAAATACCGGCAATACGCGCCGGGTCAAAATCGTCACGAATAACGCCTTTCGACGGGGACGCTTTTTTGCACTCAAGAATAAACGCGGTGCGCGCACCCTGCAGGGCATCATAGAAACGTCGTTGGCTTGGTACGACGTCATTCTGGAAGCTGGCAAGCGGCTGCTGTTGCTTGCGGGCTTCTACCCAGATGGCCTTATCGGCAACGATTTTCGCTAAAACGGTTTGCATTCTTTACCCTCTTGCCGCAAGTGCGGTAACGCGATCGTAAGCTGCACCGGAGCGCAGTACGTCCAGAACTTTTTGAACGTTGGCCTTCAGGTCTTCCTCACCGTGCAAACGCATCAGCATAGCGACGTTGGCAGCCACGGCGGCCTCGTGGGCAACCTCTCCTTTACCTTGTAATAAGCGCGTGAGAATGTCACGGTTTTCTTCCGGCGTACCGCCTGCCAGCGCTTCCTGACGATACGGCGCTAAGCCGAAGTCAGCAGCCTCAAGCTGGTAACTCATAATTTCACCGTTGTTCAGTTCGGCAACCAGCGTCGGTGCATGCAGCGATACTTCATCCATACCGCCGCTGTGTACCACGGCGGCACGTTTGTAGCCCAGCACGCGCAGTGTCTCAGCAATCGGCAGAACCAGTTCCGGGCTATAAACGCCAATCAGCGCCAGCGGTGGATGGGCCGGGTTGATCAGCGGGCCGAGCACGTTAAACAGCGTGCGAGTTTTAAGCTGCTGCCGCACTGGCATCGCGTGGCGGAAACCGGTGTGATACTTCGGTGCAAACAGGAAGCAGACGCCCAGGTCATCCAGCGCTTCACGAGAACGCTCTGCTTTCATATCCAGGTTAATGCCAAACGCGGCGAGCAGATCGGAAGAGCCTGACCGGCTGGAGACGCTGCGATTACCGTGCTTCGCCACTTTCAGCCCACACGCCGCGGCGACAAAGGCGCTGGCTGTAGAGATGTTGATGCTGTTACTGCCGTCACCGCCGGTCCCAACGATATCGGCAAACTGATAGTCCGGACGCGGGAACGGGGCGGCATTTTCCAGCAGGGCCGTGGCGGCACCGGCGATCTCCTGCGGGCGTTCACCACGCACTTTCATGCTCACCAGCGCAGCCGCCAGCTGTTCGGGCTTCAGCTCGCCGCGAACCACGGCGGAAAAGAGCTGGTGGCTCTCCTGCTGGCTCAGGGTCTGCGCCTGATACAGTTTTTCCAGAATCGGTTGCAGGGTATTGGTTTGCTCCAGCTTCTGTAACGCCCAGTCGAGCGTCTGTTCCAGCAGGCGCGCACCGTTGGAAGTCAGGATCGATTCCGGGTGGAACTGCATACCGCAGACGCGATCCGCATCATGACGTACCGCCATCACCATGCCTTCAAACGAGGCATTAATGGTCAGCCCCGCAGGAATATTGCTGCCCACCAGCGAGTGGTAGCGCGCAACCGGGAGCGGATTCGGCAGCCCGGCAAACATTGCCTGGCCGTCATGTTCAATACTGGAGGCTTTGCCGTGCAGGATCTCACCCGCCTGGCCAACGTAGCCGCCGTAGGCTTCAACAATCGCCTGATGTCCCAGACAGATGCCGACGATCGGCAGCTTGCCGCGCATACGGGTCAGCAGCTCCGGCATACAGCCCGCTTCGCTCGGTGCGCCAGGCCCCGGGGAGAGCATCAGCACCGGGTTTTGCATAGTTGCCAGACGGTCAATCAGGGTCTGCGCCGGTACGTGGTTGCGGTAGATAACGACGTTGTGACCATTCGCACGCAGCTGATCTGCCAGGTTATAGGTAAAAGAGTCGATATTATCGAGCAGCAGAATGTCAGCCATCAGAAAATCTCCTGTGCGTGGTGTGCAGTCGCAATGGCGCGAAGGACCGCACGCGCTTTACTGCGCGTTTCGTCAGCTTCAGACTGCGGAACAGAATCAAGAACAATCCCGGCACCCGCCTGGACGGTGGCAATACCGTCTTCAACATAAGCGGAGCGGATAACAATGCAGGTGTCGAGGTCACCGTGAGCCGTGAAGTAGCCCACCGCGCCGCCGTAGCTGCCGCGACGGCGTCCTTCGGCGGCGGCAATCAGCTGCATGGCGCGCACTTTCGGCGCACCGCTCAGGGTGCCCATGTTCATGCAGGCGCGGTAGGCGTGCAGAACGTCAAGGTCGTGGCGCAACTCACCCACCACGCGGGAGACCAGGTGCATCACGAACGAATAGCGGTCAACTTTGGTCAGATCCGCCACGTAGCGGCTGCCAGGGGTACAGATGCGTGCCAGATCGTTACGCGCCAGGTCAACCAGCATCAGGTGCTCTGACAACTCTTTATGGTCAGTCCGCATTTCGAGTTCGATACGGCTGTCCAAATCGCGATCCAGCGAGCCGTCGGCGCGGCGTCCACGTGGACGGGTACCGGCAATCGGGTAGATCTCAATCTGACGGCTGGTGGCGTCGTACTTCAGCGAGCTTTCCGGGGATGCGCCGAACAGCGTGAAATCATTGTCCTGCATGAAGAACATGTACGGGCTTGGATTGCTCTTTTTCAGCACGTCGTAGGCTGCGAGCGGCGACGGGCAGGGCAGTGAGAAGCGGCGTGAAGGCACCACCTGGAAAATTTCCCCGGCGCGAATCGCTTTTTGCATCTGGCGAACCACGGCGCCGTACTGATCGTCGGTCTGGTTAACGTCGCACGTCATTTTCTCCACACGCTGCACAGGCAGCGCCGGTGGCTCTTCCGTCATCTGCTGCTGAAGCTGAGCGATGCGGTGCTCAAGACGGTTTTTCTCAGCGGTCGATGGAGTGAACAGGCTGGCCTGAACGCGGGTGTATTTTTTCTGATGGTCGATCACCAGCAGGGTTTCAGCCAGATAGAAGCAGTAATCCGGGCAGCGGTTACCCTGTTCCGTTTCCGGCAAATCTTCGAAACCGGCAACCAGGTCGTAAGCAAACAGCCCGCCAAAGAACATCGCTTCGCGTTCCTCTGCCGGCACGGTGACTAGATTCTGCAGCAGGCGGAAGGCATCGAAAACGGAAAGAGAGCAGAGCCGCGCGTCTTCGTCCAGCAACTGGCTGACCGCCGGGAAATGCAGAATGCGCATGTCCGGATGGCGCTCGTTTTCTATGCCAGAAGGCAGTGCGGCGTCCAGCAGTGGCAGCAGCGATGCACCATTCTCTGATAACGCCTTGATGGTGACAGTGTCACCTAAAGCGGTAATGCGCAGCGCGCTGTCGACCAGCAGCAGGCTCTTGAGATCGTCTTTACTGTCGATATCCGCAGATTCCAGCAGTAGGGTAGCCGGACGCGCTCCGCAAACCTGATGAAACAGTGCGGTGGGGTTGTGACGATAGGCCGCCTCGCAGGTCAGCAGTTCGAGGTGTGGTTTGGCTGTTTGCATTATAGTGTTCTCATTTTCTGTTCAAAAAAAAGCCCGCTGGGTAGCGGGCTGGGTATCTGTTTGCATTTCGCAGACGCGTGACACTGCCCGAAGATCAGGAAGTGCGCCACCAACCGTGCAGAGTGAAATGTGCTGTCATTTTCAGATACCTTTCTCGTGTGAACTTGCGTACTAGTTAACTAGTTCGATGGCGTGTTGTCAACCCTTGATTTCAGAATTTCGCGTTATGTCGGTATCATGATGTTTTCGGATGTCTCCAACCTGTTATGGGAAGTGCTTTGAGCGATACCACCTACGCCATTATTTACGATTTACACAGCCATACTCAGGCCTCTGATGGCCTTCTGACGCCCGAAGCCTTGGTTCATCGTGCCGTTGAAATGCGTGTCGGCACGCTGGCGATAACCGATCACGATACAACAGATGCCATTCCGGCGGCGCGCGCTGAGATCGCTCGCAGCGGGCTGGCGCTGAACCTGATCGCCGGCGTTGAGATCTCGACCGTCTGGGAAAACCATGAAATTCATATTGTTGGCCTCAACATTGATATAGACCATCCGGCAATGTGTGCGTTTTTGCAAGAACAAAAAACACGCCGCAACCAGCGTGCAGAGATGATTGGCGAACGTCTGGAGAAGGCCCACATTCCTGGCGCACTCGAAGGGGCGCAAAAGCTGGCGAACGGTGGGGCCGTGACGCGCGGTCACTTCGCCCGTTTTCTGGTTGAGGCAGGTAAAGCGACGACCATGGCGGACGTCTTTAAACGGTATCTGGCGCGCGGGAAAACCGGATACGTTCCGCCACAGTGGTGTACAATAAAACAAGCTATTGATGTGATTCATCATTCTGGCGGTAAGGCTGTGCTGGCCCATCCGGGACGGTATAATCTTTCTGCTAAATGGTTGAAAAGGCTGCTGGCGCACTTTGCCGAATGCGGTGGTGAGGCAATGGAAGTTGCCCAGTGTCAGCAGGCGCCCAATGAGCGTGCACAGCTTGCCACCTATGCTCGTCAGTTCGGCCTGCTTGGGTCACAAGGGTCTGATTTCCATCAGCCCTGCGCCTGGATCGAACTGGGTCGCAAGCTCTGGTTGCCTGCTGGCGTTGAGCCGGTCTGGCAGCTCTGGGAACAGCCGCAGCAAATTGAAGAGAGGGAAGTATGAGTCAGTTTTTCTATATCCATCCTGATAACCCGCAGCCACGTCTGATTAACCAGGCCGTGGAGATCGTCCGCAAAGGCGGCGTCATTGTCTACCCGACCGATTCAGGCTACGCGCTGGGCTGCAAAATTGAAGATAAAGGGGCGATGGAGCGTATTTGCCGTATTCGCCAGTTGCCGGACGGTCATAATTTTACCCTGATGTGCCGCGATCTCTCTGAGCTGTCGACCTACGCGTATATTGATAATGTGGCGTTTCGCCTGATTAAGAACAACACGCCGGGCAACTACACCTTCATCCTGAAAGGCACGAAGGAAGTACCGCGTCGTCTGCTGCAGGAAAAACGCAAAACCATCGGCATGCGCGTGCCATCTAATCCGATTGCGCAGGCGCTGCTGGAAACCCTCGGCGAACCGATGCTCTCCACCTCGCTGATGCTGCCGGGAAGTGAGTTTACCGAGTCCGACCCGGAAGAGATCAAAGATCGTCTGGAGAAGGTGGTTGAGCTGATTATTCACGGCGGCTATCTTGGCCAACAGCCGACCACGGTGGTCGACTTAACTGAAGATGCGCCGGAAGTGATTCGTGAAGGCGTGGGTGATGTTAAGCCTTTCTTGTAAAGGTGTAAGCAGATATACTACGCGGCCATCAAAGCAGGGCCCGGCCCTCTTTTGACCTGATTCGACGCCTGTGAAGGCGACACCTGAGGAAGCTCAATGAGCGAGAAGTTACAAAAAGTGCTGGCGCGTGCTGGCCACGGTTCGCGCCGTGAAATCGAAGCCATTATTGAAGCGGGTCGCGTGAGTGTGGACGGTAAAATCGCCACGCTGGGTGACCGCGTAGAAATCGTCCCGGGGCTGAAGATCCGCATCGACGGTCATCTTATCTCCGTGAAAGAGTCCGCCGAACAGATCTGCCGCGTGCTGGCTTACTACAAGCCGGAAGGCGAGCTGTGTACCCGCAACGACCCAGAAGGTCGCCCAACGGTGTTCGACCGTCTGCCTAAGCTGCGTGGCGCTCGCTGGATCGCCGTAGGCCGTCTGGACGTGAACACCTGCGGCCTGCTGCTGTTTACCACCGATGGTGAACTGGCAAACCGTTTGATGCACCCAAGCCGCGAAGTGGAACGTGAATACGCCGTACGTGTCTTCGGCCAGGTTGACGAAAATAAACTGCGCGACCTGTCGCGTGGCGTTCAGCTGGAAGACGGCCCTGCGGCGTTCAAAACTATCAAGTTTACCGGTGGGGAAGGCATTAACCAGTGGTACAACGTGACCCTGACCGAAGGCCGTAACCGCGAGGCGCGTCGTCTCTGGGAAGCGGTAGGCGTCCAGGTGAGCCGTCTGATCCGTGTCCGTTACGGTGACATTCTGCTGCCTAAAGGACTGCCACGCGGTGGTTATACCGAACTGGATCTGACTCAAACCAACTACCTGCGCGAGCTGGTCGGCCTGACCCCGGAAACCACCTCTAAAGTGGCGGTTGAAAAAGATCGTCGTCGCATGAAGGCGAATCAGATCCGCCGTGCGGTGAAGCGTCACAGCCAGGTCAGCAGCAATCGTCGCTCTGGCAGCCGGAATAACAACGGTTAATCTAAAAGCCCGGTGAACGCACCGGGCTTTTTTCTTTAGTAATCAATCCCAATTTGCGCTTTGATACCTGCATCAAACGCATGCTTGACCGGACGCAGCTCGCTGACGGTATCTGCCAGCTCAATAATATCCCGATGACACCCGCGTCCCGTGACGATAACCGTCTGGTGCGCAGGACGGTTCTTCAGTGCATTCAACAGGACATCCAGCGGCAGATAGTCGTAGGCGACCATGTAGGTTATCTCATCCAGCAGAACCATATTCAGCGAGGGATCGGCCAGCATTCGCGTTGCATGCTCCCAGACGGCAAGGCAGGCGGCTGTATCGGTTTCCCGGTTCTGCGTGTCCCAGGTAAATCCGGTGGCCATCACCTGAAATTCAACGCCGTGAGTCTCAAGTAAATTGCGCTCGCCATTGGGCCATTCGCCTTTGATAAACTGGATCACGCCCACTTTCTGCCCGTGTCCGACGGCACGCGTCGCCGTGCCAAACGCGGCGGTGGTTTTCCCTTTACCGTTGCCGGTAAATACGATGAGGATCCCACGCTCGTCCTGGGCTGCGGCTACGCGTGCATCAACCTGTTCTTTCAGACGCTGCTGGCGCTGCTGATGGCGTTCATCACTCATTGCGAAATCCCCGGTTTGCGGTTGGGTTGGGCATCAAAAGTCATCCCGGTTTTACGGCGGCTGTCATCACCCATCAGCCAGAGATAGAGCGGCATAATGTCTGCCGGCGTTTTCAGCTTTTGCGGATCTTCCGTCGGGAAAGCGCTGGCGCGCATTTTTGTCCGCGTTCCGCCAGGGTTAATGCAGTTTACGCGCAGATGACGGTTTTGATACTCCTCCGCCAGCACCTGCATCATGCCTTCGGTCGCAAATTTCGAGACGGCATAAGCCCCCCAGTTGGCGCGTCCCTCACGGCCTACGCTGGAAGAGGTGAAGACCAGCGAACCAGACTCAGAATTGAGCAATAAAGGAAGCAACGCCTGGGTGAGGAAAAAGGTTCCATTAATGTTTACCTGCATTACCTGCTGCCAAATCTCAGGATCTTGTTCATCCATCGGGCGTACTTCGCCCAATAAGCCAGCGTTGTGCAACACGCCGTCCAGACGGGGATAATGCGTGCTGATGCGCTGGGCAAGTTCCTGACAGCTAGCGGGCGTGCAGGTAAGTAAATCGAGGGTGTACCAGGAAGCAGCGATGCCGCCAGCAGATTCAATCTCCTGAGCGACTCCCCGGAGTTTTTCTTCATTACGACCCGTCAGGATGACGCTTGCACCATATTCAGCGTACGTCAGGGCGGCTTCACGACCAATGCCGTCGCTGGCACCTGTGACAAGTATGATCCGGTTCTGGAGCAGATTTTTTTGCGGTTGATAATGCACGGTGACTCCTCTGGCGCACTGGAGCTTGATGGCGCCTTCTTTTATGACTTTTCGGCTTTATGCCCGAATTAGCCTAATAATTCAATCAGTCTACAGGACGCATTACTGTAAAATTAACAATTTGCAAATATTTAAACGCCAGACCGGGGATTCCTGAAGGCGGCTCGCAGAGGTAATGTCACGAGCGAGACGCATGGGCAGGGCTGTTGTACACTGCCGTGAAAGATTCGTGGTTAAATCAAGGTGGAACGCGTGGAATTACTTTCTCAATATGGGTTGTTTTTGGCCAAAATCGCGACGGTGGTGATTGCCATTGCGGTGGTTGCCGTTCTGATTGTCAACCTGACGCAGCGCAAGCGTCAGCGTGGGGAGTTACGCATCACCCGCCTGAGCGAGCAGTATAAAGAAATGCAGGAAGAGATGTCTCTGGCGCTGCTTGATAGCCATCAACAGAAACTCTGGCTTAAAGCGCAGAAGAAAAAGCATAAACAGGAAGCCAAAGCGGCTAAGGCAAAAGCGAAGCTTGCCGCGCCGCAGGATGAGGCAAAACCTCGCGTCTATGTGCTCGATTTTAAAGGCAGCATGGATGCACATGAAGTCTCCTCCCTGCGTGAAGAAGTGACGGCGGTATTAGCGGTAGCGAAACCGCAGGATCAGGTGGTGGTCCGTCTTGAGAGTCCTGGCGGGGTGGTCCACGGTTACGGACTGGCGGCTTCGCAGCTGCAGCGCCTGCGTGAAAAACAGATCCCGCTGACCGTAGCCGTGGACAAAGTGGCCGCGAGCGGAGGATATATGATGGCCTGCGTGGCGGACAAAATTGTCGCGGCGCCGTTCTCTATCATTGGCTCAATTGGCGTGGTCGCGCAGATCCCGAACTTTAACCGCTTCCTGAAAAATAAAGAAATTGATATCGAACTTCACACCGCGGGGCAGTATAAACGCACCCTGACGCTGCTGGGAGAGAACACGGAAGAAGGGCGTCAAAAATTCCGCGAAGACCTGAACGAAACCCACCACTTGTTTAAAGATTTTGTGCACCGTATGCGCCCCTCGCTTGATATCGAACAGGTCGCAACCGGTGAACACTGGTACGGCACGCAGGCCCAGGAGAAAGGGCTGGTGGACGAGGTGGGGACCAGTGACGATCTGCTCCTGAACCTGATGGAAGGGCGCGAACTGGTTGGCGTGCGCTTCACCCAGCGTAAGCGTCTGCTGGACCGATTTACCAATAGCGCCGCAGAAAGTGCAGATCGCTTGCTGCTACGCTGGCTACAGCGCGGTCAAAAACCGCTGCTGTAAACAAAAACGCGAGGCAATTGCCTCGCGTTTTGCATTAATCGATCAGGTGATATTTCTCTGAGAGCGTATGCGCCAGGTATTTAAACATGTTGAATACCGCGGTGCTTTTCGGGGTGGGTAAACCCTGTTCATCAAGGAAATATTCACCGCTGAAAACAAGCACACCGTTACGCTGTTCCACGCCAGTGGCTTCAATGCCCGCCAGGGTGTCTTCATGATCGCGAATGAGTTTATTTGCTTCAATAAGCAGAGACGCTCGGTCAATAGGTTGGGTCGTACTGTGCATAATCCACTCCTTAAACAATGACCGTAGTTTACGCCCGGGGCGCGTTGGGGGCAAATTTTCCCTGTAATCTGAGAGGGTAAGGCGAAGGGGTCTGGCTGGCATGATTTGCTTTTGCATGCTAATAAAGTTGCGTAACGAATTTTATCAGGTACAGTGTGCGCTTTCGTCATTCTGGCAACAGAATTGCTTGACATTCGACCGGGAATTCGTCACGAATTATATTGAGTGCGAGAAAAATATCCGTTAAGTCAATGACCTGGATGTTATCTTTCTGACGTCCGGTAAGACAAAGGGGTTGATATCCCCTGGCGCAGTCGCAATATCAATGGCTCGTCGTCAGCGGAAGGGAAATCAACGTGCGGCGTATTCCTGGAAGAATTAAATTAGGTAAAGGTGAATATGGGTAAAGCTCTCGTCATCGTTGAGTCCCCGGCAAAAGCCAAAACGATCAATAAGTATCTGGGTAATGACTACGTGGTTAAGTCCAGCGTTGGTCATATCCGCGATTTGCCGACCAGTGGCTCAGCCAGCAAAAAGAGCGCAGACTCTACCTCCACCAAAGGGGCTAAAAAGCCTAAAAAGGATGAACGTAGCGCGCTTGTCAACCGCATGGGTGTTAACCCATGGCATAACTGGGATGCACAATATGAAGTGCTGCCAGGTAAAGAAAAAGTCGTTAACGAGCTGAAGCAGCTTGCTGAAAAAGCAGACCACATCTATCTCGCAACCGACCTTGACCGCGAAGGGGAAGCCATTGCCTGGCACCTGCGGGAAGTGATCGGGGGTGACGACAAACGCTACAGCCGTGTAGTGTTTAACGAAATTACTAAGAATGCGATTCGTCAGGCGTTTGAGAAGCCGGGCGAACTGAACATTGACCGTGTAAACGCACAGCAGGCACGTCGCTTTATGGACCGTGTCGTGGGCTACATGGTTTCGCCACTGCTGTGGAAAAAGGTTGCGCGTGGTCTGTCCGCCGGTCGTGTGCAGTCCGTAGCCGTACGTCTTGTCGTCGAGCGCGAACGCGAAATTAAAGCCTTCGTGCCGGAAGAGTACTGGGAAGTTGACGCCAATGTGACCACGCCGGGCGGTGACGCTCTGCCGCTGCAGGTCAGTCATCACAACGACAAACCTTTCCGTCCTGAAAACCGTGACCAGACTATGGCTGCGGTGGCGCTGCTGGAAAAATCACGTTATCAGGTGCTGGATCGCGAAGATAAACCGACCAGCAGCAAGCCTGGTGCGCCGTTTATCACCTCAACGCTGCAGCAGGCGGCGAGCACGCGTCTGGGTTATGGCGTGAAGAAAACCATGATGATGGCGCAGCGCTTGTATGAAGCGGGTTACATCACTTACATGCGTACTGACTCCACCAACCTGAGCCAGGACGCTGTTAATATGGTTCGCGGCTATATCAGCGACAATTTCGGCAAAAAATACTTGCCGGAAAGTGCGAATCAGTACGCCAGCAAAGAGAATTCCCAGGAAGCGCACGAAGCAATTCGTCCTTCTGACGTCTCCGTCCTCGCGGAATCGTTAAAAGATATGGAAGCGGATGCGCAGAAGCTGTATCAGCTGATCTGGCGCCAGTTTGTCGCCTGTCAGATGACGCCTGCGAAATACGACTCCACAACGCTGACCGTCGGCGCGGGTGATTTCCGCCTGAAGGCGCGCGGTCGTATTCTGCGCTTCGATGGCTGGACCAAAGTGATGCCTGCGCTGCGTAAAGGCGATGAAGACAGAACGCTGCCTGCGGTTAATAAAGGTGACGAGTTGTCGCTTGTCGATCTGGTTCCGGCACAGCACTTCACCAAGCCGCCTGCACGTTTCAGTGAGGCCTCGCTGGTTAAAGAGCTGGAAAAACGCGGGATCGGTCGTCCGTCGACCTATGCGTCGATCATTTCGACCATTCAGGATCGTGGCTACGTCCGTGTTGAAAACCGTCGCTTCTACGCTGAAAAAATGGGTGAGATTGTCACTGACCGTCTGGAAGCCAACTTCCGCGAGTTGATGAACTACGACTTCACCGCGCAGATGGAAGACAGCCTCGATGAGGTTGCCAGCCACAAAGCGGAGTGGAAGAAGGTTCTCGACAGCTTCTTCAGCGACTTTACCGACCAGCTTGAGAAAGCCGAGAAAGACCCTGAAGAGGGCGGCATGCTGCCTAACCAGATGGTCCTGACCAGCATTGACTGTCCAACCTGTGGCCGCAAGATGGGTATCCGTACCGCAACCACAGGCGTGTTCCTGGGCTGCTCCGGTTACGCGCTGTCGCCGAAAGAGCGCTGCAAAACCACTATCAACCTGGTACCTGAGAATGAAGTACTCAACGTGCTGGAAGGTGACGATGCAGAAACCAACGCGCTGCGCGCCAAGCGTCGCTGTCAGAAATGCGGCACGGCGATGGACAGCTACCTGATCGATCCTAAACGCAAACTGCACGTCTGCGGTAATAACCCGACCTGCGACGGATATGAGATCGAAGAAGGTGAGTTCCGCATTAAGGGCTATGACGGCCCGATCGTTGAGTGCGAGAAGTGCGGTTCTGAAATGCACCTGAAAATGGGGCGCTTCGGTAAGTACATGGCGTGCACCAACGACGACTGTAAAAACACGCGTAAAATTCTGCGTAACGGTGAAGTGGCTCCTCCGAAGGAAGATCCGGTTCCGCTGCCAGAGCTGCCGTGTGAGAAATCAGACGCTTATTTCGTGCTGCGTGACGGTGCTGCCGGTGTGTTCCTGGCGGCCAACACCTTCCCGAAATCACGTGAAACGCGTGCGCCGCTGGTGGAAGAGCTGCATCGCTTCCGCGATCGCCTGCCGGAAAAACTGCGTTATCTGGCCGACGCGCCACAGCAGGATCCAGAAGGCAACAAGACCGTTGTGCGTTTTAGCCGTAAAACGAAGCAGCAGTATGTGGCTGCGGAGAAAGAGGGTAAAGCGACCGGCTGGTCGGCGTTCTTTGTTGACGGCAAGTGGGTTGAAGGCAAGAAATAATCTTCACTTACCGTAACTTACCTGTGAAAGGGCCGGACTTCCGGCCCTTTTTTATTACGTTGTTATTATTTTTTGTTACGTACTATACAGTCAGGCAATAAATGATATAGTGGTTATAGTTAACCCTTTTCTTATTATCAAATCGTCTTAAGCGATTGACCCGCGTGCGCTAAATCGGATGGTCTGGCATGAAATTACAGCAGCTTCGTTATATTGTTGAGGTGGTGAATCACAACCTTAATGTCTCTTCTACCGCTGAGGGGCTTTATACCTCGCAGCCAGGCATCAGCAAACAGGTTCGCATGCTGGAGGATGAGTTAGGCATCCAGATTTTCGCCCGTAGCGGTAAGCACCTCACACAGGTGACGCCAGCCGGGCAGGAAATTATTCGGATTGCGCGGGAAGTGCTTTCCAAAGTCGATGCGATTAAATCCGTGGCAGGGGAGCATACCTGGCCAGACAAAGGCTCGCTCTACATCGCAACCACCCACACGCAGGCGCGTTATGCGCTGCCAGGCGTCATTAAAGGCTTTATCGAGCGTTATCCCCGTGTCTCTTTGCATATGCACCAGGGCTCTCCGACGCAAATTGCTGAAGCAGTCTCCAAGGGCAATGCGGACTTTGCCATCGCGACGGAAGCTCTTCATCTTTATGACGATCTGGTGATGTTGCCGTGCTACCACTGGAACCGCTCCATTGTCGTGACGCCCGACCACCCGCTGGCGGGTAAAGGTTCGGTGACGATTGAAGAGCTGGCGCAATATCCGCTCGTGACATACACGTTCGGCTTTACCGGGCGTTCTGAGCTTGATACGGCATTCAACCGCGCGGGCTTAACGCCGCGAATCGTCTTTACCGCAACCGACGCCGATGTGATTAAAACCTATGTACGTCTGGGACTGGGGGTAGGGGTGATTGCCAGTATGGCGGTTGACCCGGTTTCCGACCCGGATCTGGTACGCCTTGATGCGCATGATGTTTTCAGCCATAGCACGACCAAGATTGGCTTCCGCCGCAGTACTTTCCTGCGCAGCTATATGTATGATTTTATTCAACGCTTCGCCCCGCATTTAACCCGCGACGTGGTTGATACCGCCGTTGCATTGCGTTCAAACGAAGATATCGAAGAGATGTTTAAAGACATCAAACTTCCTGCCAAATAATCACTCCCGGTATCTTTCCCCTGCGGAGAGATACCGAAATAACCTCTCAAACCTAAATCAGAATTATCATCATCTGCACTTTAGCGCCATATAATGTCAGTATCCATTAAGATTGTAGGGTTTTAATGTCGCGAATTGGCGACAAAAGTAGAAAGTATTTTACGCCTACGCAAATATTTCTTTTCAATTATTTATTTCTGGTCAAAAGATTGAATATTCGCGGGAATAGATACGTAAATTCACTGGCTTTTCGGCTAAAGTTTCTTTAGGATTTATCTCATCAGATGATTAATTGTACCAATTGTTTGGTCCTAAAATGATAAGCGATGTCGATTGTATGAGGTTAGCAATGCCTTCAGGAAGTGAAGAACCGCAAAGGGATCCTGCGCTCAAGCGTAAAGCCTGGCTGGCGGTCTTTCTCGTCTCTACCCTGTTTTGGGTGGTGGTTGCTCTCCTGGCCTGGAAATATTGGGGTTGAATATGGCAGTGACGGTACGTTCTGAAACGCTAAAACCAATGTGTCAACACCGTGACAACGGGCACAAAGCTCGCAAAGCACCTGCGACTACCGTACCTGCGTCCTGGAAGCTGACAGCACAGCAGCAAGCATTTATTGATGTGTTCGCGGAAGACGAACCCAAAAAACAATAATTTAGTTTTTTTGCGTAATGATGCAAATAGTCTGAATAAAGACTCTGCGCTTTTGTACTCTTTAATAAATACACATCAGCAATATAGACCTGAGGGCTGACCTCGGAATCTTTAATAATTAAAGCCTGGTGTCCCTATGATGAATAACATGACAACTCTCAAATACTGGTCATGGATCGGCGTTTTTTCCGTGTCGATTCTCTTCTGGTGTCAGCTTATCTGGCTGGCTATCCACTAAATGCTAAAACCTCGCTGCGGCGGGGTTTTTTGTTTTTATGCTTCACCAGAACCTTCCTGGATTTATCAATTTGGGTTGTTATCAAAACGTTACGACATCTTTGTGTTATCTTTAATTACGGCCCTGATGATTGTCAGGGTTTCCCTGTGATTAAGGAGGAGCTTATGTCGTTAACCCTACGCGAAGCCAGTAAGGATACGTTGCAGGCAGAAAATAAAACCTGGCACTACTATAGCTTGCCGCTGGCAGCCAACACGCTTGGAGACATTTCGCGGTTACCCAAGTCGTTGAAAGTTTTACTGGAAAACCTCCTGCGCTGGCAGGATGAAGAGTCTGTCACCGCCGAGGACATTCACGCTCTGGCAGGATGGCTCAAGGATGCCCATGCTGACAGAGAAATAGCCTATCGCCCGGCAAGGGTCCTGATGCAGGATTTCACTGGCGTACCTGCTGTCGTTGATTTAGCCGCCATGCGTGAAGCGGTAAAACGTCTGGGGGGCGATACTGCAAAAGTGAATCCACTTTCTCCCGTCGATCTCGTGATTGACCACTCGGTGACCGTTGACCATTTTGGCGATGATGATGCGTTTGGTGAGAACGTGCGTCTGGAGATGGAGCGTAATCATGAACGCTATGTTTTCCTGAAGTGGGGACAGCAGGCTTTCAGCCGCTTCAGCGTTGTTCCTCCGGGCACCGGCATCTGTCACCAGGTGAACCTCGAATATCTTGGCAAAGCCGTCTGGAGCGAATTACAGGATAAGGAATGGGTCGCTTACCCGGATACGCTGGTCGGTACGGATTCCCATACCACCATGATCAACGGCCTGGGCGTTTTGGGCTGGGGGGTCGGCGGCATCGAAGCGGAAGCGGCGATGCTTGGGCAACCTGTCTCCATGCTCATTCCTGATGTCGTCGGTTTCAAACTAACAGGTAAGCTCTCAGAAGGGATTACCGCCACGGACCTGGTGCTGACGGTTACCCAGATGCTGCGTAAGCATGGCGTGGTTGGCAAGTTTGTTGAATTCTACGGCGACGGACTTGATTCATTGCCGCTGGCGGATCGCGCCACTATCGCCAATATGGCGCCGGAATATGGCGCAACCTGCGGCTTTTTCCCAATCGATAATGTCACGCTGGAATATATGCGTCTGAGTGGTCGCAGCGAAGAACAGGTGGCGCTGGTCGAGGCCTACACCAAAGCGCAGGGCATGTGGCGCAATCCCGGGGATGAACCGGTCTTTACCAGCACGCTGGCGCTGGATATGGGCGCGGTTGAAGCGAGTCTGGCGGGGCCAAAACGGCCTCAGGATCGCGTTGCCCTGAACGATGTGCCAAAGGCGTTTGCGGCCAGCAATGAGCTGGAAGTGAATACGGCACAAAAGGATCATCGTCCGGTCGACTATGTCATGAACGGGCATCAGTATCAGCTTCCTGATGGTGCTGTGGTCATCGCCGCAATTACATCCTGCACCAATACCTCCAACCCAAGCGTACTGATGGCCGCCGGGCTGCTGGCGAAAAAAGCGGTGGAGCTGGGCCTCAAGCCTCAGCCATGGGTGAAAGCCTCTCTCGCGCCGGGCTCCAAAGTGGTTTCCGATTATCTTGCGCAGGCCAGGTTGACCCCGTATCTGGATGAACTTGGTTTTAACCTGGTTGGCTATGGCTGTACCACCTGTATCGGTAACTCCGGTCCGCTACCGGAACCGATTGAAGTGGCGATCAAGCAGGGCGATTTGACCGTTGGCGCAGTGCTTTCGGGCAACCGAAACTTTGAAGGTCGTATTCATCCGCTGGTCAAAACCAACTGGCTGGCATCACCGCCGCTGGTCGTGGCTTACGCGCTGGCCGGGAATATGAACATCAACCTGGTTACCGATCCGATTGGTCACGATCGCAGGAACGAGCCGGTCTATCTGAAAGATATCTGGCCGTCGTCGCGAGAAATTGCGCGTGCGGTAGAAAAAGTGTCGACCGAAATGTTCCGCAAAGAGTATGCGGAGGTGTTTGAAGGCACGCCGGAATGGAAAGCCATCAACATCGTCGGCTCGGATACCTATGACTGGCAGGATGACTCAACCTATATCCGCCTGTCGCCATTCTTCGATGAAATGCAGGCAGAGCCTGCGCCGCTTCAGGATATCCACGGCGCGCGCATTCTCGCGATGCTGGGGGATTCTGTCACCACGGACCACATCTCACCGGCGGGCAGCATCAAAGCCGACAGCCCGGCTGGACGCTATCTGCAAAGCCGGGGTGTAGAACGCCGCGACTTTAACTCCTATGGTTCTCGCCGGGGTAACCATGAAGTGATGATGCGCGGGACGTTTGCCAATATTCGTATCCGTAATGAAATGGTGCCGGGTGTGGAAGGCGGCATGACGCGTCATCTGCCGGGTACGGAGGTCGTTTCTATTTATGATGCGGCCGTCAAATACCAGCAGGAAGGCACGCCGCTGGCGGTCATTGCCGGGAAAGAGTACGGCTCTGGCTCAAGCCGCGACTGGGCAGCGAAAGGGCCGCGCCTGCTCGGGGTTCGGGTGGTCATCGCCGAATCGTTCGAACGTATTCACCGCTCGAATCTGATCGGGATGGGGGTCCTGCCTCTCGAATTTCCACAGGGCGTCACCCGTAAAACGCTGGGCCTGACCGGGGAGGAGCAGATTGACATTAGCGGTCTGCAAAACCTGCAGCCGGGTAAAACGGTTCCGGTGAAGTTAACGCGGGCAGATGGGAAGATTGAGGTGCTGGAATGCCGTTGCCGCATCGATACGGCAACAGAGCTGACCTATTACCAGAACGACGGCATTTTGCACTATGTGATTCGTAAGATGCTGGATTGATGGAAAACGCCCGGCTTTACAGCCGGGCTTTCATGATTACTCGCTGAGCAGATGGCCCATCTTCGCGGCTTTGGTGTCGAGGTAGTGCGCGTTTTTCGGGTTACGTCCGACAATCAGCGGCACGCGTTCGACAATGTTGATCCCCGCCTCGGTCAGAATTTCGACCTTTTTAGGGTTGTTGGTCAACAGACGCACTTCGTCCACGCCCAGCAGCTTGAACATATCTGCACACAGGGTGAAATCACGTTCGTCAGCGGCAAAGCCCAGCTGGTGGTTGGCTTCTACCGTATCGTAACCCTGATCCTGCAGCGCATAGGCGCGGATTTTATTCAGCAGGCCAATATTACGCCCCTCCTGACGGTGATACAGCAGCACGCCGCGGCCTTCTTCTGCAATGTGCGAGAGGGCGGCTTCGAGCTGGAAACCGCAGTCACAGCGCAAGCTGAACAACGCATCGCCGGTCAGACACTCTGAATGTACGCGGGATAGTACCGGCGTCTGCCCTGAAATGTCGCCATAGACCAGCGCGACGTGATCCTGTCCGGTTGCCAGTTCTTCAAAACCCACCATCAGGAAATCGCCCCATGGGGTTGGCAGTTTGGCTTCTGCCACACGTTTAAGCTGCATGTGATTCTCCAGAATCGGCTGACACGTTTCGTGCCGTCTGCCTGTTTGGCTTTCTCTATCTGTTCATTTTGCCACAAGCTCCTCAAGTTCGCCTAATCACCACCATGCTATACGCGCGTTAAACGCACGATCCGACATATCCACCATATGGATGAATTTCAGTTATGATTGTGGTGCTTAGCATAAAAGGAGAAGACATGCTTTCAATCGCCAGACGAACGGCAGCGGGTGCGGCCGTACTACTTGTGATGCCTTTGGTTGTATGGTGCTCCGGCTGGATGTGGCAGCCGGGCCAGAACGCCATGTGGCTGAAAACGTTATACTGGATAACGGAAACGGTGACACAGCCGTGGGGGATCATCACGCATGTTCTTCTCTGCGCCTGGTTCCTGTGGTGCCTGCGTTTTCGTCTGCGCGCAGCGCTGGTGTTATTTGCTATCCTCGGCGGGGCCATTCTGGTGGGTCAGGGCGTAAAATCCTGGGTTAAAGATCGTGTACAGGAGCCGCGTCCTTTCGTCATCTGGATGGAAAAAACGCACCATGTGCCGGTGGATGAGTTCTACACTTTAAAACGTAAAGATCGCGGTGCGCTGGTAAAAGAGCAGCTTGCAGAACAAGAGGATATTCCGGCATTTTTGCGTAAACACTGGCAAAAAGAGACCGGTTTCGCGTTTCCTTCCGGGCACACGATGTTTGCCGCAAGCTGGGCGTTGCTCGGCGTCGGGTTATTGTGGCCGCGACGCCGGACGGTCACTATTGCGATTCTGTTAGTCTGGGCAACCGGCGTAATGGGGAGCCGTTTACTGCTGGGGATGCACTGGCCGCGTGATTTAGTGGTGGCCACGCTGATTTCCTGGCTGCTGGTAACGTTAGCCACCTGGCTTGCCGAACGATTCTGTGGGCCACTGACGCCGCCACCGGAAGAGAAGGAAGAAATCGCCGAGCGCGAGCAAAGCGGTGTCTGAAGGTTGATTTTCCGTATTTTGCCCATAAATCCATGACGGGCGCGCAACTTTTTCCGTTTCGCCCCCGTCACTAAAATGGTAGTTTATAAGGCTGATTGCGGTGAGTTGAACAGACTTTATTCGCTTGAACCACATAACGGGAAGTCATGTGAAATATTTACTCATTTTCTTACTGGTGTTGGCGATTTTTGTTATTTCCGTCACCTTAGGTGCGCAAAACGATCAGCAGGTGACCTTTAACTATCTGCTTGCACAGGGCGAGTACCGGGTATCGAGCCTGCTTGCGGTCCTGTTTGCCGCCGGTTTTATTATCGGCTGGCTGGTGTGCGGTCTCTTCTGGCTTAAAGTTCGTGTTTCGCTTGTGCGCGCTGAACGTAAAATCAAACGCCTTGAACATCAAATTGCGCCCGCGACTGACATTCCGGAGAGTTCTGGTGTGCCGGTAGCCAAGGAATAATCGAATATGCTGGAGTTGTTGTTTCTGCTTTTGCCTGTAGCCGCAGCCTATGGCTGGTATATGGGCCGCAGAAGTGCGCAACAAACAAAACAGGATGAGGCCAACCGACTCTCCCGCGACTATGTTGCGGGGGTGAACTTCCTCCTGAGCAATCAACAGGATAAAGCGGTTGATCTGTTCCTTGATATGTTGAAAGAGGATACGGGCACCGTAGAAGCGCATCTCACCCTGGGCAACCTGTTCCGCTCGCGCGGTGAGGTTGATCGCGCTATTCGTATTCACCAGACGCTGATGGAAAGCGCGTCGTTAACCTACGATCAACGCTTGCTGGCCGTTCAACAGCTGGGACGTGATTACATGGCTGCGGGGCTGTACGACCGTGCCGAAGATATGTTCACGCAACTGGTTGATGAGACCGACTTTCGTATCAGTGCGCTCCAGCAGTTACTGCAGATTTACCAGGCGACCAGCGACTGGCAAAAAGCCATAGACACAGCCGAACGTCTGGTGAAGCTTGGCAAAGATAAGCAACGCGTAGAAATTGCTCACTTCTATTGCGAACTGGCGCTTCAGCAGATGGGCAACGACGACATGGATAAAGCCATGGCACTGCTGAAGAAAGGCGCCGCTGCGGATCGCAACAGCGCGCGAATCTCCATCATGATGGGGCGCGTCTTTATGGCGAATGGCGACTACGCCAAAGCCGTTGAAAGCCTGTTGCGGGTTATCGACCAGGATAAAGAGTTGGTCAGTGAAACGCTGGAAATGCTGCAAACCTGCTATCAACAGCTCGACAAGCAGGATGAGTGGGTAGCATTCCTGCGTCGTTGCGTGGAAGAAAATACTGGCGCCACCGCTGAACTGATGCTCTCAGACGTTGTTGAGCAGTATGAGGGAAGCGACACCGCGCAGGTTTATATTACGCGTCAGCTGCAGCGCCACCCGACCATGCGGGTGTTCCATAAGCTGATGGATTACCACCTGAACGACGCAGAAGAAGGGCGTGCCAAAGAGAGCCTGATGGTGCTGCGCGATATGGTCGGCGAGCAGGTGCGCAGTAAGCCGCGCTACCGCTGCCAGAAGTGCGGTTTTACTGCCTATACGCTGTACTGGCACTGTCCTTCGTGCCGGGCCTGGTCAACCATCAAGCCGATTCGTGGTCTTGACGGGCAGTAATTTTTTAAAACGTCCCATTTTAGTTACAACATACTGTTGGGTTTTTGTCACTGAGTCAGCACCGTGCGATTTTTCGGTCAGGCAGGAAAAGAAATCGATTCTGTCAATTTCCACCGCTGGCAGGTAGAATGCAGGCCGTTTATCTGTTCCGCGCCGCTGCGCGCCCATAGACGAAAAGGGCTGGTCATGACGTCTGTTACTTCCTCCGCTTCCCGCGTAATTACTGATTCTCCTGTTGTTGTTGCGCTTGATTACAATAACCGCGACACCGCGCTGGCCTTTGTTGATGGTATCGATCCGCGAGATTGCCGTCTGAAAGTTGGCAAAGAGATGTTTACGCTGTTTGGTCCGCAAATTGTCCGCGATCTTCAGCAGCGTGGGTTTGACGTTTTCCTGGACCTGAAATTCCATGATATTCCCAACACCACTGCGCATGCCGTCGCTGCAGCAGCCGAGCTTGGTGTGTGGATGGTCAACGTCCATGCATCGGGTGGGGCGCGTATGATGACCGCCGCGCGCGAGGCGCTGGTGCCCTTCGGCAAAGATGCACCGCTCCTGATTGCGGTCACCGTGCTGACCAGCATGGATGAATCTGACCTGCGCGATCTTGGCGTGACGTTGTCACCTGCTGAGCAAGCTGAACGTCTGGCTCGTCTAACGCAAAACTGCGGTCTCGATGGGGTAGTCTGTTCAGCCCAGGAGGCGGTGCGCTTCAAATCCGAACTGGGCCAACAATTTAAGCTTATCACGCCGGGTATTCGTCCCGCGGGCAGTGAGGTTGGCGATCAGCGCCGTATTATGACGCCAGAGCAAGCGTTAGCTGCAGGTGTGGATTATATGGTGATCGGCCGTCCCGTTACGCAATCTGCGGATCCGGCGCAGACGCTAAAAGCGATCAACGCGTCATTGAAAAAGGGTGCCTGATGAGCGATTCCAACAGCCGCCTGGTCTACTCCACCGGCACCGGGCGTATCGATGAGCCAAAAGAGAAAGCTGAACGTCCTAAAGGTGATGGCATCGTGCGCATCCAGCGTCAGACCAGTGGTCGCAAGGGCAAGGGCGTGTGCCTGATTACCGGTATCGATCTGGATGATGCGGAGCTGGCTAACCTGGCCGCAGAATTAAAAAAGAAATGCGGTTGCGGCGGTGCCGTGAAAGATGGCGTGATCGAAATTCAGGGCGACAAACGCGATTTAATTAAAACGCTGCTCGAAGCCAAAGGAATGAAAGTTAAACTGGCGGGCGGCTAAATTAAAAGAGCCACGGCGTTAACCGTGGCTCTTTATACGTGTGTAAGTCAGACCTGAAAAATACTGAATATATTATTAGACCGGTGAGAGCCGTTATGGTGATTATTTGCCCACCTGGTGACCGATAATGCCGCCGACAGCAGCACCACCTAATGTACCCAGCGTACTACCATCCGTTAATACCGCACCACCAAGAGCACCGGCACCCGCACCAATCGCGGTGTTACGGTCACGTTTAGACCAGTTAGAGCAGGCGCTCAGGGACATAGCTACTGTAATTGCCAAAACAGCGGCAGCGATTTTTTTGCTGGTAAAGGTCATAATACTTTCTCCTGAATTATCGATTCACGGAAAGAAGTGCACTTTAAGTATAGACAATAGTCATACTTAAATTCTGTTTTCCATGAAAGCTAGTCGCGCAGGTGTTACGTAATCACGCAAGTGATAGTCACTTCCTGTTATATCGCTAATAATAATTTTACCCCTTTAGCCCAGGTTAAACAGGTAAAAACTCTTAAAGCAGGCTTCGGAATCATCTCAGAGAGAGGGGGGGATTTGCGCCCGTTATTCAGGCGCAGAGGAGAGTCAGGCAGGTTTTCTCACAATATCGACGGTCAGGCCGTCCTGCTCAAGCTGCTGGCGATGTTCATCACTCAGCCGTTCATCGGTGATCACGCGGCTAAATCGGTTTATCGGGCCCATCATATAGGGATGTACAGAACCGAATTTAGAACTGTCGGTAAGGACAATTGCTTCACACTCTTTTTCCAGCACGGCATTAACCACGTCAGAACGCATCATATCCCGACCGGTGAACCCGGTGTCAGGTTGCCAGCCATCAATGCCAATGAACGCTTTGCTGAAATGAACCTGCTGGACATACTGGCGAGTGAGTGGACCCACCATGCTTTCACTTTTCTTCTGGTAAATACCGCCCAGCAGAATGACCTCACAGCGCGTCTCCTTCAGCAGATGCGCAATATAGCTGCTGACGGTAATAATGGTGACGTCTTTTTGATCGGCCAGGGTACGTGCCAGAAGGGCGTTACTGCTGCCATTCTCAATAAAGACCGTTTCACCATTGTTCACTAAGGACGCAGCAAATTCTGCCAGTTCTCGCTTGAGGGCATAATTGTTCATCATGCGGGTTTCAACGTCTTCACTGTCCAGTGGGACGGCATAACCATGCGCACGACGCAGGTAGCTCTGTTTTTCCAGAAGGTTAAGATCCTGACGGATTGTGACTTCAGAAACGCCGGTCGTTTTCGCGAGATCGACCACGCTTACGCGCCCCTGATCGATGACCATCTGCAAAATGATTTGTTGTCGGGAATTCATAGCATCCATTTAAAAAGCAAAACGAGGTCGGAAACGGTGGAGTCAAACTTCCCACGGGGCTTTTGGCTGAGCGCTTTCTGGCGCGGAATCGGAATCTTTGTGAGCCAGTAACTCTGATTTCAGGATCTCAAGATTACGGATCGCAGAGTGATAATCACCCGCTACCAGGATATCCAGCACCGTATCAATACGTCGTGCCACAGCCAGTGCATCAATGTCAGACATAATCTCACCCCAGGAGCGAAAAGTTAATATTTTCAATGATGCAGAAAATGGGAACAAAAGAGAAGGGAAAAAATGCAATAACTAAAGTACATAAATGAAAGTGATAATTTTATTCCCTCTCATGCAGCGGGGTTAATGAGTGGATTAGTCTAAAACTGCGCGTAAGGCGCTTTTTTTTAAGAGGAATTAGACTATGACCGTTATCAATCAAGCAACCTGCACACTGTTTACCGATACTGAACGTTTCACTCAGCTGGCGGGCTATTATGAGGCGGAGCGTCGCACTGTCTGGATGATGTTGCGGTCGCAACCGCGCCCTTGCTTCAACCACGCATTAATAGAGGAGATCATGAATCTTTCCTGGCTGGTTCGCCAGTCCGGTTTTGCGGTCGATTTTTGGGTTACCGGATCGCTGGTACCCGATATGTATAACGCCGGTGGGGACTTGCAGTTCTTCGTAGACTGTATTCAAAACGGGCGCCGGGAAGCATTACGCGCATATGCGCGTGCCTGTGTTGATTGCGTACACGCCGCATCACGGGGTTTTGATACCGGGGCAATTACGCTGGCGATGGTCGAAGGGAGCGCCTTAGGAGGCGGCTTCGAGGCTGCGCTGGCGCACCATTTTCTCCTGGCTCAGCGCGATGCCCGGTTAGGGTTCCCGGAGATCGCCTTTAATCTTTTCCCCGGGATGGGGGGCTATTCGCTCGTTGCACGCCGCTCAGGCATGAAGCTGGCAGAGGAGCTCATTTACAAAGGGGAATCCCATACGGCTGAGTGGTACGAACAGCACGGATTGGTGGATGTGCTGTTTGAACCGGGACAAAGCTACGTCACCGTCCGAACATTTATCGACACGCTGCAGCCGAAGCTGAACGGCGTAAGGGCAATGCTGCGCGCCCGTACCCGCGTGTTGCAGCTGCCACGCAGTGAACTGATGGATATTACAGAAGACTGGGTCGATGCCGCGTTTTGCCTTGAACCGAAAGATATCGCTTATATGGAACGTCTGGTTATGCTGCAAAACCGCCATCAGGCGGCGGGGTTACGCCAGGCCAGTTAACGCATCTTTCGTGACTGATAGCGCTTTAGCCATCGCTCGAAAACGGCAGCGGGCATCGGCTTAGCAAACAGAAAACCTTGCCGTTCGTTGACGCCGTTCTTAGTCAGAAAGGCGTCTTCTTTTGCACTCTCCACGCCTTCCGCAATGACCTGCAGATTCAGTGCCTGAGCAACGGCCACAATCGCACGGACCAAAGACTGCGAAATGGATTGTTTATGGATATCCCGCACAAATGACTGATCGAGCTTGATGGCATCGATAGGAAAACGCGCCAGCTGTGACAGGGATGAATAGCCTGTACCAAAATCGTCCAGATGAATTTGCGCCCCAAGCTGGCTGAACTGCTGGATGACCGAAAGGGCCAGCTCTTCGTTTTCGATAAGACAGCTCTCGGTCAGTTCAACATCGATAGGGCAATATTCAAAATTCAGATCCTTCAGCGCCTGTTTCAGGTCACTGAATATCGTCTGGTCTGCCAGTTGACGCGCTGATACGTTGACCGCCACCCGCAGGTTAATGCCTTTATCGCGCCATTTAGCCACCTGACGCACCACGTCCAGCATAACCCAGCGACCGAGCGGCACAATCAAGCCGGACTCCTCAGCGTAAGAGATAAATTCCAGCGGAGGAATAAGTCCGCGCTCTGGCGATTGCCAGCGTACCAGCGCTTCCAGGCTTCTGACTTCGCCGCGCCAGGTCATTTTCGGCTGATAGTGGATCAAGAGCTGGTCGTTATCCAGCGCTTTGCGCAGGTTGGTATCCAGCCAAAGATACTCGAACACGCGCTGGTTCATCTCTGGAGAGAAAACGCAGAACTTGCCTCGTCCGTTCTCTTTCGCGGTGTACATGGCGGTATCCGCGTTGCGAATGACGCTCTCGCGGTCGTTACCATGCTGCGGGGCAAGGGCGATGCCCAGAGAGCAGCCGGTGTAAATTTCAATTAAGCCGATGCGGAAGGGTTGCCGTAACCGGCTTAAAATACGCGATGCCATAGCTTCCAGTGAGCCTTGCGAGGTATTGGTTGCCATCACAATAAACTCATCGCCGCCGAGTCTCGCCAGCACCTGACCTTCATCCAGACAACTCAGAATGGCAAGGGCGACGGCCTGCAATAACTGGTCGCCAAACATGTGCCCGTAGGCATCGTTAACCTTTTTAAAATTATCCAGATCGAGATAGACCACGCCGACCTGAGTGTCTCCCCGGGTGGCGATGGCATCGGAAATCAGCTCGTGGATCGCGTTTCGGTTTGGCAGTCCGGTGATGGTATCCGTATTGGCCAACACGCGCAGGCGTTCCTGAGCACGCCGCTCCTCCGTGATATCGGTACCGGAACAGATGAGATAAATTTCATTTTTACCGCTGCCGCTGTGAACAAATTTATTTCTGAACAGAAACAATCGCTGCCCTTTGCGGGTCTTGACCCAGCGTTCAACTTCATAGGAACTGCCGTTACGAAAAAAACCGGCGATATTACGTCTTGAGGCAGCGGCTTCGCTGCGGGTCATAAACAGTTTGAAGACGTTTTGCCCGATAACTTCGTGCTCTTTCAGCCCGGTGTACTCTTCACTCAGGCGGTTGAAGCGCTGGATATTGCCGTTCTGATCCAGGATAACGATTACTGAATTGGCTTCTGAGACAACCTGTTCGGCAAAAGAGAGGCCCTGCGCCAGATCGCGCGCAACGGAAGGGGTATCGTGCCAGGCAGAGGCTGTACCGGCCCACTCGTTTCGGGTAATTTTGCGCCCGACCAGATGGACAGGAACATCTTCACCGTACAAAGAGAGGGTCATCGAGATACTGGAGGTGATGACGGTTAACTGGCGGATGAGCGCGGCCTGTTCATCATTCAGCGCGATCACTTGCGTCACATCGGCATTTTCACTGGTGGAGAGATGCAGAGCATTGCTGTCAGCGGTCAGTCGCCACCAGGGGCTGTGAGTTCCCATGTAGCGAAACAGCAAATTCTGCTCCAAATCGTCCATCCTGTTTTCTCCCGCAGCTGCTCATTAGCGCACAAATCATTCATTTGTTGTCGACTTTCCGTTGTGATACAGCGGCAAAACCGAAGTGAACTTATTGTTTTTTCCCTGATTTCTAATAATAAAACGAGTCAGGTTAAAAAGGATACTCAGCGTATAAAAATTCACGTAACCGAATATGAAGGGATTCTTTTAATGTAGATAATTATGGCGATTTTGGGCGGGAGGAGACGGAAAATAGTCAGTGATTTTGTGGTTTGTGATGAGAGAAGAGTTTGTCGACCCATCCATGAGGGAAAGGGTCGACAATTTAACAGCTTATCAGGCGACCGGGCGCGCAATAATGCTGCGCGTTTCCATGCGAACTTCAGCGATATTCACATCAATCACGTCAGTGACTTTGTAAACCGTTTCGCCTTTGATTTGCACGGTTCCGTTTTCCTGGCTACAGACCAGTTCGTCGCGTACAGCATGCAGGAACGGCGCAGGAATGAAAGCAACGGCACCGTTGTCCACCAGACGTACGCGCATACCGCCGCGGCTGATATCAATGATTTCGGCCGGGAAGCGGGCATCCGTTCCTGCTTTATCATTCAGGAAGCGCGCGTACAGCCAGTCACCGACATCGCGTTCAGCCATACGGTTCAGGCGGCGGCGCTCGGCCATTTGCACGGTGGAATCATCCTGAGGACGCGCGACCGATTCCCCTTTGATAATCGCTTTCAGCAGGCGATGGTTTACCATGTCGCCGTACTTACGAATCGGAGAGGTCCAGGTGGCATAGGCTTCAAGCCCCAGACCGAAATGTGGGCCCGGTTCGATGCTGATTTCGGCAAAGGACTGGAAGCGGCGAATACGGCTGTCGAGGAAACCGGATGGTTGCGCATCGAGTTCGCGACGAAGTTTGCAGAAGCCTTGCAGCGTCAGCACTTCTTCAGGATCGACATGCACGTCATGCGTTTTCAGCAGGGCAGCCAGCGCCTCGGTGTTAGCCGGATCGAACCCGGTATGCACGTTATAGATGCCGAAGCCTAACTTGTCGCGCAATATGCGGGCGGCACAAATGTTGGCCGAGATCATGGCTTCTTCAACAATACGGTTAGCGATGCGGCGTGGTTCAGCAACGATATCCAGCACTTCGCCTTTTTCACCCAACACGAAACGGTAGTCCGGACGGTCCTTGAAGACCAGCGCATGGGTTTTACGCCATTCACTGCGGTTCAGACACACGCGATGCAACAGTCGAATTTGCGCGGCAATGGCGTCGTTTTCAGGTTGCCAGGTGCCCGTATTTTCCAGCCAGTCGGACACGTCGTCATAGGCCAGCTTGGCTTTGGATTCGATGGTCGCAGCAAAGAATTCGATATCGTCTTCAATCGTGCCGTCGGCGGCGATAGTCATGCGGCAGGCGAGTACCGGGCGCACTTCATTCGGGCGCAGCGAGCAGAGATCGTCAGAGAGTTCACGCGGCAACATCGGGATATTGAAGCCCGGCAGGTAGTTGGTGAACGAACGCACTTTTGCCATATCGTCCAGTTTGCTGCCTTCGACAATCCAGGCGGTAGGATCGGCAATCGCGACGGTCAGATGCACTTTGCCATCCGCAGTCTCTTCTGCAAACAGCGCATCGTCCATGTCTTCGGTGCTGGCACTGTCGATGGTGACAAAGTCCAGACCGGTCAGGTCACGGCGTGACAGACCTTCGTCCTGCATTTCTGTCGCGACGCCGTCTGGCGCCTCTTTTTCAAGATTGTGACGCGCCAGCGTTACCCACCACGGGACGAAGTGGTCGTCGCCGAAGGTGATAAATTGCGTCAGCTCAGCATAGAAACCACGGTCGCCTTTGAGAGGGTGGCGGCGCATTTCAGCAACGGCCCAGTCACCCTCTTTAAAATCATGCTCAACGCCACGTGCAGCACGGCACTGAATAGCATCTTTCAGCAGGGGATGGTCCGGCACGATGGAAAGACGGTCATCTTTTCTGTGTACCTTGCCCACGAAGCGAGTCAGGAAGGGTTCAATCAGTTCTTCTGGCTCGGCGGACTCACGTTCCTTTTCCGTATGAATAACCGCTGTGACGCGATCGCCGTGCATCACTTTTTTCATCTGCGGAGGCGGGATGAAATAGCTCTTTTGCCCGTCAACTTCAAGGAAGCCAAAGCCCTTTTCCGTGGCTTTTACGACCCCTTCTGCACGCGGCGTCTGGGAATGCAGTTGCTGTTTAAGCTGCGCTAGCAGCGGGTTGTCCTGAAACATAATGTTCTATTTTCGTAGCCATTGAGCGGCTGACAGTTTTACGCGAATCTTACTGCTTCAGCAAGCGCTCTTTGGGTAAAAAGTACGGTTATTCCGCTTTGCCAAGCGCCACTCGCAGGCGGTCGAGCCAGCCAGTAAATGCACTTTGAGTAAGCAGATTGATGGCGCGGATATCGGCGATCCCAGCATCAATCAGCGGCGTGAATTGTGCCGCGCTAAAACGATCCGGTGAACGGGTCAGTAGCTCTACTGCCGCAGTTAGCGCCCCGTGCGTTTGTGGCTCGCTTTGACGGTGATTGATCAGAATCTCGCCCGTCAGGTTGAGTAGCGCAGGTTCGTGGCTCAGCACCGGCGTGAGCGCCTGAAGTTCCGGCTCTGCTTGCCAGCGTGAAAGCGACTCAAGCTGGAATGGGGTCGCGTAGCGCAGTTCGACGACGGGCAGTACAGGGGTCCAGACACGAATAGTCACCGGTAAGGAATGCGGCGGAATATGGTGTCCGGGCAACCAGCGTACAGGATGCCCCAGTAACGCCTGAAACACCGCCACAACGCGCGCCTGAAAGCCAATAAAGCCGATAATCTGGTTGATCAGCACAATGTCATAGGTTGTCAGGCCCACTTCATCGAGCTGTAGCTGCGCTTTGTGGTCAATGACGTCTGGTGAGCTGGCAAGTTGGCGGGCATATTGCGTGATTTGTGCCAGGCGGCGGTTGCTTTCGCGTGAGGAGTCAGGACCAGGAAGGGGGGCGAGCAGGGCAGCGTAGTGGTTACAGAGTCGCTGAACACCACACGCCTGAGCGACCGTCAACGCCGTGCTGAGTCTGTCGTACGCACTAAGCGTGTGTAGTCGGTTAACCTCAATATTGAGCGGGAACAGAAGGTGGCACAAGGCCCTGGCGGGAGCGAGCCAGCCATGGCAGGCGGTGACAATCTTTTCAGGGAGTTCTAAATCGAGCAAAAAACGATCGTCGACGTTAGCGGCTTCGGGCACCAAAGGCAGGACATCCGTTTGCGAGTGGTTGGACTGGGTTTCATGATACCAGTGGCCTTTGCCGGAAAAGCGGCGTTGTTCCATGGGCGTTCCTTGATCTCAAAATGGCGATCAATATCCTGGCGTAAGGTGAATGAGGGGAAAAATATTGTTAGGTGATAACAAATAACAGAAGGGAATAACGAAGAGCACCGCAGGGGGGGGAGAAACTCTCTTCCCGGGCGGGAAGAGAGTCACAAACTTATTTAATTTCCAGCTCGTTCATTGCAGCGATGTTGAAACCGCCGTCAACGTGAACCACTTCGCCGGAGATACCCGCAGAAAGGTCAGAGCACAGGAAGGCTGCAGAGTTACCCACATCTTCAATGGTAACAGTACGACGAATCGGGGTAACCGCTTCGCAGTGTGCCAGCATTTTACGGAAATCTTTAATACCGGAAGCGGCCAGGGTGCGGATAGGACCTGCAGAGATGGCGTTAACGCGCACGCCTTCAGGACCCATTGCGTTCGCCATGTAGCGTACGTTGGCTTCCAGAGAGGCTTTAGCCAGACCCATCACGTTGTAGTTAGGGATAGCACGCTCTGCGCCCAGGTAGGACAGCGTCAGCAGGGCGGAGCCCGGGTTCAACATGGCACGGCAAGATTTCGCCATCGCCACGAAGCTGTAGGAGCTGATGTCGTGCGCAATTTTGAAGCCATCACGGGTTACCGCGTTAACGTAGTCGCCGTCCAGCTGGTCGCCAGGTGCGAAGCCGATGGAGTGAACGAAACCGTCGAATTTATCCCACGTTTTTGCCAGTTCAGCAAACATGCCATCGATGCTTTCATCTTGTGCAACGTCACATTCCAGAACGATGCTGGAACCCAGCTGCGCGGCAAACTCTTCAACACGGCCTTTCAGCTTGTCGTTCTGGTAGGTGAACGCCAGCTCAGCGCCTTCGCGATGCATTGCCTGTGCGATGCCGTATGCGATGGACAGTTTGCTGGCAACGCCAGTCACCAGAATGCGCTTACCGGAAAGAAAACCCATAGCTTTAATCCTTATATTCATTGCTAATTTTGCCTTGTAATTCATAGCGTTACAGGCAGCATTTCAAAATCATTCGAAATTAGCTCGAAATTATAGCCTACTCACAGCCCCTTGTGTCACGATATTTCTCGCACTTCTCCGAAGACGCCTGCCCCGAAGAATGCACCGCGGACTCGCGGGGGCTCAAAATTTCAGCATTCGTCCAGTATATCACCCGGCAACAGCTTCGCCTCATCCAACCAGAGAGGAAGCACGATTCCACCTGGGTATTCACGCTTTCCTGATGTTGTCGACAAAACGCGCAATGACGATAAAGAAAACGGGTACGAAGAAGATCGCGAGAAGCGTCCCGCTGATCATGCCGCCAAATACGCCGGTACCGATGGCATGCTGCGTACTGTCGCTCGCCCCCCTGGCCAGCATCAAGGGAACAACCCCTAAAGTAAAGGCTAACGAGGTCATCAGAATGGGGCGCAGGCGCTGGCTGGCGGCATGAATGGTTGCCGCCAGCAGGGGCTGCCCCTGGCGATGGAGCTGCCTGGCAAATTCAACAATCAGAATGGCGTTCTTGGCTGACAGGCCGATAAGCGTAATCAGGCCGACCTTGAAGAAAACGTCATTCGTCATGCCGGCAACAGACACCGCTATCACCGCGCCGATGAGACCCAGCGGAACGACCAGCATGACCGCAAAAGGAATAGACCAGCTCTCATACAGGGCGGCGAGTAGCATAAATACGACCAGTATCGACAGGACGATAAGGCCCGGAAGCTGAGACTCCGATTTTCGCTCCTGTAATGAACTCCCGGCCCACTCGCCCGCCAAGCCCTGAGGTAAATCTCTGGACAAACTCTCCATAATCTTCATTGCGGTGCCGCTGGACTCTCCCGAGGCCGCATTTCCGGTAATGCGAATAGCAGAATATCCCTGGTAACGCGTCAACTGCTGCGGCGCAACGTTCCACGAAAGCGTGGCAAACGTCGATACCGGCACCATCTGACCCATCCGGTTTTTCACTGATAATGTCAGTATCTGCTCAGGCTGCATTCGGTAAGGCGCATCGGCCTGAATAATCACCTGCTGAACGCGGCCGTTGTTCGTATAGTCATTGACGTAATTTGAGCCCAGGGTGACGGAGAGCGTCTGGTTGATTTCATCAAATGAGACGCCCATCGCTTCCGCCTTTTCTCTGTCAACCTGGAGCGCAAGGCTTGTTCCTTCCGGAAGCCCGTCTATATAAACGTCACTCAGTTCAGGGCGCTGATTAGCGTGCAGGACCAGCGCGTCGGCAGCACGCTTTAACGCCTCGTAGCCCAGTCCTGCTCTGTCCTGCACGTACCAGGTGAACCCCGAGGAGGTGCCCATATCCGAAATGGCCGGCGGGAGCAGGCTCATCGTGACGGCATCCGACACGTTCGCCATGCTGGCCTGGATATGGTCGGCTTCATCCTGAGCCGTCGAGCCCTGCCGATTTTTCCAGTCCTTCAGCGTGGTAAAGGCCATAGCCGAATTCGGTCCCGAACCTGAAAACCCAAACCCCAGGATCATTATGTTGCTTTCAATATCCGGCCGGGCCGCAATTTCCTCTTCAAACTTTTTAACCACGTTGAGGGTGCGCTGCATCGTGGCATCAGAAGGCAGCTGGATTGAGGACATAAAGTAGCCTTGATCTTCGTCCGGCAGAAAGGATGACGGTAACGAAGACATTCCCAAAAACAGCGCAGCGCAAAGCGCAACGTACAGGAACAGCATACGTCCGCTTCGCTTCAGAACAGCACCCAGCCCGACTTCGTAACAGGCCGTGAGCGAACGGAAGCGCGCGTTAAACCCTGCCGCGAATCTTCCACCTCCGCGCTTTCCTGCCTTATGCGGCTTGAGTAACGTTGCGCACAGGGCAGGCGTCAGCGTCAGGGCAAGAAACGCGGATAGCAGTATGGAGACCGCCATGGAAATACAAAATTGTCGGTAGATAATCCCGACGGATCCTTCAGCAAACCCCATGGGGATAAAGACCGCGGTTAGCACCAGCGTGATCCCTATAATCGCCGGGGTGATTTCCTGCATGGCTTGCCGCGTTGCGTCACGCGGGGACAGGCTTTTTTCCTCCATCAGTCGTTCAACGTTTTCTACAACCACAATGGCATCATCAACGATAATCCCTATCGCCAGCACCATGCCGAACATCGTCAGAATATTGATGGAGTAGCCGCTCAATAGCATCACCGTGAAGGTGCCAAGAAGCGCGACGGGAGCAACAATCGCCGGGATAAGCGTACAGCGTATCTTGTGCAGAAACAGCAGCATAACCAGGAAGACGAGGACCATCGCTTCCACAAATGTCTGAACAACTTTCATGATAGAAAGTTTTACAAACGGCGCGGTATCGAAAGGGATCGTAAACGTCATTCCGTCGGGTAACACCCGGGAAAGTTCGTCGATGCGCGCTCGTACGCCTGAAGCCGTACTCATTGCATTCGCGCCAGGCGACAGCTGGATTGCCGCCGCCGTTGCGGGCACGCCATTTTCGCGGATACCAAAAGCGTAGCTTTGCAGGCCAGATTCAATCCGCGCAATGTCGGACAGTTTCAGGCGGGCGCCGGATGCGTCAGATTTCAGGGTAATATTCCTGAACGCCTCGACCGAGGAGAGCTGTCCCTTTACGGTGATGGGATACGTCACCCCTTGTCCTTCAGATGCGGGCTCGTCTCCCGTTTTACCGGGCGAAACCAGGGCATTTTGCTGGCCAACGGCGGTAAGAACATCACTTACCGAGAGCCCATAGCTGTGGAGCTTCATGGGATCCAACCAGATACGCAGCGCTTTTTCGCCGCCAAACAGCTGAACTTTCCCTACGCCGGGCACGCGACGAAGCTCGTCACTGACGTTTCTGGCAAAATAGTCGCTTAAATCGGCTTCTTCAAATTGACCTGTCGTGGATTTCAGCCCCACCATCATTAAAAAGCCAGAATTAGCGGCCTCGACGTTAATGCCGTTTTGTCTTACCGCCTGAGGTAGACGAGGCTCGACGATCTTAATCTGATTCTGCAGGTCCATCTGCGCCAGCTTGATGTCCGTGCCCGGTTTAAACGTGACGGTAATTGATGCTGAACCGGTTGTATCACTGGATGATTCGAAATAGAGCAAGTTATCGACTCCAGAGATTTCGCGTTCTATTAACGACACCACCGACGTATTCATGATATCGGGGCTGGCCCCCGGGTAACTGACGGAAATAATGATTCCCGGCGGTACCACCGCCGGATACTGCGAAATCGGTAAACGGGGAATAGACAGAAGTCCCGCCAGAACGATAAAAAGCGCCACTACCCAGGCAAAAACGGGGCGTTCAATAAAAAAATGAGGCATTAAATTAACGTCCAGTTACGTGAATTTCATCATCAGTGGAAACGCGTTTACCGATGTCCCTGAGCTGCGAAAACTTCTCAAGAAGCTGCGGTGCGTCATCGAGACTCGTCGCGAACATCCACATGTAGGTCATCACGGAATAGATATGTCCGGCGGTGATGCCGGTTGAGCGCGTCATCCAGACGATGGTCAGCGTAAAAAGCGCGGCAACAAGCACGCCAACCCACAAATAACCCCACGCCTCGCGGTCAGATAATGCGATACGTAAACGTGCAAGCGTGGCGTAATGTCGGTGAAGGGTGGCCGTACCCGCCTTATGAACATAATCCACTTCTTTTTCCAGCCGATTATTCAGGCGCATGAATAGCCATTCATTTTTACGGGCATATCCGGAGACAAATCCGAGCAGGATAAGTACAATCGCAAAGCACATGACGCCGGCCCAACATTCAATAAACAGCAACATGATTGCAGCACCCAAAAGGGAACTCAGCGATGTAATAAGCAGGGGAAGGTGCATTTCAAAGAAATCCACATACTCGCGCGAGAGCGTGACTCTGGCGGCGATTGCCGAATGGTTTAGCTGATATTTGCGCTGTGCCAGGACGACGGATACCGCAAGTCCGGCATAAATGCGTGCAAACGTGCGCGTGTCTACGCTCCGTCTGGCGGCCCCGATGAACCACATACAAAGTACCATCAGGCCATACAGCGCGGCGTTAAGCGTCTCACCTGCGAGGATGGCATTAATCGCGATGCCTGCCTGAACGGGATAAAGTAAAAACGTCACGTTTTCGGCCACCACCAGCAAGAAAGTGACAACCAGTTTTTTCCGGTGCCGTATCGCGAGTTTTTTAAGCGAGTGCATCACACCGGCAGATTCCGAAGAACGGAGATTATTATTAGGATTCATCATTATGGGTAAGTCGTGTCAGACTTTTTCAGTGTATTATTTTTGTGCAAAAAATGAGGTAGAGAGTCTACCGCGCGCCTGTTTAGCGGAAATGGGTGGTTTGTGGAGGATGTGTGGAGCTCAGATTCAAATCATTCTCATAATGAGGTACAGAGGTGTTCCGCCAAAAAAAATAATCAAATAACACTCGTAATAAAAGATCAGATCTTCGATGTCGGGCATCGCATTTAACAGCACGGTGAACGTAATAATGAGATAAACAAAAATCACCATTAACCAGAAGGCGATGACAAGAAGTTCAGTCAGCGCGCCAGCTTTATTTTGGATTGATAAAAAGACCACTGACAGTGCGATGCAGCCATACATGATGGGGGAGGAGGGTAGCGTCGAGGCGACTTTTTCGTCCAGTCTGTGTATCAGAACCAGCCAAATATATAATAGTCCCCAGGACAGCATCAGGAACAAGGAATATATGCCGATTTTTTTAGGGTGTAAATATTTAGAGAGTTCCATGTTCATTATCTCAGCCAACTTCAGAATGTCTTTAAGGGACAGGATTAATTAGTTACGTTCGATGAAAAGACGGCATATGCCTGAACAGCGATTTTGAACAGGCATTGTCGAGTTTTTATTGTCGGAATGTGTATGCTGTGTGGAGAAATAACCGGGAATTGAAATCCACCCCGGAAAATTTTGTGACCAGGGCACTTTTTCCCGAAGACTGTGTCTTATTGTGCTAAAGATGTCTGTAAGCGTGCTCAAAGGGATTTCACCCGCGGAGATAAAATGCACAAAAATACGCTGATCCTTGTTGTTGAAGATGAAGACGAAATCGCCGATATACTGATGAGCTACTTAGAGCGTTCAGGAATGAAAACGCTCAGAGCCAGCCAGGGCGAGCAGGCAATAACGCTTAATCGCCTCCATAAGCCGGATCTCATCTTGCTGGACATTCACCTGCCCGTATGTGACGGCTGGAGCGTACTTACCACGCTTCGTCAGGAAAGTTCTGTCCCCGTTATTATGGTTTCCGCACTCGATCAGGATGTCGATAAACTCATGGGGCTGAGACTGGGCGCGGATGATTACGTGATCAAACCCTTCAACCCTTCTGAGGTTGTCGCGCGGGTTGAGGCGGTGCTGCGCAGGACGAAACCCACGCTTCAGCAGGCGGGTTCCCTGCCGCTCAGAACGCCTTTTATTACGGTCTATCCGGATGACTTTTACGTGGAAGTCACCGTGGGCGAAGAGGTTATCTCCCCGGTATTAACGACGACCGAATTTAAATTACTTACCTGGCTGGTGAGATATCCGCGAAAGGTCTGCTCCCGCGAAGAGTTACTCAACGCGTGTCTGCCGGAAGGGGATACGCTCGACAGAACGGTCGACAGCCATATGAGCAAGTTGCGAAAAAAACTGGAGCTTGCCGGTCTGTACGGTGTTCCCGAGAGCATCAGAGGCATGGGCTACCGGCTTGGGGAAAAGAAATGAACAAAGAGTCTGTCCTGAGCCGTCAGATCTTAACGTATATGCTGTTGCTGACGTTTACGATCATTGCCATCGCCATACTGGGCTCCTGGTTTTTTTACTCCTTTATTCTGGATCATCTCCCGGGTGGCGCTGCTGCGGGCGATGACGAGCAGATGACGATGTGGGACTGGGTATGGATTGGGACCGCGACAACGATTAGTCTGATTATTGCACTCTTTTTCACGGTCAAACTTTCATCGCGAATACTCACCCCGCTTAACGCAGTAGCGTCCAGCCTGAAAAAGATTTCTCAGGGCGATCTGGACGCCCGGGCATTTTGTACCAGTTCTCGGCTTGGTGAGATCAATCACCTGGTGACGGATTTCAATGAAATGGCGGAAAAATTACAGACGCTGGATATTCAGCGGAAATCCTGGAATGCCGCTATTGCGCATGAGCTGAGAACGCCGGTCACGATCTTACGCGGACGGCTTCAGGGGTTGGTTGACGGTGTTTTTACCCCAGACCCGGTACTGTTTAATAATCTTCTCAAACAGACGGAAGGGTTAACCCGTCTGATTGAGGATCTCCGGGTGATCAGTTCGGGTGGCGGAGCGGGATACACGTTATGCCAGTCCAGAATGGATCTAAAAGGAACAATACAGGATGCACTCGATACATTCATGCCCGAGTTTAACCGTAAGGCATTTACCGTTAATACAGACCTGAGGGAGCAGCAATGCGTATTCGATCCGTTACGCATCAATCAGTGTCTGACCGTTTTATTTGACAATGCCTTACATTATTCAACCTCGCGCACGCTCATCGTGAAAAATGGCGTTTCGGATAAAGGCAATTATATCCTTATTCAGGACGGCGGACCGGGCATCCCCAGAGAGTTTCATGATTTCCTGTTTCAGCCCTTTCAGCGCGATAATGGCGCCAGACATTTGAACCCGGAAGGCTGTGGTTTGGGCCTGTCGGTGGTAAAAGCCATCATGCTGGCGCATGGTGGCGATGTTACCTATACCTTATCGACGCAAAACCACTCGATATTTAAACTCACCTGGTCCGACGCGTGAGTTTCAGCGGCAGGTCAAATACGCCTGCCGGCGATAAATGCCATATTTTTCCTAACTTAGCATCCCATTCCTGCGGGGTAATCGTCAGTTTACCGCGTCTCGGGCTTAAGGTTATTTCACTGAAATAGATTTCATCTTTTTTTAGCATAAGGTCAACGCGGCAGTAGTCAATTCCATCCGCCAGCTCCTGAGAGGCCAACAACGCCTGTCGGAACAAGACCGGTTCGCCTGGATCTGCTGAAGTATTCGGATATTCCATCCGGAAGGGTTGTAAGTTCCAGTGCCTGTCATAAACGTTGATAAACCCTTTGCCGTTATCATCCGTGAAATCCGCTTCTACATAGTGGGCAACGCCATGAAAGCAATGGATCCTCAGCATTTCGGGTGTTATATTCCTGTCAGCATTATCGAAGAGATCGACGAACGGCTCGCAAAGTATACTCGGCGTAATGTTTTTGTATTGCCATTCGCGCGTGGTGTAGTACAAGTTTTTCTTTAACGCGAGGCTCAGTTTTTTACACGCTTCCTTATAGTTAAATTGCGCTTTGTTTGTACATATTATTGTGCTGCCGCTGTCATGGTTGCACTTAAGGACGAACTTGTCAGGGAGTACTGAAAAATCAATCTGCGACGCCCGGGAATAAACGCCAATTAATGGCACCGTTTTCACTCGTTTTGTTCTGGAGGAAACGTATGCCCGAACGGCGAGTTTATCGGCGAGCATCGTGTAGAGGTTATTATGATCATAGACCAGACGATGACATATTTTTTCACTCAACGTCGTGGGTGATTGAATGTCTGGGATTCTTCCTGAGGCTTTTTTAAGCCTGGTAGTATGGAAATGCAGGTCTGTGATTAAAAAAGAGCGGCATTTTCTTATTAGATATTCAGTGTATTTGAGAACGTAAGTGGCGTTATTCATTTCTTCTCCTCCGTAATTTCTGGGTATTCTGGAGGGGAACTATTGATTTATTTTGTGTGAAATATGGAGCAGGAGTGGAGACGAAAAAGCAAAGGATTAAATAGCGTATGCAAACTATTTAATCCTTAATTCAGCTGAGCAATTTAGTTCAGTGCCGCGTCAGGAGCGTCTATCTCGTGCTTATCGATCTTTTCTCCACGCATCGGCGGTCAATGCTTCACCGAAATGCCCGGCGATGAGCCGTTTCGTCAAATCGTGCAGCGGAGAGGCCAGCACATCAGCCGTACTTCCTCGTTCGACAACTTCACCCTGGTGCATCACCATGACCTGGTCGCTGATGTGTTTCATCATGCCAAGATGCTGGGTCACGTAGATATAAGAGATACCTTGTTTTTCCTGTAATTCCAGCATCAGGTTAATTAACTGCGAACGCATCGACATATCCAGCGAGGCAAGGGCTTCATCGGCAATAATCACCTTTGGACGCAGAATCAACGCGCGTGCCAGCCCCAGACGTTGTTTCTGACCCGGTGCAAGCATGTGCGGGTAGTAGCTCACATGATCGGGAAGCAGTCCGACTAAACGCAGCGTTTCGACGATGCGTTTACGCCGGGCTTCAGGCTCCAGGTCGGTATTCAACCGCAGCGGGAAATCCAGGATCTGCGAAATTCGCTGGCGCGGATTGAGGGAAGTAGACGGATCCTGAAAGATCATGCGGATGCGCTGGCTGCGGAAAGAGTAGTCACCAAATTTTAGCGGGTGATCGTCAATCAGCACTTCGCCATCGGTTGGCTCAACCATGCCTGCCAGCATTTTCGCCAGCGTGGATTTTCCGGACCCGTTCTCGCCAATGATCGCCAGCGTCTGTTTCTCGCGCAGCGTGAAGCTCAGCGGCTTAACCGCCTCTACGGTCTGGCGATGAAAGAGCCCTGTGCGGTAGCGAAAGGTCTTACTCAGGTTACGAACTTCCAGTAAGGTTTCGACCATTTCACTCTCTCTCCATGTTCAGCGGGAAATGACAGGCGTACAGGTGGCTTTTCGCCCCTGTGAGACGCGGCGTCTCAATGCATTTACGCTGAGCGTAGGGACAACGTGGCCCCAGACGGCAGCCAATAGGCAACGACTCCAGCAGGGGGATGGCACCCGGCAAGGTATTCAGACGGCTTTTATGCGGCATCGCGCTACCGAAATCCGGTATCGCGCGGATCAGTGCCTGGGTGTATGGATGATGCGGCGTATTCACCAGATCTTCACTGACGGCAGTTTCGACCGTCTGGCCGCAATACATCACGTCAATTTTATCCGCCCATTTGCTCAGCATCTGCAGGTCATGGCTGATCAGCAAAATGGTGGTGTTATTGTTCTGATTAAGACGCGTCAGCAGGCGGAAAATTTGCGCCTGCGTGGTGGGCTCCATCGCGTTTGTGGGTTCATCGGCAATCAGCAGGCGCGGCTGGTTTGCCAGCGCGATGGCAATCATCACTTTTTGGCATTCGCCGTCGGTCAGTTCGTAAGGGAAGCTGCGCATCGCGTCTTTGTGATCTTTAATCCCGACACGGTGCAGTAGCTCAATGGCACGGCGCTTGCGCCAGCCAAAACGCTGCCACCAGCGTCCTTTATAGGTCCAGCCGGGGATGTTCTGCATCAGCTGTTTGCCCACGCGCTCGGACGGATCAAGACAGGATTGCGGCTCCTGGAAAATCATCGACACGTTATGACCCACCAGCTTGCGGCGTTCCCGAGGGGAGAGGCGCAGCAGGTCGATATCATCGAAGCGCATGCGGTCAGCGGTGACGCGCCAGTTGTCCTTCGCCACGCCGCAGATGGCTTTGGCGATCAAGCTCTTACCGGAGCCAGATTCTCCCACCAGCCCGCGGATTTCACCTTCAGCAAGCGTGATGCTGATGCGGTCCACGGCCTTCACCCAGCCTTCACCGGTCTTGAATTCGATGGTCAGGTTGCGGATATCAAGTAACGGCATTATTCCACCCCCGCATTAATCGCACGGCGAATGCCGTCGCCCAGCAGGTTGACCAGCAGTACGCTCACCATAATGGCCGCCCCTGGCAGCATGACCGTCCACGGTGCGACATAGATAAGCTCCAGGGCATCACCGAGCATTGCACCCCATTCAGGGGAGGGCAGTTGCGCCCCCAGATCGAGGAAACCCAGCGCGGCGATGTCCAGGATAGCCATCGACAGGGCTCGGGTGATCTCTGTGACCAGTCCGGCAGCAATGTTCGGCAATACGGCAAACCACAAAATATTAAACGTGGTCGCGCCGTCCAGACGGGCCGCGACAACGTACTCTTTTTCCAGTTCGTCATGCACCAGGCTGTATACCGAGCGAACCAGGCGCGGCAGGATCGCCAGCCAGACGGCAAACATCGCGTGTGACAGATGTGGCCCAGCGAACGCCACGACGATAATCGCAAGCAGCAAAGACGGAATAGAGAGCAGGGTATCCAGAATGTGGTTCAGCACCGCCGAACGCAGGCCGTGAGTAGAGCCTGCAAAAATGCCCAGCGCCAGGCCGCAGATCGTGGCCGCCAGCGTCACCACAAACGCACCGCCCACCGTCGGGGCCGCGCCGCTCAGAAGACGGCTTAACACGTCTCGTCCAAGATCGTCAGTCCCGAGGAAGAAGGAGACTTCACCATAGCGGGACCATGAAGGCGGCAAAAGTTGATAGCCGAGGAACTGCTGATCGATGCCATACGGTGCAAACCACGAACCCAACACGCACAGCAAGGCCAGGCCAGCGCAGCCGTAAAGGCCGATCATAGCCGTGGTGTCACCATAGAATTTACGCCACACGGTACGTAGCGCACCGGGCGTGCGCTTTTCACTGTATACGCTATCGTAAGGCATACCATTCCTTATGCTTCAGAGGGTTGGCCATGGCACCCAAAATATCGGAAAGAACGTTCACAATAATCACCAGTGAGCCAATCACCATCACACCAGCGGAGATCGCCGCGTAATCCTGCTGGCGAATGGCGTTGATCATCCAGCGCCCCAGACCCGGCCAGCTAAAGACCATCTCCGTGATCATCGCCAGCGTGAGCATGGTAGAGAATTGTAATCCCAGGCGGGGAATAACCGGCGGCAGCGCATTGTGCAGCACATGGCGACGCAGAATAGTCAGACGCGACAGCCCGCGCGTGGCGGCAGCTTTGACGTAGTTTTGATCGAACACCTCAATGGTGCTGATGCGCATCAGGCGGATCACTTCGGTGGTAGGCGCAACGGCTAAAGTCAGAACCGGCAGCACCATATGACGCAGCGCACTCATGATCATCTCATCGCGCCAGACCGAATCCGAAAGCCATGCATCGATGATGGCAAACCCGCTCACTGTTTTAACCGTATAAAGCAGATCGAATCGCCCGGAAACCGGCAGCCAGCCCAGCGTCAGAGAGAAGAAGAGGGTGAGCAGCAGCGCCAGCCAAAATACCGGGATTGAGAAGCCGAGCAGGGCAATGGCGCTGATAAATTTATCCTGCCATTTATTGCGATAAATGCCCGCCAGCATCCCCACGGGAATGCCCACCATCAAAGCAAAGCCAAACGCCAGGATGCACAGCTCCATGGTCGCCGGGAAAACCTCTTTCAACTGTTCTGAAATCAGCTGTCCGTTAATGCTGGAAACCCCGAAGTCCCAGTGCAGTACGCCGTTAAACCAGAACAGCCATGCATCCCACAGTGACGATCCCTGAAGCGGGGCGTGGGGCGTGAAATAGCTCAGGCTAAAGCCCACGAAGGTCAAAAAGAACAGCGTAACCAGCAGCAACAGCAGACGGCGCAAGGTAAATATGATCATGGTTTCTTCACCTCTTGCTCTTTTTCACGAGTGACCCCTGCGAAGGAGGCGTTGCCAAACGGACTCAGTACCAGCCCTTTAATATCGTACCGATAGGCCTGCAAACGCAGGGATGAGGCCAGCGGGAGCACCGGGAGTTCCCGAGCCAGAATATCCTGAGCTTCATCGTACGCTTCTATACGCGACGCAAGCTGCTGTGAGGCGAGCGCTTTTTGTAACACGGCATCAAATTCCCGATGACACCAGTGCGCGTAGTTGGTCTGCGAGTTAATCGCGGCGCAGCTGAGCAACGGGCGGAAGAAGCTGTCCGGGTCGTTACTGTCGGTAGACCAGCCCGCCAGCGTCAAATCATGGTTCATATCCATCAGGCGAGCCTCCTGGAAACGACCTTCGACAGGGACGATGATCACTTTAACGCCTACCTGCGCCATATCGGCCTGCAACAGTTCCGCTGTTTTCAGCGGGCTTGGGTTCCACGCCTGGGAACTGGTTGGCACCCAAAGCTGCAGCGTCAGGTTTTCCGCCCCCAGCGCTTTCAACTGCTCACGCGCTTTTGCCGGATTGTATTCCGTAATTTTAGCTTCGCCGTCGTAGGCCCAGGAGGCTCTCGGTAAAATAGAAGCCGCCGTTTCTGCGGTGCCGTAGTAAATCGACTGCATCAGACGCTGGTTATTGATCGCTAACGCCAGAGCGTGGCGAACGGCAGGATTGTTCAGCGGCGGTTTGTCGGTGTTGAATGCCAGATAGGCAATGTTCATCCCCGGACGCAATGTCAGGCGCAGACGCGGATCGTCACGCAGAATGGTCAGCTGGCTGGCTGCTGGCCAGGCAAGCACATCGCACTCACCGGTTAACAGCTTCGAAAGACGTCCTGTACCGCCAGAGCCCAGATCGACAACCACCTGCGGCATCAGCGGCGTGCCGCGCCAGAAATGTTCGTGACGCTGCAGGCGAATAAACTGCCCGGCACGATACTCTGCAAGCTGGAACGGGCCCGTGCCGACAGGCTGGCGGTCGAGCAGTTCCTGGCGATCTTTTTTCGTCAACGTAGCCGCGTATTCTGCCGACATCACTGACGCATAGTGTGTTGCCAGATGCCAGAGGAAAGAGGCATCCGGGCGAACCAGCCGGAACTCCACCGTCCGGTTATCCAGCTTGCGCACGCTTTTGACGGTATCGGCAAACTGCAGACTGTCGAAATAGGGGAAGTTTCCGCCGTTAACGTTATGCCACGGATGGTGGCGGTCAAAGATGCGCTGGAAGGTAAACACCACGTCATCCGCGTTCAGTTTGCGGGTGGGGGTAAACCATGGCGTGCGCTGGAAGTCGACATCGTCGCGGAGGCGGAAACGGTAGGTTGCGCCGTTATCCAGCACTTCCCAGCTCTCAGCAAGCTCAGGCACCAGGCGATAGGTATACGGATCAACATCAAGCAGACGATCGTACAGCTGTGCTGCCAGCGTATCGACAATCAGGCCGCTACCCGCTTTTTGCGGGTTAAAGGTATCAACTTGCCCGCTGACGCAATAGACAAATCCGCTATCGCGAATATCAGGGAGCGCAGATCGCTCAGGCGCAGCAACAGCCAGGTTGCTGAACAGACCGAGTGCCAACAAGGACGATAAAACCAGACGCATAATTTTTAAGGTTTTTAGGTTCGATCTGCAAAGTGTATCGCACTTACACCTGCTTCGTAAAAATGTCTGCAGATAAGTGCTGATAATGTCAGCGCATTTGATGCTTTTTGAGCAATGCCCTTAATTGATGGTAGGTCAGACCCAACAAATCAGCCGCCTGTTTCTGGTTATATTTCGCCTGCTGGAGGCTCTGTTCCAGTAACTGCTGTTCCTGCTTATGCTGAAATTGACGCAAATCGAGCGGCAGAGACGGCACGTCAGTGTTATTGACAGGCACAACAGCGGGCCGTGCGTTGCGCTTAAACGGGTCGAGGATAATGTTGTCCAGTTCGGTTTCGCTGCTGCCGTGGCGATAAACCGAACGCTCTACCACGTTTTTCAGTTCACGAATATTCCCCGGCCACGGGTAGCCGAGCAGGGTTTCTGTGGCGTAATCGCTGAAGCCGGGGAAAAGAGGCAGACCCAGCTCACGGCACATCTGGATGGCAAACTGCTCTGCCAGCAGCATGATGTCGCTGCGCCTTTCACGCAGCGGCGGCAGTTGTACGACGTCAAATGCCAGCCTGTCGAGCAGGTCTGCGCGAAATGTATCTTCCGCCACCATTTCCGGCAGATTGGCGTTGGTCGCGCAGACCAGACGCACGTTAACCTGCAGCGGCTGACTTCCGCCGACGCGCTCCAGCTCGCCATATTCAATGACGCGCAGCAGCTTTTCCTGAACCAGCATTGGGGCTGTCGCCAGTTCATCGAGGAACAGTGTGCCGCCATCTGCACGCTCGAACCGTCCGGGATGGCGTTTTTGTGCACCGGTAAACGCACCCGCTTCATGACCAAACAGTTCAGTGTCGAGCAGATTCTCATTCAACGCCGCGCAGTTAAGGGAAATAAATGGCCCGTCCCAGCGTCCGGATAAATAGTGGAGACGGTTGGCTATCAGTTCCTTACCCGTACCGCGCTCGCCGATAATGAGCACCGGTTTATTGAGAGGTGCCAGGCGCGAAACCTGTTCAAGCACTTCAAGAAAACTGTTCGCTTCACCCAGTAAGTTGTCTTTGTATCCGGTCATGATGAAATTAACCACTCCTTAGTGATATTCACCAGGTGAGGATAGTGCCATAATGTGCAAATATCAATCACATCTAATAATATCAATGAGATAAAAAGTTGGCATGGGATTTGTATTATCTCTTTAGCAGGGCATCGCCCGATAACAGAAATATGAGGATTTGATTATGGGTATTTTTTCTCGTTTTGCCGACATCGTGAACGCCAACATCAACTCACTGCTTGAGAAAGCGGAAGATCCGCAGAAGCTGGTGCGTCTGATGATTCAGGAAATGGAAGACACGCTGGTTGAAGTGCGTTCCACCTCCGCTCGTGCGCTGGCTGAGAAAAAGCAGCTCACGCGTCGCATTGAGCAGGCGACCACCCAGCTCAACGAATGGCAGGAAAAAGCCGAACTGGCGTTACGTAAAGATAAAGAAGATCTCGCTCGTGCCGCGCTGATTGAAAAACAGAAGTTGTCAGATGTTGTCACCGCGCTCGAACACGAAGTGACGCTGGTTGATGACACGCTCTCTCGTATGAAGAAAGAGATCGGCGAGCTTGAGAATAAACTCAGCGAAACCCGCGCTCGTCAACAGGCGCTGACGCTTCGCCACCAGGCGGCAAGCTCTTCCCGTGACGTTCGCCGTCAGCTGGACAGCGGTAAGCTGGACGAAGCGATGGCCCGTTTCGAATCTTTCGAACGCCGTATCGACCACATGGAAGCGGAAGCGGAAAGCCACAGTATCGGTAAGCAGAAAACGCTGGATCAGCAGTTTGCCGATTTGAAAGCCGACGACGAAATCAGCGAGCAGCTGGCGGCGTTGAAAGCCAAAATGAAGCAAGACAACCAGTAATAATTCGTGCGGCACCTGAGCGTGCCGCATCATAAAACAAGGAGTACACATGAGCGCGCTTTTTCTGGCAATTCCCCTGACCATTTTCGTGCTGTTCGTTCTGCCGATTTGGTTATGGCTGCACTACAGTAACCGCTCTTCGCGTGGAGAGCTTTCTCAGAGTGAGCAACAACGTCTTGTGCAGCTTACCGATCAGGCGAATAAGATGCGCGATCGCATTCAGGCGCTGGAAGCTATCCTGGATGCAGAACATCCGAACTGGAGGGAGCGTTAATGTCTGGACTGAACCTGAACAAAAAATTGTGGCGCATCCCGCAGCAGGGCATGGTACGCGGCGTTTGTGCTGGATTGGCCCATTATCTCGATGTACCGGTGAAACTGGTGCGTGTGGTGACGGTATTATCCATTTTCTTTGGTCTGGCTTTTATTACTCTGGTGGCCTATATCGTGCTGTCGTTTGTGCTCGACCCCATGCCTGACGGTGAACTGGCGGCGGAAGGCGCACCGACCAGCAGCGATCTGCTCAACGCCGTTGATGATCAACTGGCTGAAGGGGAGAAGCGGCTGCGGGAAATGGAACGCTATATCACCTCTGATACCTTTACGCTGAGAAGCCGTTTTCGTCAGCTTTAAGAGAGAACATTAATGAAACAAAACTGGCAACAGGCCGGTCAGAAGGTAAAACCCGGCCTGAAAATCGCAGGTAAACTGGTCCTGCTGACAGCGTTGCGTTACGGTCCGGCCGGTGTGGCGGGCTGGGCGATAAAATCTGTTGCCCGTAAACCGGTCAGAATGCTGCTTGCCGTGGCGCTGGAACCGATGCTGCAGAAACTGGCAAAACGCGTTTCTCGTCGATACTTCTCCTGACCCTTCCTGATTGCGTTAGCCCTTTCTCACCCGAGAGAAGGGCTAGCGGCGTTTCTGCCTGGCATCTCTGTCTTTTTATTCTTTCTTTGCTGTAGCTCACATTACTGCTCTGCGCTGCTTTATCAGGGCGATTTTATGCTCCCTGGTCCGTTGACAGATATTTTCCATGGGAGTAGATTGCGATCCGTGGGACCGCTACCATGGAAAACAAAGTGAACGCAAAAATTAATAAACTCATTGATCTTATTTACGGGGAAACCTTTACTGATACACATCGCAAGGTGTTATTGGAAAAAATCGGTAATGCCGCTTCTCTTATTACGGAAAAACGTAAATCCGGCTGGGATGAAAAAGATGTCGTCCTCATTACCTATGCCGATCAGTTTTCGGAAGCAGGGGAGAACGCGCTGCCGGTGTTTACCCGTTTTTATAATAAGTGGCTTTCTCATTCCTTTTCTCATGTCCATCTTTTACCTTTTTATCCGTGGTCCTCTGACGATGGTTTCTCTGTCATCGATTATCATGAAGTGGCACCAGAAACCGGAACCTGGAGTGATATTGCTGAATTAAAACAGTCCACCAGCCTGATGTTTGATTACGTGTGCAATCATATGTCGGCAAAAAGCCAATGGTTTGCTAACTATCTTCAGCAAACGCCTGGCTATGAAGATTTCTTTATCTCCGTCGATCCGAAAACAGACTTATCCGCCGTGACGCGCCCACGAGCGTTACCGCTTCTGACGCCTTTTACGCTTCATGACGGCAGCGTCCGCCACCTGTGGACCACCTTTAGCGAAGACCAGATCGATCTGAACTTTGCTTCGCCGGACGTGTTAATTGCCATGGTGGATGTACTGCTTCATTACCTGATGGAAGGGGCGAATTACATCCGTCTCGATGCCGTGGGTTTTATGTGGAAAATCCCCGGAACACACTGCATCCATCTGGAACAAACCCACCAGCTCATCCAGTTCTTCCGCGCGATTACTGAGGCTGTGGCGCCGGGAACGGTCATCATCACCGAAACAAACGTTCCGCATAAAGACAACATCTCTTATTTTGGCAACGGCGAAAATGAAGCGCAGATGGTGTATCAGTTCTCTTTACCGCCGCTGGTGTTGCATGCCATCCATCGTCAGGATGTCCACACCCTGAGCCAGTGGGCCTCATCGCTGGAACTCCCTTCCACGAAAACCACCTGGTTCAACTTTTTAGCTTCGCATGATGGTATCGGCCTGAATCCGTTACGCGGGATTTTACCTGAATCCGACATCCTTTCGCTGGTGGAAAAACTTCAGCAGGAAGGGGCTCTGGTTAACTGGAAAAATAACCCTGACGGAACGCGAAGTCCCTATGAAATTAATGTTACCTATCTGGATGCATTAAGCCCAAAAAATGCAGCTGATAACGAACGTATTGCACGATTTATTCTGGCGCATGCGGTCTTATTGAGTTTCCCTGGCGTGCCTGCCATTTATATTCAAAGTGTGCTGGGCTCACGTAATGATTATGAAGGCGTTGAGCGACTTGGATATAACCGCGCAATCAACCGCAAAAAATACATTGCCGGTGAGATTGATTCAGAACTTTCAAACACAACAGGCATTCGCCATAAAATATTTAAACAGCTAAGCGAATTGATTGCGATACGCAGAACGGAACAGGTATTCCATCCGGATAGTCACGCATTTTTCGAAACATCCGGAAAACATATTCTTAAAATTATTCGCGTGGCAGAAAAGGGTGAGCGAATAACGGCATTTTTTAACTTTAGCCAACATATTCAGACCGTGAATTCTGAAGGGATATCCGGTACGGAGCTGATTACGAAACAGAATATTAGCGGTACGACTCTGACCCTTAATCCATGGCAGGTGATGTGGATTAAAGAAAACTAAAAAGGACCTCAAAAATGAAGATGACCAAAATTGTGCTGATGTCAGCACTGGCTTCGTGCGCCCTGATATCAGGATGTAAGGACGACAAGCCATCGAACGTCACCATTGAATTTATGCATTCGTCGGTGGAGCAGGAACGTCAGGCCGTCATTACGAAACTGATTGAGAAATTCGAGAAGGAAAACCCAACCATCACGGTGAAACAGGTACCGGTGGAAGAGGATGCCTACAACACCAAGGTCATCACTCTGGCCCGTACCGGCGCATTGCCGGAAGTGATCGAAGTCAGCCATGACTACGCAAAGGTGATGGACAAAGAGCAGTTGCTGGATCGGGACGCGATCGGTGAAGCGATTAAAGCCGTAGGTGAAGACACCTTCTACGACGGCATTCTTCGCGTGGTTCGTACTGAAGACGGCACTGCGTGGACCGGCGTTCCTGTCAGTGCCTGGCTGTCCGGCGTCTGGTACCACAAAGACATCCTGGCGGCTGCGGACATTGAAGAGCCGCATAACTGGGAGCAGTTGCTGCAAGCCAGTCAGAAACTCAACGATCCGGGCAAGAAACACTACGGCATTGCGTTGCCAACAGCAGAAAGTGTGATGACGGAACAGGCATTCTCCCAGTTCGCCCTTTCGGGAGGCGCAAACGTCTTTGATGCGAAAGGTGACGTGGAGATTGATACGCCAGAGATGACGAAAGCGCTGGCCTTTTATAAAGCGCTGGCGGCAACCACCATGCCTGGATCAAACGATGTCATGGAGATCAAAGACGCCTTTATGAACGGCTCCGCGCCGATGGCCGTTTACTCCACCTACATCCTGCCGGCGGTCTTCAAAGACGGCAATCCCGCGGACCTGGGCTTTGTGGTCCCGACTGAAAAATCCTCTGCGGTCTACGGCATGATCACATCACTGACGATCACCACAGGCCAAACCGAAGAGGAAACCAAAGCGGCAGAGAAATTTGTCACCTGGATGGAGCAGGCTCAGAACGCAACAGACTGGGTCATGATGTCGCCTGGTGCAGCGTTGCCCGTGAACAAACGGGTTGTGGGCACGGAAACCTGGAAAAACAACGATGTGATTAAAGCGTTTGGGCAACTGCCTTACGAGCTGATCGCCCAATTCCCGAACGTGCAGGTGTTTGGTGCCGTGGGTGACAAAAACTTCACCCGCATGGGCGATGTCACGGGTTCCGGCATTATCAGTTCTATGGTGCATAACGTCACGGTAGGTCAACAAGATCTCAGTGCAACGTTAAGCAACAGCCAGAAGCGACTGACTGACCTGATTTCACAACGATAGGAGCGCTTTGCGAAGGGAATTATGAAGACGTTGTTTTCTGGTCGTTCAGATATGCCTTTCGCCATGCTGCTGTTGGCCCCCAGCCTGATTTTGCTGGGGGGCCTGGTGGCCTGGCCGATGATTTCCAACATTGAAATCAGTTTCTTACGCTTGCCGCTCAACCCGCGCATCGATGCCGTGTTTGTTGGGCTGGATAACTACATCCGTATTCTGAGCGATGCTGCGTTCTGGCACTCGCTGTGGATGACGTTCTGGTACACCGCGCTGGTCGTTTTGGGCAGTACGGGCCTTGGGCTGGCCGTCGCCATCTTCTTTAACCGTGAATTTCGCCTGCGCAAAACGGCCCGTTCACTGGTGATTTTATCCTACGTTACGCCGTCAATTTCGCTGGTGTTTGCCTGGAAGTACATGTTCAACAACGGCTACGGCATTGTGAACTATCTGGGCGTTGACCTGCTGCATCTGTATGACCAGGCACCGCTGTGGTTTGACAACCCCGGCAGCAGTTTTGTGCTGGTGGTGCTGTTTGCCATCTGGCGCTATTTCCCCTATGCGTTCATCTCGTTTCTGGCCATTTTGCAGACCATTGATAAGTCGTTATATGAAGCGGCTGAAATGGATGGCGCGAATGCCTGGCAGCGTTTTCGCATTGTCACATTGCCCGCGATCATGCCGGTTCTGGCAACGGTGGTTACGCTGCGAACCATCTGGATGTTCTACATGTTTGCGGATGTCTATCTGCTGACAACGAAGGTCGATATTTTGGGCGTCTATCTCTATAAAACGGCCTTTGCCTTCAACGATCTGGGTAAAGCCGCCGCTATCTCCGTGGTGCTGTTCGTGATCATCTTCGCCGTCATTCTGCTGACCAGAAAAAGGGTAAACCTCAATGGCAACAAATAAACGCGTGCTGGGCCGTATCGGTTTTTATCTGGGGCTGGCGGTGTTCCTCATCATCACGCTGTTCCCGTTCTTCGTGATGCTGATGACGTCGTTTAAAAGCGCCAAAGAGGCGATCTCGCTGCATCCGACGATTCTGCCGCAGGAGTGGACGTTGCAGCATTACGTCGACATCTTTAACCCACTGATTTTCCCGTTTGTGGATTACTTCCGCAACAGCATGGTGGTCTCGCTGACTTCATCAGTGATTGCGGTGTTTCTCGGTACATTGGGTGCCTACGCCTTGTCCAAACTGCGTTTTAAAGGACGCACGACGATCAATGCGAGTTTTTACACCGTCTACATGTTCTCCGGGATTTTATTGGTGGTGCCGCTGTTCAAAATCATCACCGCGCTCGGGATCTACGATACCGAACTGGCGCTGATTATCACCATGGTGACCCAGACGTTGCCGACCGCGGTATTCATGCTGCGCAGCTATTTCGACACCATTCCGGACGAAATAGAAGAAGCCGCGATGATGGACGGTCTTAACCGTCTGCAAATCATCTTCCGCATCACCGTGCCGCTGGCGATTTCCGGTCTGGTGTCGGTGTTTGTCTACTGCTTCATGGTGGCATGGAACGACTATCTGTTTGCCTCCATTTTCCTGTCCAGCGCCAGCAATTTCACCCTGCCGGTAGGACTCAACACCCTGTTTAGCACGCCAGATTACATCTGGGGTCGCATGATGGCGGCATCGCTGGTCACGGCACTGCCTGTGGTCATCATGTACGCGCTGTCTGAACGTTTTATTAAAAGTGGTTTGACCGCCGGTGGCGTGAAGGGCTGAGGCGGCCAATTTTAACAAGGAGTCAGTCATGAAAAAGTTAGTTGCGACAGCGCCCCGCGTGGCGGCGCTGGTGGAATATGAAGATCGTCCTGTTGCCATTCACGAAGTGAAAATTCGTGCCCGCTTTGGCGCGCCGAAACACGGCACTGAAGTGGTGGATTTCCGCGCGGCAAGCCCGTTTATCGATGAAGAGTTCAACGCCGAGTGGCAGATGTTCACGCCACGTGAAGAGGGCGCGGCTCGCGGTATTGAGTTCGGTAAATTCCAGCTGGGGAACATGATCGTCGGCGACATTATCGAATGCGGGGCTGACGTGACGGAATACCAGATCGGCGATCGCGTCTGCTGCTACGGTCCGCTGCAGGAGACGGTGATCGTTAACGCGGTGAACAACTACAAGCTGCGCAAAATGCCGCAGGGGTCGTCCTGGAAAAATGCCGTTTGCTACGATCCGGCGCAATTCGCCATGAGCGGCGTGCGTGATGCCAATGTCCGTGTAGGTGATTTTGTGGTTGTTGTCGGGCTGGGGGCGATTGGTCAGATCGCGATTCAGCTGGCGAAGAAAGCTGGCGCGTCAGTGGTCATCGGTGTCGATCCTATCGAACATCGCTGTGAGATTGCTCGCCGTCATGGCGCAGACCACTGCCTGAACCCAATCGGTACTGATGTCGGTCTTGAAATCAAAAAGCTGACCGGTAAGCAGGGCGCGGATGTGATTATCGAAACCAGTGGCTTTGCCGATGCGCTGCAATCTGCACTGCGCGGTCTCGCTTACGGCGGAACCCTCTCCTACGTGGCGTTCGCAAAGCCGTTTGCGGCAGGATTCAACCTCGGTCGCGAAGCGCATTTCAACAACGCGAAAATTGTTTTCTCCCGCGCCTGCAGTGAACCGAACCCGGATTACCCGCGCTGGAGCCGCAAGCGTATTGAAGAGACCTGCTGGGAATTGCTGATGAACGGTTATCTCAATTGCGAGGATCTGATCGACCCAGTTGTCACCTTTACCACCAGCGCTGAGAGCTACATGAAATATGTCGATCAGCACCCTGAACTGAGCATCAAAATGGGCGTCACTTTTTAAGCTAAGGACAGCAAATCATGAAAATCGCAACACAAAACCAGGCCTTTTTCCCGACCAACATCATGGAAAAATTCCAGTACATCAAAGCGATGGGTTTTGATGGCTACGAAATTGATGGCCGCCTGCTGGTGGAAAACCTCGATGAAGTAAAAGCAGCTATCAAAGCCACCGGCCTGCCGGTAACAACCGCGTGCGGCGGATACGATGGCTGGATCGGTGATTTCATTGAAGAGCGCCGTCTGAACGGACTACAGCAGATTGAACGTATTCTGGAAGCGCTGGCAGAGGTGGGCGGCAAGGGGATTATCGTCCCTGCGGCCTGGGGGATGTTTACCTTCCGTCTGCCGCCAATGACCTCTCCACGCAGCCTGGACGGTGACCGCAAAGCAGTCAGCGCCTCCCTGCGCTGGCTGGATGAAGTGGCAGCACGCACCGGGACGACGGTATACCTGGAGCCGCTGAACCGCTATCAGGACCATATGATCAACACCCTGGCGGATGCGCGTCGTTACATCGAAGAGAATGCGCTCAAACACGTGCAGATCATCGGTGATTTCTATCATATGAACATTGAAGAAGACTCGCTAACGGATGCGCTGCACCGCAACCGCGATCTGCTGGGTCATGTGCACATTGCAGATAACCACCGCTACCAGCCGGGCAGCGGCAGCCTCGATTTTGCCAGCCTATTCGATCGGCTGCGCGCTGACGATTATCAGGGTTACGTGGTGTATGAGTGTCGTGTTCGTGCTGACAATCCTGCGCAGGCTTATCAGGATTCCCTCACCTATTTGCGTGAATGCTAAGGATGACATGCGTGATGAGTGCTTCAACACCTTCGCCTCTGCGCGTCGCCATCATTGGTGCCGGACAGGTCGCGGACAAAGTTCATGCCTCGTATTACGCCACGCGCAGTGATATTCAGATGGTGGCTGTCATGGACAGCCGCCCTGAACAGGCACAGGCGTTTGCGGAACGTCATGGGATCCCGTCTTCATGGCAGGATACGCGAACCATGCTGGAGACGGTCAGACCGGATGTGGTGAGCGTTTGTTCGCCTAACCGGTTTCACTTTGAACATGTTATGGCGGCGCTCGACGCCGGATGCCATGTCATGTGTGAAAAGCCGCCCGCCATGACGCCACAGCAGGCCGAACAGATGCGTACCGCTGCCCGAAAGGCGGGAAAAGTGCTGGCGTATGATTTTCACCACCGGTTTGCACGCGATACGCAATTGCTGCGTGAGGCCGTGTTGAATGGCGTCCTGGGCGAGATCTACTTCACGACGGCGCAGGCACTGCGTCGATGTGGCGTGCCGGGCTGGGGCGTCTTTACGAACAAATCGTTGCAGGGCGGCGGACCGTTGATCGACATCGGCATTCATATGCTGGATGCCGCCATGTATGTACTGGGTTTCCCTGCGGTTAAACGGGTCACGGCGCACAGCTTCCAGCGGCTGGGAAACAGGAAAAACTGTGGCCAGTTTGGTGAGTGGGATCCGGCTCAGTTTACGGTCGAAGATGCGCTGTTCGGCACAATTGAATTCTGCAACGGCGGCATCCTGCGTCTGGATACCTCGTTTGCCCTGAATATTCGCGAGCAGTCGATCATGAATGTCTCATTCTGCGCTGAAAAAGCCGGGGCAACGCTGTTCCCGGCACATATTTACACTGACGAGGCCGGGGTATTACAGACCCTCACGCAGCGTGAAGACGCTGATGACCAACGGCATTTGCGCAGTATGGACGCCTTTGTTCGTCACGTGCAGGGAGAGCCGGTCATGATTGCTGATGCGGAGCAGGGGCTGGTTATCCAGCAGCTTGTTGCCGCGCTTTATGAATCAGCAGAAACAGGGGAAAGCGTGACGTTATGCTGAACGTGTCTGTATTAACCGACCCGGGCTTTTGTCCACACAGCCTGAACAAATTCGCTTCTGTTATGGCCTGCGGCAATGGCTATATGGGCATTCGCGCTGCGCATGAGGAAGACTATACCCAGCAAACCAGAGGAATGTATCTGGCGGGGCTGTATCATCGCGCAGGTCGGAACGAGACCAATGAACTGATCAACCTGCCGGATATCACCGGCATCGAGGTTGAACTGGACGGTGTGAATTTTACCCTCCTGTCAGGGGATATCCTGAGCTGGCAGCGCGAGCTGGATTTTGCCAACGGCGAACTGCGTCGCACGGTTCTCTGGCGCGCGCCCGATGGGAAGCGGTATCGTCTGGATAGCCGTCGCTTTGTGTCACTCGATCAACTGCCGTTGGTGGCAATGCAACTGTCGATCACGCCGCTGGATGCTGCATCCCAGGTGGTGTTGAAAACAGGTATTGATGCGACCCAAACCAACAGCGGCAGACAGCATCTGGATGAAGTTTCTGTCAGAGTCTTTGACCAGCATTACCTGCAGGGTGTCTATGAAACCCAGGATCGCGCTGCAGAGGTGGTCATCTCAACAAGCTGCCGTCTGTCGTCGGACAGCAGTGACAGCTGCTTTAGCGCGAAAAATCGCCGCGTCATGGCACACCATTCGCTGACGCTTCCTGCCGGTGACACTGTCACACTTGAAAAACTGGTGTGGATCACTCACCGCAAGGACAAAACGCTCTCGCAGGAAACCTATGCGCGCAATGCGCTGGCCGATCTCAAAGTATGTGCCACAAAAGGGTATGCATCGCTGCTGGAGAACTCCGCGCGTGCCTGGGATAACGTCTGGCGTGACGCGCGGGTTGACGTGACATCCACGGACAAACAGGATCAGATGGCGCTTGATTATGCCGTCTGGCATCTGACAACCATGACGCCAGCACATGACGAGCGAAGCAGTATCGCCGCCAAAGGCTTGACCGGGGAAGGGTACAAAGGTCACATCTTCTGGGATACCGAAATTTTCTTGCTGCCTTTCCATCTTTTCACCCGGCCACAGATTGCCCGCAACCTGCTGCGCTATCGGTGGCTTAACCTCTCCGGAGCGCGTGAAAAAGCGCGTCGTAACGGTTGGCCAGGCGCGCTGTTCCCGTGGGAAAGCGCCGCGAGCGGTCAGGAAGAGACGCCGGAATTTGCGGCAATCAACATTCGTACGGGCACACGTCAGAAAGTGGCCTCTGCACTGGCCGAACACCACATTGTGGCGGATATCGCGTGGGCCGTTGTCGCTTACTGGCAGGCGACACGGGACGACGCCTTTATGCGCAATGAAGGTTTGACGTTACTGACGGAGACGGCGACGTTCTGGATGGGACGTGCCGTCGAAGTCAACGGTCGCCTGGAAATCCATGATGTGATCGGGCCGGATGAATACACCGAACACGTCAACAACAACGCTTACACCAACTATCTGGCCTGGCATAACGTCGCCTGTGCCCGCCAGTTTATGACGATGTTTGGTCGTGACGATGACGCTTTCCTGGCGAATGCCACCCGTTTTCTGACGCGTTTATGGCTCCCGGAGGCGAATGCCGAAGGTGTCCTTCCTCAGGATGATACCTTTATGGCGAAACCGGCTATCGATCTGAGTCGCTACAAAGCGAAAGCGGGTAAACAAACCATTTTGCTTGATTACTCTCGCGCTGAAGTGAATGAGATGCAGATCCTCAAACAGGCCGATGTGGTGATGCTCAACTACCTGCTGCCGGAAAGGTTTACACCACAACAGTGCGCTGCCAACCTGGCTTTCTACGAGCCACGCACCATACATGACTCGTCGCTGAGCAAGTCCATTCACGGGATCGTGACTGCGCGTTGCGGCGACACTGAAGGGGCATATATTTTATGGCGTGACGGTGTCGCCATCGACCTGGGTGACGATCCGCACAGCAGCGATGACGGTATTCACGCCGCCGCGACCGGTGCCATCTGGTCGGGCGTTATTCAGGGTTTTGCCGGGGTGCAGATTGTGGAAGGGGAACTTCATCTCGCGCCGAAATTGCCTGCCCACTGGCGAAAACTGAGCTTCCCGCTGCGGTGGCGAAACGCGCAAATGCGTTTCTGTTTTGAACATGATGCGTTGACCGTTGAATCCTCTGCACCTGTCACGCTAACGCTATGGGGTAAAACCCTTAACGTCTCGGGGCTGCAGATCTTTGCACGTAAGGATTTTCTTGCGCCTATTATTGGGACCGCTACCACGGAGGGGCGCTATGACGCTTAATGCAGTTGTATTTGATCTGGATGGCGTGATCACCGATACCGCACATCTGCATTTCCTGGCCTGGCGTAGCGTGGCGCTGGAGATTGGCATCACCATCGACGAGGCGTTTAACGAGCAGCTAAAGGGAATTAGCCGCATGGATTCCCTGCAGCGGATCCTGCGACACGGTGGAAAAGAGGGGGCGTTTGACGACAAGCAATGCCTCACGCTTGCCGGGAAGAAAAACGATCTCTATGTCCAGTCCCTGGCGTCGTTGACACAAGATTCGCTGCTTCCAGGTATCCGCGAAGTCCTGGCGGATATACGTGCGGCGAAAATCAAAATTGGGCTTGCCTCCGTATCCCTCAACGCCCCCGGCATATTACAGGCGTTGGGCATTCATAAGGCTTTTGATTTTTGTGCAGATGCTTCTCGTATTACCTGCTCAAAACCTGACCCGGAGATCTTCCTCGCTGCCTGCACAGGGCTGAATGTCCGCCCTGAAGAGGCCATCGGTATCGAAGATGCGGCGGCGGGCGTTGAAGCGATCAATGCGGCAGGGATGTTGTCGGTTGGGATTGGACCTGGCCTGAACCATGCGGGATTACAACTTCATTCAACGCGGGAACTGACCTGGAAATGCCTGACGGATTTCTGGGCGTCCCGGACGGCATTGATAAGGAATTAATAATGGCTCAACTGTCTCTGAAACACATTCAGAAAATCTACGATAACCAGGTCCACGTGGTGAAGGATTTCAACCTCGAAATTGAGGACAAGGAGTTCATCGTCTTCGTCGGGCCGTCTGGCTGCGGTAAATCGACGACGCTGCGCATGATCGCCGGACTGGAAGAAATCAGCGCCGGTGAACTGGTGATAGACGGCGTCTGCATGAACGATGTCCCCGCCAAGTCTCGCGACATCGCGATGGTTTTCCAGAACTATGCGCTTTATCCGCATATGACGGTCTACGACAACATGGCGTTTGGCCTGAAGATGCAGAAAATCCCGCCTGCGGTTATCGAAGAGCGCGTTAACTGGGCGGCTCAAATTCTGGGATTGCGTGAGTATCTCAAGCGTAAACCTGGCGCGTTGTCCGGCGGCCAGCGGCAGCGTGTGGCATTAGGCAGGGCGATCGTCCGCGAAGCCGGTGTCTTCCTGATGGATGAACCGCTCTCTAACCTCGACGCCAAGCTTCGCGTGCAGATGCGCGCTGAAATCAGCAAGCTGCACCAGAAACTCAATACCACGATGATTTACGTGACCCACGATCAGACGGAAGCGATGACGATGGCTACCCGTATCGTGATTTTGAAGGACGGCTTTATTCAGCAGGTGGGGGCACCGAAGCAGGTATATAACGAGCCCGCGAATATGTTTGTCGCCGGGTTTATTGGTTCGCCCGCCATGAACTTCATTCGCGGGGCAGTAGACGACCGTTATTTTGTGACGGAAACACTGCGTCTGGAAATTCCGGAAGAGAAGCTCGCGGCACTCAACGCTGCGGGCTACCAGCGTAAAGCCGTGGTGTTTGGGATCCGACCGGAAGATATTCTGACGCTTCAGCGCCAGGGGGAAGACATTGCCGCGAAAGTGAGTGTAGCCGAGCTGACGGGTGCGGAGTTTATGCTTTATGCCACTGTCGGCGGGCATGAACTGGTTGTTCGGGCGGGTGCGGCCAATGACTACGTTGCCGGAGACACTATCGGCATCCAGTTTGATATGAATAAGTGCCATTTCTTCGACGCGGATACCGAAGCGGCTATTAGATAAGAAAGGTGTTTGCCGGAAATGCAAATTTCCGGTTTTTTTGTTTGTTAATTATAAAGGAATATTTTAATGAGTACTCTACTACGAAGTGCTGCGCTCGTGCTGTGCGCAGGGGTTAGCTGTGCGCAAGCCGAAGAAACAGCAAAATACTGGGCGTTTAATATCGGTGCAATGTATGAAATTGAAAACGTAGAAGGTCAGGGCGACGATAAAGATGGTTTATATGAACCCTCCGTCTGGTTTAACGCCACCTGGGATGCGTGGACAATTTCGATGGCGATGTATCAGGAAGGGCCGGTTGATTACAGCAGCATGACACGCGGAACCTATTTCGATCGTCCTGAATTTGAATTACGCTACCGCTTTATTGGAACGGATGATTTCACACTCGGCCTGACGGGTGGCTTCCGTAATTATGGATATCACTACAAAGATGAAAAGGGCGCGAAAGACGGCAGCGCTAATATGCAGCGCTATAAAATTCAGCCTGACTGGGATATTAAATTAACCGATGACTGGCGTTTTGGCGGCTGGTTTGCCATGTATCAGTTTGCCAATGACCTGGAAAAGACCGGATATTCTGACAGCCGCGTCGAAACCGAAACGGGCTTTACCTGGACCATCAACGAAACCTTCGCGGCTAAAGTGAATTACTATTTAGAGCGCGGTTTCAATATGGACAGTTCCCGTAATAACGGCGAGTTTTCGACGCAGGAAATTCGTGCGTATCTGCCCATTTCGTTAGGCCAGACGACGCTAACACCTTATACCCGCCTTGGGCTTGATCGCTGGTCGAACTGGGACTGGCAGGACGATCCTGAACGTGAAGGACACGATTTCAACCGACTCGGTCTCCTCTACGCTTACGATTTCAACAATGGCTTATCCATGACGCTGGAATACGCCTATGAGTGGGAAAACCATGATGAAGGTGAAAGCGACCGCTTCCACTATGCGGGCGTTGGCGTGAATTACGCATTTTGATCGACACAATACCAGGGGCTAACCGCCCCTGGTATTACCGTAGGGAGGCTGCAAGTGAAAAATGGGTATCAACGAGCACCTTTTGTGGCGCAGGATGACCGGCGATACGCTTAAACAGAAGATCGCAACTCTCTTCGCCCAGCTTGCGGGTAGGAATATCAAAGCCTCCTGGTGCAGGCGTGAGAATGAGGGACAGCATCGGATCGCTGTATCCCGCAACCACAACCTGCTCTGGGATCATCAGGTTTAACTCATCCGCCGCGCGATAAAGACCAAGCAACTTCATGCTGTCAGTCGCAAATACCGCGTCAGGCGGCGTGGTTGAGGACAATAATTGAATAGCCGCAGTAAGCGCGCTCTCGTGCGTATACCCGCCATCGATGATCCAGTCTGGATTAATAGCAATGTTATTCTTTTCCAGACTGGCTTTATAGCCTGAAAGACGATCGATAGAAACATGATAATCAAGCGGCGCATGCAGGCAGGCAATTTTATGCCGTCCGTTTTTAATAAAATTATCTGTTAGCGTGGCGCTGTCATGAAAATTATCCGTGTCGACGGAGTAAATATTCGTAAAATCGCCTTCCACTTTACCGATGACAACTACCGGTACGCCGTACGCATCCAGGGTAGTAAAAAAAGATTCATCAGCCGGTGAACTCAGCATAATGATCCCTTTAATCATTTTCTGCTTTATTTTGTTCACACATTTTAGCAGGTCGTCTTCACTGCTTTTCGAGGTCTGCAAAATAACGTCAAAACCTTCTTCTTCAGCTTTTGCCGTAATGGTATGAAGTACATCAGAGAAGAAAGGGTTACCGGCAGTCGTTTTGGTTGAACGCGTTGAAATTACCATAATGGCGTCGAAGCCAGAAGAGGTCAGGGCGCGGGCAAGTTTGTTGGGCTGATAATTTAATTCGTCAATCGCCTTCAACACTTTGTCACGCGCTTCAGGAGAAATATTCGTTTGTTTATTCAGAACGCGCGACACGGTTGATTTTGAAACGCCAGCAACCCGGGCGATATCATAGATAGTGGGTGACATACACCTCTCACTCCAGACAAACAGCAATGCCGTTCATCTTACTGGAGAGAAAACGGCAATAGCAATAAATAAGAATTGATAATCAACGATCTGCCCCCATTTATTGTATTCTGAAGCCATGCATTTCAGGTTTCCACGCAATGAAGGACGGCGATGAAGCGACTTAAAAACGAACTCAACTCTCTGGTGAACCGCGGTGTTGATCGCCATCTGCGTCTGGCGGTGACGGGACTCAGCCGCAGCGGCAAAACGGCGTTCATCACGGCGATGGTGAACCAACTGCTGAATCTGCACGCCGGGGCACGTCTGCCGCTGCTAAGCGCCGTGCGCGAAGAGCGTTTGCTGGGCGTTAAGCGCGTGCCTCAGCGCGACTTCGGCATTCCTCGTTTTACCTATGATGAAGGGCTGGCACAGCTTTATGGCGACCCGCCGACATGGCCGACGCCGACGCGCGGCGTGAGTGAAATTCGCCTTGCGCTCCGTTTTCGCTCCAATGAATCGCTCATGCGCCACTTCAAGGATACGTCGACGCTCTATCTGGAAATTGTGGATTACCCTGGTGAGTGGCTGCTTGATTTGCCAATGCTGGCCCAGGATTATCTGACGTGGTCCCGCCAGATGACGGGATTATTGCAGGGGCAACGTGCCGGGTGGTCGGCAAAATGGCGACAGCTGTGCGAGGGGTTAGATCCCCTGGCCCCTGCGGATGAAAACCGGCTGGCAACGATTGCTGAGGCCTGGACGACGTATCTGCATCAGTGCAAACAGGAAGGGCTGCATTTCATACAGCCAGGTCGTTTTGTTCTGCCGGGAGACTTAGCGGGGGCTCCCGCACTGCAGTTCTTCCCCTGGCCGGATGTGGATGCCTACGGGGAATCAAAGCTGGCGCAAGCGGACAAGCACACCAACGCCGGGATGCTGCGCGAGCGCTACAATTACTACTGCGAAAAAGTGGTCAAAGGTTTCTACAAAAATCATTTTTTACGTTTCGACCGCCAGATCGTGCTGGTGGACTGCCTTCAGCCGCTCAACAGCGGACCGCAGGCGTTTAACGATATGCGCCTTGCGCTGACGCAACTGATGCAAAGTTTTCATTATGGACAGCGCACGCTGTTCCGCCGTCTGTTCTCGCCGGTGATCGATAAGCTGCTCTTTGCCGCCACCAAGGCCGACCACGTGACGGTCGATCAGCATGCCAATTTAGTCTCGCTGCTGCAGCAGCTGGTGCAGGATGCCTGGCAGAACGCTGCGTTTGAAGGGATCGGTATGGACTGCCTCGGGCTGGCCTCGGTACAGGCGACACAGAGCGGGTTGATAGACGTTAATGGCGAAAAGATCCCTGCACTGCGGGGCAACCGTCTCAGCGACGGTGAACCATTGACCGTCTATCCGGGGGAGGTACCGGCTCGTCTGCCGGGGCAGGCATTTTGGCAGAATCAGGGCTTCCAGTTCGAAGCCTTCCGGCCACAAACCATGAGCGTCGATCGGCCGTTACCGCACATTCGTCTGGATGCGGCTCTGGAATTTTTGATTGGAGATAAATTGCGATGACGGAACCGTTAAAACCGCGCATTGACTTTACCGGGACGCTTGAGAAAGAGCATCAGGAGGCGTTTAAAACGGCGCAAACCTTTAACGGCGCGCAGGCTGATAACTTTGCTCCAGTGCTGACTGAAGAACCCAGCGTCGAGGACGGCCCGGCTGAAGCGGTGGTTGAAGCGGCCTTACGCCCGAAACGTAGCCTGTGGCGGAAGATGGTCACTGCCGGGCTGGCGTTATTTGGCGTAAGCGTGGTGGGTCAAGGCGTTCAGTGGACGATCAACGCCTGGCAAACCCAGGACTGGGTTGCGCTGGGTGGATGTGCTGCGGGTGCGCTGATTGTGGGGGCGGGTGTCGGGTCGGTTGCTACCGAGTGGCGGCGTCTGTGGCGTTTACGACAGCGCGCGCACGAGCGAGATATCGCCCGGGATCTGCTTCACAGCCACGGCACGGGAAAGGGCCGGGACTTTTGTGAGAAACTGGCCGCACAGGCCGGTATAGACAAGTCGCACCCGGCGCTTCAGCGCTGGTATGCCGCCATTCATGAGACTCAGAACGATCGCGAAGTGGTGACGCTTTATTCCCACCTGGTGCAGCCGGTGCTGGATGCGCAGGCGCGACGTGAAATCAGCCGTTCGGCGGCGGAGTCCACGCTGATGATTGCCGTCAGCCCGCTGGCGCTGGTGGATATGGCATTTATCGCCTGGCGTAACCTGCGTCTGATTAACCGCATCGCAAATCTGTACGGCATCGAACTGGGCTATTACAGCCGTCTGCGCCTGTTCAAGCTGGTGCTGCTGAATATCGCGTTTGCCGGTGCCAGCGAGCTGGTTCGTGAAGTGGGGATGGACTGGATGTCACAAGATCTGGCGGCGCGTCTGTCCGCACGTGCTGCTCAGGGGATTGGTGCCGGTTTGCTGACTGCCCGTTTGGGTATCAAAGCGATGGAAGTATGCCGTCCGTTGCCCTGGATCGATGGTGATAAGCCTCGTCTGGGCGATTTCCGTCGTGAACTCATTGGCCAACTGAAAGAAACGCTCAATAAAAAACCGACCCCGTAAAGGCCTTGCTTACTATTCGTGCTGGCTGTCAATATTTGTTGACAGCCACCTTCCAGAATACCGTGATCTGACATATCATTTTAGCGTTAATGGCTAAGAACGGTGAATTTCCCATGCGTCTGGAAGTCTTTTGTGAGGACCGTCTCGGTCTGACCCGCGAGTTACTCGATCTTCTTGTTTTACGTAGCATTGATTTACGTGGCATTGAGATCGATCCTGTCGGGCGAATTTACCTCAATTTTGCCGAAATTGAATTCAACACCTTCAGTAGCCTGATGGGGGAAATCCGCCGTATCGCTGGCGTTACGGATGTCCGTACTATCCCCTGGATGCCGTCAGAGCGAGAGCACCTGGCGCTGAGCGCGCTGCTGGAAGCCATGCCTGAACCTTTCTTGTCCCTCGACTTGAAAAGTAAAGTTGAGCGCGTGAATCTGGCGAGCTGCCAGCTTTTTGCACAGAGTCAGGAGAAACTCAGCAATCATCACGCTACGCAGCTGATCCCCGGCTTTAACTTCCAGCGCTGGCTGGACAGTAACCCGCAAAACACCCATAGCGAACATGTCGTTATTAACGGGCAAAATTTCCTGATGGAGATCACGCCGGTCTACCTGAAAGGGGAAAACGACAGTCGTGTCCTGACGGGAGCTGTGATTATGCTGCGCTCCACCGTCCGTATGGGACGCCAGCTGCAGAATATTTCCAGCCAGGATGTCGGCGCATTCAGCCAGATTATTGCCGTCAGCCCGAAAATGCGCCATGTGGTCGATCAGGCACGTAAGCTTGCCAGTTTGAGTGCACCCTTGCTGATAACGGGAGATACGGGAACCGGGAAAGATTTACTCGCGCATGCCGTACATATGGCCAGCCCGCGGGCGGCAAAACCTTACCTGGCACTGAACTGCGCGTCGATCCCTGAAGATGCCGTTGAAAGTGAACTGTTTGGCCACGCGCCGGAAGGGAAAAAAGGATTCTTCGAACAGGCCAACGGCGGTTCGGTCCTGCTGGACGAAATCGGCGAGATGTCTGCGCGCATGCAGGCTAAGCTGCTGCGCTTCCTGAACGACGGTACTTTCCGTCGCGTGGGTGAGGACCATGAGGTCCACGTCGACGTTCGCGTCATTTGCGCCACCCAGAAAAACCTGGTGGAGCTGGTGCAAAAAGGGGTGTTCAGGGAAGATCTCTATTATCGTCTGAACGTGCTGACACTTAACATCCCGCCGCTGCGCGATTGTCCGCAAGACATCATCCCGCTGACGGAGCTGTTTGTGGCCCGTTTTGCGGATGAGCAAGGGGTGCCGCGTCCGAAGCTTTCTGCCGATCTGGGCACGGTGCTGACGCGCTACGGCTGGCCGGGGAATATTCGTCAGTTGAAGAACGCCGTGTATCGCGCGTTGACTCAACTGGAAGGATACGAGCTGCGGCCTCAGGATATCCTGTTGCCGGATTACGATGCCGGGACGGTGTCGGTGGGTGAAGAGGCGATGGAAGGCTCGCTCGACGATATCACCAGTCGTTTTGAGCGCTCTGTGCTGACGCAGCTGTACCGCAGCTATCCAAGCACACGCAAGCTGGCCAAGCGGCTTGGGGTGTCACATACCGCGATTGCGAATAAGCTGCGTGAGTATGGGCTGAACCATAAGAAAGGCGACGAATAAAAGCAAAAGCCTCCGGATGGAGGCTTTTGAATATCACTTATTCCTTCGCGATTGGGGTGGCAACGAGGTCTGGTTTTGTCTCACCCTGAATCGCCGCGATCCTGTTCTCCACCTCTTTCACCTGATCCTGGTTATGAAGCAGGGTATAGGTGAGATCGAACTGGGTACTTGCGCCAGGTTCCAGCTGCTTAACGCGTTTCTGCTCGCGTTCAATCGTGACCGGGTAGGCGTAGCTGGTACCGGGTTCAATACCCATGACATAGCCTTGCTTCAACGTGTCGGTATTCTTCCACAACGTCAGAACCGGCAACTGGCGAGTATCAAACTGAATTGATGCCCCTTTATCACCCGCTTTGTTGACCACCGCAGCCAGCGTCTGGCGATCTTTGTCAGCCAGCGGCGTGATATTAAAGACCATCTCATCAAACCCTTTTGTCGGACCGGCATAGGTTTGCCAGCCGTTCAGACCCGCTTTGGCGTAATCGTTAAATGGACTCACGCTGGCGGCCGGAGCCAGGAAGCGAGCGCCTTCTTCAAGGATCGGCGTGCCAAAGTTGCTGTGGTAGATGATTTGATAGTCGTGCGGGTAGTCAGCATGGTTGGTCAGAACATCATGCAGGCTGAACTGGTTGCTTCCAGGAACATAACGCAGTTCGGTCATCGTTTGCAGATCGGCTTTTTTGAAGGTGCTCTCTTTAATCAGACCGCGAATGCGGATTTCATGCGGTGCAGCATCAGCGACCTCGACTTCAACCTGAGATACCGGCGTATTCCCCGCCTTACCGTGCAGCGTGTAAATCTGTCCGTCCGCTGTTACCGGGTGGCCTGTCCACTCATAGCCGCAGCGAACCATCATTTCGTTGAAACCTTCCAGCCAGCCGAGTCCATTTCGACTTTCCAGATTGATAAATGCCGGGTTAACGACCTCTTTAACCGGAGAGTCCCAGCCCAGTTTTGACCCAAAACCCTCAACGCGCAGTAAATTCATACCACGCGTTGGACTCAACGTTATTGTCAGGCCATTTTTACTGCTAATAACAATGATTTTACTGCCTTCCTGCTTACCGCCGTGGAGAACTTTTTGTTCAATGCTGAAGTTTGGCCCTTTAGCGTTCAGCTCATCACTCGAAATTCGCCAGTTTCCTTTTTCTACACCGCTTTCAGCGCTTGTCAGCACCCATGTTTTTGCCGAGACATGACCCGAAATCAGTACTGCAACCACCGTCAACGCCAGTTTAATTTTCATATTTACCCCTTTTTGCTGAAACGATTATTTGAATACGTCAGCAAATCTAATGTTTAGAGGGGAGGGGAAATGTGATGCGGTTCACTGGTAAGGAAATAACGGTTTTTTAACCTGATAAATGAGAGTTGAATCTCCTGTTTGTTTGTCTACTAAGCAATGTTTACATGAAAAATGTGAAGTAAAAGCATTTATGCCTTAACGATTCAGCTTGTGGGGCAATAAAAAACCCCGCCGATGCGAGGTTTCAGGACAGTGCTAAGCTTTATAGAATGCTAAGCAATTATTATGCTTTCAGGGCGTCCAGCGCAGCGCTGTAATCCGGCTCGGTGGTGATTTCGTTGACCAGTTCGCTGAAAACAACGTTGTCGTTTTCGTCGATGACCAGAACCGCACGTGCCGCCAGGCCTTTCAGGGCACCTTCAGAAATGCCAACGCCGTATTTCTCCAGGAAATCAGGGCTGCGCAGGGTAGAAAGGGTGATGACGTTGCTCAGACCTTCAGCGCCGCAGAAGCGAGACTGGGCAAACGGCAGGTCAGCGGAAATGCACAGCACGACGGTGTTGTCCATTTCTGTTGCCAGTTGGTTGAATTTACGCACGGATGCGGCACAAACGCCGGTATCGATGCTTGGGAAAATGTTCAGGACTTTGCGCTTGCCAGCAAACTGGCTCAACGTGACGTCAGACAGATCTTTAGCCACCAGCGTAAAAGCCTGCGCCTTGTTACCCACCTGCGGAATGGCACCTGCAACAGAGACCGGGTTGCCCTGGAAATGAACGAGTTGTGACATAGATATCTTCCTGTTTACATATAGTTAACGTCGTGGCTAGTGTATGCCATCCGCGGATAACACGGCAAACCAATTTTTATGCCTTACCGGGCTACAAGGAGTCAGTGATGAGAAGCGTAAAGGTCTATGAAGAAGCCTGGCCATTGCATACCCCGTTTGTGATCTCCCGCGGCAGCCGCAGTGAAGCCTGCGTCGTGGTGGTCGAAATAGAGGAGGACGGCATTAAGGGGGTCGGTGAATGCACGCCTTATCCTCGCTACGGCGAGAGCCTTGCCTCGGTGATGGCCCAGATCATGACCCTGGTGCCCGATCTGCAAACGGGTCTTAGCCGCGAATCGTTGCAACAGCGACTGCCCGCCGGTGCAGCGCGCAACGCGATTGACTGCGCGCTGTGGAGCCTGGAGGCCGCGCAGCAGCAGACAACCTTGCCTTCACTCTTGGGGATTACGTTGCCGGGCGCGGTGGTGACCGCGCAGACGGTCGTTATCGGTGAGCCAGAACAGATGGCGGCCAGTGCAAAAGCGCTCTACGACTCCGGCGCGACGTTATTAAAGATTAAGCTCGACGATCGATTAATCAGTGAACGGATGGTTGCCATTCGTGCGGCAGTGCCGCAGGCAACGCTGATTGTGGATGCGAATGAATCCTGGCATAGCGAGGGACTGGCCGCACGCTGTCAGCTGCTGGCCGATCTTGACGTTGCCATGCTCGAACAGCCTTTACCGGCGCATGAGGATGCCGCCCTGGCGAATTTCATTCATCCACTTCCTGTCTGTGCAGATGAAAGTTGTCACACCCGCGACAGTCTGGACAGCCTTAAAGGCCGCTATGAGATGGTTAATATTAAGCTCGACAAAACGGGCGGGTTAACCGAAGCGCTTGCGCTGGCGAAAGCGGCGCAGGAGCAGGGATTTACCCTCATGCTGGGATGCATGCTCTGCACATCACGGGCGATTGGCGCTGCGCTACCGCTGGCAAATCAAGTGCGTTTTGCCGATCTCGATGGCCCGACATGGCTGGCGGTTGACGTCTCACCCGCGCTGAATTTTACCACGGGCGTGCTTCACCTCTGAGGTTCCCACCGCAGAAGCTCTGTCATCGCCTTGAGATACTTTTCGCTGGCTTCATCAGACGAGATGGGCGGGAATTCTGCGGTGATACAATGCAGTCCCAGGTCAGCGCACCAACTGCCGAACGAGCCTGGTGTTTCGTAACCCACGCTGGTCACAAGCGGAAGGGCAAATGCCTCAGCCAGCCACTGACCCAGCGCCGTATGGCGCGGATCTTCGATACAGGCCAGCGGATCGTGGAACGAGACAACCCAGGCCGGGTGGATCTTATGAATGAGCTGGCATAACGCCTGCGTCTCCGGCTCCGAGCCGGGGGTGTCTCCCGTCAGCAGGACCACATCGCGCTCTTCAGCGGAGCTGTTCCAGCGATACACCGTCTCACCGGCGCGCCAGTTTGCTGCCGGAAAATTGCGGTTTAAGTCAATCCCTCTCGCATTGGCACGCAACCCAAGCTGACAGCCATCCGGATTGACGGTCAAAATCACGTGATGACGCCGCAGTTCGGGAGTCAGCGTTCTCAGCGCGCACGACAGCGTGACAATGGATGAATTCTCATCGCCGTGCGTACCGGCAATGATCAGACCGCTGTTACGATCGGCCTCCGGGGCAGGAAACCAGATCAAAGATGCACCAAAAAAAGAACGGCCATATTGCTCAGCGCCAGGCGGAAAAGCACCACGTTGCGCTCTTGGTCGGGTGATTGTCATACGAAATCCTGATAAAAATGTCTCTACTGGCAGTGTTGTGCAAAACTTGCTGTTTATCAAATAGTTTCCGTGTTAGCGGAAAATTGCCAGATATCAACTTTCCGGATGAAGGTATTTGCTTTTCTCATTTGTGAAACAAATAATTACGCATCTGCTGGTTATCTGAATTCAATCAAGGGGATCTTATGAAGCATCCTGTTTCGCGTCTCTGTACTGCACTCTGGCTGTGCGGATTTTCTTCACTTTCGTACGCTGCTGATGTGCCGCAGGGCACTGTCCTGGCGCAAAAACAGGAACTGGTGAGACACATTAAAGACGAACCGGCTTCGCTCGATCCGGCTAAGGCCGTAGGTTTGCCTGAAATTCAGGTGATCCGTGACATTTATGAAGGTCTGGTGAATCAGAATGAAAAAGGGGAACTGACCCCCGGCGTGGCAACGCGCTGGCAGAGCAACGATAACCGCGTCTGGACCTTCACGCTGCGAGATAACGCCCGATGGTCTGACGGCACGCCCGTGACGGCGCAGGATTTTGTCTACAGCTGGCAGCGTCTGGTTGACCCAAAAACCACCTCACCGTTCGCGTGGTTTGCGGCGCTGGCGGGTATCAACAACGCGCAGGCGATTATTGATGGTAAAGCCGCGCCTGATACGCTTGGCGTTACGGCCGTCGATGCCAAAACGTTGCGCGTACAGCTGGATAAGCCGCTGCCCTGGTTCAGCAACCTGACGGCTAACTTTGCGTTTTATCCCGTTCAGAAAGCCAATGTTGAGAGTGGTAAAGAGTGGACGCGACCGGGCAGCCTTGTGGGGAACGGTGCGTATGTGCTGAAAGATCGTGTGGTCAACGAAAAGCTGGTGGTGGAGCCGAATGAACACTACTGGGATAACGCCAAAACGGTGCTGAAAAAAGTCACTTTTGTGCCCATTAATCAGGAGTCTTCAGCCACAAAACGTTATCTGGCGGGCGATATTGATATCACCGAGTCGTTCCCAAAAAATATGTATCAGAAGCTGCTGAAGGATATTCCGGGGCAGGTGTATACGCCGCCGCAGCTCGGCACCTATTACTATGCGTTCAACACGCAGAAAGGCCCAACGGCTGATGCCCGTGTGCGCCTGGCGCTGAGCATGACAATCGACAGGCGTATTATGGCGGAAAAAGTACTGGGTACAGGTGAAAAACCAGCCTGGCACTTCACTCCTGACGTCACGGCAGGTTTTACGCCGGAGACATCGCCTTTTGAGCAGATGTCGCAGCAGGAGTTAAACGCACAAGCAAGGACGCTGCTGCAGGCGGCAGGTTACGGTCCGCAGCGTCCGCTGAAGCTCACTCTGCTGTACAACACATCAGAAAACCACCAGAAAATTGCCATCGCCGTGGCATCAATGTGGAAGAAGAACCTGGGTGTGGATGTTAAATTGCAAAACCAGGAGTGGAAAACCTACATTGACAGCCGCAACACCGGTAATTTTGATGTGATCCGCGCGTCGTGGGTAGGGGATTACAACGAGCCGTCGACGTTCCTTTCGCTGCTGACCTCAACCCACAGCGGCAATATTTCCCGTTTCAAGGACCCGGCTTACGACAAGATTATCAACCAGGCGACGCTTGAAACCACCGAGAAAGCGCGTAACGAAGATTACAACATGGCGGAAAAAATCCTGACCGAGAAAGCCCCGATAGCCCCGATTTATCAGTATACCAATGGACGTTTGATCAAGCCGTGGGTGAAAGGTTATCCGATTAATAACCCCGAAGACGTAGCCTATAGCCGGACGATGTATATCGAAAAGCACTGATCAGTGCCTGTTAGCCTAAGGCTACTACCGCTAAACCTGAGCTGGCGCGTTTACAGCGCCAGTCTCTTTATTCGAACCTCTCCCGCCGCAACGACATCCGACGAATGGTACCCAGCAATTAAGCCTGGGGAATCTTATTATGTTGACAGTCGCGCCACAATTGGAATAAATCTTTCGTTGACTCTTACGATCTATTACTATCAGGTATCTGAGGTGCGATTACTATTTGGAAAAGTCTTCGTCTGAATAATATATTCATGGCACGAATGATAAACATATTTTCATTACATTCTCGGAATTATTTCTTGTCCAGCATTGGACTTTTTTATTGCTGGTTCTTTTAAGAAAATTATCGTGCTGTTATTTGCGGATTCAGAAATTTCTCAAGCGTGAGGGTATCTACTGCTGTATTCATTCATTGATTTGTATCAATAATTCGCGTGTTCTTTGGTATAAAAAAGGATGTTTTCATCGCTAGTGGGTTTTAATTCCATGCTTCCGTAAATAAACAATTAATGCCATGTATGGTTTTTGTTTTCATGGCGTCATGCGTTAATCGTTAATGGATGAAAATTCTTAATAAAAGTCTTATGTCAGATCTATGATCTGTTTGGTTGATCTCTAATGGTGTTTTGTTCTGCTATGGATTTGTAAAGAAACGTTGTTATTTTCAACAAACATTCCTTAAGGAAAGGGACCGCTATGGCCGATACGTTCCAGAACGAGGTGCCGAAGGCACGCATAAATTTAAAGTTGGCTCTGCACACAGGTGGCGCACAGAAGAAAGTCGAACTGCCGCTTAAACTCCTCACCGTCGGTGATTTCAGTAATGGCAAAGAAAGCCGTCCATTATCTGAAAGAGAAAAAATTAACGTCAATAAAAATAACTTTAATAGCGTACTTTCGGAATTTAACCCGGAAGTGAATCTTAGTGTGCAGAATACGCTGGCAGGGGATGGTTCGGAAGAGAACGTGAAGCTGAGTTTCTCCGATATTAAAGATTTCGAACCGGAACAGGTGGCCCGTCAGATCCCTCAACTCCGTGCCATGCTGGCGATGCGTAATTTATTACGCGATCTGAAATCTAATCTCCTTGATAACGCTACTTTCAGAAAAGAACTCGAGAAAATTCTTAAAGACCCGGCGCTGTCTCAGGAATTACGCGACGAAATGAGTGCACTGGCCCCGAAATAAGCGGCGTGCGTTATTTAATGGATTAACCGGGAATATGCTGATGTCTGTAAATTCTGAAACCGCCTCCGTACAGGGGCAGACCACCGTACTTGCAAAAGAGAGCGTTTACGCCTCCCTGTTTGAAAAAATCAATCTGACCCCAGCCTCAAGCCTGGGTGATATTAACGCGTTTCTGGATGATGCGGCGCTTTCTGACGCGCCAGCAGGCGAGCGCCTGACGGCGGCGATGCAGGTATTTATGGATTGCATCCGCAAGTCCGGTCAGCAGGTTGAGAAACTCGACAAAACGCTGATTGACCATCATATCGCGGAACTGGATTTCCAGATCAGTCGCCAGTTAGACGCAGTAATGCACCATCAAGAGTTCCAGAAGGTGGAATCGCTGTGGCGCGGTCTGAAGCAGCTGGTGGACAGCACTGACTACCGCCAGAACGTGAAGACTGAAATTCTGGACGTCTCGAAAGACGACCTGCGTCAGGACTTCGAAGACGCGCCGGAACTGATCCAGAGCGGACTCTACTGGCACACCTATACCGCCGAATATGACACCCCTGGCGGAGAGCCGATTGGCTCTGTGATCTCCTCCTATGAATTCGATGCCAGTCCGCAGGACGTGGCGCTGCTGCGCAACATCTCTAAAGTGTCTGCTGCTGCACACATGCCGTTTATCGGTGCCGTCGGCCCGAAATTCTTCCTGAAAGACTCCATGGAAGAAGTTGCAGCGATTAAAGATATCGGCAACTACTTCGATCGCGCTGAGTACATTAAGTGGAAATCCTTCCGTGACACCGACGACTCACGCTATATCGGCCTGGTGATGCCGCGCGTGTTAGGGCGTCTGCCATACGGTCCGGACACCGTGCCGGTGCGCAGCTTCAACTATGTTGAGCAGGTAAAAGGCCCTGATCACGAGAAGTATTTGTGGACCAGCGCGTCATTCTCCTTCGCCTCGAACATGGTGAAGAGCTTCATCAATAATGGCTGGTGCGTGCAGATCCGTGGCCCGCAGGCTGGTGGTGCGGTGAAAGATCTGCCGATCCACCTGTATGACCTTGGCACCGGTAACCAGGTGAAAATCCCATCTGAAGTGATGATCCCAGAAACCCGCGAGTTTGAATTCGCCAACCTGGGCTTTATCCCGCTGTCGTACTACAAAAACCGCGACTACGCCTGCTTCTTCTCGGCTAACTCTGCCCAGAAACCGGCGCTGTACGATACCGCAGATGCCACCGCCAACAGCCGTATCAACGCGCGTCTGCCGTACATCTTCCTGCTGTCGCGCATTGCGCATTACCTGAAGCTGATTCAGCGCGAAAACATCGGTACCACCAAGGATCGCCGTCTGCTGGAGCTGGAACTCAACACTTGGGTGCGTGGTCTGGTGACTGAAATGACCGATCCGAGCGACGAGTTGCAGGCCTCACACCCGCTGCGCGACGCGAAAGTGGTGGTGGAAGACATCGAAGACAACCCGGGCTTCTTCCGCGTGAAGCTGTTTGCGGTGCCGCACTTCCAGGTGGAAGGCATGGACGTGAACCTGTCGCTGGTGAGCCAGATGCCGAAAGCGAAAGCGTAAGCTAAGGCAGGAAGCCAATGAAAACGGAACAACCGTTATGGGGCAGGGGCCAGATGGTCTCTCCCCAGCACTTCCAGCAACAGGCCGCGTATGCGGCCTGGACTGCGGAATGCATTGCCCGGCTGGGCCTCTCTCATCCCTGGGGAGTGATTGATGCCACTTTCGAACCGGATGCATTGAAGCTGGGCCGCCTGCAGGCCCGTCATCTGCACGTCCGTTTCCCGGACGGGACGCTTATCGACACGGATAATGCAGACTCACTGCCGCCGGTTCTGTCCCTTGAGAGCGGATCACAGGAGGCGGTGGTGGTTCTGGCGCTTCCGCTGCTGCGGGCGAACGGCGGCAACTGCCTGAAACCCGATGAGATGGCCGCGCGCCCTGTCCGCTATCGCCAGAGCTGGCAGGACGTCCGCAATACCTTCGGGGACGACACCCGCCAGATAGCGGTGATGCGCCCTGAGCTGACGCTGCGTTTCGCCCATCAGAACAACAGCGATTACCTGACCTGTCCGGTAGCCCGTCTGCAGCAGGATCTGCAGGGGGTGTGGCAGCCTGATGAGACGTTTCTTCCCCCGCTTCTGGCCATCCAGGGGAGCCGCTGGCTGGTAACCCAGCTCGAACAGCTGATGAGCCAGCTACGTGTACGCCTGGGCCGTCTGATGTCCATGCGTCGTGAAAGTAACGAGCGCATGGCCGATTTTGCCGTGGCCGATGTGTCTCTGTTCTGGCTGCTCAATGCTCTGAACAGTGCTGAACCCGTGCTGGGGCAGTTTCAGCGCCATCTGCAGAGTCCGCCTGAGCGCTTGTATCCGGAGCTGGCCCGCCTGGCGGGCAGCCTGCTGACCTTCTCGCTGGAGCACCAGGTGAGTGCGATCCCGGTCTGGCAGCACGAGCAGCTGAATAACGTCTTCCCGCCGCTGTTTGATTTACTGGGCGACCTGCTGGAAGCCAGCCTGCCGTCGCGGGTGGTGGCGATTAAGCTTGAGCACGATGCCCGGCTGCACTTCTGGCAGGCCCGTCTGCATGACCCGCGTCTGCGTGAAGGGGCGGATTACTACCTCTCCGTGCGTTCACCGGTGCCGGTGGCACAGCTGCAGGAGCAGTTCCCGCGCCAGTGCAAGGTCGGCAGCCCCGATCATGTCAGAAGTATCGTCAATTCATCGCGGGTGGGCGTGCCGCTGACCCCGCTGCGCCATGTACCGGCAGCCATTCCGTTACGTCTGGAAAATCAGTATTTCAGTCTTGATGTCTCTCATCCCCAGGCCACTGAAATGCTCCAGGGCGGCACTTGCATGTTTTACGTTCCGGGCATGCTCGGCGAGCCTGAACTGGAACTCTTTGCGGTGCTGAGAACATGAGTGAGCGTAAACGCGGCGCTGTCGCGTCCATTGATATTGATGCCCTGCTGCAGGACACCTGGCTGCAGGTGATCAGCCTGCGTCACGGCCCAACATTCCAGAATGGAGAAGGGCGTACGCTTTGGGAGCGCTGCATTGCTGATGTGGAACGCGTGCAGCGTGAGCTGAAAGCGGGCGAACTCGATGAAGCCAGCTGCCGACATATTCTCACCGCACAGTGTGCGCTGCTGGATGAGGCGGTCAAAGGTCGCGGTGTGGAGGATGATGCCTGCGTGCAGTGGTATGACATTCCCCTGCAGGGGCACTTCCTCGGCACCATGGACGCCGGTGACACGCTGTGCGATCGGATGCGCGATGTGCTGCGTGAACCGGCTCCGGATCCTGCAGTCGTGACCTGTTTCCAGCGGGTCATGCTGCTGGGGTTCCTCGGCGGTTTCCGCTCCCTGAGCGACCCGGAACGCCAGAAACTCGTCAGTGCACTCAGTGAACATGTCACGCCGTTCAGCTATCCACAGACCCACCCCGTACTGGCGGAAAGCCGTGCCGGAAGGAAAATGGGCTGTCTGTCGTCGTGGCCCGTGCGTATCGGCCTGAGTGTGGTGGTGGTCGCTGCACTCTGGTGGGGGTTGGATCGCTGGCTGGATCAGACGCTGCAGACCCTGTTGCCGGGAGTCGTGAAATGAGTCCTTTACAACAGCGCGGGCTTGCGCTGTGGGCCGCCCTGCTGAGTACCGTGGTCTGCCTGGGTTTTCTGCCGGTATCCAGGTGGGTTTCGTTACTCGTTCTGTTTACCGTTCTGGGGCTTATCCTGGCGTTCCGGACTGTCGCCAGTCGCCGTGAACAGCATGATGTCACCCTGCGTCTGGAGGACCTGCCTGACGCCACTTACCGTCAGCCCGTGGTGCTGGTTTGTGGCGATCTGCCGCTGGCCTGGCCGCAGCAGTCACCGGTACTCACAGTCACGCAGGGATGCTGGATCCGCGTGGAGGATCATCAGGATCTGGCGCAGGCTGCCCGTCAGATACTGTGGTTACGTCCTGACTGGGGACGTCAGCTGTCGGTGATGGTCAGTGTCTGTCCGCAGCAGCACCCTGACAGCGAAGCCCTGACCAGTCGCCTGCTGACCCTGCGCTGGCACATCAGCCAGCTGCGTAAAGCAACCGGTCATTCTATGCCGCTGGTGCTGAATGGCCAGGTCGGCAGCGCGATGACGAATGACGTGTTCTGGCAGGCGGTTTTCCCGGATGAAGGCGTGAGGGTCTGGCGTGAATCTTCAGCCCCGGGTTCTGTTGCTGAATGGGTTACCACCGGCGGAACGCCTGCGGTGCAGCAGCAGGTGCTGATGAACAGTCTGATGAACTGGTTCCGTCAGCATGTCCAGGCCGTCTTTATGGATGAGAACCCCGATGTGCCGGTCATTGCACCTGTTGCGGTGCTGTGGGGAATGGGGCCGATCCTGGCCGGAAGCCTGGCCACATCGGCCTGGACGACATGGCTTTCCCGCCACACCGCGATGCAGCAGGTGTCTGGCTGGCAGCCGGTGGGAACGGACAGTACGGTGATTTCCCTGTTCCCGGATTTTATTCTGCCATTACTGCCGGAAGGGCGGGGTCTGACGCCGCGTGAGCGAACCTGGCGCTGTGCGCTTGGGATCTTCACGCTGGCGGCCATTGCTGCACTGCTCAGTAGTGGCTGGAACAATCGCCAGCTGCTGCAACGCGTGAGCTTCGATATTGTCCGTTACAACAGCATCGCCATGGATGATTACGGTCCGAAAGCCAGCGCCGTACAGGTGCTGCGCGAGGATGCGGCGCTGCTGGATGAGCAGGCGCGCAATGGTGTACCGGCCCGGCTGGGCCTGGGGCTTTATCGGGGGGAACGTCTGCGCATACCGGTGCTGGAAGCGATACGCTCGTATGTGCCGCCGCCTCCGCCACCGAAGCCTGTGGAAAAGGTCGCGCCGAAAATCATCCGCCTCGACAGCATGTCGCTGTTCGATACCGGCAAATGGGCCCTGAGACCCGGCTCGGTGAAACTGCTGGTGAACTCGCTGGTAGGGATTAAGGCAAAGCCCGGATGGCTGATTGTGGTGGCTGGCCATACCGACAGCACGGGCGATGACCAGTCCAACCAGGTGCTGTCGCTTAAGCGTGCGGAGTCCGTGCGCGACTGGATGCGCGATACCGGCGACGTGCCGGAGAGCTGTTTTGCGGTGCAGGGCTACGGCGAAAGCCGTCCTGTCGCCACTAACGACACCTCGGAGGGCCGTGCGCTCAACCGCCGTGTCGAAATCAGCCTGGTGCCGCAGGCAAATGCCTGCCGGCTGCCGGGCAACACACCCGCGTCATCGGATGATGGCGCGTCAAAAAATGAAATGGAGTAATTAACATGGCAATTCCTGTTTATCTGTGGCTGAAGGACGACGGCGGCGCGGACATTAAAGGTTCCGTGGACGTGAAGGATCGTGAAGGCAGCATCGAGGTGGTGGCGCAGGAGCATAACCTGTACATCCCGACCGACAACAACACCGGCAAACTGACCGGTACGCGTATCCACACGCCGTTCCTGTTCACCAAGGAAATCGACTCCTCCAGCCCGTACCTGTACAAGGCGGTGACCACCGGCCAGACCCTGAAGTCTGCGGAGTTCAAGTGGTACAAAATCAACGACGCGGGCCAGGAAGTGGAGTACTTCAACACCAAACTGGAAAACGTGAAGCTGGTGAAAGTGAATCCGAAGATGCACGACATCAAGGATCCGGCGTTCGAGAAGCACAACCACCTCGAGCAGATTGAGCTGCGCTACGAAAAAATCACCTGGACCTATAAGGACGGCAACATCATCCATTCCGACAGCTGGAACGAACGCGCCACTGCGTAAGTCGCAAGCGGGCAGAGCTTCTCTGTCCGCTTTTTTCTTTGCTGAGCGCCTGAGAAACAGGTGTTGAGCAAAGAAAAACACAATCTGCCTGCCTGACCTGATGCGCTTTGGTGAACAGCGAGGGGCGGTAGCGTGCCCGGAACTGATAAAGAGAGAGTCTCATGGAAAATCCCGCCGTCCTGTTACGTCGTTTGAACCCTTACTGCGCCCGTGCGATGGAGGGCGCGGCTTCCCTGTGCCAGACCCGCGCCCACGCCGAAATCCTGCCCGAGCACTGGCTGCTGAAGCTGCTGGAGCAGGGCGAGGGCGACCTGACGGTGCTGGCACGGCGCTACGAATGGGATATGGACGCCATCTGGCAGGATTTGCTGGCATTTCTCGACACGCTGCCCCGATCAGTGCGCAGCCGTCCACAGCTCTCCGACAGTATTCAGAGCCTGATGCAGGACGCCTGGCTGCGGGCGTCGCTGGCGGGCGAAGAGCAGATACGCAGCATTCACCTGCTGATGGCCCTGACGGAGAAACCATCGCGGGCGTGCTGTGATGGTCTCTGGCCGCTGCTGACACTGGGGCAGAGCCAGTTGGAGCGTCTGCGCGGGCTTCTGGATGCGCAGTCTGACGAGCGTCCGGAAGTACAGCAGGAGGCGGAACGGGCACAGGGCGGGGAAGTGGCGTTTGTCGGCCGGCCGGTCGATGCCGGAGTGAAAGAGGGTGAACTGAATCCGGCCCTGCAGAACGCCCTGGACAAGTTCACCCTCGACGTCACTGCCCGCGCCCGCGAGGGTAAAATCGACCCGGTGTTTGGTCGTGATAATGAAATCCGCCAGATGGTGGATATTCTCTCGCGGCGCCGCAAGAACAACCCGATTCTGGTGGGGGAGCCGGGCGTGGGTAAAACCGCCCTGGTGGAAGGTCTGGCGCTGCGCATTGCGGAGGGCAACGTCCCGGATGCGCTGAAGCCGGTCTCGGTACGCACTCTTGACCTTGGCCTGCTGCAGGCGGGCGCGGGCGTGAAGGGCGAATTTGAACAGCGCCTGAAAAACATCATTGAGGCAGTGCAGCAGTCGCCGCTACCGGTGCTGCTGTTTATTGACGAAGCACACACCATTATCGGCGCAGGCAACCAGGCGGGCGGCGCCGATGCGGCCAACCTGCTGAAACCCGCGCTCGCGCGTGGCGAACTCAGAACCATCGCCGCGACGACCTGGAGCGAATACAAGCAGTACTTCGAGCGTGACGCCGCGCTGGAGCGGCGCTTCCAGATGGTGAAGGTGGATGAGCCGGACGACGACACCGCCTGCCTGATGCTGCGGGGTCTGAAATCGCGATACGCGCAGCACCATGGAGTGCACATTACCGATGAGGCGGTCAGGGCGGCGGTCACCCTGTCCAGACGTTACCTGACAGGCCGCCAGTTGCCGGACAAGGCGGTGGACCTGCTGGACACAGCTTCCGCCCGCGTGCGCATGAGCCTTGACACCGTGCCGGAGCCGCTGACCCGGATGAAGGCGCAGCTCACGGCACTGGCGATGGAAAAGCAGGCGCTGATGGAGGATATCGCGGTGGGCAACACCGCTCCCGGTGAACGTCTGGCGGCCATTGAGCAGGACGAAGTCCGCATCATCGTGGAACTCGACGCACTGGAAACGCAGTACGGCCAGGAGCTGAAACTCACGGAAGCACTGCTCGCCTGCCGCGCAGACATCTCCCGTCAGGCGGAGATTGCCGGCCTGCAGACAGAGCTTACCGCCGTGCAGCAGAATAACCCGCTGCTTGGGCTGGACGTGGACGTGCGCACCGTCGCCACGGTGATTGCCGACTGGACCGGTGTGCCGCTCTCTTCATTAATGAAGGACGAGCAGACGGAGCTGCTGAGCCTGGAAACCAGTCTCGGTAAACGCGTGGTGGGCCAGGATGCGGCGCTGAATGCCATCGCGCAGCGCCTGCGCGCCAGTAAAACCGGGCTTGCGCCGGAGAACGGTCCGCAGGGCGTGTTCCTGCTGACCGGCCCGAGCGGCACCGGCAAGACCGAAACCGCGCTGGCGCTGGCTGATGAACTGTTCGGCGGCGAGAAGTCGCTGATTACCATCAACCTCTCCGAATACCAGGAGCCACACACGGTTTCCCAGCTGAAAGGTTCTCCGCCGGGCTACGTCGGCTACGGACAGGGCGGTATTCTGACTGAGGCCGTGCGCAAGCGTCCGTACAGCGTGGTGCTGCTGGATGAAGTGGAGAAGGCGCACCGCGACGTGATGAACCTGTTCTACCAGGTCTTTGACCGCGGCTTTATGCGCGACGGCGAGGGGCGGGAAATTGACTTCCGCAACACGGTGATTCTGATGACCTCGAACCTCGGCAGTGACCACATCATGCAGATGCTGGATGAACAGCCGGAGGCCACCGAACCGGCACTGCACGAATTACTGCGCCCGGTGTTGCGTGACCACTTCCAGCCAGCCTTACTCGCCCGCTTCCAGACTGTGATTTACCGTCCGCTGGCGGAAGCGGCCATGCGCACCATCGTGGAGATGAAGCTGTCACAGGTCAGCCAGCGTCTGCACCGTCACTACGGCCTGACCACGCATATTGAAGAAAGCCTGTATGACGCGCTGACGGCCGCCTGCCTGCTGCCGGATACCGGCGCGCGCAACGTTGACAGCCTGCTCAATCAACAAATTCTGCCGGTGCTGAGTCAGCAGCTGCTGACCCACATGCCCGCGAAACAGAAACCTGCTTCCCTGACTCTGGGATGGTGCGAGGAAGAGGGTATCGGGCTGGAGTTTGACCGGACACAAGGAGTGCCCGCATGAGCAGTAATCCCCCGCTAAGATTCAGCCACAGCCACCACCTGCTTTCGGTGAAAGGCTGTGAATCAGGGCTTGATGTACTCGCGTTTGAGGGCGATGAAGCCCTGAGCAAACCCTTCAGCTACCGTATTGAGTTCACCAGCGGTAACCACGCCATCAGCAAAGAGATGATGCTGATGAAGCCTGGTTCGCTGACGCTGCAGGCCCCGGTTGACCAGGGATACGGTATCAAAATACAGCAACCAGTGCGGGTGATTCAGGGAGTGGTGACCGGCCTTGAGCGCCTGGGCACCTCAAAAGATGAAACCCGTTATGCGGTGACGCTTGTGCCGCGCCTGGCGCTGCTCGATCGCTCGCACCAGAACGCCATTTATCAGGACATGTCGGTCCCGCAGATTGTGGAAAAAATTCTGCGCGAGCGTCACGGCATGCGCGGCCAGGATTTCCTGTTCTCGCTAACCAGAGAGTATCCACGCCGTGAGCAGGTGATGCAGTACGGCGAGAACGACCTGCGCTTTATCACCCGCCTGCTGGGCGAGGTCGGTATCTGGTTCCGCTTCACCACCGACACGCGACTGAACATCGACGTGGTGGAGTTTTACGACAGCCAGCAGGGGTATGAGAAAGGCCTGACGCTGCCGTCGGTGCCGCCGTCGGGGCAGCACTCGAAGGGTGTGGACTCGGTGTGGAAAATGGAGAGCCATCATAGCGTGGTGCAGAAGCAGGTCAGCACCCGTGATTACAACTACCGGCAGGCCACGGAGGACATGAACACCCTCGTTGACGCGACCGGCGGGGATGCCACCACGTACGGAGATGCCTATCACTGGGCGGATAACTACCTGACGGCGGGAACGTCCCATGACCGCAATCCGGCCCCGGAGTCCGGGGCGTTCTATGCCCGCATCCGGCACGAACGTTATCTGAATAGCCAGACGCAGACCCGTGCTGTCACCAGCTGTCCGACCCTCTCTCCGGGGCAGGTGCTGAAAGTCACTGGCGGATACGAAGTGGCAGACGTGTTTGCGCAGGGCGTGGTCATCACGGCGATGCACAGCCATGCGCGGCGTGATGCGGACTTTGGCGTCAGGTTTGACGGTATCCCGGACAGCACGGACTTTTGCTTCCGCCCGGCGCCTGGCTCACGTCCGGTGATGGCCGGCACCTTACCGGCCCGCGTCACCAGTACCACTGAAAATGACACCTACGGCCACATCGATAAAGACGGTCGCTACCGCGTCAGCATGCTGTTTGACAGGGACTGCTGGGAGACAGGGTTCGAGAGCCTGTGGGTGCGGCAGTCCCGGCCGTACGCGGGGGATACCTACGGCCTTCACCTGCCGCTGCTGGCAGGCACCGAGGTGGCGATTGGCTTTGAAGACGGCAACCCGGACAGACCGTATATCTCCGGCGTGCTGCACGACTCGGCGCACGGCGACCACGTCACCATCCGCAACTACAAACGTAACGTGCTGCGCACCCCGGCGAACAATAAAATCCGCCTCGACGACGAGCGCGGGAAAGAGCATATCAAGGTCAGCACGGAGTACGGCGGCAAGAGTCAGCTGAATCTCGGCCATCTCGTCGACAGCGAAAAGCAACAGCGTGGCGAGGGGTTTGAGCTCAGAACAGACAGTTGGGGTGCCATCCGGGCACTGAAAGGGATTTTTATCAGTGCTGACGGCCAGGCGAAGGCGCAGGGCCAGGTGCTGGAGATGCAGCCGGCGGTCAGTAACCTGAGTGATGCCCGGGAGCAGATGACATCCATTTCGGATGACGCGCAGAAGGCGACCGCGAACCCGGCAGACCTTCAGGCGCAAATCGCCCTGCTGGAGCAGCATCTGACGGACCTTAAAAAATCGGTGCTGCTGATGAGCGCACCGGACGGTGTGGCGCTGACCAGCGGACAACACCTGCAGGTGTCTGCCGGGCAGAACCTGATTGCCACGGCGGGTAAAAATGCGGACGTCAGCGTGGTGAAAAACCTGTTTATCGGGGTGGGCAGTGCCCTGAGCGTGTTTGTGCGCAAGCTGGGAATAAAGCTCATCGCGAACCAGGGGCCGGTGCAGGTACAGGCGCAGAACGACCTGATGGAATTACTGGCCCGCAAGGAAATCAGCATAGTCAGCACGGAAGATGAAATCAGGATCCTTGCGAAGAAGAAGATCACGCTGAACGGTGGCGGGAGCTATATCACACTGGACGCGAATGCGATTGAGGCGGCGACGCTCGGGGATTACCGGACACGGGCGGGATTTTATGACCGGCAGCAGAAGGCAAATAAACCAGAAGATTTCCCGAGTATTGCCCAGATAGCAGCAGAGCCTGCCAGCTCCGGTAACAACCAGCAAGAAAAATCAGACAAAGCTGAAGATGCCCCGGGTGCTGGTCCTGCTGGTCCGGAAGCAACAGAGCCAGCCAGTTATTTCCTTTTTTCCTGACACGGAGTCATAACATGATTATCAGCCCACCGTTTCTGAGAAACAGAACTGCATCCCAGTCTGATGCCGACTGGACTGGCGCAATGATGCCGGTAAATCCAGACCAGGGATTCCCGTTAAACGGAGCAGAATCCTGGCATGGAGGTATTCACATTACACATACAGACGAAGGAAATCCTAATGAAAAAATACGGGCAATTGCTGATGGCGTGGTGTTTTCGTTCCGCCAGCCATCGTCGTCTAAAGATGCAGAACCACTCAATTATCTCGGACCGACAGATGACGGCTATGTGTTGCTGAAGCATGAAACGGAGATAGGAAGCGGAGATGACGGGAAGGTTGTATTCTATTCACTGTGCATGCATATGAAATTTCTGGAGGCAGAAATAAAGCAGGATGCAAAAATATACCGTAAAGCCCCCCTGGGCTCTTCAGGCACGTGCAGTGCACGGAATGAATTCCATTTCCAGATTTTCTGTGATGACGACAATATCAGCAAGCTGACGGGCAGAACGGCCCGTGAACTGGACGTGTCAAATGATGGCCGAACCGATGCAGTTTACGGCGATATTCACTTTTATCTTCCGGCCGGAACGAAGTTTTATGATATGGCCCCCGCAAATAACAGTACTTCCATAACCGGGCTTTCTGAGCTGCATACCAGCAGTGCGCCTCTGTATGCCAGTATGACGCTGGCACAAGGCAACTGCACAATGGTGACCCGCCAGAAAAATGCGCAGACTGACGGGAAGTATGACCTGCTGGGCGACCCCCTGGTGAATGCAGACGGTGAAGACTACGAATATAATCTCTATAAAACCGCGATGCGGAATTATGAGGAAAGTCCCAGCGCCGGGTTTGAACTGCTTCGTTTTGGCCGGGTGATCAATACGGAGCATGAAACGCTGGTCCCGGCAGATGCGCCATTATGGATGACGGTCAGTTACCCGGGTGGCAAAGGGGTGGTCAATCTCGCTGATCCGAATATTAAAAAGTTCAGTGACGCTGATTTTCCTCACTGGACGGGCTGGCAGCTGGTTGATGACGATAGTGACAGTAATAGTCAGTGTAGCTCAGCCATAATCAGTAAGCTGCAGGAGGACGGTGAGTACAATAATCAGTGTGGAAAGTTAATCTGTCATTTCCCGTTCGAATGGGAAAAAAGTACGTTCGATGCCCGTTTTTCATGGCTGAAAACGGGGAATGATAAGCGTGCTCCGATGACGGAAGCAAATTATGCAAAATTTAAAGCTCATGCAGAAGCGTTGTGCTTTGATCCCGGAGCATTGAGTAGTGGAAGACTGTGGCATTTTGAGCCAAAAACATTCATTAAACATTTTAGAAACTGTGGATGGTTAAGTTTCTATGAAATGAAACAAATAGTACCTAGCCATGCACTGCGGCAATCTGGCAGAGATCGGTTTGCTTGGGAGGCAATTAATACGAATTTAAGAACGCCGGGCTCAATTTTAAGCAACCAGATTTCAAATTTAAATTCCTCGATGAGAAAGTATTGTATTAATACTCCCTTTAGGATTTCTTGCTTTTTAGGTAATGCAATACAAGAAACAGGCTGGTTAAGTACCCTTCATGAAGGAAATGGCAGTAACCTCTGGTACGCCCCGTGGTACGGACGCGGTTTTTTGCAATTAACTAATCCAGAAAACTATCTAAATTATTTTAAATATATTGGCAAGGTGGTTCAGGATCAATTAAAACGAAGTTTGGTTGACGCATATGCATTAATTGCAGCACAACCACCTGCGAATAGATCTAATGCGACATTGCAAGATCGCCACTTCCCTACGCTTCCAACAGAGTTTATAGAACTAAGGAGCGAGGTTAGTGATTCACAAGGTACATTAGCTGCAGATAGCGCTGGGTTTTATTGGGTAAAAAATAAGATGGCTAAATATGCCGATGAGGAGCATGTTTTAGAGAGGGTTTCTGTTAATTCAAATCTAGGAAGTAAGTATTACTACCGAAGTCCTAGTTTTTGGAAAGCAAGTGCCGCAGTTAATTTACCTGGAAGGATCGGTTCACTTTACCATCGCTCACTAAATGGATTCGATTCAAGATGCTGTGCCTACGGAGTTGCCATTGCTATTTTAACTGAAAATAAATTCCCGAATGCTTCTGGAAGTTTTGTTTTGGACTTTCCAGAAGGATATAATCATAGGACGTAAATTATATGAAATTGTTATATATAGTGGTTTTTCTCAGTATTAGTTCCTTCGCTATGGCCTCTGCTCCTGAAGCTAAAATTGGAAATACTTCAGTAGCCAGAGCATTGACTTCAGATTCTAACGCAGATATCTCTTCGTCATCCAGTTTTGATGCATGTAATGTGCATTTCAGTGATTACAAATTCCCAACATTGTCAGAGGATGAGTACTTTAAAAGAAAATCGCCAATATCAGAGTGGAGTTGTTTATATTCTGGTGAGGCATTTGAAGCGGGATATGATACACGGCAAGTAAACACTAAAGGAATTAGCGTTAGTAGCACTGATAATAAAATTGTTTATGATTATAAGAATAAGATATGGAAACTAATACCAGATACAGCTTATGTAAAAAATGGAAAGATAAATCATCTATCCCTAGTGCAGGTAAAAAGTAAAAATGCATCTGGTTTTATGACTGTTAATAGTATGGCGAAACTCATAGATGGAACTCTAGGTGAGAGCATTTATTTCTGTTTGATACATAAAAATAATGCTCTATGTGGCTCTGGCATTAATTCCCCTGATGATAAAAATGAAGAGCTCTCTAAAGATGCGTTGAAACTGCTTGAGAGTATTTCATTTGATGATAACTAACCTTAGTTAATATTTATAAATTATGAAGTATGAAGTATGAATGTCGTACTCACTGAAACATCCTCCTGAATGTTATCCACGACCAGTTTCACCAAAAACATCCCGCTGGTTTGTCGTTCTGGCGGCAATGTTGGTTATTAGCGTGACCCTTATGCGTATATTCTGACACTACATCGATATCAGACACTTCTGGTTGCTTGCTATTGGCACACCTGTTGTTGTGTGGATTGTAAGTTTCGGTTTTCGCATATGGCTCTGGTCATTACAGGACAGTAAAGCGAATAGTTTTGACCGGCGTCGGGAACACTGGATCTTAAGTGAGACCCGTAAAGCACTCCGCGCGCTTCAGATACTGAATGCAACTGTTACTGTAAGCCCTACTGGAAAATCTCGCATTGTTGTGGACTTAACAAAATCCTAAGGTGTTATAATGAGATATATTATTTTTCTTTTTTACACTTTTACAAATATTGCATTAGGTTGTGATAATACACTTTTAGATGTTAACTTTGCAGAAGGTATTCCTGCGAACATTTTGCTGAAAAATAATGATTTATTGTTAATGTCGATTTTAAATCATGGTAAGATTATTAGCACAGAAGAAATAGATGTTTTATCTGAGAAAAAAATCATGTTACGCTCGAAGATTATAATCGTGATGGTTATAAGGACTTCAGTGTATGGTATTTAGATGAAGGGATGGGTACGTATAAAATTTATAGATTATTTATCTTTTCTCCTCTTGAGGGAAAATTCAAAGAGATAAAGCCTGGATGCGGCGATGACTTTGTCAATATCCGGATTGATGGTGACAATTTAATTAACACGTTTTATGATGAAAACACTCTGAAATCATGCGCTATGCCAATTAAAACCCTTGAGTGAAATATGTATCAATATAATGAAGTGAGAATTGGTAATGGTTGCGAAAAAATCATCTTTAATTGTACAAGCTAGTGACGATGAGGGGGTAGAAAACCAGCGTTCTGAAGGGCAAGTGCAACAATGAATTTGTCTGGAGCTATCAGCAGACGAAATCGTCAAGAGATAAATGGATTTATAAAAAGAATGGCATTTGAGAATGCCAGATGGCCTGCGTTTAAACATGCCTGGTATGTGATTAACGATTCTACAGAACAAGAACCCGAATATTTTGCTATTACGGAATAAAAATGAAATCTCTAAAGTTGTTAATCGTATTATTTGTATTAATGATCTTCTCAGCTTTTGCAATGAGTTCAAATTCAAAACTGACTCCTCAACAAACAGTCATTGATTTTATAAGTGACTATGAGCAGTGGAATCAATTTGCTATGCAAAATTTAAGTGAAGATACTGGTTTTCAGGCAAAAGAGGAGTACATTAAATTACTGAATAAATATTGCGCTCAATCTTCTGGCAGAATTGGTTGTAATTCGTATGGGCAATATTCCTTGCATGTTTCCGGCGGGGAGAGAGTAATTAGTACCAAAAAAGCAAGAGCCAGCTGAATCTCGACCACCTGGTCGACAGCGAAAAACAGCAGCGGGGGGAGGGTTTTGAACTCCGAACCGACAGCCGGGGTGCCATCCGGGCGCAGAAAGGGATTTTTATCAGTGCTGACGGCCAGGTGAAGGCGCAGGGCCAGGTGCTGGAGATGGAGCCTGCGGTCAGCAATCTCGGCGATGCCCGGGAGCAGATGACAGCCATCTCCGGTGACGCGCAGCAGGCGACCGCGAACCCGGCAGACCTTCAGGCGCAAATCACCCTGCTGGAGCAGCATCTGACGGACCTTAAAAAATCGGTGCTGCTGATGAGCGCACCGGACGGTATGGCGCTGACCAGCGGCCAACATCTGCAGGTATCGGCCGGGCAGAACCTGATTGCCACGGCCGGTAAAAATGCGGACGTCAGCGTGGTGAAAAATCTGTTCATCGGGGTGGGCAGTGCCCTGAGCGTGTTTGCGCGCAAACTGGGGATCAGGCTCATCGCGAACCAGGGTCCGGTGCAGGTACAGGCGCAGAACGACCTGATGGCATTGCTGGCCCGCAAGGAAATCAGCATAGTCAGCACGGAAGATGAAATCAGAATCATCGCGAAGAAGAAGCTTACCCTGAACGGTGGAGGAAGCTACATCACACTGGATGCCAATGGCATTGAATCTGCCACCCAGGGTGAGTACCGGACCAAAGCCGGGCACTACGGGAGAAAAGAAAGGGCCAACAAACCAGAAGATTTTCCGAACGTGGCGCCTGAAACCACCGAACCTTCCAGTAAATTCAGCTTTTCCTGACAAGGAGTCACAACATGATTATCAGTCCTCCGTTTTTGAGAAACAGAGATGCTACTCAGTCTGACGCAGAGTGGGTTGAGGCGATGATGCCTGTCAATTCCCGCCGGGGATATCCTCTCAATGCATCAGAGTCCTGGCATGGGGGCATTCATATATCGCATACGGACTCCGGTTCGACGGTGGAGAAAGTTCGGGCAATCGCTGACGGGACGGTGGTATCGTTCCGCAAACCCTCCCCGCCAGAGAAAAGAGACCAGTTCCCGTTGAAGTATGCCCCTGTCAGGGGAACGGATGATGGCTATGTTTTACTGAAGCATGAGACAGAAATTGGTTCCGGGGATGACGGTAAGGTCATTTTTTACTCTCTGTATATCCATCTGAAGTTTCTGGAAGCAGAGATAAAAACGGATGCCAAAATTTACCGGAAAGACCCGATAGGCTCTTGCGGAATGACTGACGGGCAGAATGAATTTCATTTCCAGATTTTTTGCGATGATGACAACATCAGCAAACTGACAGGCAGAAAAACAGAGGAGCTGGATATTTCGAAAGATGGTCGCACTGATGCGGTGTACGGTGATATCCATTTTTATCTGCCAGCAGGAACACCGTTTTACGACAAGGCACCGGCAGATAACAGCACTTCAACAGCTGGTATTTCTGAACGCTATACAAGTATTGCGCCTCTGTATGTCAGCATGACCCTGGCGCAAGGCAACTGTACGATGGTGACCTGGCAAAAAAATACTCAAGTTGACGGGAAGTATGATCTGCTGGGCGAGCCGCTGGTTAATGCTGACGGGAAAGACTATGAATATAATCTCTATAAAACCGCGATGCGTAATTATAAGGAAAGCCCCAGTGCCGGGTTCGAGTTGCTGCATTTTGGGCGAGTTATCAATACGGACCATGAAACGCTGGTGCTGGCAGATGCGCCATTATGGATGACAGTGAATTACCCGGGTGGCAAAGGGGTGGTGAATCTCGCAGATCCCGCTATTAAAAAGTTCAGTGACACTGATTTTCCGCACTGGACGGGATGGCGGCTTGTTGATGATGACAACGATACCCACAGCCAGTGTAATTCGGCGATCATCAGAAAGTTGCAGGAAGAAGGCAGTTACGAAACTCAAAGCCACAGGCTTATCTGCTGTTTACCATTCGAGTGGGAAAAAAGCACAATAGATGCAAGGTATAAATGGTTGATGATCGGTCTGCCCTGGGAGCAGTGTACGCCGAAAAAAACGGCCATATGGCAGGTTCCCGGGACACAGGAATCAAAAGAGCGAACATTGATGAGTGAGGAGGACTATGGCAAGTTTAAACAGCATGCAGAAGCGCTGTGTTTTGATTCCGGAACACTCGGCAGCGGAAAACTGTGGCATTTCGAGCCTAAGGCATTTATTCGACAGTTCAGGAAATGTGTTTGGCTAGATTGTGAAATAATTGAAAAAGTTATGGCTGCGAATACCAGCAAGAAATTAACAACATCAATTAAACAAATATCCGAAAAAACAACTGAATATTATGAAGCTATAAATATTATATTGAATAAGTATAATATTAACGCTAGCAATAGAATTGGCCTGTTTTTAGGTCAAGGAGCTGTTGAGTCTGGTTATTTATTGTCGATGCGGGAAGTTAGTCAGCAACAGGTAAAAAAGATAGTGAAGAAAAATGGTGTAAATATTGATATAACTGTTGGTGGCAAATTAATTCCTGAATCTAAACAAAATGAAAATACAGAGCTTGGTCATTGGTATGGCAGTGTTCAGGATGAAGTAGATGAATACTATTCAGGTATTAAATATAACTCCAAAGGTGGGCGTATTGCTGGTTCGTATAGCTGGATAAACGGAAACTGCGGAGACTTAGATGCTCAAAAATTTCGAGGAAGAGGATTTAAAATGCTAACTGGGTTGGACACGTATTCAAGTTATTGGGTGTATCGTGGTTGGCTGAGTAAGAGTGACTTTGATAATTCATGGTGGAGTGATGCTGAATATAAAAAGAAAAATAAAACTGGCATGAAGAAAACCCCTCCAGAAATAGAATCTCCTCACAAGATAACTGAGAACCCATATAACTGTATAGATACTGGTGGTTTTTTTATCGTTGGTTTTAAAAGCAAGGTTTTAAAGATTATGGATTCAGATAAATTAGATTTGGCTGATGATGATAGTGTTATAGAAAAAGTCACAAAAGCAATAAATGGTGGTATTAAAGGTTTGGAACAAAGAAAAATCGCCACAAGGAAAGCTAAGGAGTTGATAGATGATAAGATTTAATTTTATTTTAATGTCGGTATTTTTTTGTTTTTTACCAAGATGTCTTATGCTGAGTATTACAATGAAGTTAATTATAATACTTACCATTTTAAGTTGAATAAAGAAAAGAAAGGCAGTGTTGATATTAGGGATTCTCTATCAGGCGTAATGATTAATTGTGAAATATCTGGGTGGAGTAAACTCGAGTCAAAAGGATCAGGGATAATATCTCTAACAAGTGATAAAATAGGAGTACTTATTTCCCCTGGTAATAAATATCTTTTATTGAAGGATATAATTGAATGTAAAGGTGGCAAAATACCCTTAAAAAGTCTTACATACTTTGAAGGTGATATATCCACTCCTATAGATGTGAATTTTAATAAAAAACTAATTTTAGCAACTATTCCTATTGATGCCCAACACGGAACATACCAATCTGTTATTTCTTATTTTGGCGGCGAAGATAATATCTTGAGTGGTCCGGGGGTTTGGGATAGTGCTAAAGAAGATCTCGATGAGCAGAAAGATACATTTAGTGTAGGGGACTCAATCTACTTAGGAAAAATATCATCCAATGGGAAATATGTTGCACCTAACGATTTAGATTGTTCAGCTGATTCATTCCCTGGTGTATGGGATGTGGAAAAAAAGATGAAGGTTGTATTTCCATCAGATAAAGATGATTCAGTTGTTGAAAGTAAATGCCAGGAACTATTTTTAGGGAGTAAGACTCTGAATGAGTTAGGAGGGATTCTCCTCCCCAGGAACATTGAGCATGGGGCTAAGTGAATAAACCATCTATCATGGGAGGGCTCAGTAGCACGGAGAATAAATCCAGGGAGAATGGCGTTTGAGGACGTAAGATGGCCTGCGTTTAAGCACGGCTGGTATGTGCTTAACGATTCTACAGAACAAGAAGCCGGTTATTTTGCCATTAAGGAATCAATATGAAATGTTTAAAGTTGCTAATCGTGTTATTTTTGTCGATGACCTTTTCTGCATTTGCAATGAGTTCAAATTCAAAATTAGCTCCTCAGCAGACTGTCATTAATTTTATAAGTGATTATGAACAGTGGAATGAAGAAGCTACGCAAAATCTAAGTGAAGACACAGGTTTTCAGGCAAAAGATGAGTACATTAAATTACTTGACAAATATTACACTCAATCTACAAGCAGGATTGGTTATGATGTCTATGGGCAATGCTCGTTGCATATTTCTGATGGGGAAAAATACTCAGCACTAAAAAAAACGATCAAGAGATTATAATTAAAACAGGAATGTCGTCAAGATTTGGAGAGACGGACACTGATATGGATTATTTTGAATACCATCTAGTTTTGGATAAAAATAAATATTTAATTAAAGAAGTATATCAGTTATCAAAATCTGGTAAGAAAACCAAAACATTATAACTCCATGAGTTTGATTCTTAGATACTCTCTTGCAAAATGTTTGCTAGTGCATCTGATTTGAAGCTTGTTAAGTATAGTGTTTGAAGTTTTATTGTAGTTATTTGGCTGAAAAAATATGTTTTATTCCCTAAAGCATCTTCCTGAATGTTACCCGCGGCCAGTTCCGCCCAAAATATCCCACTGGTTTGCTGTCCTGGCGGCAATGTTGGTTATTAGCGTGATCCTCATGCGTATATTCGGACGCTACATCGATACCAGGCACTTCTGGTTGCTTGCTATTGGCATACCTGTCGTTGTGTGGATTGTAAGTTTCGGTTTTCGCATGTGGCTCTGGTCATTACAGGACAGTAAAGCGAATAGTTTTGACCGGCGTCGGGAACACTGGATCTTAAGTGATACCCGTAAAGCACGCCGCGCGCTTCAGATACTGAATATGACATTTATAACTGCCCATCAGCAAGACAAACAGGGTTCTGTCGCTGCTGAGATGCTCAATAATCAGAGCATTATCATTTCTCAGTCGGACTGGAAAGGTGAAAAAGGCAAGAGGCTGAGCCGTATTACGACAGAGCCGGGAGAGACTCCTGAGCTGGTTGTCTCACGTCTGCTTTCTGAACTCATTGCTGATCTGCCAGTTGGTCAGTTCCCGGAAAATGCCTCACTGGCAGTCATCCTTGATATCTCGTCATCTTTGTCATTCCCTGCGGTTCGGGAGATTTGGCAGGAAGCCTGGCAGGAAAGTGGAATAACCTGCGCGGTTGAGTATGTGGACAGCAATGGGCCTGGAGTCGTCAGCCACTGGCTGGATCACCGCATTAAAGATGAGGTGATGTTATTGATAGTTGGTCTCCAGATTGATCCGGTTGACTCAAACAATACTGCAGAAGCCGCTGTTGCACTGCTTCTGGGCAACCGCCTGACACAGGAGACACTCGAACCTCTCGCGCTGCTGCACCGGCCAGATGCATCCCCTCTAGGTGAACTGAGCGGGGGGATGAACATGGCCGCCTATAACGTCCCGCTCAAAGGACATATCGTTAAAAATTTATGGATTGCCGGGCTGACGGGTAAGCAGCACGCAGAAGTGATCACTTGTCAGAATGCACATCCTGCGCAGTCTGTAGCGGACGACTCCGTCATTTCACTCGACATGTCTATGGGACGTGCCGGAGCCGCAGCCCCCTGGCTGGCCATCGCTGCCGCCACTGAAATCGCCCGACAAACACAGTCGCCACAAATGATTATCTGTGGCGATACCACAAAGAATGTGCTGTGGAGCACGCTCATTACCCCGATTGCTTCCCGACAGGAGATGGATCCGTGAAGCTACCTTTTGCTTTTGCACCGAAAACTACGGAAGGCCGCTATCTTTCTGTCACATTCATTCTCTTTTTACTCTTTGCAGCCATGACGTTTATGGTCTGGAAGTATCCGGACATGGCCGGTCTGGTTGACGGTAATCAGCAGCAAATTTACTGGCTGATTGGTGGAGGCTGTATTTCCGGATGCACATTTATCATGCTGGTTGTGCTCCTGTGGCAAGCTCTCAGTGCGGGCAAAAAAGAATTTGATGTTCTTGTCAACGAAACCAGTGGTGATGACGAGAAAACGAAACGGGAAAATGATAACGTCCCTGTTCACCCTGCAGTGGTCATGTGTGACAGGATTCGGGCGCATCTCCGCTCCCGTATTAGTCTTTACTGGCGCAGCAAAACCCGTCTGCTGTTAATCACTGGCGATGAGGCGGCAATCGAACAACTGGTACCCGGCCTGCAACAGCAGCAGTGGCTTGAAGGCAACCGCACCGTGCTGATTTACGGTGGCAGCCTGGCACCGGAGCCTGACCGCGAAAAATACACCGCGCTGCGTAAACTGCGCCGCGGACGCCCGCTGGACGGGATTATCCGTGTACTGCCGGAGTCGCTTAACCTGACCCCACAAATCAGTGACAGCGATTTACGCGGTCTGGAAAAAATCAGCGAACTGCTGCGTTATTCCGCTCCGGTCTGGCTGTGGCAACTGTGCAGCAGTCACTGGTCGCAGGGGACGCGTCCTGAGCAGGCGGTAGGCGCAAGCTTTCCACCACGCGCAAATGAAGACGATGTTATCCGCCAGCTGGAGCGGATGCTGCCGGCCCTGCGGGCGCAGGGGATGAATCAGGTCGGGGAAAACAACCGCCACGACTTCCTGCTGCGCCTGGGCCAGCATCTAAAAGACGGCGCCGTCACCCGCTGGGCTCAGCAACTGGTGCCATGGCTTTCTGTTTCTCAGCAGCGTGTTCCGCTGCGGGGGCTGATGTTCAGCCTGACGGAGAATCAACCTGCCGGTACGTCAGCGGGCACAGCCGACGCTGAAAAATTTATCCCGGGATCACAGCACCATGCCCTGACCCTGCCGGCAACCTGGCAAGGTATCGTTGACGACTGCACCCGTGTGCGTGGCCGTCGTGTCGGTATGGCGTGGGAGAGGACACTTGCCTGGCCACTGATGGCCATCATCGGTGTCTGGGGGGCGGGTACTCTGCTGTCGTTTATGGTCAACCGTCAGCAGATAGTCTCTGTTGCTGAGCAGGCCCATGCCCTGGTAGAGCATCCTTCCGTATCGGACTACCAACTGACGGCCCTGCACGAACTGCGTAACGACACCGGCCGCCTGTTGCACAATGTTCAGGAGGGCACGCCCTGGTACCAGCGCTTCGGTCTGGACCATAACCAGCAGCTGCTCGATGCGTTGCTGCCCTGGTACGGCGTGGCAAACAACCGCCTGATACGCGACCCGGCGAATCAGGCGCTGACACAAAAACTCAGCGCATTGGCAAACTCTGCCCCCAACAGCGACCAGCGTGCACAGCTGGCGAAGCCGGGTTATGACCAGCTTAAAGCCTTGCTGATGATGGCCCGTCCGGATAAAGTCGACGGCGCGTTTTACGCCCAGACCCTGAAAGCCGTGCAGCCGACGCGAATGGGTATTTCTACCGGTCTGTGGCAAAGCCTGGCGCCGGATTTGTGGGCCTTCTACATCACCGAACTGCCTAAGCAGCCACAGTGGAAAATCACACCGGATGCGCAGCTGGTCAGCCAGAGTCGCCAGTTGCTGCTGCAGCAAATTGGGCGTCGTAACGCTGAAAGCACACTTTATGAAAATATGCTCAAGTCAGTGCGTCGTAACTTCGCCGATGTCTCCCTGGAGGACATGACCAGCGGTACCGATGCGCGTCGACTTTTTACTACCGAGGAGGTCGTGCCGGGCATGTTCACCCGCCAGGCCTGGGAAGGTGGCATTCAGCAGGCTATCGAAAAGGCTGCAAATTCCCGCCGGGATGAAATTGACTGGGTGCTGAGTGATTCCCGTAAAGCCGTATCGGCAGATCTGTCGCCGGAAGCGCTCAAAGCACGCCTGACAGAGCGTTATTTCATTGACTTTGCCGGCAGCTGGTTGAATTTCCTTAACAGCCTGCACTGGAACCCGGCAAACAATATTGCGGACGTTACCGATCAGCTGACGCTGATGAGCGATGTCCGCCAGTCGCCACTGATTGCCCTGATGAATACCCTCGCCTGGCAGGGACAGACAGGCCAGCAAAGCGAAGGTCTTTCGGACTCCCTCATCAAATCGGCTAAAGACCTCGTCGGTGGAAAAGATAAACCTGCCATTGATCAGTCTGCGTCAGGGCCGCAGGGGCCGCTGGACGAAACCTTTGGTCCGCTGCTGCAGCTTCTGGGTAAAAACAAAGGTGGTAATGTCATGTCGGCGGACAACTCCCTGAGTCTGCAGACGTATCTGACCCGTATCACCCGCGTGCGTCTGCGACTGCAGCAGGTGGCCAGCGCTTCTGACCCGCAGGCAATGATGCAGACCCTGGCGCAGACCGTGTTCCAGGGCAAAAGCGTGGACCTCACCGACACTCAGCAATACGGTAGCCTGATTTCGGCAAGTCTTGGCGAGGAGTGGAGCGGATTTGGCAGCACAATGTTTGTGCAGCCGCTGACCCAGGCCTGGGAAACCGTGCTTCAGCCAGCGGCGGCGAGCTTGAATGACAAGTGGAACCGCTCCGTGGTAGCGAACTGGCACACCGCATTTGACGGACGTTTTCCGTTTGCCGCGAGTAAAAGTGATGCCTCCCTGCCGATGCTGGCTGAATTTGTGCGTAAGGACAGCGGACGTATAGAGCGCTTCCTGACGACAGAGCTCGGTGGTGTACTGCACAAGGAGGGTAGCCAGTGGGTACCGGATAAGGTCAACAGCCAGGGGCTGAGCTTTAATCCGACATTCCTGCGGGCGATAAACCAGCTGAGCCAGCTGTCGGACATTCTGTTCACCGACGGCAGTCAGGGCATCACCTTTGAGCTGCAGGCGCGTCCTGTGCCACAGGTGGTGGAGACGCAGCTAATCATTGATGGACAAAAGCTGCACTACTTCAACCAGATGGCCGACTGGCAAAGCTTCCGCTGGCCGGGAGAGACGTACAAGCCGGGAACGATGCTGACATGGACCACGGTCAACGCTGGTGCGCGCCTGTTCGGGGATTACAGCGGGACCTGGGGCTTTATTCGCTGGCTGGACCAAGGTAAGCGTGCGCAGCTTGACCGCAGCCAGTGGATGATGAGTTTTACCGCGCCGGATGGCCGTACCCTGCAGTGGGTGCTGCGTTCACAGCTGGGCAGCGGGCCGCTGGCGTTACTGGCACTGCGTGACTTCACGCTGCCGGATCAGATATTCAGCGTCGACAGCGCGGCCACGGCGCAGGCGCTGATGACTAGCACGGAAGACAGTGATATGGACGGAACCGAATAATGGACACTTTACAGAATCTGGTTGACGCCTGTCAGGCGGATGAAACCCTGCTTCGCCAGCAGGCGCAGACACGTACGGAAAACTGGCAGCCCTGGCTTGCCCCGATCAGTGCTACCCGTCCAGCGGGTGAAGACCCGGGATATGACGATGATTTCCAGCGTATCCGGGAGGAGGTCAATAAGCTTTCCGGTATTGATACCGGGCTGATATGCACGCTTGCTGAAAAGCTGCTGACCATTACCGCCAAAGATATCCGGGTTGCCACTTATTATTGCTGGGCACGCCTGCACCAGGACGGCGAAACCGGCTTTGCCGAAGGGCTTGAGCTGCTGGCGGGATTGCTGCAGCGCTATGGAACACAGCTTCATCCGCAGCGTGAGCGAAGCCGTAAACCGGCGCTGGAGTGGCTCGCGGGCTCGCGTGTGCTCGACAGTCTGTCTCTCTGGCCGGAAGTGGTCCGGGATGATGCCCTGCACACGGCTGGTGCGCTGCTGCTTATCCGCGACAGTCTGGAGACCGAGGCGGAAGCGTCACGGCCGAAAATGAATGCCTTGTACAGTGCTCTGGAGTCCCGCCTGATGAAGGCCGGTGGCATGGATGCGGTGGTACCACAGAACGCCAGCAGTCAGACTCGCATGCAGCCGGTACCCCATACGACAGAACAGGATGCGCCGGTGCTGAGTCGCATCACCTCGGGTCAGGATTTACTCGCCCAGGCTCGAATCCTGACGGACTATCTGCGCCAACAACCCGATGGCTGGCTTGCGGCGCACCGTCTGATGAAAAGCCTGCGTCATGACACGCTGAGTGCGATCCCGGCACCGGATGGCGAAGGGAAAACACGCATCGCATCGCCGCGGGCTGACGAGCGGGCCATGCTCAAACGCCTGTACCTGCAGCAGAGCTGGCTGGAGTTACTGGAGCAGGCGGACAGCACCTTCTCGCGTGGCGCCAGTCACCTCTGGCTGGATTTGCAGTGGTATATCCATCAGGCACTGATGAAAACGGGACAAAATGTGCTGGCCGACATCATCGCCGCCGACCTGAAAGGGCTGCTGAGCCGCCTCACCGGGCTTGAAACCCTGGCGTTTAATGACGGGACGCCGTTTGCCGATGAGGTCACGCTGAACTGGATAAACCAGAGCGTGCTGGACGATATGTCCGGCTGGCACGATGAGCCGGCCAGAACAGTCAGTGAGACGGACAACGTTATTCTGGCCCTTGAGCCGGAAGCGCTGGAGAAAGCGGACACGGATGGTCTGGATGCCACACTCCACTGGCTGCAGACGCGCCCGGGCACCGACTCCACAAAAGACAAATGGTTGCTGCGCCTGCTGATGGCCCGCGTGGCCGAGCAAAAAGGCAAAAATGAACTGGCCCTGCATCTGCTGGGTGAACTCGATGGTGCGGCACAGTCCATCACCCTCACACAGTGGGTGCCGACGCTGTTGTTTGAAGTGAAATCGCGTCGCCTCAGGTTGCTGCGCTTGAAAGCTTCCCGCAACGAGACTGATAAAGCGCGGTTACAGCCAGAGATGGATTTGCTTCTGTCCGGTCTGATTGCACTCGATCCAGCAGGCAGTGCGGTGCTTTGCAGTTAACCTGGACTGAATTCAGCTATAAGGAGAACATATGCCAGCAAAAGGTTTTTATCTGGTGCAGGGCGACAAAACGACCTGTGGCGGGAGAATTATCACGGGCGCAGAAGATCACACTCTGTTTGGTAAACCGGTTGCACGGGAACAGGACGGCGTGACCTGCGGTAAATTTCCGGGGATTTACAAGGTAGCCGGTGGCATCGACAACGATATCATTCACGGCAGGCGAATGGCCGGGACTCTCGACAGTTTCAGTTCATGTCCCTGCAGGGCAAAGTTTATTCCGTCGATGCTGGAGGATACGTACGAGAAGAGCGGAGGGAGTGCTAATTCTGCAGGGGGGGCAACGGCAGCCACATCTACAGCTACTTCACCGGCAACTACTCTACCAGTAACGACTGCCGGGCAGTCGTCGGATCTTAAGACTCAACCGCATTGTCAGCATACTGATGGCGCGATAAAAGTTGCTGACTACATACTCAAAGAAATTAAGATGAATGTCAGAAGCCACACAGCAGAAACAATCAGATATTTAATCGATGATGATACTTTAAAACAAAGGCGTGCCGAGTGGAATACACTCCCTTTTTATGCAAAGTTAGCAACATATCCAAAACCGGATTTACCTGCTGCAATGGCTGTCTGGTATCAGACCGTAAAAACAGGATCTACCTGGGATCACAAACCGAAGATTCGAGACAGATTTTCGTCGGTTGTAGTTGCGCGACCATTACCTAGAAAAGGGAACCTTCAAGGTCTTATTACCACAAGTTCAAACAGCATGATTATTTTTATGATGTTTGGTCAAACATACATTATGGCTATGTTGGCCTTAGTGTCGGCTTTTCAAAATCGTTGCTCTTAAAGGGGTCTGCCTGGGAACAAAACATGACGCCTGGAGCGATTGGTGACGATACGGTGGACGACGTTACGAGCATGAAAATCGGCTTTGCTCTGTTCCATCAACACGGGAAATATGCAGACAGTTTGACTGTGATTAATATACTTGACGCACTCGAGCAAACACCTGATGTGCTACTACATCACTCAAAAGAAAAACACTGGTGCTGGAATACGGATAATCCAGATAAGATTGAGGAATGATTATGAAAAAGAAAATAATTCTGGGTTACATTGTATTCTTTTCGGGACTGTTGGTGCTAATTGTTCACATCTTCCCGATACGACCTTTCGTTACGATTACGAATAATACTAACAAACCTCTTATCATATATGCTGGTGAGAGTATCTATGGCGTCGACCCCGAGCCTGAAGAAGTTGATCGAATTGTAAGGTCAAAACCTAAAATCATAGCTCCAGGCGAGAAAAGTGAATTTACTGCTTCATTTATATCTCTGATTAGAAGAGACGCAGCAATCGATATTGGTTGGAGGATCGGTGGCCAATATGAATATAATTCAACTGGTGGTGGAGGTCAGAATTTAATTCTTTCCTCAACAGCGGGTGCGTGTTCTGTGTCGATCAAAATAAACGATGGGTTTAATAATGAGATTCTGGAGAATACTTCTGGTGATTTGTGTTTTAAAAAAATAAAAGCATTCAAATACAAATATTGACCCATGCCCTGTTTTATTGGAAATGCCTGTTTAAAGCGGGAATATTTAGTTTTTAATAAATGATAAGAAATTAATATAAATATATGGACAATTTAACCCTGCGTTATTACGACGCCGAAATGCGCTACCTGCTGGAAGCTGGCGAAGAGTTTGCCCGCGCTCACCCCGAGCAGGCGGCAATGCTCAACCTCGATAAAGCGGGCGCGCGCGACCCTTACGTAGAGCGACTTTTTGAGGGCTTTGCATTCCTGATGGGCCGGCTGCGCGAAAAGCTCGATGACGACCTGCCTGAACTGACCGAAGGGCTGGTCAGCCTGCTGTGGCCGCATTACCTGCGCACCATTCCGTCAATGTCGGTGGTGGAGTTCACCCCCGACTGGCGTGAGATGAAAGAGCAGATGCGTATCGTCAAAGGCTTTGAGGTGAACTCAAGGCCGATCGGTGAAAAGGGCACGTGTTGCCGCTACACCACAACTAAAGAGATCACCCTACAGCCGCTGTCACTCGAGCACGCTCGCCTGTCGACCGACTCTGACGGGCGTTCGGTCATCAGCCTGCGGTTTAACTGCAGCCATCTCGCCGACTGGGGCAGTATCGATCTCAGCCAGCTCCCGTTCTATTTCAACGCTGACGCACCGCTGGCCTGCGCTATGCATGAAGCCTTTACCATGAACACTGCGCGTCTGTGGCTGCGCATGCCGGGTGACACGGACAGAAGACCGCTGGACGGGTATTTCACCGCACTGGGATTTGGCGATGATGACAGGCTGTGGCCGAAGGGGGACAGCAGTTTCAGCGGTTACCAGTTGCTGCTGGAGTACTTCACCTTTCGCGAGAAATTTATGTTCACCGGCCTGCGCGGGCTGGAGACCGTGTTCTTTCCGGCTGAGCTCCCGTGGTTTGAAATCGATGTGGTGCTGGCGGAGCGCTGGGAACATGACTTCAGCTTTACCGAAAAGCATCTCCGCCTGAACTGCGTGCCGGTGATTAACCTGTTTCCGCTGGAATCTGACCCGCTGACGCTTAATTCCCTACAGACCGAATACATGCTGCGTCCGATGCGCGTGCAGGATGGCCATACCGAGATATACACCGTGGATTCGGTGATGTCATCAAATCAGCATACGTACGTGCCGTTTTCGAGCTTTCGCCATAAAGGCGGAATGATGCGTCATGAAGCCCCGGAATATTACTACCACACCCGCGTGCGCCGTGGCCCTTCAGGGCTGCATGACACCTGGCTTATTCTTGGCGGCGAAGCGTTTGATAACCATACCGTACCGGAGGATGAAAGCCTGTCGTTGACGCTCACTGGCACCAATGGCCAGTTACCACGGCGTGCATTGCAGAGCACCGTGCTTGATACAGTGATGAAAACCACCTCGGCCAGCATCGCCGTGCGTAACCTGTGTGCGCCGACGCTACCTTGCTATCCGCCCGCACAGGACCGTTTTCACTGGCGTGTGCTGAGCCACCTCGGCAGCGGGTTCTTGTCAATGATGGATAGCGCCGACGTGCTGCGCGGCACCCTGGCGCTGTACGAGTGGACCGACGGCGAGATGAACCGCCGTCGCCTGGAAGCCATCATTGACGTAAAGCACTGTGAGACCGAACGCTTTGAGCAGGGTTACCTGGTGCGCGGTGTGCAGATTGAGGTGACGCTCGATAGCCATGGCTTTGCCGGGCGCGGCGACATCTGCTTGTTTGGCGAGATGCTGAGTCGTTTCTTTGCGCTCTACACCGACATTTATCTGTTTAACCGCCTGATTATCATCCTGCAACCGACCGGAGAGCGCCTGGAATGGGAAGAGAAGCACAACCGCCGTATTCCCGGCTGACCCCGCGGCTGGAGGCTGACCTTAACCGGATAAACTTTTACCGTTTCTGCCAGTTGCTGGAGAAACTGAATCCGGACCGGCCGCTGATGGGCTCAACGAGTCATCCTGGTGACGACCCGGTGCGCTTTGTGCCGCACCCCGGGATGGGTTTTCCGGCAAGCGAACTGAAAGCCGTTGAGTATGACGAAGAGGATGACAGTAAACCACCGCTCATCCGCGCCACGTTTATGGGGATGTACGGCGTCGATTCACCACTGCCAACTGCCTATCTTGACGACATCACCCAGCGCCGGGAAGAGCATGACGCGCTGCAGGGCTTTCTCGATATCTTCAGCCACCGCATCCTGACGCAGTTCTATCGCATCTGGCGAAAATACTCTTACCCGGCCACGTTTGAGCCTGGCGGGACCGACAGCATTTCGCAGTCGCTGCTGGGCCTGGTGGGGCTGGGTATTCCCGGTACCGCGAACCACATTGCCACACCGGTGTCCCGCTTTCTGGCGCTGCTGGGTGTGCTGCAGCAACCGGGGAAAACCCAGGAAGGGATGCAGGCTCTGGTGAGCCTGCTGGCACCGGATACCACCGTGAAGGTCAGCCCGTACTGCCTGCGTCCGGTAGAAATCAGTCAGCCACTGGGTTTTTACGATGATGACGATTTTCTGCTGGATGGCAACACGCCGCTGGGCGATGAAGCGATGGATGCCTGCAGCCAGCTGCTGATTGCCCTGTCCACCGATAACGAACAGGAGGCTCAGGGCTGGAAACCGGATGGTCTGCTGTATCAGGATTTCCTGGTCATGCTGCGGGTTTATCTCGGCTGGCGCTTTAAGGCAAAGCTCACCCTGACCACACTGACCCGGTTACTGGCTGCTCCGCCGCTCGGCGAAGGCCCTTTCTGGCTCGGGATGAATGGCGTGCTGGGAGCTAATGTGGGGGAACCTGCGGATGATATCCCACAGACCTTTACGACAGAACTGGGCTATTACACTGGCCTGCAGCCAGCAATACCACCACAAGGAAACCGACGTGTTACGTACAAATTTAACTAAAACCGCGCGCTGGCTGTTACCACTGCTGGCATTCAGCCTGGAAGGCTGTGGGGTGACACAAAGCATCACAGACAGCACAAAATCGGCCTTTAACACCGTGTTCTACAAAAAGATTAAGGAGCTACATCTGGATTTCACGGCGCGTAAGGCGCTGAACACCGACGCCCGCGAAAATAACTCGCTATCTGAACCTGTCGTGATTCGGGTTTACCAGCTCAAAGATCGCAAAACCTTTGATAAGACGGTTTACCAGCAACTGCTTCAGGATGATGCAAGCATTCTGAAAGACGACATGCTGACCAGCCGTAATGTCGTGGTGAAGCCGGACGGTGACGCTAGCCTTGATATGCCGATGGAAGAAGAGGCGCAGTTTGTCGCGGTAGTGGGATTATTCCGCCATCCGGACATGACCAACGACACATGGAGGCAGGTTATCAAGCGCAGCGATCTGAATCCGGATAATCCGCGCATTTTGGAAGCAGGCGAGAACCACCTGACGCTGCAACCGTTTAAGGACGAGTGATGCCCCAGAGACATAACACACCTTCGCTGTATGAAATGCTAACCGGAAATTTTACCGGTGGTCTCGAGCTTAATCAGGTTAGTGAGCAAAATCAGATCATCCTTTCAGTACTTGATAACATGCAGCGCGTCCTAAACTGTCGTGCCGGCACGCTGGCACATCTGCCTGATTACGGGCTGCCCGATATGACGAAAATCCTGCAGGGCATGCCGGGCACGGCCCATGAGCTTATGGGCACATTGTCTGCCGTCCTGCTCAAGTATGAGCCACGCCTGAAAAAGATAAACGTTGTACTCCTGGAGCAGAACGTCCCCGGCGAGCTGCGCTATGCCATTGACGCCGAACTCAAAGGCATCGGCCTGGTACGGTACGGCACCGAGTTTATGCCCGAAGGGCGCGTGCTCATTCGCCACCTCAAACAGCAGCAGTATCTGGATGCCCGCTCCGCAATCTAGTTTTTATTCTGGCTGAAACCAACATGACAACATACCCTGAGCGTCACCTTAAACCCGGCGGTGACCCGCGCACGCTTGCCGATTATGTATCCCTGCGCGATGAAATGAGCAAGCTGACGCATCCGGCACGTCCGGACGTAAACTGGCCGCACGCGGAAACGCTCTGCCTTTCGCTCTTTGAACACAATGGGGTGGAGCTGCAGACCGCCGCCTGGTATACGCTTGCGCTCACGCATCTGTCCGGTTTGTACGGCATGAATGAAGGACTGGCGATTCTGGATGCACTTCTCTCACGTCAGTGGGGGAACATGTGGCCTCAGCCGATGCATGCCCGGATAGAAATTATCAGTTCCCTCAGTAAGCGGCTACAGCAGGTGATGCGTACCCTGACGCTGAGCTATGCCGACCTCCGCCACCTGTACCAGGCAGAGGCATATTTGAATGCGCTGGGTGACGTGTTACAGCGTTTGGAGTTAAAGCATACCAGCCAGCTTGATGACCTGCGCATACTGATCCATAACGCAGCGGTCCGGCTGGAAAACAGCGAAAACGCTGGCGTGAGCCCCCCGGGTGAGGCCGTGTCCCTTGCGCAGGCAGAGCGAGTGAAGCGGGTGTACGTTATTGAACCTGACCCTCAGCCGCATGTGCAAATGGAGACGGAATCTCCAGCGCCCGTAAAACCCTGGAAGCCGTTTATTGCCGGAATGCTGAGCATGCTGGTACTGTCTGGCTCGACGGTCCTGGGATGGCAGATAATGCATAAGCCTGACCCAGCACAGATGCAGTTCGCGGCAACGCTTGCCCCGTTACCCGCAGCGCTTTCGGATGAACAAATCCGGTTTTTCCGTCAATCCTCTCCTTCGCCTGATACGGGCATCAGGCAGACACAGCAGCAGCTCACGCGGCTTGTGCAGTTAAAACCGGACTGGGCCATCAGTTATGGTGATGAACTTCTGAAGCAGGCGCTGATGCTTTGGCCAGAACAGGCGAAACCGCTGGTGCAGCAGTGGCAGCGACAGATCGCGATCGCGGCACTTCCTGAGGACAGTCTTAATGGTTGGCATCAGGGAATGACGCAGCTAGAGCAGCTGGCGAAGCGGCTGAATGCCCTTGATGAACAGAGGGGCAAGTACATGACGGTTAGCGAGCTGAAATCGGCCGTGTTTGCCATGTCGCAGTCGTTCAACCGCGCTTTGCCGATCGAGGAGCAGCTGCGTCAGCTGTCCACATTACCGCAAAATCAACCCTGGCCTGCAGCGCTGAGGAGCCAGACGGAACAGCATCTTCAACAGCTGATTACCCGCTATGCTGCGCTGAAACAAAAAACAGTGGAATAGGCAAAGAAGGCGATGGAGCGGTTAAGAAAAAAAGATAATGGCCGGTCAGCGTTTCCCACGCTGAATCTGGCTCAACAGTGTGCGAAATGTTAACAGGGACGACAACGTGTCAGCCAGAGACCGGTTTTTCAAAAGAGTACAGCAGAAAAATGACAGTATCCCGCCCGATCACGAATCAGCGGAGGGTGAAATCAGGGCATTCCGTCAGCGGATGGATGCGCTGGCACAGCAGATTTGTGTGTGGTTTGAGGGAAGTGGAATTGAGGTCATTGTGTCGACAAAGCATATTCATGACCTGAGTACTCTTGGTTACAGCCTTAGCAGCGGCATATGCCGGTATGACATCACCACCATCCGGCTGGTGAACGGAGATCGCAGCGTGAGTATTATGCCGGAGCAACTCTGTCGTAGCGCGGAGAGGGGCTGTGTGATAATGCGGGTTGATGCGCCCGGCATCAACCAGGTGTTTTGCCTGAGCATGGCACCGAAGGAAAGCTGGTTTATCCGGCGTGAACAGCAGGGCGTAAAAGAGAATGCCATTATGACGGAAAATCATTTTTTCCTGGCAGTGGACTGTCTGGCCTGAATATTCCAGTCGGGTACCCGGCACATTGAGCACTGTAATGTAAGACATCACTGGCGCAAGGCTTTAAACGAGCCTTACGGCGCTTCAATGGTGGGATAAAGGCTATTTTCAAAATAGGCGACCAGCACCCAAATCTCACCACTAAAAATAAACCACAAACCCAATATAATAAGGCAAAGAATAATTAAGGTGAGGAGTATTTCTGTTTTTCCCATCTAAGCGATTACCCACCTGAAGTCTGTTTCAGCCCAGGCTGGGATTCTAACGGGGCTTGCTTCACAACTCCAGCTTCATGCGGCCAGCACTTTGTTGCGACCGTCATTCTTGGCGCGGTAGAGCGCATCATCGACACGTTTGAAGAGGTCATCAATGCTTTCGCCCTGGTTGTGTCGTGCAACGCCGATGCTGACGGTGAAGCGGGGCAATCCAGGGATCGTAATATGCGCTACCGCGGCGCGAATGGTTTCCGCTATCTGCATCGCGGTTTCAAGCGTGGTTCGCGGCAGCAGGAGCACGAACTCTTCGCCACCCCAGCGGAAAACGTAGTCATCGGGACGGCTGCAGGCTTCCAGCGTGCGCGAAAGCGAAATGAGTACCTCGTCACCCTTAAGATGTCCGAAGAGGTCATTGATGTTTTTGAAATGGTCAGTATCTACCAGCATCAGGCTAAACTGCTGCTGTGCTGGGAGGTGAGAAAGTGTGGTTTGCTCTGTGATGTTGTAAAACTGTCGGCGATTAAGCAGGCCGGTCATTGAATCTCGCAGGGCTGCATGTTCCAGCTCCTGCTCGAGCCGCTTTTGTTCAGTGATATCGTGAATAATGCACAACATCAGCTTATCGCCGTAGATCTCAATGGGTCCGGCGTAGGTCTGTACGTGTCGGGTCGAACCATCCGCCAGTCGGTGGACAAAATTTAGCGGTTTATGTCCTCCGGGCAGGCTGGCGATCTCCGTCATAATTGGCAAGATGTCGCGCCCAAGCGTGTTGATTTCCCAGGTATGTTTACGGCACATTTCCTCATGGGTGTAGCCATAAAAATTAAGCGCAGCCAGGTTGGCGTCAACAATGTGGCCATCTCGTGCCGTATCGATTAACAACATTGGTGCGCTGTTAGTAAGAAAAAAGCGCGCGTAGAATCCCTGTTTTTTTCGCTGATAGGTTGCCGAACGGCTAGCTTTCAGGCCGGAAGGCGCCTGCTGCGAAATCCCCTCAAACACGATCACATCACCATAAGGTGCCAGATGCGTAAGCGTCAGACGACAGCTCAGCGTACTCTCTTGATTGTCTCGCCAGACGGTGAGTATTTCGACGATATCCAGTTCGCTTTTAAGTTCGGGAACATACATTGAGAGAGCGGTTTGCGCATTAGCGGAATAGATCCCAGTGCGCATCTCGGTCAGCGTTTTATCACCCATAAGTTTAGTCGCCGCAGTATTGGCAAATAGAATATTTTCCGCGACGGGTGAAATCAGCCACACCGGGTTTTTAATAACATTCAGCGCATCGAAGCAATATTGCGACATAGGGAATTCCTGTACATCGGCACGGTATACCTGACGATCACGCCGGAATTGACTCGCGTGGGCTCCTTTGAAACATACCTTACTTCATCACATCAGGCGTGGTTTTTTTGTGAAATAAAAGGGGATTCCGCCTGAATTTTACCGATTGGTATAATCTGTCTTTCAGACGTTTTTTGCAGCAGCAGCCACGGAACCTGTTCTGCAGGTAAAGGTCGGGAGTACAGGAAACCCTGGAGATAATCACACCCCAGACTCACCAGCATTGCCCGCTGCGCTTCGGTTTCAATTCCTTCTGCAACGACATTCATCTCCAGAGTCCGGGCGATGGTAATGATCGTTTCCACAAGCTTTCTGCTTTTCTCATTTTCAAGCATTGAACTGACAAAACTTTTGTCGATTTTTAGCTCTTTCGCCGGTAAGACGCTGAGCATGAGAAGATTCGAATAACCCGTACCAAAATCATCTATCGAAACGGTAATCCCTGCCTGGTTGAACGCGGTGAGCAATTCAATGCTGCGATCGAGGTTTTTTAGCGCCGTGCTTTCCGTCACTTCAAGGATCAACCGGGAGGGGGCCAGGTTATATTTTTGCAGCATGGACGAGATAACCTGAAAGATATCCTGCTGCTCAAATTGCATCGGCGACAGGTTGAATGACAATGTCCATTGGCTGAACCCTTGTTCAGTCCAGAAACTCAGTTGTTTACAGGCCGCTTCAATCGCCCAGTTACCAACGGGAATGATCAACCCGGTTTGTTCCAGCGACGGTAAAAAGAGACTGGGCAGTAAAACACCTTGTTCCGGGTGACGCCAGCGTAGCAGTGCCTCAAACCCGTGAATGGTGTTCTCTTCTGCCAGCCAGGTTGGCTGATACCACATTTCAAACTGATCGCGTTCCAGCGCCAGGGATAACTCCTGCAAAAAGGCAGGTTCAGCCGGAACCGTCGTCGACATCTCTGCGCGATAAATGGCCCAGCCGTTACGACCTTGCTTTTTCACGTTATGCATCGCCGCATCGGCCTTAAGCTTTAGCTCATGCAGGGTTTCACCGTGTTGAGGATAGAGGCTTACTCCTGCGCTGAGCGTGATGGTTAACGTATGCCCGCAAAGGGAAAGTGGACGGCGGATATCGTCCAGCAGGGGTGAAAGCAGCGCGTTCAGCTTGTCGTCATCGCATTCTGGGACCAGCAAAATGAAAGCATCACCACCCAGGCGTGCCAGCGTCATTTCGCGTGTTAACCGTGCAGTCACGCGATGAGCCACGTTTATCAGCAGTTCATCGCCAATGTGATGACCCCAGATATCATTAATCCGTTTGAAATGGTCAATATCGAAAAATATCACCGCAAACGGCTTTTTGCTCAGCAGTGCGCTGTGCAGGCAGTCCTGCATTCGCGCGTCCATCTGGTGACGATTGGCAAGCCCGGTAAGCGCATCAAAACGTGCCTGCAACTCCAGCTGTCTGTTGAGCTGGCGCAAATTATCCGTCAGCCTGTTAGTCCGCCTGTGTGAATCCATCAGCGAGATAATCAACATCACACCGAGCAAACATAATGTGGTGACGGATACCCAAATTGATAATCCCAGTTCACTGATACCGCCCGGTAATGTGTTTTCCATTTCGTGGAAATGCGCGGCGTTCATTCCGGTGTAATGCATGGCGCAAATGGCTGCAGCCATCACTAGCGCAGCCGCAAGGCGGTTGATGTACACGCCTTTACGCTTTTCTCGTAAATGGAAGGCTAGCCACAGTGCCGCGCCGGACGCGATGACGGCAATCAGCACCGATAAGAGGACAATGCGTCGGTCCCAGATAATGCTGCCCTTCAGCATTAATGCGGCCATGCCGACATAGTGCATGGAAACGACACCCGCGCTGAGGATCAGCGTGGCGAGTATCAGTCGAAAAGGGGAAAGCGATTTTGCGGAAACGGCGATATTAATGGCAAGCGTAGAAGCAACGACGGCAATACCCAGTGAGCCGACGGTGAGCCAGAGGTGGTAGCTCATGATCATCGGCATTTTCATCGACAGCATGCCGATGAAATGCATGGACCAGATCCCGATACCTAAGGTTACGCCACCGGCCACACGCCAGAACAGTGCAGCCTTACGGGCGGCAAGAGGGATTTTACCCGCGCTGTCTAAAGCCACAAATGAGGCGATGAACGCCACCAAATAAGAAATGGCTATTAAAACAGGGTCCCACGATACGTTGAGCATTATGTCATCCCACGCCAAAAGTTACGGAGTTATCAATTAATAAAGAATATAAAATATATTAAGCAAATTACTCTTTTAAGTGCGACTAAACAGTATCCCGTTTTTAATGCAATGCCTCTTAAATACGTATGAATATCTATCGCGTGGCGTAAGAACAGAGTATCGCGTACGGGTGGCATAAACCAGAGTGGCAGCATGGCGAGCATTGCATTTCCTCTAAAACCCGCTTTTGTTCTCTCTTAAGTGAAATTATGCTAATCAAACTGCGAAACAACAAACTCGCGCAGATCGTGAGGACAAAGCTATCGTGCAATGCTATAAATTTTAATGCCGATAAAAATATAAAGTCGTAGGAAAATGTATGCTAAGAAATATTAGTGTCAGAACTTTTATTGTCTATTTCCTTTTATGTCTCTTTTTGGTTAATAACGGAGTGATTGCATTGTTTGCTAATGGCGTGTCACTTTTTATTGCCGTGAATACTGCACAACTCATTGCACTGCTTTTACTTTGGGCGTACATGACAAAATATCTTGTGACGCCGATCAATACTGTGAAAAAAAGTATTGAAGAAGTGACGTCGGGCAATCTTGGCGTCTCTATCCCTGAATTTGGCAACAACTGCGCCGGACGTTTGATTCCAGGGATTAATAGCTTGTCCAGTAACATCGCAACGCTGGTCAGCGAGATCAGATCCTCTTCACAAACGGCCATGACGCTTGCGGAGCAACTCTCGTCCCGCAGTGCAGAGCTGTCGGTAAAGACCGAACAGCAGTCAGCGTCATTGATCCAGACGGCGGCCAGCATGGAACAAATGGCAGCGAGTACCCGAAACAATGCAGACAATACCCGTTTAGCCAGTGAGCAAGCGAATGCCGCGACGTTACAGGCACAAAAAGGTGGACAATTAATGGGGCAGGTTGCTAACAACATGCAGTCTATAACCGAATGTGCCCTGCAAATGACGGAAATTATTTCCCTTATCGATGGTATCGCTTTCCAGACCAATATTCTGGCGCTTAACGCGGCGGTAGAGGCTGCGCGCGCGGGCGATCATGGCAAAGGATTTTCCGTGGTGGCGGGTGAAGTTCGTAATCTCGCACACCGAAGCGCCGAAGCGGCGAAAAACATCAAGTTGCTGATTGACGTGACCAGCAATAACGTGACGCAGGGCGTTAACGTTGTCTCGCAAGCGGAGAGAAATATGCAGGATATCGTGGCGGGCTCGAATAACGTCAGCCGGTTAATGGACGATATTTCTGCCTCCACGTCAGAGCAGGAAAAGGGGATTTCGCAGATAACGCAGGCGCTGTCTGAACTGGAACGCGTGACGCAGAGCAATGTCGCCATGGTGGAGGAGCTCAACGGATCCTCCGATGTGCTGCGTAACCAGGTGATTGAACTGCAAACCCGCACGCGTAATTTCCGGCTTGACCAGCGACATCTCGCGGATGAGCCCTCAGCGCGACGTCAACGATCCCCGATCCCCTCCCTCTGATAAAAAGCCTGGCTTGCCAGGCTTTTTCTTTGATGCGAAAAGTACAATTCCTGAGCGCATTCAGCGCGATGCTGAACATATCTATTGCTTAAGCCTGGACGAAAGCTAGACTGACACCGTAAAGATGAAAAGCGGGAGGCGCTGTGGAGAGCATTAAAGGGTCCGAAATTAACGTGCCTGACGCAGTTTTTGCGTGGGTGTTCGATGGCCGTGGTGGTGCGAGGCCGCTGGAAGACAGCGATGATATTGATAGTGAACATCCCTGCTGGCTGCATTTGAACTATACCCATCCAGACAGTGCCCAGTGGCTGGCATCGACGCCGCTCTTACCCAATAACGTGCGTGATGCGCTCGCAGGAGAGAGCCTCAGGCCACGCGTCAGCAGAATGGGCGAGGGGACATTAATTACGCTGCGCTGCATTAATGGCAGCACGGATGAACGTCCCGACCAACTGGTTGCAATGCGCCTCTATATGGATGAGCGGATGATTGTCTCCACCCGGCAGCGTAAGGTGCTGGCGCTGGATGACGTGGTTAACGATCTGAAAGAGGGCACGGGCCCGACGGATTGCGGCAGCTGGCTGGTGGACGTCTGCGATGCCCTGACCGATCATGCCAGCGAGTTTATCGAAGAGCTGCACGATAAGATTATCGATCTGGAGGACAATCTGCTCGATCAGCAGATCCCCCCACGCGGTTTTCTGGCGCTTTTGCGCAAACAGCTGATCGTCATGCGTCGCTACATGACGCCACAGCGCGATGTGTACGCGCGACTGGCCAGCGAGCGGCTGAGCTGGATGAACGATGACCAGCGTAGAAGAATGCAGGACATTGCTGACAGGCTCGGACGAGGACTGGACGAGATCGACTCCTGTATTGCCCGAACGGCGGTAATGGCGGACGAAATAGCCCAAGTGATGCAGGAGTCACTCTCGAGACGAACTTATACGATGTCGCTCATGGCGATGGTCTTTTTGCCCAGCACTTTTCTGACGGGGCTGTTTGGCGTCAATCTTGGCGGAATACCCGGCGGAGAATACCACTATGGTTTTACGACCTTTTGCGTCATGTTAGTGGTTTTGATTGGCGGTGTTGCATGGTGGTTGCATCGCAGTAAATGGTTGTAAATTTGCACTTTTTCGGTCAGTAGATTGCTTCAAAACGACATTTTAATTGAGCGAAGTCAATAAACATCGACCCCGCAAGGTGCAATATTACTCCCGCAGGTGAATGCAACGTCAAGCGATGGGCGTTGCGCTCCATATTGTCTTACTTCCTTTTTTTGAATTACTGCATAGCACAATTGATTCGTACGACGCCGACTTAATAGTCGGCTTTTTTTTGCCTGCCGTTCCCCAGCGACTACCCTAAAAGGGTCAACAAAAAACTGGAGGAAGAGATGAGCATGCTACTCGCGCTGCAATTCATGAATACACGACAGTCCGATCCGGTACCTACCGACCCAACGCCGATGCCCGATCCCATCCCGCGTCCTCAGCCTATGCCGGACCCGCCGCCTGATGAAGAACCGATTAAAATGTCGCATCCAACCCTGATATCTGCGAGGATACGCGCCATCTGACTGCGAAGATGACCACGAGAGAATACTGTGACCGCTTTTTCTACCCTGAACGTTCTGCCTGCTGCCCAACTCGATAACCTTAACGAGTTGGGATACCTCACTATGACCCCTGTACAGGCGGCTGCGCTGCCGGCCATCCTGGAAGGCCGTGACGTACGCGTGCAGGCAAAAACCGGCAGTGGGAAAACGGCTGCATTTGGTCTCGGGCTGCTGCAGCATATTGATGCGGCGTTATTCCAGACGCAGTCGCTGATTCTGTGTCCGACCCGCGAACTGGCGGACCAGGTCGCCGGAGAGTTGCGCCGTCTGGCACGTTTTCTGCCGAACACCAAAATTCTAACCCTCTGTGGCGGGCAACCTTTTGGCGCACAGCGTGATTCTCTGCAGCATGCGCCGCACATTATTGTTGCCACGCCGGGACGCCTGCTCGATCACCTGCAAAAAGGGACGGTTTCGCTTGATGCCCTGCAGACGCTGGTGATGGATGAAGCCGATCGTATGCTCGACATGGGCTTTAGCGATGCCATTGATGAGGTGATCCGCTTTGCGCCGCAGGATCGTCAGACGCTGTTGTTCTCCGCGACCTGGCCTGAAGCCATCGCGGCAATCAGTGGTCGTGTGCAGAAGAATCCGTTGACCATTGAAATTGATAGCGTTGACGCTCTGCCCGCCATCGAACAGCAGTTCTTTGAAACGTCGCAGCATGGCAAAATCTCGCTGCTGCAAAAGCTGCTGAGCCAGCATCAGCCTTTGTCCTGCGTGGTGTTTTGCAACACTAAAAAGGATTGTCAGTCGGTCTGCGATGCCCTGAATGCCGCTGGTCAAAGCGCACTGTCGCTACATGGGGATTTGGAGCAGCGCGACCGCGATCAGACGCTGGTGCGTTTTGCTAACGGCAGTGCGCGCGTTTTGGTCGCGACCGACGTTGCCGCCCGCGGTCTGGACATTAAATCGCTCGAGCTGGTAGTTAACTTTGAACTGGCCTGGGATCCCGAGGTACACGTCCATCGTATTGGTCGTACAGCGCGTGCGGGCAACAGCGGTCTCGCCATCAGCTTCTGTGCGCCGGAAGAGGCGCAGCGCGCCAATATCCTTTCTGAAATGCTGCAGATTAAACTGAACTGGGTGAATGCCCCGGGCAATATCAGCATTGTCCCGCTGGATGCTGAAATGGCGACGCTGTGTATCGACGGCGGCAAAAAAGCCAAGATGCGTCCGGGTGATGTGTTAGGGGCGCTGACTGGAGATATCGGTCTGGACGGGGCGGATATCGGAAAGATTGCGGTTCATCCGGCACACGTTTACGTGGCGGTTCGCCAGTCGGTGGCGCATAAAGCCTGGAAGCAGCTGCAAAACGGTAAAATTAAAGGCAAAGCCTGCCGCGTTCGTCTGCTGAAGTAACGGAAAAAAGCGTCTCAGATATCTCTCTGAGACGCTTCGTTTTATTTCACTTCCAGCACATTCAAACGCAGTTCTTCTAACTGACTGTCATCTTCTTCCGGCTGCCAGCCCGCAGGCTGCATTGGGATCTCTTCCCGGTCAAACGCCAGATCGCCACCGTTAACCACTTCTGATTCGTGGTTTATGCCTTTGAAGTCGAATAACTCTACATCCGCGAGATGGGAAGGGACGACGTTCTGCATCGCGCTGAACATGGTTTCGATCCGACCCGGATAACGTTTGTCCCAGTCGCGCAGCATGTCACCAATCACCTGACGCTGTAGGTTCGGCTGCGAGCCGCAGAGATTACATGGAATGATCGGGAAACCTTTAGCCTGTGAAAAACGCTCAATGTCTTTTTCACGGCAGTAGGCGAGGGGGCGGATCACAATGTGCTTGCCGTCATCGCTCATTAGCTTAGGCGGCATGCCTTTCATCTTGCCGCCGTAGAACATGTTCAGGAACAGCGTTTGCAGGATATCGTCGCGGTGATGTCCGAGCGCAATTTTGGTCGCACCCAGCTCCGTCGCGGTACGGTAGAGGATCCCGCGGCGTAAGCGAGAGCACAGCGAGCAGGTCGTTTTCCCTTCCGGGATCTTCTCTTTAACAATGCCGTAGGTGTTTTCTTCGACGATTTTGTACTCAACACCCAGATTTTCAAGATACTCTGGCAAAATGTGCTCAGGGAAGCCTGGCTGTTTCTGGTCGAGATTGACCGCCACCAGGGAAAAATTCACCGGTGCGCTTTGCTGAAGATTACGCAAGATCTCCAGCATGGTGTAGCTGTCTTTACCCCCTGACAGACAAACCATGATGCGGTCGCCTTCTTCAATCATGTTGAAGTCCGCAATGGCTTCGCCCACGTTACGGCGCAAACGCTTTTGCAGCTTGTTCAGGTTGTATTGTTCTTTTTTGTTAATTTCTTGATTTTGTTGCATTTATTTGTTACTCGAATCTTAAGTCGGGCACCGGTAGGGTATAACGATGACGATTACCCTTTGAGCAATTTTGTGCCTCGTCTGACGGGTAAAAAAGACGGGTTAGCGCCTGCAGTGAAAAACCAGCATGCGAAAGTGTGCCGTGTATGGTACGGATTGTTGCGACGAATGCCAGCATGTTTTACGGAATAATAGCATCAACCTGATACATTCACGTTATCGCGTATAATGCGGCATCTGAATACGCTCAACATTCCCGTGGTCACTGCTATGACGCTCAATCGTTTTTGTTATCTGCTTCTGTTTTCCGCTGCGACTGGCAGCTTTTTTACTTCGAATCCTCTTGTCATGTGGTTCGTGCTCATCAATGTGCTGACGATGGCGATATATGGCGCGGATAAAATAGCGGCGCGAAAGGGCATGCGCAGAGTCCCGGAAGCCACTTTGCTGGCGTTTGGGGTGACAGGCGGTTGGCCTGGCGCCATTCTGGGTCAACAACTGTTTCGCCATAAAACGCAAAAGCAGCCCTTTAAAACCTACTTTATGCTAAGTGTCATCCTGAGCATCGCAGCGATGGCGGCGGTTTATCACTTCTCTGCGTTATGAGCGTCGGTTGGCGTAACAAACACGCTTTTTACTGTATTCCTGCTACGCTTTTCTGTTGTACAAGGGAGCGCGATCATGAAGAACAAAGAAGAACAAACAGGATTGGTTGGGTTGGCGATTGGGGCCGCCGTTATTGGGCTGGTTTCAGCGCAGAAGCCGATCAACCGTGAAAGTATCGTTGACGAACTGGTCAGACTCGGCAGACAGAAGGGCGATGGCGTTGAAGACGAGGTATTCGTCAAAGCCGCTGAGCTGGTCAGAAAAGGCTTATAGCGATGTTTTGAGCCCGCAGATAGCTGCGGGCTCGTAGGATTAGAACTGGTAAACCAGGCCTAATGCAACAACATCGTCAGTGCTGATGCCGTTATTTTTGTAGAAGCTGTCGTCTTCGTCCAGCAGGTTGATTTTATAATCAACATAGGTGGACATGTTTTTGTTGAAATAGTAGGTGGCACCTACGTCAGCATATTTAACCAGGTCCTGATCGCCCTGACCGTTGCCCAGATCTTTACCTTTGGACTGCAGGTAAGAAATCGCCGGACGCAGACCAAAGTCGAACTGATATTGCGCGGTGACTTCAAAGTTCTGCGTTTTGTTAGCCACATTACCTTCGTTATCACCGTATGGTGTCATATTGCGGGTTTCGGAATACATTGCCGCCAGGTAGATATTATTGGCATCGTATTTCAGGCCAGCAGTCCATGCATCTGCTTTATCGCCGCCTGCGGTCGTACGTGTCACCTGATCGTTGGTACGGTCAGAAGAGGCGTAAGCCGCACCTGCACTGATGCCCATGCCGAAATCATAGGTGGTAGAAATACCGAAACCGTCGCCGTTCTCATGGCGCGTATCACGACCGTTGTTGGTCCCTTCCTGATTGTTATTGCCGGATTCGTTTTTGCCCTGGTATTGCAGCGCAAAGTTCAGACCCTGCACCAGGCCGTAAAAGTCGGTATTACGGTAGGTTGCCACGCCGTTTGCACGGCCGGTCATAAAGTTATCGGCGTAGGTGTATGAGTCGCCACCGAATTCTGGCAGCATATCTGTCCAGCCTTCCACGTCGTACAGCACACCGTAGTTACGGCCATAATCAAATGAACCGTAATCACCCACTTTCACACCCGCGAACGCCAGACGCGTCCAGGACTGGTTATCAGACCCTTCGGTGTTGTTAGCCTGAACGTTGTATTCCCACTGCGCGTAGCCGGTCATCAGGTTGTTGATTTGGGTTTCGCCTTTGAAGCCCAGACGCATATAGGTTTGATCGCCATCTTTTGACGCATCGTCAGAGAAGTAGTGGAGACCATCTACTTTTCCGTACAGATCTAATTTGTTGCCGTCTTTATTATAAATTTCTGCTGCATGTGCTGCGCCTGCCATTAACAGCGCAGGAATCATGAGGGCCAGTACTTTTCTTTGCATAGTGATATTCCTTTGCAATCATTTTTATTTAATTACCAGATGAACTTTCCACACAGGAAAGATGTCTCATGCTAAATCACTCCCAATGAGGAGTCGTAATTATATTTGTTACATTTTAAGTAAATACTCAACTAAATAATACCGTTGAAATCTTGATAGATTTCATGAATGTATTAACCGAAAATATACAAAACTAAAATTATTAATTGCGCGGGAGAAAAGGTAAGATCGTCGTCGTTATATGCCTTTAAGATTTCTTCATCCATAATTGATGTGAATATTATTTAGTTAACTAAATAGTCTTCTCTGATTCTCTGGATTAGCCCGGTGTGAATACATCGGGCTTTTTTTATGACAAATAAATGCCCGGACGAGCCGGGCGGGTAGAGTTATTCGCTGGTTGATTTATCCGCCTTCCCTGCCATCTGTGCCAGGAAGTCATAGCGTTTTTGCAGATCCGCGGCGGCATCTTTCCAGAGCTGTTCTGCTACTTCAGGCTGTTGCGCGTTGAGGCGGCGGAAGCGCTGCTCCTGCATAAGCGTCTCGGCAAGAGCGTCAGATGGCGGACGTGAATCCAGCGCCAGCGGCAGTTTGCCTTCATCAGCACGGCGTGGGTCGAACCGATACAACGGCCAGAAGCCGGTTGCTGTGAGTTGACGCATCTGATCGTGGCTGAGAGCCAGATCGTAGCCGTGCTCCTCGCAAGGGCTGTAGGCAATGATCAGCGATGGGCCAGGGTAGGCTTCCGCTTCCTGAATCGCTTTCACGGTCTGATTAAGCTGCGCACCCAGTGAAATCTGCGCGACATAAACGTGGCCGTACATCATCATGCTGACGCCGAGATCTTTACGCGCTTTGCGTTTACCGTGCTCACCAAATTTGGTGACGGCGCCTAACGGTGTCGCTTTAGACGCCTGACCGCCCGTGTTGGAATAACACTGCGTATCGAGCACCAGAATATTAACGTTTTCAGTCAGACTCAGTACATGGTCAAGCCCGCCGAAGCCAATATCGTAGGCCCAGCCGTCGCCCCCGATCAGCCAGATAGATTTCTCAACCAGCGCATCAGCATCCGTCAACAACTGTTCCGCACCCTCAACGCCCTGCAGCGCGTTGCGCAGTTCAGCGACCTGCTCGCGCCGCACGTCCGGCGTGGCTTCCGAGTGAAGTGCATCATTCAGTTCTGCAGGGATTTTATCGGCAAACTGCTCCAGCAGACGCATCACGCGCGCGCGGTGCTGATCGACGGTCAGACGGAAGCCAAGACCAAACTCGGCGTTATCTTCAAACAGCGAGTTTGCCCATGCCGGGCCGCGACCGTTAGCGTCAGTAGTGTATGGCGTGGAAGGGAGGTTTCCACCGTAAATAGACGAACAGCCGGTGGCGTTAGCGATCAGCATTCTGTCGCCGTAAAGCTGCGTAAGCAGTTTGATATACGGTGTTTCTCCGCAGCCAGAGCAGGCACCCGAGTATTCGAACAGCGGAGTAATCAGCTGTGAGGTGCGAATATCAATACGTTCCAGCTTGCTGCGATCGATTTCCGGCAGGTTCAGGAAGAAGTCATAATTCACTTTCTCCTCTTCAACATGTTCCAGACGCGACATCATATTGATGGCTTTGATGTCCGGGTTTTGACGATCTTTCGCCGGGCACACTTCGACGCACAGGTTACAGCCGGTACAGTCTTCAGGTGCGACCTGCAGAACGTATTTCTGTCCGCGCATGTCGCGTGATTTCACATCCAGCGAGTGCAGGCTGGCCGGCGCGGTTTCCATCTCTTCAGAAGAAACCACCTTGGCACGGATGGCCGAGTGAGGGCAGGCCGCCACGCAGTGGTTGCACTGGGTACACAGTTCTTCTTTCCAGATCGGGATCGCTTCGGCGATGTTGCGTTTTTCCCAACGGGTGGTGCCCATTGGCCAGGTGCCGTCCGGCGGCAGCGCCGAGACGGGCAGGGCGTCGCCCAGGCCGGCCAGCATCGCCGCCGTTACGGTTTTCACGAAATCCGGCGCCGCGTCGGACACCACCGGAGGACGGTTCGGGCTGGCTGCGTTCACCTGCTGCAGCGGTACCTCAAACAGCGATTCGCGCGCCAGCGCCAGCGCCTGCCAGTTGCGCTCGACGAGCTCCTGGCCTTTACTGCTGTAGCTTTTGGCTACCGCACCCTGCAGCTCCATCAGCGCACTGTCGCCCGGCAGGATGTTGGTCAGATGGAAGAAGGCCATCTGCATCACGGTGTTGATACGTGCCGCCAGGCCACATTCGCGGGCAATTTTGGCGGCGTTAATCACAAAGAGGCGGGCTTTTTTCTGGTTCAGCACCGCCTGCACTTCCTGCGGCAGCCGCGCCCAGACTTCATCAACGCTGTACGGAGTGTTAATCAGGAAAATACCGCCAGGTTTCAGGCGCTCCGCCATCTGGTATTTGTCGATAAACTGCAGCTGGTGGCAGCCTACAAAATCTGCCTGAGAAATAAGGTAAGCCGAGCGAATAGGGTGTTCGCTGACGCGCAGGTGGGAAACGGTCAGCCCGCCCGCTTTTTTGGAGTCATAGACGAAATACCCCTGGGCATACCACGGCGTCGAATTGCCGATGATTTTGATGTTGTTTTTGGTGGCTGAGACACTACCGTCGCTGCCCAGACCATAGAACAGCGCCTCGAGTTTGGCGGTCGAGGGCAGGGTGTTTTCCGGCAACGACAGGGACAGGTTAGTCACATCATCATAAATGCCGACCGTAAAACGCGGTTTTGGCTTCGCTGCATTCAGCTCGTTAAAGACTGCCAGCACGCAGTCCGGGCCAAACTCTTTGGATGACAAGCCATAGCGCCCGCCAATAACGCGCGGCAGCATTTCGCGTTCGCCGCTATTAAACGCTTCCGCCAGGGCCGTCATCACGTCCAGATAGAGCGGTTCCGCGTGCGCACCCGGTTCTTTGGTACGGTCAAGAACGGCAACGGATCGCGCGCTTTCCGGAAGCGCTGAGAGCAAATGTTTAGCTGAGAACGGACGATAAAGCCGCACTTTCAGCACGCCGACCTTTTCGCCGCGCGTCAGCAGTTCATCCACCACTTCTTCACAAGTGCCGATGGCTGAGCCCATCAGCACGATCACGCGTTCCGCCTGCGGATGGCCATAATATTCGAACGGTTTGTACTCCCGTCCGGTGGCGGTGGCGAACGCATTCATCGCCTGTTCAACATGGTCGTAAACCTCGTCGTACCACGGGTTGGTCGCTTCGCGAGACTGGAAATAGGTATCCGGGTTTGCAGAGGTTCCGCGAATCACAGGATGTTCCGGATTGAGGGCGCGAGCACGGTGCGCATCGATCTCAGCCTGTGGCAGAAGATTGAGGATCGTATCGTCAGCCAGCGGAACGATTTTGTTGATTTCGTGAGATGTGCGGAACCCATCAAAGAAATGAATAAACGGCACGCGGCTTTTCAGCGTCGCGATATGCGAAATCAGCGCGAAGTCCTGTGCCTCCTGGACGCTGCTGGCGCACAGCATGGCGCAGCCCGTCTGACGGACCGCCATCACGTCTGAGTGATCGCCAAAGATGGAGAGGGCGTGAGTCGCGACCGTACGGGCAGCGACATGCAGCACAAATGGCGTCAACTGTCCGGCTAATTTGTATAACGTCGGGATCATCAGCAGCAATCCCTGAGAGGAGGTAAACGACGTGGACAAGGCGCCTGTCTGAAGCGCACCGTGCACCGCGGCAATTGCGCCCGCTTCGGACTGCATTTCAACCACGCGTGGGACATCCCCCCAGACGTTTTTTACCCCGTTTCCGGCCCAGGCATCCGCCTGTTCAGCCATCGTGGAACTTGGCGTAATCGGGTAGATGGCGATAACTTCGCTGGTACGGAACGCAACTGACGCGACTGCACCATTACCGTCAATAGTTTGCATAAGACGACACCCTTACATTGCGCAAAAAGAGGGGCCTGTATAACGGCAACAAGCCCTGATAATTATTCTTTTATTTTAGCAAAGCTCAGGTTTTGCGATTTTCGCTTTTGTGTCCTCGATATTCCCGGCATCAATGAGTAGATCAAACTTTTGCCGGAAAAATTGCGAGAAATTGTTTCCGGAGCGCATAAATACGCACATCCACTCTCGACGATGCGGCGCCGCGTGCCTATTATGCATAGGTTTGTCATTATTCATGGGGGAGAGAACATGCGTTCAGCGTTTTGGGTAGGGTGTGCCGCGTTATTGTTGTCGGCATGTAGTAGTGAACCTGTTCAGCAGGCAACGGCGGCGCACGTTACGCCAGGTATGAGAGCCGCGATGTCAAGCTCCGGCCAGGCCAACTGCGCGATGATTGGGGGTTCGTTATCGGTTGCTCGCCAGCTCGATGGGTCTGCGATTGGTATGTGCGCGTTGCCAAATGGCAAGCGCTGCAGTGAACAGTCGCTTGCCGCGGGATCTTGCGGTAACTACTGATTACTCAACGCGTTTAAACATCAGCGTTTTTTCGGCTGTCGCCAGCGTTAACTGGTCTTCAGTCAGGTCGACCTGTGCGCCCTTGCGCAGCATGTCGCCGATGGCCTGATCCAGTTCGTTAAGCTGTGGGTCAGTGCACAGTTTCCGGGTCATCGCCAGCGTTTTGACGGTCAGCGCGCCTTCGGACAATTTCCCCTGTCCGTTATAGCTGTTACACATCACGCCTGAGACAGTGATGTTTTTAATCAGGCTGATATCTGACAGCGCGCTAAAGCTTATTTCAGGCTGCGTTGCCGTTTTGGTGATGGCTTTACCATCGACGTTTTCCAGCACAAAACGGTGGTTTTGAAGCTGCTCCGGCTGAACGGACGCTTTACCCGGGTTAACGCAGCCCGCCAGGGCCAGGCTCAGAAAAGTTACTGCAACGAGCTTTTTCATTTTTCTTCTCTAAATATCAATGCTGTGAATCTATTCCAAGTGTAACCATACGCCCGTGCGAGTTAATGGGGTTTATCTGAAAGTGCGAGAAGAGGCCGGGCAACAGCGCGGTGCCCGGCACGAGGTGTTAGTGAGATTTAAATCCCGCCGCCGTCATCAGCATGCGGAAGAACATACTTACGGCGGCCAGCGCCAGGACGCTACCGCCCCAGATGATGGCCAGCCACATCAGACGTTTCCAGACAGGTTGTTGCATCAGTGATAACCCTCCCCATGCTGAACTTTTCCGCGAAATACGTAGTAGCTCCAGAAGGTGTAGACCAGAATGATGGGAATGATCAACAGTGCGCCCACTAACATAAAGCCCTGACTCTGCGGTGGTGCGGCGGCCTGCCATAAGGTAATAGACGGCGGGATGATGTGCGGCCAGATGCTGATCCCAAGACCGCTGAATCCGAGGAAAATCAACCCCAGCGTCAGCACAAACGGCAGATTATGGCTATCAGGATCCTTCAGGCTTCGCCACTGCCACAGGCTCAGGATCGCCACCAGCACAGGGACGGGCAGCAGATAAAACAGATTCGGCAGAGTAAACCAGCGCGCGGCGACAGCCGGTTGCGCCAAAGGTGTCCAGATACTGATTGCCGCAATGAATAGCAGAAGGACGATTAACAGCGTTTTTGAAACCTCACGCATCCGCTGTTGCAGGGCATTTTCGCTTTTCATCACCAGCCATGTGGAGCCTAACAGGGCATAGGCTATGACCAGACCTGCGCCACAGAACAGGTTAAAGGCAGTGAACCAGTCAAAGGGTCCGCCGCTGTACGCGCGTCCGGTAACGGAGAAACCGTTAATCACAGCGCCGACCGTCACGCCCTGGGTGAACGTTGCCAGTATCGAGCCACCAATAAAGGCTTTATCCCAGAACGGACGGTGTGCCGGTGTGGCTTTGAAGCGAAACTCAAACGCCACGCCCCGGAAAATAAGTCCGATCAGCATTAATGTCAGCGGAATGGTCAGCGCGTCGATGATGACCGCGTAAGCCAACGGGAAGGCACCAAACAAGGCCGCGCCGCCAAGCACCAGCCAGGTTTCGTTCCCGTCCCACACCGGCGCTACGCTGTTGACCATCACATCGCGATCGTCGCCGTTCTGCGTCGCGGGGAACAGGATGCCAATTCCCAGATCAAATCCATCCATCACGATGTACATTAACGTGGCGAATACGATGATCACAAACCAGATAAGGGAGAGATCGATTCCCATTATGGTTTCTCCTTACGTTCAGTGATAACGGCGGAAAGGGGACGAGCGGGTCGACCATCAGCTTCAGTGGCAAATGACTCATGAGGCTGAGGACCTTTTTTGATCAGGCGTACCATATAGCTATAACCCACGCCAAACACCGAGGTATAAACCACGAAGAAGGCCAGCAGGCTGACGCTCATATGCAGATCGCCGTGCGCGGAAACCGCATCTTTCGTGCGCTGCAGTCCATAGACCACCCACGGCTGGCGGCCCACTTCCGTGGTAACCCATCCGGCAAGGATGGCAATCAATCCGGATGGCCCCATAAACAGGGCAAACCACAGGAAGGGACGAGAGGTATACAGCCGTTTTTTGTAGCGCAGCCAGACCGCAGCCACTCCCAGCAGCAGCATCAACATGCCCAGGCCTGCCATAATGCGGAACGACCAGAAGACGATGGTGGCGTTAGGCCGGTCTTCTTTCGGAAACTCCTTGAGCGCGGGAACCTGTTTTTCCAGACTGTGGGTCAGGATCAGGCTGCCCAGCGCCGGGATCTCCAGCCCAAAGCGGGTGCGCTCCTGCTCCATGTCCGGCCAGCCGAACAGCAGCAGCGGCGTGGGTTCACCCGGCGGGTTTTCCCAGTGGCCTTCAATGGCGGCAATTTTGGCGGGCTGGTACTTTAAGGTGTTCAGCCCGTGCATATCACCCACCATCGCCTGTATGGGGGCCACAATCAGGGTCATCCATAATGCCATGGAGAACATGGCGCGAATGGCAGGCGTCCTGTTACCGCGCAGCAGGTGCCAGGCGGCAGATGCACCAACAAACAGCGCGCTACTGAGGAAGGCGGCTATCGACATATGCAGCAGGCGGTACGGGAAAGAGGGGTTAAATACCACGGCAAACCAGTCTACCGGTACGACCTGACCGTTGACGATCTCATAGCCTTGCGGGGTCTGCATCCAGCTGTTGGAGGAGAGGATCCAGAAGGTCGATATAATCGTCCCCAGCGCCACCATACAGGTTGCAAAGAAGTGCAGACCCGGACCGACTTTGTTCCAGCCAAACAGCATCACGCCAAGGAAACCGGCCTCAAGGAAGAAAGCGGTGAGCACTTCATAGGTCAGCAGCGGGCCGGTAATACTGCCCGCAAACTGTGAAAATCCACTCCAGTTAGTGCCAAACTGGTAGGCCATGACCAGCCCGGAGACCACGCCCATACCAAAGTTAACGGCGAAGATCTTCGACCAGAAATGGTACAGCGAGCGCCAGACGGGATTTTTTGTTTTGAGCCACAGCCCTTCGAGTACAGCAAGATAGCTTGCCAGGCCGATGGTGATTGCCGGGAAAATAATGTGAAAGGATACGGTAAAGGCAAACTGTATCCGCGCAAGGTGAAAAGCATCCAAACCAAACATGCAAAACTCCGCGATGTAATTATGTCGATGCCATTCTAAGCCGCGCCAGCGCTGGGTTGCAGAAACAGACCTGGCTTAATTACCCATAACAGTTTGCCTTGCGTATAACCTGATGTGCTTAACGCCCACTTTCAGCAGCCAACCTCGCCCGGGCAATTGCTCCAGCATTAAATATCGGATGCTCGTAGTTATCGGTGACATCACGGACTCTGTATATTTTCCATGTGCCCGATTCCCGGCGGGCAAATACCTCAAGTTCTATTTTTCCTCCATTTTCTACGCCAATCCACACGGGCAAAACTTCACCCCCCATGAAAGTCGTAGCGGGGCCGACGGTTAGCGCCGGTACCCATGCTGGATCATAATCTTGTGCGTAAGTGAAGTAATCTGACTCCAGCAAATCTTGCTCGGGTATTGATTCTATTTGCTCAATTCTCGAGAGCGTATCGGCAGAGACATACTCCCGCAGATCAGCGTTCGAGAATTCTCTTTCGCTACTGGTCAAAGACATGAGATAGAGTGAATAGAATGAACGCACCCGGGTCGTCACGCCACTATCGTGCTTAACAGAGCAAGCAGAAAGCCAGCATGCGCATAATACAATTGCGATTCGCATCAGTTCATCCTGTAGATTTTGTAAGCCGGGTGAGAAGCACGATAACCCGGCCCCGGATACATACTGCTCTGGCGGAAATCGGAAATCCATTGTGTTCCATCATACATAGTCATGTGGCCGCTGGCGCTTCCTCCCGGGTAAGGCTGGATCACTGCGACATCACCACTTCGCAACACAGAACCCGAGGGAACTTCACGAAACCCCGCGCGAAGTAAAGAGGGTCCATAGTCTTTTGCGTTTCGTGTTCTCTCCAGCCGTATACCGCCAGCTTCTATAGCTTCCCGCGTAAATGTCGCACATTCGTGATGCGAGTGGCCGAGAGCGCGTGACCGAAGATGTGAAAGAGCAACGTCTTTATTCCAACTCATTCTTAGTTCCTTCATGCAAAGTTAGAACGAAATTCCTACGTGATGAGGATAACTATCAGGTTCTTTACCCTATTTTTAATACGCCCTGGCTTGGGAGAGAGGTAGGCAAAAGATGTTATATAAAATATCTATATTTCATGTGGTTATGCTGTGGTGTGTAGGAGGTGCCCACCCCAATATTTGAATCCGTAATGTGCAAAGACGGAATAAAAACCATTTTTTTATGAATTTTACGCATTAAACCGCTTGCCTTGTCGTCTGCGTCGTGCGTTAATGGTCTTCTGGTTTTGAGTCCAAATAAATATCTGACGTAGTTTTATAAAGCAGTTCTCATCACGTTGTGCCTCTCCGCAGCCTCTCTTGGGTCTTTATCTACTTTCCGATTAGTTTTGTTTAAAACCATTATTGCCTGATCGGCTCATGAGTAATTTACGTTTTTACGTTTACAGGAGAATCCTATGACTTCTTATATCCATTTTCGCTGCCCATGCTGTCATGGCTCGCAGTACCGTACTTCAGTTTTTGATGTGTCTGAGAAAAATCCTCACGGCGCGAAATGCATTTTTTGCAAATCGTCGATGGTTACGCTCGATCACCTGGCCGCAGCACGTTCTGCCCAGAGCCATATCACTGAGTACCGCAAGTAATTAACAACGCTTTCCATAACAGTTAGCAAAATCTTCTCTTTTTCTCCTGCTGATATACACTGTCGGCAATAAGGAGAATCTGATGAAAAAATACCAGCGTCTGGCGCAACAAATTATCTCGCAGATTGAGCTTGGCGTATGGCTGCCGGGCGATAAGCTGCCTTCGCTGCGAGAGCAGGTGGCGAGCAGCGGCATGAGTTTCATGACCGTGGGCCACGCGTATCAGATGCTGGAAAGCCAGGGGCGCATTGTCGCCAGACCGCAATCGGGCTATTACGTTGCCTCGCGCCCGACTGCGCAACAGCCTGCTCCTCCGGCTCAGGTGATGCGCGATGAAGTGGTCGACATCAACACCTATATCTTCGACGTGCTGCAGGCCAGCCGCGATCCCTCCGTCGTCCCGTTTGCTTCCGCATTTCCCGATCCGCGCCTCTTTCCGCTTCAGCAGCTTAACCGCTCGCTGGCGAACGTCAGTAAAACCGCCACCGCGATGAGCGTGATTGAAAACCTGCCGCCGGGTAACGTCGATCTACGCCACGCCATTGCCCGCCGCTACGCGCAGCAGGGGATGAACATCTCACCTGAAGAGATTGTCATTACCGCAGGCGCGCTTGAGGCGCTGAACCTTAGCCTGCAGGCCGTCACCGAACCCGGTGACTGGGTGATCGTTGAAAATCCCTGTTTTTATGGTGCTCTCCAGGCGCTTGAACGCCTGAAGCTGAAGGCGCTATCGATAGCGACCGACGTGCGCGAGGGGATCGACCTGAATGCCCTTGAACAGGCCCTGAATGATTATCCGGTAAAAGCCTGCTGGCTAATGACCAACAGTCAAAACCCGCTTGGCTTCACGCTGAGTGCGGAGAAAAAGGCGCTGCTGGTGGCGCTGCTAACGAAGCATAACGTCACCCTGATTGAGGACGACGTCTACAGCGAACTCTATTTTGGCCGTGAAAAACCGCTTCCGGCCAAGGCCTGGGACAGGCAGGACATGACGCTGCACTGCTCCTCATTTTCAAAATGTCTGGTGGCCGGTTTTCGCATCGGATGGGTCGCGGCGGGAAAGCATGCGCGCCGCATTCAGCAACTGCAGCTCATGAGCACCTTATCCACCAGCTCACCCATGCAGCTGGCGCTGGTGGATTATCTGGCGACAAAACGGTATGACGCCCATCTTCGCCGCCTGCGACGCACGCTGGCCGAGCGCAAACAGCAGGGGTGGCAGTCGCTTTTGCGCCATATGCCTGCTGGCGTCAAAATCCATCACAACGACAGCGGCTATTTTTTATGGCTGGAGCTTCCGGCGCAGCTGGATGCCGGGCTGCTGAGCGAGAAAGCGTTAGTCCACCACATCAGCATCGCGCCAGGTAAGATGTTTTCAACGTCAGACAGCTGGACACCGTTTTTCCGGTTTAATACCTCCTGGGCGTGGGGTGAACGGGAAGAACAGGCTGTTATTCAGTTGGGAAAATTAATTAGCGAGATGCTGGAATAAATCGCGTAGTCGGCTTTTAAATAATCCTTCCTTATCTTTATGACGGCGCTGCGAATATCCTTCAGCGCCGCATCATAGGAAATCTGCATACTCCCTTCCTCTGCTAACTCCTTGTCTATAATCCAGTTAACGGGGAATGCGCCCTCGGTCACACCTTGATGAAATTTCCTTTAGCCGAAAGGTGCGGCGCATTTGCGCGGTCTACGTTTAATTAAGGAGATATTTTTACGGCAAGGCTGCCGCTAAATTTCATTGCGACTGGAGTAAATCTAATGAGCAAAAATTTTGCCCGCAGCAGCCTGTATGCGCTTGGCATGACAATCATGACCGCGCAAGCCGCCGAGCCGCCGAAGGCCATCGGTAACGGGGAAGGACGACTGGATATTATTGCCTGGCCGGGGTACATCGAACGCGGTCAGACGGATAAAAATTATGACTGGGTGACCCAGTTTGAAAAAGAGACCGGGTGTACCGTCAACGTCAAAACGGCGGCCACATCCGACGAGATGGTCAGCCTGATGGCGAAAGGGGGATATGACCTGGTCACGGCCTCCGGTGACGCCTCGCTGCGCCTGATCATGGGGAAACGCGTTCAGCCGATTAACCCCGATCTCATCCCCAACTGGAAAACCCTCGACGCACGGATTGTGAAAGGGGAATGGTTTAACGTTGACGGCAAAGTCTACGGCACGCCGTATCAGTGGGGGCCAAACCTGCTGATGTACAACACCAAAACTTTCCCGACGCCGCCGGACAGCTGGAGCGTGGTATTCACCAAACAGAATTTGCCTGACGGTAAAACCAACCAGGGACGCGTGCAGGCGTACGACGGCCCGATTTATATCGCTGATGCCGCGCTGTTTGTCAAAGCCACTCAACCGCAATTAGGTATTAAAGACCCGTACCAGCTCACCGAAGAACAGTACGCCGCCGTGCTCAAGGTGCTGCGCGATCAGCACGCGCTTATCCACCGCTACTGGCATGACACCACCGTTCAGATGAGCGACTTTAAAAATGAAGGCGTGGTGGCCTCCAGCGCCTGGCCATATCAGGCGAATGCCCTGAAGGCAGAGAACCAGCCCATTGCCACCGTCTTCCCGAAAGAAGGGGTGACCGGCTGGGCGGACACCACCATGCTGCACGCGCAGGCAAAACACCCAATGTGCGCCTACAAATGGATGAACTGGTCGCTGACGCCAAAAGTGCAGGGCGATCTGGCGGCCTGGTTTGGCTCGCTGCCGGTGGTCGCGGAAGGCTGTAAGGCCAGCGCGCTGCTCGGTGATAAAGGCTGCGAAACCAACGGTTATAACGAGTTCGAAAAAATCATGTTCTGGAAAACGCCGATTGCGGAAGGGGGGAAATTTGTCCCTTACAGCCGCTGGACGCAGGATTACATTGCCATCATGGGCGGTCGTTGAACGTCCGGGAGCAGAACATGACGTACGCAGTAGAGTTTAATGACGTTTCCCGTCTGTACGGCGACGTACGAGCGGTGGATGGGGTGACTATTGGCATTCGTGACGGGGAGTTTTTCTCCATGCTGGGGCCGTCGGGCTCCGGCAAAACGACCTGCCTGCGCCTGATTGCCGGTTTTGAACAGCTGAGCGGCGGCGCGATAAAAATCTTCGGCAAAGAAGCCAGCGAATTGCCGCCCTGGGAGCGCGACGTCAACACCGTCTTTCAGGACTACGCGCTGTTTCCGCACATGTCGATCCTCGACAACGTAGCGTACGGGCTGATGGTTAAAGGTGTCGACAAGAAAAAACGCTACGCGCTGGCCGGTCAGGCGCTGGAGAAGGTCGGCCTGAGCTTTGCCGTCGCGCGTAAGCCTTCACAGCTCTCCGGCGGCCAGCGTCAGCGCGTGGCGATTGCCCGCGCGCTGGTGAACGAACCCCGCGTGCTGCTGCTGGACGAACCGCTAGGCGCGCTCGATCTTAAACTGCGCGAACAAATGCAGTTCGAGCTGAAAAAGCTTCAGCAGGAGCTGGGCATTACCTTTATTTTCGTCACCCACGATCAGGGAGAAGCCCTGTCCATGTCGGATCGGGTGGCCGTCTTCAACAACGGGCGTATCGAGCAGGTTGATACCCCGCGCGAACTTTACATGCGTCCTCGCACGCCGTTTGTCGCCAGTTTTGTTGGCACCGCTAACGTTTTTGATACCGCATTGGCCCGCCAGGTCTGTGGGATGGAGGGGATGTATTCGCTGCGCCCGGAACATATTCGTCTCAATGGGGGCGGTGACGTTCAGGTGCAGGGCGTGGTACAGGCGGTACAGTATCAGGGCGCGGCCACGCGCTTCGAGCTGCGTCTGGCTGACGGTGCGAAACTGCTGGTCAGCCAGGCGAACCTTACCGGAGGCGCGCTCCCGGCAGGGATTTCGCCCGGACAGCAGGTGCTGGCCTCGTGGTCACGCGAGGCCATGGTGTTGCTTCATGAGGAGAGGTGAAATGGACATGAGCGTTTCACCCACGCCCGCGCCGCACGGTAGGTTAAGCCGTATTACCGCCTTGTTCTGGCGTAAACCGTCGCTCGGCCTGTTCCTGCTCTTTCTCGCGCCGCTGATGTGGTTTGGCATCGTCTATTTGGGTTCGCTTCTGACGCTGCTGTGGCAGGGTTTCTATACGTTCGACGACTTCACCATGTCGGTGACGCCCGATCTCACCTTTGCGAACGTTCAGGCACTTTTCAACCCGGCAAACTACGACATCATCTTGCGCACGCTGGTGATGGCTCTTGCGGTCACTGTCGCCAGCGCGATCCTCGCGTTTCCGATGGCGTGGTATATGGCGCGTTATACCCGCGGTAAGTGGAAAGCCTTTTTCTACATCGCGGTGATGCTACCCATGTGGGCGAGTTATATCGTTAAGGCTTACGCCTGGACGCTGCTGCTGGCGAAAGATGGGGTGGCACAGTGGTTTCTCAGCCATTTGGGGCTTGAGCCGCTCCTGATTTCTCTGCTTACGCTTCCGGCGATTGGCGGTAACACATTGTCGACATCAGGGCTGGGCCGCTTTCTGGTCTTCGTCTATATCTGGCTGCCGTTTATGATCCTACCCGTGCAGGCGGCGCTGGAGAGGTTACCCGCTTCTCTGCTACAGGCGTCTGCCGATCTGGGCGCGCGTCCGCGCCAAACCTTCCGCTACGTGGTTCTGCCGCTGGCTATTCCGGGGATTGCGGCAGGATCAATATTTACCTTCTCGCTGACGCTCGGGGATTTTATCGTGCCGCAGCTGGTGGGGCCGCCGGGATATTTCATCGGAAACATGGTCTACGCCCAGCAGGGGGCCATTGGGAATATGCCCATGGCTGCCGCATTCACGCTGGTTCCGATTGTGCTGATCTCGCTTTATCTGGCGTTCGTGAAACGCCTGGGAGCATTCGATGCACTCTGATCGCGCACCGTTGTTCCTGAAAGTGGCCGCGTGGGGCGGGGTCATCTTCCTCCACTTCCCGCTGCTGATTATCGCGATCTATGCGTTCAATACCGAGGACGCGGCTTTCAGCTTCCCGCCGCAGGGGCTAACGCTCAAGTGGTTCAGCGTGGCGGCAGGGCGTGGAGATATTCTTGAATCAGTGACGTTGTCACTTAAAATCGCCAGCTTATCAACCGGCATTGCACTCGTGCTTGGCACGCTTGCTGCAGCGGCACTGTGGCGCAGCGAGTTCTTTGGTAAAAATGCGATCTCTCTGCTGCTGCTGTTGCCGATTGCCCTGCCGGGGATTATCACCGGCCTGGCGCTGCTGACGGCATTCAAAACCATCAACCTTGAGCCGGGATTTTTCACCATCGTTGTAGGACACGCCACCTTCTGCGTGGTGGTGGTTTTCAACAACGTGATTGCCCGGTTCCGGCGCACGTCCTGGAGTCTGGTGGAAGCGTCGATGGATTTAGGTGCAGACGGCTGGCAAACCTTTCGCTATGTGGTGCTGCCTAACCTGGGCTCGGCGCTGCTGGCCGGAGGGATGCTGGCGTTTGCGCTGTCGTTTGACGAAATTATCGTGACGACATTTACGGCGGGACACGAGCGCACGTTACCGCTGTGGTTGCTCAACCAGCTCGGTCGTCCGCGTGACGTACCGGTCACCAACGTTGTTGCACTGCTGGTGATGCTGGTCACAACCATCCCCATTCTGGGAGCCTGGTGGCTAACCCGCGACGGCGAAAACGGTGCCGAAAGCGGGAAATAACATTGATTTCAACAGGACAATGCTATGCAAAAACTACTGCTGATTAATGGTGAACTGGTGGCCGGTGAAGGGGAAACGCAGCCGGTCTACAACCCTGCCACCGGCGACGTACTGCTGGATATTGCTGAAGCGTCAGCGGCGCAGGTCGATGCGGCCGTTCAGGCTGCGGATCGCGCGTTTACGGAGTGGGGGCAAACGACGCCTAAAACCCGCGCCGAGTGTTTGCTGAAGCTGGCTGATGCCATTGAAGCGCATGCTGAAGCGTTCGCCCGGCTCGAATCCCTAAATTGTGGAAAGCCTCTGCACTGCGCGCTGGGGGACGAAATCCCGGCGGTGGTCGATGTGTTTCGCTTCTTTGCGGGCGCGGCGCGCTGCCTGAATGGACTGGCCGCCGGCGAGTATCTTGAAGGGCATACATCAATGATCCGCCGCGATCCGGTCGGCGTCGTCGCGTCCATTGCGCCGTGGAACTACCCGCTGATGATGGCTGCCTGGAAGCTGGCCCCCGCGCTGGCGGCAGGCAACTGCGTGGTGATTAAACCTTCTGAAATCACCCCGTTGACGGCCTTAAAGTTGGCCGAGCTGGCCAGAGACATCTTCCCGGCAGGCGTACTTAACGTTCTCTTTGGGCGCGGTAAAACCGTCGGCGACCCGCTCACCGGGCATGAAAAAGTTCGCATGGTCTCACTCACCGGGTCGATTGCCACGGGAGAGCATATTATCAGCCATACGGCTTCCTCAATTAAGCGCACCCATATGGAGCTGGGCGGTAAAGCACCGGTGATTGTTTTTGACGATGCCGATCTGGACGCCGTGGTGGAAGGCGTGCGCACGTTCGGTTTCTACAACGCCGGACAAGATTGCACCGCCGCCTGCCGTATCTATGCTCAGAAGGGCATTTACGCCGCGCTGGTTGAGAAGCTTGGGGCCGCCGTCGCCAGCCTGAAAATGGGGGCGCCGGAGGACGAGTCGACAGAACTTGGCCCGCTCAGCTCTGCCGCACACCTGTCACGCGTGTGCAACGCGGTTGACGAGGCAAAAGCGCTGAGCCATATCCGCGTGGTGACCGGCGGGAGTAAACACGACGGGGCGGGCTACTACTTCCAGCCAACCCTGCTGGCCGGGGCGAAGCAAGAAGATGCAATTGTTCAACGCGAGGTGTTTGGTCCGGTGGTCAGCGTGACGGAATTTGACGACGAAGCGCAGGTACTTGCCTGGGCCAACGATTCGCAATATGGCCTGGCGTCGTCGGTCTGGACCAAAGACGTGGGCCGCGCCCATCGCCTGAGCGCGCGCCTGCAGTATGGCTGCACCTGGGTGAATACCCATTTTATGCTGGTGAGTGAAATGCCGCACGGCGGCATGAAATTATCCGGCTACGGCAAAGATATGTCGGTCTACGGGCTTGAGGATTATACGGTTGTCCGGCATGTGATGATAAAACACTAAAAACCATGCCCGGCGGCCAGTATCGCCGGGCGTTTTATTTACCAGCCACATACCTCGTGCTCATTTTCCGTATCGTAAGCGCGGACGGTATTCACCAAATCTTTCACCACGTCTGCGGCGACGTCGGGGATAAGCAACTCCATTGGTGCGTCAGTTTCATAATCCACCGAGACGCCGTTGCTGTTGTTGGTCACGGTCACGGTGTACGTTGCTTTACTCACGACGTTACTCCTTATATGTATTAACAACTTTCCCGATACCTGCGCCCTGAAGCGTAACGTCAGGATCGGCAAAAAAGTCGATATTGAAATAGGTATCGTCGGTCAACAGCTCAATGCGATGCCATTTTTCCGGCGGTGAGATGCCAAACGAACCAGCCTCGATCACCTGTTCCAAATCCGGTTCTGTTGCGTCTGCATCCGGGAAGCCAAAATAGCGCACCGCGCCCTGCATCACGGACAAACGGCCGTAGACGCTGGCTTTCGTATTATGATGGGTGAAAAGGGCTTTTGGCGCGGTGTCTTTATCCCAGAAGGGCGTGGAGCGGGTATGCACAAAATTCTCAGGAATACGTAGCATAATGATTTCCTATTAACTAAAAGCCACTTAAAGCGACCTCAGTACCTCGGGTTCGACGAAAAAATCGATGTTGAACAGCGTGTCATCGGACATGACCTCGATGTGATGCCATTTCTCCGGCGGAAAAACACCGAAGTGCCCGGCCTTGATAATCAATGTGCTGTCAGGCTCGGGCGTCAGTTCATCGGCGTAGCCTAAGTAGCGTACGGCGCCTTGCATAACGGAAAGGCGCGGATAAACGCCCGGACGGGTACCCGTGTCGAGATGACGCTGAAAGATCCCGGCAGGGGCGGTGTCTCGATTCCAGAAAGGGGTGGAACGGGTATGAATACAACTCTGCGGAATGCGTAGCATTTTGCCTCCCATGAATGTCTGCCTTTATTAGACGCCTTTCAAAAACAGAGGATTTGTCAAAAAGTGCATTTAAGATGCGTGTTATAGGTAAGGAGTATTGCCTGCTCTCCCTGTTTGTTACGCAAGATACTCAGTTGTTATTATCCATAAATTTTAAGTGGTTATTCTGTAACGAAAAAACTTGATCTGTATCAACATATGACGCATATTGCGTGCGGTTATTTTTTCGGCTCTGGAATACAGAATGACGTTGTATCAAAAGATGTTGGTTTTTTACGCAATCATGGCTTCTCTCTGCGCATTAATTACCTGGTTCCTCTCCAAAGACCGCAAACGTATCCGCCTGCTCAGCGCTTTTCTGGTGGGCTCAACGTGGCCAATGAGCTTTCCCGTTGCGCTGCTGATCTCGCTTTTCTGAAGCACGCTTCCATTTTTAAACGATGAACATGGCATTCCAGATACGATAACTGTATAAATACACAGTGCATCGTAAAAGGAGTGCTTATGAACAGTTTTTACTCGCAGCAGGCCGGTTGCACCGTGCGCTGGCATGACTTGCCCGGTACCGGCGATCCCGTGGTGTTCATTCACGGGCTGGGCTGCGCCTCTTCCTATGAATATCCCCGTGTCGTTCATGACCCGCTGTTTGGCGCGCGCAGAGCGATTCTCATCGATTTGCCCGGCAGCGGCTACAGCGATAAGTCTGAGCACTACAGCTATAAAACTACCGACCAGGCGTACGTTGTGGCGGAACTGATTGATCACCTTAAACTGGATGCCTTCTGGTTATACGGCCACAGCATGGGCGGCAGCATTGCTATCGAAACGGCGGGGCTGCTGGCAACGCGCGTGAAGGGACTGATGGTCTCAGAACCCAATTTTCATGCGGGTGGGGGAATGTTCAGCCGGTCAATTGCCGCACAAACCGAGCAACAGTTTCTGACGCAGGGTTATGACGCCATGCTGAGCGCGGAAACGACGGCGTGGGCGGGTTGCCTGAAAAGCAATGCTCCTTATGCCGTCTGGCGGGGCGCGTCGAGCCTCGTGCACGGTGTTGAACCTGACTGGGCAACGCAATTCCTGTCGCTTGCCTGTCCGGTTACGTTGATTTTCGGCGAGCAGTCGCTGCCTGATGACGACGTGGAGAATCTGAAGCAGAAGGGCGTTGAGGTGAAAATCATCCCTGCGGCGGGGCACTCAATGTCGTGGGAAAATCCCTCTGCGCTGGCGCAGACGCTAGCCGGTTGTATGGTGGTGTGATAATGGCCCGCACTGCTGCGGGCCAAAATATCAGGATGTAGGCCGGGTAAGCGCAGCGCCACCCGGCAAGAAAAGCGGCTACATTGTTAATCAGCGTTCAGCGCAATAATGCGTATAAGGCCTGACGCGCGCCAGGCTGGACATCATGTGGATGCTGGTAATCAATGTTCTCTATCGCGCGGCTATAAAGTGCAACCAGCCAGTCGTACACATATGCCGTTGCGGCATGGACGGGTTGCTCGCCCAGACGCGCGAGACGCGGGGTGGCACTGCTCACGATGGGCGTAACAAAGATTGCCTTGCCTTTACGGATGCGGCTTGCAGGACGCCCGGTAACCGGCATTTTATCGTAACCCAGCCAGCCAATGAAATTGCCCATCACCGCATGCAGTTGCGCGGCGCTACTTTTATCCGTCTCAACGATCCGCTGCAGTTGCTGAGGTAAATCCAGACGATAACTGGCGACGACGAGTACATCGGCAACCTGCTGTAAAACCGCCGGTTCAAGGCCTAACCGGGCGGCGGCGGCATCGTTGCGGCTCCATTGACGCAGATGGTTAATCCACACCTTGTGCGCGAGGCGTGCTTTATCTTTGGTCTGAACGGTACCGGTGCTTTCCTGCGTATTTTCCGCGAACAGGTCAATCACGTCGGTGAACAACCCGTTGACCTGCTCCTCGCGCGGCTGCTGTACTGCCAGCAGCGTTTCAAAGGCTTTGAGCGGCGGTAAAAGCCCTTCAAGCAGTTCACCGTGGCGTGCGGCGCTGCTTTGCAGCATTCTCACCATATTTTCGGCCTGAGAACGTCTTTCCCCTGCACCCTGTGTGACGGGGGCAAGGTAAGGTTGCATGAGTGCCGCCAGATCCAGCTGTAAAAGCGTTTTTAGCTTATGGAGCCGCTTGTGACGCTGAGACGGCAGCGTGGCCTGAGAAAGCCACTCAATCATGCGCTGCATGCTGTGGCTGTCCAGCGCCTGCAGCGTACCCCAGCGCAGACCCGGCTGGCCCAGCAGGTGCTGGACGGCTTCATCCAGATTCTGTTTCGTCGTAAAACGCGCGTCGTGCGGCGTAATTGCCCACACGAGACCCGGGAGAGCGGATTCTTCCGCAGGCTGCGTCTCTTTGACCCAGTTCTGAAGGGTTCGCGCAGCTTTTGCCGTCTGCTGATGATGTGCGGTGGCGTTACAGATGACCAGTACATCGGGCTGTAGCTGTTGACGATAATGTTCCAGCAGCCACAGGCATTTGGCCTGCGTCATCAACGAAGCTCCGTCGTCAGACAGCGCAGGAATGTCAATAATATCAACATTATCAATGACGCATCCCTCTACCGGCAGTACCAGCTCACGGGTAAGGAAGGCGAGGATATCAACGGGAATGCTGATGGCATTTAGCACGTCACCGTCGCCGATCGGGTGCAGCAGCGCTTCCTGCGCCTCCGGCGCGGTTAACGCCCCGTGAGTCAGGAAACCTTCACTCGGCAAACCAAAATTATCCACCAGCAGACTAAGGGGGGCCGCAAGCAGCGTGGCATGGCTGGTTTGATGCAGAACGTGGGCGAGCTTAAGCCACTGTTGGGTTAACTCCTGTTGTTCTCCCCACAGCAGTGACCAGACGCTGGCGCGCGTGCTGAGATCGAGCGAGGGGATCAGCAGTGCGAACTGGTGCCACAGGGCATCGTCTATGTGCTGTTTCCAGCCGGGAACGGTGTTCTGCCAGAAACGGGCGATTGCACCCACTTCCTGTGCGGTGATCCCCGGAACGCCCTGCGGTTGACGCAAGGCGCGCCACTTCTCCAGCCGCGTTTCAATCACGGATTTATCCACCGGGCGGATCTGCGGGTGCAGGGTGATGCGAGCAATAAACAGCTGGACCAGTTCGGCTTCGGTCACCAGTCGCAGACGCAGCGGAAACGCCTCATCGGCAATATCCCGCTGTTCGCGGGTGAAGCGAATGGCCATATTCGTTGCCGCATGGCCTGGATTGATATGCGAAAAATAGTCGAACGTGCGCTGGCCGGGTGACACGTTCAGACGACCATTACCGCTGCCGCACAATGACGTGAGTAAATGCGATTTCGCCGCCTGGGAATGGCCGTACAGCCCGATGCTGCTCTGGCTCAGGAGGGCACGGTCAATGGCCTGCTCACGCGCCTGGGCGGACGTGACCCGTGACAGCAGGGCATCAGCATCGTTATCCAGCATGGGAGCGTGCAGGCGCGTGTCGTTAATCCACCCGATTAAGGCCTGAGTGGTGGCAGTCGTCACAGTCATTTCAGGTATACGCTCCCGCTGTCAATCCAGTAGTGGCTGCCGCTGTGTCGGCGATCGGCCAGGGTATTCAGTTTAAAGGTCAGTGCGTCCGGGGGAACCGGCGTGCCGTCCTGTAGCCAGGCGTCGCTGAGCTCGAAGGACTCCGGCCCTTCGTGCTTGCTGCCGCCGCGCAGCTTCAGGCGAACGTTCAGCACGCCGTCGCCTGCAATGGCTTTTGCCAGTTCAGCAGAGTTAATGCTCAGGGTATACAGCGGCGTCGCTGGCCAGCGGGCGTTTGCAAGCTGACGGAAGCCGAGCGTGACGTTCCCGCGTAGCGGGAAATGGAGACGGGCATCCAGCTTCGCGCCCGGCTTATCGAGATCGATATCCTGGTACCAGACGTTCTCTTCGCGCAGGGTATTGATGGTGTTATCCAGCACGCCCAGGTAGCGAACCGTCGAGTATGCGCCAATGTCGGCTGCCTTGAAGTTAAAACGCGGCAGGCGAAGATCCAGCGCCAGGCTGCACAGCATCGCGCCGACGGCGGCAGTAGATTTAGGATTGCCGATACGCCCCTGCTGGCTGAATGGATACCATTCATGCACCTGATACTTATCCAGCCAGACGATGCGGTTGACCGGCACCGGCTGCAGGTGGCGAATGAGCGCCTGGACACCCGGCAGGCAGCCCGGGCGGCCCGTGATCAGCAAAATATCGCAGCTGTAATGGGAAATGGCCTCGCACACCGCATGAAGGGGAGACGCCAGCGTGAACTGTCCGGCCAGCATCGCATCCTGCATCTCGCGGAAATTAACGTGCAGCGGAACGGCAAAGAGATCGAACGCTTCTGACCCCGCGGGCAGCGCATGGTCGATCGCCTGCTGCAGATAGTTCAGGACGTTGCGCGTCGGTTTTTGCGCAAGGAGATCGCCGAAGGTGGCATGCAGTCCGGCCAGCGGATCGTCAATGTCGCTGGATTCCCACGCGGCGAGGATCGCATGTCCAATCGGCATAAACAGCTGAAGCGCCGTTTGCTGGCGCAGCACGGCCTGCGTGTCAATGCGTCCGGAATCGCCAAACAGCGACGCCATCAGCAGGGAAGCGTCCGCAATCCCGGATTTCTGCAGCTGGGTTTGCAGCGCAGGCAGCACATAGCGCTGGATCACGTCCAGCAGCGTGTCGTCACCGGCGACCTTAAACCCTTCGCGGAACAGTAGCTGCGGGGTAATTTTGACGTTGTTACCGGAACCGTCGTCTAGCTGATAGTGCGTAATCGCCATATCCGTCGTACCGCCGCCAATATCAATGGAGGCCACGCGCAGCGAACGCCCGGGTTGAACGCCCGGTTCAGGCTCACGATCCGGACGGGCGAGGGAAGCGAAGAACGCTTCTGTCTGGCCGCCGAAATGGGAGATGGCTTCGTTATACAGCCAGACCAGCTGGCCGCAGCTGGCTTCGTCCCATTCCATCTGAATTTCAGGTACCGGCACCACGCTTTTTTCCTGCTGTTTGCGGCTGGCAAAATCTTCATCCTGCGGGTGCCAGCCCATCGCTTTCCAGACGATAGCAATGGCTTCAAACATGCGACGACGGAAAATCTCACGCTCCTGTTTCGGCATGGCCGAGGGCAGGGTAAGAATGAGCGTGCGCAGCTGACGCGGAGACGCCGGGAAGCCCAGGCGCAGGCGTGTGGCGACGCTGTTGATCTGCCCCAGCGCCTGTGCCAGCAGCTCACAGAGCATATGGGTCATTAACGTGCTGCGGCTGTACTGCGGGGAAAATACCGGCAGACGTTCATCCTGAGGCAGGGTGAAGAGCGGCTCACCGTCATCGTTCATCAGGTTCATCAGCGGGAACGCGGTCGCCAGCGGTTCACGCTGGGTTTTGCTGTTCATCTGGCTGAAGCGCCAGTCCTGAACCACCGGAGTTTCGTCCCACAGGTAGCGACGCGGGCTGGAGATACCGCTGTTACCTTCTGTACCCAGGCGCTGCATCGCCAGTTTGCGCGCTTCGTCTCCCACGCGCACGATTGACGGCCAGACGAAGGCATCTTCACGGCCGCTTTCCACGGAGAAGTGCTGCTTGCCGAAACGCGCTTCGGAGAACTCCAGGCGGCTGGTGAAGAGCGGCTCATTCAGGAACTGCGGTTCGCTTAGCGAGCGGACCTGCAGCTCGGCGGTCTGGCGCAGCCCATCGTTCGCATCGCCATGATCTTCAATAATGACGCCACAGGTGTGGGTGTTGCCCACATCGAGGATCAGGTCGACCGGAATGGCAGGGGTGCTGAGCGTGTGGGTGACAAATTTCACTTCAGGCACGGTCAACTGCTCGCCGAGCATCGACAGGAGATTGAGCCAGTGCGCCTGATATTCAAAGCTGCGCATTGCCTGGTACAACTCGCGCTCAGAGCGTTTTTCAACGCCGTCCGCAAACTGGGTAAAGGCTTCGCGCAGCCAGCCGTCAATCCAGGTCTGATCGAGGAAGTTCTCCACTTCCTCATCGCGCCAGGCGAGGGCGAAACGGGTGCCGTTCAGAATGTCGTTTTCGACAGGCGACAGCGCGGAAGTGGCGTGTTCTGCAATCTGGCTGTCGAGCGCGAGGGTCACGCGATGCGTATTGCCTGCCGCATCCGGGGTATCCAGTTTACGCACCTGCACGCGAGCCCAGTTGTCCGGGCCATCAACGAAGGTGCGCGGAGGATTAAAGCGCAGGAACGGTAGCGGGAGCCAGACACCGTCCAGTACCGTCAGAGACTGATGCAGTGGAATGGTGCTTTCCGGCTTCACCACCTCCGGCTGGCTGCCGCCGCTCGCCGGGAGCGTGTAACGGCCGTTCACCAGGTCGAAATCAAGGCGCAGCAGCGGGCCATTTGCCGTTTTACGCACGAAACGACCATTGCTGGCGGTGTCCTGCGGGGTCAGGCCAAAATCAAGGAACTGTACGCCGCTGTTAGCAATGAGCGTGACGCTCTGTTTATAGTCGCAAAGAGTTACCAGCATAGGATCACGCACCTGCTTTCTTGAACGTCAGTGGAACGACGGTGTTGGCATCATAACGTGCGCTACATTCCGCCACATCGCTGGTGCCTGCTTTGCAGGCGACTTCAGGCATGGGATAGCGTGAGCCGTCCGTGCAGCGGGCGTTGCCGCGCGTTTTAATCAGTAACTCACCGTTGCTGTGCAGCCCGGAGAACACCTCGACGCGGCAAACGATGTTGTCGCCGTGAACCACGCGCGCGGTGCCTTTATTATTCTGTATTTGGTAGCGCAGTGACGGCGGCTTGCCGGTGACCGGATCTTTCACGTCGAGAAGGGCGCGCCAGGTTCCGTTCAGGAACCGTGTCGAGCCTGCTTTGACCTGATTGGCCTCCATCACCATGGCATCTTTCGGGATCGCGGCAATCACGACAGGCTCTGGTTTTGCGACGGGCGCTTGTACCTTCGGCTCCAGCACTTCGGCCTGGTGCAGAGGCAGGTTCATGGCAAGCTGTTCTACCGGCTTAATGGGTGTTGGCGCAATGGCAACAGGCGCTGCCGGTACGGCGACAGGTTCAGCAGAGGGTGCCTGTTTTGGCCAGAGTAATGGGGTCGCGATTGCCGCAACAATCACCGCTGCGACGGGCAATGACCACAGGGGGACGCGGCGCTTTTTCGGCACGATTTCGGGGGCCGGTTCTTCTGCTACAGTCGGCACAATCACGCGAGGCGGTTCTGGTTCGTACAGCGCATCCTCGGTGATGCGCACGCTGGTCGCGGGCGTCACGAGCGGCTCATCGGCTTGTTCAAAGGTAATCACCGGCGTGGGCTCGGGCTCTGGCTCGGGATCGTCAATGACTACGGGCGCAGGTTCCGGGATCAGCGATTCCCTCAGGCAATCAAGCACGTCGTCACGGGCGTTCTCGTTAAGGTTCACAAAGCCCCAGAAGCAGATCACCGGTTTGCCATCGACCAGATAGAGGAAGTTTTCGCCGGGGAACTGGAAGGTTTTTGACAGCAGGGAACCAAACAGCTGTTGCGCGGTTTTCGGTGACTGCAGACACTTTTTACTCAGCGATTCCACGCTGGCCAGGGTGTTTTCCAGGTAGCGCAGGGCGCGGTAACGTTCATCTTCCTCTGCGGCTTTCCAGCTGGATACCGTTCCGTCAACGGGGGAATACCAGTCAACGCGATCGCCGCCATCGTTCACCTGAGGAATGGCCAGGCAGTCGACAATAGACTGCTGTTTGCGCAGCCGAAGCGCTTCACGGATTTGCAACGCTGATTCATAAACGGCCTGTCCGCCGCCGCCAACGGCCTGAAAATCATCCAGATTACCGCTGCGTAAAAGTGTTTTTGCCACGATTTGGTCCCATAGACTTCTTCACACCGTTACTTTAACGAAACCGGGACGCAAACAAACGGCTGAGGAGACGCCAAAAGGGCCGATTTCTTGCGGCATTGATCGCGACGGTTGTGCTTGACGAATAATGGCACTTAAGGCAAATCGCCTTTTTTCTTGACTGGAAAAGCAGCAATAAACTCTGCTTTAGAATAACCTGATAGTGTTTCGTTATTTGTCAGGTCAAAACAGCTGTGCTGTTATTACTGTTCACAATAATAAAGCTGAAAGGGTTATAACCATGTCTACAGGGAAAACACTGCTTGCTCTCGCGTTGAGCACGCTTTTACCGGCAGGGGCCGCATGGGCGGCAAACACCGATACCATTATTTACTGCTCCGAGGCTTCACCCGAGTCGTTTAACCCGCAAATCGCCAGTTCGGGTCCGTCTTTTGTCGCCAGCTCTCAGGTACTGTATAACCGCCTGATCAATTTTGACCCGGTGAAGAACACCCCGGTTCCGTCGCTGGCGGAGTCATGGACCATTTCGCCGGACGGCAAGACCTATACGTTCACCCTGCGCAAAGGGGTGAAGTTTAACAGTAATAAATTCTTCAAGCCGACCCGTGACTTTAACGCGGATGACGTTATTTTCTCGGTCTTGCGTCAGAAAGACCCTAAGCACCCGTATCACAACGTCTCGCAGGGCAATTACGAATACTTTAACGACGTGGGGCTGGATAAGCTGATTCAGGACGTGAAAAAGGTCGATGATTACCACGTCCAGTTTACGCTTAGCGAACCGAACGCCGCGTTTCTGGCCGACTGGGGGATGGATTTTGCCTCTATCCTGTCCGCCGAATATGCCGATGCAATGCTGAAAAAGGGCACGCCTGAGAACGTCGATACGTGGCCAATTGGCACCGGGCCTTACGTGCTTCAGCAGTATAAGGTGGACTCGCTTATCCGCTACGTCGCAAACCCGAACTACTGGGAGGGCGCGGTCCCGACCAAACACCTGATCTTCTCTATCACGCCAAACGTAGAAACCCGTCTGGCGAAACTGCAGACCAACGAATGCCAGATTATCCCTGCGCCGTCGCCGGTTCAGTTTGACGTCATTAAGAAAAACAAAGACCTGACGCTGCATTCAATCGACGCGCTTAACGTCGGCTATCTGGCGTTCAACACCGAGAAAAAACCGTTCGATAACGTGCTGGTGCGTCAGGCGCTGAACTATGCGACCGACAAAAAGGCGATCGTGAACGCGGTGTTTATGGGTTCGGGTACGGTGGCAAAATCGCCGATTCCGCCAAATATGCTGGGCTTCAACAAAGATCTGAAGGATTACAGCTACGATCCTGAAAAAGCGAAAGCATTGCTGAAACAGGCCGGACTGGAGAAGGGCGCAGAAGTGACCCTGTGGTCAATGCCGGTTCAGCGTCCGTATAATCCGAACTCGCGTCGTATCGCTGAGATGATTCAGGCCGACTGGGCGAAAGTGGGCGTGAAGGCGAAAATTGTCTCTTACGAGTGGGGCGAGTATCTCTCCGGCATGCGTAAGGGCGAGCACGACTCCGCGCTGTTTGGCTGGATGTCCGACAACGGCGACCCGGATAACTTCGCCGACGTGCTGCTGGGCTGTGACAGCATCCAAACCGGATCCAACGCCGCACGCTGGTGCGACAAGGGTTATGACGCTCTGGTGAATAAAGCGAAGCTGACCAGCAACCCGGCCGAACGTGCGAAACTCTACGGCCAGGCGCAGGAGATTTTCTACCAGCAGGCGCCGTGGATTGCCCTCGCGAACGGCAAAACCTTCTACGCGACCCGAAGCAACGTGACGGGTTACAGCGTGAGCCTGATGGGCAGCGATTTCTCCAAAGCGAAGCTGAACTAAGCGTTTTATCGCCGGGTGGCGGCTACGCCTTACCGGGCCTACATTTGGCACCCGTAGGCCCGGTAAGCGTAGCGCCACCGGGCACATAACAAGGAGTGACAATGTCACATTTAAACGACGTAACAGCCCGTGTGGATGCCGCCATCGAAGAGAGCGTGATTACCCACATGAACGAACTGCTGATTGAACTCAGCGATGATGCAGAGCTGAGCCGGGAAGACCGCTATACCCAGCAGCAGCGACTGCGCACCGCGATTTCACACCACGGTAAGCAGCACAAAGAAGAGATGGATGCGCGTGAGGAACAGCTAACTAAAGGCGGCACCATACTGTAACGTTCAAAACTGGCGTCGGGCCACCAGCCAGGCGCCCACCACCAGCATCACCGCGCCGCACACCGGGCCGATCAGCGCGCGCAGTGGAATGCCGTGGCTTCTCAGCACGTCCAGCACCAGCCCACCAATCAGCTGGCTTGCCACCAGCACCGCAATGGTGGTTGCCGCCCCCACATTCTGATACCCGCTAATGCTGGCAAAGACAAAAAACGAGCCCAGCAGGCCCGGGATCAATGTCCACCAGCGAACCGTTGACGCCAGTTCATGAAAGCCGGTGAACCCCTGCTTAATCAACAAAATGCTGACAAACAGTACAATGCCAACCAGCGAGTTCAACAGCATGGCGATGAGGATGGTGGACGAGCTTTGGGTTATGCGCACCATCAGCGTGTTCTGCACCACCAGCCCAATACCTGCAGCAACCAGGAACGCCAGCGTGAGCGATTGATTCATGGGAGTGCATCCGGTTCGCTGCGATCGTCAAGCTGCAGCTGCATGAAGGTTAAATCCAGCCAGCGACCAAACTTGGTCCCCACCTGCGGCATCTGTCCCGTGGTGACAAACCCCAGCGTCTCATGAAGATGAATGGAGGTATGGTTTTGCGCTTCGATCCCCGCCACCATGACGTGTTTGCCAATTTTTCGCGCTTCAATAATCAATGCCTTCATCAACAACCGCCCGATGCCTTTACCCTGGTGGTCCGGGTGAACGTAGACGGAGTGCTCAACGGTGTGGCGAAAACCGTCGAACGCCCGCCAGTCGCCGAAGGAGGCATATCCCGTTACCACGCCATCGTCTTCGCTGACCAGTACGGGATAACCCACCAGCGTGCGCGCTTCAAACCACGCGATTCGGTTATCGGTATCCACCGTTTTATCGTTCCAGATGGCGGCCGTATGCAGGACCGCGTGGTTGTATATTTCACCGATAGCGGCGCAATCTTCTTTACTGGCATGACGAACGATCATGATTAACCCTCAGGCTGAGTTGTTCACTATAGTGGTACACTGATGTCACAATAGTACACAAAAGTGCCGTCTTACGGCTACGGTATAAACCCTATTTTTTTGTTATAAAAACTGCCATTGAAATACTGTTCATACACTATAGTATGACGTGATGAATACTATGACAGACAATATGAATCAACGGATTAGCGCGCGTATTCGTATCGAACGCGAGTCGCGAGGCTGGTCCCTGAGCGAGCTGGCCGAACGGGCAGGCGTATCGCGCGCGATGATCCATAAGATAGAGCGTGGGGACAGTAGCCCTACGGCGACGCTGCTCGCCCGGTTATCGGGTGCTTTTGGCATTAGCATGTCCACGTTAATCGCGCGTGCGGAAATGCAGGAGGGCAAACTCCTGCGCCTGGCGAATCAACCGGTCTGGCGCGATCCGCAAACGCATTACGTGCGGCGTCATGTGTCGCCGCGCACCGATTTGCCTATCGATCTCGTGCAGGTGGAACTTCCCCCCGGCAGCGATGTGCCGATGCCCGCATCGTCTTACGCGCTGGCACGTCAGCTGATCTGGCTGCAGTCTGGCGAGCTGGTGTTTCAGGAAGGGGATACCCGGCATGAAATGAAGGCCGGAGATTGTCTCGAACTGGGGCCGCCCAATGACTGTCGGTTTATTAATGAGACCGATGAAGCCTGCATTTATCTGGTTGTCCGCCTCAATCAGTCTGGCTCGTAATGTCAAAGCATCATGCCAGATAAGGGACGAGTCTCAAGAGACATTTGCACGAGAAAGGAGTGATTTATGAGTCAATCTTCCACGCGAAACCGTCGCTGGCTTTTGGCCTCGCGCCCACACGGCGCGCCAGTGGTGAATAACTTCCGTTTAGAAGAACAGCCGCTGCCCGCTCTGGCAGAGGGACAGGTGCTATTACGCACAGTGTGGCTCTCGCTGGACCCGTATATGCGCGGTCGCATGAGCGATGCGCCTTCCTATTCGCCGCCCGTTGAGATTGGCGCGGTAATGGTGGGCGGTACGGTAAGCCGGGTTGAGCAGTCGAACCACCCGGATTTCAAACCGGGTGAATGGGTGCTGGGCTATAGCGGCTGGCAGGAGTATGAACTCTCGGACGGCAGCGGCCTGGTCAAGCTGGGAGAAAACCCTTCGCACCCTTCATGGGCGCTTGGTGTGCTCGGGATGCCGGGCTTTACCGCCTATATGGGCCTGCTGGATATCGGTCAGCCAAAAGCCGGTGAAACGCTGGTGGTGGCTGCGGCGACCGGGCCGGTTGGGGCAACGGTTGGGCAAATTGGCAAGATTAAAGGCTGCCGGGTTATCGGTATCGCAGGTGGTGCTGAAAAATGCCGCCATGCTGTCGAGGTATTGGGATTCGACCAGTGCCTGGATCACCATGCTGCGGATTTTGACGCGCAGCTGGCAACAGCCTGCCCGCAGGGAATAGATGTTTATTATGAAAACGTTGGCGGGAAAGTCTTTGATGCCGTACTGCCGCTACTGAATACCGCCGCGCGCGTGCCGGTATGTGGGCTGGTCAGCGGCTACAACGCAACCCGCCTGCCGGACGGCCCGGATCGTTTGCCGCTGTTGATGGCAACCCTGCTGAAGAAACGCATTCGCATGCAGGGCTTTATCATCGGCCAGGACTACGGACACCGTATTAAAGAGTTCCAGGACGAGATGGGGCGTTGGGTACAGGAAGGTAAAATCCACTATCGCGAACAGGTTACTGACGGACTCGAAAACGCACCCGAGGCGTTGATTGGGCTGCTTGAAGGCAAAAACTTCGGCAAAGTCGTGATTCGCGTTGCGGCGGACAATAAATAAACGAAAATATGGCGGGAAACCCGCCATATTTATTTGTGAAGATACGATATATTGTCTTTAATTATATCGGCACCGCGCCAGCGTCATCAGCATAGAAGGCCAGAGCGCGATAAAAACAGATTGTATGTATTTTTTTTTGCGTTTATACGCACTTCCCACCACCAGGCATGACGATACAGGATATATCGAACCAGCGTCGTTATAAAAAGCGACGCTTAAAAATAGCGTTAAGTATTAGCTACAGGAATTGAACATGCTTGATTTGGATCATTTAGAAAAAGCGCAAAGAGTCAGTCTAACCATGCAAGTTGAGATCAGTTTAAAAGGGGCGTTAATTACAGGCTCACTTAAACCTGGCGCTCGACTGATTACGAAAGAGATCGCCGATAAATTAGGCACCAGTATCACCCCGGTTCGCGAGGCACTTTTACGTCTGGTATCGGCGGGGGCGCTGCATGCCACGCCGGCGCAGGCCTTCCTGGTGCCGGAGGTAACGTTAGATCGCTATAACGAGATAAATGCCATCAGAAAACAGCTGGAGCCAATGGCGGTAGCGGCAGCCTGTCAGCACATGACCGAGAGCAAGCTGGAAACGCTGCACAAGCTGTCTGGGGCCTTTCATGACGCCATGTCTAACGGCAACGTCCAGCAGGCGTTATACGCAAACCGTGTTTTCCGCTTTACGCTGTATCAGTACGCGGAGATGCCAACGCTCAGCGCGCTCATCGAGCAGTTGTGGGTGCGCATTGGTCCCTGCATTAACTATCTCCACCGGGAGCTGAATGATATCAGGGCGTCAACCTATCATTACGCAGATTTACTTGCAGCCCTGGAAAGAAGGGATGTTGAAGGGAGTAAGAAAGCAATAGATAAGCTGATTGATGAAGCAAACGATTTGCTACAGCGACAATATTTCAACTGAGAGATTATTTTAGCGCGCGACTATTAATCACCTCTATTTATTCTTTTGATGAATAACTCCTGCTGGCAATTAGCCAACAGGAGTTAAAATATAAAAAAGAGAAGAGGGTCGTCGCGTATCCTTACTCGAAGCGATAAGAGACCGACAGTCCTACGCCGTAGTTGCGGCCCGGAGCAGGTTCGTAATAACGCCCGTTGGACTCGTTGACAATCACCGAGCCCGCGTACTCTTTATCGAACAGGTTATCGACGCGACCAAAGAGATCCATTCCCCAGTTACCGTAGTTGAATTTATACCCGGTATTGAGTCCGACAACCGTATAAGACGGCGCTTTGGCCGTGTTTTCGTCGTCGGCCATGATGTCGCTCATGTAGCGCACGTCTGTCCCAGCATACCAGCCTTCTTCTGGCTGCCAGCCAAACGATGCGAAGCCCATGTTGCGGGCAATACCCGGCATACGGTTGCCGTTGCAGTTATCATCCCCGCATACGTTGGTACGGTAGGTGGCATCAAGGTAGGTCCACGCCATTTTCAGCTTCCAGTTTTCCGCAAACTGCTGGTCGAGGGAAACTTCCACCCCCTGACGACGGGTTTTACCGGCATTTTTATAGCTGGTTCGGCCTCCGGAGCTGGAATCCACCACAATCTCGTCATCCGTATCGGTGCGGAACAGCGCTGCCGTCAGCAGGCCATTGCCGATACGGGTTTTGCTGCCCACTTCATAGGTGTTGTTGGTGGACGGCTTCAGGCCAATGTTCAGCCCACCCTGGTTATCAGGACGATAGGAGAGTTCATTAATGGTCGGCGTTTCAAATCCACGTCCTGCGGCGGCATAGAGATTCCACGCGTCGGTCACGGCGTATTTCACCGAGCCCGCCGGGAGCCATTTATGGTAGCTCGCATCGCCGCTGTCATCGCCGTTGCCGGGCGTAACGTAGTGGTCGTTGGAATCAAACCAGACGGAGCTGTAACGGACACCCGCATCGACAGAGAGTTTTTGCGTTAACTGCCAGCTGGTTTGCAGGTAAGGATCAAGGTTCCACATCAGGTTACGTTCGTCACGACGCTTATCGCCTTTTACACCGTAATCCGGCACGCCGTTGTTCATGACAAAGTTCTCGTACCCGCGACGATCTTCACTCAGATTTTCGTAGTTCAGCCCGGTAGTAAAGGTGACAGGAACCAGCAGCTCGCCCCGGTGCGTCCAGCGGGTATCTACGCCCTGATAGTGACGCTGCATGTCAATCACGCCACCGGAATGGGTTGGCCTCAACTGTGGCTGATACGGAATGGACTGATACTGCGTCATTTCACGCTCACCGGCGTACATCATCACGCTGAGATCGTCCTGCTCGCTCAGCTGACGGTCATAGCGCAGCCCGGCCTGGGTCTGCTTGATAGTTTTGCGGGTGTTGTACTGGTCGCCGCGCGGTGACTGACGCGGGTTGTCACGCCACTCCTGATAATCAAGACCGCCCGGATCGTTGGCTTTCATGTCCACGCTGTTGAAAATCAGCGTCAGCTTGCTTACGTCATCAATACGCACGCCCAGCTTCGCGTTGGCGAGGTTCTTACGCGCGCCGCTGTGGTCGCGATAGCCATGGGTGGTGAAGCGGGTGGTCGAAACGGTGTAATCCACATCGCCCGCATGCGTACCGTCGCCCATCGCACCGGTGGCTTTCATGCCGTAGCGCCAGGTGCCGTAACTGCCGTAATAGCTGCTGGCCTCAATGGTCGGCGGCTGCTGGCCGGTCTGCGTATTAATGTTAATGACGCCACCAGAGGCGTTGCCGTAAAGGGCAGAGAAGGGGCCGCGCAGCACTTCCACGCTATCCACGCTGGTGAGATCGATGTTCGAGGTCTGACCCTGTCCGTCCGGCATGGTCGCGGGAATACCGTCCACGTACATGCGAATGCCGCGCACGCCGAAGGTAGAGCGGGCGCCAAAGCCACGCATTGAAATCTGCAGATCCTGCGCATAGTTCTGGCGATTCTGAATTTGCAGCCCCGGCACGCTACCGAGAGATTCAGACAAGTTAATCCGTGGCGCTGCCTGACGCATATCGTCGCCATTGACCACGCTGACCGCGGCGGGTGTATCCAGTTCAGAGACGGTCTGCGGCGTGGCGCTGACGATCATGGTCTGCTCGTCCGCGCCTATCGCCTCAAGGGGCGCCAGGATAACAGGAACCAGCAGCAGCGGGAGAGTTGCCTTACGGGCGGTGATGATTTTCATGAAGTAAACCAGTTAAGGTGAAGAAACGAACCAAATGGAACATGTGCATACATGTTAAATCTTTTGTAAATGTTTTGAAAACTATAACCGCACATTGCGTTAATGAAAGGAGAGAAGGGAAGAAAAACTCCACATTTATAGAATTAATGATTACTATTCTCATTATCATAAAGGTGGCGCGATGACGCTGCCGGTTGGAAGCGATGTCAGCAGTACACTTATTCTTCAAAAAAAGGAATTGTTATGTCTTTACGTCATCTGTGCTCGCCGCGCCTGCGCGGTTCTCTGCTGTTAGGCTCATTATTATTCGCCGGTACGTTCCAGGCTCATGCTGCAGAAGAGATGCTGCGTAAAGCGGTCGGCAAAGGGGCTTATGAGATGGCGTTGAGCCAGCAGGAGAACGCGCTGTGGGTGGCGACATCACAAAGCCGTAAGACCGATAAAGGCGGCGTCGTTTACCGCCTTGACCCGGTCACGCTGGACGTGACGCAAGCGATCCATAGCGATCTCAAACCGTTCGGGGCAACCTTCAATAACGCCACCCAGACGCTGTGGTTGGGTAACACCATCAACGGTGCGGTGACGGCCATTGATGCCAAAACGGGGGACGTGAAAGGGCGTCTGGTACTCGACGATCGTAAACGCAGCGAAACGGTCAAACCGTTGCAGCCGCGCCAGCTGGTGGCGGACGACGCGAGCAACACCGTTTACATCACCGGGGTAGGCAAAGAGAGCGTGATTTGGGTCGTGGACGGCGCAACCCTGAAGCTGAAGGACACTATCGCGAATACCGGCACCTACAGCACCGGCCTGGCGCTGGATGCGCAGGCGAAACGTCTCTACACCACGAATGCGGACGGCGAACTGCTGACGATTGACACGGACACCCACAAAATCATCAGCCGTAAAAAAGTGCAGGACGACGGTAAAGAGCATTTCTACCTTAACCTGAGTCTGGACATCGCCGGTCAGCGCGCGTTCTTGACCGATTCAAAACAGCCGGAAGTGCTGGTGGTGAGCCTGAAAGACGGCAGCGTGATGGAGAAGATCGCCGCGCCTGAATCACTGGCCGTCCTGTTTAACCCAACGCGCAATGAAGTCTACGTGACGCACCGAGAAGCGGGCAAGGTGAGCGTGATTGACGCGAAAACCTACAAGGTGACCAAAACGTTCGATACGCCGGTTTACCCGAACAGCCTGGCACTCTCTGCCGATGGTAAAACGCTGTATGTGACGGTGAAACAGAAATCGACCCGTCAGCAGGAAGCAACCCAGCCTGACGACGTGATTCGTATTGCACTCTGATGGGGGAATTGCCCGGTGGCGCTGCGCTTACCGGGCCTACAAATTCTTGATATGTAGGCCGGGTAAGGCGAAGCCGCCACCCGGCTTTTTTATTAACGCGAGGTTTCTTCTACCAGCGGTGCGTCGTGCTTTTCATCGTCGTGATGAACCGGCGCGGTGCTGTGGATCTCGTGAACGCGCTTACGCACGCCGAACCAGCCAGCAATCAGCAGAACCGCCAGCAGTGGGATCGTCGCGATGGTGTAAGTACCGTTCGGGTAGTCAAACGCCATCAGCACCAGCACGCTGAACAGGAACAGCAGGGTGAGCCAGGAGGTCACCGGTGCGCCCGGCATCTTGAAGCTCACATCAGCCGCTTTGCCTTCTTTGATCGCTTTGCGCAGACGCATCTGGCAGACCACAATAAAGGCCCAGGAGGCGATAATGCCCAGCGCGGCCACGTTCAGAACGATCTCAAATACGCGGGACGGCACCAGATAGTTCAGGAACACGCCAAAGACGTAAACCACCAGCGTCGCCAGAATCCCCGCATAAGGAACCTGCTGCTTGCTCATCTTCGACATGAACTTCGGCGCTGAACCGCCCATCGACATGGAGCGCAGAATACGGCCAGTGGAATACAGGCCAGAGTTCAGGCTGGAGAGCGCGGCGGTCAGTACCACGATGTTCATGATGCTGCCCACATAAGGGACACCCAGCTTAGAGAAGAAGGTCACGAACGGGCTCTGACCTGCCTGATAGGCGTTCCACGGCAGCAGCAGAACCAGCAGCACCACGGAGCCGACGTAGAACAGGCCGATACGCCAGATCACGCTGTTGATGGCTTTTGGCACCATCGTCTGCGGGTCTTTACATTCACCCGCCGCGGTACCGACGAGCTCAATGGAAGCAAAAGCAAACACCACGCCCTGAACCAGCACCAGCGCAGGCAGCAGGCCGTGGGGGAAGAAGCCGCCGTTATCGGTTATCAGGTGGAAGCCGGTGGCATTGCCGTCCAGCGGTTTACCGCTGCCGAGGAACACCGTACCGACCACCAGGAACACCACGATGGCCAGCACTTTTACCAGCGCAAACCAGAACTCCATCTCGGCGAACCACTTCACGCCGATCATGTTCATGGTGCCGACAATCGCCAGCGCGCCGAGCGCAAAGACCCACTGCGGCACATCGCCAAACGCGCCCCAGTAGTGCATGTACAGCGCAACGGCGGTGATGTCGACGATACCGGTCATCGCCCAGTTGACGAAGTACATCCAGCCTGCCACGTAGGCGGCTTTTTCACCGAGGAACTCGCGAGCGTAGGAGACAAAACTGCCGCTGGACGGGCGGTGCAGTACCAGTTCGCCCAGGGCACGAAGGATGAAGAACGAGAAGATCCCGCACACCAGATAGACCAGTGCAAGTGCAGGGCCCGCCATTTGCAGACGTGCGCCAGCACCTAAAAACAGACCTGTACCGATAGCGCCGCCGATGGCGATCATTTGAACCTGACGGTTGCCCATCGCTTTGTGGTAGCCCTCTTCGTGGGAGTTCAACCAGCGACGTTTCGCAGCGTGATGATCGGCTGCGCTTTTATTGCTTGTTTTCATTGAGTTACCTGTTTGCCTGTCTGAACCATTATCGTGATAGTCCTGCCTGGCAGAACGCAATACAAACGATTGCTTCTGCGCAAACACATGCTGCCTTTCCAGTCATTCTGTGTATGGATAAGGCGAAACATGGCGTGGCATCCTACCCGCAATTGATAAGCGACGCAAAATATAACCGTGCCGAAAGTGATGCACGTCGAAGGAAATCGTGTGGTCAGAGCAGACGGGGATCACAACGCGCTGAAACGTGGCGAGTTTTTAGACAAAACGCGCGTTGAAGCGGTGCTTTAATCATCAGGTTTGCTTAATAATTACCTGTAGGTATCGCTGAAGGCTGACGCAGGGCATCCAGCAGCAGCTTGAAAGCGTGCGCATGCTGGCGACGACTGGGATAATAAAGGTGATATCCTTCAAAGGTCGGACACCAGGCATCGAGGACCTGAACTAACCGTCTTTCTGACACGGCCTTACTGATCGACGTTTCCGGCACGTAGGCCAAACCGAAACCATTCTCGGCGGCATCGATACGCTGCGGCAGGCTGTTCAACGTAAGCTGTCCTTCAACTCGCACGCTAAAACCGCGCCCGTCGCGTTCAAATTCCCAGGCATATAATCCCCCAAGAGTGGGCAGGCGCATATTGATGCAGCGGTGCGTCGCAAGCTGCTCCGGGGTTTCCGGCACGCCAAAGCGCTCCAGATAATCTTCGGACGCGACGACGGCCATGCGCATGTCCGGCGCGATCCTCACCGCCACCATATCTTTCGCCACCTGTTCACCCAGGCGCACGCCCGCGTCGAAACGCCCATCAACAATATCGGTCAGGCCGTTATCCACCGTCACTTCAACGTTAATATCCGGGTATTGCGCCATAAAGGGTTTTAACACCGGCCAAAGTACGCTCTCCATGGCATGTTCACCCGCGGTAATACGGATATTCCCCGCAGGCCTGTCGCGCGTATCGCGCAGCGCCGTTAGCTCCTGTTCGATCTCCATCAGGTGGGGATGTAAGCGGATAAAAAGCTGCTCGCCGGCCTCGGTAGGAGCCACGCTACGGGTGGTTCGGGTCAACAGGCGAACGCCGAGTCGGGCTTCAAGATTGCGCATTGCATGGCTCAGTGCCGACTGCGAGACGCCCAGCTGTGCCGCGGCTCGTGTAAAGCTGCGCTCGCGAGTGACGACCATAAACGAGAGCAGATCGTTGAAATTGTCTTTTAACATGGCGGCTAGCCCTCATTTATGAATTCAGTTCATGTTTCCGTTCTGATTATGCACTCTAATGCTGCGGATGGCTTTGCGCTACTGTTAACGCAACAGTCAACGAGGAGTACATGATGAAAATTATCCGCAGCGGTTCATTACCGTCAGTTAAGGGGCCAGACGCCTGGTTCACCGGCACCGTGCGCATTGATGCACCGTTCCAGGCGACAGAACCGGCAAAAGTAGGCGGGGCCACGGTGACCTTCGAGCCGGGCGCGCGTACCGCCTGGCACACTCATCCGCTTGGGCAAACGCTGATTGTCACCCAGGGGCGCGGCTGGCTGCAGGAGTGGGGTAAAGTGGCGGAGCCGCTTAACCAGGGCGACATCGCGTGGATCCCGCCGGGCGTCAAGCACTGGCACGGCGCGTGTGCGCAAACGGCGATGACTCATATTGCCATCGCCGAAGCGGTAAACGGCAGTCCGGTTGAGTGGCTGGAGAAAGTGAGTGACGTGCAGTACCCGAATGATTAGCCATTGAGCGTTTCGGTGACAAAAAGAAAGGGATATGATGCGATCCTTTTTTTCAGCATAGTCAGGCGGAACGGTGAAAATCAATATTATCGGCACCAGCGGGAGTGGTAAAAGCACGCTTGCCCGGCGCATCGCAACGGAATTGTCACTCCCGTACATTGAGATGGACAGGCTGTACTGGCGTCCTGACTGGCAGGGAACGCCCGACGAGGTGCTGCTGAAAACGCTGGCGGAGACGCTGGCCGCCACGCCCGGCTGGGTGCTCGACGGTAACTACAACCGCACTCGTCCCGTGAAGTGGCGCGAGGTAGATCTGGTGGTGTGGGTGGACTGCGGGTTCCTCCTCACGCTCTGGCAGGCGGTGACGCGTGCGTTTAAACGTGCATGGCACCAGCAGGAACTGTGGCCCGGCACCGGAAACCGTGAAAGCTTCCGCCGCTCGTTTTTTAGTCGGGAGTCCATCATCATATGGACCCTCAAAACCTGGCGCAGCAATCGCGAACGCTACGAAGCCGATATGCAAAATCCGCAATATGCCCACATTCGTTTTGTCCGCATCACCCGTCGGCAGGAGGCGGAGGCGCTGATTTCATCGCTTAAATCACACCGTTAGCAGGGTTTACATATCTGATTTCCGGCAAACTAAATGTAAATTAATTGTTTCTCAGAGGTTAATCGCGCCTTTAATAATGACGACATGTTAAGTCAAACGAGAACGCAACATGTCATGGCGAATCAGCATTCTGGATAAAAGCCCCGTCGCAGAACACGAAACCGCCGCCGATGCGCTGGCACGTACCTTAACACTGGCGCAGCAGGCGGAAACGCTGGGTTATCACCGCTTCTGGATTGCCGAACACCACAACACCCCTCAGCTCGCCAGCCCCTCGCCGGAACTGCTGATTGCCTGGATCCTCGGGCAAACAACGCGCATTCGCGTGGGGTCGGGCGGCGTCATGCTTCAGCACTACAGCCCCTATAAGGTCGCAGAAAACTTTAATCTTCTGGCCGCGCTGGCACCGGGCCGCGTGGATCTGGGCGTCGGGAAAGCCCCCGGCGGTCTCCCGCTCTCTACCCGCGCACTGCAGCTCGGTTTACATCCGCAGGAAAAAGGCAGCTTTGCTGAACAGCTGACGCAGCTGGACGGCTGGATCCGCCCTGAAAATCAGTCGGCGGAGGAGGCCGTTCGCGCCACGCCGCTGCCGTCGGTGCCTGCGCAGGGGTTCCTGCTGGGAGCCAGTACTGAAAGCGCGCTGCTCGCCGCATCACTTGACTGGCACTTTGTTTTTGCCGCTCATCTGAACGGCGATCCGGAACTGCTGCGAGAGGTGGTGTCAACCTGGCGTCAGAACAGCACCCGCGATGTGATTGTTGCAGTGCAGGCCATTGTGGCGGAGTCGCAGGAGCAGGCCGACGCGCTGGCGCAGAAGGTCGAAGTATGGGGCGTTGAGCTGGCAAACGGCCAGCGCGTGACCGTCGCCAGCGAAGAACAGGCCTACGCCTTTGCGCGTCAGGCCGGCAGCGAGCCGGTGCGTATTGCCCGCCGGGCGCAGTCCCTGCTGGCGGGCACGGCTGACTCGGTGCTTGAACAACTGAACACCCTGCACGAGCAGTGGGGCATTGACGAATTTATCATCGACACGCCGGTTGCGGAGGGGACAACGCGCGTCGCGTCGCTGCGTCTGCTTGGCGAAGCGCGTCTCAACAAGGAGGTCACCGTATGAGTTTTGGCGAACAACTGATTGCCTGGCGTCGTGAGCTGCACCAGAATCCGGAACTCTCCGGACAGGAGGTCGAAACGACTGCACGCCTGCGCCAGTGGCTGACGAATGCTGGCATTACGCCGCTGCCGTATGACCTGACAACCGGGCTGGTGGCGGAAATCGGGACGGGTAATAAGCTGATTGCGCTGCGCGCAGACATTGATGCGCTGCCGATAGAGGAGCGCAGCGGCGTGCCGTTTAGCTCGCAGCGTGCGGGGGTGATGCATGCCTGCGGACACGACATCCACACCAGCGTGATCCTCGGCGCGGCGCTGAAGCTGAAAGAGCGTGAAGCGTCGCTCGACGGGCGGGTGCGGATCCTGTTCCAGCCTGCGGAAGAAAACTTTGGCGGCGCAAAAAGCATGGTGCGGGCCGGTGCCCTGCGTGACGTTAGCGCCATCTTCGGTATGCATAACGAGCCGGGGCTGCCGGTAGGCGAGTTTGCCACTCGCGGCGGGCCGTTTTATGCCAACGTTGACCGCTTCGTGATCCGCATTACCGGCAAGGGTGCGCACGCCGCACGTCCACACGAAGGCAACGATGCCATTGTGCTGGCGAGCCAGCTGGTGACGGCGCTGCAAAGCGTTGCCAGCCGCAACGTTAACACGCTGGATTCGGTGGTGTTGAGCGTAACGCGCATTGCCGGAGGCAACACCTGGAACGTCCTGCCGGAAAGCGTGGAGCTGGAAGGCACGCTGCGCACCCATCGCACGGAAGTGCAGCAAAACGTGAAGGCCCGCGTCGGGGAAATCGCCGCCGGGTTTGCCAGCGCCTTCAGTGCGCAGATCGACATCACCTGGTATGCCGGACCGACCGCGCTGGTGAACGACGAACGTTGGGCCGATTTCGCCACCTCTGTTGCCAGAGAGTCAGGGTACGAAACCCAGCACGCGGAGCTGCACATGGGCGGGGAGGATTTTGCGGTCTATCTGCAGTCTATTCCTGGCGCGTTTGTCAGCATTGGCAGCAACAGCCCGTTTGGTTTACACCACCCGTCCTTTAATCCGGATGAGGCCCTCATTGAACCCGCTGCCCGCTATTTTGCACAGCTTGCGGAAAAAGCCCTGCAACACGTTTAATTTATTTGAGGTGAATATGTCTGCACATCGTCAACTGCGGCTGGGGACCATTTTGCATGGTGCATCCGGAAATATGTCAGCCTGGCGTCATCCTGCGGCAATCGCGGATGCCAGCATCAATTTTGATTTTGTTAAAGAGACGGCGCTAAAAGCGGAGGCGGGCAAACTCGATTTCTTATTCGTGGCCGACGGTCTCTATATTAACGAGAAATCGATCCCGCATTTTTTAAATCGCTTTGAACCGCTAACGGTATTATCCGCGCTGGCGAGTATTACCTCACGCCTTGGCCTGGTGGGAACCTTATCCACCTCCTACAGCGAGCCTTTTACCGTGGCACGTCAGTTTGCCAGCCTCGATCACCTGAGTAACGGACGCGCGGGCTGGAACGTAGTGACCTCGCCGCTGGAAGGCTCAGCGAAGAATTTTTCCCGTGAAAAGCATCCCGAGCATGCGCTGCGCTATCGCATTGCGGACGAGTATCTCGACGTCGTGAAAGGGCTGTGGGATTCCTGGGAGGGCGACGCCTTTGTGCGCAATAAAGAGAGTGGCCAATTCTTTGATTCGGCAAAATTGCATACCCTGGACCACCACGGTGATTTCTTCCAGGTCGCCGGTCCGCTGAATATTGGTCGAACGCCACAAGGGCGACCGATTGTCTTTCAGGCGGGCGCGTCGGACGACGGGAAAAAACTGGCGGCGAAACATGCCGACGCCATTTTTACGCATCATGAAACCTTCGACGAAGCGAAAGCCTTTTATCGCGACGTGAAGCAGCAGCTGGAAATTAACGGACGCCGCGCGTCTGATTTGCATATATTCCAGGGCGTCAGCGTCATTGTGGGTAAAGACGCCGATGACGTGGAAAACCAGTATCAAACCACGGCGGCGCTGGTGTCGATTAACGATGCCCTCAATTACCTCGGACGCTACTTCGAACATCACGACTTCAGCCAGTATCCGCTCGACGAGCCGTTCCCGGATATCGGCGACTTAGGCAAAAACAGCTTCCGCAGCACCACCGATGAAATTAAGCGTAATGCTGCACAGCGTAACTTAACCCTGCGTCAGGTGGCCCTTGAAGCTGCATCACCGCGCCCGCGCTTTTCCGGCACGCCGGAAGAGGTAGCTGACGGGCTTCAGGCCTGGTTCGAAGGCCATGCGGCGGACGGATTCATCATTCAGGGCGGTACGCCGGACACCTTCCCGCGCTTTGTTGACCAGGTGGTGCCCGTTTTACAGGCGCGCGGACTGTTTCGGACCGACTATCCCGGCACCACGCTGCGCGAAAGTCTTGGCTTAGACGAACCTAAAAACCAATTCACACAACAATAAAAGAGAACCCCGCTATGCAGAAAACATCGCTTATTCTGGCGCTTGCGCTGGCTTTTACCCCTGCCGTCTGGGCAGAGAATGTGAAGATTAACGGCACCGGCGTGAGCATCGAGGCCAATAAAACGCCGGTTAATACCGCCAAAAACAACGATGCGGTGGCACAGCTGCCGAAAGATTACCGCTTCGCCGTGCCGGGGAAATTTACCGTTGCGGTGGCGGGCCTCAATCAACCGCCGCTGACGGTGTTTTCCGATGACAACAAAACGCTGCTGGGGAGTGAAGTGGACGTCGCCCGTCTGGTCGCTGACAGCCTGGGACTGGAGCTGAACGTGGTGCCGACCTCCTGGGAAGACTGGCCGCTGGGCGTGGCCTCCGGGAAATACGATGCGGCCATCAGCAATATCACCGTGACCAAAGAGCGCAAAGAGAAATTTGATTTTGCCACCTACCGAAAAGATTCCCTTGGGTTCTACGTGAAATCAACCAGCCCGATCGCGTCGCTTGAGAAGGCGGAGGACATCGCCGGGCTGCGGATTATCGTTGGCTCCGGCACCAACCAGGAGGCCATCCTGCTGGCATGGAATGCCGAAAACCTGAAGAAGGGGCTGAAGCCCTTTACCCCGATCTACACCAAAGACGATGCGGCACAAACGCTGGCGCTGCAGTCCGGGCGCGCGGACGCCTATTTTGGTCCGAACGTGATTGGCGCGTGGAAAGCGGCGCTGAACGGGAAAACTAAACTGGTGGGCAGCGTCGACGGCGGCTGGCCAAAGGCGGCGCACATTGCCGTGACGCTGAAAAAAGGCAGCGGGCTGGTTGAGCCAGTGCAAACCGCGCTGAACGGCGTGATCAAAAACGGCGATTACGACAAAGTGCTGAACCGCTGGGGGGAAGGGGTTGAGCGCATTCCTCAGTCCGAAGTGAACCCGGCTGGCCTGGGCGATTAAGGAGGCTGCATGAGCGAACGATTTCGTGACGTTTCCCCGGAGGATGCCGAGCTCCAGCCCATCATTGAGGGGCTGTTCGGTGAATATGCCGCCCGTTACGGCGACTACTTCTCTAAAGACGCGGAGGTGGAACTCACCGAGTGGTATTTAGCGCCGCAGGGGCTGTTTATCGTACTGGAGCGAGACGGAAAGATTATCGCCACCGGCGCGTACAAACCTTTCGACGAACGCACCGCGGAAATCAAACGCATCTGGACGGACAAAACCCTGCGTCAACAGGGGCTTGCCGGGCGCGTGGTGCAGGAGCTTGAGCGCCGGGCGGTACTGGCAGGCTATAGCCAAATCTACCTGACAACCGGTTTTCGCCAGCCGGAAGCGGTCAGGCTCTATCTCAGCCAGGGCTACCAGGCGCAGTTCGATCTGAACCGGGATCCGGAAGAGTACAGCCAGCCGCCGTTTGACGGTCGGCTGCGCTTCACTAAAACGCTGGTACGCGAAGCGTTCAGTAAAACCGCATGAGGAACCACGATGAGCAACGTTGAAACCATTAAGGTGGTCCCGGCGCGATATCCGCTGCGGGCCGTCGGCGCCGCGGTGGCGCTGTTTGTCCTGGCCGTCGTGATTCAGTCGGTGGCCTTTAACCCGCGCTGGGAGTGGGCGGTATTCGCCCGCTGGTTCTTTGACCCGGTGATCCTCGAAGGCGTAGGGCAGACCCTGCTGCTGACCCTGATCGGCACCGCGCTGAGCGTGGTGTTGGGCGGCCTGCTGGCGCTGGCGAGACTGTCCTCGTCATGGCTGCTGAACAGCCTGGCGTGGGGCTATATCTGGCTGTTTCGGTCGCTGCCGCTGATTGTGGTGCTGATCATTCTCTACAACTTCTCCTATCTCTACGACACGCTCTCTCTGGGCGTGCCGTTCACCGGTATCACATGGGGCAGCTTCGACACCATCAACGTGCTGGGGCAGTTCTCTACCGCCGTGGTGGGGCTGACGCTGGTGCAGAGCGCCTATACCGCCGAAATTATTCGCGGGGGCTTCCTTGGGGTCGATCACGGTCAGTATGAAGCGGCCGCCGCGCTGGGTCTCCCGGCCTGGCGCCGTACGGTGCGGATCATTCTGCCTCAGGCGCTGCGCACCATCTTGCCGTCGGGATTCAATGAAATCATCAGTCTCGCCAAAGGTACGGCGATGGTGTACGTCCTGGCGATGCCGGAACTGTTCTATACCATTCAGATGATCTACAACCGCACGCAGGAGGTGATCCCGCTGCTGATGGTCGGTGCTGCCTGGTATCTGGTCATTACCACCGTCTTGTCCGCCATTCAGTATGTTGTTGAGCGCGCTCTGGCACGCAGCGAACGCCGCTCCGCCGTCAATCAGAACCGCGCCACTCGCCGCGTCCGTTCCGTTACCTCCACGCCAGCACAGGAGCCCGTTCATGCAAGCCTCTCCTGAAGGACATATTTCGATTACCGGCGTCAGCAAGTTTTTTGGCCGCCATAAGGCACTCGACAACGTTTCGCTTGAGATCCCGCCCGGGTCCGTGACGGTCATCCTTGGGCCGTCCGGCTCCGGCAAATCAACCCTGCTGCGCACCATTAACCACCTGGAGCGCGTTGACGAAGGATTTATCCAGATTGACGGGGATTACATCGGCTATCGCCGTCATGGCGACAAGCTTTACGAGCTGAAGGAGAAGGAGATCCTCAAACAGCGCGTCAACGTAGGTTACGTGTTCCAGAACTTTAATCTCTTCCCGCATCTGACGGTGCTGGAAAACCTGATTGAAGCGCCCATCGCCCACAAAAAGCTCAGCAAAAAAGAGGCGCTGGAAAGGGCGTACAGCCTGCTGGACGTGGTTGGGCTGCGGGATAAAGCCGATGCCTGGTCGCGCCATCTTTCCGGCGGACAGCAGCAGCGTATCGCCATTGCCCGCGCGCTGGCGCTGCGCCCCCGCGTGATGCTGTTTGATGAGCCCACCTCGGCGCTCGACCCTGAACTGGTTGGCGAAGTGCTGGACGTGATCAAAAAGCTCGCCCGATCCGGCACCACGCTGGTGGTCGTCACCCACGAGATCGGTTTTGCCCGTGAAGTCGCGGATCAGGTGGTGTTTATGGTTGACGGGAAAATTGTTGAGCAGGGCAGTAGCGACGAGGTGTTGAACCGTCCGTCGCATGCGCGAACGCGCCAGTTTCTGTCTAAAGTGCTGTAAGGAGCGCAGATGAAATATGGACTTCTGGCGGGGCTGGTCTTCACGACGGTGAGCCACGCCAGCATTGATGTGAAAGCCAACGAGCAGCCGCTGCCGGTAACGCGCGATCCGCAGGCGGTGGCGAAGATCCCCGCGAACTACAAATTCGTTGAACCGGGTACGCTGACGGTGGCCATTTCAGCCCTCAATTCGCCGCCGCTGGCGCTGCTGGCAAGCGATAACCGCACGCGCATTGGCAGCGACCCGGATATCGCTCGCCTGCTGGCGGGCAGTCTGGGGCTAAAGCTGAAGCTGGTGCCGACGGCGTGGGAAGACTGGCCGCTGGGGATCAGCTCCGGGCGCTACGACGTGGCGCTGGTGAACATTGCGGTGACCGAACAGCGCAAAGAGAAGTTTGATTTCGCCACCTACCGCGTCGATTCGCTGTCGTTTTCGGTGAAATCCACCAGCGCGATCCAGTCAATCAAAAGCGCGGAAGATCTGGCAGGGAAAAAGGTGATTGTCGGCTCGGGTACCAATCAGGAGCGCATACTGCTGGGCTGGAACGAAGAGAACAAAAAGGCGGGGCGGACGCCTGCGCTGCCGGTCTATCTCCAGGACGATGCCTCCGGCAATCTCTATATTCAGTCCGGCAGGGCTGACGTGTTCTTCGGGCCTCAGTCAGTCTCGGCCTACAAAGCGGCGCTCACCGGAAAAACGCGCGTCGTTGGGTTAGGGCCGAAGAAGGCGTTTGTAGCCACCACTACGAAAAAGGGCAATGAGCTGGTGTACGCGCTGCAGGCCGCGCTGGACGGTGCGATTAAGCGCGGGGAGTACCAGAAGGTGCTGGCGCGCTGGGGTGAACAGGGCGAAGCGGTGGCGCAATCAGAGGTCAACCCGCCTGGGATAACCTATTAATGGTGCTCTACACTTAGGGTTTTCATCCCTGAGGGGGCAACATGATTAAACTCTATGGCGTACCCGGCTGGGGCTCGGCAATCAGCGAAGTGATGCTAACCCTGGCAGATATCCCTTATCAGTTTATCAACGTGGACGGGTTTGACCAGCCCGGCCCGCAGCGTGAGCTGCTGCAAAAACTCAACCCGCTGTGTCAGGTGCCGACGCTTGAGCTTGAAAATGGTGCCATCATGACGGAAACCGCGGCGATTGCCCTGATGGTGCTTGACCGTTGCCCGGATCTTGCCCCGCCCGTCGGCCAGGCCGAGCGCCAGCAGTTTCAGCGTTTGCTCATCTGGTTTGTGGCGAACGTTTATCCCACCTTTACCTATGCCGATTATCCGGAACGCTGGGTGCCCGACGTGCCGGAGCAGCTGCAGAAAAACTGCATTGAGTACCGGAAATCACTCTATCTGTGGTTCGATAGCCAACTTAACGCGTCTCCTTTTGCGCTGGGGGAGCGGCTGACGCTGCTCGACGTCTATATTGCGGTCGCGCGCACCTGGGGGCCACGGCACGAATGGTTTGCGGCCAACACGCCAAAGATCACCGCGATCGCAGATTCGGTGTGTGCGCTGCCGGAACTGCACAAGGTGTTAAAGGCAAACGAGATTATCTGATAACGTGGAACGCTCACCCACAACAGGAAGCCTGCACATGCCACACGTTGATATCAAATGTTTTCCCCGCGATCTGAATGATGAACAAAAAAACGCTCTGGCGGCGGATATCGCCGAGGTGATTACGCGCCATCTGAACAGCAAAGACCGCTCCATTTCGGTGGCGCTGAATGAAGTTCAGGAAGCCGACTGGAAAGCGCAGGTCTGGGATACCGAGATCGGACCGAAACTGGACGAGCTGATCAAGAAGCCTGGGTATTCGATGTAAGGTTTGCCGGGCAGGCGGGAACGCTACCCGGCGTTGAAACTACAGCGCCGACCTGCGGTACGGCGCATAGTCCGCCTGCCACCAGGTTTTTTCGATTTGCGCCAGTAAGGTCTCGTCATCCATTGCCGCCGCAACGCCTTGCTCAATCGCTGCCCGGGCGACCGCAAACGCGATATTGCGCGACACGGTATCAATGCGGTCGACGGGAGGGAGTAATCCACCTTTTTCAGTGGTGACCAGCGGCGATTGCGCCGCCAGGCTACGGCTCGCCACCATCAACATCTCTTCGGTAACCCGCCGCGCGTTGCTGGCCAATATCCCCAGCCCCAGACCGGGGAAAATGTAGGCATTGTTACACTGGGCAATGTCGTACTGGTCGTTCTGCCAGAATACCGGCGAGAAGGGGCTACCCGTCGCAACCAGAGCGCTACCCTGCGTCCATTCGATCAGATCCTGAGGTTGCGCCTCTGCGCGTGATGTTGGATTAGAGAGGGGCATAATAATAGGGCGCGGGCAGTGGCGGTGCATCTCTTTAACTATCGCTTCGCTGAACAGCCCCGGCTGACCGGATACGCCAATCATCACGGTTGGATGGGCATTTCTGACCACCTCCATCAGCGAAATATTGCACGATTCCACCTGCCAGTCGCGAATGGCTTCCCGCGCCGTAAGCAGGTTTTTCTGGAAATCGAGCAGGTTGGTCATATCGTCGGTCAGTAAGCCAAAACGATCGACCATAAAGATCCGGCTGCGAGCCTCGGCCTCGGTTAGCCCGTCGTCGACCATCAGCGCCACGATTTTTTCGGCTATACCGCATCCGGCAGAGCCGCTGCCGAGGAAGACCACGCGCTGATCGCGAATGCGGGTTCCGGCTGCATGGGCGGCAGCAATCAGCGTGCCGGCCGTGACGGCAGCGGTTCCCTGAATATCGTCATTGAAGCAGCACAGCTGGTCGCGGTAACGCTGGAGTAATCGGGTCGCATTTTTTTGCGCAAAATCTTCGAACTGCAGTAAAACAGTTGGCCAGCGGGCGTTGACGGTACTGATAAACATATCCATAAATTCAGCGTATTGCTCGTCGCTGATGCGTGGATGACGCCAGCCCATATACAGCGGGTCGTCCAGATGTTGCTGATTATTGGTGCCGACATCCAGCATAATCGGTAACGTTGAGGCCGGATGAATACCACCGCACGCGGTATACAATGACAATTTACCAATCGGAATGCCCATTCCGCCGATCCCCTGGTCGCCAAGGCCCAAAATACGCTCTCCGTCAGTCACCACGATCACGCGAATATCATTACGCGAGAAACTTTGCAGCATTTCATCGATGCGATGGCGATTCGGCCATGAAATAAAAAGCCCGCGCGCCCGACGATAGATGGTAGAGAAATGTTCGCAGGCTTCACCGACCGTTGGGGTATATATGATCGGCAGCGTCTCCTTCATATGTTTCCGCAACAGATTGTAAAACAGGGTCTCATTGGTGTCCTGAATATTACGCAGATAAACGTGACGGGAAATATCACTTTTGAAATGACAGAATTGTACCCATGCGCGTTCGGTCTGCTCTTCAATGGTTTCAACATTATGCGGTAATAAGCCGTGCAGATTAAAATTATCACGTTCCTCTTTAATGAACGCGAGGCCTTTATTCAGTAATGGGTTTTCCAGCAGTACAGCGCCGTTATAGGGCGTGTACAGCACTTCTTTGCGAGACATGGTTGACTCCTGAAATAGTTAAAACGGATTAAATAAGATTTGCGAAGCAGGTCTGTTCTTAAGCGCGTTTATGTTTTATTTAGCGCTAATCTAGCGGTTAAACATCAGGGCGGTGGTGATAAGGGTCACACTCTTTCTGGTTTTATTAATTTCAAAATACGGGTGGTGATTAATAACTTTACTTACAAAAAGATGAATTAAGTTTATAAAAAGAAATCATTGCGGCCTTCACATTTCTGGCTGAATGCTCGTGCTAATTTCATGCTGAACCATTTTATCAATGGTGATTTAAAATTATTAAATATAAAGAATATTTTTGAACACGGGAGTTATCGGTTTTTACTCCTGTTTTTATATCCGAACCTACTAATCTGGTGATTATATGAAAGATAATCCTGTATCGACTTCTCCGGTCTCCTCGCGTTTTACGTTAGGGTTGAGTAATGCCGAAGTGGGCGCAGTCCCACTGATGTTGTTTGTGGGCATTGCGACCATCGTGGCGACGTCCGCATGGGCGGGGCTGCTGCCGAAAAATATGATCGGTGGACTGGCGGTGATCATGACGCTCGGTTTCGCCTTTGCCAAAATCGGTCGTCAGATCCCCCTGTTGAAGGACATCGGTGGTCCGGCCATTCTCTGCCTGATGGTGCCATCCATCCTGGTCTATTTTGGCGTGTTCGAAAAACAGACGCTGGATACCGTACACCTGCTGATGAAAGAGGCGAATCTGCTCTATTTCGTCATTGCCTGTCTGGTGGTGGGAAGCATTCTGGGGATGAACCGGGTGCTGCTTATCCAGGGGATGATCCGCATGTTTGTACCCTTGGTTGTCGGGACGCTGATGGCGGTAATGAGCGGGTTAATCGTCGGCTCGCTGTTTGGCTATACGCCTTACCACACCTTTTTCTTCATCATCGTGCCGATTATTGGCGGTGGGATTGGTGAGGGAATTTTGCCACTGTCGCTGGCGTATTCGGCCATACTCGGACAAGCGCCTGACGTTTACGTCGCACAGCTGGCCCCTGCCGCCGTCGTCGGTAATATCTTCGCCATCATCTGTGCGGGTACGCTGGCGCGTCTGGGAACGAAACGTCCTGCACTTTCGGGAAACGGCATGCTAACCCGCAGCAAGGACGATCAGAATCTGTTTGCGGGGGCGCAAAGCGTTCAGCAGACGGATTTCCACCTGATGGGGGGCGGGCTGCTCATGGTGTGCGCATTTTTCATCGTCGGTGGTCTGTTTGAAAAACTGGTGCACATCCCTGGTCCGGTGCTGATGATCCTCATCGCCGTGCTGTGTAAGTATTTCAGGGTGATCCCCGGTTCCATGGAACAGGGGGCGCACAGTTGCTATAAGTTTGTCTCGGCAGCGCTGGTCTGGCCGCTAATGATTGGTCTGGGCATGCTGTACGTGCCGCTGGAGAGCGTGGTGGCGGTCTTCTCGGTGGGCTACGTTGTGGTGTGCGGATCGATCGTGATTGCAATGGCGTTGAGCGGCTATTTTATTGCGTCGCGTCTGAATATGTATCCCGTGGAAGCGGCTATCGTCACCTGCTGCCACAGCGGGCTGGGTGGGACAGGGGACGTGGCGATTTTATCCGCCTCTAACCGCATGTCGTTGATGCCGTTCGCGCAGATCGCTACCCGTATCGGCGGCGCATCGACGGTGATTTTCGCCACGCTGCTGATGGGCTGGATAATGGCGCACTGATCCGAAATATCAGGAGACTGAATCGCAACGGCATTTTGTGAATGCCGTTGCGGTTCAGTCCTTTATAAAAGTCGCCGCGCTGGATAGAATTACCCCATCCACAGCGACCGGATACACCACTATGACCACCCGAGTCGATTACCAGATTGAAAAATATCTCCTTACCGAAGCCGCCGAGCCGGAACGCCTGACGCGCCAGTGGGCAGAGGTGCTGGAAGAGTGTCGTGAGCAAAAATCCGGTGCTGAGGAGCGCTTGCGCCTCGCGCTGCTAAATGTGGATTATGTGACCAGCTTCGAGCTTCCCTTCAGGCTTCTCCTCACCCGTGCGCCACAGCTGATAGACGGCGTCAGAAACGAGCTGCAGCTTAGTCAGAAAAATGTTCTGTTTAACGGCAAGCGCTTTGGCTGCGTCTATAGCCTTAAAAAGGATCTCAACGGAATACCTGACGAGTTTACCTATCAGCTGAAAACGCGGATCCAGCGCAGTGACGCGACAGGATGCAATGAAGTCCCTTACCGGCAAATCGCCCAGCAGGTGAAAGCGCCCCGCGAACGCCTCAAGCTGGCGCTGGAAAACGGGCTGTCCGTGACGGCGCTCGACGGGCTTTTCTGGTTTGGCATTCAGCGCATCGCGGCGGATGTGCAGAGGTTAAGGAAAATGGGCGTGAGAATTGTGACGTCGGAAACCGAGGTCTTCGATACGCTGACAAAGACCAGCCGACGGATCCCTGTTTATAGCCTTGCTCGCCCGGAATGAGTATTCGCCGCTGACCGGTCGACGGCATCAAACATGACGGAAAATTGCGGCCAGTTTTTTTACAGCGTCTTCTATTTCCCTCTCCGTGTAGGCAGCAAACCCCATCAAAAAACCGGTGGAGCCGGGGGGGCCTGCATATAAACCGGTAAGCCCTAATATATCAACGCCCGCACGGCGAGCGGCGGCGGCAATCTCTTTCTCAGATATACCGTGCTTCAGGAGACAAGGCATCTGCATTCCACCCGCTGGCGCTATGCACGCAACATAATCAGAAAGATACTCTTCCATCAGGCTAGCCAGTTTGTCGCGACGAGTAACATAAACGCTCCGCATCTTGCGAATGTAGGCACCAAAATGCCCACCTTCCAAAAATTTAGCCAGCGTCAATTGGGTTATTGAGGCTGTATGGCCATCCATTAATGTCCTGGCCATGGTAAGAGGCTCTGTCAGCTCTGAGGGAACGATCATGTAAGCAATACGTAACCCAGGGAACAGGGACTTAGTGAACGTGCCGATATAAATTGTCCGATGGTAAGCATCCAGCCCCTGAAGACAGGCCATTGGCTTTCCTTCGTAGTGAAACTCACTGTCATAGTCATCCTCAATGATCCAGGCCGAGTGACGATTTGCCCAGTCAATGACAGCCAGCCGTCGGTCAAGAGAGAGCGTCACCCCGGTAGGGTACTGATGAGACGGCGTAAGGTAGATAGCTCTGGCAGGCTCGGTCAGCGAATTAAGACCGTCAACCGAGATGCCTTTTTCATCAAGAGGAACCGGAATACAGCGAAGTCCTGCAGCGTTGAACGCTTTGTGTGCCCCCTGATAGGTGGGATCTTCAATGACAATGCAGTCCCCGGTGTCCATCAGCACGTGGGAACAGAGCGCAAGCGCCTGCTGAGAACTTGTCAGAATGATGACCTGTTCTGCACTCGCCCGTGTCCCGCGCTCAAGATTGACATATTCCGCGATTGCTCGCCGCAGGCGCTCCATACCCTGTGGTGGACTTTGCTCTAACGCCTGGTGCTGAAACTCCTTCAGGACCTGCCGCTGAAGACGTTCCCAGGTTGGAATGGGAAACATGCGGGTTTCAGGAATACCGGGTGCCAGCGGGCGGGGTGAGGAAAATTCGCGGATCCCGCCGCTTTCATAGATGACTTTTCCACGGGCGCTGAGTTTTGCTTTTCGTGTTTCAGCGGTTGGCTGGCGCAGTCGAGAGCGAGGTTTTAAAAACCGCGCGCTGGAAGAGACAAAGCTTCCTCGGCCTGTTTGCCGCTCAATAAAACCTTCCGCATGCAGGCTGGAATAGGCTGCTTCAATCGTATCCCGGGAAACACTCAGTGAGATAGCCAGCGCACGTGAAGCAGGAAGGGCCTTACCTTTAGATAAGATCCCTTCCAGTATCAGTGTCCGTATCGCTCTCTGGATCCTATCGTGAAGCGGTAGCGAACCGTTTGCAGGATCGATGATCCATGCTTTAACCGTTTCAAGCTGCGCGTGCTTAAACATTACGTTGTCCACTTTTCCTCTGTGTCTCTTGATTCTAAAGCAATATTGCGGACAGCAGGATGAAAAATTGGTCTGCCTTTATGGCAAAAATTGGCGGGGAAAAACGTGCCATTCAGCAAATACACTCTTCCTGAAACAAATACGGATAAGGAAAGAGGCAATATGAACAATATGAGCGTGACGGTTGAGGCAGTTAAAGAACGTGATTTTGAAAGCTGGATGCCACTGTGGGGTAAATACCAGGAATTTTATAATGTCGACCTCTCAGGGGCCGTCACTCAACGAACCTGGCAACGATTTTTCAGCCCCGTAGAACCGCTATTCTGCGTGGTGGCGCGATGTGATGGAGACGTAGTGGGTTTTGCGCATTATCTTTTTCACCGTTCGACCTGGGCTGAGAGCGATTACTGCTACCTCGAAGATTTATATGTCTGTGAGACCATCAGAGGCAAACACGTTGGCAAACAGTTAATAGAATATGTTCAGAAAGAAGCAAGGAAACATCATGCCGCCCATCTTTACTGGCATACGCATGAAGCTAATTATCGCGGGCAACGTTTGTACGACTGGATTGCGAAAAAAAGCGGGATGATTGAGTATCGTATGCACGTGAGATAAATCCCTTAGCTGACGTGATGCCCCTTAAATCTATACGGGGCATTTTTCAGGGGAAACCCAACATGTTCTTATGATTTCGCCTGTAAAAGTATCTCCATCAGTCCCGGAAAGCGGGCATCCAGATCCTCTCTTCGCAATGAAATCATATTTTCCCGCCCCTGCGGGCGCTGCCAGATAACGCCGCTGTCGCGCAGTACGCGCCAGTGGTGCGTCATGGTGGATTTCACTACATCCTCCGGGCGTAGCGCATTGCAACTCAGTTCACTGCCGTCGGCCAGCCTGCGAATTATCGAGAGGCGCAACGGGTTACCGAGGGCGAACAGCACGTTTTCCAGGAGTATTTGTTCAGGTTCGGGGTGGTTTGGGATCATGGTTTTCCTGCGTGAAATGTCAGATTGAGCTATATCAACAATAGGTCAATCGTTAAAAAATAGTTCGATAATACTCGTACAATAGGACTATTATAGCAAACGAACGAATATACGACCATCCCGGTCGTCACACTACAGTCTTGAAGACTTAAGGAAATATCATGCCCCGACCCATCCCCCTCGAACGTTATCGCAACATCGGTATCTCCGCGCATATCGATGCCGGTAAAACAACCACCACTGAGCGCATCCTGTTTTATACCGGGATGAGCCACAAGCTGGGTGAAGTACACGATGGCGCGGCAACCACCGACTGGATGGCGCAGGAGCAAGAGCGCGGTATCACCATTACCTCCGCGGCGGTCAGCTGCTTCTGGCCGGGTATGGACCGGGGGTTTGAGCCGCACCGGATCAACATCATCGACACTCCGGGGCACGTGGATTTCACCATAGAGGTGGAACGTTCCATGCGCGTACTCGACGGTGCCGTGATGGTGTATGACTCCGTGGGCGGCGTGCAGCCGCAGTCGGAAACCGTCTGGCGTCAGGCGAACAAATACAAGGTTCCACGCATTGCGTTCGTCAACAAAATGGATCGTCCGGGCGCCGATTTCTTCCGCGTCGTGCGGATGATGCAGGAACGCCTGAAGGCCAATCCGGTGCCGATTGTGATCCCGGTTGGCGCAGAAGACCATTTCAGCGGCGTGGTGGATCTCATCAAGATGCGCACCATTCTGTGGGACGATGCCACTCAGGGCATGGCGTTTAGCTATGCGCCGGTCCCTGACGATCTGCTCGGTACCGCGCAAGAGTGGCGCGAAAAAATGGTCTCTGCGGCGGCGGAAGCAAGCGATGAGCTGATGGATAAGTACCTGGAAACGGGCAATCTTGATGAAGCTGAAATCATCAAGGGGTTGCGTATTCGCACCATTGCCGGTGAAATCCAGCCGATGCTGTGTGGCAGCGCCTTCAAAAACAAAGGCGTGCAGCGCATGCTGGATGCCGTGATCGAACTGATGCCGTCGCCGCTGGACGTCCCCGCCATTGATGGCGTGGATGAAAAAGGGCAGCACGCGGAACGTCATCCGAGTGATGACGAACCGTTCTCGGCGCTGGCATTCAAACTGATGAGCGACCCGTACGTCGGGCAGTTGACGTTTATCCGCGTGTACTCCGGCGTGCTGCGCAAAGGCGACGCGGTGTATAACCCGGTAAAAGGGAAGAAAGAGCGCATCGGGCGTATCGTGCTGATGCATGCCAACGATCGCCACGAGGTGGACGAACTGCGCGCGGGCGATATCGCGGCCTGCGTGGGTCTGAAAGATGTCACGACCGGTGACACGCTGACCGACCCTAATGCGGTCATTACGCTTGAACGTATGGAGTTCCCGGACCCGGTAATTTCTCTGGCGATCGAGCCGAAAACCAAGGCCGACCAGGAGAAAATGGGTATCGCGCTGCAGCGTCTGGCGGCGGAAGATCCGTCGTTCCGTCTCCACACCGACGAGGAGTCTGGCCAGACGATTATCTCCGGGATGGGCGAGCTTCATCTGGAAATCATCGTCGACCGCATGAAGCGTGAGTTTGGCGTGGAGGCAAATATTGGTCGTCCACAGGTAACGTACCGTGAAACCCTGCGTAAAGCGGTGAAGGACATCGAAGGCAAATTTGTCCGTCAGTCCGGCGGTAAAGGGCAGTACGGCCATGTGGTGCTCAGCCTTGAACCGTTAGAGCCGGGCAGCGGCTTCAAATTTGAAGATGCCACCAAGGGCGGCGTGGTGCCGCGCGAGTATATTCCTTCCGTTGAGAAAGGACTGCGTGAGGCCATGAACTCTGGGGTGCTGGCGGGATATCCGGTTGTGGATGTGAAAGCCACCCTGACGTTTGGTTCGTATCACGACGTCGACTCCTCGGAGATGGCCTTCCGCATGGCGGCGATCCTGGGCTTCAAAGAGGGCGCGCGTAAAGCGGATCCGGTCATCCTGGAGCCCGTGATGCACGTGGAGGTGGAAACACCGGAAGAGTACGCCGGTAACATCATGGGCGATCTCTCTTCCCGTCGCGGCATGGTGCAGGGGATGGCAGAGCAGTACGGCAGCCAGATTATTCGTGCTGACGTGCCGCTGGCAGAGATGTTTGGCTATGCCACCACACTGCGTTCGATGTCCCAGGGGCGCGCGACGTACACGATGGAGTTCCATCATTTTGCGGAAGCCCCGCGGAATGTTGCGGATGAGATTATTTCACGGCGTGCGAAGTAGTTAGGTCATGTCACATGGTAGTCGTCAGACTACCATGTGCTTTTACGACCTAAGAGATCTCTAAATATCAGCACACTGGCTTTTCATCGATTGAGTCATTTTGTAGCAGTAACGTTTCTTGAAAATTCTACCCTGGAGACTGACTGTACTTTCCAGGCTCCATTTTCTTTGACCATGCAGTCAATGACGATGTGCTCCTGCTTTTTTCCAAATGCGATATATACATTTACGCATACAGGATCTGTGTCACCTGCAATTGCGGCTACATTGCTGGGCCAGTCATCGCCAATATCCTGCGCTTTTAAAAAAATATCCGCGTCATAAAAGTCATCATCAGCGTAGTTAGGATCCTGAGCATGACGCAGTTTTTTCATTGTGGATGTAGTGACAAATTTATCGATCTCGCGGCTGTCAGTTATTGGAAAGGCATCCTTGCTAATTTGATTAACATACCATTTATTGAAATTAACAGCCTGTTGAACGGGATCGTTCTGGTGCGCCAACGCTGAGCAGGAGCCCAGAAGTAAAATAAATAAGGCTTTTTTCATATTAGTTGTGCCTGTAAATAGTTATTTTGGGTTGGAGCTTTCGATATGTTGGCCCAGGATAGAGGCTGTTTTGGCTTCCCTTTTATTCCATGACATAGATATTTCCTTAGTGTGAGCATTGCTAATGCAACAACTGCAGAAATATCCTCCGTTTGACTTCGCCGTGGTAAACATAAAATGCCATGGAAAATATTTATATTTCAGTAAGATATGATTTGCGAAATCAATCCAACGCTTTCACTATCTTCCCACTCGCCACAAACGTCCCGGCACCAAGATGATGTAGGGTATTCAGCTTATCCCCGTCAAACTGCCAGCGTCCGGCGACAAACGCGCGTTCGTCGGCTGCCGCTGAAACCACTTCACCAAACAGGGTGTCATATTTTTCTGCCGCAGAAGTTACAGGTAATAACCGGCACTCCATCCACGCCAGACATTTCTCTTCAATAACCGGCAGGCCAAGTTCAGGACCGTTAACGACCGGGATCCCATAGCAGTTGAATTTGTCTTCATCGCGCCCGCTGACGCTACCGACCGCGTATGTCCAGTTGGCCGCTGCCACGCCGGGGATGACGATGCCAAATTTCCCGCTGCGCTCAATCAGCTCACGTGACCAGGTACTTTTATCCACGACGATCGCGATGCGCGGCGGTTCAAACTCAACGGGCATTGACCATGCGGCGGCCATCACGTTGCGTCTGTCGAGGCTTTCATCCCGACTGGTGATAAGCACAGTCGGACCGTGGTTCAGCAGACGGCTGGCATGACGTAATTCAACAGGGCGAAAGTGATTCATAGAGGCTCCTTATTTACTTTGATGAGTATGACGAAAAAGCACGTAAATCAAAGTGGGCGCATAAAATTAGTTTATAAACAAAACATCGCAATCAAAGGAAACTGATTAATGTCCCCATTTCTGACCGCCTATTTCGCTCGCATCGGCTGGACGCAACCAACCGCTGTTGATATCGACACGCTGCGCGCGCTGCATTTACACCACAACTGTGCGATCCCTTTTGAAAATATTGATGTCGTTCTGCCGCGAGAGATCCACCTTGAGGATCAGAATCTGGTCGACAAGCTGGTCTCCGCTCGCCGCGGAGGCTATTGCTTTGAGCAAAACGGCCTGTTCGAACGCGTATTGCGTGAGGTCGGGTTTACGGTACGCAGCGTGCTGGGGCGCGTCGTTCTGGCAAATCCGTCGCAAATGCCGCCGCGCACGCATCGCCTGCTGCTGGTGGAGCTTAACGGTGAACGTTGGATTGCCGACGTAGGGTTTGGCGGCCAGACGTTGACGGCGCCGATTCGTTTGATTGCCAATGAAGAACAAGAGACGCCGCACGGGCTGTATCGTCTGCTGAGTGAGGGTAACGACTGGGTGCTGCAGTTCCGCCACCACGAGCACTGGCAGTCGATGTATCATTTTGACCTGACGACGCAGTATTTCAGTGATTACGTGATGGGGAATTTCTGGTCGGCGCACTGGCCGCAGTCGCATTTCCGTCACCATCTGCTGATGTGTCGTCATCTGCCGGATGGCGGCAAGCTGACGCTAACTAACTTCAACTTTACCCACTGGCAAAATGGCCATGTGGAGGAGCAGATCCATTTGCCGGACGCTGAAGCGCTTTACCGACTGATGCAGGAACGCTTTGGACTGGGCGTTGACGATACAAAACACGGATTTTCACTGGCTGAGCTGTCGGCCGTGATGGCGGGCTTTGATACGCATCCTCAGGCCGGAAAATAGCCCGGTGGCGGCTACACCTTACCGGGCCAGGAGGAAGCTGAACGTAGGTCGGGTAAGGCGTAGCCGCGACCCGACAAAATCAACGACGCGATCTCACCACCTGATACCGACGGGTAAAATACTCAAACGGCGCGCTCCATACGTGCACCAGACGGGTGAACGGGAAGATCAGGAAGATCGTCATCCCCAGCACCAGATGAACGCGGAAGATCGGCGCCACGCCGCTCAGCATTTCTGATGAGCCTCCCTTAAAGGTCACGATCCCCTGCGCCCAGCCGACCAGCTTCATCATCTCACTCCCGTCAGGATACTGTGCGGAGAAGGGGATGGTGGTCAGGCCCAGAATGCACTGGATCAGCAAAATACTCATGATGATGATATCCGGCGTGGTGGACGTGGCGCGCACGCGCTGATTGAACAGGCGGCGGTAAAGCAGCATAGAACCGCCAATCAGCGTCAATACGCCACAAACCCCACCCGCCATCATGGCCAGCTGCTGTTTAACCGCGACGGGTAAAAACCAGGCGTACATCCAGTGCGGGGTTAACATGCCGAACAGGTGTCCGAAGAAAATTCCCAGGATCCCGATATGAAACAGGTTCGAGCCCCAGTTCATGCCGCGTTTGCTGAGCATCTGGCTCGACGAGGCGCGCCAGGTGTACTGCCCGTAGTCGTAGCGCAACCAACTGCCGAGGAAAAAGACGGTGGCGCAGATGTAGGGGTAAATGTCATAGAAAAACACGTTCAGGTAATGTGTCATTTTGGGCCTCCGGCGCTGACGTCCACGTACTGCGGCGCGACGTCCTGGCTAAAGCGTCGTTGATATTGCTGCATCGGCGAGCTGTCGCACGATGTGGCGTTGTCTTCGATAAACTTGACCTGTTCCTCTTCCCAGACGGCGTCCAGCGCCTGGCGGGAATCATCCCGTTTTTCACTGGACACCTGTGTCGCCACGCTGTCGCTGGAAAGCCGCGTTTCCGCCAGCGCCAGCAGGGCATCAAACAGCTGGTAATGCGCCACGCCGCGCTGCTTCAGACGTCCACCAATCAGCGCCAGGATCGGCGCGACGTTTTGTAATCCTTCGCGCGCTTCATCGTCGGTGACGATGCTGAGGTATTCCAGGTAGAGCGGCAGATAGTCCGGCAGCTCACGACAGTCGAGCTGTAGCCCGGCTTTCTCGTACTGGCTCATCAGGTCGACCATCGCCTGACCGCGATCGCGGGACTCCGCGTGAACGTGCTCGAACAGGAGCAGCGAAGTTGCGCGACCGCGCTCAAAAACCTCGCACCACTCGGCCTGTTTATCCAGCAGCGGGGCGTTCAGATGCTGCCGGGTAAACGGCAGCAGCGCGGGCGCGTCCTGCTCAATCAACGAAAACGCTTCATCACGGCTATCCCACAGGGTTTCATCGGGATATTCGATCAGCAGCGCGATGATCTTGAGGATCTGCATTATTCTCCCTCCCCATGTTCGCGCACCTCGGTGATGTTAATCGCGTCAATGCGGCTGCTGTTGAAGAGGTTGAATTTGGTGTCGGAGCCGTGGCAGCCGTCGCCAAAGGTGAAGCCGCAGCCGTTTTTCTCCGGGAAAGCGTCGCGCGCCATTTCGCGGTGGCTGGTCGGGATCACGAAGCGATCTTCGTAATTGGCAATGGCCAGATAACGATACATCTCTTCAACCTGCGCTTCGGTCAGGCCCACTTCTTCAATGGCGCGGGTATCGGTCACGCCTTCCACGGTCTGGGAACGCTTGTAGTGGCGCATCGCCATCATGCGTTTCAGGGCGCGCAGCACCGGCCCGGTATCGCCCGCGCTGAGCATGTTTGCCAGATACTGCACCGGAATGCGCAGGCTCTCTACGGCAGGCAGGACGCCGTCGCTCTGCGGCAGGCCACCGGCGTCCGCGTAGGACTGAATCGGCGACAGCGGCGGCACGTACCAGACCATCGGCAGGGTGCGGTACTCCGGATGTAGCGGCAGGGCCAGCTTCCAGTCCATCGCCATTTTGTAGACCGGTGAACGCTGGGCTGCGTCAATCACGTTCTGCGGAATACCCTGTTTCAGCGCTTCTTCAATCACCGCCGGGTCGTTCGGGTTCAAGAACACGTCGCACTGGCGCTCGTACAGATCGGTTTCATGCTCGGTGCTGGCCGCCTCTTCAATGCGGTCCGCGTCATACAGCAGCACGCCGAGGTAGCGGATGCGCCCGACGCAGGTTTCCGAGCAGACGGTCGGCTGGCCGGATTCAATGCGCGGATAGCAGAAGATGCATTTTTCTGATTTGCCGCTTTTCCAGTTGAAGTAGATTTTCTTGTACGGACAGCCGCTGATGCACAGACGCCAGCCGCGGCATTTGTCCTGGTCGATCAGCACGATGCCGTCCTCTTCACGCTTGTAAATCGCGCCGCTCGGGCAGGTCGCGGCACAGCTGGGGTTCAGGCAGTGCTCGCACAGGCGCGGCAGGTACATCATGAAGGTGTTTTCAAACTGGCCGTACATCTCTTTCTGGATCTTCTGGAAGTTGCGGTCGCGGGCGCGTTTTTCGAACTCGCCGCCCAGCAGCTCTTCCCAGTTGGGCCCCCAGACGATTTTGTCCATCCGCTTGCCGTCAATCAGCGAGCGCGGACGGGCGGTAGGGAGGTGATCGCCCTCCGGGGCGCGGTGGAGATCCTGATAGTCAAAGGTAAAGGGCTCGTAATAATCGTCAATCTGCGGCAGGACGGGGTTAGCGAAAATCTTCGACAACACGCCCATTTTGCCGCCGAGGCGCGGCGTTAGCTTGCCGGTAATGCCGCGGATCCAGCCGCCTTGCCACTCCTCCTGATCTTCCCAGTTTTTCGGGTAGCCGATCCCCGGTTTGGTTTCGACGTTGTTGAACCACGCATATTCCATGCCTTCACGCCCGGTCCAGACGTTCTTACAGGTGACCGAGCAGGTGTGGCAGCCAATGCATTTATCGAGGTTCAGAACCATGCCAACCTGTGAGCGTATTTTCATTTTTTCGCCTCCTGTACCTGATCCCGACCTTCGCCATCCAGCCAGTTAATGTTTTTCATTTTGCGGATCATGATGAACTCGTCGCGGTTGGAGCCGACGGTGCCGTAATAGTTGAAGCTGTACGCCAGCTGCGCGTAACCGCCGATCATGTGCGTCGGTTTAGGGCAAACGCGGGTCACCGAGTTGTGGATCCCGCCGCGCCGTCCGGTCACCTCTGAACCCGGAATGTTCAGGATGCGCTCCTGGGCGTGATACATCATGGTCATGCCCGGCGGCACGCGCTGACTGACCACCGCGCGGGCGGTGAGGGCGCCGTTGGCGTTGAAGGCTTCGATCCAGTCGTTGTCCTCAATGCCCAGTTCGCGGGCGTCGGTTTCGCTGATCCAGACAATCGGCCCGCCGCGCGACAGGGTTTGCATCAGCAGGTTTTCGCTGTAGGTGGAGTGGATTCCCCATTTCTGGTGCGGCGTCAGGAAGTTCAGCGCTTTTTCCGGGAAGCCGTTCGGCGGGATCTCGCGCATATGGGTAACGCTTCGGGTATCAATCGGCGGACGGTAGGCCACCAGACTCTCTCCGAAGGCGCGCATCCACGCGTGGTCCTGATAAAGCTGCTGACGACCGGAAAGGGTACGCCACGGGATCAGCTCGTGCACATTGGTGTAGCCCGCATTGTAGGAGACATGCTCGCTCTCAAGTCCGGACCAGGTCGGGCTGGAGATGATTTTGCGCGGCTGCGCCTGGATATCGCGGAAGCGGATCTTCTCGTCTTCTTTGTTCAGCGCCAGATGGGTGTGATCGCGCCCGGTCAGTTCGCCGAGCGCTTCCCAGGCTTTCACCGCCACCTGACCGTTGGTTTCCGGTGCCAGAGCGAGGATCACCTCGGAGGCGTCAATAGCGGTTTCAATGCGCGGGCGGCCTTTCGCCGGGCCGTCGAGCTTGACGTAGTTCAGTTTGCCGAGGAAATCGACCTCGTTCTGCGTGTTCCACGATATGCCTTTTCCGCCGTTGCCGAGCTTATCCATTAGCGGACCGAGAGAGGTGAAGCGTTCGTAGGTTTCCGGGTAGTTACGCTCGACGACCGCAATGTTCGGCGCGGTTTTGCCTGGGATCAGATCGCATTCGCCTTTGCGCCAGTCCTGAATATCAAACGGCTGCGACAGCTCCGCCGGGGAGTCGTGCTGTAACGGCTGCAGCACCACGTCGGTTTCGGTGCCCAGATGCCCGACGCAGACCTCGGAGAAGACTTTGGCGATGCCTTTGTAGATCTCCCAGTCGCTGCGGGACTCCCACGCCGGGTCGACGGCGGCCGAGAGCGGATGAATAAACGGATGCATATCCGAAGTATTCATGTCGTCTTTTTCATACCAGGTGGCGGTGGGTAGAACGATGTCCGAGAACAGACAGGTGCTGGACATGCGGAAGTCAAGCGTGACCAGCAGGTCGAGCTTGCCCTCGATGGCGGCGGTCTGCCACTCCACCTCTTCGGGCTTCACGTCATCGGTAGAGCCGAGATCCTCGCCCTGAATGCCGCTCTCGGTGCCGAGCAGGTATTTCAGCATGTACTCGTGGCCTTTCCCGGACGAGCCGAGCAGGTTAGAGCGCCAGACGAACAGGTTGCGGGGATGGTTCTTACCGTTGTCGGGCTGCTCACAGGCGAAACGCACGTCACCGGATTTGAGCCCCTGTACGGTGTACTCCTGCGGCGTCATGCCCGCCGCCTCCGCGCGGGCTTTAATGTGCAGCGGGTTAAGGTTGAGCTGCGGGGCCGACGGCAGCCAGCCCATACGCTCCGCGCGGACGTTGAAGTCGATCAGGTGGCCGGTGAATTTCGAGGCGTCCGCCAGCGGAGAGAGCAGCTCCTGCGCGGTCAGCTTCTCGTAGCGCCACTGGCTGGCGTGGTTGTAAAAGAATGACGTGCTGTTCATCTGGCGCGGCGGACGGTTCCAGTCCAGCGCGAAGGCCAGCGGCAGCCAGCCGGTTTGTGGGCGCAGCTTCTCCTGGCCGACATAGTGTGACCAGCCGCCGCCGCTCTGCCCGACGCAGCCGCAGAAGACCAGCATGTTGATCATCCCCCGGTAGTTCATGTCCATGTGGTACCAGTGGTTCACCCCGGCACCCAGAATGATCATTGAGCGACCGTGCGTTTTGTGCGCCGTATCGGCAAACTCGCGGGCGATTTTTTCTATCAGATAAGCGGGTACGCCGGTAATCTGCTCGCCCCAGGCCGGGGTGTAGGCTTTGATTTCACCGTAGTGTGCTGCTGCGTTGTTGTCTTCCAGACCGCGATCGAGACCGTAGTTAGCCAGCACCAGATCGTAAACGCTGACCACCCGTTTCTCGCTGCCGTCGGCGAGCGTCAGGGTTTTGCTCGGCACGCGGCGCGTCAGCACCGGCTCCTGCTTCACGCTGCGGAAATGCGGGTTTTCGTTGCCGCCAAAGTAGGGGAAGGCGACGTCGGCAACGCTGTCGTGGGTAACGAGCAAAGAAAGCGTCAGTTCGGTTTCGTGGCCCGCAGCCTGCGGCTCCAGGTTCCATTTGCCTTTTTCTCCCCAGCGGAAACCAATCGATCCGTTAGGCACCACCAGGTTCCCGGCAATGTCAAAGGCGACGGTCTTCCATTCAGGGTTATTGGCTTCACCCAGCCCGTCGACAAGGTCCGAGGCGCGCAGCATGCGTCCCGGCACCACGCGACCGTCTTCCTGCTCGTCGAGCAGCACCAGCATCGGCATGTCGGTATAGCGGCGACAATAGTTGAGGAAGTAGTCGCTGGGGTTATCGAGGTGGAACTCTTTGAGGATCACGTGGCCCATCGCCATGGCGAGGGCGCTGTCGGTGCCCTGTTTGGGGGCCAGCCACTGGTCGCTCAGCTTCGCGACCTCCGAGAAGTCCGGCGTGATGGCGACGGTTTTGGTGCCTTTGTAGCGCACCTCGGTGAAGAAGTGGGCATCTGGCGTGCGGGTCTGCGGCACGTTCGACCCCCAGGCGATGATATAGCTGGAGTTATACCAGTCGGCGGACTCCGGCACGTCGGTCTGTTCGCCCCAGGTCATGGGAGAGGCGGGGGGAAGATCGCAGTACCAGTCATAGAAGCTCAGGCAGGTGCCGCCCAGCAGGGAAAGATAGCGCGTGCCGGCGGCGTAGGAGACCATCGACATCGCCGGGATAGGGGAGAAACCCGCCACGCGGTCCGGGCCGTAGTTTTTGATGGTCCAGACGTTGGCGGCGGCGATCAGCTGGTTTAGCTCTTTCCAGTTCGAGCGGATAAATCCGCCGTGTCCGCGCGCCTGCCGGTAGCTCTGCGCCTTTTGCGGATCGCTCTGGATGGCGTCCCAGGCCAGCACCGGATCGGCATGCTGCGCCAGCGCCTCGCGCCAGAGCTCAATTAACTTGCGGCGCACCAGCGGGTATTTGAGGCGGTTGGCGCTGTAGAGATACCAGGAGTAGCTCGCCCCGCGCGGACAGCCGCGCGGCTCGTGGTTGGGCAGGTCAGGGTGGGTGCGCGGATAGTCGGTCTGCTGGGTTTCCCAGGTCACCAGGCCGTTTTTGACGTAAATCTTCCAGCTGCAGGAGCCGGTACAGTTTACGCCGTGGGTGGAGCGCACAATCTTGTCGAACTGCCAGCGCTGACGGTAGCTGTCCTCCCAGTCGCGGTTGGTGTGGTATACCTGCCCGTGCCCGTTGGCGAAGCTGTCCCCCTTTGTTTTGAAATAACGAAAGCGATCCAACAGTTTGCTCATGACATTTCTCCTGCTTCGGACGTGTAGTTATTCTTTTTTTGCGGATTTGCGGCCATACACCAGCCAGGTAACAAGCACGCAGACGATGTAAAACACGAGGAACACCTTCATGGCGCCGACCGGCGATCCGGTCATCGCCAGCGAGGTGCCAAAGGCTTTGGGAATGAAGAACCCGCCAACGGCGCCGATAGCGGAGATAAAGCCCAGCGCGGCGGCGGTCTCCGTCACCGCTTCGTGCTGCGCCTGCTCGTCCGTGCCGCCCTGCTTTTTGACGCGGTCGAGAGTGATTTGGCGGAAAATAATCGCGATCATCTGGAAGGTGGATCCGCTGCCCAGTCCGGCGGTGAGGAACAGTCCCATAAAGACCAGATAGAACGCGACAAAGCTGCCGGAGCCGGAGCCGGGCAGCGTCAGGAAGATCAGGGCGCTAAAGACGGCCATAAAGACGAAGTTAATCAGCGTGACCCGCACGCCGCCCAGTTTGTCAGAGATCATCCCGCCCGCTGAACGGGCCAGCGCACCGATAAGTGGGCCAAAGAAGGCGAGGTGCAGGATGTTGACGTCCGGAAACTGAGTTTTTGACAGCATGGCAAAACCCGCCGAGAAGCCGATAAACGAGCCGAAGGTCGCCAGATAGAGCAGGCTCAGCAGCCAGAGGTGAAAGCGCTTCAGCACCGGGAGCTGGCTGGCAATAGAAGCCTTAGAGCTGGCAATATCGTTCATGCCAAAAAAAGCCGCAAGGGTTGCCAGCAGCAGCAGCGGCGCCCAGATCCATGCTGCATTGGCCAGCCATATCGTCGAGCCATCTTCCTGCGGCACGCCGTGCACGCCGAGGAAAGTGAACATCGGCAGAAATATCACCAAGGGTGCGACCAGCTGCATCACGCTGACGCCCAGGTTGCCGAGCCCGCCGTTAATGCCGAGCGCGCTGCCCTGTTTTGCCTTGGGGAAGAAGAAGCTGATGTTGCCCATGCTGGAGGCAAAGTTGGCACCAGCAAAGCCGCAGAGCAGGGCAATCACGATAAAGACCCAGTAAGGCGTCGCGGTGGTCTGAATGGCAATTCCCAGCCAGACGCAGGGAATAATCAGGATGACGGTACTCAATACCGTCCAGTATCGTCCGCCAAATATGGGTACCATAAACGAATAGGGGACGCGCAATATCGCGCCGGAGAGAGAAGGTAATGCCGTTAGCATAAAAAGTTGATCGGTGGTGAAATTAAATCCGACTTTATTGAGATTGACCGCGATAGCGCTAAACAGCATCCATACGCAAAAGGCCAGCAGTAAACATGCCACCGAGATCCACAGATTTCTTTGCGCGATATGTTTGCCTTTATTCTCCCAAAATTGCGCGTTTTCAGGTTTCCAGTTACTTAAAAGATGCGGGTTACTCTTTTCACTTTGTGGTGACATATCGCCCTCTTGCTTGCCATAATGGAGAGAAAAACGAAGTGAAAACAAAAAGATAAATGAGAGTGGGGACTAGGGTTTATTGGATGTTTTGGGATACATCTGAAAGGATAGATAAAAAAGCGAACCCCTGAGATTAGAATGGGATTAAGGGGTCGCTTAATGTGTTACTAATTGTAAAATGCACGAGAATTAATACTCCGTAAGGGGTATTAAAACAATTCCAGCGTAATGAGTTTATCGAGATGCTTATTAAAGGCCGCGTCGTCCATCTCCGGCATATTTAATATGTAAATGCCGTCCAGCCCGCACACCAGCCCTATCAAACGCCAGGCAATATTTTCTGCACGATCAGTCAGCGTAAATTCGCTGGCGTTCGCCCCGGCACGAATAATGGCAACGGTCTCCTGGTGCCACATCTCCATTGTCAGTACGTAAGCGCCTTTTATTTCGGCATCCCGAATGGCCAGAATTTGGGCTTCACGCCACAGACGAATGTAGGGTTCAAACCTGCCGTCATCGCTGCCGAGCATGGCATGCAGCCGCTCGCGCCAGCTGGCGTTTTCGTCCAACGCGTCGGCATCCAGCAGCTCGCGGATCAGGCGAACAAAGGCCAGCGACTTTAGCTCTCCCCCGGAGGTAAAGTGGTGGTGAACCTGTCCTGTCGCCACGCTGGCTTCAGCGGCAATACGGCGCACAGTCATGGCCGCCAGTCCTTCGGCGAGGGCCACGCGCATGGCGGCCTGTAGGATGGCTTCACGCCGCTCGTCCTTGCTCAGATAACGCATGTTTTTCTCACTCTCAATGGGGGCGAAACGAGTGTAACAAAAAGCTGGACATGCGTTCAACTTTACGTAGGATCGCATCCTGGACATGTGTCCATGTTTTAAAAGAAAAGGAAATTTATGTTTCGTCAGTGGTTAGCGTTAGTGATTATCGTGCTGGTGTATATCCCGGTGGCGATCGACGCGACGGTGCTGCACGTGGCGGCGCCAACATTGAGCATGACGCTGGGCGCGAGCGGCAATGAATTGCTGTGGATCATCGACATTTACTCGCTGGTGATGGCGGGAATGGTACTGCCGATGGGGGCGCTGGGTGACCGCATTGGTTTTAAACGATTGCTCATGATTGGCAGCACGCTGTTTGGCCTGTCGTCGCTGGCGGCGGCGTTTGCGCCTTCTGCGGGCTGGCTGATTGCGGCGCGCGCCTCGCTGGCAATAGGCGCAGCGATGATAATTCCGGCCACGCTTGCCGGGATCCGCACGCTGTTTGTCGACGCGAAGGATCGCAACATCGCGCTCGGCGTCTGGGCGGCCGTGGGATCCGGCGGGGCGGCGTTTGGTCCGCTGATTGGCGGTATGTTGCTGGAACACTTCTACTGGGGTTCAGTGTTTTTGATCAACGTGCCAATCGTGCTTATTGTTGTCACGCTTGCGGCGCGCTTTGTTCCCCGGCAGCAGGGGCGGCCTGAGCAGCCGTTGAACATTAGCCATGCGATCATGCTGATCGTGGCGATTTTACTGCTGGTCTACAGCGCTAAAACCGCGTTGAAAGGCGTGCTGTCGCCGTGGCTGGTGGCCTGTACGCTGCTGACTGGCGCGGTGATGCTGTTTATTTTCGTGCGCATTCAACTGCGCGCCCGCGTGCCGATGATCGACATGCGCCTGTTTTGCCACCGCATCATTTTAAGCGGCGTGGTGATGGCGATGACGGCGATGATCGCGCTGGTGGGGTTTGAACTGCTGATGGCCCAGGAGCTGCAGTTTGTTCATGGCTTTACGCCGTTTGAAGCGGGCATGTTTATGCTGCCGCTGATGGTGGCCAGCGGGTTTAGCGGCCCGATAGCGGGTGTACTGGTGGGACGTCTCGGTCTGCGTCTTATGGCTGCAGGGGGGATGGGGCTGAGCGCGGTCAGTTTTATCGGCCTGTCGATGCTGGATTTCAGCACTCAGCAGCTTCTGGCGTCTGCCCTGATGGTTCTGCTCGGCTTTAGCGCGGCCAGCGCGCTGCTGGCCTCGACCTCTGCGATTATGGCCGCTGCGCCAAAAGAGAAAGCGGCTGCCGCAGGGGCGATTGAAACCATGTCCTACGAGCTGGGCGCGGGGCTGGGGATCGCGATTTTCGGCCTGCTGTTGACCCGCAGCTTCTCGGCGTCGATTGAGCTGCCGCAGGGGCTGAACCCGTCGCTTGCAGATAAAGCCTCGTCATCTATCGGTGAAGCGGTGAAGGTGGCGCAGGATCTGGCACCGTCACTGGCGGAGTCGGTGATTGAGGCGGCGAAAACGGCGTTTATCACCTCCCACAGCGTAGCGCTCGGCAGCGCGGGAGCGATGCTGCTGATGCTGGCGACAGGGATTTGGTTTAGCCTGGCGAAGGTGCCGAAGCCGTAAAACCCGCCAGGTTTGTCCCCTCTCCCTGTGGGCTGAAGGTTCCCCACAAAATAATTCCTGCACGGACGCCCCCCTCTCCCTTGAGGGAGAGGGCTGGGGTGAGGGGGACATACGGCTCTGGTGGTCATTCCGTTCACTTTATGTTCCTTGCTACTCTGCAACGGCATGACCGGTGAACGTGCCAGGGTGGCTCAATCGCCACCAACCTGGCGACCCGGGCTCCCGGCGGTAAATCGCCGCTTCGCGGTGCCCTCGGCTTATTCCTTCCGGCTTATCGGGGACGGGCGGAGGCAACGTCCCTGTAAAGCCCGCCCTCTCGGCGCATCCCTGCGCCTCGCCCCGGCCTGCAGGAAACGCCTCAGCGATTTACAGCCGGACCAGGGCATCGCTGAAAGCCTCAGTCGTTCTGAAACAACGTTATTGCTTCTGTTTAAAATTACTGGGGGTTCGAGGGCATCAGGCCACGGTAATGGCTTAGGTTTCCTGCGCAGCGGCCAACACGCTGTGCAACAGCACATTTGCCCCTTTCTCTGACCACTCCGGCAGGATCCTTTCCGCTTCGTTATGGCTGATGCCTTTCTCGCAGGGGATAAAGATCATGCTGGCCGGGGCGATTTTGCTGACATAACAGGTGTCATGCCCGGCACCCGAAACCATCGGTTTAGACGAGTAGCCCAGCGCCGCCACGGCGCGTTCCGTGCGGGCCAGACACGCCGCGTTAAACGCAATCGGCGCGTAGTCAAAAATGCGCTCGACGTTAGCCGTCACGCCGCGGGCGGCCAGGCTTTCCGCAGCCTGATGCAGCGCCACCTCCATCGCTTCCAGCGCATCCTGCTCCGGATGGCGGAACTCCACGCTACACACGACGCGAGACGGCACCACGTTGCGCGAGTTCGGCGTGATCTCGGCCATGCCGATCGTTGCGCGACCGTCCGGCGCATGCCGATAGCCAATCTCTTCCACCTTCAGCGCCAGCTCGGCAAACGCGGTTAACGCATCGCGTCGGCTGTGCATGGGCGTGGTGCCCGCATGCGCGGCGAAACCCTCCAGTGCGATCGTAAACCAGCGCTGTCCCATGGCCGCACGCACCAGACCGATATCGATGGATTCATCTTCCAGAATCGGTCCCTGCTCAATGTGCAGTTCATAGCAGGCGTGAACCGGAAAAGCGCGGGCCGGGATTTCGCCGCGATAACCGATCGCCTCAAGCGCCTCGCGTACCGTTACCCGCTTGCTGTCCATCCGGGCGTAGGCAAAATCTTCGGAAAGCTGGCCTGCCCAAACGCCTGATGCGAGCATCGCCGGGGCAAAGCGCGCGCCTTCCTCGTTGGTCCAGTTCACCAGCACAATGTCGCGCTCGGTTTGTACGTTGTTATCGTTCAGCGTCCGCAGCAGCTCAAGCCCGGCCAGCACGCCGTAGATACCATCGTAGTTGCCGCCGAGGGGTTGCGAATCGACGTGCGAGCCGGTCATCACCGGCGCAAGCGCTGGGTTTGTACCCGCGCGGCGAATAAACATATTGCCCATGCTGTCGACGTCGCAGGTGAGGCCCGCCTCCAGCGCCCAGTCGCGCAGCAGGTTACGCGCGATGCGATCCTCCTCGCTCAGGGCCAGACGGGTAACGCCACCGGCGGGCGTGCCGCCGATCTGCGCCATCATCTCCAGCGTTGTCCACAGACGCTCAGCGTTGACCCGAATCATGCCGTGTCCTTTTTACTGCGGTAGCGGAAGTCACAGCATGAGCCGCCCTGCATGATGGTGGTGGTGCGCGTCAGCTCCACGTCCGGCGCGTAGCCCACAATAAATTTCTCATCGCGCGCACAGGAAAGCAGGTGACCGATTTCACCCAGCCCCATCTCGTGGTACATCTCGGCGTAGCGGCAGCGGGTCACGTTGTAGTTGTACTGCTGGTCGTCGGCGTCGATCACCTTAACCTCAAGGGCATTATCTTTCTCCCACAGGTACTGCAGGGCGATAAAGCTCTTTACGTCCGCACCGTCGGGCTCTTTGCTGGCAAACGCTTTGCCTGCGTCAATCGCGGCCTGCTCAATGGCCTCGCCAATGACCGCCTGCGCGCGGGTTTTCCCTATCTCCCGCACCAGGATTTCATAGATTGGCTTAATAATTTCTGCTTCAATTTTGCGGCGGGCGAGAATGCCCAGCTCATTATTATCACTCATCACATTGCCTCACTGCGGTTACTTGTCTTTCGCGCCGCCCAGCACGGTCTGCGGCTGCCACTTGCCGTCAACGACTTTGTAGACCGTGAACGACGGTGATTTCAGGTTGCCTTCTTTATCAAACGCGATCTGTCCGGTCACGCCCGAATAGCTGATGGCGCGCAGGGCAGGCAGATACTCGGTCGGATCGACGGAGTCGGCTTTTTCCATGGACGCAACCAGCACGCGGGTGGCGTCATAGGCGAACGGGGCGTGCAGTTCAATATGCGTGTGGTAGCGCGCCTGGTAGGCCTGCTCAAACGCCTTACCGCCTGGCATTTGCTCAACCGGCAGGCCCGGTTCGAGGGCGACAACGCCTTCGCCTTCCTTCTGCGCCAGCTGGAGGAACGTCTGGCTGACAAAGCCGCCAGCGCCCATCAGCGTGGCGTTCATGCCCAGCTGTTTGATACGGCGCGCCAGCGGTGCAGCCTGGCTGTCGACGCCGCCAAAGAAGATCAGATCGGCGTTTTTGCTGCGAATGGCGGTCAGCACGGCGCTGAAGTCCACGGTTTTATCATCGACGTACTGACGGTCGACAATCTTCACGCCCTGAGCGTCCAGCGATTTGATAAATTCGTCCGCCAGACCCTGACCAAAGGCGGTACGGTCGTCGATCACCGCAATGCGTTTGGCTTTCAGCGTATTGACCGCGTACTGACCGGCAAACTGTCCGCCGTCATCGTCATGGCCCATTACGCGGAAGCTGGTGTCAAAGCCCTGTTTGGTATAGGCGTGCCCGGTCGCTACCGGGGCCACCTGTGCGATGCCCGCATCGTGATAAACGCGCGCGGCCGGAATGCTGGTGCCGGTATTCCAGTGGCCAACTACGCCCGCCACGCCGCTGTCCACCAGACGTTGCGCCACGGCAACGGCGGTGCGCGGGTCAGACTGATCGTCTTCGGACTGCAGCTTGAAGGTCACCGCTTTGCCGCCGATGGTCGGGTGCTGCTTGTTGATGTCGTCAATGGCCAGCTGCGCACCGTTTTCGAGATCTTTACCGATACGGGCAGACGGGCCGGTGAGCGGGCCCGCCAGGCCGATGGTCACGGTTTCGCTGCCAGCGGCCCACGCGGCCGTCGAGGCAAAACCGCTGAGGAGAATAGCGGCGCTGAGCGCACTGATTTTTACTGTTTTCATTATATTTCCCTGATGTTGGCTGGTGTGGTTAAACGGGCATTTCGCCCAGGTAAATCTGTGCAATCTGGTCGTCATTGAGCAGCGCTTTCGACTCGCCATGATGGACGATGCTGCCGCTGTCCATCACCCACGCGCTGTCGGTCACTTCAAGCGCGAGCCTGGCGTTTTGCTCGATCAGAAGGAGGGCGACGCCGCGTTCGCGCAGGCCGCCGATAACGGCAAAAATGTTCTCAACCATCTTCGGGGCAAGGCCCATTGAGGGTTCGTCGAGGATCAGCAGGCGCGGGCGGCTGAGCAGGGCGCGGTTAAGCGCCAGAAGCTGTTGCTCACCGCCGGAAAGCAGGCCAGCAAGCTGATGCTGGCGCTCCCCAAGTCGCGGGAAGCGCTCGAAAATGTCATTCATCTCTTGCCTGACGGTGACAGTGTCACGCCTGAGCCAGGCACCCATCTGCAGGTTTTCCAGTACCGTCATTCGGGCGAAGATCCCACGTCCTTCCGGGACCATGACTAACCCGTCCCGGAGCAGGGATTCGGGCCTGTGCTTACGTACCGTTTTACCGTTGAATTCAATACTGCCGCTAAAGTTTTCCAGCCCGGTGATGGCGCGGACGGTGGAGCTTTTTCCTGCGCCGTTCGCGCCGATGAGCGTAGCCTGTTCGCCCTCGCGCAGAGTAAAAGAGACATCGCGTACGGCCTGAATACCGCCGTAATGCACGTCCAGACGTTCAACCTTCAGTAATTCAGACATGGGCGTTGCCTCCAAGCCAGGCGGCAATCACTGCCGGGTCGCGCCGCACGCTCTCCGGCGTGCCGCTGGCGAGCGTTTTGCCGTAATCAAGCACCGTCAGGCGATCGCAGATGCCCATCACCAGCTTGACGTCGTGTTCGATCATCAGCAGGGTTCTGCCGTCGTCACGAATACGCGTCAGCAGTTCACCGAGCGCCACTTTTTCCGCCGCGTTCATCCCGGCGGCGGGTTCGTCCAGCGCCAGCAGGAGCGGATCCGTTGCCAGCGCCCGGGCAATTTCGAGACGTCGCTGATGCCCGTAGGCCAGGTCGCAGGCGCGATAGTGGGCAAACTTTGCAATGCCGGTGTATTCCAGCCAGTGCCACGCCTGCTCGCGCGTTTCGGCTTCTTCTTTACGGGCGCGCCCGTTGCGGCTCAGCGCCGCCCATAAACCGTTGCGGGTGCGCACGTGGCGACCCACCATGACGTTTTCCAGTACCGACATCTCGTTAAACAGCCTGACGTTCTGAAACGTGCGGGCGATCCCGGCGGCGGTGACTTTTTCAATCTGTTTCGGGTAATAGGGCTTATCGGCAATGGTGAACTCACCGCTGTCCGCCGGATACAGCCCGGTAATCAGGTTGAAGCAGGTGGTTTTGCCCGCGCCGTTAGGGCCAATCAGGCCGTAGATTTCGCCTTTATTCACGGTGAGCGAAACGTCATCCACGGCGGTCAGCCCGCCGAAGCGCTTGGACATATTGCGTACAGTTAACAGGCTCATGCTTTCACCTCCTTGTGGCGCACCGGCCAGATGCCTGAAGGACGAACCAGCATCACCAGCACCAGCGCCAGACCGTAGAACAGCTGGCGTAAAATTTCCGGGTCGACCAGCACCGTGCCAAACAGCGCCTGCTGAACGGGCGCGGCCTGGCTGCGCAGCAGCTCCGGCAGGGCCGTCAGGAGCACCGCGCCGAGGATAACGCCGGGTATATGCCCCATACCGCCCAGCACGACCATCGCCAGCACGGCAATGGATTCCTGCAAGGTAAACGACTCCGGTGAGACAAAGCCCTGAAACGCGCCGAACAGGGCACCCGCCACGCCGCCAAACGAGGCGCCCATGGCAAAGGCCAGCAGCTTGTAGTTGCGCACGTTGATGCCCATCGCGCGGGCCACGTCTTCATCTTCACGAATGGCGTGCCAGGCGCGACCAATGCGCGAATGCTGCAGGCGCAGGCAGACAAACACAATCGCCACAATCACCAGCATCAGCAGGTAGTACCACAGCCACAGGGCGGGCACTTTGAAGCCAAACCAGTGATATACGCCGCTGAACTTCAGGCCGAACAGGTTCAGGGTATCGACGCCGGTAATGCCCTTTGCGCCGTTGGTGATGTTCACCGGACGGTCGAGGTTACGCATCAGGATGCGGATGATTTCGCCAAAGCCGAGGGTCACTATCGCCAGGTAATCCCCGCGCAGCTTCAGCGTTGGTGCGCCAAGCATAATGCCGCACACCGCGGCAACCAGAGCCGCTATGGGAATAATCAGCAGCCAGGAGGTGTGCAGCCCCTCCGGGAACCAGACGGTGAGGATCGGGAATACCTCTGACAGGTGCGGGGAGGCAAGCAGCGCGGCCAGATAGGCACCGACCGCGTAAAAAGCGATAAAGCCCATGTCCAGCAGGCCCGTGTAGCCGACCACGATGTTAAGCCCCAGCGCCAGCATGATGTAAAGCAGGGCAAAGTCGATAACCCGCACCCAGTAGTTGCCGCCAATCTGGCTGGCGACCACGGGCGCAATCAGCAGCGCGAGGCAGAACAGCGTTATGCCGGACCAGAACGTGCGCGTCGCCGTCGGCGTTTGGAGTTGTACGGTTGTCATAGTGTTCCTTACGCTCTGTTTGCCACGCGTTCGCCGAGCAGGCCTGCCGGACGGAAGACCAGCACCAGAATCAGCACGATGAAGGCAAAGACATCCTGATAATTGCTGCCGAACACGCCGTGGGTCAGTTCACCCAGGTAGCCCGCGCCGAGTGCTTCAATGATGCCGAGCAGGATCCCGCCAATCATTGCGCCGCGAATATTGCCGATCCCGCCCAGCACGGCGGCGGTGAACGCTTTAATCCCGGGCAGAAAGCCCATGGAGAAGCTGGCGTTACCATAGTTGCTCGCCATCATCACGCCTGCCAGCGCGGCAAAGATGCCACCGATGGCAAACGTGAGGGTAATTATCGCGTTCGGGTTCACGCCCATCAGCATGGCGACGCGCGGATTTTCCGCCACGGCGCGCATGCCGCGCCCCAGGCGGCTGTATTCGACCAACAGCCAGAGTCCGACCATGACGGTCAGCGCCAGCGCCACGGTTACGATGCCGGTGACGGTAACAATCGCAGGGGGATGGGCTTCGCTGCCGGACGTGACGGCGATCGGCTCCATCGGCAGGATCTGCGGGAACATCAGCGGATTGCGCGTCCAGATAATCATCGCCACGGTTTGCAGCAGCACCGAGACGCCAATCCCGGAGATCAGCGGTGCCAGACGCGGCGCGTTGCGCAGGCGTCGGTAGGCAAAGCGTTCCACAGCCATCGCCAGCAGAGCACAGACCGCCATGGCAACCAGCAGCGCAAAGCCCAACTGCAGCAGCAGCGGCAGATGCGGGAAGGTGTTGTTCAGAACGTTAATGGCGGAAAGCGTGGTTAGCGCGCCGACCATCAGAATATCGCCGTGGGCGAAGTTAATAATGCGCAAAATGCCATACACCATGGTATAGCCCAGCGCGATCAGCGCGTAGATGCTTCCCAGCATCACGCCGTTGATCAGTTGTTGTATCAGTGTATCCAACGTGCGTACCCGACAAGTGGCTCTTTCAGCGGCTACCATCCAATAAATGAATAAAATTGTAAAATACACATATATTATTTCTTATGATAAACCGGTATTGTTTTATCTTTATGATTTAAATGAAAATATCAAAACCCATTAGCAGGGTGAAAAGCCTAAAGAAATCAATATATGAATAAAACAGAACAGTTGACCGCCGTGTCAGCCTATGCCGAAAGCCGTCTGGCAAACGATCCGCCGCTTCGGGCCGTGAGGGCATTTGAGGCCATTGCCAGGCTGGGAAGCGTGACCCTGGCCGCGCAGGAGCTGGATATCTCCCCCTCCGCCGTGAGCCATCAGCTTAAGGTGCTGGAGGCCTATCTGCAGATGCCACTCACGGAGCGACAGGGACGAAGGCTGATCCTGAGCCAGCAGGGGCGGGATTACTACCGCTCGATTCGCGCCGCGTTCAACGTGCTTCGGCAGGCGACGGAGCACCTGGTGGAACAGGCGCAAACGCGTCAGGTGACCATCAGCCTGATCCCGCTGTTTGGTATGGGGTGGTTTATTCCACGTCTGCCGACCTTTATGCGCGCCAACCCGCAGACGGAGATCAACGTCGTCTACGCCAACCACCGTAACTACCTGAGCGACGCATCCGATATGTCGATTCGCTTTGGTAACGGTCTGTGGGCTGGCTATCAGAGCGAAAAACTGATCTCCGGCCAGATGGTGCCGGTGTGCAGCCGCGCGTTTTTGCGTATTCACGGCCATATCGATACGCCCGAACAGCTGCTGCAAATGCCGCTGCTGCATGACGAGGAGCGCTCGACCTGGCCGCAATGGTTCATGCAGCAGGGGGTGAAGCGTCCCGTGCGCCGCAGTGGACCGATGTTTGAGGATGGCTTGCTGACGCTGGCTGGCGTACAGGCCGGGCTGGGATGTGCCCTGATGCGCGAGCCGCTCATTGCTCCGTATCTTGAGAGCGGGGAACTTGTAAAGATCTTTGATTTGCCGATCGACGACGGGCGGGATTACTACCTCTGCGTACGCACTGACTCGGACATGACCGAAGACGGGAAACTGCTGCAAAACTGGCTACGCCGGGCGGCGGGCAGTGAACAGAGCCTGGAATAAAAAAGGCCAGCGACAATGGCTGGCCTTTTCGTACTGACACATCTTAGAACTGGTAGGTCAGACCCACAGCCACGATGTTGTCGGTAGACACTTTGGCATCTTTGGTGAACGTGTTGTCGTCCAGCAGGTTGATTTTGTAATCAACGTAGGTAGACATGTTTTTGTTGAAGTAGTAGCTCGCGCCAACATCAATGTATTCAACCAGATCCTGATCGCCATAAGAACCGATGTCCTTACCTTTGGATTTCAGGTAAGCGATGGATGGACGCAGGCCGAAGTCGAACTGGTACTGTGCAACCACTTCGAAGTTCTGCGCTTTGTTCGCCACGTGACCGTTACCGAACGCGGTCATGTTACGGGTTTCAGAGTAGGTGGTTGCCAGGTAGATGTTGTTCGCATCGTACTTCAGGCCCGCTGCCCAGACTTCTGCGTTTTCGCCACCGGCGTTCAGATTGCTTGCTGCGCGAACCTGACGGTCAGTACGGTCGGATTTCGCATAGGTCGCACCTGCCGCGAAGCCGTCGAACTCATAGCTGGAAGACAGACCCCAGCCGTCACCGTTGGATTCGGTGATATCGTCACGGTCGTTTTTACCCTGGTACTGTGCCGCAAAGTTCAGGCCATCAACCAGACCGAAGAAGTCGGTGTTACGGTAGGTTGCAACACCAGTGGTACGGCCAGTCATGAAGCCGTCGGTCTGGGTCCAGGTATCGCCACCGAATTCTGGCAGAACGTCAGTCCACGCGCCGATGTCGTAAGCAACACCGTAGTTACGACCATAGTCGAAAGAGCCGAATTCGTTGAATTTCAGACCGGCAAATGCCAGACGGGTTTTGTTACCGTCAGAGCCCTGTGCTTCAGAGCGGTTGCCCTTGAACTCATATTCCCACTGACCGTAACCGGCCAGCTGGTCGTTAATCTGCGTTTCGCCTTTAAAACCCAGACGAACGTAAGTTTTGTCGCCGTCGTTGTCAGCGTCATCAGAGAAATAGTGCAGACCTGTTACTTTGCCGTACAGATCCAGTTTGTTACCGTCTTTGTTAAAAACTTCAGCCGCGTTTACAACGCCTGCTGCCAGCATAGAAGTGACTGCCACTGCAACTAATTTAAGTTTCATCTTAAACATTCCTTATAATTTTCTTAGGTATTTCCTGAGCCAATTTGAACGATTTCTAAACGAGGCGGTTCGTCAATGGCAGACTATTTTTAAAAATCTTGTAGCCTGCTTTCAATAATAAGTTTCAAAATATTAAAGATAATTTCAATTAGTGTGATCCTGATCGGAATAATTGCCGTGAAACCCGCGAATTTGATTACTATTCACACATAAAATGACTATTTACGCGCCATGAATATTGCGCAGTAAATAGTTTATATATGTTGTAGTACAGGAGGGTAATATTCGTGATTAACGATCTTTTAAGTGTGAGGTGATAATGTTAAGTTCAATGAAAACAGTTACATGAAGGTTTTATTGCATCGAATTTATAAAGGGGTGCCTGACATATCCAAAAATGTATTATTGCATTCTGTGCTATATAGTTCGTTAATATACGCAGCGAACTAATCACATTGCGTTGTCAGTTTATGTCAATATGAGAAGAGGTGAGGTTACGCCACGAGCCTAATATAAACAGAATTTAAACCGCTCACTCTCATTCTGATAAATATTCTGAGCAGGCTCACATTTTAAATTAATGTTAATTATGTTGCCGGGATGAAAATATTCCCGGCACGGGGGAATTATTTGCGTGTCGCATACCAGCAAAGGAGCGAACCGGCGCAGACCATCAGCGCACCTTGCCAGAAAGAGAACGACAGCGGGGAGCTTAACAGCACGGCCGCCAGGGCGGCGGATAATACCGGGGTGAAATAGGAGACCGCCGCCAGGACGGTGACGTTGCCGTGGAGAATGCCAATATTCCATGCGGCATAGCCAAATCCCAGCGCGATGCCGCACATGACGAGCTTCACTACCACCGGGATGCTGAACACCATTTCCGGCTGATCGCTAAGCGCATATTTCACCCACAGACTCAGCGCCGTTAGCAAAACGAAAAGGGTGATCCCGTTTTGTCCTCTTGCAAATTTGGCGGTGACGGTGCAGTAGGCCGCCCAGATAAAGGCACCGGCAAATGCCAGAGCATAACTCAGCGGGCTGGAGACGATATTGCGGATGATTTCATCAACGTGTAACCCCTGTTCACCGCCCAATACCCAGCAGACGCCGAGCAATGAGATCGCGAGCCCGGGGATCACCCACACGTTTGATTTCTGCCCGTTGAACACAATCGCAAATACAATCGTCAGGCTTGGCCAGAGATAATTGACCATGCCTACTTCTATAGCCTGAGATCGCGTGGCGGCATAGCCTAACGACAGCGCCAGGCATATTTCGTAGCTGACAAATAAAACGCTGCCAGCAATAAGATACCGGGGCGAAAACCGTCTGATATCAGGAAATCCTACTGTTAACAGACACAGTAATCCGCTGAGGGTGTATATCATCGCCGCGCCGCCTACCGGCCCCAGCCCTTCGCTCACGCTGCGAATAAGGCCGACCATGGTGCTCCATAACAGTATCGCCGCCAGCCCAATCAGCGTTGCTCTTTTTCTGTCCATGTCGTTGCCATTGCAATAAAAATCAGAGGGAAAATGTAGCGCATTCATCCTGACGCTGTCGCGAATTATTATCTTAAGCCGTTAATCAAAAAGGGGTATTTGACCGTACCGAAGGTGACTATTTAGGGGGTGAAGGGAGATGACCTTGATTTGACGCAAAAAAAACAGGGGCATAGCTGTTAGTTTGCGCCACGAAGTCTTATCAGATAACGAGGACAACAATGGACGTCAGCCGCAGACAATTTTTCAAAATCTGCGCGGGCGGTATGGCCGGAACAACAGCCGCGATGCTGGGATTTGCTCCCAAAATGGCGCTGGCTCAGGCACGCAACTATAAGCTGCTGCGCGCGAAAGAGATCCGTAACACCTGCACATACTGCTCCGTAGGTTGTGGGCTTTTAATGTATAGCCTGGGCGATGGCGCGAAGAACGCCAGAGAAGCGATTTATCATATTGAAGGGGATCCGGATCATCCGGTGAGCCGCGGCGCACTTTGCCCGAAAGGGGCGGGGCTGCTGGACTACGTTCACAGTGAAAACCGCCTGCGCTACCCGGAATACCGCGCGCCGGGTTCGGACAAGTGGCAGCGAATCTCCTGGGATGAGGCCTTCTCCCGAATCGCCAAATTAATGAAAGCCGACCGCGATGCCAACTTTATTGAAAAGAACGAGCAGGGCGTAACGGTTAATCGCTGGCTTTCCACCGGGATGCTGTGCGCATCTGCGGCGAGTAATGAAACCGGCATGCTGACGCAAAAATTTGTGCGTTCTCTCGGCATGCTGGCGGTAGACAACCAGGCGCGCGTCTGACACGGACCAACGGTAGCAAGTCTTGCTCCAACATTTGGTCGCGGTGCGATGACCAACCACTGGGTTGATATCAAAAACGCTAACGTCGTGGTGGTGATGGGCGGTAACGCCGCTGAAGCACACCCTGTGGGTTTCCGCTGGGCGATGGAAGCAAAAAACAACAACGATGCGACGCTGATCGTCGTCGATCCGCGCTTTACGCGTACGGCATCGGTGGCCGATATCTATGCGCCGATCCGCTCCGGTACGGACATCACGTTCCTGTCCGGCGTGCTGTTGTACCTGATCGAAAATAACAAAATTAACGCGGAATACGTTAAGCACTACACCAACGCGAACCTGCTGGTGCGGGATGATTTTGCCTTTGATGACGGGCTGTTTAGCGGCTATGACGCCGAAAAACGCCAGTACGATAAATCGTCCTGGAACTATCAGTTCGATGAAAACGGCTACGCGATGCGTGATGAAACGCTGACGCACCCGCGCTGCGTGTGGAACCTGCTGAAAGAGCATGTATCCCGCTATACGCCTGACGTCGTGGAGAACATCTGCGGCACGCCGAAAGCCGACTTCCTGAAAGTGTGTGAAGTGCTGGCCTCAACCAGTGCCGCAAACAGAACGACCACGTTCCTGTACGCGCTGGGCTGGACGCAGCACACGGTCGGCGCGCAGAACATCCGCACCATGGCGATGATCCAGCTCCTGCTCGGCAACATGGGTATGGCCGGTGGCGGCGTGAACGCGCTGCGCGGTCACTCCAACATCCAGGGCCTGACCGACCTCGGCCTGCTGTCGACCAGCCTGCCAGGCTACCTGACGCTACCGTCTGAGAAGCAGGCCGATCTGCAGACCTATCTGGCGGCGAATACGCCTAAGGCGACGCTGCCGGATCAGGTGAACTACTGGAGCAACTATCCGAAGTTCTACGTCAGCCTGATGAAATCCTTCTACGGTGAAGCGGCGCAGAAGGAGAACGACTGGGGCTTTGAGTGGCTGCCGAAGTGGGACCAGGCCTACGACGTCATCAAGTATTTCAACATGATGGATAAGGGCAACGTCACGGGTTATATCTGCCAGGGCTTCAACCCGGTGGCCTCCTTCCCGGACAAAAACAAAGTCGTTCGCAGCCTGAGCAAGCTGAAGTACATGGTGGTTATCGATCCGCTGGTGACCGAGACCTCCACCTTCTGGCAGAACCACGGGGAATCAAACGATGTCGATCCGGCGTCGATTCAGACCGAAGTGTTCCGCCTGCCGTCTACCTGCTTTGCAGAAGAGGATGGTTCTATTGCCAACTCCGGCCGCTGGCTGCAGTGGCACTGGAAAGGTCAGGATGCGCCGGGAGAAGCGCGTAATGACGGTGAGATCCTCGCCGGGATTTACCATCGCCTGCGCGAAATGTACCGCACTGAAGGTGGCAAAGGCGCGGAGCCGCTGCTGAAGATGGGCTGGGACTACAAGCAGCCTGACCATCCTGAGTCAGAGGAAGTCGCCAAAGAGAACAACGGCGTGGCGCTGGCGGATCTCTATGACGCGAGCGGCAACCTGGTGGCGAAGAAAGGTCAACTGCTGAACAGCTTCGCGCTGCTGCGCGATGACGGCACGACGGCGTCGTCCTGCTGGATCTACACCGGCAGCTGGACGGAGCAGGGTAACCAGATGGCCAACCGCGATAACGCCGACCCGTCCGGGCTGGGCAATACGCTGGGCTGGGCATGGGCGTGGCCACTGAACCGTCGCGTGCTGTACAACCGCGCGTCTGCGGACGTAAACGGCAAGCCGTGGGATCCGAAACGTATGCTGATCCAGTGGAACGGGGCGAAGTGGGCGGGGAACGATATCCCGGACTACAACACCGCCGCGCCGGGCAGCAACACCGGGCCGTTTATCATGCAGCCGGAAGGGCTGGGACGCCTGTTTGCCCTCAACAAGCTGGCAGAAGGGCCGTTCCCGGAACACTACGAGCCGATGGAGACGCCGCTGGGCACGAACCCGCTGCACCCGAACGTGATCTCCAGCCCGGTGGTGCGTATTTACGAAGAGGACGTGCTGCGCCTGGGCAAAAAGGACAAATTCCCATACGTAGGAACGACCTACCGCCTGACCGAGCATTTCCACACCTGGACCAAGCACGCGCGGCTTAACGCTATCGCGCAGCCGGAACAGTTTGTGGAGATCAGCGAAACGCTGGCGAAGGCGAAAGGCATAGCCAACGGCGATCGCGTCACGGTCAGCAGCAAGCGCGGCTTTATTCGTGCCGTTGCCGTGGTTACTCGCCGCCTGCAGTCGCTGAACGTGCACGGTCAGCAGGTTGAAACCGTGGGTATTCCGCTGCACTGGGGCTTTGAGGGCGTGGCGCAGAAAGGCTACATCGCCAACACCCTGACGCCTAACGTCGGCGATTCCAACTCGCAAACGCCGGAGTACAAGGCGTTTCTGGTCAACATCGAGAAAGCGTAAGGAGCGATTCAATGGCGATGGAAACACAAGACATTATCAAACGCTCCGCGACCAACCCGATAACGCCCGCGCCTCGTGCGCGGGATTATAAGGCAGAGGTCGCAAAGCTTATCGATGTCTCCTCCTGCGTGGGCTGTAAAGCCTGCCAGGTGGCCTGTTCGGAGTGGAACGATATCCGCGATGAGGTTGGGCACTGCGTTGGCGTCTACGACAATCCGGCGGATCTGAGCGCCAAATCATGGACGGTGATGCGTTTTAGCGAAACCGACCATAACGGCAGGCTTGAATGGCTAATCCGCAAAGACGGCTGTATGCACTGTGAAGATCCGGGCTGCCTGAAGGCGTGCCCGTCTGCCGGTGCGATTATTCAGTACGCCAACGGGATCGTCGACTTCCAGCAGGACAACTGCATCGGCTGCGGGTATTGCATTGCGGGCTGTCCGTTTAATATCCCGCGCCTCAATAAAGAGGATAACCGGGTATACAAATGCACCCTGTGCGTGGATCGCGTCAGCGTCGGGCAGGAGCCTGCCTGCGTCAAGACCTGTCCCACCGGCGCTATCCACTTCGGCACCAAGAAAGAGATGCTGGACGTGGCGCAGGAGCGGGTGGACAAGTTGAAAGCGCGCGGGTACGAGAATGCAGGCGTTTATAACCCGCAGGGCGTGGGCGGTACGCACGTGATGTATGTGCTGCACCATAACGACCAGCCGGAGCTGTACCACAATCTGCCGAAAGATCCGGCGATCGATACCTCGATCAACCTGTGGAAAGGGGCTCTCAAACCGCTCTCGGCGGCGGGCTTTATCGCCACTTTTGCCGGGCTGATTTATCACTACATTGGGATCGGGCCAAACAAAGAGGTGGATGATGACGAAGAGGAGGAACACCATGAGTAAGTCGAAAATGATTGTGCGCACGAAGTTTATCGACCGCGCCTGTCACTGGACGGTGGTGATCTGCTTCTTCCTGGTGGCGGTATCCGGGATCTCGTTCTTCTTCCCGACACTGCAGTGGCTGACCGAAACCTTCGGTACGCCGCAGATGGGGCGAATTCTGCACCCATTCTTTGGCGTGCTGATCTTCGTGGTGCTGATGTTTATGTTCGTGCGTTTTGTTCATCACAACATCCCGGATAAGCAGGACATCCCATGGGTGAAAGGGATTGTTGAAGTCCTGAAAGGCAACGAGCATAAAGTCGCAAAGGTGGGCAAATACAACGCCGGGCAGAAGATGATGTTCTGGACCATCATGAGCATGATTTTTGTGCTGCTGGTGACCGGGGTGATTATCTGGCGTCCTTATTTTGCGCAGTATTTCCCGATTCAGGTGATTCGCTATGCGCTGCTCATCCACGCCACGTCGGCCATCATTCTGATCCATGCCATCCTGATCCATATGTATATGGCGTTCTGGGTGAAAGGATCGATTAAAGGGATGATTGAAGGGAAGGTGAGCCGCCGCTGGGCGCAGAAGCACCACCCGCGCTGGTATCGTGATGTGGAACGTCTGGAAGCGAAAAAAGAGAGTACGGAAGGGATGAAGTAAGACCTGCGCCGTCGGCTTTGCCCGGCGGCGCTTGCGCAGGGGTTATGTATTGATAATCAGTGCATCAATCCCTGCAATTACATTGCTTCTTGCACTGCTCAAATTACATACATAATTTTTATTACTTAGTTTTTTCTTATCCACATATGTTATTGCTGCTGTATTCAGAAAAAATGTCTGAAAATCAATATTTACCAGCGGGGTCACAGCATTAAAATAGCCTTTCAGGTGATTATGATAGCTCAATGGCATAATAAGCCTCGGTGATAAATCCTCATAAAAATCATGCTGAATAATCATAAAATAAGGCTGATATTCACGTGTCCTTTCTGAGGGATTTCGATAAACATCAAACTGGAAGCACATCAAAGCCCTCCAAAATAAGGGTCATCAGATAGTAACCCAGCTTTTGCGGTCAATTCATTCATGGCTTTTATGAACCCCTTGTCCTGCTGGCTCTCAAGCACGCGATCTTCAGCTGACAACGGCGGACACGGTAAGACATCCGTAAGATGTTCTTTTACAGTACGATTTTCCACTCGCTTTGATTTCATCGGTATCTCCTTTGTTGGTGCGGTCATTATCAACCGCAGCCAACAAAAAACAATACTGTTTAACCTGGTAATCTCCATTCTGCGAGCCGTCTTCCAGTAATATCAGAACCGCTCTTCAACATACCGGAACGGGTATTTCGTGGGTTTTATCTTGCCAATTTTACGCTTCGGCAAGTCGACCTTTTCGACGTGAATGTCTTTATAGGGGATCTGTTTAAGCAGGTGCGAAATAATATTTAGCCGCACGCGCTTTTTATCTTCTGAACGCGCCACAAACCACGGTGCCCAGGCGGTGTCGGTGGCTTTAAACATCGCGTCGCGGGCGAGAGTGTATTCGTCCCAAAGGTTGAAAGATTTAATGTCCATCGGGGACAGCTTCCAGATCTTACGACCATCGTTAATGCGATCGCGCAGACGGCGCTCCTGCTCTTTTGGTGTGACTTCCAGCCAGTATTTCAGCAGGATAATTCCGGCATCCACCATCGCTTTTTCCATCACCGGCGTGCCGTCCAAAAATTTCTCCACCTGCTCCTCGGTACAGAACCCCATCACGCGCTCGACGCCCGCGCGGTTATACCAGCTGCGGTCAAAGATGACGATTTCACCGGCAGAGGGCAGATGCGGCACGTAACGCTGGAAGTAGAGCTGGCTTTTCTCTTTATCGGTGGGGGCGGGCAACGCGACAACGCGGAAGACGCGCGGGCTGACGCGCTCGGTGATGGCTTTGATGGTGCCGCCTTTACCGGCGCCGTCGCGTCCTTCAAACACAATACAGACCTTTAATCCTTTGGCGACGACCCACTGCTGGAGTTTAACCAGTTCCACGTGAAGGCGACGAAGCTCTTGTTCATACTCTTTGGTCTTCAGCGCGGGTTTAACCTCCCTGTCTACGCTGGCTTTGGTCACGGTCACTGCTTTCGTTTTATTCTGTTTTGCGTTTCCCATGATAATCCTCATCTCCGAATCGGGTGATGTGCCTGGAAGGAACTAACACTTTGAAGTGTAATGCTGGCCGGCAACCTTCGCGGGAATTTTTGACATACGTGTCTGATAAGCGTGTTTCCCTTCATCAGGTAACGGGTTAGAATGGTGAGAAGGACTGTATAAATAAACAGGGTGGTGCCATGGCATTGATTTTTGAAGGCGAAAAAATATGTCGTAACCGTTTTACCGGCGAGAAAATAGAGAATGCAATCTTTCGTAACTGCGACTTTTCCGGTACGGATTTAACCAGCTCGGAGTTTATCGGCTGTCAGTTCTATGACCGGGAAAGCCAGCAGGGCGGTAACTTTAATCGGGCGCAACTTAAAGATGCTATTTTCAAAAGCTGCGATTTATCGATGGCGGATTTCAGGCATTCAAATGCATTAGGCATCGAAATCCGTGAATGCAGGGCGCAAGGGGCCGATTTCCGCGGGGCCAGTTTTATGAACATGATCACCACCCGTACCTGGTTTTGCTGTGCTTACATCACAAAAAGCAACCTGAGCTATGCCAATTTTTCGAAGGTGGTTCTGGAAAAATGCGAGCTGTGGGAAAACCGCTGGAACGGCGCGCAGATACTTGGCGCCACCTTTAGCGGCTCGGATCTGTCTGGGGGCGAGTTCTCATCCTTTGACTGGCGAGCGGCCAATTTTACCCACTGCGATCTGACCAATTCAGAACTGGGTGATCTGGACGTGCGGGGTATTGATTTGCAGGGCGTCAAACTGGACAGCTATCAGGTTTCCCAGTTGATGGAGCGACTTGGCATCGTTGTTTTAGGCTAACGGTATTCACAGTCTCACCTGAATGAATGGATTAACCTGTCAGCCAACTGATTTGAACTGGCTCACCATACCAGATTGTTTGATAATGCTCGTCGCGAATAGTTAACCCGTGGTCGTGGTATGAAAAAAACAATTTTTTCGTTGGCGCTTGGTACGTTTGGTCTGGGAATGGCCGAATTCGGCGTGATGGGCGTGTTGACGGAACTGGCGAAGGACACCGGGATTTCGATTCCCTCTGCCGGGAACATGATCTCCTTTTACGCCTTCGGCGTGGTGATAGGCGCACCGATTGTGGCGCTGTTTTCCAGCCGGTTCTCTCTGAAATCAACATTACTGTTCTTAGTGGCGATGTGCGTCATTGGGAATGCCCTATTCAGCCTTTCACATTCTTACGTCGGGCTGGCGACAGGCCGCTTAATTTCCGGATTCCCTCACGGCGCGATTTTCGGCGTAGGGGCGATAATCCTCTCCAAAATTGCGCCGCCGGGAAAAGTCACGGTCGCGGTGGCCGGTATGATCGCCGGAATGACCGTAGCCAATCTTGTCGGCGTACCGCTCGGGACGTGGCTTGGGCATGAGTACAGCTGGCGCTATACCTTTTTCCTGATTGCTGCCTTTGATGTGCTGGTGATCCTCTCCGTGTTGCTGTGGGTGCCAACTCTGCACGATAAATCAGAGATCAAATTGACCGCGCAGTTCCACTTTCTGAAGAAACCGGAGCCCTGGCTGATTTTCGCCGCCACCATGTTTGGCAACGCCGGCGTCTTCGCGTGGTTCAGCTTCGTTAAGCCGTTTATGGTCAATGTATCGGGTTTCTCCGAAGGCATGATGACCGTCATAATGATGCTGATGGGGCTCGGCATGGTGTTGGGCAATCTGCTGAGCGGTAAACTCTCGGGGCGGTTTAGCCCGTTGCGCATTGCGGCCACCACCGACATGGTCATTGTCGCCTCACTGTTGCTGCTTTTCGCCTTTGGCGAACTGAAAACGGCCTCGCTGTTGATGGGCTTCGTCTGCTGTGCAGGCCTGTTTGCACTTTCCGCACCGCTGCAAATTCTTCTGCTGCAGAATGCGAAAGGGGGGGAAATGCTCGGGGCGGCGGGCGGACAGATGGCCTTTAATCTGGGTAGCGCTGTAGGGGCATACTTTGGTGGGATGATGATTACGCTCGGCTTTAGCTGGAGCTATGTCACGTTACCGGCGGCGTTGTTGTCCTTCGCTGCGATGACCTCGCTGTTGATGTATGGCCATCTCTGCGCCAAAAAGCGTCAGGCCAACGCGCGGGCGCTGGCCTGATTTTTTCAGGGAAGCCAGGGCTCGCCCAGGGTCAACATCAGACGGTTGGCCCAGGCAAAGAACGCGGCGGATTGCAGCAGATCGAGCTGTTCAAGCGTATCCAGTTTCTGTTTTTCCAGCTCAGCCAGATGGCCCGGCGTGGCGGCCGGTGGCGTGACCGACAGCGCCGCCGCATAGTTGATTTCCACCTGCCAGCGCGCAGACTGCCCCTCGCTCAGGGCGCGTCCCGGCCTGACGGCCAGAAGGGTTTCCACCGCGCCGTCGTCCTTTGACAGCTGGCTCGCTTTGCGCGCATGGACAGATGCGCAGTAAATGCAGCCGTTGATTTTACTGGCTACCGTCGCGGCCAGTTCGCGTTCAGCACGCGGTAATCCTCCCGGCGTGTAAAAAATCCCTTTATCCGTTAACGTGCGCTGTTCCAGAACCGGCAGGTTGCGACCCAGCAGGCGGAAATAGTCAGATTCCGTATGGCCAAATTTGGCGAGAATGGTCACTTCATCATCGTTAAATTCTGCCAGAGGTTTAGCGGCAATCCATGGCTCCCAGCCCAGCTCTTGCTGGGTGAACGCGACGGGGGCCGCTTTACCCGTGGCAGTGGCTGCGTTGGTGTGCCATGCCCCCGCAACGACGGGCGTATCGCTGGCCGCAATGGGTTTATCATTCAGTAAACGCAGCCCGGCAATGAGTCGGCTCTGGAAACTGACGAAGGCAATCAGCTGAGCAAGGGTGACAATGCCGTCTTTGCTCCATCCCGCCTTTACAAGCGCCTGTAATGCGCCGGGTGTGGCGTCGACAGGAGAGAAGGTGAGCAGACGGGCAAAGTTCAGCGCAGCGGTCAGGCGCCCGGAGGTCGGATCGGCCAGCCCAAATCCGGCATAGTGCGCCGCCAGCGCCTCTGCGTTGTGCCATTTTGCGACCTTTGCCGCCACGGCAAAGCGTTCATCCAGCGCAAATGCTGCATCCTGCTGGCTGAATAAAATCTCATAACTGCCCTGAGCGTGGCGCGTGGCGGCGTCCCGCGTGGCCCGCGCCTCTGACAGCGGCGAACCGGGCACGATTTCCGCCAGTTCGGCGAGAATATCCTGACTTAAAGCCATACGTGTCTCCTCAAACAATGTGGGGGGCGATGTGTTCTGCAATCAATTCAATCGATCGTAGGGTGTCCCGGTGCGAAGGTTCTACCGAATGCACCTGGAATGAGATATCCGTGGCGCGCGCCAGGATGCCGTCCGCTTTAAGCGAGTTCAGTACCGTTTCCGGCGACCCGATATGCGCATCGAACTGTCTGCGATAATCCGTGACAGTGTCACCTATTACCCTATGCCCCGCCGCGCGATGCTGTTGCGCCTGTCGGGTTAAGCCCGGTGTCGCCACCTTCAGCGCATAGTCATCGCTGTCGGCAACGAACGCCGTACGTGAGGCCAGGATCCGTGGCGCGATTCCGGCGGGTAGCGCGTCAAGATAGGCGTCAACAATTGGGTTTTGGATTTGGTCGAGCGTCAAATCTAACTGTTCAGCGGGGCGAGGCTGGGTACGAGACAGCATCAGCCCATGACCGGCCCGCGCGGCGCGCACGGCACCGTCGACGGAGAACGTGGCAATCCAGATACGGTCGGCCAGCTGTGGCGCAGGCGGATAAAGGTGGTTATCCGGATGGGTCAGTGAATCCCCGCGCCACGCGCTTTGGATCGCGTGCAAATGGTCAGCGAAGACCGCGCCGCGTTCTTCAAACATCAGGCCAAAGGGCAGAAAAGAGGTCGGCGTGCCGCCGGAACCAAAACCGACTTCAAGACGTCCATTGGCGAGTAAATCGAGCACGGCGGCATCTTCTGCGACGCGGAGCGGGTTTTCCATCGGCAGGGTAATGATGGCCGTACCCAGGCGGATGATTTCGGTATGCGCGGCAACGTGTGCCAAAAACAGCAGCGGCGACGGCAGCCCGCCTTCGTTTTCATGAAAGTGATGCTGCGCAATCCAGGCGCTGTCAAAACCGTGGCGTTCGGCGTGGCGGATCTGTTCGGTTGCCAGTCGATATCGCTCCTTTGGCGTGGCGTCGTCAAGCAGGCGAGTGAAAAAGCCCAGGCGTTTTCGCGTCATGCGAACTCCTCCGTAGCGGGTGAAAAATGGGGAATAGCGTCGATCAGTTCGCGGGTATAGTCGTTCTGCGGGGCGTTGAACAACGTCTCAACGGCGCCATGCTCGATGACTTTACCGCCCTGCAGCACGGTGACGGTGTGGGCTATGCGGCGAACCGTTGCCAGATCGTGTGTGATAAAGAGATAGGTCAGCCCAAGCTGTTGCTGCAGCTGCTGGAGAAGCGCCAGAATTTGCGCCTGCACGGTAACGTCCAGCGCGGAAGTAGCTTCATCCAGAACGATAAGGGTCGGCTCCAGGATCAGCGCCCGGGCAATGGCCACGCGCTGGCGCTGGCCACCGGAGAGTTCCCGCGCCGTACGCCCCAGCACGTCAAGCGGCAGAGCCACCCGCTGCGCAACCGTCTCCACGCGGGTCCTACGCTCCGCTTTACTGAGACGGGCGAAATTTTTCAACGGCTCTTCAATAATCTCAAACAGCGTCTGATGCGGGTCGAGCGAGGCAAACGGGTTCTGGTAGACGAACTGGATCTTCTGACGCAGCTGTCGACGTGCCTCCCTGCTGAGCGTAGTGGCATCAATATCATCGATAATCACCCGCCCGCTGTCCGCCTGCTCAAACCCGAGCAAAATGCGGGCAAGGGTGGTTTTTCCCGATCCCGATTCGCCGACTAACGCGTGCGTGCTGCCGCGCGTGACGTCAAAACTGACGTCGTCCAGCGCCTGCAGCTGATGCCCTTTACCCAACGAGAACTGCTTGCTGATGGACAGCGCGCGAATGGCAGGCGAGGCCAGCGGACGTCCCGAGACCGGCGCGATAGTCAGGCGCTGCCCCTGTAAATCGCTTAACAGCTGGCGGGTATAGGCATGCTGCGGGGCGCGGACGATATCAACGGTCGCGCCGTGCTCCTGCACTTCACCGTGGCGGAACACCAGCAGCCTGTCGGCGCGCTGTGCGGCCAGCGCCAGGTCATGCGTTACAAACAGTACGGCGGTACCGGACTCCCGGCGAAGGGCGTCCAGCAGATCCAGAATGCGCTTTTGCACCGTCACATCCAGCGCGCTGGTCGGCTCGTCGGCAACGATCACGTCCGGTCGCAGGGCAATGGCGATGGCAATCAACACGCGCTGTTTCATACCGCCGGAGAGCTGATGAGGATACTGTTTCATGCGCTGTTCGGGGTGGCTCAACCCCACTTTAGTCAGCAGGGCGAGTACCTGTTCATCACGCTGGGCGTGGGTCACTTTTTGGTGTAGTTCAATTATTTCACCCACCTGCGCACCGATGGTTTTCACCGGGTTGAGGGAATTACCCGGATCCTGCGGGACGAGGCTAATCCGCGCACCACGAAGGGTATCGAGACGTTTAGCTGACCACTGGCTTATCTCCTCGCCGTTGAGGATGATTTTGCCCGCATCACGCCGGGCGTTGTCGGCCAGCAACCCCATTATGGCCTGTACAGTGCTCGTTTTACCGGATCCTGACTCGCCCACAAACGCCAGCATTTCCCCCCGTTTGAGGGTAAAGCTGACGTTATGCACCACCTCTTGCCACCGGCGAGCGGTGCGGTAGCTAATCGTCAAATTTTCCACTGAGAGAACGGTCATGAGCGACCTCGGCTAAACTGCTGGCTGATACGGTTGGTGGCCAGCTCCACGGCGATGACCACCACACCGGGGAAAGTGGTTAACCACCAGGCGGTTGAGAGATAGTTACGGCCTTCGGCAATCAGTAAACCCCATTCCGGAATGGGGGGCGGAGTGCCATAACCGAGGAAGCTCAGCGTGGACAGCGCCAGGATAGCCTGACCAAACTGCAGCGTGGCGAAGGCGAGGACGGCGGTTAACGAGTTGGGCAGAATGTGTCGCCACAGCACGGCGAAGAACGTTCCGCCGCTGCCGTACGCCGCTTCGACGTAATCCGTGTGACGGATGCGCACGACTTCACCGCGCGCCAGGCGGGCAAAGCTGGCAATCGAGGCGACGCCCACGGCGATGGCGGCGTTGACGGTGCCAAAACCGAGCAGGATGATCACGGTCAGGGAAAGCAGCAGGGACGGAATTGACAGCAATACGTCAACAAAACGCATCAGCAGAGATTCGACGCGCCCGGCGAACGCCCCGGCTACCACGCCCAGCCCGGTGCCGACCAGCAGCCCCATGGTGACGGCGGCCAGCGCGGCGCTCAGCGAATGCGACGCGCCGTAAACAATGCGAGCGTACACGTCGCGGCCAAGCTGATCGGTACCCAGCCAGTGATCGGCCTGCGGAGCCAGACGCTGCGCCCCGGCAATCCCTTCAATCGGGCTGTAGTGGGTAAACAGACCCGGCGCAACGGCGGCGAGCGCGGCGGCGATAATGACCGCCCAGGCCAGCCAGAGTCCCGGCTGCCACTGCAGCCCTTGCCACGTCGGGACGCGTTTGCGCGCGGCGGCAGCGTAATCGACCAGACTCATGAGGCACCTCCGGTAACGGTTTGCAGGCGTGGATCGAAGAGCGGCATCAGCAGATCCACCAGCAGGTTAATCAGCACAAAACCGAGCGCAGAAATCATCACCACGGCCTGAAGCACGGCGATATCCTGGTTATTCACCGCCTGCTGGGTCAGCTGTCCCAGCCCGCTGCGGCCAAAAACCGTTTCGGTGATCAGCGCCCCGGCAATCAGCTCGCCCAGCAGCAGCCCGGCAATGTTCAGGACCGGCAGCAGGGCGTTACCGGTGACGTGACGCCACAGGACGGCGGTTTCGCTCAGCCCTTTGGCCCGGGCGACGGCGACAAACGGCTGCGCCGCCACCTGGTCGAGACTGCGCATCAGAATCTGCGCCAGCGGGGCGGAGATCGGGATAGCGACGGTGACGATCGGCAGGATCAGCCCCTGCAGCGGCGTCGGGTTAATCACCGGGATCAGCCGCAGCTGAAAAGAAAAGAGCTGGATGAGGGCAATCCCCAGCCAGAACGTGGGTAAGGAGATAAACAGGACCGGCAGAGACTGAAGGGCATTACTCAGCCAGCGCAGACCCGGCAGGCGGGAGGCAAAGGCCAGCGCAAACGCCAGCAGGACCGCGAGCACAAACGCGGGCAGAGCGAGGCTCAGGGTGTCCGGCAGGTTGCTGGCAATCAGCTCGCTAACCGGTACGCCAGCCTGCAAGGAGTAGCCGAAATCACCGTGCAGCATTGCAAGCAGCGTATGAAAATATTGCTGCCACAGCGGGCTGTCCGCGCCGTACGCCACGCGCATTTCCTCGATTTGTGCCGGGCTTAGTCCCAGATCCGGGTTCTGAAATTTGATCAGCACCGCGTCACCCGGCAGCACCTGGAGCAACACGAACGCGAGGGTAAAGGCAGCCCACAATACCAGCAGGCCGTGCCCAAGACGTTGAAGAAGTGCGTGGCGCATCGTCATCTCCTCAGTGTTTCTCAATCCACGCGCCGTAGAACGACGGGCGACCAACCGCTTCAAAATTCACACCTTTTAACCACGGCGCACCGGCAAAGACCTGCGGCTCCTCGAAAATCGGAATGACGTAGGCGTTGTCCAGCAGATAGCGCTGGGCGTCTCCCGTCAGCTGCAGGCGTTTTTGCGGATCGACCTCAGCCGAAATGTTCACCAGCAGTTCATTCAGCTTGTCGTCACGGAAGTTTTTGACCTTGTCGCTGGAGCCGCCTTTTTGCAGCAGCGCGTCGCGGTTAGCAGGGTAGAACATGCTTTTCACCACGTCCGGATCGGCGCGGCCCACTTCGGAGACGGTCAGCGGGGTTTTCAGCGGGTCGAGGTTATCCAGCGTGCGGCTGCCTGCATCACCGGCTTTGACGCTCAGCGCCACGCCCACCTGTCGCCACTGCTGGGCAACCAGCTGCAGCACCTCTTTGTTTTGCGGCTGAGGCAGGGATTCATATACCGTCAATGCCAGACGTTGACCGTCTTTGGTGCGGATCCCGTCGCTTCCCGCTTTCCAGCCCGCCTCGTCCAGCAGCCGGTTGGCTTTAGCCGGGTCAAAGGTCAATTTTTCGCTGAGATCGACAAAGCCAGCGGCGGAATCGGCAATGACCGATTTGGCCTGTGGATAGTTAGGCGAAAAGAGGGTCTCAACCACCTGTTTGGCGTTGGTGGCATGCAGCAGCGCCTGGCGCACGCGGATATCGGAAACCAGCGGGTTATCCGGGCGGAAGCTGATGCTGTCGTTCACCCCGCGCGTAGGCGCTGCGTAGATTTTATAGCCCTGATCGGTCGCCTGCTTTTCGTCATACGCTTGTACCTGGCGAATAAAGTCGGCCTGACCCGCCAGCAGAGCGCCGACGCGCACGCTGTCCTCCTGGGTGACGATAAACTTGATGCCGTCGAGATTCGCAGGCCCCTGTTGCGCCAGACTTTTCGGTCCCCACTGGTAGTCTTTGCGGACTTCCAGCGTCACTTCGCGTCCGAGCTTTTCGTCTTTAACCACAAACGGCCCGGAGCCAACGATATGGCGGGCATCCCCCAGCTCTTCGAAGTTGCGCTTCAGCGTGCTGAGTGAGACCAGCCCAGAGCCAATGGTGGCAGTGCCCTGCAGGAACCCCGGCGATGGTTTTTTGAAGTAGAACTTCACGGTCAGCGGGTCGATGACTTCGCTACGATCGTAGTTATTGATAACTTCAGACACCGGCAGGCGCTGCGCCTTATTGCCTAAACCGTAGGTATCAAAATTTTTCGCCACGGCGCTGGCGTCCAGCGGCGTGCCGTCGGAGAAGGTGATGCCGGGACGAAGTTTAAAGGTGTATTCGGTTTTATCGGCGTTGGTGGTCCAGCTTTCTGCCACCCAAGGTTCCACCTGCAGCGTTTTCGGGTTCTGCCACGTCAGCTTGTCGGTGATTTGGTTCAGGATGCCGCCGTTCGGGTAGAAGCCGCCGGCGGGCGGGTAGAGGTTAGTGTGCGCCTGTTGCTCCAGATAGATCAGCGTGCCGCCTTTGACGGGCGCTTCTGCTGCCCAGGCTGTTGTTGTCGCCAGAATCAGCGCCGTCAGCAGCGGCAGACGAAATGGGGTTTGCATGGTGAATTCCTTTGTTATCTTCTTGTTAGCGTCGGATTCATCATCGGGCGCGGGGGAAAACAAGGGAACAAAGGAATTAAGATAAGGATTGCCGGAAAATGGCTATAAAAAAACCGCCCCGGAGAGGAGCGGTGATGAAAGATGATCGGTTATGAACGCAGGTCGATCACCATACGGCCGCGGATCTGGCCCTGTTCCATCTCTTTAAAGATGGCGTTGATGTCCTCAAGCGGACGCATCGTCACTTTCGGCACAACCTTACCCTCAGCGGCGAACTGGAAAGCTTCCTGCAGATCCTGACGGGTGCCGACCAGCGAACCGACCACCTGAATGCCGTCCAGCACCAGACGCGGAATGTCGAGGCTCATCGCTTCCGGCGGCAGGCCAACCGCAACCACGCGGCCACCGGCACGCACGGCATCAACGGCTGAGTTGAATGCGGCTTTTGCGACGGCAGTGACGACTGCGGCATGTGCGCCGCCCGTTTTCTCTTGCACAATTTTCGCGGCATCTTCGCTGCGGGAGTTGATGGTCAAATCTGCACCCATGCTGGCCGCCAGCTTCAGTTGTTCGTCGTTAACGTCAAGGGCGATGACTTTGGCGTTAAAGACGTTTTTGGCGTACTGCAGCGCGAGGTTGCCCAGCCCGCCCAGACCATAAATTGCAATCCACTGGCCCGGTTTGATTCCAGACACTTTCACCGCTTTGTAGGTGGTGACACCTGCACAGGTGATGCTGCTGGCTTCAGCGGATCCCAGACCATCCGGCACTTTTACGGCGTAGTCAGCGGTGACGATGCACTCTTCCGCCATGCCGCCGTCAACGGAGTAACCGGCGTTTTTCACGTCGCGGCACAGGGTTTCGTTGCCGGTATTACAATATTCGCAGTGGCCGCAGCCTTCGAAAAACCACGCCACGCTGGCACGATCGCCAACTTTCAGTGATTTCACACCGAGGCCGATTTCCTTCACGATGCCAATCCCTTCATGGCCCAGGATAACCCCGGTTTTATCGCCGAAATCGCCGTTCTTCACGTGGAGGTCGGTATGGCATACGCCACAGCACTCCATCGTCAGCAGGGCTTCCCCGTGCTTTAGCGGGCGTAAGGTTTTTTCGGTAACGTTGACCTGGTGGTCCTGTGTGACAACAGCAGCCTTCATGTGTATCTCCTTGTTCATGATGAGTATCTGCATAGCAGGTGTAATACTCCTTAAGGATTAGTGGTTTGGCGCTGTAATGCAAGGCAATGGCAACATAATGTCATCATTTAAGCCGATTTCAGATTAAGAATACGGCGTTCCTCTAATAATTAAGGGGGGAAAATGCTGGCCCGGCGAGGTGCTCGCCGGGCGCAGACTTACAGCTGTGCTTCTATCTCCTCAATCTCTTTACGCCATTGCGCCTGCAGCTGCGGCTTTTGATGCTTCGGCTTGCGCGCCAGATCGTCTTCCAGCAGCGTTTCCAGCGCGACCAGCCGTTCGAGCAGATCGTCATACGGCGAGGGTTGAACTTTCTCAGTGGTGATGACGGGCGCGGTGGGTGTCACCAGACCCGCGCTTTCACGCATCCGCTCAAACACCGCTTCGGCATCGTGCCATTCGCTCAGCGTTCCCTCTTCAATCAGCCAGAAACGGTTGCAGCTTTGGCTGATTAACTGACGGTCATGGCTGACCAGCAGCACGCCGCCTTCGAACTGCTGAAGGGTTTCTGCCAGCGCCGCTTTGCCTTCCATATCAAGGTGGTTGGTCGGCTCATCCAGCATCAGCAGGCTATAGCGGGCAAGCGTCAGGCCAACGAACAGCAGGCGAGAGCGCTCGCCGCCGCTGAGCGTGCTGACGGTTTGTCCGTGACGCGCCCACGGGAAACCCGCGCTTATCAGCGCCATTTTGCGGTTCTGCGGATCCGGTGCGAACGGCTCCAGCGCGTCAAGCAGCGTGGCAGAGTCCGACAGTTGATTAAGCGTCTGGTCGTAATAGCCTGGCGACACGCGCGGATGGATTTTCAACCCGCTGTCTGCGGGCTTATCGGCAAACTGTTGCCAGATAAGCCTCATCAGCGACGATTTGCCGCAGCCGTTACGACCGACAATCGCCACGCGATCGCCGCTTTTCAGCCGCGCCATGTCGATGTTAAACAGCGGCGGTAGCCCGGGCGCAGGCGGGACACTGAGGTTTTCCAGCTCCAGTAACCGGTCTGCCCGCAGCGCGTCGCCGCGCAGGGTTAACGTCCACTGACTGCCCGCCGTAAGCGCCGTCTGGCTCTCCCTGAGCCGCTCGACCTGTTTTTCCATCTGTTTGGCTTTGCGGGCAAGGTCTTCGTTGTCGTAGACCTTTCCCCAGGTCGCCAGCCGCTTCGCGCTGGCGGTGACGCGGTCGATCTCCTTTTGCTCCGCCTTGTGGCGCTGCGCGTCGCTTTCATCTTTTGCTTCAAGCGCCTTGCGTGCCGCCGTGCAGGGAAGGGCAAAGTAGTGCAGCATCTTATCGCGCAGGATCCAGCTGCCGTTGGTGACGGCATCCAGCAGCTGTCTGTCGTGCGAGACCAGCACGAAGCTCCCAGGCCAGTTCTGCAGGAATTGTTCCAGCCACAGCAGGGTCGGTAAATCGAGGTGGTTGCTCGGTTCGTCCAGCAGGAGCAGATCCGGATCGTGGATCAACGCTCGTGCCAGCAGCAGACGCGTATGCTGCCCGCCGCTGAGCGTTGCGGATTGCAGCATCATATCCTGCGGCGTGAAGCCCATGCTTGCCAGCAGCGTTTCGGATTTCCAGCGCAGGCTGTCGCGTTCCGCTAAAGGCAGCTGTGCGAGTACGGCATCCAGCATGGTCAGCGGGAAAATGGCGTCCGGGAGATGTTGCTCCACGCGTGCCATCAGGCAGTGCCCGGCCAGCGCTACCGTTCCGGCAGCAGGGGAATCTGTGCCGTCCAGCACCTTCAGCAGCGTACTTTTTCCGCAGCCGTTGTCGCCCAGCAGGCCAATGCGGTCGCCTTTTTTCAGCGTAAAGGAGAGTGAGTCGAAGAGCGTGCCAAACGCCGTATCAACGCGTAAAGATTGTGCAGTGAGTAAAGTGCTCATTGTTGCTTACCCAAGAGTTACAGGCATGTTTATGCCTCGTCAAACATCGCTGACGATAACTCAGTAAGCCCGAGAGAAGGGATTTCAGGGGTTGGTGTCTTCGCTCAAGCAGAAGTTATCGCAGCACGATACCGATAACGCTTGAGCTGGTGCGATCACCAAATGTATGTGAAACATTGAAAATTTCACGATACAGCATAATTAGCCTCCTTATATATTCAGTGGGTTAATGTGTGTCGAAAGTATAATCGAATGTCACACGATTGCACGTTAAGAATTTTGTCATTATGCCGATACCCTTCATTATGAAACCAAAAGGAGGTTGAGCGTATGGCCTATTATTACGCCTATCACAGTGCATCTAATTCCAGCAATTTTGATTACATCAAGGGATATGGTGTTAGTGCAAGTAGTGAGAAAAAGCTGAGTAATGTAAAAACAGGTGACTTTGTCTTTGTCATCCAAAATGTTCATAAATCTTTGGGATACCAGCTTTGCGGACTTTACCGTATTGAAGGGATCGATTTCGAGGAGGGAAACGTTTACCCCCATCGCGTGCAGTTGAGCGATGTGTCTAAGCTAGATGATTTTATTACGCTTGATTGCCACAAATTAAGCAAAGTTCTGCCTCCAGCGGGCAAAGAATCCCGTTGGGATCGCTTCATGAATCACTTCGCTCAAACAGGAAGGACATTCCAGAAGCCTCTGGACGCGACGGTTATTGCCATCCTCAAGGAACAACTTAACCAACAGCGAGTGGACAGCGAAGATATTCCTGGCCGCGATGAAAACGACTTTTACGACAAAGTCAGCAAGGCGTTAAAACTACAATCTGAGGAAAGACGAAAGCGGCTGCAAAATGCGTCTGTGCATCCGGCGAAAAAACAGGTTTCCGTCTGGCGTTACGATCGTAATCCCGATGTTGTGGCCGAAGTACTCCTCAGAGCTCAAAATAATTGTGAATGTTGTGATGCCCCGGCGCCATTTCAGCGCACGAAGGATGGGAGATATTATTTAGAAGTTCATCACATTATTCCGCTATCAGAAAATGGGGAAGACAACGTAGACAATGCTATTGCCCTTTGCCCTAACTGTCATCGGCAGGAGCATTACGGTGAACCGCGGATAGATAAAAGCTGGCAACCTAGCAAAAAATAAGTGGGCCAGTGGCCCACTCACATTTTAAATCGAGGTACGGCGATAGCTGCGGTATTCAGGCTTCCAGAAGTTGTCGTCGATGGCCTGCTGCAGCGCGTCGGCAGAGGTTTTCACCGCCACGCCCTGCTGCTGCGCCATTTTTCCTACCGCGAATGCGATAGCGCGCGACACCTTGTGAATGTCTTTCAGCTCTGGCAGCACCAGACCTTCGCCGTCATTGACCAGCGGAGAGTGGCCCGCCAGGGTTTCGCTTGCCGACATCAGCATTTCGTCGGTAATGCGGGATGCGCCGGAGGCGATCACGCCCAAACCAATGCCCGGGAAGATGTAGGAGTTGTTGCACTGGGCAATCGGATAGGTTTTATCCTTCCACACCACCGGATCGAACGGACTGCCGGTCGCGACCAGCGCATTACCTTCTGTCCAGGCGATGATGTCCTGCGGCGTCGCTTCCACGCGCGAGGTCGGGTTAGACAGCGGCATCACGATAGGGCGCTCGCAGTGCTTGTGCATCTCGCGGATGATCTCTTCGGTAAAGAGACCGGTTTGTCCGGAAACGCCGATGAGGATATCCGGCTTCACGTTGCGCACCACGTCCAGCAGGGAAAGGACTTCGTTGTCGGTATCCCAGTTTTTCAGGTTTTCGCGCTTCTGCACCAGCTTGGTCTGGAACGGCAGCAGGTTCGGCATACCGTCGGTCAGCAGGCCGAAACGGTCAACCATAAAGACGCGGGAGCGGGCCAGCTCTTCGCTTAACCCTTCACGCTGCGTCTGGGCGATAATCTGCTCGGCAATACCACAGCCCGCAGAGCCTGCGCCAAGGAAGACAATTTTCTGGTAGCTCAGCTGGCTACCGGCTGCGCGGCTGGCTGCGATCAGCGTGCCTACGGTTACCGAAGCGGTGCCCTGGATATCGTCGTTGAACGAGCAGATCTCATCCCGATAACGGTTCAGCAGCGGCATCGCGTTCTTCTGCGCAAAGTCTTCGAACTGCAAGAGTACGTCCGGCCAGCGCTGTTTCACGGCCTGGATGAAGTCGTCGACAAACTGATAGTACTCATCGTCGGTAATACGCGGATGACGCCAGCCCATGTAAAGCGGATCGTTCAACAGCTGCTGGTTATTGGTTCCGACATCCAGCACCACCGGCAGGGTATACGCCGGGCTGATGCCGCCGCAGGCGGTATACAAGGAGAGCTTACCGATTGGGATCCCCATCCCGCCAATGCCCTGGTCACCAAGACCCAGAATACGTTCGCCGTCGGTCACCACGATGACTTTAATATTGTGGTTTGGCACGTTCTGCAGAATATCGTCCATGTTGTGACGGTTCTGATAAGAGATAAATACCCCACGCGAACGACGATAGATCTCAGAGAAACGTTCACAGGCGGCACCCACCGTCGGGGTGTAGATCACCGGCATCATCTCTTCGAGATGGTTTTGCACCAGGCGATAGAAGAGGGTTTCGTTGGTGTCCTGGATGTTGCGCAGGTAGATGTGTTTGTCGATTTCCGTCTTGAAGCCCTGATACTGGATCCAGGCGCGCTCTGCCTGTTCTTCAATGGTTTCAACCACTTCAGGCAAGAGGCCAAGCAGGTTAAAGCTGCCGCGCTCTTCCATGCTGAAGGCGCTGCCTTTGTTGAGCAGGGGAAATTCGAGTAAAACGGGTCCGGCGTATGGGATATATAAGGAACGATGTTTTTTCAGTTTGTTGTCCATGTCACTCACTCTTTTTATGAAGATCCGTCCCTGACACTGCTGTTTGTCATCTTTCTGGCCTGTGCTACGGGGTGCGGTCGGGCGGTATTATAAAGGAGCTAAATATTAATTACCGCAACACATAAACAAAAACACCATCGGGATTACCGATGGTGTCGTAAATTTCTTACTGGAACTTACTTGCCTGCGTGGCGCTTTCTGCCCGTGGCGTGGGTGACCTGCGTTTCACTGTCGCCCTCAATCACCACTTTACGTTGGTTTGAAAGCTTGTAGTTCAGTCCCAGAATATGGCGTGCCTGACGGTTCGATTTCATGTTAACTCCTCAATCCTGTTGATAGTTTTAAGGACAAGCTTGCTTACGCAAACGAAATGTAACCCCTTAGGTTGCAGATCCAGCTTAGCAGGTTTTTACAAAGGTGCGTTTCGCCCGCTAACAACATAGTTAATGGTCTGCTGGTAGATGTCACTGAGGATGTCATTGTCTGTGGATTCCACCCACTTGGTCAGTTCCATCAAAGTGTCGTCTTCAGTCACAGCACCGTGCTCGGCGTGAAGACCCTGCGCAATGGCGTTAACAAGTTCCGGTTGTGCTGCTGTAGTATTTGCCGGGTAATAAGTAAACATGCTGCCTCCGTGTCGTTGTCTGTTTAATGTTACGGCGTGCAAAAATATAATTCACATTCAGAATGGCAAATATTTCCGGCGCTGTGTGTAAGATTCATCTTAGAATTAAAAAAGTCATAAGTGCATGCTTTTATGTGCTTTTAAAAAGGAGGGGGAATCAATGGGAGAGTGGGTAGATATTTGCGGGTTGCTCCTGCTATCACGGAAATATAGCAGGAGCAGATTTTAACTTACCACTTCATTTCGCCGGTATTCACCTTTGCGCTTAACTCAAGAGAGCTGACTTCGGCCAGGTCCGGCTGCTGTTTTTTCATCGCGGCAATCACGCCAGCAGAATCCTTATGCTTGGCCAATGCCTGTTCAAACTGCTGCAGATACGTGCGGGTAAAGTCGATAGTGCCGGTTCCGGCTGGCGGCGTACCGAGGTAGTGGCCCGGGATCACGCGCTCTGGCTTGTGCGCGGCCATATTATCCAGGGTTTCCTGCCACTGCTGACGGCGAGCCGACGTTTGGGTATCCGCTGTCCAGACGTGAATGCCCCAGGAGACGCCGGTGCCGCCGAGGATAGTCTTCGCTGATGGGATCCACACATAGGCCGCGTAGCTGTCTGGCTCCTCAATATCGATCTTTTCTCCGTCAACCATAAACGTGGTGGACGCGAGCACCTGCGGGACAACCAGCTCCGTTGGCGCGCCGTCTTTCATCTGCGGACCCCAGAAGGCGAGCTTGGCGTCTTTGGTGGCTTTGATATGGTCAACCACATGCTGCGTGGCCACCACTTTGGCATTCGGGAAGGCTTTCACCAGCGGCTGAAGGCCAAAATAGAAATCCGGATCGCCGGAGGTGATCACAATCTTGTTCAGTGTTTTCCCGCTTTTGCGGATTTTTTCTACCAGCGCTTCGCCATCTTTCACGCTGAACTGCGCGTCAAACAGCACCGCCTCTTTCGGGCCGGAGACCAGCGTGGAGGAGACCGCAAAAATGCCTTTTTCCTGCGGGTTATAGGTATCAATGGTCAACGGCGCGGCAAACACAGCCGGAGTGAAAAGGGTGGAAAGCAGGGCAAGGTGAGTGAATTTCATGCTGTTGTCTCTGTTGTTCAGGAATATCGCTATTGTACGGATATTCGCATTTGCCAGAATTCCTGAAACAAGACATGCTTTGTTTCATAAATCGAGCAAATGGAGTGTTGTATGGATCGCGTTATTGCTGCTCAGGTCTATAACCGAATATGCGAGCTGGGGAGCCTGAGCGCGGCAGCCCGCGCGCTGGGTATTTCTCGCCCAATGGTCAGCCGCTATCTGGAACAGATGGAAAAGTGGGCGGGAACGCGGCTGGTAAACCGCTCGACGCGCAAGCTAACGCTGACGGCGGCAGGGGAAAAGGTGCTGCAAAAAACGCGCACCCTTTCGCAGCTGTCGCAGGAAATTGAAGATCAGTCGGCAAGAGATTTGCCTTCAGGCACGCTGCGGGTGGCCTGCGCGCATTTTACCGCTATGCACATTATCGCGCCGGTGCTGCCCGATCTGCTGTCCCGGTTTCCGCAGCTGCGCGTTGAGCTGGACGTGAACAACCATCCGGTGAGCCTTGTCGGAGAACGGATTGACGTGGCGATTCGCATCACGGATAACCCGGAACCGGGAATGATTGCCCGCAGGCTGGGTGAGTGCCGCTCGGTGCTTTGTGCTTCGCCCGACTACCTTGCGCTTTATGGGGCACCGACGACCGCAGCCGACCTGGCCAACCACAACTGCCTGCACTACAGCTTCTTCGCGGGTCAGTCCTGGTCGTTTTTGACGCCGGAGGGGGAAGCCGTTTCAATTGCGGTGAGCGGAAACTTCAGTGCCAGCATTTCGTCTCTCTTGATGGACGCCGCCATTCACCACGGCGGCATCGCGATGCTACCGGAGCGCGAGGTTAAGGAAGCCCTATCACAGGGTAAGCTGGTGCAGGTGCTCGAGGCATTAACGCCCAAGCCGATCGGCATTTTTGGCATCTACCAATCTCGGGATTACCAGCCTGCGGCTCAGCGGGTGTTCCTTGATGCACTGGCTAAGTCGCTCATGGAGGGTTAAGACTCGTCTGTCTTTCATGCAGAATACGCTTAGCGTCCTATACTTAACCCTTTGTAAGCCAAAAGGAGAGCAAGAATGACGATTCATAAGCACGGTTCGGCACACTGGTCTGGTGACATCAAATCAGGAAAAGGGACGGTTTCAACGGAAAGTGGCGTCCTGAATCAACAACCTTACGGCTTTAACACCCGTTTTGAAGGCGCTAAGGGCACGAACCCGGAAGAGTTGATTGGCGCAGCGCACGCCGCCTGTTTCTCAATGGCGCTGTCGCTGATGATTGGTGAAGCGGGCTTCACCGCGGATTCCATTGACACCACGGCGGATGTCTCACTGGATAAAACCGACGGTGGTTTTGCGATCACAAAAATTGCGCTGAACAGTAAGGTCACCGTACCGGGTATCGACCCGCAGAAATTCGACGGCATCATCCAGAAGGCCAAAGCTGGATGCCCGGTATCGCAGGTATTAAAAGCGGAAATCACGCTGGACTATAAGCTCAACTAAGTCTAAAGCCGGGCGCCCGCCCGGCTAGCCCTTCAACGCTGTCGGGAACACGTCACCCAGCCACGTAATAAATGCCCGCAGGCGATGCGTCAGATGCCGGTTCTGCGGATAAACCACATGAAAAGGATAATCCGTAGGACGCCATTCATGAAGGATTTCAACTAACGCTCCGGTTCTCAAAGAGGAACGGGCCGCGTAGCCAAACGTCTGAATAATTCCCAGCCCCGCGACCGCCGCCGCCAGGTGCGCATTGCTTTCGTTTACCCCAAGATAGTGCGGCACGCTGATTTCCAGCGCCTCGCCGTTTTCTCTGAAGCGAAAAGGAAACGCCCGTCCGGTTACGGGTGAGAGATAGCTCACCAGCTTGTGTCCATTGCGCAGCTCTTGCGGGTACGCGGGAATGCCGTGACGCTTCAAATAGTCGGGTGACGCACAGGTCACCCTTTCCGCCTCCCCGATGCGGCGGGCGATCAGCGTTGAATCATCAAGCGGGCCACCGCGGATCACGCAGTCCACATTGCCGCCTATCAAATCTACCGGGCGGTCAGCCACGCCCAGATCGATGCGAATATCCGGATACCGCTGCATAAAGTCCGGCAGCAGGGGGATCAGCACGTCACGCGCGGTGGAGCCGCCGACGTCAATACGCAAATGCCCTTTGGGCGTACAGCAGGAGGCGCGAAACGAGGTGTCGATATCCTCAATATCAATCAGCACCCGCATGGCTTTTTCATAGTATTCCGTCCCCTCCAGCGTCGTCACGACGCGGCGGGTCGTCCGGTGCAGCAGCCTCGTTTCCAGATGCGTTTCCAGCGATTTAACCAGCTTGCTCAGCGTGGCGATCGGCATGTTCAGAGAATCTGCCGCACGCGTGAAGCTGCCGGATTCGACGACTCGCGTAAACGCCCGCATCGCCAGTAATTGATCCATGCGATCCCCCGGATTATTTCTCTGTGTGAATAGTTATTTTCATTTTTGCCCATTTTTCACCAATAACGCCAGCGCTAAAGTGTGTTCAACCCAACCCCCTCATTAAAGGTGAATACAATGAACACAACGCTCGCAGGAAAAATCGCACTGGTCACCGGCGGCAGCACAGGTATTGGTCTGGCAACCGCGCAGGAGCTGGCGGCACAGGGTGCTAAGGTCTATATTACCGGTCGCCGCCAGGCTGAGCTGGATGCCGCTGTCACCAGCATCGGTGCCGCTGCCGTGGGTATCCGTGCAGACGTCTCTTCGCTTGCCGATCTCGACCGGATCTACGCCCAAATTGCACAAGAAGCAGGTCACCTGGATATCCTGTTTGCTAACGCAGGCGGCGGGGACATGCTGCCGCTCGGGGCCATCACCGAAGAGCAGTTTGACCGGATCTTCGGCATTAACGTGCGCGGCGTACTGTTTACGGTACAAAAAGCGCTGCCGCTGTTGGTCACCGGCTCATCCATCATCCTTACGGGGTCGACCGTGTCGGTGAAAGGGACCGCCAACTTCAGCGTGTACAGCGCCAGTAAGGCCGCCGTGCGTAACTTTGCCCGCTCCTGGGCACTGGATTTGCAGGGGCGGGGCATTCGCGTCAACGTCGTCAGCCCTGGTCCAGTCAAAACCCCAGGACTGGGTGACCTGGTGCCAGAATCCCAGCGCCAGGGGCTTTACGACGCGCTGGCCGCTCAGGTTCCGCTGGGCCGCTTAGGGGCACCGGGAGAGGTCGGTAAAGCGGTGGCGTTTCTGGCCTCCGACGCGGCCAGCTTTATTAACGCCGTCGAGCTGTTTGTCGACGGCGGAATGGCGCAAATCTAACCCGCATTTCGCCAGCAGCGCACGTTCCGGCCCTCACGCGAGGGCTGTAACGGCTGAGGACGTTCACACCCCTGCGTTGCCATCGGGCAGCGGTCGCGAAAATAACACCCTTCTGGCAGATGACGGTTACCCGGAAGGTCCGTTTTACGCAGCGCCAGCGCTTCATCCAGCGGCACGCCGGTTTTCGGGACGGAGTCCAGCAGCAGCCGGGTATACGGGTGCTGAGGATCCCCCAGAACCTGCGCGGCGCTTCCCAGCTCAACGATTTGACCCAGATACATCACCGCCACGCGGTCGCTCATGTGCCGGACCACCGAGACGTTATGCGAGATCAGCACATAGGTGAGATTGCGCTGCTGCTGTAGCTTGATCAGCAGATTGAGGATCTGCGCCTGCACGGAGATATCCAGCGCGCTGGTGGGTTCATCCAGCACGATGACGTCAGGATCGGACGAGAGCGCACGGGCGATGGCGATGCGCTGGCGCTGGCCGCCCGAAAACGCGTGGGGAAGCCTGTCGAGGTATTCCGGACGAATCCCGACCTGCAGCGCCAGATCCTCAGCAAGCTGGCGACGTTCACGTACGCTGCTGCGTTTTTGCACCCACACCGGCTCGGTGATAATCCGCCAGACCGGCAAGCGCGGATCGAGCGACGAGAGCGGATCCTGAAACACCATCTGCATATCGCCAGCATGGTGTGTCCGCTGGCAAACGCCGGTACTGGGTTTGAGCATCCCCATCAGCAGCTGCGCCAGCGTGCTTTTGCCGCAGCCGGACTCTCCGACAATGCCCAGCGTTTCGCCCCGATGGAGCTGGAGATCCAGCCCGTTGAGGGCGTGAACCTGCTCAGTAACGCGCCCAAGCCAGTTTTTGCGCGCGGTAAAGTTCACGTGCACGCTGTTCAGTTCCAGCAGAATGTCAGACATGGTGTGCCCCCTGTTGCGGGTACCAGCATGCCGCCTGTTGACCTTCAGCGCCATGTGGCATAAGGCGGGGCGTTTCGCCGCATTTCGCGCCAGCGGCAAAGCAGCGCTCGCGAAATGCACACCCGCGCGGAAGCTGGCTGAGGTTGGGTACCGTGCCGGGAATGGCGGGTAGAACATCGCGAGGTTGGCCGTTTTCCGGTGCGCACTGCAGCAGGCCGATGGAATAGGGATGAACGGGATGATGAATTAACGTCTGCGTGGCACCGCTCTCTATCACGCTCCCTGCATACATCACGTACATCCGGTCACAAAGCTGCGATACCACCGCCATGTCGTGGCTGATAAACAGCACCGAGGTACCGCTGGCGCGCGCTTTATGCTTCAGTAACCGCAGCACCTGCAGCTGGACGGTCACATCCAGCGCGGTGGTGGGCTCATCCGCAACGATAAGCTCCGGCTCGCAGGAGAAGGCAAGGGCAATCATCACCCGCTGACGCATGCCGCCGGAAAGCTCAAACGGGTAGCGCTCCATCACTCTGGCCGCGTCGGGGATTTGCATCTCCTCCAGCAGGCTGATGGCTTTTTGCTGTGCCTCCCGTCGGGAAAGCGGCTGATGCTGGCGGATCACCTCCACCATCTGTTTGCCGATGCGCCGGGTGGGATTGAGGGCCGTCATCGGCTCCTGAAAAATCATCGCCACCTTCGCGCCGCGCCACTGGCGAAGCTGTTTTTCCGTGGCGTTCAGCACGTCTTCACCCAGCAGAGTGACCTTTCCGTGATGAACACGGTAGCTGCCTTCCGGCAGCAGGCGCATCGCCAGCATCGCCGTCACCGATTTGCCCGAGCCGGATTCGCCCACCACGCCGACGATTTCCCCGCGTTTGATCTCCAGCGAAACGTGGTTAAGCGCATGAACGTCCCCGCGAAAAACCGGGAAGCTCAGGTGTACATCTTCTATCGCTAAAACGGCATCACTCATCACTGCTTTCCTCCCGATTTCGGATCCAGCAGGTCGCGGATCCCATCGCCAAACAGGTTAAAACCGACAGCGGTGATCAGAATCGCCGCGCCCGGAAAGGCGCAGTACCACCACTGGTCAAGCACGTAGTTGCGGCCAACGGCGACCATCGCACCCCATTCGGCGGTGGGCTGCTGCGCGCCTAAACCAATGAAGCCCAGCGTGGCGGCCATCAGGATCGCGCTGCCGATATCCAGTGAGGCCTGCACAATCAGCGGCGGCAGGGCGTTGCGCAGGATGTGCCAGCTGATCAAGTGCCATCGCGAAGCGCCAAAGGTACGTGCGGCCTGCACGTAGGTAAACTGGCGCACCACCAGCGTTTGCCCGCGCGCCAGGCGGACATAAAACGGAATGCGCACAATCGCAATCGCCAGCATGGCGTTAAACAGGCTCGGGCCGAGCGCGGCGGCCAGCGCCATCGTCAGCACCAGCGAAGGGATGGAGAGCATAATGTCCATGATCCGCATGATAATGGCGTCACCGCGCCCGCCCAGCACGCCGGACAGACAGCCGAGCAGCGAGCCAATACCGCCCGCGATCGCCACCACGGCTAACCCTGCGGTAATGGACTGCTGGCTGCCAATCAGCACCCGGCTGAACAGATCGCGGCCCACTTCATCGGTGCCAAACCAGTGTTGCGCAGACGGTGCCTGCAGGCGGGCGGTCAGGTCGAGCGCGTTCGGGTCGTGCGGTACGATCCACGGTGATGTCACCATCAGCGCCAGCATCAGCAGCATTATTACGCCGCCAATCAGCGTGAGCGGGCTTTGGCGCAGCATCCAGAACAGCTTTGCCCAGTTGATGCGCTGCTTTGCGGGTTTTACGGGGACGGACGTTTCCTGAGTTAACATCATTCGGCACCTCCGCGCCCGATTCGTGGGTCAATCCACAGATAGAGCAGATCCACCACCAGATTGACGAAGACATATGCCAGCGACACCACCACCGCGAAGCCCATTACTGCCGGGAAATCCAGCGCCTGAATAGAGGTCACCACCCAGGCACCCATTCCCGGCCAGGCAAAGACGGTTTCGGTCAGCACCGCACCGTAAAGCAGATCGCCCAGCGCCAGCCCGAGCACCGTAATCGACGGGATCATCGCATTGGGCAGAGCATAGCGCAGGACGATGTACCAGCCCGGCAGGCCGCTGGCGCGGGCGGTGCGGATATAATCCTCGCTAAGCTGCTCCAGCATCGCCGAGCGAACCTGTCGCGCTACAATCCCCAGGTGAACAAACGCCAGGGTGAGCGAGGGGAGAATCAGGTGCTGCAGCGCGTTGAAAAACACCTCGCCGTTGCCTTCCAGCAGCGCATCCAGCAGATAAAACCCGGTCACGTGCGTGGGCGGATCGAGCCAGTCATCCAGCCTGCCGCCGCCCGGGAGAATTTGCAGTTGTCCGTAGAACAGCACAATCACCCCCAGCCCCAGCCAAAACGCGGGCGTGGAGATGCCGGTCATCGCCATCAGCCGCACCAGGTGGTCCAGCCAGCGGTTACGGTAGACCGCGGATAAAATGCCCAGCGGCACGCCAATCACCAGCGCCAGCAGCAGGGAGCAAAAGGCCAGTTCCAGCGTGGCGGGAAAAAAGGCCTTCAAATCTTCCGCCACCGGCCGCCCCGTGCGGATGGAGGTGCCTAAATCACCGTGCGCCAGCGCGTCCACGTAGCGACCAAACTGGACCCAGAGCGGCTGGTCCAGCCCCAGCTGCTGGCGGATGCTCTGGACCATTTCGTCGCTGGCGCGGTCACCGGCCAGCAGGCGGGCCGGATCGCCGGGGATCATGTGTGAAATAACAAAGGTGATAATACAGACACCGGCCACCACCAGGAGTAACCCCCAGCAGCGCTGGCGCAGAATGCTCCAGAACGTCATACATTTTCCCCCGGCGAGAGCCGCTACTTGCTCATGGTGGCGATGTTGAACACCTGCTCGAGCATCGGATTAAAGGTGAAGCCTTTGACCTCTTTGTTCATCGCCAGCTGGTAGTTTTTCTGGAACAGATAAACGTAGGCCGCCTCGTCAATCACCACTTTTTGCGCCTGCTGGTAGTCTTTGGTGCGCTCGGCCTGGTCAGTGGTTTTCAGCGCCGCCTGAAGCAGGGCATCGACCTCTTTGTTCTCATAGAACGAGCGGTTGCCCGGCAGCCCTTTTTTGTCCGATTCGAACCAGTAGTTCATGAACATATACGGGTCGGCAAAGTCCGGGCTCCAGTTGCCGATGGCGATGTCGTAATCGCCTTTGCCCACGCGGTCGCGCATGGTGGCGTTGGCCAGTTTCTCCAGCTTGACGTTAATCCCGAGCTTGCCGAGGCTCGCCTGAGTGGAGAGGGCGATCGGCTCCCAGTTCGGATCGTTGTCGGAATAGAGGAACGTCAGGCTGGCGGGTTTATCCTTCACTTTTTCCAGCGCCGCTTTGGCTTTGGCCTCGTCAAAGCTGTACTGCAGGGCGGTGGCGTCATAGCCCCACATGCCGTCCGGGATCGGCCCGCGCATCTGCTTGCCGTTGCCGCTCAGAATACCTTTCACCATCCCCTGATAGTCCGTCGCCCAGGAGACTGCCCGGCGTAAATCAGCCTGGTTCATCGGCGCTTTGCTGTTGTTCAGATAGAGATAGGTCACGCGCAGGGACGGGTATTCCGCGACGGTCACTTTGCCTTCCTGCTTGAGGGCGGAAAGCTGATCCACCGGCAGAGAGTCGGCGATGTCCAGATCGCCTCGGGAAAGCTGCAGGCGGCGCGATGCGCTCTCGCCAATGATCTTCACCGACACGCGCTTAAAGTGCGGCTTGTCGCCCGGCCAGTGTGGGTTCGGTACCAGCACCAGCTGCTGGCCTTTCTGCCAGCTTTTCAGCATAAACGGGCCAGATCCCGCCGTGTTCTGTGCCAGAAAATCGCGTGCATCATCGGCGGAATTGGCTTTCAGCGCCGCCGGGTTAATGATGGAGGCCCCGTCGTTCGCCAGCGTATAGAGGAACGGGGCAAACGGCTGGCTGAGGGTAAATTTCACCGTGTGCTCATCAACCGCATCAATCTTGAGATCTTTCGGGAAGGCTTCCGACGGGCCCTGAGCGATTTTCAGCAGACGTTCGAAGGATAGCTTGACCGCCTCGGCGGTGACCGGCGTACCGTCCGAGAATCTGGCGTTGTCCGTCAGGGTAAATGTCCACTCTTTCTGGTCGTCGGACGCTTTCCAGCCCGTCGACAGATCGCCTTCCACCTCGGTCGTGCCCGGCTTGTATTTCACCAGACGTTGATAGGACGGGTAGGTGACCGTCCAGTCGTTGTTATCAATTGTCACCGCCGGGTCGAGGGTTTGCGGATCGGCCGCCTTGCCAATCACCAGCATATCTTTGGGGACGGCTGCCAGTGCAGCGGTAGAAGTTAACGCCAGCGTAGCGGCGATCAGCGTGGTCAGAAGCGTTTTTTTCATGGCCGGGCTCCAGTATTAACGTGCAGCGTGTGTGGTCGAAAAACAGGGAAATTGATCGTCTAACAGCGGGTAGCCTGCGGCGTTTGGCAGCTCGAAATGCCACCATTCGCTGCTGATGCCCACGAATCCGCCGCCAAACATAATGGCGTTGAGCAGCAGGCGGTTGCGCTGTGCCTGCGGCGGTACGGAAGGGTGATACGGATGCGAGCGGTCGTGCATTTCGTCAAACCCGGCGCCCATATCCAGCACGTGACCCCGTTCATCCATCAAGGTGACGTCGATGGCGGTCCCCCGGCTGTGGTTCGAGCCAATGGCCACATCAACCACGTATTCCGGGTTTGGGCAGGCATCCCACAGCTGCGCCTGGGCCTCCTGCGGACGGTAGGCGTCGTAGACCACCAGTTTCAGTCCGGCCAGGGTAGCAATGCCGATCGATTTCGCTAACGCGGTAGCCGCATCGGTATGCAGCAAGCATCGCGCTTCCTGATAAATCGGCCTGCCGGTGATGTTGTCATCGGTGGCGTATTTAAGATCGATATGCAGCGCGGGAAACGTCTTCGCCACATCAACCAGTTGATACTCGTCGGACATTGATCCACTCCTTTAGCGTTCGAATTGACCAAACTCTTGTTGTAGCTGTCGGTTTACCGCGAGGCGTTCCGGCAGCGCTTCACCCAGTGCTTCCACCACGCCCGAGAGCAGCAGGTTGAACAGGCAACTGACGGGGGCAAGTGAATCCCAGAAGTGTCCGGTATCGGTTTTCACCTGCAGTAAATCGATAGGGTAATCCCGCGCCCACGGACACCAGATATCGGTAATGATCGCCATCGGAATGCCTTTTTCACTCGCGACGCGACAGTACTGACGGGCGATAGCGGAGTAGGCACGGGTATCGGTCAGCACCACGTAGGGGTTCGCAAATCCGGAGTTCAGGGACTCCACCCAACTGCCGGATAACCCTTCTGAGTAGCTCACGCGCGGGCGCAGATATTCCAGATGGCTGAAGAACGCATTAGCGATCCCGCGCGTCGACTGAATACCCAGCACAAAAACCGCGTCTGCACGGGCAAGCTGATGGACCACCTGCCTGAAGGCCTCGCTTTGCGCCAGCTGGTACACGTGCGTAATCGCGTCAATTTCCAGGGAAAGCGAGTGCTGAACGCGGTCCGACAGCGGTTGCTGCTGCTGCCACGAGTCAAGACGCTCGTTCATGCCCCAGGGCTGATAAGGGTCGCGCAGGCTTTTTTTGGCATCGTCCAGATTGCGGTAGCCCAGCTTGCGCAGGAAGCGCCCGACGGTGATCCCGCTGGTCCCGGTAATCAGCGCCACGCTTTCTGCCGTTTCAAAGGGGATCTGCGCGGCGTGCGCCAGCATCCAGCTTGCCACCCGCTTTTCGCTTGGCGTGAGCTGACTGAAGGTCGCTTCGATACGGCTCAGCACTTCAGGTTGTGTCGTCATACCGCCTCGCTGTTAACTGGCTGTCAATTGCCGATTTTTTGTTATCTGATTAACAATGCAGGACGCGTGCCATGTTCACAGAGCGGGTAAAACCCGCTATGCAGCAAAGTTAATGCAATATTTGTTTAACCAATGATCAACATTTGTGCAGCGTAGTTCACTTTTGGTGCATTGGTCGAAGCGGAGGAGAATGATTTTGGTGAATACGTCAGTGCCTTCACATTTTTGTTAAGATTGAAGGACACTGAGCTGGAAAGGAAAATCGGCATGGCGAATTGGCCCTGGCGTGTCAGCGTGCGGCTGATCGCGTTCGCAAAGAAAAGTATCCTGGTGTTGGGGATTATCCTGTTTGTACTGCTCGCCGTGCGGGTTTATCTCTCGCAGCAGGGGCCGGAACTGCACCGCTGGCATACCTGGCGCGCGGATGAAATGTCCGTCCAGGAGATGGACAAGGCAAATTTCGCCCAGTACCTGACCCGCGAAAACGCCATTTTCAGCGCGCTGGAAAACGAGGTGACGGCGAAAACGGAAGCAGAAGAGCAGACCCCCCTTAACCGCTACAACCGCCAGAGCCTGGTATGGCCAGGACAGTTTTCACCCGATGCCAACCGTTCATTTGTGCTGATGCCAAAAGGCAAACCACGCGGAGCGGTGGTGCTGCTTCACGGACTGACGGATTCGCCTTACAGCGTAAAACACCTTGCGGTTAACTATCAGCAGCACGGCTTTGTCGCCGTTGTTCCGCGCCTGCCCGGTCATGGCACCGCGCCCGGTGCGTTAACGGATGTCGACTGGGAGATGTGGATGGCGGCGACGCGGCTTGCCGTACGTGAAGCGACGCGTCTGGCGGGAGATGCGGTGCCGCTGCATCTGGTGGGGTATTCCAACGGCGGGGCGCTGGCCATGAAGTATGCCCTTGATGCGCTCGACGCCCCGACGCTGCGCAAACCTCAGCAGCTGGTTCTGCTGTCACCCATGATTGGCGTTACGGCGTTCGCCCGTTTTGCCGGATTCGCCGGACTACCCGCGATGTTACCGGCATTTGCCAAAGCCGCGTGGCTCAACATTGCTCCAGAATATAACCCTTACAAATATAATTCGTTTCCGGTGAACGCGGCGCGACAGTCGTGGTTACTGACGCAGGCGTTGCAGCAGCAGCTTAGCCATGATGCGCAGATCCACCGCCTCGACCAGCTCTCTCCGGTGATAGCGTTTCAGTCCATCATGGACTCTACGGTCAGTACCCGGGCGGTGGTGACGGGGCTGTTCGACCAGCTTCCGGCAAACGGCAGTGAACTGGTGGTATTTGATATTAACCAGGCGGCGAGCTTCCGTCCGTTGTTTAAACCCTCTTCATGGACAGCGCTTGCCGATCTCCTGCCTGCGGCAAAAAGGCGTTACAGTGTCACGGTGGTGACCAATCGCAGGGCAGACAGTGATGACACGGTTGCTAAGATTACGCCTGCGGAGAGTACGCGTGAAACGGTAGTTCCGCTCTCCACTCCGTATCCGCAAGAGGTCTATTCGCTCTCGCATGTGGCCATCCCGTTCCCTCCTGAAGATGATCTGTATGGCCGTCATCCGGAGGTCAAAAACCGCTATGGCATTAGCCTGGGGACCATTGCGCTGTGGGGCGAGACCTCGGTTCTTAGCGTCGGGAAGGATGCGCTCATGCGGGTCACGTCGAATCCGTTTTACGACTATATGCAGGCGCGGATTAACGGGCGCATTGAGGGGAATTAATTGGTTTAATGAATAGATTAGGCCGCAAGGGGGAAGTATGTTAAACAGTAACGTTCAGACGTTTACCTTATATCCGGACCCCGATTCTGTGCTTACTACTCTCATTTATCGAAGCCAGTGGAATTTATCCTGCAGCACTGCAGAGCTCAGCGCGCTGGTTGAAAAGGCCAGGATCCGTAATACGGGGGAGAACATCACCGGTATTCTTCTCTCGAACGGAAGCGAAATTCTGCAACTTCTCGAAGGGAAGGAAGAGAGCGTGGTGAAGCTCTTCCATAAGATCCGCGAAGATAAACGGCATGCAGACGTGGTGGAACTCATGCGGGATTACGGTCCGCGCCGACGTTTCGACAACGTCGGCATGCTGCTGTTCGATCTGCAGGTCCAGTCGCAGAAAGAGGTTCTGGAATCAGTTCTGCATTACAGCAAGCTCGAGAGTTATCTGACATCTGACGATCGGGTGTTTAAATTTATCCAGTCGTTTATTACCGGCAGTAAATCGACATCGTCTGGCTCGCATTACGAACCGGAGAAATGGACGCTTTCCCGCGAGAGCACGGTTTTTCGTCACGGCCTGGGGCTGTTTGCCGATCAGCCCTGCCAGTTTGCCCTTCAGCCGATTGTCGAGCCCTCGGAAGGCAAAATTAGCTCTTTTGAAGCGCTGATCCGCGGAAATGACGGCGGAAGCCCGGAGCATTTCTTCAATGCTCTCGACCCGGATAAGATTTACGAGGTCGATCTGCAAACCAAAGCCTATGCCTTCGCGCTGGCCGAAAAACTGGGGATCGGGAGTCACAAACTTGCAGTGAACCTGCTGCCAATGTCGCTGGTGAATGTGCCTGGCGCGGTTGAGTTTTTGGTCGAACAGATCGGCAGGTACGGTTTACAGCCTGAACAGGTCATCATCGAAGTGACCGAAAACGAGATGATTTCCGGTTTCAATCAGTTTAACAGCGCCATTAAACAGCTGCGTGTAGAAGGGATTGGTCTGGCCATTGACGATTTTGGCTCTGGCTATGCCGGACTTTCTCTGCTGACCCGATTCCAGCCGGATAAAATTAAAATCGACCGGGAGATTGTCAGCAATATTCACCTAAGCGGTCCGAAGCAGGCGATTGTGCGCTCAATCATCAGCTGTTGTACCGACCTGGAAATTACCCTGGTGGCCGAAGGCATCGAGAAGCTCGAAGAGTGGTTCTGGCTTGAGTCTGCCGGAATACGCCGTTTCCAGGGCTTTTTGTTTGCACGCCCACAGCTGAATGGCGTGTCTGATATTAACTGGCCGCATATGACGCGTTGACCACGCATTCCATACAATTCCTCCTCAACTATTTCCCCCTCATGGCAGGCTATGCTTAAATAGCTAAAACGGTTTAACATTGTTTAGCAGAGAGGGTGACATGAAAAAGATCTGGGTTCTTGGTGATGCCGTAGTGGATCTCCTGCCAGATGGGGAAGGCAGGTTACTGCAATGCCCCGGCGGCGCACCGGCAAACGTGGCGGTTGGCGTTGCGCGGCTGGGGGGAAACAGCGCGTTTATCGGCAGAGTGGGCGACGATCCTTTTGGGCGCTTTATGTATCAGATATTAGCTGATGAGCAGGTTGAGGTGCGGCAGATGCGCCTTGACCCTGCGCATCGTACCTCCACAGTGGTTGTCGATCTGGATGACCATGGCGAACGCTCGTTTACCTTCATGGTGCGCCCGAGCGCCGATTTGTTTCTGGAACCCGCCGATCTGCCGTCCTTCAGCGCCGGTGAGTGGCTGCACGTCTGCTCCATCGCCTTAAGCGCAGAACCGAGCCGCTCAGCGGCGTTTCAGGCGATGACCTCCATCAGGGAAGCGGGTGGTTACGTCAGTTTCGACCCCAATATTCGCCCTGATCTCTGGGCTGATGAGAACGAACTTCGCCGCTGCCTCGAACTGGCTTTGCAGCACGCAGACGTGGTCAAACTCTCCGTTGAGGAGCTGACGTTTTTAACCCACGACGCTCAGGTAAAAACCGGGCTGGCGTCACTCATGCGCCGCTGTCCGGCCCGTCTGGTGCTGGTCACGCTGGGCAAAGAGGGCGTTATCGCCTGGCATGATGGCGCCGTGAAACACTATCCGGCAACCTCCGTGGAGTGTGTCGATACGACCGGAGCAGGTGATGCCTTCGTGGCCGGTCTTCTGTACGGACTGGCCGCCGGTCAGGAACTTGTCCCGGTCATCGGACTCGCGCAGCGCTGCGGCGCGTTAGCCACGACGGCGAAAGGCGCAATGACCGCGCTGCCTTACCGTCACGAACTGTAATTCCCCCCTTTGGCCGCCCGTCGGCGGCCTGAATTGTCGCCTCGATCACACAAACTAAATCGGTTTAGCAAAAAACATTGCCGATCCAAATTTCACAGGTTTAGTATCAGCAACCTAAACCGGTTTAGCAATTTAGCACTTTTAATAAATTCTTTTAGGGATGCGACAAAATGTATAAAAAACGCAGACTTGCCGTGATGATAGGCATGCTGGCCGGCAGTACCTCTGTTTTTGCCCAAACGGATATGACAAGCATTGAAGCGCGCCTTGCCGCGATGGAGCAGCGCCTCCAGGCTGCGGAAACCCGCGCACAGGTTGCCGAGAAACGCGCCACGGCGGCGGAGCAAAAAACGCAGCAGCTGGTGGCGGCACAGCAGCAGGCGCAAACCACCACTCAGGCGGTGGCGCAACGTACGACGGTGCTGGAGAAAAAAGCCGACCAGAGCAGCGGGTTTGAGTTCCACGGCTACGCCCGTTCGGGGCTGCTGATGAACGACGCGGCCTCCAGCAGTAAAAGTGGTCCATACCTGACGCCAGCCGGGGAAACCGGTGGTGCGGTAGGGCGTCTGGGTAACGAAGCAGACACCTACGTTGAGCTGAACGTGGAGCACAAACAGACGCTCGACAGCGGGGCGACCACCCGCTTCAAGGCAATGCTTGCCGACGGTCAGAAGACCTATAACGACTGGTCCGCCGATACCAGCGATCTCAATATACGTCAGGCCTTTGCCGAACTGGGAAATCTGCCGGATTTTACCGGCGCGCTAAAGGGCAGCACCTTTTGGGCGGGTAAACGATTCGATCGCGATAACTTTGACATTCACTGGCTGGACTCCGACGTGGTGTTTCTCGCCGGGACCGGCGGCGGCGTGTATGACGTGAAGTGGAACGAGAACCTGCGCAGCAACTTCTCGATTTATGGCCGCAACTTTGGCAGCGAAGAGGAGATCGACAATAACGTTCAGAACTACATCCTCAGCATGAACCACTTCGCCGGTCCGCTCCAGGTCATGGTCAGCGGCTTACGCGCGAAGGATAATGATGACCGTAAAGACAGCAGCGGCGATCTGATTAAAACCGATGCGGCGAACAACGGCGTGCACGCCCTGGTCGGCCTGCATAACGAGAGTTTCTACGGGCTGCGTGAAGGTTCCGCCAAAACGGCGCTGCTCTACGGCCACGGTCTGGGCGCCGAGGTCAAAAGCATCGGTTCGGATGGCGCGTTGCTGTCGGAAGCCGATACCTGGCGCTTTGCAAGTTACGGTGTCACGCCGCTCGGCGGTGGCTGGCATATCGCGCCTGCCATGCTGGCGCAGAGCAGCAAGGACCGCTACGTGAAAGGCGACAGCTATGAGTGGGTCACCCTGAATACGCGCCTGATCAAAGAGGTCACGCAGAATTTCGCCCTCGCGTTCGAGGGCAGCTATCAGTATATGGACTTAAACCCGGAAGGCTATAAGGATCGCAATGCGGTCAACGGTAGCTTCTACAAGCTGACCTTCGCCCCGACGTTAAAAGCGGGCAAGATTGGTGATTTCTTCAGCCGTCCGGAGCTGCGCCTGTTTGCCACCTGGATGGACTGGAGCAGCAAACTGGATAATTACGCCAGCGATGATGCCTTTGGCAGCAGCGGCTTCAACGCTGGCGGGGAATGGAACTTTGGGGTTCAGATGGAAACCTGGTTTTAACCCATCACGCTCCCGCCTGGCGGGAGCGTTTCGCACATCATAAAAAAGAAGTCAGGCAGAGGTATCTATGGATTTTAATCAAATCGCCCGCGAGCTTATTCCGCTGCTCGGTGGCAAGGAAAACATCGCCAGCGCCGCCCACTGCGCAACGCGTCTTCGTCTGGTGCTGGTCGATGACGCGCTTGCCGATCAGCAGGCTATCGGCAAGGTCGAGGGTGTAAAAGGCTGTTTTCGTAACGCCGGGCAGATGCAGGTCATTTTTGGCACGGGCGTGGTCAACAAGGTTTACGCGGCGTTTATTCAGGCGGCGGGTATCAGTGAATCCAGCAAGTCGGAAGCGGCGGATATCGCGGCGCGCAAGCTCAACCCGTTCCAGCGCATCGCGCGTCTGCTCTCCAATATTTTTGTGCCGATTATCCCGGCGATTGTGGCCTCGGGTCTGCTGATGGGGCTGCTCGGGATGGTGAAAACCTACGGCTGGGTTAACGCGGACAACGCGCTCTACATCATGCTGGACATGTGCAGCTCGGCGGCGTTTATCATTCTGCCTATCCTGATTGGCTTCACCGCCGCACGCGAATTTGGCGGCAACCCCTACCTGGGGGCCACGCTTGGCGGGATCCTGACGCACCCGGCGCTGACCAACGCCTGGGGCGTGGCGTCCGGCTTCCACACCATGAACTTCTTCGGGCTTGAGATCGCCATGATTGGCTATCAGGGCACGGTGTTCCCGGTGCTGCTGGCCGTCTGGTTTATGAGCATCGTCGAGAAAAATCTGCGCCGCGCGATCCCGGACGCGCTGGATCTGATTTTGACGCCTTTCCTGACCGTGGTGATCTCCGGCTTTATTGCGCTGTTGATTATCGGCCCGGCAGGGCGCGCGCTGGGAGACGGCATCTCCTTTATCCTGAGCACGCTCATTGAACACGCGGGCTGGCTGGCCGGGCTGCTGTTTGGTGGGCTTTATTCGGTGATTGTGATCACCGGTATTCACCACAGCTTCCACGCCATCGAGGCCGGGCTGCTGGGTAACCCGTCGATTGGTGTTAACTTCCTGCTGCCTATCTGGGCCATGGCGAACGTGGCGCAGGGCGGTGCCTGTCTGGCGGTGTGGTTCAAGACCAAAGATGCCAAAATCAAAGCCATTACCTTACCCTCGGCGTTTTCTGCGATGCTGGGCATCACCGAAGCGGCCATTTTTGGTATCAACCTGCGCTTTGTAAAACCGTTTATCGCCGCGCTGATTGGCGGCGCGGTGGGCGGTGCCTGGGTGGTGTCGGTCCATGTCTATATGACCGCCGTTGGCCTGACAGCTATTCCGGGAATGGCTATTGTGCAGGCCAGCTCGCTGCTCAACTATATTATCGGCATGGTGATTGCGTTCGGCGTGGCGTTTACCGTCTCGCTGCTGCTGAAATATAAAACGGACTCTGAATAATGACCTTCGCTTCCCGCTGGCCTGCGATATTGCAGGCCGTCATGAAGGGCCAGCCGCGCGCGCTGGCCGACAGCCATTACCCCGCGTGGCACGCCGCGCCGGTGACGGGGCTGATGAACGATCCCAACGGGTTTATCTGGTTCGCCGGGCGCTACCACCTGTTTTATCAGTGGAATCCGCTGGAGTGCGATCATCGCTACAAATGCTGGGGACACTGGAGTTCAGCGGATCTGGTGCACTGGCAGCATGAGCCGCTGGCGCTGATGCCGGATGAAGAATATGACCGCAACGGCTGCTACTCCGGCAGCGCCGTGGACAACGGCGGCGAACTGACGCTGTGCTACACCGGCAACGTGAAGTTTGATGACGGCAGCCGCACCGCCTGGCAGTGCCTGGCCGTCGAACAACCGGACGGAAGCTTTAAAAAACGGGGCCCGGTGCTGCCGCTGCCGGACGGTTATACCGGACACGTCCGCGACCCGAAGGTGTGGCAACACGACGGGGGGTGGTACATGGTGCTGGGTGCGCAAGACGTGCAAAAGCACGGCAAAGTGCTGCTGTTCACATCCAGTGACTTACAGCGCTGGCAGCCTTGCGGCGAGATTGCCGGTCACGGCGTCAACGGCCTATCGGACGCGGGCTATATGTGGGAGTGCCCGGACCTGTTCGCCCTCGACGAGACGCACGTGTTGATCTGCTGTCCGCAGGGGCTGGCGCGCGAGCCGCATCGCTACCTCAATACCTATCCGGCAACCTGGATGAGCGGGGCGTTTGACTATCAGCGCGCGACGTTTGATCACGGCGAGTTACATGAACTGGACGCCGGGTTCGAGTTCTACGCCCCGCAAACCACGCTGGCGGAAGACGGACGGCGTATCCTCATTGGCTGGATGGGTGTGCCGGACGGGGAAGAGATGCTCCAGCCGACGCGGGCCCATGGCTGGATCCACCAGATGACCTGCCCGCGTGAACTGCGGTATCGCGACGGCAGGCTGTGGCAAACGCCCGTTCGTGAACTGGAAACGCTGCGCGAGACCGAATGTCAGTGGCAGGGTGCTGCCCGCGGTGCGCCCGTTCTGGATGCGACGAGTCTTGAGTTTGAGCTGGAAACGGCGTGTGTGAATGTGGATTTTGCCGGCGCGATGCGCCTTCGCTGGGATGAGAAGGGGCTGCGTCTTGAACGCGCCAGTCTGAAAAATGGCGAAACCTTGACTCGCTACTGGCTGGGTGACGTTAACCATTTACGCGTTCTGTGCGACCGTTCCAGCGTTGAGATTTTCATCAATCATGGCGAAGGGGTGATGAGCAGCCGCTATTTTCCTGCTCATCCGGCTCAGGTGTGCTTCGAAGGTGCGTCCGACATCACATTACGCTACTGGTCGCTGCGCCGCTGCATGATAGAATAGGGGTTTTGGCAGCCGGATCTAAGTCGTTGTGAGAAAAACAAAACGCGTCACAATTAAAGACATCGCGGAGCTGGCGGGGGTTTCAAAAGCCACCGCCAGCCTGGTACTGAACGGACGCAGCAAAGAGCTTCGGGTGGCGGAAGAGACCCGCGATCGCGTTCTGGCAATTGCCAAAGAGCATCACTATCAGCCGAGCATTCACGCCCGTTCGCTGCGTGATAACCGCAGCCACACCATTGGTCTGGTGGTCCCGGAGATCACCAACTACGGTTTTGCCGTCTTTTCTCACGAACTGGAAACACTGTGCCGCGAGGCGGGTGTTCAGCTGCTGATTTCCTGTAGCGATGAGAATCCGGGGCAGGAGACCGTGGTGGTCAATAACATGGTGGCGCGCCAGGTGGACGGCCTGATTGTGGCCTCCAGCATGCTGAATGATGCGGACTACCAGAAACTGAGCGAGCAGCTGCCCGTTGTCCTCTTTGACCGCCATATGAACGACAGCTCTCTGCCGTTGGTCATTACCGATTCGATTACCCCCACGGCGGAACTGGTGGCCGAGATCGCCCGCCAGCATCCTGATGAGTTTTATTTCCTCGGCGGGCAGCCACGGCTTTCCCCGACGCGGGACCGTCTGGAAGGCTTTAAGCAAGGTTTACGTGAGGCCAACGTCGAGCTACGTTCGGAGTGGATCATTCACGGCAACTATCACCCGAGCTCCGGCTACGAGATGTTCGCTGAGCTTTGCGCGCGCTTAGGCCGTCCGCCTAAAGCCCTCTTTACCGCCGCTTGTGGCCTGCTGGAAGGGGTATTGCGCTATATGGGCCAACATAATCTGTTGCAAAGTGATATCAGGTTAGCCAGTTTTGACGATCATTATTTGTATGATTCGCTGACGATACCGGTTGATACTATTCGCCAGGATAACCGCCAGCTGGCGTGGCACTGCTTTGATCTGATTGGTAAATTGATCGACGGTGAGGCACCGCAACCTGTGCAGCGGAAGCTGGATGCTACCCTTCAGCGGCGCTATAAGTCAGCGGTATAGCCCCGGCCAATACATCAATAACTTTAATTAATTTAAGTTTTGGAACAGCCGATAACCATAAGGAATAATTTTCCTTGAGGTATTGGTTTATGTCGTTGAAGAAGTCGTCCCTGATTGTCCTGTTCTCACTGCTTTTCTTCTTTGTTGTCAGCACTGCTACCAGCGTTGGCCTCATCATTAAAAGTAATAATTCCCTGGATAACGTGAACAAAGAGATCCAGGTTGTGCTCTCCATTATTGACCCTATCAACCATAGCCGTACGCTGCGCGTCAGGGTGATGGAGTACGTGAAGATGGTGGAAGCGGGCAATACTGCCGATGAGGCTACCAAGCTTTCTGCGGTGAAAGAGGCGCTGACCAAAGCGGACCACGCCTTTGCGGCCTTTATGGCTTCGCCGCGTCTGACGGATGAAGCCCCGCAGGTGGCTGCCTATCAGGATGCCTGGCAAAACTACCGCAACCAGGGGCTGGCTCCGCTGATCGATGCCGCCGAGGCGCACGATGTCGCCAAATTTAACGCGCTGATCCCGGAAGTCTCCCGCCTTGACCGTCAGTACGAGATCGTTCTCGACCAGGTCCTTTCCATTCATCAGAAATATGCCAAAAGTCTTAACGAGGATGCGAGCAGCAACTTTGTTTCTGGCCTGGTGATGATTGCCGTTATCGCCTGCCTGTTTGTGCTGGTGATTATTGCCGTCAGCCTGCTGATGAAGCGATTTGTCTTCGCGCCGGTTAACCTGGCCCGTGAACACTGCAGCCAGATTGCGGCGGGCAAGCTGGACATACCGGTGCCCGTGAAGGGCAGCGCCGGGAATGAAATCGATCACCTGATGGGTTCGATGGAACAGATGCGTCAGGCGCTGCTCGCCACTATCGCCCAGGTGCGCGACGCGAGCCATACCGTCACTCACGCGGCGCAAGAGATCGCCTCCGGAAATATCGACCTGGCTTCACGCACCGAACAACAGGCATCTGCACTGACCCAGACCGCAGCCAGTATGGAAGAGCTGAGCGCGACGGTGGCGAATAATACCGATAATGTATTCCAGGCCGGGAAGCTGGTGCAGGATGCGGTGAAAAATGCCCACACCGGCGAAGCGGTGACCCGCGAAGTGATCGAAACGATGAACACCATTGCGGCGAACTCGAAGCGCATCGAGGATATTACCAGCGTCATTAACAGCATCGCCTTCCAGACCAATATTCTGGCGCTCAACGCGGCGGTTGAAGCCGCGCGCGCGGGCTCGCAGGGCCGCGGCTTTGCGGTTGTTGCCAGCGAAGTGCGAACACTCGCGCAGAAAAGCGCGGTGGCGGCCAAGGACATCGAGAGCCTGATTGCGCAGTCGGTTTCCAGCGTGAAAAACGGTGCGCAGTTGGTTAACCGCTCGGGAGACGTTATTGATTCGATTATTTCTTCGGTAAATAAAGTGAATACGCTGATGGAACAGATTTCCGTCGCTTCCGAAGAGCAGAGCCGGGGGATTGGGCAGGTCGGCCAGGCGGTGACCGAGATGGACGGCGTGACCCAGCAGAACGCGGCGCTGGTGCAGCAGTCCGCGGCGGCAGCGGCCTCGCTGGAAGAGCAGGCGCAGCAGCTTTCACGGAGTATTTCGAGCTTTAGATTGCCGGTGCAGGCGTAAGCCTTTGACATATGCCGGGTGGCGCTGACGCTTACCCGGCCTACCAAACCTGTAGGCCCGCGCAAGCGTCAGCGCCGCCGGGCAATAACCGCGAATATGCGGCCAGAGTATTTATTTCATTTTCCCCAGCAATATTTCCCGCCCTCATCCGTCTACCTCATCACAAGCCATAATCAGTTACTGTAAACGAGGTAAACACCATGAGAGATTTTGAAATGCACGGCAGAGGTCACGGACGCGGATTCGGTCGCCACCGTATGGGCAAGGGTTTAGTCATCGGCGCGGTGATTTTCATCGTGCTCGGCCTGCTGGTGATGACCCTGTGGAACGCATTACTTCCCGCCATCCTCGGCGTGAAAGCCATCGGCTTCTGGCAGGCGCTGGGCATTCTGCTGCTGAGCCGCATTCTGTTCGGTGGGTTAGGCTTCAGGCCTGGTATGTTCGGCGCACACCGCCGGATGCACGAGCGCTGGATGAACATGACGCCGGAACAGCGTGAAGCCTTTATTCAGCAGCGTCGCGCTGGGTTTGGACGCCACGGCCATTGTGGCTGGTGCGACCATCGTGATGAAAAGCGCGATGACAATGCGCCGAAAACACCGGAAGCAGAGTGAACGATATGAAAGCCGGTGAGGCAGGTGAATCATTACTGGTCTCGGCGCTTAATGCCTGCCGCACCCGCCTGAAGGCATTCATTCGCGGGCGAACGGCGGTTCGCGACGATGCCGACGATATCCTGCAGGAAGTGACGTATCAGCTGATGAAAGTGGAACAGCCGGTGGAGAACGTCGCCGCCTGGCTGTTTCGTGCGGCACGCAATGAGATGACCGACCGGGCGCGGAAAAAGCGTGAGGTTTCGCTCGCTGGCTACTTTACCGCTGACGACGACGAGGATTTCCCCGAAGAGGAGTTGGCCGAAACGTTATTCGGCGTGCCGCAAACGCCGGAGGAGGAGTATCTTAAATCGTTGCTGTGGGAAGAACTCGAGCAAGCCCTGTCGGAACTGCCGCTGTCGCAGCGGGAGGTATTCGAAAAAACGGAATTTCAGGGGTACAGCATGAAAGCGCTGGCGGATGAAACGGGCGACACGGTGCAGGCGTTGTTATCCCGCAAGCACAAGGCCGTGCGATTTCTGCGTAGTCGCCTGCAGGATATCTATGAAGCGTTGACAGGGGATTGAAGTTCGACCACTCTGAAAAACAATATGTTAGAGGGATCGTTATGCTTCAACTGCCTGCAAAGAAAAAAGTGCTGTTACTTGCTGCTCTGATGGTTTCTGGGGGGCTCAAAGCGGAAGAGACGCTGCCTGATGCCGTGAAGAACTTCAGTGAGCAGCAGGATATCAAGATCCTCAAGAAGATTGATGCCCCAGGCGGCGCACCTGCCTGGCTGGGACAATACCAGGACATGGGCGTCACCCTTTTCTTAACCCCTGACGGAAAGCACGTGGTTTCGGGGTATCTGTATGATGAAAAGGGGAAAAATCTCAGTGAGGCCTATTTCCAGAAAGAGATCTACGCGCCGATGGGGCGTGAAATGTGGAAAAAGCTCAATGCAGCACATCCGCTGAAAGAGGGGGCTGACGCTGCGCCGCGTAAAGTCTTTGTCTTTGCCGATCCGTTCTGTCCGTACTGCAAAACCTTCTGGTCCGAAGCGCAGCCGTGGGTGAAGGCGGGCAAGGTTCAGCTCAACACGCTGCTGGTTGCGTTTCTCAACCCCAACAGCGGGCGTAATGCCTCAGCTATTCTGAATGCGAAAGATCCGGTCTCGGCCTGGAAAGAGTACGAGCTTTCCGGTGGGAAAAAATTGCCTAAACCAGACGCTGCGGCGACGCGTGAAACCGTCGAGATCCTGCAGAAGCATCAGGCCTTAATGGACAGTCTGGGGGGGAATGCCACTCCGGCGATTTATTATCTGAATGAAGAAAACGAACTTCAGCAGGTGATGGGACTGCCGAACGAGAAACAGCTGGTAGAGATGTTCGGGCCGAAACCCTGATCGGCGCGGGCAGAAACGGCGTGTTCCTGCCCGCGTTTACCCTCTCAGCTACCCCAGCGCCCGCGGAGATAGCTTACCGCGTCCTGTGTTTGCGGCTGGTTGAGATAGTCTTCACGGAACAGGATGGTGCCATTCACGTTGGGCAGTGAATCGTTCAAATCGAGCTGTTTCTTCAGCTCAGGCACGCCGCCGTTAACCGTCCAGTCGGGTTCATTTTTAGAGGGTGCCCCCACTTTGTAAAACGCGATGCCGATGTAAAGGCGGGTGTGGGTCGGTTTCACCACGTCAGCCCACCATTTGGTCAGAACATCATAGCGCGCGGCGTCACGGGCGAAGGGCCAGTAGATCTGCGGCGCGATATAATCCAGCAACCCCTGTTGAACCCATTTACGGGTGTCGGCGTAGGATTCATCATACGCGGCAGCACCGCGCGTGTCAGAGCCTGCCGGATCAAAGGAGCGGTTGCGCCAGACACCCGCCGGGCTCACACCAAACTCAACGTTGGGTTTTGCCTGTTTAATTGCACGGGAGACCTGCACGATCAACTCTTGCGTATTGTGACGTCGCCAGTCTGCTTTGGAGGCAAATCCCTCGCCATATCGCCTGTAGGTGTAGGCATCATTCAGTGTCGACCCGGGCGTTTCTGTGTAGAAATAGTCGTCGAACTGCACGCCGTCTATCGCATATTGCCTCACTACTTCTGTTACAACCTGGGTTATCCAGTCACGCACCTCCGGAATGCCCGGATCGAGGACGAAACGATCGCCTGAGGTACGGATCCATTCCGGGTGCTGTACGTAAACGCTGGAAGGGTGCAGTGACGATGTCCGGTTTAACGCGGCAATGGTCGAAGGTTTGGTGTTCGTGGATACGCGGTATGGATTGAACCAGGCGTGGACTTTCATGCCGCGCTTGTGGGCCTCATCCAGCATAAACTGGAGCGGATCGTAGCCCGGATATTCTCCAATGGTTCCCGTCAGGGTATCCGACCAGGGCAGGATTTTAGATGACCACAGCGCCGTGCTGTCCGGCTTCACCTGGAAAAATACGGTGTTGATCCCGAGGCTTTTCAGCTTATCGAGTTTGTCCGTCAGCGCCTGCTTCTGCATCGCGATACGCTGGTCCGCGCTGCGGCCATTCACCGAGGCCAACGGCGGCCAGTCGAGACGAGAGACGGTCGCCAGCCAGATCCCGCGCATCGGCGCGTTTGCCTGCTGCGTCGGTTTGCTCACGGTCGGCAGAGGGGTAACCAGTGATTTGGGTGGTTTTGAGGAGCAGCTTACAAGTAAAAGTGCGCAGGCAGCCAGCGCACCAATCCGTTTTACGTGTCGCGTCATTTGCGTTTTAGCTCTTGATAATCCGACTGTTAGCCCAGGGATTAAAGGCGGGCTCTGCCTGTTCTGTGCTTACCTCATCGTTGAGGGAGTCCAGATACAGGGCTTCGACTTCCGCGCGCGCCCACGGGGTGCGGCGCAGAAATTTCAGGCTCGATTTAACGCTGGGATCTTTTCTGAAACAGTTAATTTTGATTCGTTCGCCCAACTCGCTCCAGCCATATTTCGCCACCAGGGCGTTGACCATCATCTCCAGCGTTACGCCATGTAAAGGATCGTTAGAAATGTGTGCAGTCATAGGCGTCCGGATATCTCAATGTTTATGGGGGAAGGGTTTCCGGTGAAAGGGTACAAGAAAGCAGGGGAAGCGGCAATTTAAGCGTGAGGTTCTTCACCCCTGAGGGGTGAAGAAAAAGCGTTTATTTTTTATCTTTAAACAGCTCCGGCGCCCACGGACGCGGATCCACCTCCATAAACGGCGCGCGCTCGAAGCGGTCCTTCAGCGCCCACGGTACCGTGCAGTCGAAGATGGTCTTGCAGGAAATGCCGTTTCCGCGAATTGAGTTGCTGTAATCCGGCGACTGCGACGGATCCAGCTGGTGGCCGCGGATCCCCGGTATATTCGTGATGCTGACATCTCCCTGCATGCGGGTGGTCATCGCCCACAGGATGTCGTCGCTGTCGAAAATATCCACGTCTTCGTCGACAAGAATAATATTTTTCAGTTCCGAATAGGTGGCTAAGGCTATGAGCGCCGCCTGGCCCTGTCGTCCTTCGTCTGACGGCTGGCGTTTTTTCACCTGCAATATCCCGAGGAACTTACCGCCGCCCGCGGTATGCGCATAGACGTTTTGCAGAAAGCCCGGAATCGCCTCCTCAACGGCATTGCGGATGCTGGCCTCCGTTGGCAAACCGGCCAGCGTAGTATGTTCTTCTCCGGGTCCCACCAGCGTTTGCAGGATTGCGTGATGACGCATGGTCACCGCTTTCACTTTGATCACCGGCAGGGAGGGGTTCGCCTCACCGCAGTAGCCTGGGAACTCCGGCATCGCGTGGCCGGTATTGGTGTGCTGATCTTCTCTTACGCGCACGCCCGGAAGCAGTTCGCCTTCGATGATGATTTCCGCCCGCGCAATGGCTTTCTCTTTCACTGCCACGCCTTGCACCAGTTCGACCGGCTGCTGGCGCAGCGCCCCGGCGACGCCCAGTTCGTTGTAGCCAAACGGCGTGGTGGGGGCCTCAAAGCACGCGCCGATATAGATGGCGGGATCGAGCCCCATGTTGATCGTCACCGGCAGCGGTTTTCCGGCCTCTTCCGCCTTTTTGCGGAAGACTTCGATATGCCGACCAGCGGCAAGGAACATGGAAAGCTCGTCGCGCTCCTGGACGCAGAGACGGTGGATGGTGACATCCGTGAGCGAGCTATCTTCAGGATCGCTTGCCAACACCAGCCCCAGACAGAAGAACGGGCCCGCATCAATTGGCGTGTTTGTCGGTGCCGGAAGCAGCTTGCGCAGGTCGAAATCAGGATCGTCCGCGTAGAAAACCTGCTCCTGACAGGGTGCCTGCGAGGCCGGGACGACAACGGGTGCCACCGGTTTTTTCACCGCCTGCCCGACGTGTTTTGCCAGTTCAGAAGGCTCGCAGCCCAGAAGGAGCGCCGCGCGATCGCGGCTGGCGTGCATGCCCACCAGAATGCGGGAGCCCGGATAGCCCTTCACGCTGTTGAACATCATGGCCGGGCCTGTACGGGTCGGACGTTTTACCGTACCGCCCGCGCCGATATGACGATAGACCCCCGCCAGCTCCGCGTTGGGATCGACCGGATAATCGGTTTCAATATAGTGCCCTTCGTGGCGCTGAAGCAGGGCGATGGCGCTGCGGAGATCGTTGATCGGGTTTTCCATATTTTCCTCCCTCGTTTGAATACCTCCATTCTTATGGCAATGACCAATAGCATCAATTGCATCATTACTGCTAAATTGATAAGTAAATTCATATCAAAAAAGGAGGCGTCCCGTGCAGTTTCGTCAGATGCGCCATTTCATCGTCGTTGCCGAAGAGCTCCACATGCACCGGGCCGCTGAGCGTCTGAACATGGCGCAGCCGGCGCTGAGTCAGCAGATAAAGGCGCTTGAGGAACGTTTGGGCGTGACGCTTTTTAGCCGGGCGAACCGCCGCTTGACCCTGACTCCCGCTGGTGAAGCGTTTCTGCTGAAAGCCAGACTCGCCATCTCCCTGACCGAGCAGGCGGTTCTGGACGCCAGGCAAACGGCAAGGGGCGAGCAGGGGGTGTTAAACCTGGGGTGCGTGTCGAGCGCGATGTTCGACGGCAGGCTGCCCGCCGCGCTGCGCCAGATGCATACGCGCTGGCCGGACATCACCATGTCGCTGGTGACGGGAAATGTGCAGACGCTCTACGCGGCCGTACAGAGCAATCAGCTGGATGTGGCCATCATACGGGCTCCCTTGCCCACGCTGCCTGACGATCTGCAGAGCCGACCGTTCACCGCCGAGAAAACGGTGCTGGCGCTGTATCGTCAGCATCCGCTGGCGGGCTCATCCGCGCTGACGCTTTCATCAGTCAAAGATGAAAAATGGATTTCCCTGCGCGACCCGGAGGGGATGGGGCTGGAACAGTACTTTTATGACGCCTGCAGCGGAGCGGGTTTTCAGCCGAACGTGGTACAAAACGCGACCGACGTGCCCACCGTGATAAGCCTGGTCTCGGCGGGGTTTGGGCTGGCGCTGCTGCCCGCGTCGGCAAAGGCGGTGAGCGTCGAGAATGTGGTTTACGTGGACATCCTCGACCGGCTGCGGGAGAGCGAGCTGACGCTGGTTTGCCACCGGATTATCCGCTCAGAGGTGCTTAAAAAGTTTCTGCTTACCCTCGATCACACCTGACGTCCGGCGGCCAGCAGCAGCTGCTCGCGCAGCCAGATATTCGCTGAATCATGGCTGTTTTTCGGGTGCCAGTACATGTTGATGGTAATCGGCTGGAGCGGCAGCGGCGGCGCGAAGAGATCCAGCGTGCTGGCAAACTGTTTCAGCATCCGCTCCGGCAGGGTGCACACCAGGTCGGTACCGGCCACAAGCGCAGGCGCCACGGCGTAGCTCTGCGTCGACATGGCGACGTGCCGCTGGTAGCCCAGCCCTGCGAGGGTTTGATCGACAAAGCCGGTAAACGGATCCCCCACCGATGACACTACCAGATGAGAAAGGGCGCAGTAGCTTTCCAGATCTAACGGTCCTGTCCCGCGCGGATGGCCTTTGCGCTGTGCGGTGGCAAACGCGTCGTCGATGAGTTTGCGTCTTACCCAGCCGTCGTGGGCTCCCGCGCTCACGCCGATGTAGATATCCACATCGCCGTTTTCCAGCTGCTGCGGCAGTTCGGCCATCTGAGGCAGGGCAAAGCGCAGGCGAACGCCGGGGGCTGCTGCGCCTGCCTGGTTAAGCAGCCCGGTGCCCAGCATCAGCGCCGGGTTTTCATGCAGCGCGATAACAAAGGTCCGGCTGCTGGTTTGCGCCTCGAACGCGGTGGGGGCAAACATCGCGCTGATGCCGCGCAGTACGCTCTCCACCTGCGGCCTGAGCGCCTCCGCTCTCGGCGTGGGTAACACCCCGCGTCCATGCGGGGAGGGAATAAACAGCGGTTCGCCAAAGAGCAAACGCAGGCGCGCGAGACGGGCGGACATCGCCGGCTGGCTGATGCCCAGCCGCATGGCCGCATGGGTGATGTTCCTGTCCTGGAGCAGGGCGTCCAGGGTCAGGAGCAGGTCTATGTCCATCTCAGTGACCCGAGTCATCTTATTTCGCGCCGCTGGCGTCCCGGTTGGTATAGGTTACCGGTACCCAGGCATAGCCGCTGCTTTCGCCTTTGGTCACGTAGCCGATACCCGGGAAAGGCAGATGGGGCGCGGCCACCAGATCTTTATTTTTCACAAAGTCCGCAAACGCGTGCTGGCGCACGCCTGTCGCTTTGTTCTGATCTTCATCGTAGGTGATTGTCACGTCAGGCTGCGGGAACTGGACCGCCGCGGCGTGAATAATGTCGCCCACAAAGGTGATCTTCTCGCCTTTGCTTTCCAGGGTATAAAACGCTGAACCCGGCGTATGTCCTGGATGAACCGTGCCGGTAATACCCGGAAGCAGTTCAGAGGTGCCGCTAAACGGCACGACCTTGCCGGCGTCCAGATAGGGCTTTAAGGTCTTCTGCGCGACGGTAAAGTAGTTCTTGCCGTAGCCGGTTTTTTTCTGGTTGTCGTCGTTAAAGAAAAAGTCGATGTCCGGTTTGCCCACGAAAACGCGGGCGTTGCTGAACACCACCTTGCCGTCTTTTACCAGGCCGCCAGAATGGTCGGAGTGGGCGTGAGTCAGCAGGACTTCAGTAATGTCCTGCGGCTTAATTCCCTGCGTGGCGAGGCTCTCAATCAGACGTCCGCCGTTGCCGGGGCCAAAAAGCTGGCCTGAGCCGGTATCCACCAGAATTTTATGTCCGGGCATCGCAATCAGGAAGGCGTTGATGGACACCTCAGCCGGGTTAGTCTGGAAATTTTTCGCCAGCAGTGCATCAATGTTTTGCGGCGTTGTCCGGCGCAGCAGCTTGTGCAGATCCTGCGCGACGCTCCCGTCGGTAAACGAGGTGACAAGCACATCGCCGACCTGAACGCTGTATCCGCCCGCCGGTTGTTTAACGACGTGCTGGGGCGTCTGTGCCGACGCCTGCAGCGCAGGGTAGAAAAGCAATGAACTGGAAATCAGCGTGGACAGAGCAAGTTTTTTCACGGTAAGCATACGAGTCTCCTTTGAAAGCGCTCATCTTACTTCTCCGTAAAATTATAAGAACCTGCCTAATAATGATAGGACCTATAAATGGGATGGATAGTAAACCGAAGGGCCGGTAAGGCGGGCGATGCCTTTCCCGGCCAGTAAAATATTATTTTTTCAGGGAGGCGTTCCAGCTGTCCAGCGTGGCTTTCGACCAAGCGCCATAAGCGGCGTTAGGTAGCACAATCCAGTCATCGCCGAAGTGCGCTTTGCTGGCTTCAACCAGCTGACGCTGCTGCTCGCTCGGCTTTTCGTTTTTAAACTGCACGGCGAAATCCGGCAGGCTGTCGCCAAACAGCATCACGATCTGCTGCTTTTTGAGGATGCTCTGGCGACGCTCTTCCTTGCTGACCGTATCCAGAAGCACGCTTTCATCGGATACCTGCGGAAGTCCCAGGGCTTTTAACGTCCTGAGCGTATCGGCTTTATTTTCCTGCATGCGGTCCGAGACATAATAGATACGGACATTGCTTTGATTCACATGGTCAAGAAACGCCTTCGCGCCGGGAATTAAGCCGGGTTTTCCCTGTTTCTCCCAGTCGCTCCAGGTGTCCCATTTTGTATAGTCGTGACACTGCTCCGTGTCGCGCACCAGCAGAGGGGTGTTATCCAGTACTGTTTCATCCAGATCCATTACCACGGCGTAATTTTCAGGCGTTTTAAGGTCTTTTACCTTTTCGTTGAAACGCTCGGTGGCAAACCGATACGTCTGCAGCTGAAGAGCCATAATCTCTGCCGATTTCTGCTGATAGCGCAGCGCCATTTCGTACGCTTTGGGTTCACACAGGTCGCGCTCAGCGGCCGTTGCCGTTGCCGTTGCACTCAAAACAGGTAATGCCAGCAGTAATGCCTTAGCCATTGAATTCACACTTCTTTCCTCAACACCGTGGTTAAAATCCCGAAAGCGTAATGAAATCTAATGACAGAAATATGAAGGCTGCGTTGCTACACCAGCATGTAATACCAGAACAGGGCGACTTCGTCTTTTTCCGGTAAGGCGTTGTAGAGAAAACGATCGTATCCGCCCAGGGTAAACCCGTAGTGACGGTAAAACAGACAGGCAGAGACGTTCACATTTTGTGTTTCAAGCCGTAATCCCGGCGCGTTTACGCTGCGGGCCCAGACGTGGGCGGCGGCCATCAATTTTTGCGCAGCGCCGGTTCTGCGTTTTGTTCGCTCAACGGCAATATAATCCACTGAAATAAACTTATTCCAGCCGATTGACGCAGTAATAAATCCGGCTATTTCACCGTCATCCGTTTCGGCGATAAGAAATATGGCGTCCGGGTTAACGCAGTGGTTTTCAAGGGTTTGAATGTCGAGCTCATAGGTTTTTGTCCAGGGCTCGGCGACGGCTTCAATATGCAAATCACAGTGGATAAAGGGCTCTCGCGCAATATGGCTAATGGTGAAAGAAAAGTCACAGCATTCAAGACGTACGAGGTCAGTATTTAATCCTTTTCGAATCTGCATAGTATTCCCTGTAGTAAGTTATTTCATAAAGAATAGACGAAGCGGTTAAATCCGCTGAGCTAACACACTTTTCATCCTGAACTAAGCTTGTACTTCGTTTCGCGTAAAATGCGGTCATTCGAGGACAAGGAATGGAATTCAGAACATTTCAAAAGCAGTGGGGTGCTGAGTTTATTTCCGATGACGTGGTACGTTTTCGCGTCTGGGCAGAAGGACAGAAAGAACTTACGCTACGACTTGCCGCCACCGACGTGCCGATGACGGCAACCGGCGACGGCTGGTTCCAGGCTGATGTGCCCGGCGTCGCGCACGGCGCAGAGTATCAGTTTGTTCTTCAGGACGGCATGACGGTGCCCGATCCCGCGTCGCGCGCGCAAAAGGGGGACGTTAACGGCCCCTCCGTGGTGATCGATCCCCGACGCTATCAGCCAGTCAACTGGGACTGGAGCGGGCGTCCGTGGGAAGAGACGGTTATTTACGAACTGCACGTTGGCACCTTTACCCCGGAGGGAACCTTCCGGGCGGCCATCGACAAGCTGCCGTATCTGGCAGAGCTCGGAATTACCCAGCTTGAACTGATGCCCGTCTCTCAGTTTGGCGGATCCCGCGGGTGGGGCTATGACGGCGTGCTGCTGTACGCTCCGCACGCCGCCTACGGTACGCCGGAGGATTTTCACGCGTTTATCGACGCCGCGCACGGGCTGGGGCTTTCGGTGGTGCTGGATATTGTGCTCAACCACTTCGGCCCGGAAGGGAATTATCTGCCCCTGCTGTCGCCCGCATTTTTCGATGCGGATCGGATGACGCCGTGGGGCAACGGCATCGCTTACGAGCGCGAGCCGGTGAGGCAGTACATCACCGATGCACCGCTTTACTGGCTGACGGAATATCGTCTGGATGGCCTGCGGTTTGATGCCATCGATCAGATCAAAGACACCTCGGATACGCATATTCTTGAGGAGATAGCCGAAAAGATCCGCGAGGCGATCCCGCACCGTCACGTTCACCTGACCACGGAAGACAGCCGAAACGTGATTTTCCTGCATCCGCGCGATGAACAGGGAAATACGCCACTGTTCACCGCTGAGTGGAACGATGACTTCCACAATGCCGCCCACGTGTTCGCCACCGGCGAGACGCACGCGTACTACCAGGATTTTGCCTTTGAGCCGGAGAAAAAATTCGCCCGGGCGCTGGCGGAAGGCTTTGTCTATCAGGGCGAGATTTCTCTGCAAACCGGTCAATCGCGCGGCGTGGAGTGCCACACCCAGCCGCCACCGTTCTTCGTCGATTTTATTCAAAACCACGATCAGACCGGGAATCGCGCCCAGGGGGAGCGGCTCATCACGCTGGCGGGTGCGGAAAAGACCCGCGTGCTGCTGGTGACGCTGCTTCTTTCACCCCATATCCCGCTGCTGTTTATGGGCGAGGAGTTCGGTGAAACCCATCCGTTTCTGTTCTTCACCGATTTCCATGGCGAGTTGGCAAAAGCCGTGCGGGAAGGGCGCGCGAAGGAGTTTACCGGCCATGCCGAGCACGATGAAACTGAAACCGTCCCCGATCCTAACGATTTGAACACGTTTGTTCGCTCAACGCTCGACTGGGATAAGCCGTCGCAGGAGGAGGGAAAATCATGGCTGCGCTTTACCCGAAGCCTGCTCACGCTGCGACATCGCCATATCGTCCCGCTGCTGCGCCAGGGCGGAACCGTTGAGGGCAAGATCCTGCATACGGCGCACGGCAGGGTCGCGGTGAGCTGGCAGTTCCCGCAGGGGACGCTGTCGCTGGCGCTGAATATTGGCAAAAAACCTGCCCCAATGCCCGAACTGGCCGGAGAAACTCTCTTTAGCTGGCCGGAGACGGGAGACGTTTTGCCGCCGAACAGTATTGTTGTTCGCTTTGCTGATGGAGAAGCCGCGTTATGATCCCTTCCGCCACGTACCGCATACAGTTTCGCAATGGCATGACGTTTGACCGGGTGGTTGCTCTGATCCCGTATTTCCGCGATCTCGGCATTAGCCATCTCTATGCGTCACCTGTTTTTACCGCGACAACGGACTCCACCCACGGCTATGACGTCACCGATCCCAACGAAATTGACCCCGCAATAGGCGGGCGAGACGGTTTTAACCGTATGGCCGCGGCGCTCAGGCAGGCTGGCATGGGGCTGATACTGGATATTGTCCCTAACCATATGTCGACCTCGCTGGAAAACCGCTGGTGGCGAGACGTTATCGAACACGGCAAACAGAGCCGCTACGCACGTTATTTCGATATCGACTGGTCGAGACCGCTGACGCTGCCGTTTCTTGGCGATACCTTTGAGGCGGAGCTGGAGAAGGGGGCAATCAGGCTTCATCGTGACAGTGTCACGAATAAGGCCGCGCTGGTCTATTACGACACCGCCTATCCGCTTAACCCGGGTACCTGGGACGAGAACAAAAGCATCGCCGAACTGCACGAGGCACAGAGCTGGCGGCTGATGTCATGGCGCGAAGCGCCGAAGCAGCTTTCGTGGCGACGCTTCTTTGAGATAACCGGGCTGGTCGGCGTCCGGGTTGAAGACGAACAGGTTTTTCACGACACGCACCGCCTTATCCTCGAGCTGGTTCGCGACGGAACCGTTGACGGCCTGCGCATTGACCATATTGACGGGCTTGCGGATCCGCTGGGGTATCTGCAGCGCCTGCGCCAGGCCACCGGGCCAGACTGTTACATCACGGTGGAAAAAATCCTCGCGAAGGGAGAACAGCTCCCGGCTGAGTGGCCCGTGTCCGGCACGACGGGGTATGAATTCATCGCGTCGCTGGCGGAGGTGTTGGTGGATGACAATAGCCTGGCGCGTCTGGAGAAAGTCCATAACGAGACGCTGGGCGTTACGGTCGATCGGCAAAACGCGCTGCGGGATGCCAAAGGGCTGATGACCGACCGCAACTTCGAAGGGGAATTCACCACGCTCCTCAACCTCGCCCGCGATTTGGCTCAGCACAACGGCGTTGAGATACAGACGGATGATATTCACCATGCGTTACGCGAACTGCTTATCGCCTTTCCGGTTTACCGCACCTACGGGACCGCGGAGGGGTTAACGCCTTCTGACGTTACGCTGTTGAGCCGCGTTGTCGCCAGTGTGAACGCTTCAGAACCCGCGCTAAGCCTGATCGTGCGTATTCTGACCGGCGATCTGCCGGAGCGTGACCGCGATGCGGCCACCCTGTTCAGGACCCGTTTCCAGCAGTTGACCGGGCCGCTGATGGCGAAGTCCGTGGAAGACACGCTATTCTTCCGCCACAACCTGGAGCTTGCGCTTAATGAAGTGGGGGCCGACCCGACGCCGCGCGCCTTCTCGCTATCGCGTTTCCATCAGGAGATGCGCATCCGTCTTGCCCGTCAGCCCGACGCGCTGCTGGGCACCTCGACGCACGACACCAAGCGCGGGGAGGATGCCCGGGCGCGCCTTTACACGCTGACCGAAGCGCCCGAGCAGTGGGGCGAAAATCTGGTCCGCTGGCGGCAGATGAACCAGACGCACGTGCGCTTCCTTAACGACGGCACCGTGCCGAACGCCGCTGATACCTGGATGATTTATCAGGCGCTGGCTGGCGTCTGGCCTGCCACACTCTCACCCGACGACTGGGACGGGCTGCAAACCCTTGAAGCGCGTTTCCTCGGTTTTATTGAAAAAGCGCTGCGCGAGGCCAAGCAGCGAACCGACTGGATAGACAGTAACGAGAGCTACGAAAACGTGGTGATGGACTATGTTCGTCATCTGCTATCGCCCGACAACACGCTGTTCCTGCATGATTTCAGTGAAACCTTACAGCCGTTTGTACGCGCGGGCCTGATGAACAGCCTGAGTCAGACTGTGATTAAACTTACCGCGCCCGGCGTACCGGATATTTATCAGGGCAGCGAAGCGCTCAACTTTAGCCTGGTTGACCCGGATAACCGACGCGAACCGGACTTCGCCGCGCTGGTGCAAAACCTCAGTACGGCGAACCTCAGGGTATTTAACGACGAACAGTGCTGGCGGGACGGACGCGTGAAGCAGTATGTCACTGCCACGCTGCTGCGCCTGCGTCCGCACTACCCGTCGCTGTTCCGCTACGGCGACTGGCTGCCGCTTAAAGTGACCGGTGAGCGTGAGGAGCATCTGATTGTGTATGCGCGCGTGAAGGACGACGAGGCGCTGATTGTTGCTGTGCCGCGCCTGGTTTTCAATGTCACCGGGAACGAAAAACTGTGGGTCAATACCTCGGTAGCCATACCCGAAGAGCTGGTCGGGAAGCGCTATCGCGATGTGTTCAGCGGTGAAAGCCGTGTCCTGCAAGAGACGCTGGATCTAACGTCAGAAAAGGGATGTGTATTGGTTCTGCTTACCTGCGAATAATCGTGGAGAACGAAAATGGCAAAGGATAACAGGTTTGAAATTCGGGCCGGTCACGGCCAGCAGTTGGGCGCAAACTACGACGGAAAAGGCGTGAACTTTGCGCTCTTCTCCGCGCACGCAGAGCGGGTGGAGCTCTGTCTGTTTGACCCGTCCGGCAAAACGGAAATTGCCCGGCTGGAACTCCCGGAATATACCCATGAAGTCTGGCACGGCTACGTGCCCGATCTAAAGCCCGGCGCGCTGTACGGCTATCGCGTCTATGGTCCTTATGACCCGGAAAACGGCCACCGCTTCAACCCGCATAAGCTGCTTATCGACCCGTACGCGCGTGAACTGGTGGGCGATATCGACTGGAACGACGCCCATTTTGGCTATGAGCTTGGGCATGATGAACGGGATCTCAGTTTTGATACCCGCGACAGCGCGCCGTTCACGCCCAAATGCAAGGTTATCGATCCGGACGCCTTCGACTGGCAGGACAACAACCGGCCGGAGGTGCCCTGGCCGCATACCGTTGTCTACGAGAGTCACGTGAAAGGCTTTACCCAGATGAACCCGGCCATTCCGCCCGAACTGCGCGGGACGTTTGAGGGAATGGGACACAAAGCCTCGGTCGATTACATCAAGAGTCTTGGCATCACCTCGGTTGAGCTGCTCCCGGTTCACTGGTTCCCGGACGACCAGCATCTGCTTGACCGCGGGCTGAAAAACTTCTGGGGATATAACACGCTGGGCTTTTTCGCTCCGGCGTCGCGCTACTACGGCCCAGCGGGGATCCAGGGTTTCCGCGACATGGTACGCGCGTATCATGATGCGGGCATCGAGGTCATTCTGGACGTGGTGTATAACCACACGGCGGAAGGCAACGAGCTTGGGCCAACGCTCTCGTTTAAGGGCATTGATAACTACAGCTATTACCGCACGCTGCCGGACCAGCACCGGTATTACATTAACGACACCGGGACGGGAAACACGGTCAACACTTCGCACCCGCGCGTGCTGCAGATGGTGATGGATTCCCTGCGCTACTGGGCGGAATCGATGCATATTGACGGTTTTCGCTTTGACTTAGGGACCATCCTTGGCCGCGAGCCGGAAGGGTTTGATCCGCGCGGCGGTTTTTTTGACGCGGTCACACAGGATCCGGTGCTCTCTAAGCTTAAGCTTATCGGCGAACCCTGGGATATCGGTCCCGGCGGCTATCAGGTCGGCGGTTTCCCGCCGGGCTGGGGCGAGTGGAACGACAAATACCGCGACACCGTCCGCGAATACTGGAAGGGCGATAACGTCTCAACCGATTTTGCCGCGCGTCTGCTGGGCTCCGGCGATCTCTACGATCTGCGCGGTCGTCGTCCGTGGGCCAGCGTTAACTTCATCACCGCTCACGACGGCTTTACCCTGAACGACCTGGTGTCGTACAACGAAAAGCACAACGCCGACAACGGTGAGGACAATAACGACGGGCATAACGATAATCGCTCGTACAACTATGGCGAAGAGGGGCCGACGGAGAACCCGGATATTATTGTCACGCGCGAGCGGCAGAAGCGTAATTTCCTGACCACGCTGCTGTTCTCCCACGGCACGCCGATGCTGCTGGCGGGCGACGAGTTTGGCCGCACGCAGAAGGGCAATAACAACGGCTACTGCCAGGACAGCGAGATCTCGTGGATAGACTGGAAGGGGCTATCCGAAAACGACGAGGCGCTGCGCGACTTTACCCGCCGTCTCATTGCCCTGCGCGCTTCACAGCCGTTACTGCGCCGTGAAAGCTGGCGCGACGGGCTGGAGATCCGCTGGTTTAATGCCGGAGGCGGGCCGCAGCAGGCCGAACAGTGGGATGAGGGCTCGACGCTCGGGGTCTCCATCAGCAGGCCGGATCTCAAACAGGAGGACGGCATCTGGCACGATGTGCTGATGTTGTTTAACCCGTTTGAAGGCCCGGTTCCGTTCCAGATCCCGCAGTTTGGGGAAGGTGGATGGGTGCTTGAACTGTCTACGGCTGAAGATACTGCCGCCGGAACGGTTATCACCCAGGCCGTAGATTACGAACTGGCCGGACGCAGTATCTCGCTTTTCAGACGTCCTTAACTCACAGCGATGCCGCCGCCCGTGCGGCGGTATCATACAGGGAGGAGATCGTACGCAGCAGTTGCGCGGTTTCCCCGATAGACGCTCCTGAAATACCGCTCTCTCCATGAATGTTAATCAGGCAGGCTTCCCGCACGTCTCGGTACTTCATGCATAAGGCTTTGCCTTCCTCCGTGGTTGAGAAAAAGAGCTCCTTGCCCGCTTTCTCACTCGTCACATAGCCCGCTTTCACCAGTTTCTTTAGCGCATAGGTCACCACGTGCGTGTCCTCCACGTTCAGGACAAAGCAGATATCGGCCAATTTTTTCTTGCGGTTGCGATGATTCACATGATGCAGCAGCGACACGTCAAATGCCCCCATATCCGGCTCGCCGGCAGCCGTCATGCAGCGCACCATCCATTTGTTAAACGCGTTGCTGGTCATGATCAGCGCGTATTCCAGCTCCGATAGCTCCGCACAGCGTTCCGACACCAGGTGGCGAGAGGAGACGATGCGGCCATCCGTAATATCGTCGTGGTTTGAGGCAACACTCTTTTTTGAGGTCATAACGTTCCTTAGCCAGAAATGTAAACTCATCGATAAAATAAGAACATTTTATTGATAAATTGTTTACATGTTTTTGAGGTTCAGATATAGCTTTTTAGCGCAGGTTTTGCGAAGCCTGCCAACAAAACACAACATCGCTCGCCGCAAATTAAAAAAATAGCCGTCGGCGCGCAACGCTCACTTTGGATAGGGTAAACGTTTATGGACGGTACTACGCTGTTGCCGCTGATCGGGATACCGATCGTGGTTATTGGTTTTGCACTGCGCTTCAACCCGCTGCTGGTGGTCGTGGTGGCGGGGCTGGCGACGGGTCTGCTGGTCGGGATGGATTTCGGGATGCTGCTGGAGACCTTCGGCGAGAAGTTTGTGAATAGCCGATCGCTGGCCACCTTCATCCTGATCCTGCCGGTGATTGGTCTTCTGGAATACTACGGGCTTAAAGAGCGCGCCCAGGCCTGGGTGGCGAAGATCGCCAGCGCCACCTCGGCGCGTATTCTGATGCTCTATTTTGTGGCGCGTGAAGGAACCGCGGCGCTGGGTCTGATGTCTCTTGGCGGCCATGCCCAGACGGTGCGCCCGCTGCTGGCCCCGATGGCCGAAGGGGCGGCGCTGAACGAATATGGCGAACTGCCGCAGCATATCCGCGACAAAATCAAAGCCCATGCCGCCGCGTGCGACAATATCGCGGTCTTTTTTGGCGAAGATATCTTTATCGCCTTCGGTGCGGTTCTGCTGATTGACGCCTTCCTGAAAGAGAACGGGATCCAGGGGATCGAACCGCTGCATATCGGCCTGTGGGCTATTCCCACCGCCATTGCGGCATTAATTATTCATATGACGCGCCTGCTGCGCCTGGATGCCAGCATTCGTCGCGACGTCATGGCCTGGCGTGCAGAGCAGGGTAAACAGGAGGTGGCGCAATGATGACGCTTATCACCATTAACCGCGTGTACTACCTCATCGGCTTTGTCGTGATGCTGCTGGTCGTTATGACCCTGCGCGATCGCGCCAATCCGAAGCGTTTTACCACCGCGCTGTTCTGGTTTTTATTCGGCGGGATCTTCCTGTTTGGCGATCTGATGGTACAGGAGCTGGGGAAATCGCTGGCGTACCGGATCATTGGCGGCGGCGTCATCGCTATCGCGCTGCTGGCGGGCTTTGGTCTGGTCGGGAAAGGGCACTATAAAATGGCCTCCGACGAGGAGCGCGTTGCCTCATCGAACCGGCTCAAAAACTGGCTGTTCCTGCCCGCGCTGATGATCCCGGTGGTGACGGTTATCGGTACGCTGTTCCTGAAGGGCGTGTCGATTGGCGGCGTTTATCTTCTCGACCAGAAACAGCTTACCCTGGCGGCGCTGTGCGTGGCCTGCGTCGCGGCGATCCTCACCGGATGGTGGCTAACGAAGGGGACACCGCTGCACGCTATCCGCCAGTCTCGTCGTCTGGTCGACACCATCGGCTGGGCGGTGATCTTGCCGCAGATGCTGGCGATGCTCGGCGGCGTGTTCGTGGCGGCCAATACCGGCGATTCGGTGCAGAAGGTGGTCAGCCTGTTCGTGAACCCGGATAGCCGCTTCATGCTGGTGGTGATTTACTGCGTGGGTATGGCGCTGTTTACCATGATCATGGGTAACGCCTTTGCCGCTTTCCCGGTATTAAGTGCCGGTATCGCCTTACCGTTCCTGATTAACGTGCATCACGGCAACCCGGCACCGCTGCTGGCGATTGGCATGTACGCGGGCTACTGCGGCACGCTGATGACGCCGATGGCCGCGAACTTCAATATCGTTCCCGCCGCGCTGCTGGAACTCAAAGACAAATATCAGGTGATCAAGATCCAGATCCCGACCGCGTTAACCCTGCTGGTGGTGAACGTGTTCTTAATGTATTTCCTCGTGTTTCGCTAAGGAGCTGATATGGAATTAACGCAACATCAGGCAGACGCGTTTGCCCGCATGCCTTTGACCTATTTGCGCCAGGAATACCCGAACCACATCATGCACCTGCTGAATGATGATGGCGATGTTCTGCCGCCTCGCGAGCTGCACCCCATTTTCTACGGCTGTTTTGACTGGCACTCGGCGGTGCACGGCTACTGGCTGCTGCTGCGCTGCGTGCGCCTCTATCCTGAGCTACCGTGTCGGAATGACATCGTCGCGCTTATCGACGAGCATCTGACCGACGAGAACGTGGCGAAAGAGCTGGCCTATTTCACCGCGCCGTTCCGCGCGTCGTTCGAACGTCCGTATGGCTACGGCTGGCTGCTGGCACTGGCTCAGGAGCTGAAACAGTCGTCGCTGCCGCAGGCCGCAGTCTGGTACCAGACGCTTGAGCCGTTAACCCAGGATATTCGTAACCGGCTGGTGGATTATCTCAGCAAGCTTACCTATCCGATCCGCGTCGGAACGCACTACAACACGGCGTTTGCCCTCGCGCTGGGGCTGGATTACGCCCGTGCCGTGCAGGACAGCGGGCTGGAGCAGGCGATTCTGACGGCGGCTGAGCGGTTTTATTTCGCCGATACGCGCTATCCGGCGCACTACGAACCGGGCGGCGATGAGTATATTTCCGGCGCGCTGACCGAGGCGCTGCTGATGAGCAAGGTAACGGATAACTTCCCGGCATGGTTCGATAAATTCCTCCCTGACGTAGAGACTGTTGCGGCACTGATGAACCCGGCGGAGGTGAGCGACCGTTCCGACCCGAAAATTGCCCATCTGGACGGGTTAAACCTCAGCCGCGCCTGGTGTATGAAGCACATCGCAAAGGCGCTGCCGGAGAACCATCCGGGACAGCAGGCGCTGCGTGATGCCGTGGCGAAACACCTGACGGCAAGCGTCGAGCACGTGGTGGGCAGCCACTACAGCGGCGGGCACTGGCTGGCGAGCTTTGCGCTGCTGGCGCTGGAGTAAATAAACGCGTCGTCTTTTTTGCCGGGTGGCGCTACGCTTACCTGGCCTACATTGTAGGCCAGGTAAGCGTAGCGCCGCCGGGCGAATCAGGCTGATGCCCGAACGGCGGCGCGCAGTCGGCTCAGGCTAAACAACACCGACCCGGCAGAGGCGACCACCGCAGTCCACAGCGCAAAGTGAACGGCCTGGTCCGAGCCCGTCGTCGCAGCCAGCCAAACACCCACCACGGCCGCCCCCAGACACTGCCCGAAGGTCCTGACGATGGACAATACCCCGGACGCATAGCTGGCATTCTCCCGCGCCACGTTAGCGAGCATTTCCCGATTATTAGGGCTCTGGAAGCAGCCAAACCCAATACCGCATACCAGACTGCGCAGGCAGATATCCCATGTGGGAGGGCTTGCGGGTAACGTCGCCAGCAGGATCAACCCAACGGCAAAAATCATCAGCCCGATGGTGGAAATCAGCGGCGCGGAAATCGTATCTGCCCAACGGCCCGCGTGAGGGGCAATCAACACGATGCCAATCGGCCAGGGCGTGAACAGAAGGGCCGATTCCAGCGGGCTGTAGCCATACACGCTCTGAAACATAAACGGCAGCGCGATAAAGGTGATGCCCTGGCTGACAAACGACGCAAGTGAGGTGAGTGCGGCGAGCGTAAAGCGGCCGTTGCGGAAGATAACGGGGGGCAGTAAGGGGCTTTGGACGCGGCGAATATGCCAGATGAAGGCGGTGGCGCTGAGCAGGGCAATACCCGCCCAAAACACCGCCTCATGGCTGACGTGCTGGAAACTGTTCGCGGTCATGATTGTCGAACCGAGCAGAATCGCCGAGAGCACCGCACCTGCGGTGTCAAAGGGCGTTTTACTGGAAGCCGAACCGCGCGGTAACGCCTTCCAGGCCAGCAGCAGTGCGACACTTCCCGGAATAATGTTAATCGCAAACAGCCATTCCCAGCGCAGCGCCTCCAGGATCGTGCCGCCCAGCACCGGCGCTATGGCCGTGCTGGCGGCAATCAGCAGGGCGTGCAGCCCCAGAACGCGGCCAAGCAGTCGTCCAGGGAAAACGGAGCGCAGTATCGCCGGGGCGATACTCAACGTGGCCGCACCCCCTATGCCTTGCAAAACACGCATCCCGATCAGCATGTCCGGCGTCGTCGCCAGCGCGCAGCCAAGGGAGGTAAGCGTGAACGTCGCAAGACCCGCCAGAAACACCGGGCGATAGCCCATGCGCGCTGCCAGCGCCGCGAAGATAGCCAGCGTCATCGCCGCCGACAGCAGGTAACCGTTGGCAAACCATACTGCGACATTCGCAGAGACCTGCATCGCGCTCGCCATGGAGGGCAGCGCTACGTTAATCATGGTGCCATCAAAGACGCCCATCAGCGTGGTGGTCATCAGCGCGACCATGACCCGAGCACGTTCATGTCCCGGTAATCCCTCATCGCCGGGCTGGTTTGAAAACAGCGTCATGATATTTACTCCAGAAAAGAATAGTGATGACGAAACTATAATCATGGGGTATACAAGGCGGAAGACGCAGCCTGTGCATTCATTCGTTGCGTATAACGCCTTATATGAGGAGATAACGTGACCGACCCTGATTTCAATTTGCTGGTTGCCCTCGACGTTTTGCTGGCTGAAGCCAGCGTAGCCGCTGCGGCGCGGCGTATAAACCTGAGCACCTCCGCCATGAGCCGAACGCTGAGCAGGCTGCGTGAAGTGACCGGCGATCCGATTCTGGTTCGGGCCGGACGTCACATGGTGCTGACGCCCTGGGCAGAAGCCACCCGGGACCGGGCCAGAAACGCCGTGCACGAGGCGAGGGCGGTGCTCCAGCCCTCCACCGAGACGCTTAACGTCCAAACGCTGGCACGACTTTTCACCATTCGGGCAAATGATGGCTTCGTAGTGGCCTTTGGTCCTGCCCTGATTGCCGCCGTTGCCGCGGCTGCCCCTGAGGTCTGTATACGCTTCGCACCGAAGCCTGAAAAAACGTCGCGGTATCTGCGTGAGGGGCTGGTTGACCTGGAAATTGGCGTACAGAGCAACATGGGACCGGAGATACGTTTGCAGCGGTTATTTCAGGACCGGTTTGTGGGTGCGGTACGCAAAGGACATCCGCTGGCCGCGCTGTCGGCAATCAGCATCAACGATTATGTGTCATGGGGCCATGTGGTCGCCTCGCCTGACGGTTCGTTACACGGCTTTGTCGATGATGTTTTGGCGGAACAGAGTATGAAACGTAAAGTGGCCAGCGTGGTGCCGGGCTTCCCGACGGCGTTATCCGTGGCGCTGGCATCCGATCTCATTGCGATGGTTCCCGCACTGTATCTGCGCAATCAAACCATGACGGAAAGTTTGCACGTCTTCGAACTGCCGTTTAAAGCCCGGACCATTACGGTTTCCCAGATGTGGCACCCGCGAATGGAGCAGGATCCGGGGCACCGCTGGTTGAGAGAGAAAGTGCGCGAAGTCTGTCAGGATGCGCAGTGAGCCTTAGCGCGATATCGCCTTTGGCACAGACAAGATAAACCGCGTCGAGCGAGCGTCAGATTCCACACGCACTTTTCCATGATGGGCAACCACAATGGATTTGACGATGGCAAGCCCGATCCCGCTGCCTTCGCCTTTACGTTGCCTGGACGGATCCACACGATAGAAGCGGTCGAACAGTCTCGGCAAATGCGCTTCGGGGATGGGCGTGCCGGGGTTTTCCATCATCAGAACAAAATAGCTATCTTGTTCTGTGAGTGAGACGGTCACAGCCTGTCCTTCCGGCGTATAGCGCAGGGCATTGGATAACAGGTTATTGATTGCTCGCCTGAACATCTGGGGATCGCCTTCAACCAGGCAGGGCATCCCGTTGAATTTCAGCGTGATGTTGCGCTCTTCCGCCCAGGCTTCAAAGAAATCGAAAACTTTCATCACCTCTGCACGTAAATCAAACATGACCCGGTCAGGGATCAGCTGGTTATTATCCGCCTGGGCGAGAAACAGCATGTCGCTGACCATGCGGGTCATCCGGGTGTACTCTTCAAGGCTGGAATAGAGCACGTCTTCAAGCTCTTTCTGCGTCCGGTTCTGGCTTAGGGCAATCTCGCTTTGCGTCATCAGGTTGGTGATGGGGGTTCTGATTTCGTGCGCGATATCGGCAGAAAAATTGGCCTGACGGGTAAAGACATCCTCAATTTTTTCAATCATATGGTTGAAGGAGATCACCAGTTGTTCCAGCTCAACAGGCACGCGGGACGGCTCCAGCCGCACATCCAGATTTTCAGAGGTGATATTTTTGATAGCGGTGCTAACGTTACGCAGGGGCAGGTGTCCCTGGCGAACCGCGATGCGGATGACAAGAATAATCAGCACGCTGATAACAGCAGCAATCGCGAGCAGATTCTTTTTCAGCGCATCGAGGTAGTGAAGATGAAAATTGATGGAAAGCCCGATAAGCATGACGTAGTTCTGCGTTTTTCCCTGAAATGCAGCCGTTCCAGAAGAGGCGATAATTCGGTAGGTTTCCATTTTCATTTCGGGACCGGAGTGCGCGGGCATGGACGGGTCTTCTACCGTCCAGAGAAACACATCCTGCGCGCGGCGGTGTGTGCCAAAATCCGCCGTATTTATCGCAGGGCGTAATGCCGCGCCTTGCGCTGAACTGAACAGTTCTTTCCCCTGAGGATCCAGAAGCAGCACGGCGACGTTGCGGTAACTGGCAATCGACTCTTTGATTTTACTGACCTTTCGTTCATCGGGATCGGCCGGTGACTGCAGTATGCGGTGCATTGCGGTACTGATTTGCTGCAGATCGCTAATATCCTGTTCGGCAAAATGCTTTTCAACCGAATGCAGCATAAACCAGGTAAAAGCGAAAAAAGCGAGGATCGTAGAGAGGCTGATAAAAAACGTCAGCCTCAGGGCAAGAGAGAATGGACGCCTGGCGGGCTTATTTTGCATCCGGCGCCTCCAGCATATAGCCGACGCCGCGGACGGTCTGGATCAGTTTCGGCTCATAATCATTATCTATTTTGGCGCGCAGGCGCTTAACCGCGACGTCGATGGCGTTGGTGTCGCTGTCAAAGTTCATGTCCCACACCTGCGAAGCAATCAGGGAGCGGGGCAGGACTTCGCCCTGATGCCGGATGAAAAACTCCAGCAGGCTGAACTCTTTGCTGGTTAACAGAATACGGTTTCCGGCGCGGGTGACCTTCCGGGAGATGAGATCGATCGTCAGGTCCGCCACGTTGAACTGGCTCTCGGCTATCGCCGTATTACCGCGCCTTAGCAGCGTTCTCACCCGAGCGAGAAGCTCAGCAAACGCGAAAGGTTTTACCAGGTAATCATCTGCGCCCAGCTCAAGCCCCTTAACCCGGTGTTCAATCGTGCCGAGGGCCGTCAGTAACAGTATCGGCATCCCTTTCCCGGCAGAACGCAGCATGCGGACGATATCCCAGCCGTTCACATCAGGCAGCATGATATCCAGAATCAGCAGATCATACCCGGCGGTCATGGCGAGATGATATCCGTTCAGGCCATTGTCAGCGTAGTCCACCACAAAGCCCGCCTCCGTCAGCCCCTTGCTGAGGTATTCGCCTGTTTTAATCTCGTCTTCAACGATCAGTATTTTCATCTTGCTCCCCTGACTGGCTGCTAGCGACATTCTATTGCGCCGAAGGCCGTAATCAACGGCTTACCCTAAAAATGACAACATTGTCATTATCCTGTCACCGGGCAAACAGGATGATTTCGTTAGAGTAACCCTGGTAACACTCTGGACTTCATTGGAATCATTTACCAGGTCTGCCTGGACGAGAAGCGTTATGTTCACCTTAAAACGACTTAGCATCAGCACAATTTTCCTCCTTGCAGGCTGCGTCTCCCTGGCACCTGAATACCAGCGCCCCGCGGCACCGGTCCCGCAGCAGTTTTCACTGTCTCGCAACGGTCTGATGCCCGCAGCGCAGAATTATCAGGACCGTGGGTGGCGCAACTTTTTTGCCGATTCCCAGGTGACAAGGCTGATCGCCGAGGCCCTGAGCAATAACCGCGATTTGCGCAAGGCGGCCCTGAAGGTGGAAGAAGCCCGGGCGCAGTTTAACGTCACGGATGCAGACCGCTATCCGCAGTTGAATGCGTCGTCAGGTATTACCTACAGCGGCGGGCTGAAAAGTGACAAGCCGACATCACAAGAGTATGACGCGGGCCTTGAGCTTAGCTACGAACTCGATTTTTTCGGCAAGCTCAGGAACATGAGTGAGGCAGACAGACAAAACTTTTTTGCCAGCGAAGAAGCCCGCCGGGCGGTACATATTCTGCTTGTCTCCAGCGTGTCGCAGAGTTATTTCAGCCAGCAGCTGGCCTACAAACAGCTGCGTATTGCGCGCGAGACGCTGAAAAATTATCAACAGTCTTATGCTTTTGTAGAGCAGCAGCTGGTGACGGGCAGCACGAACGTCCTCGCGCTGGAACAGGCCCGTGGACAAATCGAAAGCACCCGCGCGGAGATTGCCAAAAGAGAGGGCGAGCTGGCGCAGGCCAATAATGCCCTGCAGCTCGTGCTGGGCACGTATCGCGCGCTCCCATCAGAAAACGGTGCGAGCGATAGCGCTCTGACACCCGTAAAGCTGCCGCCCAATCTGTCATCAGACATTCTGCTTCAGCGCCCGGACATCATGGAGGCGGAGTATCAGCTGAAAGCGGCTGATGCCAATATTGGCGCTGCGCGAGCCGCTTTTTTCCCTTCAATTTCGCTGACAAGTGGACTTTCAACAAGCAGTACGGCGTTATCCAGCCTGTTCACACCGGCGAGCGGAATGTGGAATTTTATTCCTAAAATCGACATTCCAATTTTCAATGCCGGAAGGAATAACGCCAACCTGAAGCTGGCTGAAATTCGCCAGCAGCAGTCGGTTGTGAATTACGAACAAAAAATTCAGGCTGCATTTAAAGACGTTGCTGATGCGCTCGCTCTGCGTGACAGCATTAACAATCAAATTGATGCGCAGCAGCGTTATCTGGATTCACTGCAAATTACCCTTCAGCGCGCCAGAGGATTATATGCCAGCGGCGCGGTGAGCTATATCGAAGTGCTTGATGCAGAGCGTTCTCTTTTCGCCACACAGCAAACCCTACTCGACCTGACCAATTCCAGACAGGTGAATGAAATTAATCTCTACACCGCACTGGGTGGCGGCTGGGTTGAATAACTTATTTATCATTTAACAGGACAATGAATATGCGTAATTCCATTAAAGCCGTTGTATTTGGTGCTCTCTCTGTGATGTTTTCTGCTGGCCTTCAGGCTGAAGTTCATCAGCATGGTGAAATGACTGCTGCCAGCGACGCCGCTTCAGAGCAGGTGATTGAAGGAACCGGTATTGTGAAGGACATTGATCTCACCAATAAGAAAATCACCATTTCTCATGATGCTATCCCGGCGGTGAGTTGGCCCGCGATGACCATGCGCTTCACCTTTACCCAGGCTGACGAGAGTATTACGGCGTTAAAAGTGGGTAGCCAGGTTAATTTTTCGTTTGTGCAGCAGGGCAATATCTCTTTACTGAAGAGCATTAAATAGCGAGAAACGGCATGGCGTCTTTTAAAATAAAATATGCTGCAATGATTATTTCCAGCCTTATAGCAGGCGGGCTGATTTCAGTGACGGCCTGGCAGGCGATGCATTCAGTGGATAAAACAGAAAAGACCGTACCCGAGCGAAAGGTACTTTTCTGGTATGACCCGATGAAACCAGACGTTAAATTTGATAAACCCGGTAAATCGCCCTTTATGGATATGGACCTGGTGCCAAAATATGCGGATGAAGACGACGAGAAAAGCAGCGTCGGTATTCGTATTGATCCGACACAGGTTCAGAACCTGGGATTAAAAACGCAAAAAGTCACGCGGGGGAAGCTGAATTATTCCCAGACCATCCCAGCCAACGTCAGCTATAACGACTATCAGTTTGTCATTGTGCAGGCACGCGCTGAAGGTTTCGTTGAGAAGGTGTACCCGCTGACAACGGGCGACCATGTGAAGAAAGGCACGCCGCTGATTGATATCACGATCCCGGACTGGGTCGAAGCGCAGAGTGAGTTTTTGCTGTTATCCGGCACCGGCGGAACGCCTACCCAGATTAAAGGGGTGCTTGAGCGGCTGCGACTGGCAGGCATGCCAGACGACGATATACAAAGGCTGCGCGCCAGCCGAACGATTCAGACCCGATTTACCATTAAAGCCCCCATCGACGGGGTGATCACCGCGTTTGACCTGCGCACCGGAATGAATATTTCAAAAGATAAAGTGGTGGCACAGATTCAGGGGATGGACCCCGTCTGGATCAGCGCCGCCGTCCCTGAGTCCATCGCGTATCTCCTGAAAGACACGTCGCAGTTTGCTGTTTCCGTACCGGCTTATCCGGACACATCTTTCCCCGTTGAAAAATGGAACCTTCTGCCGAGCGTGGACCCGGCCACTCGCACGCTGCAGGTGCGCCTGCAGGTTTCCAATAAAGATGAACGTCTGAAACCGGGTATGAATGCCTATCTGAAGCTGAATACCCAAAGCCAGGACATGCTGCTGATCCCGTCTCAGGCCGTTATCGATACCGGCAAAGAACAGCGCGTGATTACGGTCGATGCGGAGGGGCGTTTTGTGCCGAAACCGATCCACGTGCTGCACGAATCTCAGCAACAGTCAGGTATTGGTTCAGGCCTGAATGAAGGGGAGTCGGTGGTGGTCAGCGGCCTGTTCCTGATTGACTCTGAGGCCAATATTACCGGTGCGCTGGAACGCATGCGGCATCCTGAAAAACATGACGACGCGCATGCTGGCCACTAAGGAGACGACGATGATTGAATGGATTATCCGGCGGTCAGTCGCCAATCGTTTTCTGGTGATGATGGGGGCGCTGTTTCTCAGCGTCTGGGGAACCTGGACCATCATCAACACGCCGGTCGATGCCTTGCCCGATCTGTCTGATGTTCAGGTCATTATTAAAACCAGCTATCCCGGCCAGGCTCCGCAGATTGTTGAAAACCAGGTGACGTATCCGCTCACCACCACCATGCTGTCGGTGCCGGGCGCAAAGACCGTGCGCGGGTTTTCCCAGTTTGGTGATTCCTACGTGTATGTCATTTTTGAAGATGGGACAGATCTCTACTGGGCCAGGTCACGCGTGCTGGAGTATCTGAATCAGGTGCAGGGTAGACTGCCCGCCGGGGTGAGCGCTGAAATCGGGCCTGATGCCACGGGCGTGGGCTGGATATTTGAGTATGCGCTGGTCGATCGCAGCGGAAAACACGATCTCGCGGAACTGCGATCTCTTCAGGACTGGTTCCTCAAGTTTGAACTGAAAACCATTCCAAACGTGGCCGAGGTGGCGTCTGTCGGCGGCGTGGTGAAGCAGTATCAGATTCAGGTTGATCCGTTAAAACTGGCCCAGTACGGCGTAAGCCTGCCTGAGGTTAAGCAGGCCCTTGAATCGTCCAACCAGGAAGCAGGGGGCTCATCCATTGAAATCGCGGAAGCGGAGTATATGGTTCGCGCCAGCGGTTATCTCCAGACCCTTGATGACTTCAATAATATCGTCCTGAAAACCGGGGAGAACGGGGTCCCCATTTATCTGCGTGATGTTGCTCGCGTGCAGACGGGGCCGGAAATGCGACGCGGTATTGCCGAACTCAACGGGCAGGGGGAAGTCGCCGGGGGCGTCGTGATCCTGCGTTCGGGCAAAAATGCGCGTGAGGTCATTACTGCGGTAAAAGATAAACTGGAGACGCTGAAAGCCAGTCTGCCGGAAGGCGTTGAGATTGTGACCACCTACGATCGCAGCCAGCTAATCGACCGGGCAATCGACAATCTGAGTTCCAAGCTGCTTGAAGAGTTTATCGTGGTGGCTATTGTCTGCGCCCTGTTCCTCTGGCACGTCCGCTCTGCGCTGGTCGCCATCATTTCTTTGCCGCTCGGCCTGTGCATTGCCTTTATCGTCATGCACTTCCAGGGGCTGAACGCCAATATTATGTCGCTGGGTGGGATCGCCATCGCCGTCGGCGCAATGGTGGATGCCGCCATTGTGATGATTGAAAATGCGCATAAACGGCTCGAGGAGTGGGATCATCAGCATCCCGGAGAGCAGATTGATAACGCCACCCGCTGGCAGGTGATCACCAACGCCTCCGTGGAGGTTGGCCCCGCGCTGTTTATCAGCCTGCTGATCATCACCTTATCCTTCATTCCTATATTTACCCTTGAAGGACAGGAAGGGCGGTTGTTTGGCCCGCTGGCCTTTACTAAAACATACTCCATGGCAGGTGCAGCCGCGCTGGCCATCATTGTTATTCCTATTCTGATGGGGTTCTGGATCCGCGGGAAAATCCCTGCGGAAACCCGCAATCCCCTTAACCGGCTGCTGATCAAGGCCTATCACCCGTTACTGCTCAGGGTGCTCCACTGGCCTAAAACTACCCTGCTGGTTGCGGCGTTATCCATCTTCACGGTTATCTGGCCTTTGAGTCAGGTGGGCGGTGAGTTTCTGCCGAAGATCAATGAGGGCGATCTGCTGTATATGCCGTCGACCTTGCCGGGGGTCTCTCCGGCAGAAGCGGCGGCGCTATTACAGACCACGGACAAGTTAATCAAAACCGTCCCGGAAGTGGCTTCCGTGTTTGGTAAGACGGGTAAGGCTGAAACCGCAACAGATTCCGCGCCGCTTGAAATGGTTGAAACGACCATTCAGCTCAAGCCGGAAGACCAGTGGCGGCCGGGCATGACGATTGACAAGATTATCGATGAACTGGATCAGACGGTTCGTTTGCCGGGGCTTGCCAATCTCTGGGTGCCGCCCATCCGTAACCGCATTGATATGCTCTCAACCGGGATCAAAAGTCCGATAGGGATCAAGGTGTCGGGTACCGTTTTGTCGGATATCGACGCAACGGCGCAGAGCATTGAGGCGGTAGCCAAAACCGTGCCGGGCGTGGTCTCGGCACTGGCTGAACGTCTGGAAGGGGGACGCTACGTTGATGTGGATATCAACCGTGAAAAAGCCTCCCGCTACGGCATGACGGTGGGCGATGTGCAACTGTTCGTCTCCTCAGCCATCGGCGGCGCGACGGTAGGGGAAACGGTAGAAGGCGTGGCCCGGTATCCGATCAATATCCGCTATCCGCAGGATTACCGGAACAGCCCGCAGGCGCTGAAGGAGATGCCGATCCTGACGCCGATGAAGCAGCAAATCACCCTTGGCGATGTGGCAGAGATTAACGTCGTTTCCGGTCCAACCATGTTGAAAACGGAAAATGCCCGTCCCGCCAGCTGGATTTACATTGATGCGCGGGGCAGGGACATGGTGTCGGTGGTAAACGACATTAAGACAGCCATCAGCCAGAAGGTAAAACTGAGGCCGGGAACCAGCGTGTCATTCTCTGGACAGTTTGAGCTACTCGAGCATGCCAATAAAAAACTGAAGCTGATGGTGCCGATGACGGTGATGATCATTTTCATTCTGTTATATCTGGCCTTCCGTCGCGTGGACGAAGCCTTGCTGATTCTGATGAGCCTGCCGTTCGCACTGGTTGGAGGAATATGGTTCCTGTACTGGCAGGGCTTCCATATGTCTGTCGCAACCGGAACCGGGTTTATCGCGCTGGCTGGCGTCGCGGCTGAGTTTGGGGTAGTCATGCTGATGTATCTGCGTCAGGCCATTGAAGCGCACCCGGAGTTGTCTCGTCGTGAAACGTTCACCGAGCAAGGGCTTGATGACGCCCTTTATCATGGCGCCGTGCTGCGCGTGCGGCCAAAGGCGATGACCGTTGCGGTGATCATTGCCGGTCTGCTGCCCATTCTGTGGGGTACCGGTGCCGGGTCAGAGGTCATGAGCCGGATAGCGGCACCGATGATTGGCGGGATGATCACGGCGCCGCTGCTATCGCTGTTTATTATACCTGCGGCGTACAAGCTGATCTGGTTGCGCAGGCATAAAACGGCGACAGCATTTGCTGAAGATGACAGGGAGCACAACACCTGATAAATTAGCTATTCAATAACCTATTCACACAGCGATTCACAATAATGACAGACCGTTCTGAAACGATACGACAGCTGCTGAGGCAAGGCCCTACATCAGTAAGGCAACTTACTGATATTATGGGAATTAGTCAGCCAACCATCTCGCGAGCGATGAAAGCGCTTGGTGATGAGGTTGTTCGAATTGGCACCGGTCCATCTATTCACTATGTGCTACGCGATGCGTTTCGGGGGTTCAGTTCGGCCCCCATTTACCGCATAACAGAAGAGGGACAGGTCAAACCGCTGGGTAGGCTCATTCCGGTTTATCCAGACGGATTTGTGATGGAACAAACGGACAATGTGTGCCTTCATAGCGATGGACTTCCCTGGTGGTTATTTGACATGCGACCTCAGGGGTATCTGGGACGCGCGTATGCTTCCCGGTATTCATCCGAGCTTGGCCTGCCGGCAAATCCAGAAAACTGGGCCGACTCAGATGTGATCAGGGCCTTGCTGGCTCATGGGCACGATGCGGTGGGGAACCTATTAATCGGTGAACAGGCGAGGAATCATTTTGTAGAGATGCCACTGCCTGTTGCGGTGGATCGGGCGATGGCTTACCCGTCGTTGGCTCTGGCCGTGAGTTCCGGAGAGGCACCGGGTTCGTCCGCTGGAGGTGAGCAACCCAAATTTTGCACCTATACCGAACGCGGTCACGTCATCGTGAAATTCACGGCTGCAGACGATAACCCCATCAGTGAACGCTGGCGAGATTTGCTACTGGCTGAACATCTTGCGCTAAGCGTGCTTGGTGTCGAAACCGAGGTGTTTGATTTCGCAGGGCAGCGCTTCCTTGAGATCCCTCGCTTTGACCGTATTGGCCAACTTGGCCGTAAAGGTCTTTTTTCTTTGCGGGCTCTGGAGGCGGAATTTGTAGGCCGCGCGAGAGAAGCCTGGCCTGTTCTGGTTAATGAACTGGTGAAGCAGGGATGTGTTCACCCTGACGCGGCGACCGGCACGGCACGACTTTGGGCGTTTGGGATGCTAATCGGCAATACCGACATGCATCACGGCAATCTGTCGTTCATCAGTGCTCATGGTCGTCCGTATCATCTTGCGCCAGCCTACGACATTCTGCCTATGGGGTTTGCGCCTAAGTCAGGTGGCGAAATAGTGAATACACTTCGTCCGGCAACGCTACTTGATGCGATCGGTGGGGAAACCTGGCGTGAAGCGCTGGAACTGGCGGAGCGATTTTATGCTTTAGCCCGCGATTGCGACCGTTTCTCTGCCAGCTTTGCACCTTGTTTGACGGCGTTACGCGCACATCTTGACGAGGCGAGGTCAAGGATATCGCGCCTGGGATAATGAGTATAAATCCCGCCAGTTTATGGCGGGGTTTTTAGGGGAAATGGTTAGCGAGGTGTGTGAGCTTCACGAGTCTGGATGATTAGCTTGCGCCAGGCTCGATTATGCAGAGTGGGTATGTGACCATAATATTC